>CAWCHX010000018.1:0-307600 GCA_963795445.1 uncultured Acidobacteriaceae bacterium | reverse complement strand
AAGATTTGGGTCCGCGGCGCCCTCACGAACCACCGTAAGTCCTTCACTCTTCGTTGATCTGTCTAAGCGCTTTTTGGGCGATTTCTGCTCGAATCAGCCATAACGGGCAACGGAAATCGCGGCTCCGAACGCCCCTAAATCACGGCCGAGGCGGGCCGCAAGCCTGCGGATCGCGTCGTGGTGATCGGCGACACAAAGCAGCATGGCTCGCTGGGAGCTGGGCGCATGTTCGCCGAGCTGCAGGAACCGAGATGCAAACCTTTCAGCTGCGCAAAATCGTGCGGCAGCGGCAGCCAGGTACGTGCAGAATCGGCGGTACACGCTGGTGGTGAGCCCGGACAATCGTTCGCGGCTGGCGATCTCCGGCGCGATTCGAGCAGCAAGGATCGAGGCACGCCAGCTACGGGGCAAAGCATACCGGGCCCGCGTTTTGGATCCGCGCCGCCTGACGCGTGAGGATCTCCGCTTTGCCGCCACGTACTGGGTCGGCGATGTGATCTCCTGCCCGTTGCCATCCGTTTACGAGCCGAGCTATCGGGAGTTTGTAGTCGGCGATCGCGTGCAGTTCACGAAAGCTCTGCGCGCCAGAAGATGCGAAACGAGGAGAAGGCGAGCGCGCTTACGCCGGCAGATTGGGCGCTACCAGGGAATGACGATCTAGGGTCGCCCGCGTGACAGGTACTCCGGCTCCCAGGGTTTGACACCGAGAAAAACCAATAAGCACCCTGCCGCTGTTTCCTCCTTCACCAGGTGGATGCTCAATGACCAATATCTTTGGGCTTTGCTGCCAGATTGCGGCTTCGTTAGTGCTCCAGGACTCCTACGGGAGCCCTCAGTTTGAAGGAAACCTTATCGGGTTGTAAATGCGTCCAGGTTCCCCCAGGCGGTCACGCCACGAAGCAAATTCCACAGACGAAACTACACTCTGGATAAACGAATAAACATCTTGTCCGTTGGTATGTCGCTCAATTACGGCCAGCGACTCCGGTTCGCGATGCAGTAGAAGCCGATACGCCATCTTCACGTCTTCTGCCGTGCAGCGGCGCATGGGATTCAGCTCCGCCGCAGGAAGCGAAGCGAGAAGGGAATCGAGTTCATTCTGCTTGATGCGGGCGAATAAAGCATGCTGCTCGGCGAGTTTTTGATCAATGCCCGCGTCGTCGGGAAAGTCTAGATCGTGGATGGGTTCGGTAACAATGACCGTGCGACCGAACCCCATCCGATCGTAGGCTTCCTGGGTCATGTGTGCTCCGCGGCTGCCGATATAGCGCGCAAACGGCACAAATGTGCGGCAGCGCCACAAACCCAGTTGGTCGCATGCCCAGGACTTGGCCGCATCCTGGGAAGAGGCGCGCGGAACCGCATCCGACTTGGCAAACAAATCGAATACCGCCCGATGGTCACGCCGGGCATAGTCGTTCCCGCGAATTATTTTGTAATACGGCCCCAGAAACTCACGAATCCTGGCCCAGGCCGACTTGCGCAGCCCAAATCCAAAGTGATTCTCGAGATTGACTAACTCCCGCCGGCGCTGTTCAATCTCTTCCGGCTGCGCGTGATAGGCGCCATACGCCGCGAAGTACGCCACGCGCGGTGATCGCTCAGCGAAACCTTGCAGAATGTCCATCATGGCGAGATAGACAGGGGAGAGGATCATGTCGTCTTCGAAGAAGAAAACGAATTCGAATCCCCTTTCATCAAACATGTAAGACTCGGCGCGATAGAAATTCTCGCAAATACCGATGTTGTCACCCCATGAATGCACCCTGCCCTTAGGAAAACGTGTCAGAAAGACAGCGATGCAACGATAGATATCGGCGCGCTCGGCGTATTTGAGCTTGCTGTACAGGTTGACAAAGCCGTCCTGGAAAAGGTGGATCTCCCGCCCCTCCAGCGTTCCGTCCGATTGCGCCCTCAGCGAATCCAGCGTAGAAGCCAGGTAGTCCGGCCTGTTGAACGACATGATGGCGATGGGAGCTTTCATAACTGTGCGCCCCGGGCGCCTTCAACCTTGGGCACGAAACAGCACGTACCTTTGTGATCTTGATCCATTGAAAACGTCGCACTCCCAGTTCCGACGAAGGCCGAAAAGATATCAGGATTGTAGAATATATGACGGTCGTTCAGTCTGCTTCAGGCCGGAATCTGCAGTTGTCCGACACAGGCCGGGCGGTTTTGTAGTTCAAGTAGCGATCCGCTCCAACCTGAGACGGCAGACACGCCCGACTTCTGAAGTTCGCCAGCGTGTCAGAGACAGACCTAAAATCCGACGGGAAGCTCTACTGGTCCCAAAGGCTTTAGCGACGGATCCTGCGGCGGTAAGATCTTTCAGGCTCTTCAACTAGCCGTATAGCGTTTAGGAACGCTTCCGGAGTTTGCGGAGCGCCGGGAGGACGAGCAGACCCATACCCAGGAGAGCAGAGGAGGCGGGCTCTGGGACAACAGGCGTGAATTGAGCGTAATCGTTGTCAAAACCATCATTGGGATAAGACTGGGTTGGACCCTGATTGACCCATTCGGTTGTCAGGTTTCCAAGAATCGCGTCGTTCTGATTGGCGGTAGGTATCGCGTATGATACCTCGAAGAATTGCGAGCCGTACGGCGGGTCAGAGATAAAATAGACGCCATTTTGCGCCACCGGGCCGTTCAAAATGGCGTTCATCGCATCGACAGCATCGTTGGCGCCGCTCCCGTTATTCAGAAAGGTGTAATTCGGCACGTACGCGTTGAAGGTGATATTGTACTCTTTGCCATCGACGATCAGGCCGTCAATCGCGCCTACTTGTCCGCCTGTATAGATGACCGTTGCGGCGGGGAGCGAAGAAGTTATGACAACCAAGAGCAATGCCGACTGCAGCACGTAACGTTTCTGGAAATTCAGTCTAGACACTAGTACCTCCATTTACCAAGACAGCGACATTTTGGGCCTGGATTTTTCACGAACCCGGCGTCGCTGGCAAATAAATCCAAACTGCGAAAGACCATCCGGGAAATGCCGTAAGCGGAACGGAGCATTTCGTCAATTGAGCGCATTCTCGGGAAGCCCGAGGGAGGAATTCAGTGATCGAATTGGGCGCTAATGGGCAGCGGGCGGATTGCCTGAATGGGCTAAGTTACTCACAACAATGGAGCCGTTGACCAGGATTGAACTGGTGACCTCGTCCTTACCAAGGACGCGCTCTACCAACTGAGCTACAACGGCCTACCGGAACGAATGGTGGACAGGGAAGGATTCGAACCTTCGTACCTCGCAAGGAGGGACAGATTTACAGTCTGTTGGCTTTAACCACTCACCCACCTGTCCGATCCGAAAACGAGAATAACATAATCAGGGCCGACGAGGAGCTTACCAAACGAACTGCCGGACGAGGGCACCCGATCTAATGCGAAACGAAGCCAAGAACAAAGAGAGGCGGTTTTGCCGAACGAACCCGCGGTAGTCGAATGGCGCTACAATGACAGCATGTCAGCAAGCAAGCATCTGAAGGTTCTTTCCGTGCGTATGCCGGAACCAGAGTTGCGCCGCTTCAAAAGCATCGCGGCTAGCCGGGGAATCAATGTTCAGACGGCTGTTCACGAAGCGCTAGAGTGTTGGGCTGCCCAGCCGCCCAGATTGCCACAGGAGGGATTAGAAGAACTGGAGGGATCGTTGGCAGATGTAAACGTTGAGGAACTGATGAAGAACGAACGCGAAGCCGAATTGAAGAAGGACCAGCGCTGGTCCTGAAATGCTCGAAACCGTTCTAGATGCCTGGGCTGTTATGGCTTGGCTTAAAGGCCAGCAGCCGGGAAGTGAGCGTGTACGGCTGATGCTCGGGGCTGCACGTCGCCGGGAACGGAGGCTTCTTATGAATATCGTGAATGTCGGGGAGGTATTTTACCTCTGTATCAAGGCTCGCAACGCGGTCTACGGGCAGCACGTGCTGGAGAAGCTCCGCAGGCATATTACGATCATCTCCGCGGCAGACGAGCTCGTGATGCTGGCGGCCGCGCTAAAATCCCGGCACGCAATCTCGTATGCGGATGGATTCGCCGCCGCGACGGCAATACTGCGGGGAGCGCCTTTGGTCACAGGAGATCCGGAACTTCAAGCGATGGCCATAAGAGAAGAAAGGCTCGCCATCGAATGGATTGGGGAGTGAAGAGATGGCGACTCTGCGCGTAAGAGCTATCGGCGGATAGATTGCGGCTGCGATTGTGTTACTTATTAGCTAGCAGTTAGGTCCTAGATAACAGGAGGGTGTTTATGCCCGCGGGACGTTCTACCTTTCTCCTGGCATTCGCGTGCTCGGCGGCCGTGTTCGCGGCCGTAACTGGCGCGTGGCAGAACAAAGATTTCAAGGATTGGACGGACAAAGACGCTGCGGCAATCATGTCCGATTCGCCCTGGGCGAAGCAGATGCCGATGCCCGCCAATGGCAGACCCAATGTGATGGTGGTGGAGCCAGGGAACAACGGAGCGCCTCCGCCGAGCGCGGCCTTGGGCAATCCTTCCAGCACAACAACGGGCGTAAACATGACGAGCCCGGCCTATCCGGGCAGCACCGGACCTGCCGACCCGAATGGGACGCATACTCTTTCCACCACGCAATCCCAATCGGGCGTGGCTCCGTCCGCCGGGGCGCCTGTCCACCAAGCACCTATCACGGTGATTTGGGCGAGCGCAACGCCGGTTCGATTGGCGATGCTGAAGGTCCGATCGGGATCCAATTCACCAGACGAGACGCGGGTGGCGAACGCCCACAAACCAGGACAGAACTACGTAATCATCATTCATGGTTTGCCCGAGCCGGAAGCGGGATCGGATCCGAAGGAACTCGCCAATTTCGCCACGCTTCGTGTGAAGAACAAAGCGCCGCTGACCGCCCATGAATCGGGCTACTGGAGCGGACCCGGCGTTTATTTCTTTCGCTTCCACAAGTCATCGCTTCCGATTACGGCGGCCGACGGACAGGTGGAGTTCAAGATGACGATGGGACAAATTGAGATCAAGAAAAAGTTTGAGTTGAAGGACATGCAATACCAAGGCCAGCTGGCGCTATAGTTTCTTCAAACGGCGCTTGTCCGTTTGCCCATTGAAGAATTTATCCATTCTATTGATCGAGGACGATGCAGAGTTGTCTGCCTTGATGGAGGAGTTTTTCTCGACGCGAGGGATGTCGCTATCGCTCGCGCACGATGGGGCGGAGGGCTTGAATCGAGCATTGGAGGGCAGCTTCGAGTTAGTAATTCTAGATGTAATGCTGCCACGCATGGATGGATTCGAAGTTCTGCGGCAGCTTCGCCGGCGAAGCGCGGTTCCGGTGATCATGCTGACGGCGCGAACGGAACACGGCGACCGGATCACGGGCCTGAATGCGGGCGCGGACGATTACCTGGCGAAGCCATTCAGCCCGGACGAGCTTCTGGCGCGCATACAGGCAGTGCTGCGCCGCGTGGGGCGGGGTTCGGCGCTGAAGCCGGAGGTTCTGGAAGCCAACGGCGTAAAGCTGAATTCGGGCACACGCGAGGTCTTCTGCGATGGATTGCCGGTGGACGTCACATCGATCGAGTACGACATCCTGGAAGTTCTGGTGCGGTCGGCGGGACGGGTGGTTTCGCGAGACGACCTGGCGCGATTCCTTTATAACCGGCAAGCGAATCCACTCGAGCGCGCTCTGGATGTTCACGTCAGCCATCTGCGAAAGAAATTGGAACGGGGGCGCACTTTAATTAGGACGGTACGCGGGGTGGGGTATCTTTTCGCGGCGGCAGACGAGAGCCCGATGAGTGAAGAGGAACAGGCAGTATGAGATCTATTTTCGTCAAGATCCTGTTGTGGTTTTTTGCCACCTTGATCGTGTGCCTGGCGGGATCGACGATTACGAACCAGTTCCGGAACAGGTTTGCGCCGGGACGCCACGACTTCTTCTCGCGCTCGCTATCACTACAGGTGAGCGACGCGAGACATGCTTACGAAACAGGCGGCAAGAGCGCGCTACAGGAGTACTTTGCAAGGCTCGATACGTTTTTCCCGGGCGCCCACGCGCTGGTTGACCGAAACGGAACCGATCTTGTTACGGGAAAGGACCGGAGCGAGGAATTGCGCAAAGTTGGACCGCGATGGAGTCCGGGAACGGAGAGCCGGATGGCGATTGCGTGGCCTTCGCGCGATAGCAAGTACCGGCTGGTGATCGACAGCCCCAGTCCGCTGGGACCGTGGAGCCCTATTCCTTACTATCTTTGGATGGCCGCCGCCACGGTAGTGTTCTGCTACATCCTGGCCGTGCAATTGAGATCGCCGTTACGAACGCTGGAGCAGACGGTGGAGCGATTCGGACGGGGTGATCTGGCGATACGCGCGTCGACGAAGCGGAAGGACGAGTTCGGCAAACTGGCGCGCGCTTTCAACGTGATGGCCGACCGGATCGAGACGCTGCTGACTGCAGAACGGCGTCTGCTGCAGGATGTTTCGCACGAGCTGCGATCGCCACTAGCGCGACTCAAGTTTGCGGTGGAACTGGCGCGGACGAATCCAGACCGGACGAAATCGCTGGATCGCGTTCACAAAGAGATCGACAGGCTGAGCACGCTAGTGTCCGAATTGCTGCAGGTGACGCGGGCGGAGAACGATCCGGAGAGCCGGAATCTGCATGAGATTGGTTTGGCGGATCTGCTGAAAGACGTGGTTGAGGACGGCGCCATGGAATCGGAAGCTCACAAATGCACGCTGCATCTGTCGGCGGGAGAGCCGGTGCTGGTGCGGGGCGACCGCGAGCTGTTGCGGAGAGCGGTCGAGAATGTGCTGCGAAACGCCATTCGCTATGCGCCTGAAGGAAGCACGGTGGCGGTGACGCTGGAACGGCGTTCCGATGCGGCGGTGGTTTCGATACGGGATTATGGTCCGGGCGTGCCGAAGGAAAGTCTGCCGAATTTGTTCCAACCGTTCTTTCGCGTGGAGGCTGACCGGAATCGTAGCAGCGGCGGGGTGGGGCTGGGGCTATCGATTGCGGAGCGCGCTGTATCCGTGCATCAAGGCAAGATTCGGGCACAAAACGCGGGGCCCGGATTATTAGTTGAAATCGAGTTGCCGCTGGCGGAGAAGGCAGCGTTGGTGGAAGTCTAGGCGAAGCGGCGTCAAGGCGGCTTCATAATGGTCGGTATGGAAGATGTATTGACCATTGCCGGGAAGACGTTTCGATCCCGGTTATTTGTGGGGACCGGCAAGTACCGAAGCAAGGCATTGATGGCAAGGTGCCATGCTGCATCGGGCACCGAAATGGCGACGCTGGCGGTGCGGCGGGTAAACCTGACGGATCGCGCCAAAGAGTCTGAGCTGGATTTCATCGATCGATCCAAGATCCACATTCTGCCAAACACGGCTGCGTGTTACACCGCCGAAGATGCGATCCGGACGGCTCGGCTGGCGCGCGAAGTAGGGTTGTCGAACTGGATCAAGCTCGAAGTGATTGGCGATCAGAAGACGCTGTTTCCAGATAACGAAGGGCTGCTGGAAGCAACGCGCGTTCTGGTCAAAGAGGGTTTTGTGGTACTGCCGTACACGACGGACGATCTGGTCAATGCGAGAAAACTCATTGACGCGGGAGCGGCCGCCGTGATGCCCCTGGCTGCGCCCATCGGCTCGGGTTTGGGTATTCAGAATACGACGAATCTGAAAATCCTGCGTGAAGCGATCACGGAGGTCCCCTTGATCGTGGACGCGGGAGTGGGCACAGCATCGGACGCCGCGATTGCGATGGAGCTCGGTTACGACGGCGTGCTGCTGAATACAGCCATTGCCGAGGCCGAAGATTCGGAGCGCATGGCTTTGGCAATGAAGCTGGCAGTAGAAGCCGGACGAGCGGCATTCCTGGCCGGACGCATGCCGAAGCGCGAATATGCGGTGGCGAGCAGCCCGCTAGTCGGCACGATTTCAGCGGGCTCGGGACGCTAGCGCTAACGAAAAATTTAGTTTGTCATCCATCGGCGTCTGGTAGCAAATCCGACACCGACCAGAGTGAGTAGCACCAATCCGAAGGCGCTTGGCTCAGGTACCGGCGCAAAGGCCAGTCCTCCCACGAAGTTCAATCCTGTGCTGCCGACCATGGTCTCAGTTCCGGTGTTGGGATTGATGGTGAAAATTTCCGCCGAATCTCCGGTGCTGCCGAAGAGTACGCCATCTGTGGGCCGCACGGCCAGTGCGCCGAAAAAGTCGGTCGTCGCTTGGCTGCTAAGGACGTGACCAGTTGCCGGATCGATCACATCAATACTTGGATTCACCGGGCCGCTTGAGAGGTCGGCCGCTTCGAGGTAAAGCGTGCCGTTTGGCGCGAAGGTGATCGTGTCGAAAAACTTGCCCGTATTCCCGACCAGCGTGCCGACCCCAGTCTGCGGGTTGATTCGCCAGAGATCACCCGGTTGATTTAAGCCATCATCGGGGCCCTCGACACCGAAGAGCACGCCTGTGGCAGGCTGGAACATTGGGTACTGCCATCGAGGTACCAGCACTCGCATAGGAGGCCTGCAAGTTGGTAGAGTGTCTACCCGGGCGGCGGGAATTGAAGGTAGAATATCTACTATCGATATGCCCAAAGATTTGTCGGAACGCGTGGAGCTTTTACAGGGCACTCTGGACATGCTGATCCTGAGAACGCTGCTGTTTGGACCAGCGCACGGACATCAGATCGCGAAACATATTCAGCGAAGCACAGACGACCTACTTCAGGTGGAGCACGGATCACTATATCCAGCGCTCCACCGGCTGGAACGAAAAGGCTGGCTGGCTGCGAAGTGGGAGCCGGCGGCGCAGAACCAAAAGCGTGAGTTCAAATATTACCGATTGACAGCAGCCGGCAAGAAGGAACTCGCACGAGAGGAATCGAAGTGGAAGAAGATGGCCGCAGCAATTGCGCAAGTGATGTGGCCGGCGGAGGAGAACTGAGATGCGTTGGCGCGGCTGGTTTACGCGTGAGCACCGCGACGAGGATTTCGAACGAGAGTTGCGGACACACCTGGAACTTGAAGCAGAAGAAAAAAAAGAAGCGGGATTACCTGCAGACCAGGCGCGTTACGCAGCCCGGCGCGATCTGGGAAATCCGACGCAAATCCAGGAGAAGATGCGCGCTACATGGCGGTGGACGTGGATCGAAACGTTTGGACAAGATCTCCGCTATGGATGGCGGATGCTGATCCGGCAGCCGCTGTTCACAATGACCGCGGTTTTGACTCTGGGGCTGGTCATTGGAGCGAATGGAGCGATTTTCAGCGTGCTCGAAGCCGTGTTGCTGCGGCCGCTGCCCTATGCGAAGCCGCAGCAACTGGTGCTGCTGTTTGGAAAAAATCGCACCACAGATCGAGATTCGATCTCACCAGCCGATCTGGACGATTGGGGGAAGGCACATTCGCTGCAAAGCGTGTCGGCTTTACAGGGGCAGAGCGTCAATCTAACGGGTGTCGATGAGCCGGCGCGATTGATTGGCGGATTTGTATCGTCCACCTTCTTTCCGATGTTGGGCGTTCGTCCAATGCTGGGACGACTTTTCGCTGCAGGCGAGGATCGGCCCGGCGCGGCTCGCGTGTGCGTAATGAGCTATGGGTTATGGCGGGGACGATTCGGAGGGGACCCGAACCTGATTGGACGGCCGCTGATTTTGAACGGGGAAACCTACACGGTCATTGGGATTCTGCCAGCGACTTTTCAGTCACCCTTTATCCCGTCCGATGTTTGGCTTCCCATTCAGGCTTATCCCAACTACGTGGCGGATCGGGCGCATAACAGCGCGATTGCACTGGGAAGACTTGCCGATGGCTTTTCGATACAGCAGGCACGAGCTGAGCTGGCGACGATCACACGGCAACTCGCAGCCGAGTATCCCAATACAGATCGTGATCGAGGGGCGGTTGTGCTCCCGTTGCACGAAACATTGGTGGAAGACCTTCGCCCGGTTTTGATGCTGCTCGCGGGAGCGGTTGGATGCGTGCTGCTGATCGGCTGCGCGAATGTAGCGGGGCTGTTGCTGGCCCAGGCTTTTGGACGGCGGCAAGAACTAGCTGTTCGCCTCTCTTTGGGTGCGGGACAAATCAGGCTGATGCGCCAGCTCCTGACCGAGAGTGGATTGCTGGGATTGATGGGCGGCTTGTTCGGGGTGGCTGTGGCAGCAGGAGGCATCCGGCTGATGCTTGCTTACTCCGATGACATACCGAAGGACCTGCCAGTGGGGCTCGATGTATCGGTTTTGATATTCCTGTTGCTGCTGTCGCTGCTCGCGGGATTGCTTTTTGGACTGGCTCCTGCTCTGCTGAGTCATCGCGAAGCGACTAGCTCGCTGCGGCAGCGCGGCGCGGGCGCAAGTCACGGCAGACTTCGTGGAACGCTAGTGGTGGGGCAGGTGGCGTTCGCGCTGATTTTGCTGGTAGGCGCCGGATTAATGGTCAAGAGTCTGCAAAAGCTAGTGTCCATCGATCCGGGTTTCAAGACGGACCACCTGCTTACGCTCGAGTATCGGCTCCCGAAAACCAGATACCCGAGTGGCGCGCAGCAGACCCAATTTCACGATGAGGTAATCACGAAAGTCGAGGCGCTGCCGGGCGTACAGTCGGCAGGCGACATCCGGGCATTACCATTCAGCGGGAATAGTGCGTCGCGGATCATCAGCTTTCCAGATCGGCCGCCGGCGCCAGCGGAAGCACCTTGGGTGGTCCAATACAATGCTGTGTCGCCGAGTTACTTTGTGACAGCCGGGATGCCTCTGTTGGAAGGCCGATTCTTCACCCGGAGCGATGGTCCGGACGCAGCTCGAGTAGTGATGGTGAGCAAGTCTTTCGAAGCAAAGTTTTGGCCGCACCACAGCGCCGTCGGACGTCAGGTAAATATCCCGAAGCAGGATCTCGACCTCATCAACCCAGCGATGGCAACGGCGACGGTGGTGGGCGTGATTCCCGATACCAAACTAGGCTCGCTTACCGAAACCGCAACACCACAACTGTATGTTCCCTATGCACAGGATCCGTTCATCTTCGCAACTCTAGTGGTCAAGACCAAGGGCGACCCGATGGCAATGACGCGAGCCGTGCAGCGCGCAATTTGGTCAATAGATAAGGATCAGCCCATGTGGAAGATCCGAACCATGGAGTCGTTGGTTGCGAAATCTGTGCAGAATCGCCGCTACGTGATGTTCCTGCTGGGCTGCTTCTCGATGCTGGCGCTGGTATTGGCCGCAGTGGGGCTTTACGGCGTGTTGGCTTATTCGGTAACGCAACGCACGGCTGAATTCGGAATCCGCATGGCGCTGGGGGCGGCTCCGGCAGAAATTCTTTCGGCCGTCGTGAAAAACGGCGCAAGGCTTACGGCATTGGGGCTGGTGACGGGCGCGGGCGCGGCGCTGGTTCTGAGCCGATATTTGCGCAGCCAATTGTATGAGGTCAGCACCAGTGACCCGGCGGTTTATGGCGCGATTTGCGCGCTATTGCTGGTTGTCGGGCTGCTTGCAGCAGCGCTTCCTGCACGGCGCGCAAGCCGGGTAGATCCTGCCATAGCTCTGAGACACGAGTAGCTGCCGCTCGCCTGATAATCTCGGGTGATGCGCTCGCCAGCAGTAAGTACGAGAATGTGCTGATGCGGTACATCCTGGCACTCGATCAAGGCACGACCAGCTCACGCGCGGTGTTGCTGGGGCAAGATGGACGCGTCCATGGACTCGCGCAAACACCGTTCCGGCAAATCTTTCCCAAGCCCGGTTGGGTGGAGCACGATCCGATAGAGATCTGGTCCTCGCAGTTCGGCGTGGCGATGGAGGCGCTGGCGCAGGCGGGCGCGAATGCGGAGTCGGTCGCGGCGATCGGCATTACGAATCAGCGCGAGACCACAATTCTGTGGGACCGGAAGACAGGTGAGCCTATTTATAACGCGATTGTGTGGCAGGACCGGCGCACCTCCGGATTCTGCGACCAGCTCCGCAAACAGGGGCATGAAGCGACAATTCAGCAGAAGACCGGATTGGTTATCGACGCATATTTCTCCGGCAGCAAGGTTCGCTGGATGCTGGACAATGTTCCGGGCGCAAGAGAGCGAGCGACGCGGGGGGAGTTGGCCTTCGGGACAATCGACAGTTGGCTGATCTGGAAAATGACTGAGGGGGCGCGGCACGTCACCGATGTGACCAATGCATCGCGCACGATGCTCTTCAACCTGCACACGCAGGAATGGGACGACGAGTTGCTGGATCTGATCGGCGTCCCGCGATCGCTGCTGCCGGAAGTGGTCGGCTCGAGTGAAGTATGCGGCCAGACGGCCGGCGTGCTGAAGGGCATTCCAATCGCGGGGGTTGCGGGCGATCAACATGCAGCGTTGTTTGGGCAGATGTGCATGCATCCGGGAATGGTGAAGTGCACCTATGGCACAGGAAGTTTCATGCTGCTGAACACCGGCGAACAACCGGTGGCGTCACGGAATAAATTACTGACAACCGTAGCGTGGAGGGTGGGCGGACGCACGACTTATGCGCTGGAAGGCAGCATTTTTATCGCCGGGGCGGTGGTGCAATGGCTGCGTGACGAGTTGCAAATCATTCGCAGCGCGGAAGAGATCGAAGAATTGGCGGCGAGCGTAACTGACTCTGCCGGCGTTTACGTGGTACCCGCGTTTTCGGGATTGGGCGCGCCGCATTGGGACCAATACGCGCGCGGAACAATCGTGGGCCTGACACGTGGAAGCAATCGGGCACACATCGCGAGAGCGGCGCTGGAAGGAATTGCTTTCCAAGTTGCGGACGTGCTGGCGGCTATGGAGAACGATTCCGGCGTTGCTTTGCGGGAGCTGCGCGTGGACGGAGGAGCGGCGCGAAACAACCTGCTGATGCAGATTCAAGCGGACTTGCTCAACGTGCCCGTGACGCGGCCGGCGAATCCTGAGACGACGGTACTGGGAGCGACCTATCTGGCGGGACTGGCGGTGGGGTATTGGCCCGATCAGGAGACGATCGCAAAACAGTGGACTGCAGACAAGCGCTTTACGCCTGCGATCGATGAAGAGCAACGGCGCGAACGGCGCGGCGGCTGGGCACGGGCGTTGGAGCGCGCCAAGAATTGGGAAAGGCCGTGAGGAGAGGAATGTGAGTCTGCGCCGCGAGGATGTACTGCGGCAGATAGGCTCGACGAGCGAGTGGGACGTGGTGGTCGTGGGCGGCGGGGCGACCGGATTGGGGACAGCCGTCGAAGCGGCGACACGCGGGTACAAGACGCTTCTGCTCGAGGCGCACGACTTCGCGAAGGGGACCTCGAGCCGCAGTACCAAGCTGGTACACGGCGGCGTGCGCTACCTGCAGCAAGGCAACGTGAAGCTGGTGCTGGAAGCGCTACGGGAGCGGGGGCGCATGCTGCGAAACGCACCGCATTTGGCGCACCGGCTGGCGTTCATCGTACCGGCGTATGCGCTCTGGGAAATTCCTTTTTATGGAATCGGCCTGAAGTTGTACGATCTGCTGGCAAGGCGGGAGCGGCTGGGCGGTTCACGCATTCTTTCGAGCGCCGGGGTACGGGAAGCGTTACCGACTGTCCGGCAGGAAGGGCTGAAAGGCGGCATTCTCTACTACGATGGACAGTTCGACGATGCGCGTTTTGCGATGGCGCTGCTGCGAACGCTGTTTGACGAAGGAGGATTGGCGCTCAACTATACACCGGTGAGGCGGCTACTGAAACATAATGGCGCAGTGAGTGGAGTGATTGCGGAAGAGAGTGAATCCGGCACGCAAATTGAGATAGCGGCGAAAGTGGTGATCAATGCGACGGGAGTTTTCGCCGATGATGTGCGGCACATGGATGAACCGAAGGCTGAGGCGATGGTCACGGTCAGTCAAGGAACGCATGTGGTGCTTCCGCGCGTTTTTTTGCCGGGCGATTCGGCCTTGATGGTGCCGCGAACGTCGGACGGCCGGGTTCTATTCGCAATTCCATGGCATGATCGCGTGGTTGTGGGAACGACAGACGATCCCGTGGAGAAGGCTGCGATAGAGCCGGAAGCAATGGCCGACGAGCGGCGGTTCCTGGTAGCGCATATCGAACGCTTTTTGGGACACGCGCCCGGGCCAGGAGATATTCGGAGCGTTTGGTCCGGACAGCGTCCGCTGGTGCGGCGCGCGAATGCCAGAAACACGGCGGCTCTTTCACGCGATCACACGATTTTCATTTCGGATTCGAAGCTGGTCACGATCACCGGTGGGAAATGGACAACCTATCGCAAGATGGGGGAGGACGTGGTCGATCGGGCGGCGCCGCTTGGCGGGTTGCCACGCGTAGCGTCCCGAACGGCGGAACTGAAATTGCACGGCTGGACGGACAACTCCGAAGCGGACAACGAGTGGGAGAAAGTCTATGGAGCGGACTTGCCGCTGTTACACGGGTTGACGAACGACGATGCTGAATTAGACGAGCTGCTCCATCCCGCATTGCCATTTCGGAAGGGCGAAGTGGTTTGGGCAGCGCGGCACGAGATGGCCCGCTGCGCGGAAGACGTGCTGGCGCGCCGGACGCGAGCCTTGTTCCTGGACGCGGAAGCCAGTATGGAAGCAGCACCGGCGACAGCGCGGCTGCTGGCGCGCGAGCTCGGGAAAAACGCGGAGTGGGAACAGCAAGAAGTGGTGGCGTATCGTAGACTGGCGGAGCGATACGTGTGGCATTCATGACAGGAAGGCGGGCATTCTCTGACTTATGCACTTAGATGCGGCCGTTGCAGGTGAGTTTGTGGGGACGATGGTCCTGATTCTTTTGGGAAACGGAGTTGTGGGCGGCGTGCTGCTGAGCCGCTCCAAAGCGGAAGGGGCCGGGTGGTTGACGATCACGGTCGGCTGGGGATTGGCGGTATTTTCAGGCGTCGCCGTGAGCATTTCGATGGGCGATACAGACGCACATCTGAACCCGGCGTTCACAGTGGCTTCCGTTCTGATGACGGGGCATTCCGAGCGGTTATTTACTTACATTCCAGCGCAGATATTAGGCGGAATCACAGGCGCGGTGTTGGTGTGGCTGTTTTACTTGCCGCATTGGCGACCGACACAGGATGCGGGGAAAAAGTTGGCGTGCTTTTCAACCGGACCGGCAATCCGAAGCCTTGGAAGCAATTTTTTGAGCGAGGTCATTGCGACCTTCGTGCTGGTGTTGGTGGCTGCGGCGCTGGTTTCCAGGAGATTGGCGCCTGGCGGAGTAGCTCCAGGTTTGGGCCCCGTGCTGGTGGGAGCTCTGGTGTGGAGCATCGGCCTGTCGCTGGGAGCAACGACAGGGTATGCGATTAATCCGGCCCGCGATCTGGGCCCTAGACTGGCCCACAGTTTCTTGCCGATTCCGGGGAAAGGGTCTTCGGACTGGAGTTATGCGTGGGTGCCGATTTTAGGGCCGATCTGCGGCGGAATCGTGGCGGCGTTGTTTATTCGCTTGACGGGCATCTAGGAAAGTGCCGCTCGCTCCTCGATTGAAATCTGCAGTTGTTCGTAGTGGATACGCTTAGCGAGTTCCATGCGATCAACACCGCAGCCCCATCCTTCTCGAGACAAGACCGCGAAAAACTCGTTCCACACGGTTTCGTGAAAGCTGTGCTCGCGCAGCAGAGTCAGACCTGCTTCATAAAGATCATTCATGATCAGGCGGAAGCTTGAGGGGACGAATCTCCAGATGTGTACGTCGTGGCGACGAGGACTGTCCTGCAGGGTTTTGTAATCGTGCTTGACATGTCTGAAATCCCGGAAAAACTGCAACGTTCCCCCGCGTGTTTCGAGCGCCCAGCTGATCGCGCCGTCTCGTACGACGTTATATGCGAGATCGTCGAAAACGGCTCCTATGGACGGCTGAGTTCTCCCGTCCAGGTGAGCCTGTAAAATCGCGCCAGTGCTCGCGAGCGGTTGAAAAAGATCGAAGCACGATCTCTTATCGGGCACGGCCAGGATCAAAAGGCCGGAGGGCTTAAGAACTGTTTCGCACGCCGCGAGAAAACCGATGACGTCCGGCATATGCTCGATAACATGCGATGCCATGACGAAGTCGTAGTAATCCCTCTTATCGATGGCTGCAGCGATGTCTCCGTTGTCGACGACATAATCTACTTCCTCGATTTTGCTTATGTCAACGTTCGGGCTCCCGGCGTATTTCGCCCTTAACCCATCCGCGTCGAGGTAGTCGACAACTTCAATATTGGCTCCGGACGCCTTTGTAAAGGTAGGACTATAACTGGGGCCGATTTCGAGGCCTCGCGCGTCGGGACGGATAAAGGCGCGGAGGAAAGCTGAGCGATCCATGAAAGGATGCTCGCGCGCTAGTCGCCCTTTTCCGCGCCCGTCTTCAGCTTCTCGCGTTGCTCCCGCAAGATGGCCTTGCGGCTTAGCTTAATCTTGTTACCCTCGAGCGCAAGCACTTTTACAAGGATCTGATCGCCCTCTTTGAGCTCGTCCCGAACATTCTTGATGCGGCTTTCGGAGATCTCGCTGATGTGCAATAAGCCGTCGGTGCCGGGGAAGATTTCGACGAAGGCTCCGAATTCCGCGATGCGTACCACTTTGCCCAGATAAGTTTTGCCGACTTCCGCCACGGCCGCGATGTCGCTGACCATCTGCAGGGCTCGCTTGGCGGATTCACCGTCGGAAGCAAAAATGTTGACGGTTCCATCGTCGGTGACATCGATCTTGACGCCGGTCTGTTCGATGATGCCTTTGATCACCTTACCGCCCGGTCCGATGAGTTCTCGAATTTTGTCGGTCGGAATCTTGGTTGTATAGATGCGCGGGGCATACTGAGAAAGCTCCGCTCTGGGGGTGGAGATCGTGGCAATCATCTTCTCGAGGATTTCCAGGCGGCCGCGGCGCGCCTGCTCCAACGCCTCGTGCATAATCTTCGTCGTGACGTTAGGAACTTTGATGTCCATCTGCAGGGCGGTGATGCCGTTCTTCGTGCCCGCAACCTTGAAGTCCATGTCGCCGTAGTGATCCTCCGCGCCGGCGATGTCGGTGAGGACAGCATAAGAATCGCCTTCCATGACCAGACCCATCGCGATCCCGGCGACCGGTGAGCCGACAGGCACGCCAGCATCCATCAACGAGAGCGTTGCACCGCAAACACTCGCCATGGAACTGGAGCCGTTCGATTCCAGGATGTCGCTGACCACGCGGAGCGTGTACGGGAAATCCTTCTCATCGGGAATGACGCGGGAAAGAGCGCGCTCGGCCAGCGCTCCGTGGCCTATTTCGCGGCGGCCCGGCCCACGCATGAAGCCCACTTCTCCCACGCTAAACGGCGGGAAATTGTAGTGCAGCATGAAACGCTTTGAGGTTTCGCTGGTGTCGAATAGTTCAATTCGCTGTTCATCGTCCTTGGTGCCCAGCGTAGTGGTAACCAGAGCTTGTGTTTCGCCGCGCGTGAAAATTGCGGACCCGTGAGTACGCGGGAGCACGCCGATTTCACAAGTGATGGGGCGAATCTTATCGAAGGCGCGGCCATCCGGGCGGCGGCGATCCTTTAGCATCTCGTCGCGGAAGATCCGCTCTTTCAGGTGCTCGAAAACCTTACCAGCCTCGGCTTGTTCAGCGGGCTCGGTATAAAGAGCCAGAGCATTGGCTTTAGCTTGATCCACACGGTTGTGGCTTTCCGCTTTTCCGTGCTTCCCAGTGTTGAGCGCTTCGGTAAGGTCGGCCCGAACGGCGTCCGAGATTTTGCCCAGCATCGCCTCATTGACGGGCGGCTCCGTGTACGTGCGCTTGGTCTTGCCTGCGAGCTGAACCAGCTCGCGAATACCGGCGATGATTTTCTTACAGCAGTCATGGCCGAACTCGATGGCCTCGATCACCTGCTCCTCCGACGCTTCATTAGCGCCGGCTTCAACCATGACGATTCCCTGCTCTGTGCCGGCCACGACGATGCTCAGCTTGGCGTCCTTGGTCTCGTCATACTGCGGGTTGGCCTGGTAGACGCCATTGATAAGTCCCACCCGGACTCCACCGAGGACGTGGTGAAAGGGGATATCGGAAATGGCCAGAGCGGCGCCCGCCCCGACAATGGCGAGAACGCTGGGATCATGTTGCGGATCGGCAGAAAGCACCATGGCGATGATCTGCGTCTCGTGGCTATAGCCTTCCGGAAACAGCGGCCGCACGGGCCGGTCAATCAAGCGGCTGGTGAGTATTTCCTTTTCCGAAGGGCGTCCCTCGCGCTTTATAAACCCGCCCGGGAACTTACCCGCGGCATAGGTGTACTCGCGGTAATCCACCGTGAGCGGGAAGAACGTGGCGCCGGGCTTCGGCTTTGGCGCGGAGCATGCGGTGACCAACACCACCGAATCTCCGGAGCGAACGACAACAGACCCATCGGCCTGCTTAGCGACTTTACCGGTCTCGATCGAGACCTTTGACCCATGAAGGTCTATTTCAACTGTGTGTGACATTTATAATTCCCGATGCGTGATCCGCATCCATATTCAAATGCGCGCCGCCAAACAAAAACAAGGTTGGCGTGCGTACCAACTTCGGAATTAAGTGAGGACTTAGAGCTGATATGTGGAACCGTCATGACAGACGCACTACGCGCCTATCTGAGAATTGCAATCTAGCGGCGGATGCCGAGGCTCTGGATCAGAGCTTTGTAGCGGTCCGGATTGCGATCTTTCAAATAATTGAGCAATTTTCGACGCCGCGACAACATCAACTGCAAACCGCGCCGCGAGTGATGATCTTTCTTATGCGTCTTGAAATGCTCCGTCAATTGAAGAATTCGCTGACTCAGGAGGGCAACCTGCACCTCTGGCGAACCAGAATCCGATTTGTGGATCCTGTATTTGCTAATCGTTTCAGACTTTTGCTCCGCCAGGGCCATGCTAGAAAACAATACTCCTCGTCTTTACCTTAATCTCGATTTTTACCTTTATAGGTTAACACAAGGAGATGCGGTAATACCGGGTAAGGCCTGACAAGATAAGGATGAATAGCATCGCAGCACATGGTTAATATAAATCGCCGCGCTTTTCTGCGGATGTCTCCGCCTCTGCTTCTGCTGCCACGAGCGCTTGCGGCGTCAGCCGAGCTTTCCTGCGACGTAGCGGTCATCGGGGGCGGAACGGGTGGATTTGCCGCCGCGCTGGCCGCCCTTCGCAGCGGCATGCGGGTGATTCTGACGGAAGAGACCGATTGGCTCGGCGGCCAGTTAACGGCGCAAGCGGTTCCACCCGACGAACATCCCTGGATTGAGGAATTCGGCTGTACGCGCAGCTATCGTGAATACCGCACTTCAGTGCGCAACTACTATCGTGAGCATTACCCCCTTACCGAGCAGGCCCGGGCGCGCCCGGATCTGAATCCTGGTAATGGAGCCGTTTCGCGCTTGACGCATGAGTTCCGAGTATCCGTCGCCGTGCTGGAAGCGATGCTCATGCCATACATCGGAAACGGCCAGCTTACGGTGTTGCTCGAGCATGTTCCTGAGGCTGCGGCGACCGCCGGGGATCGCGTAACGAGCGTGACGGTGCGCGATCTCAAGCAAGGAATTGCACGAACGATACTGGCCTCGTACTTCCTCGATGCGACGGAACTCGGGGATCTCTTGCCGCTCACGCGCGCGGAGTTTGTTACGGGCGCCGAATCACACGCCCAAACGGGCGAGTTGCACGCGCCCTCTGTGGCACAACCCGGTAACAGCCAGTCATTTACTTTCTGTCTTGCGATGGATTACTGTCCGGGAGAGGATCACACCATCGACAAGCCAAGCGAGTATAGCTTCTGGCGAGAGTACGTCCCGAAACTTACTCCGCCCTGGACAGGTTCGCTTCTTAGCTGGAGCATGTGCGATCCAAGAACGCTCGCAAAGCGCGATGCCTTTTTCGAACCGAACCCGCAAGGGCCGACGAAGGCGGGCCTGAATTTGTGGACGTATCGCCGCATCGCCGACCGATCGAATTTTCAGCCCGGGACTTATCGCAGTTCCATTACGCTGGTGAACTGGCCGCAAAACGATTTCTGGCTGGGCGATCTGGTGACCTGTACGCCAGACCAGAAGCAACAATATCTCAAACGCGCGAAACAGCTCAGCCTTTCTCTTCTGTACTGGATGCAGACTGACGCTTCCAGGCCGGACGGCGGCATCGGCTGGAAGGGACTTCGGCTGCGTAGAGACATTGCCGGAACAGAAGATGGTCTTGCCAAAGCGGCGTACATCCGCGAATCCCGGCGCATCCAAGCGGAATTCACGATTCTCGAGCAGCACGTGGGAACAAAGATGCGGATGAGCGAGACCGGACTGCCTGAGCAAGCGGTTTCCGCCGAGGCTTTTCCCGACACCGTAGGGATCGGTTGTTATCGAATCGATCTGCATCCCTCGGCAGGAGGCACGAACTACATCGACATCAGTTCTGTGCCTTTTCAAATCCCGTTAGGAGCTCTCGTTCCGGTACGAATGGAGAACCTTCTGCCCGCCTGCAAAAACATCGGCACGACTCATATTACAAATGGGTGTTACCGGCTGCATCCGGTGGAGTGGAATATCGGCGAGGCCGCCGGCGCGCTCGCAGCGCATGCAATCGAAACTAAGCAGCTTCCACGCGCCATTCGAAATAGCAAAACGCACTTACAGGATTTTCAGACGCGGTTACTCGCCCAGGGCTTTGAACTCGCCTGGCCGCGAATCCACGCGGTCTAACCCGCCGCCGTTTACATCATGCGTAAATAGGCTCTAGAACGCTGGTAATGTAGGCATCGCAGCGCCGATAGCTAGCGAGTGGGCCATTCCGCGCGATGTCCAGATCCACGCACAGCCATCCATTGAAGTTCATGCCGCGCAGCACGCGATGACATGCCGGAAAATCGATTTCGCCGTCTCCCAAGTCGAAGGTATTCGAGACGTACTTTTCAGAGAGGCCGGCGCGCTTCGCATCCTTGTAATCGGCCATCATCAGGCGCGCTTTGTATTTGTTCATGATGGCAGCGGGATCGCCGCCAGCAAGATACACGTGCGCGGTATCCGGAGAGAAGTAGAACAACTTGGGATCTGTCATTTGCATGCACCGGTCAATTTCATCCGGATTCTGCACCATCTGTCCCAGGTGATTGTGCAAGCCTGCTTTGAAACCCATTTCGTTTGCGGTCTCGCCGATGCGATTGAAGCAAGCGCACATGCTTGCGAATGCTTCGGCGCCTTTTCCGCGCCGTGGCGAAAAAACAACCAGGTGCCTGGCGCCAAACTGCCTTAGGAAATCCATGGCGGCGCGGGCGCGCTTGAGAATCTCCGGCTGCTGCGCCGGATCGTCGGTTGCGCCATTGAAAGAGATCGTCACCATCTGCAGTCCGCGGCTCGACATTTCCTTTTCTATTTGCTCCGCCGTGATCTCGTACTTCTGCAGGATTTGCGGATATTGCGTCAGGCGCATGCCTTTAAATCCCGTGTCCCGCATTACGTCGAGAATGTCCGTGAAGCGGGTTCCCGGATATGAATTCCACAAATTCGACCCAAGCGCCCAGCGCACATTCCGATTGGCGGGTAACCGTTTCGCTGCCTCTTGAAAGACTGCGCCCAGGGCTAACAGGGACTCTCTGCGCGTCATCGTCAGAAACAGCATACACCGGTTACGAAAAGCGATCGCGGAGATGTTGGCCAGGCAATTGCAAACGTTGCCCCAGAGGTCCGATGCCGTGCAACGATTCTTGACTTGGATGAGACACCTGGTGTATCCGGCTGCGGCGATTTTGCTCCTTTGGGCGGCGTATGAGGTTCTAGCCAGTCCTTATGTGTCCCAGAGCAAGGGCAAGATTCTGGTGGTCTACAACGGCGATTCAACGGCGCAGAACTGCACGGACGATATAACTCCTGACGAGGAGAATGAGTCGGAGGAGGCGCTCGTCGGCCTATGCAAAGCCATCCCTAAGAACGGACCCGCGCTCGATCTATTGAACTTACATGCCGAACTTGAGGGGCAGAGCGATGTGAAGTCAACCAAAATCTATCAGCAGCTAGCCTCGAGAGTCGCACGTGGTTCGGTGTTAGGCGTGATTTCACTTCTCACCTCGCCCGATTCCCCTCCCGTGGTCCGGTTTTGCCGAACTATGGAAATCCCGCTCTTACTCACCGTGGCCGCCAATGACGATCTGATGGGGCCAGCTGAAGATACTCGCGGAATTGTGTTTCGCATGATGCCGACCAATGGCCGGCAAGCTAGTAACATCGCAAATTGGATACAGGGCCGTCTCCGCAAAGATCAGCGGCTTCGCCTGGGAGTCTTTCATGAACCGAACAGCTTCGGCGAATTTCTGCAACGGCAGCTCGCCCACGAGCTAAAACCGCAGGTAAAGGATAAAGAGATTATCCTTTATAACTTCGAAGTAACCGAACAGCTTGAATTTGCGGACCTTATGCCCCAATTGTGGTGCGCAAATATCGACCTGATCGTCTATCTTGGCTTTCCATCGCACGGCTTGGATCTACTAAACAAGTTAAAAGGCTATCGCGCCGATGAAGACCAGGTCTCCTGCCGCCCACATGATCCCTCCCGATCCTTCGACCATCTCACGGTTCTGCTATCGAGTGGCGCTTATCAGCAGGATCTGAACGATAAGGAAAAATATATATTCCCTTTTCAAGTTTTTGCAATGCTTCCCACAAATCCGGTCGCCGATGCTGCCCAGGATTCCGACATCAGCGAAGGCTTTCAGTACGGATACGATTCGTACGCGCTACTGGGCACTCTGGCGGCAGAAGGCTTCAAGATTCCGTCGCAACCGCTAGAGCACACCAAGACAGGACACGACTACCGCTTTGACGAGAACGGCGAGTTAAAGCCGCTCGAGAAAAATAGCTATAGGGCTTACCTGCTTGCATCTTCATTTCCCGCGAGGAAGCCATGAGCGCGATCGGCTTACGTTTTACACCTCCGGATGAGAGCTATGAGGGCTTCAAGTTCCGCATGGCGCGGATCTTGTGCTCCGTTTTCGGCTTTTTCGCCGCTCTATTCTTCGTGAAGCATGTCCTGGTGTTTCACACCGATCACACCGTTGGCGTTCTTCCAGAGCCATTCCGCGTAATTGGAAATTACCTGCTGGCGTACTATTGGCGCACTTCAGGCGGAGCCCTGGAACTCTTGCTGATCCTGCTCAGTTTCGGAGCGGTCTTCTGGTTGAACTTGCCCAAGCAATATTTCGCCGACCGCTATCGCGATTATGGGAAGGAGAGGGCCAGCGCAGAGGCGAAAAGCCTAACTCTATTTCTTACCCTGACAGCCCTGTGGCTGGTTTTGCTCTCGGTTCCGTTTTTGACTCTCCATTTTCCGGGTTGGTTGTCTTTGCTGGTCAAGTATGGACCTATCGCCGTTGGCGTGCTGCAATACCTTTCGATTTTGCCCACCATCGACGGCATTGAGCGTCTTCCTGCCATTAGCAAACTCGATTGGGATATGCGAAGCTTCGACGCTACACACCGTTCGACGCCCAATCGCGCCTTGGCGAAGGAATTGAAGGCGTGCTCCAGCCTCATGCCGGTTTCCAGTCCCGAGGCCGCTCGGCGCTTTCTGACGCAAGGGAGCGCCACCGTCACCTGGAGCGGCGCGGATGCGCTGTTCAGCAACTTAGAAACCCTGTTGGGCGTAAGCGCCGAATCCATCAGCTTGCATGACAGCGCGTCTGACGGAATCGAGTTCGCACTCGGCGAATTGCTCGATGCGCGCGGCGCGCAACCAACACTGATCTTGACGACCGATGCCGAACATCGCTCCCTCCGCAATACAGTGGAACGGCGCCTTCAACCCATATACAGATTTGGGCTTGAGACTGTTCCCATCCAGCCTCTGCTTTGGAACAATGCTTCGCCTGGGGAGATCGTCTCCGCGCTGGTGCAGGTTTGCATTGAGAAAAAACCCGACATCGCCGTTCTCAGTCACGTATTCCCCGATACGGGGATTGTGCTCGATCTCAAAGATCTGATCGACAAAGCGCGGGCAGAGAATCTGCGCACCCTGTTTGTGATCGACGGCTCGCAAGCTATTGGCAACATCATTGTGAATGACGATACGATGGTCCGATCTGCCTACTATGCGTTTCTCGGCCATGGCTGGCTGTTGGGATCCCCGTCAGTTGGCGTCTTGATTCGGAATAGCTGGCTGCTGAGAGTTGCGGGGGACATCCGTCAAGCAGCTCACAGTAGGCGTCCTTTCTCCAGTTTTCGGCAAACCGACGCACAGGATATGTCGCCGGCCTATGACAGCTTTCTGCCTTGGTTCGCTCTGAATTATGTACTCAAGCATGAGTGGCTTTCCGTCGGTGTCGAAAGCGCCACGAAGCACACGAAGAAGCTAGCCGGCTTGTTCCGCGATGAGATGCACAAGCTAGACCTTCGAACCGTCGGAATCTCGGCGGACACTTCAGTGGTGGTGGTCAGCGATGTACCGCAGATCGAAGCTCTCTACCGCACGCTCGAAGCGAGACGCTTGGACTGCCGCTTGGTGACGGCAGATTTGGACTCCGGCAAAAGAACGTCCGGCATCCGGTTCTGTTTCCACCATTATCACAGCGACGAAGATGTTCGGGATCTGGCAGAACTCATTGGCAACATTTGTGTCGAGGCGTATCGTCATGCGCCCGGCGAAGCCGTCCAGCCAGTCGCTACTGAGCGTCGTTTCCGGCTTTCAGCTTGAGAATCCGGCACGATTTCAGTTCATGAAGGGCGTTGGGGTCTTTCACCGATTTTTCAGAAATCGCCGGTACAATGGCTTGGATATGAAAATAGGCCGCCAGCTCTTTTCGCTGTTTTTGCTTGCTGCTCTGTCGACGCCAGTCGCGGTTGCTCAGGGTTATAAAACGACGGGTTCGATCGAAATTGGAGGAAGTGGAGGATGGGACTATCTGACTGCCGATTCCGCCAATCGCCGGTTGTACGTCTCACATGGGACGGAGGTCGCGGTGGTCGATCTCGACTCTCAAAAGCCGATCGGTAAGATTTCAGGAATGACTCGGATTCATGGTATTGCAGTCGCCGATGACCTTGGCCTTGGCTTTATCAGTGACGGAGGAGCCAACGAAGTAGTCGTATTCGATCTGAAAGACCTCAGCATTAAGAACAAGGCGAAGGCGGGTACGAATCCTGACGGAATTGTTTACGATAGCGCCTCGAGACGAGTGTTTGCTTTCAATGGTAGAAGTCAAAACGCCACTGTCGTTGATGGCCAAGGCACCAATGTTGGAACTATCAGCTTGGGGGGCAAGCCTGAATTTCCGGTGAGTGACGGAAACGGAAGCGTCTACGCCAATATTGAAGATAAGAATGAGATCGTCAGGATTGATTCCAAGGCCATGACCGTCATTGCGCATTGGCCTTTGTCGCCGTGCGAGTCTCCTTCGGGTTTGGCAATCGACGCGGCCAATCGCCGCTTGTTTTCGGTCTGTGATAACAAGATGATGGCTGTAGTTGATGCCGATTCAGGCAGAGTGATCGCGACTCCCGCAATCGGCGAAGGACCCGATGCAGCAGCTTACGATCCAGGCACGCAACTGGCTTTTTCTTCCAATGGAGAGAGTGGAACGCTCAGCGTGGTTCGAGAGTTGAGCAAGGATAAATACGGCGTGATCCAGACTGTGCAGACGGCGGCAGGAGCGCGAACGATGGCGCTCGACGAGAAAACACACAAAATTTATTTGTCGACGGCAAGCTTCGGCCCGGCTCCGCAAAAGAGCGCAGCGAACCCGCATCCACGGCCCTCCATTCAGCCCGGAAGCTTCAAACTTTTGGTAGTAGAAGCGCAATAGCAGTTTTCTCCGCGGTATTTCGATGCCGACCGGTGCTCAGCTCTTCGTTGATACGCTTCAGCAACTCGGCTTCGAGAAACTTTTCACCCTGGTGGGTGATCACCTGAATTCGATTCTTGCGGCGGCTGGCCGCTCTGGTATCGAGATCATCCACATGCGCCATGAGGCGGCAGTAGTACACGCTGCCGATGCTTATGCTCGCGTCACCCGCAAACCAGCCCTCTCGCTTGTCACGGGAGGGCCTGGTCATACGAACTCACTGACCGGCATAGCCACCGCATACCTGGCTGCCAGTCCGGTCATCGCGGTAAGCGGCAGCCGTGCCAACGCCAATGCGGATCGTCAGGCTTTTCAGGATATCGACCAGCTCGGCATAGTTAGGCCCGTCGTGAAGTGGGCCGCCCAACCTTTTTCAGCCGGCCAGATTCCTTTCTATCTCGCTCGCGCTTATGCCGAGGCGACGACCGGTCGAATGGGTCCCGCGCACCTCACGATTCCTGTCGACATACTTTCGGCGGAGGCATCTTCTTCCATCACGCATCCACCGGCGGTGCTGGAAGGACCCGCGCCAGCGCCCCGCGATGTGAAATACGCATTGGATTTGCTGGGGAACTCGGAACGTCCAGTGGTAATCGCAGGTAGCGGCGCCTGGTGGGCCGATAGCGGAACAGAGTTGCAAAGGTTCATCGAGGCTACGTCTTTGCCGCTCTTCACTATCGGCATGGCCCGCGGCCTGGTGCGCGATGATCATCGGCTTTGTTTCGGATATGCCGATCCAGCTTTGAATCGCGCCTCGCACCAGGCTTTTCAAGAAGCCGATCTGTTCCTGATTCTCGGTAAGCGGATCGACTTTCGGTTAGGTATGGGAAGCCCGCGCTTCCTGAATGCGGATGCTAAATGCATTCAAGTGGATCTCCACGGGCCAGAACTCGGGATGAATCGCGCGCTCGATGTGGCGATGTGCGCGGATGTGAAGCAAACCCTAAACGCCTTCATGGAGCCGGGTGCGGTGCCTCAAAAATCGTATGCGCCCTGGCTCTCTCGTCTCGAAGAATTTCGAAAGGACTGGCGCAAGGAGCTGGAACAACAATCTCTCGATCGGGAAGCGCCTTTGCATCCGGCGGCCTTCTACTCTGAACTGCGGCGCGCGATTCCTGCCGAGACTTTGCTGGCTTGGGATGGCGGCGATTTTACGCATTGGGGACGCACGCTCATGCCCGCTCTTCATCCAGGCGGTTGGCTTCGTCTGGGCCCGCTAGCCACGATTGGCGCGGCTCTCCCCAACGGAATCGCGCTTAAGCTTGCTAATCCCCGCAAGCCGGTGGTGGTCATCACCGGAGACGGAGCTTTAGGTTTCTACATTGCAGAACTGGATACTGCCGTACGTTACAAACTGCCCTTGGTGGTGATTGTTGGCAACGACGCCGGCTGGGGACTCGAGCGTCAACTGCAGGGCTCCGATGGACGGAACTACCGTCGCCTGCGAGTTGCGCTCCACTCGCTATGACCTGATAGCGAAAGGCTTCGGCGGGGAGGGCGAGACCGTAGAATCACTCGACCAGATCGCGCCCGCACTACAACGCGCCTTCAGCTCCCGTGTTCCGTACTGCATTAATGTCCTGATTCGCGGAGTACGATCACCCTTCACGGAATGGCAGTTATCGGGTAAACGGCGTCGACTTTAGCCCTCGCAAGTATTTGGGAAGACCGTCTTCCCCGGGTCATGGCGAAGCAGGGTAGAATGTCTTCTATGGGCGTAGAGAAGAAAATATCGGGACGGGTTGAACTCCTGCAGGGCACTCTGGACATGCTGATTCTCGGTACTTTGCTTTTTGGCCCTGCGCACGGACATCAGATTGCGAAGTACATTCAGTGCACAACTGCGCGAATCATGTGGCCGGTGAAGGAGAGTTGACGTGCACTGGTTTTCCTTCAGGAGAAAAGATCGTGACGCAGATCTAGAGCGTGAGTTGCGCTCAGATATGGACCTGGAAGCCGCCGAGCTTCAGGAGAATGGCCTTTCATCAGAGGAAGCCCAATACGCCGCCAAACGCGCCTTCGGCAACGCGACTCTTGTCCGGGAGGATGTTCGTAGAGCATGGGGTGGAATGTGGTTGGAAGACTTCGTCAAAGATGTTCGGCATACGTTGCGCAGTCTGCGCAAGTCACCGGGATTCACAGCGACGGCGGTGTTGAGTCTTGCCGTGGGAATCGGCGCTAATACAGCGATCTTCACCATCATTAATGCTGTGCTTCTCAAATCGTTACCCGTTCGCGACCCACAAGGATTGCTCGTTCTCGGTCCCGAACGCGGATCAGGCAGCGAGAGCGGAATGCCTGAGGACGGTTTGTTCTCGCTCTATTCTTATGACCTTTACAGGCATCTGCAAAGCACCCACGCCCTTGGCGAACTCTGCGCGGTTCAAAGCACGACACAAACCGGTGTTAGTGTACGTCGCGCAGGTTCGGCACGGCCTGAACTTGGACAAGCAAGACTCGTGTCGGGAAATTACTTTGATGTGCTAGGTGTAAAAACCGCTTTGGGCCGCCCTATTCGTGCTGAGGATGATTCGGCATCGGCGGCCGCTGTTGCGGTCGTCAGTTTCCCGTATTGGCGGGGTCGGCTCGGAGCCGATCCTTCTGCGATCGGCTCAACTATCTACCTCGGTGGCGCCTCGTTCACCATCATCGGAGTTGCTCCGCCAGGCTTCTACGGGGAGACTCTCCGGCCAGATCCACCAGACCTTTGGCTACCGCTCTCCGCCGATCGCGAACTAAACGGGGAACGCGCGCTCATCGACCAACCCACTGAACATTGGTTATATCTCATCGGGCGCTCATCACCCGGGATCTCTACAGCGCAAGCGCAGGTCCGACTCACGGCAGCGTTGCGGAATTGGCTACTTGCTCGCGCCGGATCGAGCGTCTCAGCCGAGGATCGCGCAACTATGATGCGAGCACGTGTCGAACTTACGCCGGGCGGCAGCGGAATCGCGCACATGCAGCGGGATTACGCGCTGTCTTTGCGGCTGTTGCTAGGCATATCGTTAGTGGTTCTGCTGATCACGTGTGGGAACATCGCTAACCTGCTGCTCGCTCGCGGAACTGCGCGACGGAATGAGACGACCGTACGGTTAGCTCTGGGGGCAAGCCGCTGGCGTCTTGCGCGCCAATCCTTAACCGAGAGTCTGGTGCTGGCGCTTGCAGGTGGCACACTCGGATTGGGATTCGCTTCCGCCGGTACGCATGTTCTGGTCGCGCTCTTCTTCCGAGGCACGAACTACCTGCCTGTCCAAACCGCGCCCGATCTGCGCGTCTTAGTATTTACGTTGACTCTCTGCTGCACTGCGGCGGTTGTCTTCGGCTTACTTCCAGCCGCGCGCATGACTCCAAAGCTCGCGCCTACCATCAAGGGCGCGAGTCCGGGAATCAAAGGCTCTCGTCTTTCTTCCCGCGCATTCGGAATAGGCGCCACACTCATCATCGCCGAGGTAGCGCTCGCGCTTGTCGTATTGTCCGGCGCTGGCATGTTTGCGCGGAGCCTTGCAAAGCTGGGTGGCCAGCAATTCGGCTTCGATGGGCAAGGCGTCCTGGTCGTCAACGTAGATACGCTTCACGCGGGTTACGAACACAGTCGTCTCGCTTCGCTCTATCGAGCTCTGTACGCGCGTCTCAATTCGCTCCGGGGTGTAGAGGCTGCAAGCTTGTCTTACTACAGCCCGTTCAACAAATGTTGTTGGGGATTTTCCGTCTCGGTCCAAGGCCACACGCCGAAAGCAGACGAACGAATGCACGCGTTGTTGAACCGTGTTTCGCCTGGCTATTTTCACACACTTGGCACTAAGGTTCTGCTCGGTCGTACCTTCAACGAGCATGATTCGCCGGATGCAACGCCTGTGGCGGTCGTAACTGATGTATTTGTCAGGCGCTTCTTGCGGAATCAGAACCCCATCGGTGCAAGTTTTGGCATCGGCGGAGCGCGCCATGCCGGTGATTTTAAGATCGTTGGCGTGGTCCAGGACGCGAAATACGATTCGCCTCGTGACGAGCCTGTACCAATGGCATTTTTCCCCTTACTGCAACCAATCCCCGGCACTCCGGCTTCTTCGGACGAATCGCATTTCATCAATACCATTGAAGTGAAATCCGCCGAGTCTCCGCAATCCATTGCCGGGGAGGTTCGCCGAGCCATTGCTGATGTTGCGCCTGACCTTGCCGTCCTGCGAGTCAGCACTCTTTCAGAGGATGTCAATCTAATGTTGAACCAAGAGAACGCTGTCGCTACGCTCGCGATGTTTTTCGGAGGTGTAGCGCTGGTGCTTAGTTGTCTCGGGCTTTACGGATTATTGTCCTACACAGTGCAGCGCCGGACCAGTGAAATTGGTATTCGCATTGCTCTGGGCGCCCCCCGCGCTTCCGTGCTGGGAATGATCGTTCGCGAAGCATTGGCACAGGGTCTCGCCGGTTTGGCGATAGGTATTCCCGCCGCAATTGGCGCGACTCGCCTCGTGGCAAATCAACTCTATGGTGTCAGCCCAAATGATCCTACCTACTTCGTGGGTGCGGCCCTCATTCTCTTTCTGTGCATGGCGGGTTCAGCTTGCATGCCCGCACTTCGCGCGGCCCGAGTAGATCCATTGAGAGCTTTGAGATACGAGTAGGATACATCTACTGCCTCAACATACTTGAACGTATTGCATTCCCAACAAGTCTGCTAACTTTTCCAACTTACTCGCGATATGCCCAATGCCAATCGCGCAATGGTGAGCTGGGCCCTCGGCGTTCCACTCATTGATGAATCGGCGAGCGCCAATTGAAAAACGATAGCGGCTGTTTGTATTACCAATCTCGAGAATAGGACCGGGAACCGATTCCGCCTGAGCAACAAGAAGTTTCAGTTGCGAGTTACGGCCTTCCACAACGGAGAGGAGCGTGACTGGACCGTGACGAACCGACATCTCGACCGACAAACCACGCCCCACTTTGCCGTGATAGACCTGCAAAGGGCGAACCTTCGTTTTGCCTTGGGCTATGGCAATGTGGCCGGGACCGTCGTGGCCCATCAGCACAACGTCGTCCTTAAAATCGACCGCATAGTATTCGGTGAAAGAGCCTCCTGCGCCGAAGCTATCCATGATCTTCATCGCTTGCGCATTCTTGATTTCGTATTCTCCGGCGACCGGGACACCGCGCGCCGTCAAAAGGCTGGCGCCAAGAATAATTGAGCTGATCGCGTCTTCATTGGGCGGATTACCGGTGCCGCTGTAATAGTAGGCTAGTGAGCCCAGCGAGTGATTCGCTACCAGCCGATCGAGAGCGACTGAGGTCTTAGCGGCTCGCTCAAGCTCCTCGCGAGGACAATCAGGCTGAACTTCAAAGGCCTGCTCGAAATGGGACACGCGATCTGCGATCTCGCCGGCACTTACTTCATCACTGAGGGCCGCTAACTCGTCTACCTCGATCATTTCAATGTGGGTTCCGAAGCAGGCACATTGTTGGGTCAGATCTGAATAGATATCGAGCATTCCTCCGTAGTAATGGCCCATAAGGCCCAGTCGATTGTGTTCCATGACGTAGGCGACGCGAGCGGCTTCCATCCATTCGTCAATCTCTTTCCAGCACTCGGGATCGCCGTCTAGCGCGCCCGTAATCTGAAAGAATCGTATTCCCGCGCGATTGAATACGTTGGAAATTTCCGGAACAGAGCAGGGCTGGCAAAAGGCCAGCCATTCTCCAGTCATCGCTTGCCGGTCGCCCAGCTTGTGGAAGCTCGCATAATCGATCGCCGGCGCGGGAACAAGGTTTAGGACAATGACGGGAACCTTAGCGCGCCGCACAACCGGCAGAACGGTTGCGGAGAGCGCATACGTCGAGACATAGAGGAAAATCAGATCCACATCTTCTTGCCGGAAACGGTGGCCTGCAGAGCTTGCTTTCTCAGGAGTATCGATGAGGCCTAGATTAACCACCTCCGCCCCGTGTCGGCTCAAGCGTTCGGCAACCTGGTTGGTGTACCCTTGCAGCCTCTCCCGCAGCCCGGGAAACTGGCTCCAGTAAGTCTCGAGACCTATTCCGAACAAGCCGGCGCGCAACGGTAGAAGCTCGCTCCCATGCCGGACATTAGAACACAACAGTGCGGCGCAGGCTCACACGTGCGCGACACACAAGAGGGTGGGCGCGCGGCGAAGGACGCAGCTCACGACTTGCTGAGCAGTTTCGGGGTCGAGCGCGCCGAAGGTCTCATCAAGGATCACAAGGTCGGCCCGTTGCAGCAGCGCTCTGGCCAGATACACGCGGCTTTTTTCGCCGTTTGAGAGCTGCCAGCCGCTCTCGCCTACCATTTGCATCAGACCCGCTGGCATGGAATCCAGAAGGGCCCCTAAACCCATCTCGCGACAGATCGTCTCAGCTTCAGCCAGGTCCTCCGGTTCGGGCGGCCATCCGCGGCCCAGCAGAAGATTCAGCGCTAAGCTTCCCGTCAGAAGATGATTCTCGTGAAGCTGAGGGGATGCGACCACGCGGCGGCGCCATTCCCGGTCCCCCAGCGTTTTCAGGTCGATACCGCGCAGAAACAGGAGCCCTGAATCGGGTGCGCGAAGACCACTGGCCAGCGCTACGCAGGTCGATTTGCCGCCACCCGACGAGCCTTGCAGCAGGATGCGGTCCCGTTCGTAGATCTTCAACGAACTATGCTGCAGGGCGTTGGCAGCGCGGTGCGGATAGCGGAATGCCACATCCCGCATTTCCATCAGATGGGCGCTACAAGGTTGCGCTGCTTCGACCGCAATTGCGGGGTCGCCGGCAGGCTCACTTCGCTGCCCAGCCGCGAGCAAGCCGTGAGCGCGTTCTGCCGCGATCACCGCGCCGGATAAGCCAGCTAGCGATGAGCTCAGAAGAGTCAGCGCGTTGAACGCCAAAAATATCCCACCGAATTGACCAGCCAGACATACCAATGGATGATGTTCCGGCCAGAACGCCGGGCGTCATCGTCGCAATGGCCGCGATCAGCCAGCCGCGCGGCAACAGGGTAATACAGGCAATGCTCAGCCGGTCTATGCGTCTCGACCGATCCACGTACCGGGCGAGACATTCGTCTTCGCCTTGATGCCATTGCTCGCGCGGCAACTGGGCCAAGCGCGTTCGGTGCCCCACCATGCGCTCGGTGAGTTCCTGGGTTGCATCCAGCCGGGCAAGAGTCCACTCACGGCGGCTGCGGTGATAAGCAAAGGCCAAGCCGCCGGTTGCCGCAATCCATGCCAACAACAGCACGGCAGTGAACCAGGCCTTGACCCCGATAGCAAGCAAGCCGCCGGCAATCAGCAGTTGAATGGCCGCCATCAGTGCCGATAAGCCGCCATTGAGGGCCAGAGAGGGAAGCGCTTCGGAATCGAGCACGCGCCCGAGCAGTTGCCCGACTCCTTGGTACCGCACCTCTTCCGGCCTGAGCCGGAACGATCCTTCGAGGAGAAGGCGCATCATTACCCAGCCACAAGAGATCGCGACTTTGGCTTGCTGCCACATCGCGGCCATATGGACTGGAACCAGCGTTAACAGAAGCAAAGCCCAACCGATCAGCCAACCGGTATCGACCTTGCCTTCCAGTCCCCACTTACCGACGAAAATCCAGGATAGGATCCAGAGGCCATATTCCAGGCCATAGAGCGCCAAAAATGCAGCTAGATCTTTCGGCACGCCAGCATGCCGCACGTGGGCCCACATTCCGGCAGATGCAGGCAAGCCAATACGCCAGATCTCGCCGATACGAGCGGCGCCCAGGCGGTCCTCCAGCATGGACTGCAGCACCTGATAACGCGACGCCGTTTCGATCTCGACTCGTTCGAGAATGCTATCGAGCGCCGCCATCGCGTCAGATTCCTGCGCGCCTGCGATAGCGCTCCTTAGTTGCGCAGCGCCGATTTGAACAGGAGCGCGTTGAGGCGGGATGACGGTTAGCCGGCTACCGCCGGAGCCCACGATCGCAAGCAGCCGAAGCTCGCCATCGAGTTTGATTTCGACCATCGCCGGGCCGCCGCACAACAACTCCGGCAGTGCGCTGTAGAGAAGCGCCTTCCGCTCGATTTGCAAGTTCAGATACGATGCCATCGATTCGATCCAGGTGCGGCAAGCATCCTTGTCACCGTCCAACACCCGCTTAGGCGCCTGTCTCGGGAGGGCTGACCGTTGTGGCAGGCCAGCATACTCGGCCAGCGCCTGCATGGCTTCACCGGCTCGCGATACGGGCCACGAATTCTGCCGCAAATCAAACGCCTCCGCCGCCGCTGTTCTCATAAAGCCCGTTCACGCCGAAGCGCGGCAGACGTCTCGAAGGTCTCGGAAAGAACACCATTTTCAATATTGACCCGCCGCCACCCCGCGCCTTGCAGCAGATCTCGTTTCAGCTCCGCTTCACGGCGCAAAAGCGCGCTATAGCGCGACCCGGAAAGTCTCGACAGTTCCGCAGGCGCCCCGTCTTCGACAATTGCGCCGGCGTCCATCACCAATACCCGATCGAAGGACCTCGTGTGCGCTATATCGTGCGTAACAAAAAGGAGGGTTGCATTCCTCCATAAACGCCGCACGTCCGCCAAAAGCTCCTGTCGCGCGCTTGCATCGAGGCCCCGAAAGGGTTCATCGAGAAGCACCAGGCGCACCCCGGGGCGCAGCATGGCTCGTCCCAATCGTACGCGCTGCCCCTCTCCGCCGGACACTAGCGCGCCGCCATCGCCGAGCGTAGTCTGCAATCCCTCTGGAAGTCTTTCAACGACCGAAATCAGATCGGCGGCATCCACTGCTTGGCCAGGCGGCATCGCCGCTTCACTCATCAGACCGTAGCGCAGGTTATCCAGCAACGAACAGTTCCAAAGCTGTATGGATGGGTCTATCCAGGAAGTGTGCAATCGAAGCTTGTCGAGATTAGCTCCCGCCAAGTCTTCGTTATCCGCCAACAGCGTACCGCTTGCAGGCGCGCTCCAGCCCAGCATCAGTCCGATGAAACTCGATTTCCCGGCGCCGGACGGCCCAATCACGGCAACGTGACTGCCCGGTTCGATTTTCAGCGAAATATCGTGCAGGATGGTATGTCCTCCTGCCACCACCGATACCTCATTCATCGAAATCGAAATGCCGGTGGCCGCTACCGATTTAACCCGCTGGCCGGGGCTCGGCATCTGCGGCTGTTTTGGCACTTGCGTTTCGAGCGCATTCAAAGGTTCGAGAAGCCGTAACGCAACATTCCGGTGAAGCGGGTATTCACATGCCAGCTTCGCTATCTCCCGCCCGATTCCGGGTATGTTCAGACTCCAGTAGACCAACAAGAGGAGCGCGGAAGATTCCGGATGATGGGAAACATAGGCAATGGCGAGTAAGGCAGCCAGCCCAAATCCCGTGAGTAATTGAACGCCTTCCAGCGCGATCGTCACCTTCTGAGTTTCCAGGCCGGCGCTGGCCCATTTAGCAAGTAGATTGCGGTGTTCTCCGCGTACCACGGCCTCTCCGGCGTGAGTGCGAATTGGAATCAGTCCAAGCAGCGCGTCCAGATAGAAACGGCTTAACGCGCCACCGTGTGTACGCGACCGTAATTCGCGTTCACCAAGGAATGGCTGTACCGCTATCGGGAGTCCAACTGCGACGGCGGCGGAAAGAATTGCGAGCGGCCACAGACTAGCATCGATCCAGATGACTGCCGCGGTTGTCAGAATCAGCTCGAAAGCGGAACGGAGGAGCTGTCCTCCCAGGGCGGGCAGAGCGCGGATGTTGTGCAAGCTGTGGTTGCGTTCTGCCATGTCCGACGTCAGGCGGCTGTGAAAATAATGATCCGCGATGCGCGGCAACTTTCGCAAGAATGCCTCGCGCAGACGTGTTTCGAGTCGCCTGCCCATCGCGACCAACGTCGCCACCGTCGGGATGTCGATCGCCAGCAGGATGCCGAGGAGCAGCAGGATAGCTACTATTGCGCCCAGCCGCTCACCGCGTGTCGAAAGGTTTTGCCCTCCTTGCAGCAGTGCCCGGAACAGGAGAGCTTGCAGGACGATCCCCGCCGCGGAAGCGAGTAGAGCGATGCCGATCATGGCAGGCGCAAGCACACCATCGCGCTTTAGGAATTGCCAGAGCTCGGGAAGCGCCTGGAGCGGAGACTCACGCACAGCAGCGGCGACCTCGGGTAATAGAGTTGCCGGGTCCGCCGCTAAAGCACCACGCCCCTTCGCCCGCACTAGAACGGCGCCGCTCACCAGCAGAGCATCTTGATCCCCCAGGGGCTGCACGCTCCAGTAGTGGCGGGGAATAATTTGCTCCTGCTGCGTTTGACACGCCGCCTCTACCATAATGTTGAGCCAGCGGAGCATTCGCGAGGGGTCCTTAAAAGCTCCGGATGTGTCCAAAGATTGCAGCATGCGCACCGCCGCATCGAGCGTTGCAATCGGACGCCACAAGGGATCGAGAAGCGCCTTCGCGATCACCTCTGCCGTTTCTTTCCCGGTAATCCCGAGTGCCCGGATACGCGCGTGCAGCGCAGCGGTGAACTCTTGGGACGCAGCCCATTCCCGCCAGGCGACGGCGGGAACGGTCATTTCGTGGATATACAGAGTCTTTGCAAAATCTTCGATTCGCGGCCAGTGACGCCCGGTGGCTGGATCCATTACCTGCAAGCGGCGCCCGTGGCGCTGCCACGCGATCACGAAATGAGTGAGGCCATTGGGCAACCTGACCAGCGCGATCGCCGGTAACGCCGCTGCTTCGAGTAGGGGTATGTGATCGGCTGGAAGCACGATCTGCTCGGCTTCGAGTCCGAGCTGGTTAGCGAGTTGTTCTAAAGTGTCGATGGAGGCGCCATCCACTCCGGTCTGGCATGCTTCACGCAAATGCCCATAACTCGCGAAGAGACCGAATCCGCCGAGCAGCGCGCTCAGGCATGCCGGTCCGCAGTCGATTGACGACGTCTGTACTACTTCAGGGACGAAGAATCGACGGCTGTTCACGGCGGCGTGACTGCGGCGCTACTGGGCCCGGCAAACCAGCCACCCGCCTGCTGAAGCAACAGCGCTATCGGCGAGGCACGTTCGATAGCCACCTCCAATGTTCCGGGCAAGCCGTGCTGCAGCGCCAAACGAGGATTGAGCCGCGGATCAAGCTCCACGCGCACCTTGCCGTCATGCATTTCACTTCCTACGCTGGTAACCTCCGCGCTGACGGATCCATATTCCGCCCAGGGAAATCCGTCCAGCCGTAGATTGCCGATTTGCCCGGCCTTAACTCTGCCAATCGCAATCCGCGGCTCAAATTCGGCCACAATCTTCAATCGGCCATTGGGGATGATCGCAGCCAGCCGGTCGCCTTCGCGGACATAAGCGCCGGGCCTGAGATTGGCGATCGAGCCGAGGCGGCCGCGGCCGGGCGCGAGGATGCGGTGCCCGCGTTGGAGTTGCTCCGCGGCGTTGCTGGAGGCGGCGAGTTCACCGTCAAGACGCGCAATATCCGTCTTTAGCGCCTCTATGCGCGCCTGCCGGTCGCCTGAGGCCATGACCTGCTGCCGCTGCGCCTGTTCCAGGCCTTTTCGGAATGACTGCAACTCAGAGGTTTTTTCCTTGGCAGCCGCTTCAAAACGCAGCAACTCGAGTTCGGGAATAAGACCTTGTTTATAGAGCGCTTGCTTTCGCTCCAACTCCTCTCGCGCGAAGTGAGCGGACTCCTGAGCTTCCGCCAAATGAGCCCGGGCTTGTTCCGTGGCGGATACTCCGGCGCCCCCCTCCGCAACCGATGTACGTTCCTCGGCGGCCACTTCCCGCTGCAGATCTTCCAATTGGGCATCGAGCGTTTCATGCCGCGTCTGCTCATCCTGGGCATGAACCTTCTCGGGATCCGATTCGAGCTCGACTAGCAAGCTGCCCGCGTCGACTTGCCGTCCGAGCGCCAGATTGCTCTTCTTCACTCGCCCCGATACCGCCGCCTCTACGAAATACACTGCTTGTGCGACCTCAACCCGAGCGTGATCGGTCGTGGCGTATACGGTTACGTGCGCCAGGAACATCCAGGCGATCCACGCCAATCCAAGACCGAGGGACACGCCGAGCAGAGCAAGACGTCTCTTGCTTCGATCGCGCTTCAATTGTCCGGCAGTGGCGATGAACAGTTCAGAATCCGGCATTAGTAGCTACCCAGAAAAAATCCGGGGCCGCCTCAGCGGCCCCAGCATCGACAAACAGAATTATGCTTCAAGTTTTGTTGCTACTGCCTAGACGCACACGTTCGCGCAAACACTCACCTTCACGGAAACATCCAACCCGCCGCCGTTATCGCAGCTGTTCTTCGGGGCATTACATGACGTGTTACAACCAGCTTTCAATCCAGTTTGAGCTTTCATTGTTGTTCTCCTTTTCGTTTCTGTTCAGGATTTCTTGGCGTGGGTCACGGTGGCCCGCTCTCAACTTCCTGATCTTTCTGATTTGTGTTAGAGCACGTCGCGTGCCGAAAGAGGTTACGGGCAAGATCTTCGCTAACTCGGCCGCTAAGCGATGGCAAGCAAAGCGCGGGCAATCGCGGCGATGAATAGGGAGCGAGCTAAGCGAATTTCAGAGCGCAGTTGAGGCGTAAGAAATGCGCCTTAGTACCGCGCAATTTATCTTTAGGCCCGACAATATAATGGGCGCGAGTTACTTAGCCGATGGGGCTGCCGCTTTCACCATCTCTATATCCAAGGTGATCGTGACGTCGTTGCCGACCGTTCCCTGGCTCCCATTCATTCCGAAGTCCATGCGGTTGATCTTCGTGGTGGCCGAGGCGCCCATGTGCATTTTTCCTCGCGGATCTGTCATGGGCTTACTGGGACCATCGACGTCGAGCGTTACTTCCTTCGTGACACCATGGATCGTCAGGTCGCCAATGACCTTTAGCTTGTCTGTCCCGGCGGCCTCTACGCGCTTGGATTTGAACGTAATCGCCGGATATTTCTGCACATCGAAAAAATGCTCGCCGCGCAGATCGTTGTCCCGCATCTCAACCCGAGAATCGACGGAAGCGGCATCGATGGTCACGTCTACGGATGACTTGGCCGGATCGGCCGGATCGTATTGAACAGTGCCACTCAATTTCGTAAAGGTTCCGCGAACAGTAGAAATGCCCATGTGGCGCACTGAAAACTGCGCAGCGGAGTGTGGCGGGTCAAGCTGCCAAGTTTCTGATTGAGCAACCGCTGAGGTTGTCAAAATCGCGCTTCCAAAGAGCGCGAGCACAAATCGAAGCATCGAAGATTCTCCTGTCCTGAGCGTAGAGTAACTCCTGGTAGCAAAGGTTAACACGAATGTGCCCGCAGTAGACTGAGTTAACTCAGCTATGAATCATTCCTCGACCGCCGCCGGGCAGGGCGGCAAGAGTTCGGGCTTTATTCGCGAATTGGGAATGTTTGACTCCGTAATGATCGTGATCGGCACGATGATCGGATCCGGCATTTTCATCGTTTCCGCCGACATGTCCCGGGTGCTCGGCAGTAGCGGATGGCTGCTGGTGGCGTGGGCGGTCACTGGCCTCCTCACGATCGCGGCCGCCATATCGTATGGCGAACTCGCATCCATGATGCCGGAGGCTGGCGGCATGTATGTCTACCTGCGCGAAGCTTTCTCGCCGCTGTGGGGGTTTCTCTACGGTTGGACCCTGTTCACGGTAATTCAGACCGGCACGATCGCGGCAGTTGCGGTGGCTTTTGCGAGATTCTCCGGCCTCCTCGTGCCCGTCATTTCAGAGCAGTCCTATCTGGTTCCTCCGATTCATGTCTCGTCCGGTTATGCGATTTCGCTTTCCACTGCCCAACTGCTGGCAATTGCCGTCATCGTCCTGCTGACCTGGACGAATAGTCTCGGTATTCGATACGGCAAGATCGTGCAAAACCTGTTTACGGTGGCCAAGGCCGGAGCCTTGGCCGGACTCATTCTTGCCGGCGTTTTCGCGGGGCGCAACTCTGCCGCAGTCGAGCGCAACTTCGCCCATTTTTGGGATCAATCTAATCTGACCCCGATTTCAGCCGGTCTCACCGCCGCGAGCGCTTTTGGCCTGTTTATCGCCATTTGCGTGTCTCAATCCGGCTCGCTGTTTTCCGCTGATTCGTGGCACGACATCACGTTTGCCGCGGGTGAGGTGAAAGATCCGCGTCGCACATTACCGAAATCGCTCATTATCGGTACGGTCGTGGTGATTGTGCTGTATCTGCTCGCAAACGTCAGTTACCTGCTGACGCTTCCCTTACCCGCCATTCAGCACGCGTCCTCCGATCGGGTAGCGACGGCCATGCTGGATGTAATCGCGCCAGGATGGGGCAGTTCCATCATGGCGATCGCAATCATGATTTCAACTTTCGGCTGCGCGAATAGTTTGGTCCTGGCCGGACCGCGGGTCTATTATGCGATGGCGAACAATGGACTCTTTCTGCGGAGCGCGGCCACGCTGAACAAAGCCAAGGTCCCGGGAAGATCGCTGTTGGTGCAGGGTATCTGGGCATCGGCCTTGGTCCTGCCCAGAACCTTCAATGCCCAAACCGGCCAATACGGAAACCTCTACAGTAATCTGCTGGATTACGTTATTTCGTCGGCGCTGATCTTTTACATTCTTACCATCGCCAGCGTGATTCGCCTTCGGCGTACTCGTCCGGATGCTGAACGACCTTACCGCACGCTCGGGTATCCTGTTGTTCCAATTGTCTACATCCTCGGGGCGGCGGCCATTCTGCTGGCGCTCTTTATTTACCGCCCGTCGAGCACTTGGCCAGGTCTCTTGATCGTGATTTGCGGATTGCCGGTCTACCTGCTGATGCGAAGCCGCAATAAGCGCCGGGCTGCTTAGAGCCGAATTATTTTAAGCCGAACTGTTTAAAGTAGACTGGCCACATGCGTTCCTGTCTATTCCTACTGTTGACGAGCCTGCTTACGCTTTCCGGGGCGGTCGCCGCCGCCCAAGGCCCGGATATGGGCTGGCAAACCACGCTTCGAGATCGGCTGCCATCGTACGGTCACCGCAACTGGATTGTGGTTGCTGATTCGGCGTATCCCGCGCAGTCGCGCGACGGGATCGAAACGATCGTATCGAACGCGGACCAATTTCAGGTGCTACAAACGGTCATGGCGGCTATAGAGAGATCTAAGCACGTCCGGCCGATCGTCTACACGGATCGCGAGCTGAACGCCGTCGCGGAAAGCGACGCGCCAGGCATTTCGGTGTATCGCGAACAACTGGCGGCTTTTCTGAAGGACATGGATGTCAGAACGCTTCTTCACGAGAAGATCATCTCTAATCTCGACCAGGTGAGCCAGACTTTTCGCGTGCTGATCATCAAGACCAACATGACGCTGCCGTACACGTCGGTTTTCCTGCAACTCGATTGCGCTTATTGGAGCCCGGACGCGGAGCGCCGGCTTCGGTCGGCACTGGCGGCGCAATCCGGGAAGTAAAGTTAGACTACTGCCAGATCAGCAATTTTGGAAACGCTCGCGAACTGTTCGAGGACGTAATCAATCATCTTGCCACTGATACCGGGGTATACGCCTATCCAAAAGACCTGATTCATGATGAAATCGGTATTTTTGAGCGAACCGGCCACGCGGTGTTTGATGCCTTGATAGGCGGGCTGCCGCAGCAGGTTGCCGGCGAACAGGAGGCGGGTAGCAATCTTCTTTCCCTCGAGGAAGGCGATCAGCTGATTACGATTAAACGGCGCATCCGGGCGAACGGCAATTGGAAAGCCGAACCAACTCGGTTCTGAATTCGGCGTTGCCTCGGGAAGGATGAAGAATTCATCCAAATGCTTGAGGCCCTCCCGCAAGGCGCGGAAGTTCGCTCGCCGTCTTTCGATGAACCCCGGCAGCTTCTTGAGCTGCGAAACGCCTACGGCCGCCTGCATATCCGTCATTTTCAGGTTGTAACCAATATGAGAATAGGTGTATTTGTGATCGTAGCCACAGGGCAGCTCGCCCAATTGCCAGTCGAAGCGTTTTCCGCAGGTGTTTTCTTTCCCGGGCTCGCACCAGCAGTCTCTGCCCCAATCCCGAAAGGATTCGACGATGGTCTTCAGCAGCGGCTTTTCGGCCAGCACGCAGCCACCTTCGCCCATAGTGATATGGTGCGCGGGATAGAAGCTGACCGTTGCTAAGTCACCGAAAGTGCCGACTTTCTGGCCGTTGTAAGTGGCTCCTACGGCATCGCAACAGTCTTCGACAAGCCATAGATCATGCTTGCGAACGAATTCCGTCACCGCTCTCAGATCGAACGGATTTCCCAAAGTGTGCGCGGCGACGACGGCCCGCGTGCGGTCAGAACGAGCCTCTTCGAGTTTAGTTACGTCGATGTTATACGTCGGAATGCACTCATCGACGAAGACGGGCACTAAGCCGTTCTGAATGATCGGATTTACTGTCGTGGGGAACCCGGCCGCTACGGTAATCACTTCATCCCCCGGCTTCAGACGGCGGTCGCCCAGCTTTGGCGAAGTCAGGGCTGTGACAGCCAATAAATCTGCGGAAGAACCGGAATTAACGAGCGTTGCGGTACGAATTCCAAACCAGCGAGCGAACTGCTTCTCAAACTGCGCGGCAAAGCGTCCAGTGGTCAGCCAGAAATCCAAAGATGAATCCGTGAGCGTCTGAATGTCCTCGGCATCGAATACGCGACCCGAAACGGGCACCGTACTCTCGCCAGGAATGAAGGGACGCGGCGGGAAAGCAGCGTCGTGGTATTCAGCGACCAGTTCGAGAATGCGATTCCGCAAGCTCTCGGCCTGAGAACTCATCGTAAGATCCCCCAAAAAAATCGCGATACCAGTCTATGGTTCGCGTGAGGCCTTCGTCCAAGGTGAACAACGGCCGCCAGCTCAATTCTTTTCTGGCTCTTTCTGCGCTCAGGTACTGATGCCGAATTTCGTTCGAGGCCTGATTGCGAATGTCGGGTATAAGCGACGAACCCATCTGTTTCAGGATGAGGTCGACTAGTTCAGTTACCGTCACCTGAATCTCATTGGAGAAGTTATAGCTCCGGCCTCGGACATCGCTGCCTTGCAACAATCGTTCAGCAAGCAACATATATGCCGCGGCGCCATCCTCCACATAGAAGTAATCCCGAACGAACTGGCCATCGGAACGTATGACGGGCCGCTCGCCACGCATAACCGAGCGGATTGTTCCCGGTACGATACGATTCCAATTCAGATCACCGCCACCGTAGAAGTTACCGCAGCGAGTGATAGCGACCGGCAAGCCATAAGTCACGCCGTACGCCTGAGTAATCAGGTCGGCACAAGACTTACTCACGTCATATGGATGGCGGCCTTCGAGCGGCGTGTCTTCGGAATACGGTAAGTTCTGCTGGTCACCGTAGGCTTTGTCGGAGGAGGCAACGACGATCGCTTTCACAGAAGGAGAGCGCCGGCAAGCCTCGAGTACGTTCCACGTTCCGGCGATGTTGCTCTCGAAGGTCGAGACCGGATTCCGATTCGCAATGCCCACGATGGTCTGGGCTGCTAAGTGGAGCACGGTATCGATCTCGTATTCCCCGAGTGTCCGTTCGACAATTTCGCGATCGCGAATGTCGCCGCGCACAACTTTCACGTTGTCGAGCGTTCCGGTGCGAACGATTTCGCTCTGCGGCACCCAATCGCGGACCAAACAGACCACGTCGGCGCCTTCGCTTAATAGCTGGCGCGTGAGCCAGCTACCCACTAGGCCGGTGCCGCCTGTTACCAGCGTGGGACGATCACGCCACAATTTCGAATTCATGTTCATGAAGGGGATTTTCGGGCCAGCGTACCCTTAATCTAACACTCCAGTCTCCTCGAAATCGATAGGACAGTTTCGGCGTAGGGGTAAGGTGATCCCGTGTTTGTCCCCAATTTCCGATACGGTCGCGCTGGGCGGCGCCGCAAATGGACTCGCGTCGCCAAATGCAAAGGCTGATAATACGTAAATCCCTATGTTGATCAACTTTGGAGCGGGTTAGTACACCGATGCCTCGCCATATTCGTTGTTCTTTAATTCAGGCGACCAACGTTTTGACGCCGGATCATCCGCTCGACGCGGTGAAGCGGGCGATGATCGACAAGCACGTTGGCTATATTGCACAGGCCGCAGCGGCGGGAGCGCAAATCGTCTGCTTGCAGGAGATTTTCTACGGACCGTATTTTTGCGCGGAGCAGCAGACGCGTTGGTACGACTACACGGAGCCGGTACCCGATGGCCCGACGATCCGGCTGATGCAAGACCTGGCCCGGCAACATCACGTTGCCATTGTGGTTCCTATATATGAGGTAGAACAGGAAGGCATCTACTACAACACAGCGGCCGTGATCGACAATCAAGGACGCTATCTAGGGAAATACCGGAAGTCGCATATTCCGCAAGTGGCGCCTGGGTTTTGGGAGAAATTCTATTTCCGGCCGGGGAATCTCGGGTATCCGGTTTTCGATCTTGGGTTCGCGCGTATCGGCGTTTACATCTGTTATGACCGGCATTTTCCGGAGGGCGCCCGCGCGCTGGGGCTGAACGGCGCCGAGATCGTCTTCAATCCTTCCGCAACGGTCGCGGGGTTAAGCGAATACCTTTGGAAACTCGAGCAACCGGCGCACGCCGCGGCAAACGGATTTTTTATCGGCGCGATTAATCGCGTGGGCACTGAAGCGCCGTGGAATATAGGCGAGTTCTACGGCTCGAGTTATTTCTGCGATCCGCGCGGCCAGATATTTTCGCAAGCTTCCCGAGACCACGACGAAGTGCTTACGGCTGATCTTAACTTGGATTTGATTTCCGAAGTGCGCAAGACGTGGCAGTTCTTCCGCGATCGCCGCCCGGAGACATATGAAGCATTAGTGAGAGCCTAAGCCGTGACTAAACAAGAAATCATTCTGGCGAATCAGGAGTATCTGTTCCCCTCGGTTTTTCATTATTTCAAAGAGCCGTTGGTGATCGAGAGGGCGAAGGACCAGTTTGTCTGGGATTCCGATGGGAACGAATATCTGGATTTCTTCGGCGGCATTCTGACAATCAGTGTCGGCCACTGCAACGACCAAGTGAATGCGCGGGTACACGAACAGCTTGAAAAGGTACAACACGTTTCCACCGTGTTTGCGACCGAGCCGCAAGCCGCGCTCGCGAAGAAAATCGCTTCGATCACGCCTGACGGCTTGAAGAAATCCTTCTTCACCAACAGTGGCACCGAGGCTAACGAGACCGCGATCATGGTGGCGCGCTGCTTCACCGGATCGAGCGAGATTATTGCGCTCAGGCATTCGTATCACGGGCGCTCCGCGCTGGCGATGGCGGTGACGGGAAACGCGAGTTGGAAAGTGGGACCGCAGTTACAGCCGGGCATCGTTTATGCGCACAATGCCTACTGCTATCGCTGCCCCTTTGGACAGAAATACCCGGATTGCGGCATTCAGTGCGCGCAAGATATCGAAGAAATGATCAAGACCACGACCTCAGGACGCGTGGCGGGCATCATCGCGGAACCGATTCAGGGCGTGGGCGGATTTATCACGCCTCCCAAAGAGTACTTCAAAATCGTCGCCGAGATCGTACGCAAACACGGCGGCATTTTTATCAGCGACGAAGTGCAAACCGGCTGGGGCCGCACCGGCGACCGCTGGTTCGGCATCGAGCACTGGGATGTGACGCCCGACATGATCACCAGCGCGAAAGGCATGGGTAACGGTTTCCCCATCGGCGTAACGGTTGCGCGGGCGGAGATTGCCGACTCGCTGAAGGGGCTGACCATTTCCACGTTCGGCGGGAATCCGGTTACGACCACTGCGGCGAAAGCGGTGATCGACGTGATTGAGCAGGAGAATCTGGTATCAAACGCCGCGCAGGTCGGCGGCTACCTCCGCCAAAGTCTGGAAGAGTTGCAGCGCAAGCATTCCATCATTGGAGAAGTTCGTGGCATGGGGCTGATGCAGGGCGTGGAACTGGTTCAGGATCGTAAATCCAAAGTTCCGGCGACACAGGAAACGGTTCGGCTGATGGAAGCGGCGCGGGAAAATCGCATTCTGATTGGGCGCGGAGGGCTGTACGGAAACGTGCTGCGCATTTCACCCCCGCTGAATATTCGGAAGAGCGACGTGGACGAATTCATTCTGCGGCTGGACACGAGTCTGGCGCAAATCAGCGAACCGATGGCGGCGGGGATCTCTCATTGAGTGAAATGACGTGCAGCTTTGCGGAGCTTCACCCGCCGCTTTCTCCGCAAGCGGCGGAGACGGAAGCCAACCGCTGCCTGTTCTGTTTCGATGCGCCGTGCGCCGCTGCCTGTCCTACACATATTGACGTTCCGCGCTTTATTAAAAAGATCTCGAGTGGCAATTTGATGGGCTCCGCCAACGCAATTCTCGAAGCAAACGTGTTGGGCTTGAGCTGTTCGCGCGTCTGCCCGGTAGATGTGCTGTGCGAAGGCGCTTGCGTGCTGCACAATCTGGATAAGAAGCCGATCGCCATCGGACAATTGCAGCGGCGCGCGATGGATTACTTCTACGCCCATGAGGGGCGGCTTCCGCAACCGGCAGTGGAGGTGAACAAAAAAGTTGCTTGCATCGGCGCGGGACCGGCATCGCTCGCCTGCGCGGCTGAACTGCGGCGGCATGGCTTCGGCGTCACGATTTTCGATAAGCGGCCGCTCCCCGGAGGATTGAACACCTACGGTGTCGCGCAGTACAAGTTCACGCCCGGCGATGCCGAACAGGAAGTGAAGTTGATACGGTCGGCGGGAGTGGAGTTTCGGAAGGATGTGGAGATTGGATGCAAACACCAGCATTGAGGATTTAGAGCGCGAGTACGATGCCATCTTCATCGGCGTTGGTTTGGGCGGAACGCAGCCGCTTGGCATTCCGGGAGAAAGTCTGGCCAGAGTGTATACAGCGCTCGACTTTATCGCTGCTTACAAACTAGGAACTCCACTGCCGATGGGAAGCCGCGTTGCGGTAATTGGCGGCGGGAACACCGCGATAGACGCGGCGCTGGCGGCGAAATACCTGGGAGCAGAGGAAGTCACGATACTGTACCGGCGCGCCGAAGCACAGATGTCGGCCTTCGCATTTGAGTATGAACATGCGAAGCGCGAAGGAGTGAAGTTTGTTTGGAACGCTTCTCCCACCGGCTTTATCGGCGCCGAGCGCGTGGAACAAGTGGAGTGTGGGCCGGAATTGCGGATTGCGTGCGACACGGCGATTGTGGCAATCGGCCAAGCGCGGTTGCTCGAGACGCTCGGGAAAGTCAGCGCTATTGAGCTGGCCGCCGGACGAGTGGTGATCCAGCCCGAAACGGGTCAGACGCATAATCCGAAATATTTCGCCGGGGGCGATTGCGTGAACGGCGGGCGCGAGGTGGTGGACGCGGTGGCAGACGGCAAGCGCGCGGCGAAGGGTATCGTGCAATGGCTGATCTGAGCGTTCAGTTCGCGGGCGGGATTCGTTGTCCAAATCCTTTTTGGCTGGCTTCCGGACCTCCCGCTAACTGTGGCGATCAGGTGATGCGCGCCTTCGATGCCGGTTGGGGCGGCGCGGTCTGGAAAACCATTGGCGAACCGGTCATAAACGTCTCGTCCCGCTATTCGTCGGTCGATTGGAGCGGCAGCCGCATGATGGGGCTCAACAATATCGAGCTGATCAGCGATCGCCCCATTGAGGACAATCTACGGGAGCTTGCGGAGGTAAAGAGACGCTATCCGCGGCATGCCGTCATCGCTTCTCTGATGGTGGAATCGAAGCGGGAAACGTGGCACGACATCGTGAAACGCTCGGAAGACGCCGGAGCCGATGGCTTAGAGCTGAATTTTGGATGCCCGCACGGGATGAGCGAGCGCGGAATGGGAAGCGCGGTGGGGCAGGTGCCGGAATACACCTGCATGATTACCGAGTGGGTGAAAGAAGTTGCGCGTACGCCCGTGCTGGTGAAGCTGACGCCGAACATCAGCGATATTCGGGTGATCGCGCGGGCGGCGAAACGCGCGGGAGCCGATGCGCTCTCGGCGATTAATACGATCAATTCCATTACGGGGATTGATCTCGACACTCTGACGCCTCGACCGGATGTGAATGGGAAGACCTCGCACGGGGGCTATTGCGGTCCTGCTGTGAAGCCGATCGCCTTGCACATGGTGCAGCAGATTGCGGGTGATCCCGAGGTGCAGCTACCCATTTCGGCAATTGGGGGCATTGCCGGGTGGCGCGAAGCCGCCGAATTTATTTTGCTGGGCGCAGGCTGCGTGCAGGCTTGTACCGCCCCGATGCATTACGGCTTCCGGATCGTCGAAGACATGATTGACGGGTTAAGCCAATGGATGGATTCGAAAGCCTTCCGAACTTTGGATGACTTCCGCGGGTTGTCCCTTCCGCGCGTGACGGAGTGGAAGAACCTGGACCTGAATTACAAAATCGTGGCGCGTATCGATCCCGACAAATGCATCGGATGTCAGCTCTGCTATACGGCTTGTTGGGATGGGGCGCACCAGTGTATACACGTGCCTGGCTATGCGAAACCCGAAGAAGAGGCCGCCCACCATGCTGCGCGGATTGTTGGAACGCCCATGACGCCCGCGGTTTCACACGCCGTGCCGCCAAACCGCATTCCGAAAGTAGACGAGCACGAGTGCGTCGGCTGCAATCTGTGCTGGCTGGTATGCCCGGTGGAGAATTGCATTTCGATGGTGCGGGTCGATTCCGGAACCGAGCCGCGGAGTTGGGCGGACCGCGTGGCGCAAGTGCCGGTATGACAACGCTCATTCGGAATGGCGCCATCGTTACCGCTCAGCGAACCTTTGGCGGCGACATTCTCATTGATGGCGAAAAGATTCGAGATATTGCTCAATCCATTCCGAACGCGAATGCGGATCGCGTTATTGACGCTCAAGACCTGCTGATTTTTCCTGGCGGCATTGATGTACACACTCATCTGGATATGCCGTTCGGCGGCACGACCTCGAGTGATGATTTCGATACAGGAACGAAAGCGGCGGCCTTCGGGGGCACCACTACACTGATCGATTTCGCCATTCAACCGAAGGGCACGCGCATGCGGGATGCGCTCGACACGTGGTGGAAAAAGGCGGATGGAAAAGCGTCCATCGATTACGGCTTGCACCTGATCGTGACGGATTTGGGTGAGGCTGGGCTGGAAGATATGGACACGATGGTCGGTGAAGGCGTCGCCAGCTTTAAATTGTTCATGGCGTATCCGGGCGTGTTGATGGTGGATGACGCCACCATCTTCAAAGCGCTTTCGCAAACCGCCAAAAACGGCGCGCTCATCTGCATGCACGCGGAGAACGGCGGCGTGATTGATGTGATCGTGCAGCGAGCGCTGGCGGAAGGCAAACGAGCACCCGTTTACCACGCGTTGACGCGGCCGGTGCGCGCCGAGGCCGAAGCGGTACATCGCGCCATCGCAATGGCGGAGATTTCCGGCGCGCCCATCTACATCGTTCATCTATCGTCTGAAGACGCCCTGAACGAAGTACGGGAGGCGCGCGACCGCGGCGTACCTGCGTTTGCGGAAACGTGCCCGCAATATCTTTTGCTGACCATAGACGAGTTGGCGCGGCCCGATTTTGAAGGCGCAAAGTATGTATTCACGCCGCCGCTGCGCGAAAAACATCATCTGGATAAGCTATGGGGCGGTTTGCGCGACGACCATCTGCAGGTGGTCTCGACGGATCACTGCCCATTTTGTTTCAAAGATCAAAAGAGTTTAGGTATCGACGATTTCACGAAAATTCCGAACGGCGGACCGGGCGTTGAAAATCGGCTGCAGCTCATCTATCATCACGGCGTCAATGAAGGCCGCATATCGTTGAACCGCTTTGTTGAGTTGGTATCGACCACTCCGGCGAAGATCTTCGGGCTTTATCCGAAAAAAGGTGAAATCGCCGTGGGAAGCGATGCGGATCTCGTGATCTGGGATCCGCAAGCTGCGCACACGATCAGCGCGGCGACGCATCACATGCGGGTCGATTACTCGATGTTCGAAGGATTTCGCGTGAAGGGTAACGCGAAAGCGGTTCTCTCGCGGGGAGAAGTGATTGTCGAAAACGGCAAGTTTTTAGGCCGGACAGGTCGGGGCCGCTACCTCCGGCGCGAAGCACGAGGCGGGGCATGGAATTGACGCGGCACGATCCTTCGCTCTACAACGAAGATCTGGCGCCGATTCCGTTCTCGCGGCGTGACTGGGGTACTTACAATTACGCTGCTCTGTGGGTTGGGATGAGCGTTTGCATTCCCACTTATATGCTCGCTTCAGGTCTGATTGCCGGCGGCATGAACTGGTGGCAGGCGATTGGAACGATTCTGCTGGGAAACTTGATCGTGCTGATCCCGATGCTGCTGAATGCGCATGCGGGAACGCGCTATGGAATTCCCTTCCCCGTTTTCGTGCGTGCTTCGTTCGGAGTTCGAGGCGCAAATGTTCCCGCAGTACTGCGCGCCCTGGTCGCTTGCGGATGGTTTGGAATTCAAACCTGGATTGGCGGCCAGGCTATCAATTCCATGCTGCAGATTCTGGCGCCCGGGTGGGCACATTTCGCAGCCGGTAAATGGATCTGCTTTTTTGCCTTTTGGGCACTGAACATGCTGGTTATCCTGCGTGGAATCGAAACCATCAAGTTTCTGGAAGGCGTGGCAGCGCCCTTCATGCTTGGCGTGGGCCTGCTGCTGCTGTGGTGGGTGACGAAAAAGGCTGGCGGATTAGGGCCGGTATTGGCTGCCCCCAGCAGATTCCGGACAACAAGCGAATTCTTTGCATTCTTCGTTCCGGCGGTGACCGGCATGGTCGGCTTCTGGGCGACCGTGGCGCTGAATATTCCGGACTTTACGCGCTACGCGAAGTCTCAAAAGGAACAAATGGTAGGTCAAGCGCTCGGATTACCGGCAGCGATGACGCTGTTTTCGTTCATTGGCGTGGCTGTCACATCAGCTTCGGCAGTGCTATTCGGCAAACCAATATGGGATCCGGTACAGTTGCTCGGACGTTTCAACCAGCCAGTGGTTGCGTTCGTCGCGTTAATTGCTCTTCTAATCGCAACTCTGAACACGAATGTGGCGGCAAATGTGGTCTCGCCCTCGAACGATTTTTCAAATCTGAATCCTCAATTAATTTCGTTTCGAACCGGCGGGCTGATTACCGGCGTAATAGGTGTTCTGCTGATGCCCTGGAAACTGCTCGGCGATTTCAGCGCTTACATTTTCGGATGGCTGATCGGCTACTCGGGATTGCTCGGTCCGATCGCTGGCGTGATGATTTGCGATTATTTTCTAGTGCGCCGCGCTGAACTCGACGTCGATGAACTCTATGTGCGCGGTGGCGCCTATGAATATTCCAGCGGATTCAATTTTAAGGCGCTTTGGGCATTAGCTGCCGGTATTGTGATCGCCCTTCTAGGGCTTGTCCTTCCGTCGCTCTACGTGCTTTACAAGTACGCTTGGTTTGTTGGTTTTTTGGTATCCGGATTCGTTTATTACGTCCTCATGACATGGACAGGAGAGAAAATATGGCCGTCGCAGAAGCAGGAATCGTCAGCGCAAATTTTTTAATCGATGGGAAATGGGAATCGCCCGGACGCGACACTCATCCCATTACCAATCCATCCACGGGCGAAGTGATCGGGCAAGTGCCGTATGCGTCCGAGCAGGATATCGACCGGGTGGTGAACGCGGCTCACCAGGCATTCCTCCAATGGCGTGAAGTGCCGGTGGTCGACCGCGTTCAGCCGCTCTATCGATTTAAGGACCTGCTGGACAAGCACGCGGAGGAGCTGGCGCGCACGCTGTCTTCCGAGAACGGCAAGACGCTCGACGATGCGAAAGCCGAAGTGCGCCGCGCGATTCAGATGATAGAAGTGAGCTGCGGAATGCCCAGTCTGATGATGGGAGATTCGCTCGAGAACGTCTCGCGCGGCATTGACTCGCACAGTATCCGTCAGCCGCTCGGAGTTTGCGCCGGTATTACACCGTTCAACTTCCCCTGCATGGTTCCGATGTGGATGTATCCGTTTGCGATTGCATGCGGAAATGCTTTTATCTTGAAGCCGTCTGAAAAGGTTCCGCTGACCCCCACGCGCGCGGGCGAGCTCTTGCAAGAGTCCGGATTACCTCCGGGAGTGTTCAATATTGTTCATGGCGCGAAAGAGGCGGTCGATGGGCTGCTGAAACATCCACTCGTGCGCGCCGTATCGTTTGTCGGTTCCACGCCGATTGCGAAATATGTTTATGCAACCGCGGCGGCGGAGGGCAAGCGTGTCCAAGCGCTGGGCGGAGCCAAGAATCACATGGTGGTGATGCCCGATGCGAATATCGAAAAAACTGTCGATGGAATCATGAGCTCGGCATTTGGCGCGGCGGGCGAACGCTGCCTTGCCGGAAGCGTTCTAGTGACCGTAGGCGAAGTGGCGGACCCGCTTCTTACTGCCCTGACTGAGAAGTGCCGCAAACTCAAGCTTGGCGACGCTACTAACGCGGAAACAGGCATGGGTCCGTTGGTTACGAAACAGCACCGTGAGCGCGTCGTAAGCTATATCGATCGCGGTATTGCGGAAGGAGCGGAGCCGCTGTGCGATGGCCGGGAGCAGATGGACGGCGACGGCTTCTTCCTGGGGCCGACCATTTTCGATCGCGTCACGCCGCAAATGACCATCGCGCGAGAGGAGATCTTCGGGCCGGTGCTGTCCGTCATGCGGGTTGATTCACTCGATGAAGCCATCAAGCTAGTCAACAACTGTCCGTTTGGCAACACGACGACGATTTACACCAGCAACGGTAAATCCGCGCGCGAATACGCGTCGCGCATTGAGGTGGGAATGGTTGGAATCAATGTGGCGGTGGCCGCCCCAATGGCATTTTTCCCATTCACGGGCTGGAAGCAGTCTTTCTTCGGCGATTTGCACGCCCATGGCAAAGACGCAGTCTCGTTCTACACCGAGCAAAAAGTCGTCATGTCGCGCTGGTTCTAAAAATATCGAGTGCTAAAATCGTTCTCCATTCCGGTAAAATCATGACTCCAATCACTATGAGGCGCTCATCGCGCCCCTTGCTCACGTGTGTCTTCTCACTCAGTTTCCTCGCCGGCTCGATTTTCGCGCAATCGGCATACGAGAACGCGATGAAGGACTTGAAATTCCGCTCGATTGGACCCGCGATCATGGGCGGCCGCGTGGACGATTTCGCGGTTGTCGAATCGGATCCGCGCATCATTTATGTAGCCGCAGCCGCTGGAGGCGTTTTGAAAACGGCCAATGGTGGAGCGTCGTGGGAGCCGATCTTCGACGAGCAGGATGTAGGGACGATCGGTGACATCGCCATCGCGCCGTCCGATCCGTCGATTATCTGGGTGGGATCGGGCGAGCCCAACAACCGGCAGAGTTCATCCTGGGGCAAAGGCGTTTACAGGTCGATGGACGGAGGCAGGACTTGGACGCACATGGGCCTCACGGATACGCAGAGCATTGGACGGGTCGTGATTCACCCTTCCGATCCGAACATCGTCTACGTTGCGGCTCTCGGTCATTTGTGGGGACCGAATAAAGAACGCGGCGTTTATAAAAGCACGGACGGCGGAGCTACCTGGAACCAGGTTCTCTTTATCAACGAAGACACCGGCGTTTCTGATATTGCCATCGATCCGCAGAGTCCGAACATTCTTTATGCGGCGGCTTATGAGCGCCGGCGAACAGCTTTTGGTTATAACGGCGGCGGCCCGGGAAGCGGCTTATATAGGACCACCGATGGCGGCGCGCACTGGACCAAACTGACAAAAGGCCTGCCGCAAGGCGGTGACACTGGCCGTTGCGCGGTGGATGTTTCCCGCAAAAATCCAAATATCGTTTACGCGCTTATCGAGCATGCGCGCGGCGGCGTGTTCCGATCCGAAGACAAAGGTTTGACGTGGATCAAGATGAGCGATACGAATCCGCGGCCTTCTTATTACAGCCAGATTCGAATCGACCCGAACAACTCTGAAAAGATCTGGGTGCTGGGGGCGCCGCTCTATTACAGCGAAGACGGCGGCCGCACGTTCCGCCAAGACCGCTGGCAAAAGATTCACAGCGACTTTCACGCGTTCTGGATCGATCCCGCGAATTCCGATCACATGATTGCCGGTTGCGACGGCGGCGTCAACATTACTTACGATGGCGGGCGCACATGGGATTACGACAATAACGTGCCGCTGGGCCAGTTCTATGAAATCGCGTTTGACATGCAGAAGCCTTATCACGTCTGCGGAGGACTTCAGGACAATTTCTCGTGGTGCGGCCCGACCGCGAGCCTGATGACCAGCGGCATCACCAATGACGACTGGTACAACATCGGCGGCGGCGACGGTTTCGACACTAAAATCGATCTCAACGATCCCAACATCGTTTATACGGAAGCGCAGGATGGTAATCTGCTGCGGCGCGATCTGCGCACCGGTGAATCGCGTTCGCTTGCGTCCGTTGGAAGAGAACGACAAAGTGCCGCGTTACCGGTTCCAATGGAACTCGCCGCTGGTGCTTTCGTCCCATGATCCAAAGACGCTGTACTACGGCGGAAACTTTTTGTTCAAGTCGACGGATCGAGGCGATTCCTGGGAGAAGATAAGCCCAGACTTAACCACTGACGTGGACCGCGAGAAGCTGCCGATCCTCGGCAAACTTCCGGATAAGGACATGCTCTCCCGCCACGACGGCGTGCAGCAGTTCCCCTGCGCAACGACCGTCGCCGAATCGCCGGTGAAAGCGGGCGTGATCTGGGTGGGAACCGACGACGGCAATCTGCAGGTGACGCGCGACGACGGCAAGACTTGGACGAATGTGGTGAGCAGGATTCCGGGCTTACGGAAGGGCGCCTATGTAGCAAAAGTCGAAGCATCTTTCCGCGATGAAGGAACTGCTTATGTCGCTTTCGATAACCATCGCAGCGATGACTTCTCCGTTTACCTCTATATGACCGAGGATTTCGGTAAATCCTGGAAAGCCATCCACAAAGGCATTCCCGAAAACGCCGGAGTAGTGCATGTGGTTCGCGAAGACCCGGCGAATGCGAATCTGCTGTTCGCGGGCACCGAGTTCGGCATGTTCGTTTCCTTCGATCGCGGAGCATCCTGGCAGAAGATGAAGAACGGCCTGCCGCCGGTTCCCGTTTTCGATATTCACGTTCACCCGCGCGAACACGATTTGATTGTCGGCACGCACGGCCGCTCGATCTGGATCATGGACGATATCACGCCGCTCGAGAAGATGAGCGACAGCGTGATCTCTTCCGATTTGGAACTGTTCGATATGCGGCCGGGCATTGAGTACCACGTTGCGAATCTGAAAGGCTTTACCGGCGCGCAAGAGTTCATAGCGCCGAATCCGCCTTACGGCGTGATCGTTAATTACTACTTGAAAACCAAACCGGCGGGAAGAAATCCAGTCCGGATCACCGTGACGGACAAGGCGGGCAACCGAATCCGCGAGTTGAACACCGCGCCTGCGGATGCCGGCATTAATCGTGTCGCGTGGGATCTCCGCTACGATGCGCCAGTGCGGCCGGCATTCGGGCAAGGTGGACCTGGCGCGGCCGGTGGCCCGGGGTGGAAGTGCGGCACAGACCGGAGGAGCAAATCCGGCGGAAGTAGCTCCGGTTGAAGGAGGAACCGCTACCGCCGGCGGTCAGGGCGGACAAGAAGCAAGCGCCGCTGGCGGTGGCGCAGGGGGCGGAGGGGGCGCAGGCGGGGGTGGCGGCGGAGGTGGTGGCGGCTTCTTTGGCGGCGGAGGCCGTGGCCCGCTGGTCGATCCCGGTGAATATACCATCGCAATTTCTGCCGCGGGAAAGACCGTTTCAAAGCCGGTCACGATAGAGCAGGATCCGCGCGTGAACGTCTCGCCTGAGGTGCTGGCCCAGCGACGTCAAGCAATCACGAAGCTCTATGGGATGGTGCGGGAAGCCGATACCGGCCGCAGAAAAATCGTAGCGCTTCGAACCTCACTGACAACGCTGACCGATAGCTGGAAACGGCCCGGCGCGCCGCAAGTTCCGGATGCAGTGAAGAAGCAGGCTGACGGCATGCTCGCCAGCGCCAAAGAAGTTGCGGGCACCTTCGAAGTAGATCGTCAAGGCGGCCTTGGGGATGCGGGTCCACCGCTCAAATGGACGCCGTCGCCAGTGAATCAAAAGATTGGCCGCCTGATGAATACGATCGACAGCTATAGCGGCCCGCCGACAGCGCGTCAATTGGCTGATATAGATGTCGTCTCAACGGAATTGAAAGAAGGTCTCGCGGCCGTCAACAAGCTGACTGACGAAGATCTGCCGCGCTTGAATAAGGCGATGGCAGACGCGGGAGTTCCGTACGTGACTGTCGATACGGGCGCGCCGCAAGGCGGTCAAGGCCGCCGGGGCAGATAGGCCTCAGTTCTTCAACAATTTCTCCGGCGTGATCGGCAGATCGCGCACACGCACGCCTGTGGCATGATAGACCGCATTCGCGATCGCGGCTGCGACGCCCGTAATTCCAATCTCGCCAATTCCGCGGCATCCCACGGAGTTGAAGTTGAAGTCCGGCTCGTCTATCCAGCTCACATCAATCTCCGGCACGTCCGCATGCACCGGCACAAGATAGCCCGCTAAATCTGCATTTATGGGCTGTCCATGCTCGCGATCATAGGTCAGCTCTTCCAGCAGCGCTTGCCCTATTCCGAAAACGATTCCGCCGATAAACTGGCTTCTGGCCGTCTTTGCGCTCACAATCCGTCCGCAATCGAACACGCTGACGATGCGCGAAACACTCACGCGTCCGATGCGTTTCCTTGACGCGCACCTCGATAAAATGCGCGCCGAATGACTGGAATGCATATTCGTCGTTGTGCCCGAAAACTGGCGTGGTCTTCCCCTCTGCATCGATGCCTTCGCGTCCACCAAGTTTCAGCAAGTCTCCATAACCGATGCTGCGCCCAGGGTCGGAGCGGTGGGCCACTCGACCATCGCGAAACAGGAACTCGCTCTCGCGACCCTGTGCTCCCGTGAAACCATCCGCCGTTTTACTCGCGATTTTCAACAGTTCGCGTTTAATCTCAGCGCATGCGTCGGTTGCGGCAGGGGCCGTGCTGGAGGTCAGGTTGGACCCTCCCGCTACCGCGCAATTCACAAATTCCGAACTACCAAGCTCAACCGACACTCGTTCCACCGGCAACCCCAATCCTTCGGCGGCGGTAATCGCCAGCATCGTGTACATGCCGGTTCCCGCATCGCTGCCGGCCGTCGATACCACTGCTCGCGCGCCCGCCGCATCGTATTCGAGCCGCACCTTCACCGTGGCGCCCATCCGATAACCGGGATAGGTGGCCGTGGCCATCCCCCAGCCGAGCAGCGTATCGCCGTCGCGCATCGATCGCGGCTGCGGTTCCGAGCCGCCCACCCGAAACGCTCTGCTCCGCGGGTGTAACACTCCAGCACGTGCTTACTGGAAAACGGTTTCCCGTTGTCCGGATTCACTTTTGCGTGGTTGATTCGCCGCAACTCAACCGGATCCATCGCGAGCTTATAGGCCAGTTCGTCCATCGCGCACTCAAGCGCATATTGCCCCGGCGTCTCCCCCGGCGCGCGCATCCAGGACGGTTTCATGATGTTCAACCGCATCATTTCGTGCACCGTCTGGTAATTCGGAACCGTGTACAACATGCGCGACGTAACACCGGCGAACTCGACGAATTCATCTTCCAGCGCCGTATGCGTTGTGATGTGATGCCGCATAGCGGCTGATCGCGCCATCGTGTTTCGCGCCGATTTCGAACCGCTGCACCGTCTCTGAGCGGTGCCCTACGTTGGTCAGCACTTGTGTCCGGCTGAGCACTACTTTGACGGGCCGGTTCAGCCGCTTGGAGGCCGCGCGGCCAGCAGTACATGCGCGCCGGTAAGCGCCTTAGATCCGAACATGCCTCCCGCAAACGGGCAGATCACGCGAATTTTTTCAGCGGCATTTGAAAAGCCGCCGCAAGCACCGTACGATCACCCATCACCCATTGGGTTGAGTTATAAACCGTTAACGTGTCCCCGGACCAGGAAGCTACGGTGGCATGGGGCTCCATTGCGCAGGGATGTTCGTTCGGCGTCGTATAGGTTTCATCCAGCCGCACATCCGCCGCCTCGAGCGCTTGCCTCGGGTTGCCGCGCTCCATCGACAGCGGCTCACCCATCGACTGCTCGGGCTTGTAGCTGGTTCCGCGCGCATCTTCTAAAGCCACGGCAAACTGCCCACGCTCGTATTCAATCTTCAGCAACGATGCCGCGTAGCGCGCCTGCTCCATGCGCTCAGCCACCACCATCGCGACATACTGCCCGGTATGTAAAATCCGATCGTCCGCGAGCGGATGCCGTTCCTCCGCCGCCGACCCGCCGGACATGAGTGAATCCGGCATTTTTCCGAAGCGCTCACAGTTTTTATGCGTTAACACAAGCAACACGCCAGGCGCGCGCTCCGCTTCCTCAACGGCGATGCTTCGTATTCGGCCGCCCGCTATCGCGCTGCCCACCAGCACCGCGTGGGTCATATCGCCAAGCACCATTTCAGCCGCGTACTGCGCGACGCCGGTCACCTTCTTGCGCCCATCTATGCGATTAACAGGCGTGCCGATCAATGTTGTCGCCATTTGTCTTAGTCCTTCTCCGTCTGTCTACGCTCGACGCAACACTTCTTCCAAAGCCAATACCAGCGTGCGCTTGGCCAGCTCTACCTTAAACGCGTTGTGCCGGCGTGGCTTTGCATTCGCCAATGCGGCGTTCGCAGCCGCAGCAAATGTTTCGCGTACAGCGGGCTTATTCTCGAGTGCTGCTTCCGCTTCACGCGAGCGCCACGGTATAGTCGCGATTCCGCCTAAGCCAACTCGCGCGCGAAGGATCGTGTCGCCATCTGTCTCAATCGCAACCGCCGCCGAGGCCAGCGCGAATTCATAACTCGCCCTATCGCGCACCTTCAGATAATGCGAGCGCCGTGCGAAGCTCGTGTTCGGCAGGTGAACGCGAGTAATCAACTCGCCATGTGCCAGCACCGTCTCGCGCTCGGGAGTTTCTCCCGGCAACAGATAAAACTCGTTCAACGGAATCATGCGCTTCGATCCATCCCGTTGTTGAGTCTCGATGATAGCGTCCAAAATCATGAGAGCGACGCACATGTCCGATGGATGCGTAGCGATACAGTGCTCGCTAGTTCCAAGCACGGCATGACTTCGATTGAAGCCGGTCATAGCGTCGCAACCGGAGCCCGGCTGCCGTTTGTTGCACTTGGCATTAACATCTCTGAAGTACGCGCAGCGCGTCCGCTGCATTAGATTTCCCGCCGTGCTTGCCATGTTGCGCAATTGCGCCGAGGCGCCTGCCAGCAACGCCTCTGCGAGTACCGGAAACCGCTCCCGAATGGTGGGATCATGCGCCAGGTCGCTATTCCGGACGTTCGCGCCGATAGTAATTCCGTCTCCAGCGGTATCGAATCGAAGAGAACGGCAGCCGATTAATGTCCACCAGTTCCGCTGGTGTCATTACGTCGAGCTTCATCAGGTCGATGAGCGTAGTCCCGCCGGCAAAAAACACCGCTCGCGCGTCTTCGGCAACTGCCTTGACGGCGGAATCCGCGTTATCAGTATCAAGATAGGAAAACGGGTGCATGGCTAGCGTCCTCCCCGCCCGAAGCTCTGCGCCTGCCGAATTGCCTCGATAATATTCGGGTACGCTCCGCAGCGGCAGATATTTCCGCTCATTCGCTCGCGTATTTCTTCTGCCGGGAGGTCGCCGCCTTCGGGAGGATGCGCCACGTCAGGCGTAACGTGGCTCGGCACTCCTTCTGCCGCTTCCTTAAGCATTGCAACCGCCGACATGATCTGTCCCGGCGTGCAATAGCCGCACTGAAACGCGTCGCATTCCATGAAAGCGGATTGCATCGGATGAAGTTCATCGCCCTCTGCGAGACCTTCGATGGTGGTGATCTCATCGCGTTGATGCGCGATCGCAAGCGACAAACACGCCAGGGTTCTCCGTCCATTCACATGCACCGTGCATGCGCCGCATTGGCCTTGATCGCATCCTTTCTTACTGCCATTTAGCGCCAGTTGCTCACGTAACGCATCGAGCAAAGTTGTGCGCGGGTCCAGTTGAAGCAGCCGCAGCTCGCCGTTGATACGGAGTTCGACCCGGACAGTCGCTTCCTCCGCGCCCTTGTTGGTTTGGCTTGAAACCGCCATTTCGCCCATGGCAGAAGTATATGAAATTGATTTGCCTGAGTAATGAATCGCAATAGTGCGAGCTACACCTCTCCCCTAATTCGCCCTCAGCGCCACCATGGGATCGATTCGCGAGGCTCTCCGCGCCGGAAGATAACCCGCCAGCACAGCGACGGCCAGCAAAACCGCCGCCGCTACGGACGAACGTTATGGGATCGCCGTAGGTGACTCCGAATAGCAGCCCCCTAAGCGAGCGCGCCAGACCCGATGAAGCCAGCACGCCCAGCACCATCCCCATCGCCGCAAGACCCAGCGTCTGCATCACGATCCGCCCCTGCACGCCTCCCGTGGATGCACCCAGAGGCAATGCGAATCCCGATCTCTTGCGTCCTTCGGTTCACCGAATACGAGATCACTCCGTAAATCCCAAGCGAAGCCAGCACCAACGCGAAGCCCGCGAAGCCTGCCAGCAGCAGCACGATGAATCGTCGCGGCGAAACCGCTCTGTCCACCAGTTGCTGTAAAGGCTGCATGCCGCCCTTGGGGAGGTTTGGCTGGATGGGCCGGAGGGCTTGCCTCCACGCCCGAAGCTAACACCGATAGCGGAAGCGCGGAGCGCACCACCAGGTTTACCGAGCCATAATCCTGGCACTGCCGGATCGGTATATACATCTCAGACCCCGAACCTTTCTCCAGCGCCATATGCCGTACATCGCCCACAACCCCCACCACCTGTCGATCGCGGCCGCAATCGCCTTGGATGATCTGGCCGATCGGATCCTGCCCCGGCCAAAGCCTGCGCGCCAGCGTTTCGTTGATCATGATCACCGGTGCACTGGCCGGCGTGTCGCGTTCCGTCAGATCGCGGCCCTTCACCAAAGTCATGCCCATCGCTTTGATATAGCCATCGCTGACGATACGGACAAAGGACACCGGATAATCGTCCGCGCTCTTATAAACCTGCCCCTTTGCCGGCGAGCCCCAGGTGCGGTTATGGCCGAGCGGCAACACGTCAGTTAAGCCCGCGCTTCTGACTCCCGGTATAGCCTTCACCCGCCGCAGTGCCTCGTCGAAGTAGGCATTTCTCAGTGCCTGCGTCGAATAATGCCTGCCCGGATCAATCCGCAATGTTGCCGCGCGCTCCGGTCGAAAGCCCATATTTACGTCCAGCACCCGCACGAAACTGCGAATCAGTAATCCCGCGCCCACCAGCAGCACGCACGCAAAGGCAATCTCCGAAACCACCAGGGCACCCCGCATCCACGTGTGCCCTTTGCCTTCGCTGGAACCTCTCTCGTTCAACGAAGCGTTGAGCGGAATTCCGGAGACTTGCAATGCCGGCGCCATCCCCAGCACTATGCCCGTCGCCACCGCTATCAACAATGTGAAGCCCAACGCGCCGATGTTCACGTGCACGCTGCTCAGCAGCGGAATGTTGAAAGCGGTCAGGTGCGTCATGGCACGCGTCGCCGCCAGCGCCAGCGCAAGTCCCAGCACTGCCCCGACAGCACGTCAACAGAATACTCTCTGTCAACAGTTGACGAATCAAACGCTTCCGTCCCGCTCCCAGCGCGGCGCGAATCGCCATTTCTTTTTGCCGCGTCGCCGTCCGCGCCAGCAACAGATTCGAAAGATTCGCGCACACAATCAACATCACCACGCCAACCGAGCACGCCAGCACCAGCAGCGCCGGGCGTAGTCGTCCGCTCACATGCTGCCCGAGAAAACTCAGCTTGGGACGCAGCCAGTTCCCCCTCGGGTGTTCTTTCGAGATTTGCTCGCCCAGCACACTCGCTTCCGCCTGTGCGCGTTGAATGCTGACGCCCGGCTTCAGCCGTCCCACCACCGCCAGGGTGTTTCCCCAGCGGTCGGTCTCTTTGGTGAGCGCGAAAGGGGAGTAGAGATCGATGTGGGTGCCCGGAGCGAAAACCGCTGCAAAATCAAAAGAGGCAGGCAACACACCCACCACCGTCACCGCGGCATCGTCTAGCGTGATTGGCTTTCCCACAATCCCCGGATCGGAAGCAAAGCGCCGCTCCCACAGCCCGTGGCTCAACAGTACTGCCTTCGGTCCATTCCATTTGCATTCATCTGCGCTGAATAACCGTCCGAGTTGAGGCTGTACACCCAGTAAGGGGAAAAAATTCTGAGACACCGGTACCGCGCTCAGCCGCTCTGGCTCGCCGTTTCCGGTGAGCTGGCTGTCGCCTACCCCATAAAAGGCAAAATATCCGGCGATATCGGAAAACGATTTATTTCGTTCACGCAGATCCAACATGCGTCCGACCTGCACAGTCTGGCCGGACAAATCGTTTTCTTCTTTGGTTTCATTCGCAATCCAGACCAGGCGGCCTGGATCTTTAAAGGGCAGCGGCCGAACCAGCAGCGTATCCAGCACGCTGAACACCGTCGAGCTCGCCCCGATACCGAGCCCGATGATCAGAATCGCAAAAGTCGTGAATCCGGCATCGCGCCGCAGCGTACGCAAGGTATAGCGCAGATCCTGCAGCATGCTGTCCATGCTCGGCAAACGCACGCGACTTATCCTCGTCATAAACCTCGTTTCAGCGCCTTAGACGGTGCCAAAGGGCCGAACGTTGGCAGTGTTTCTAGTGTTGCTGCGCCGCCAATTCACGCCGGAACGCTTCTTCACGCTCCTGAACGTAGGCCCGATAACCTTCGGGATCGATAAACGGGTTACGGCCTCCCGCTCGAAGCCGCTTGAGTTTGTCGTCCATGTCGTAATAAACGCCGTGGGCGCCCAGGAAAATGTCGCAAGGCAAACTCGCGAGAACGCGGAACGTCTTTTCGTAATCGGCCGCAATCTGCGGATACTGCTTATTGCCTACCAGCTTGTATCCCGGATTCACATTTGGACTTCCGACGATAACGACGTGATATAGTCGCCCGCCGTCCTTCACTTCCATCGTCCATGTCGTGCAACCCTTCGTATGGCCTGGTGTGAGATGGGCCGTCAGCACCATTCCACCGAGACTCACGCGATCGCCATCATGCAGGATTCGATCCACTTTCACCGGCGGCCAGCGCTGGTCGGCATACTGAAAATCGCCAACGCCACCGTGCTCGATTTCTGCAACATCCGCATCCATCACCATCAGCTTGGCGCCCGTGAGTTTCTTAGCCAATGCGCAACCGGCGGCATGGTCATCGTGCGCGTGACTGATGAGAATGATTTTGATATCTGAAAATCGAAACCCGAGTTTCTCAACGCTTGCGCGGATCACCGGGACGGATTGCTCATAGTCTGGATTGATCAGGATGTCACCTGCAGGGGTCGTAATCAGGAACGAAGCAAGATAGTTCGTGCCGACGTAATACAAGTTCGAGGCAATTCGATAAGGCGGAATTGCCACGTTCCATTTCGGCGTGAAATCCGCCAGCAAGATCCCCGCGCAGGCACATAATCCAGCAAACAAACCAAGACGCATAAGCGCCAGTATCGCCTACTCGCCGCGACTCTGCTCTCGCCTCCTATGCAAGTCGACTCACCGTAATAGAACATCGATGCGACGTGCCAGGCCCGGCTCGCTCATCCGGAACGGACAATACATTCGCACGATTCCCGCTCGATCGATCAGAACAAGCGTGGGTGTCGAACTGACTCCGTAGGCAAGCATCGCCGCTGGATCGACAGTATGTGGTACATCCTCAAGGCCGGAATACGATTCCTTCCAGACCCGCTCGATTTCTGCGTCTTCCCGATCCGGCGTGACATGGTCATTTCCATTCACGCTGCCGATGTGGCGGGTAGGCGCAATCACGAGTAGGCCGAGCGATTCGTACCGTTGCCTGATGCGTGCAATGACCGGAGCCTGAGCCGTGCAATCGCCGCACCAATGACCCCATAAGAACAGAAGAACAGGTCTGCCGCGGCTGCCCGGCTCCGTGATCGGAGCTGGCTTACCCTCCAGCGTAAGTAAATTCAAATTTTTCTGTATCCGCGCCTGAATGGCCCAAAGCTTCCATCGCGGCAACTCGGATTGAAGTAGGGTGATCGCCTTATCTCTAGCTCCTTGCGCGGCCAGCAGCTTCGCCTCCACTTCGATCACCGCGCCGACAGCGGTCGCTAAATAGGCATCGTCTTCTACCTGGGTTCTTTTTGTGAGATCCTGCGTCATGCCTTTCGCGCGCTCGAGATAGAAGCGTGCTCTTTCGGAATCTTTCATGATTAAGGCGCCGCGCGCAAGCCAGGAGACGGCGGCAGCGCATTCCGAATTGTTATTGTGGATCCGGCAGAACTCGTCCGTAATGGCATCCGCGCTTGTTAAATCACCAGCCGAGATCTTGTAGCGCGCCTCCGGGATAACATCCGCCGAGAGCGGCACTAGCAACACGAGAAAGAAGAGGAATCTCACTGCGCCAGGATACACGAGATCTGCGACCGTCGGACCCCGGTCATAATAACTTTATCCGTATGTGCCGTAGCATCAAAGTTCTTCGGCGGCCGGGTCCGCCCATCACTTCAGGCGAAATCTCCGCTGCCGCCCTGCAATTTGTCCGCAAGATCAGCGGCTATCATAAGCCGTCCCGAACCAATCAGGCCGCCTTCGATACTGCGGTTCGCGAAATCGCCGGCTCCAGCCAGCGCCTCTTACAGGAGCTTTGCGGGACGCAGCCAGACGAAAGTCGAAAACAGTGTCAGCGACCCGCATCCTTCATTCGTAATGCAGCGCCTTCATCGGGTCAATGCGAGATGCCCGCAAGGCGGGCCGCGCGCACGCCAGACCGCCGATGACGAACAGCAGAATGATCACTGCCGCAAAGGAAAGCGGATCGAACGGTGAAACTCCCCAGATCATGTTCCGAAGCAGGCGTGTGACGCTTAAGCTTCCAACCAGGCCTATCGCGATGCCGATCAAGAGCAGCTTTGCTCCGGATCCAAAGATCATCTTCAAGATGCCCGCACGCTGCGCCCCCAGCGCCATCCGCACACCGATTTCCCGAGTCTGCCGAAGCACAGAGTGGTTGATGATCGCGTAAATACCCAAGGCCGCGAGAAACACGCCCAGACTTGCAAAAATCCCAAACAGGAACACGCTGAAGCGCGGTTCCGCATATCCGCCTTCATCGAGTAATTGGCGCATCGTGCGGACTTGCATCACGGGCTGGTCGGGATCGAGGGAATGAAGCTGTGCCTCAATAGGCTTGATTAGGGTCGTGACGGGCACATTGGCGGAGGCAAGGAGCATTGCCGAAAGACTCACATAACCGCCCGCGGTGAACGGAATGTACACTTCCGGCCTGACCTCGCGCGTGAGGCCTGCATTGTTCAGATCGCTGACTATTCCGGTTATCTGAAACGAATCGTTGGTGAGCTTTTCGGGAGAATCCTTCAGCCCCGTCAATTCCACGGTTTCGCCGATAACTTCGCCGCGCGGGAAATAAAACTTGGCAAACTTCTCGTTGACAACCGCGACGGGTCTTGCGCCTCGAACATCGTCGGGCGTGATCAGGCGTCCTCGCAGCAGTTTGAGGTTCACCATTTCCGGGTATCCGCTACTGATCTGGCTGATCATCACTACGTTTGTCTTGGTTCGAACTGAACTTCCGGGAACCGCAATGCGGGAACCAAAATAGACGAACGGGTGGACGAACGTGTTCAGCGCAACGTTCGTCAACCCAGGCACTTCTCGCGCCCTGTCGAGTAACTGTAAGAAGAACGCATCGCGTGCTTCGCGCGTAGGATACCGGCGGTCCGGCAAAGGAATCACCATCGTGAGCACACGATCTGGCTGCGTCCCCACCTGCACCTGCTCCAATTGCAGCAGCGTGCGGATGACCAGGCTTGCGCCAACCAGAAGAATCATCGCCAATGCCACTTCAGCCACCACGAAGATGTTGCGAATTCGTGCTTCACGAAAGACGCCGCTAGCCCCTCGCGCGGCGCTCTTTAAAGCCGCTGCCAGATCGATACGCGCCGTTTGTACCGCGGGCGCCAGGCCAAAGAGGAATGCGGCAGCCAGCGAGATGGCAAGCGTGAAGAGAAGCACCGGCACATTCAGATTCACTTCCGATTCATCGGGGATCGTGTTGGGCGGGATGATGCGGAGAATCGCGTGAAGCCCCCCGTACGCGAATAAAACGCCGAGCACTCCAGCAGCTCAACCCTATGAGAGCGCTTTCGGCCAGGAGCTGACGAACCAATCGCAGACGGCCCGCGCCCAGCGATGCCCGCACCGCCATCTCCTGCCCGCGCGCGGCGGCGCGGGAAAGCAAAAGGCTCGATACGTTGGTGCACGCGATCACCAGCAGAAGACATACTGCCCCGAACAGGATCCAAAGCGACTGCCGAATGCCGCTCGGGAATGTCTCGTAGAAATTGTCAAGGACGACACGGAACTTGGTTACGTGTTCCCCCGTGTCGCGCGTAATCATTTCGCCGAGTACGGGACGAAGATCCGTCGTCGCTTGCGCCATCGAAACGCCGGGTTTCAGCCGCGCCATCATCGTCACGTACCGCACGTCCTCTATGAACTTGCCCCGCTGAAACACGATCGGCAGATAGACATCCGCACCCCGCCACATGAAGCGCCGCGGCATAATGCCAACGACAGTACGCACCTTGTCGTTTAGCCGCAGTGTCTGGCCGATGACCCGCGCGTCTCCTCCGAATTGACGCATCCAGAATTTGTAGCCGAGCACGGCCACCGGCTGTGCGTCTGGCTTACCGTCGTCCGGTGTGATGTAGCGCCCGGCCAGCGGTTTTACGCCCATTACCTGAAACGTATTGACCGTCACGAAATTGCCGCGCAGCCGAAGTGGTTCCCCTGTTCCGGTCCAAAACACATCGCTAATGGTCGACGCAATCACGTTTTCGAATACATGATTGTCCGCGGCCACATCCAGATATTGATCCGGCGTGTAAGGGTAAAAGCGCCCATTGCGATCCGGCAGTGTCGCGTAGAAACTGTACAGCGTCTCTGGATGCGAGTACGGGAACGGATCCAGAACGACTCCATACACGACGCTGAAGATAGCCGTCGTCGCGCCGATTCCCAAGGCCAGCGAAAGAATGGCGGACAAAGAGAAGCCGGGAGCTCTGGCGAAATTCCGCGCTCCGAACCGAAAATCCTGAACGATTTGGTCAGACCAGGTCAACCACGACATTCCGCGGGCCTCCTTGTAATCGCCCATCGCCAGGGCGGATCAAGTTTGCAACAAAAATATCATGCCGTAATGCGATGACACATTGACGGTCTGGCTTGCGCCGTCGAAAGCAACTTGAATCTGCTGTTGACCGTCGATTTTTTCCTGCCAAGTGCCGGCTTTTGGAAATGGAACGCTTATGTTAGCCGCGTTATCCGAGAAGTTCAGGATCACCATCGCGAACTCCTCCGGTTGGCCGTTTGCGGCGGCCGCGTGCCGATGATACGCCAAGGTTTGATTCCCGCCTTGCAGCGACTGTAGGTAATAGTAATAAGAATCGCGGCTCCGCAGGCAACGATAAGTCCGGCGCAAGTTCGCCAGGATGCGATAGAGACGAATCAGCGGCACGCCGTATTCATCGTAGAAGTATTCCCAATGTGTGTCGCGCCGTAAGCCGATGCGGGCCGTGCCGCTATCGGGAAGGTTGTAGTTGTCGGCAAACTCCTGGCCTTGCCACAGCATGGGAACTCCTTGCGCGGTGTACAGCGCGATGACGAACGGCTGCAACTCGTAAAAGAAGGTTCGATCGCCGGGCGGAAAGAAGCCGTCCCCTGTTGTGCCGGCGCAAACAATCAACTGACTGTGATCGTGAGTTTCCAGATATTGAAATGGCGCAACCGGCATATCGACCGGCGCGCCGGCGGCGTTGGTGACCGTCTTTGTCGCTGGATAGCCGCTGAAGTTGGTGTCGAGCAGATGAGCGAAATCGGCATCAACTGGGTCTCCGCTCACGATTCCACGCGCCTTGTTGAGCAAGTCGTCCTGCCAGGCGCAACTCGTGTAGGTATTGGCGAGAACCTCGCGCGCTATCCCCAGAGCCTCGGCGCATTGAATGATGCGGCTGTAGCTGGCTGGGGCTCTGCTGAAAACGGCCAGTCTGCAGCGAATAGCCATAAGTATCGTAGGCGAGCTTCGCGTAAGCGGTATCGGTAGGGCTGGTGTAAAGGTCCGTCACCTCGTCGTAGCGGAAACCATCGACGTGATATTCATCCAGCCAGTTTTTATTGGAGGTGAGAAAGTAGTCCTGCGTGAACGTCTGTGAGAAATCCGCTTCGGGCCCGAATGGCCCATCCTGGCCGATCATGGGACTCGCAACGCTGATTTGCGTTTTCGCATTCACATCGTCGTAGACCGATTTGTACGCAAAGAACGGATCGACGTGTTGATAAACGACATCCAGAATGACCGCTATTCCGGCTGCGTGGCACGTATCGACAAGACGCTTTAGGCCGTCAGGTCCGCCGAACCGCGCATTCGGAGCGAAGTAGTGAAGCGGCCCGTAGCCCCAATCGAAATCGAGCTTCACGCTGGTGACCGGCATCAGCTCGAGGCAGTTCACGCCCAGGCCCTGCAGATAGGGCAACTGTTGAATAACGCCGTCGAAGGTGTCGGCGAATTCTTCGACTTGCAACTCGTAAACAATCAGGTCGTCGAGTTCGGGAGTTTTGTAATTCGCGTCAGTCCACTGGAACGTAATAGCCGGGTTGGCGAGCGTCACGGCGGAAAGAAGGCCGATATCTGTTTGGCGCGCGAACGGATCGGTAAACCAGAGCGTGACCAGCTGCCGAGTGCCACCTGCCCGCGTCCACCAGAGCTGGTAACGATAAAGATACGTGCCCGGCTGGCCCAAGTGCGTATTGGCTACGGGCTGGATCGGGACCGTGGCAGTCCACAGATCGAGTGCATTACTACTGACCCAGGTGAGCGGGAAATCCTGCGGCGCAATACCGGCGGCGAAGCGGTCATCGTGGTGGATCACGCGCGTGACAACATCGAATCCGTCTTGCGCGCGAATGCCAGGCAAGTAAACGCCGAAACGGATGCTGAAATTTCCGCTACTGTTGGTGGAGGCGAAAGCTCCTACTTCGGACAAATCGATCATGGTGTGGAACTTCCCTATGCACTTTGAGTGCCGAATGTTTGGCAAGCCGGGGACCCTTTCGCTTCCTTGACACCCGGCCCGAACTCATTTACTCTAAAGGTCGAATGTCGACCAGAGACTTCGATGACCGCTTGGAGCTTCTTCAAGGCACCCTCGATTTGCTAATTTTACAAACCCTGGCTCCTGCTCACGCGCATGGGCACGCCATCGCGCAGTCTATTGAGCGCAGATCTGACGAAGTGCTGCAGGTAGGACACGGATCTCTGTATCCGGCCCTGCAACGGCTCCTGAAACAGGGCCTCATCTCGGCGGAAGATGGAATATCCGGCAACAATCGCAAGGCCAGATTTTATCGGCTTACAGCAAAGGGCCGAAAGAAGCTGTACTTCGAGACTTCCAAGTGGCAGCGCTTCTCAGAAGCGATCGGGCGCGTTCTCACGCCGCTACCCGATGAAACCTCATAGAGAAGGAATTCTGGCCATGAGTTGGTGGAAGCGCCGCAGCAATCAATTAGATGATGAAATCCGCAAGCACATCGATTTCGAGACGCAGGAGAACATCGACGCTGGCATGTCCCCAAATGAAGCGCGGTATGCTGCGCTAAAAAAGTTTGGCAATGTCTCGTCGGCCAAGGAGGAGTCCCGCGATATCTGGGGATGGCTCTGGGCGGAGCGGCTATGGCAGGACTTGCGTTATGCCGTGCGCGGCTTCGCGAAGAGCCCGAGTTTCACCGCGGTCGCCCTGTTTTCACTAATGCTCGGGATCGGCGCCAGCACCGCCCTTTTCAGCGTTGTGTATGGAGTTCTGATTGCGCCATACCCGTATGCGAAGCCGAACGAAATATGGGCGCCCGCCGTGCTCGGCCCCAAAGACAAGCTGGAGGGATGGCATCCTTATTCACGTCGGGAGTTTCTCGAAATCCAAAATGTTCCGGCCGTAGCGGATGCCATGGCGACAGCTCTGGAGCCGGTCCTGTTAACCGGCGATAGCAGCCCGGAGCGTTTCTATGGCGTCCTGCTGACCGGAGGCGCGTTCAATTTCCTGGGAGTCAAGCCGCTGATCGGCCGGACCATTCAGCCCTTTGATATTCGACCCGGCGGTGAGCCCGAACCCGTGGTGGTACTCAGCTACCAATTTTGGCAGCGCACATTTAATGGTGACGCGAATGCGCTCGGCAAGAAGTTGGTATTGAACGACGTTCCTCGTACCGTGATTGGCGTGATGCCGCCGAGATTCGGCTGGTATACCAATGAAGCCTTTTGGCTGCCCATGCCGATGAACTTGGCAGACGAAACCCCTACCAACGCGATTGTCCGGTTGCGTCCTGGAATCACCAAAGAAGTTGCGGAGCAGCAGTTGCAAAACCTGAACATACGTTTGCAGGCCGAGAAGCCGCAAAACTTTCCCAAGGGCCGCCTGCGCACCCTTTTGCTGAATTACCTCGATGTCACGACAGCCAGCGGCGAGATGAGTACCAGCCTGCATTTACTTCTTGCGGCGGTCGGCTTTCTCTTGCTGATTGCCTGCGTCAATGTCGCCAACCTGCAATTGGCGCGCACCACCGCGAGAGCGCGCGAAATTGCTGTGCGATTGTCCATCGGCGCCGGCCGGACGCGGCTGATACGGCAATTACTCACCGAGAGCATACTCTTATCGCTGCTGGGCGGCGTGCTGGGCGTCTTATTCGCCGTAGGAGCCACGCGCGCCATTGTCGCAGTGATACCGGGCGACTATGTACCCAACGAGGCGCGTATCACCATCAACGGCTACGTCCTTTTGTTTTCTCTGGCCATCTCCGTGCTGACCGGTATTCTCTTCGGTCTGGCGCCATCCATCCGATGCTCGCGCCCCAATCTGGTTGACGCTTTGAAGGATGGCGGGCACGGCACTTCGGGCAGCGTTCGCGGGCAAAAGGCGCGGAGTTGGCTGGTCGTCGCGGAGGTGTCCTTGTCGGTGATTCTGCTTGCTGGCGCGAGTCTTGCCATCCGCAGCTTTGCCAACCTGCTCAGCATCGATCTGGGATTCCAGCCGCAGAAGACGTTAATGCTGCAAGTGCCGCTTCCGCCCAAGCGCTATGCCACTCTGGAACGCCGCAATACCTTCGACCGCAACCTGCTCGAAAGTGTGAGGAATCTGCCCGGCGTGGATGCGGTGGCGATCGGTAGTGGCGGCATCTTGTTTGGCGGTCCGGAATCGCCTTACTCGTTGGAAGGGCAGCCTCGCGCGGAAGATCGCCGCATTATGCTCGGCTTTATCAGTAGCGATTATTTGCGGACTCTGGGGATTCCGCTGAAACGCGGGCGCGCGTTGACCCCGCAAGAAGTCGCCAACGGCGATCGCGTCGCATTGATCAACGAAACCGCTGCCAAACTTTGGCCTGCGGGCGAGGATCCCACCGGTAAGCATATGGATATCGATTTGCTGGCCAAGCCCCCACAGCCGGACGTGCTGGTGCCCACCGCTAGCAGCCCGCACGTAACCGTTGTGGGCATAGTGGGCGATACCCGCAATGCCGGATTGCGGGATGCGACCGTCCCGGCAGTCCTGCTTCCGTACACCTTGATGGCGCCGCCTTCACGTATTTTGGCCGTGCGGACCATCGGCGAGCCGATCGCGATTTTGAACGCGGTCCGCCAAAGAGTTCGGGAGTTGGATAAGGAACTTCCGCTCGGGCGCGCGATGACGTTGAAAGATATCCTTGGCTTGCAGATGGTGCAGCCGCGCTTTAATATGGCGCTGTTCAGTTGCTTCGCGGTGCTCGGTTTGGCTCTGGCCGCCATGGGAATATACAGCGTTATCTCGTACGATGTGACCCAGCGAATGCATGAGATCGGCGTACGAGTGGCGCTCGGCGCCAGCCACGGCGATGTTCTAATCACCGTGCTCCGAATGGGCGCTAAAGTTGCGGTCCTGGGGCTTGCGATCGGCCTGTGCGGCAGCGTGGGGCTCGAGCGCGTTGTGCGCTTCCAGGCATTTGCCGCGACACCATTCGACGCAGTCTCCTTCGCGGGAGTCGTGATCGTGCTCTCCGTCGTCGCGCTGCTGGCTTCCTGGTGGCCCGCCCGTCGCGCCGGAAAAATGGACCCCATCACGGCCCTCCGTCACGAAGCCTGACTAACGCTTTTGAGCGTAGTCTAAAAGCATGCTGCTTCGAAGAGAATTCCTGGCCGCTTCCGGTGCTCTTCTCCTGCCGCGCACGGTTTCCGCAGCTGGGGATTTCGATCTCTATAAGATCGAACGGCCGCGCGTCCTTAAGGCTGCCAATGCCTATCTGCGTCAGCAGCCGGTCACCATCACGGCCTCCCGCAGCGCTCGAAGCGCCGGCGGCGTGCACGATTATTTTTCTGAGGGCGATTACTGGTGGCCCGATCCTCAGAATCCGGATGGGCCCTACATTCAGCGCGACGGCATGTCTAATCCGGGCAATTTCGTCGCTCATCGGGAGGCGCTCATGCGACTCAGCGTACAAGCACCCGCTCTGTGCGCCGCTTGGCTGATTACAAAAAATCGCAAATACGCGGAACATGCGGCGAACCATCTGCGTGCCTGGTTCATTAACAAAGACACGCTGATGAATCCAACTCTGCAATACGCCCAAGCCATTCACGGACGAACCACCGGCCGCGGTACCGGCATCATCGATACTCTTCAACTTGTCGAGGTGGTCCAAGGCTCAATCGCTATTGAACCGTCAGGCGTGCTAAACAAAGGCGAGTTGGAAACCCTTAGGAAATGGTTCTCCGATTACCTGGTTTGGATGACAACCTCCAAGAACGGTCAGGAAGAACGTGACGCCAAGAACAATCACGGCACTTGTTGGGTCCTGCAAGTAGCGGCGTTCGCAACACTGACCCGCAACGGCGAACTGCAGGCCTATTGCCGGGATCGTCTCGAGACGGTATTGATGGCAAATCAGATTGCGCCTGATGGCAGCTTCCCACAGGAACTGAGGCGCACAAAACCCTATAGTTATTCCTTGTTCAACCTGGAAGCCATGTCCGGGATTTGCCAGATTCTTTCCACCGCCGCTGATAATCTGTGGACATTTAAACTCCCGGACGGCCGCGGCATGGCCAAAGTGGAGGCCTACCTCTACCCCTACATTGCGGATAAGAAAAAGTGGCCCTATCCGCCGGACGTGATGTATTTCGACCAATGGCCGGTTCGAGAGCAGAGCCTGCTGTTCGCCGGGCTGGCTTTAGATAACCCGGGGTACCTCGCGCTCTGGCGGACGCTCGACCCGGATCCCACGGTCCAGGAAGTAATCCGGAATTACCCGATTCGGCAGCCGGTTCTATGGATAAACCCCGCCATTGACGATCTCGCCTCGGCCGCCGAACTGTAACGCTAACGCTTACACGAACAGTCGACTGCAAGACGCTATAATCGCGGCAACTGAGGTGTTCCATGTGGAAGTCTACCGTAGAAGTTTGTGGACCGCCCGTTACGACTACCAGCCCGGCTGGAAACTCCTGAAACACGATCACGATTACTTCCAGAGATCTGCTTCTTGAGCGGTTCTGGCCAATTGGCATTAGGCGAGCGCGAATACGCTATCCGGCCAGGTGCGCTGTTCCTGATTAAGCCGAACCGCAAGCACCGACTGATTCCCGCCTCTCTCGTAAAGACCCTTGACCTCAAGTTTCTGGTGAAAGATCGTAAACTGCTGGCACTGCTACAACAGGCCGGCGACAAAGTGGATGATAAGGATCTGTTGATAGCAAATCGGTTCGAGCATATCCGGCGGGAGGGCGAGCAGAGGGGTGATTTGTACCGTGAGATCTGTGACTTATATCTGACGCAGATCCTGATCCAATTTCTTCGCTTACAGGCAAAAGCCGGCAGCGGGATCGCCGAGGAGCCGGACCAAGAACTGGTCGCTGATCCGATCACTCAAACCGCCATAAATTTCATAAAAGAACATTACGCGGAAGATCTGGACCTGCCAACCATCGCTCACGCGGCCGGGAGATCGGATCGCTAGATCCGCCAGCGCTTCGAAGAATTTGTCGGCACTTCACCCATGCGATACTTGGTGCAGTATCGGATTCGTAAATCGAAGGAACTGATTCAGCACTCCGATTGCGCTTTGAAAGAGGTTGCTGAATTGATCGGCTTCAAAACCGTCCACCACTTTGCTCGCGCCTTTCACGAAATTTGTGGCGACACACCCGGTGAATGGCGCAGGAAATATCAGGCCGGCATCTGCAAAGATGTCTGCATTCATTCGCGGTTCTCGAATACTATTTGGACCGTTTCTGCCGGATCGCTTCCTTAAGCGGGCAAGCTAAGCCTGTTCCGTTTTAGGCAAAGCATGGGAGCATTTCGATAAAGCGCTTATGCACTCGCTCCGCTAGCCTGTTACTAACGGTGATTACTGAAGCGCAGAGGGCGCGGATGCGCGCCGCCAGACAGCGGAGGAACTCTCCTGGCTCTTTGGGCGGCGCATTTGATACCGCGACGATTTTGCGCGAATTCGTCAATAGATTGGGATCAAGTATGAAGTTCTGCTACCTGGCAGTGCGCACTTACTGCAGCTGCTTGCTATCCGCTATTTTTCTTTTCACGCTCGCCACCATTGCCTTCTCGCAAGGCGTCACCGGTGTCATCTCCGGGACCGTTACAGATCCATCGAAAGCTCCTATCGGAAGCGCAGCCATCACCATCACGAACTCCGACACCGGCGTAACGGCGTATGCCAGGGCAAAACGAACGACAGTGGCGTTTACCGCGCTCCCGACCTGCCGGTCGGGCGTTATGACGTGAGTGTACGCGGCTAACGGCTTCAAGACGTCAGCACATTTCGAATATCGAATTATCCGTCGATCAGCGCGCCGACATTAGTGTTGTTTTGCAAGTCGGGTCAAGTTGCCGAGACCGTCACGGTGGAGGGCACAACGGCAGGCCAATTGGCGACCGATACTTCGTCCATCGGGTAGCACCATCACTCCTTCTCAGGTCCAAGACTTGCCCCTACCCAGCCGCAACGTTCTGAATCTTCTGGCGCTCACGCCGGGCGTTTCCTCCGGCGGCGACATCAGCGCGCAAGGCGGCTTGAACTCAGCTCAGCTTTCCATCAACGGCAGCCGTACGCTTAAATAGTGAATTCCTGATCGATGGCGTTTCCGTGGTCACTGGCTCGACCGGTCTCCGCAGACCTTGCCGCCTGCCGATTCCATCCGTGAGTTTAAGGTTCTGGCATCTTCGTATTCGGCGGAATACGGCCGCACTTCCGGAGGCATCGTTACCCTCATCACGAATTCCGGTACAAACGATTATCACGGCGCGGCATATGGATACTTTCGTAATGAGGATTTAGACGCCAACAATTACTTCAACAACTTGCTTGGCAAGCCGCGTTCGGAAGATCGTTACAATTTGTTCGGCGGAAAAATCGGCGGACCGCTTTCGATTCCCAAGCTATATAACGCGAAGAACAAGACCTTCTTCTTCATCAACTATGAAGGTCTTATACAGGCCACGTCCCTACAACATCACCAGTACGGTTCCTAACTGGCGCGTATACTACCGGAAATTTTTCGGCCTCTCCCACTCTCGTTTATGACCCCACCACTAAGAAGCCCTTCGCCGGTAACGTCATCCCCTCGTCGCGCATCGATCCGGCTGCTCAAAAGATTTTAAGCTACGTTCCCGCTGCTAACTCGCCCGGTACTCTACAACAAGACCGATAACATCTACACGAATAACTTTGTGTCCGATCGGTTCCAGCCATCCGACCGACCAATACGGGCATGGCGCGCTTTGATCGAGTCCATCTTTCAGCAGAACATCCGGATGTTCGGCACTTTCGTCCATTTCGATAACTATTCGCCTATCCAGCCGACCTTTCCCGGCAGCCCGCTGGAAAACTCCGCCGGCGTTAGCCAGACCACCGGCTACGAATCCACGTTGGGCCTACCGCAGACCTTTAGTCCGACTCTGATTATGGAACTGCGCTTCGGTTTCTTCCGCAACAACTCCGAATACCTTCCCCCAAGCTACGGCATTAACGTTCCCAGCACTTTCGGTATCGCCAATTCTTTCGGATTCGCCGCGCCGGAGTTCAACATTAGCGCCTTTTCTCATCTTGGCACCAACAGCAACACGCTTCGCACCCAGATCGACAACAACTATCAGACCATCGGTCAATCCCCAGCAAAGTCGCTCGGAAATCACCTCATTCAGTTCGGCGGCCGAGCTTCGGAAAAATCAGTTTGACGATTACAACCCGATTGCCGATATGAATGGAAGCTACACGTTCGATGGCTCCATCACCTCGCGCTAAAAACACGTCGCGGTGATGCCATCAACGCTCTCGCCGATTTCCTGCTCGGGCGACATCAAGACCAGTTCGTATTCTCTTGCCCAGCCGCTCATCGGAAGGCGCAACTACAATCTGGGTCTCTTCATCCAGGATGATTGGAAAATCCGGCCTAATCTGACCCTCAATCTCGGCCTTCGCTGGGAGTATGAGTCGCCGCTCACTTCCGCTAACAACGAATACTCGCGTGTCGATCCGGCCACGGGCAAGTACTCTTCGCGGGTAAGAACGCTTCCGATACTCTTGAATCTCAACGCTCCAGAAACTAAATTTCGGTCCTCGCGTCGGATTTGCATACAGCGCGACTCCGAAGACCGTTATTCGCTCCGGCTTTCGGCATCTTTTATAGCCAGCTCTTTTCCCTTCTCGGCGGCCAAGTGTTGTTTCCTGGCTATAACGTAGAGCAAGCGTTCAGAATCTTGGTACTGGCATTCCCGCAGCCCTTCAAACTGTCGCAGGGCATGCCTAGCGTTGCTACCAATAACCCTCAAAATCCCCAAGCAAACATCGCTCAGTTTAATTCGCCATCAAATCCGCTGACCCTGACTGACTATGACGCGTTTCACGCAAGCCAGCCCCCTTCCGTATGCTCAGGAATGGAATTTTGGCGTACAGCAGGAGATTGCCAGAGGCGCCATTCTCGACGTAAATTATGTCGGCTCGCATGGCGTTCATCTGGCCGTCAATCTGCCGACTAATACCGTTCCCTATAATCCTGCTCTCGATACTGCAGTTGCGCAGGCCAACACCACCACGACTACGCAGCTTGCGCGGCCCTATCCCGACCATTGGCAGTTTCAACTCCCTCAACATGGAAGGAACTTCGACGTATAACGCTCTGCAGACGCAGCGTGCGCCGCCAATACGGCGACAATCTGACCTTTATTGCCAATTACGTCTGGTCCAAATCCATCGACGATGCAAGCGGGTTGTACAGCTTCTCTCAACCATCTGGTCTGAACCTGGGCCAGTTCCCGCAACAATTCCTCGGCCTGAACAAAGGGCCTAGTGAGTTCGACCGGACTCACGTTTTCACCGCCGCTGTCCAGTACACAACCAAAGGAAATCGTTGGGTAAGAAATTTCGAAATTTTTCCGATGCTTACCGCCCAATCGGGTCTGCCTCTCTATATTGGTCAGAGCAACGAGAATCCTGCGCAGACAGGAACGGACCAGCAACGGCCTAACGATATCAATCCCGCCGTTAGTCTCTACGCGGCGCAAACGCCGAATGGCACCGGCGTTCAATATCTGGTGCCGGTTAGTGCATCCAACTTCCCACTCGCTCCGGTCGGACCATACTTCGTCGGTTCGGGTTCTTCTCGAACCCTTGCGCTTCCGGCCGGGATCGGCACGCTGGGCAGAAACGTGGTCCGGGCGCCCGGCCAACTGGATCTCAACGTTTCAGTCGGCCGCGCGTTTGATCTGACTGAAAAACTAAAGTTCACCCTGCGCGTGGAAGCGTACAATGCGCTAAACCACGTCAACTTTCAGGCGCCCAGCTCTAGCCTGGCCCTGGCCTCAACTTCTGCCGGCGTGCCTTACTTCAACTCGCCGAATTTTGGGGTGATCACAGGCGCGAACGCGCCCCGTTTTTTGCAGATGGTCGCCCGGTTCGATTTCTAGCTCGCACTTAGCATGGCGCTATGAACCGCCGCGAATTCATCGCCGCCATGAACCCGAATCTGGAATTCGGACAAGCGATTCGCGGCGTTAGCAACGGCCGTGGCACCGGGCTGATTGACGTCAATTCATTCATCTATGCCGTTCAAGGAATCGCTTTGCTGCAGGCCGCGCACGGACTCGATCTCGATCTCATTCGTTCTTGCGCCACTGGTTTGCTGAATTCCTGAATTGGATGACGACAAGCTCTAAAGGTCTCGACGACGAAGAATTCGGGCAATAATCATGCCACCTGGTGGGCAGCCAAAGCCGCCGCTTCGCCCTTTTCATCGGCGATGCCGCCGCGCAACGGATGGCTTGGGATGATTACCGGCACTATCTTGAGCCCAGCGAAATCCGGCCCGACGGCAGTTGTCCTCGCGAAGAGGCCGGACTAATCGCCGGCTATTCGACTTTAACCTGGACGGTCCTTACATCCGCCGTGCATGGCTAAGGCGCAAATCCAGACCGGTTGCGATCTCTGGAATCACAATGATCTCAGGCAGCATTGGCGTAGAGACAGTTTTCGACTATCTCGGGATGGGTGCATACCGTGCTGGATAAAACAGCCTGCGCTCAACGTGCTAGCTGAGGTTCGTCTCCTTCCTGGTTCGTGGAGCCTCGAAGACGTGCTTCGAACCCGAATCTGGCTTCGGACAAGCGCTTCGCGGCGTTAGCAACGGCCGTGGCAGCATGGGCTGGGCGCCCACATGTAGGGAAGAAACTGGCGCCCGCTCCGTTGGGCCGACTGTTACTTACAAGTCACAGCATCGAGCAGCACACCCGATATACTGCGCAGGTGACCTTTGCCGACTGGCTATTGGCCGATCTCCGCCTCCCGAAGGGCGTCCATAGCAACCCCGAAGCCAACCATGCCTGGTGGCGCGTGATGTGCCTGACCGGCGTCGATTATTTTTCGACGCTCGGTTATCAACCTGGAATTGCATTTCTTGCGGCGGGCCTGCTTTCGCCTGTCGCCACGTTAATTCTTGTTCTAGTCACTTTATTTGGCGCCCTGCCGGTTTACCGGCGCGTGGCGGAAGCCAGCCCTAACGGTCAAGGCAGTATCGCCATGTTGGAAAATCTGTTCCCGAAATGGACGGGCAAGACTTTCGTGCTCATTTTGCTCGGTTTTGCGACCACTGATTTCGTTATTACGATGACGCTTTCCGCGGCCGATGGCGCGGCCCATTTCGTTCAAAATCCGTTCACCGCGCCTTGGATGAAGAGTCAAATGGGAGTCACGCTTGTAATCCTCGCGATCCTCGGTGCGATTTTCCTGAAGGGTTTCAAGGAAGCGATCAACGTGGCAGTCGTGTTGGTGGCCGTTTACTTGCTCTTGAACGTGGTGGTTACCGTCGTCGGACTGGGTGAATTATGGCGCCACCCGCAGCTGATTCCTAACTGGAAAAGCGCGCTCTTCGCGCAGCATGGTGATCCCTTTGTGATGCTCGGCATTTCACTCATTCTCTTCCCGAAACTTGCTCTCGGTCTATCAGGTTTTGAAACCGGCGTTGCGGTCATGCCGCTGATAAAAGGGGAAGATCTCGCCAATCGCATCCGCAACACGCGCAAGTTATTGGCGACGGCAGCTCTGATCATGAGCGTGTTCCTGATGGCAACCAGCGTCGTCACCACCCTACTCATCGAGCCGGACAAGTTTAAAGAAGGCGGTGAGGCAAACGGGCGCGCTTTGGCATATCTGGGCCACAAATATCTTGGAAACGGTTTTGGCTCGCTGTATGACATCAGCACCATCTTGATCCTGGGCTTCGCCGGGGCTTCAGCCATGGCCGGTTTGCTGAACCTGATCCCGCGTTACCTTCCGCGCTTCGGGATGGCTCCCGAGTGGGCCCGCGCCGCCCGCCCGCTGGTGCTCGTGTTCATGGCTATTTCATTCGCCGTGACGATTCTGTTCCACGCCAATGTGGACGCCCAGGGTGGCGCGTATGCCACCGGCGTCCTGGTACTGATCACGTCGGCGGCAGTTGCCGTCACCATCTCCGTCTGGAAAACCCGGCTTGGCTGGCCCTTCTTCTTCATCGCGCTAGTCTTTGTCTACACCACCCTTCTTAATATCTATCAACGTCCCGAGGGCCTCAAGATCTCCTCCTTCTTTATCGCCTCAATCGTTGCAACTTCGCTCATTTCACGAGCTCTGCGTTCCACCGAACTGCGCATTTGTGGGGTGGATCTCGACGAGAGCGCGCGAGCTCTGCTCGCCGAAAACGGAGATAACGTGATACGTCTGGTGGCGCGCAAGCCTCGCCAAGAAACCGAAGCCAGTCTTGATCAAGCTGATCGGGATGTTCGTTATTGCCATAACCTCGGCCCTGATGAACGCCTGTACTTCTTTGAAGTGGAACGCACCGATGCCTCGACCTTTGAAGAGACCTTGGCGGTGACGGGACAGCGCGTAGGAAGGCACTCCATTTTGCGAGCGAAAAGCCCGGTCATCGCAAACTCGATGGCCGCCCTGCTGATTGACCTTGAGAAAATGACCGGAAAAGTTCCGCACGGTTACTTCATGTGGACCGAAGGAAATCCGATCGGCAATCTTTTCAGGTTTATCTTTTTAGGCGAAGGTGACGCCGCGCCCGTTGCGCATGAGGTGCTGCGCCGCGCGGTTCCCGATCGAGAACGCCGGCCTCTCATCCACGTCAGCTAGTTTCTATCTCCTCGGCACTGAAACTGTGATGTTGCGGAACTGAAGGCCGCCGGTATGGTCGCCCTGAATATAGAACGGTCCCGGCTTTCCTTCATCCGCATCCAACGCCCCGCCGGTGATCCCTTCAATTTCCTTACCATCAATCACCGTGATGCCATTTCGGACCACGGTCACCGTGCGCCCGACTAGCGTGACGTCGAACGCTTCCCACTTGCCCGGCGTGCGAGGCAACTCTGAGCTGGGCGCGAGCCGTCCATAAATCGATCCCATTTGGCGCTCCATCGGCTCCGTGTTCACAGGTTCATATTCGAGTTGCACCTCGTAGCGCCCGCGCAGATAAAAGCCGCTGTTCGCGTCTTCAGGGCAGTTGACCTCGAAGTGCAGCTTGAAATCCTCGAACTCGCGCGTGGACTTCAGATTCGCGCCGTGCGCCTCGTTCACCAGCAGTCCGTCTTTGACTACCCAGTGGCTGTTCGCAACATCGCCGATGGGCACCCATCCGTCCAGGTTCTTCCCATTAAAGAGCGGCTCGGATTTTGTCCACGCCTTGGGTGCGCTGCGTTTCAACTCCGGAGCCCGCACGCCTGTTAACGGCGTCGATGCATCGCCGCGCTTTTGAACTCCAGTAAGCTTTTCACCGGTGGGCTCCAATTCCCATGTCATGGCAGGTCGGTTCGCAGCGGCCGGCGCCGCGGTGAAACTCAAATGCGAACCGTCCACGTGAAAATCTTTCACTTGGACCACATGGCCCCCGGTCGGTTGAAACCACACTTCCAGATTGCCGTCCTTTTCGGTTACGCCCAGCCAATTAGCGCGCTGGCCCGCCGCCGTCTGCACGTCGAAATCCCAGCGGCCCACAAAGGGACTGCCGCTGTTTTGAGAGCTGGCCGGGTTTACCAGAGCGCCGACAAGAATCAGACCAGCGAAAAGATGTCGCATGCAGGCAGTGTATACCGGGCGCTTGTATAAAATGAAGGCGCAATCACGGAATCAATCTCATGACGGGTTCTCTTCCTGCTGCTTTGCGAAGCAGCCTATTGCTTCTGATGGGGCTGCTGCCGGGTTTCCATCTTGCGTCCGGGCAGAGCACCAATCCCTCCGTCCAGACTCCCAGCACTGTGCGCCAGAGCTGCTAAACCCGCGCCTCAAACTTTTCCGCCCGCGCTGGTCGAGAGCGGCCATTCACTCTTTCTGCAGGACTGCGCCTTTTGTCATGGCCGCGACGCGGCAGGCGGCGAAACCGGGCCGGATCTTACGCGCTCCAAGCTGGTTGCCGAAGACGTAGCAGGAGACAAAATCGGCCCCGTCGTCCGCAACGGCCGGCCGGATAAGGGCATGCCGCCTTTCAACATATCCGACCAGGAAATCGCAGGTTTGGTCGCCTTTATTCATGACCGCAAGACTAGAGCTGAGTCCCGCAAAGGCGGCCGCCGTGGTGTGGATGCCTCCGATCTGCAAACCGGCAGCGTAGAAGCTGGACGTGAATACTTCAACGGCGCGGGAACCTGCTCCTCCTGCCACTCGGCTACCAGCGACCTCGCCGGCATTGCATCGCGTCTTCAAGGACTACAACTTGAAGAGCGCATGTTGTATCCCCGCACGCATACGGTGAAAATGACAGTCACTCTGCCTTCGGGCCAAGCGATAACCGGAACGCTCGCTTACCGCGATGAATTTACCGTCGCCATGCATGATGCCACGGGCCTGTACCGCTCCTGGTCCGTGAACGAAGTGGAATATACCATCAAGGATCCGGCCCAAGCTCACGTGGATCTGCTGCGCAAGTACACCGACGCAGATGTGCACAACCTGATGGCATATCTGCAGACGCTGCGATAAACGTTTGAACCGCACAGATGAGTTGAATATGAATTTCTTGAACAAAGCACATTTGCTTGCTGCGGCCGCATTGCTTTCTCTCGCACTTTTGCCTCCACTAAAGGCCCAAGGAGTGGATGGCGCTCTGCTGCGAAATCCCCCGCCCGCTACCTGGCCCGGTTATCACGGTGACTATTCCGGCGAACGGCACAGCCGTCTCACGCAGATCACTCCACGGAATGTGGAAAACCTGGCTCTCGCCTGGGCCTTTCAAACCGGCCAGACAGCCACGATCAAATCCTCTCCTCTGGTGGTCGATGGCATCATTTACTTCACCGTTCCGGATAATATCTGGGCCGTGGATGCGCGCTCGGGCCACCAGATCTGGCATTACACCTACCCGCCTAACAAGGGTTCGCATATCGGTCATCGCGGCGTCGGCATGTACAAGGATTGGCTCTTCTTCATGACGCCCGACGCGCATCTGGTCTCGCTTGACGCAAAGAATGGCAGCGTGCGCTGGAATGTCGTGGTCGCCGATTACACCAAAGGTTACTGGACGACTATGTCGCCGCTCGTCGTAGGCAACCATGTGTTAGTCGGTGTTTCGGGCGATTTCGATAACCTTCGTGGATTTCTCAGATCGATTGATCCTGAGACGGGCAAGACGCAATGGGAGTGGGACAGCACCCCGCCCGCCGGTACTCCGAACGCGCCTACCGGAGGCATGACGTGGATGACCGGAACCTACGATCCGTCTCTCAATCTTATTTTTTGGGGCACCGGCAATCCCACTCCGGTATTGACCGGCTCGACGCGTCCAGGCGATGACCTTTATACCTGCAGCATCGTCGCTTTGAATCCCGATACCGGCAAGCTGGCCTGGGCCTTCCAACCGTCGCCGCATGACACCCACGATTGGGATGCGGTTGAAACTCCTGTGTTGGTCGACGCAGACTTCAACGGAACTCCGCGAAAGATGTTGATGCAAACTTCGCGTAACGGCTACTTCTTTGTGCTTGATCGCACCGATGGAAAGAGCCTTCTCACCACGCCATACGGTCCAGTGAACTGGTCTCTTGGCGTCGACCAGCAAGGCCGTCCCATTCCAAATCCGGATAAGGAGCCCGCGCGCGACGGTCGCCTGATTGCACCGGACGAGGGCGGCTTGACTAACTATCGTTCCCCCAGCTTCGATCCTAAAACTGGACTTTTTATCGTAGACGCTCACCCGAGCTACAGCATCTACTTCGCTAAACCGGCGGATGGCACGTATGGCTGGGCAGGCGCAGATTACGGGGTCTGGGGTATCGGCGTGCTCGAGGCTATCGACTATCAGACCGGCAAAATTCGTTGGAGCCACGAACTTGGTCCCGGAGGTTCAGGAGCGGGCGTATTGACGACAGATTCAGGGCTCACTTTCACAGGCGATGGTTTAGGAAACGTGCTCGCGCTGGATACTAGCGACGGTAAGACGCTTTGGCATGCGGGTTCGGGAGCACGCATTGAGAGTTCCCCGATTACTTTCGAACTGGACGATCGCCAATACGTTGTGACCAGTAGCGGCGGAGTGCTCTTCTCATGGGCGCTTCCGAAAAATGCCGTGGAACGGACACCCACGGCCAGCGCCGCACGCTAAGGCAGCGCGAAGGCGACATAGGCACGATGACTCGCTTCATTCTGTGATGCGGGAGCTCGGGGAGTTCCCAAGGAAACGGGCGCCGACTGGGCCGCCGCGCAAACGACGAGGTATTCTCGTCCTTCGGCTTCGTAAACTGCTGGGATGCCCTCCACCGCTGCATCCAACTCCGCTTCCCAGAGCACCTTTCCGGTATCTTCATCGAGAGCGCGCACTTTACGATCTCGCGTTCCGGTGAAAATCAATCCTCCCGCCGTGACCACCGGACCGAATTTCGGGTAATGCACGCCTGTGTCTTTGAAGCCCTTGGCAGCGAGTTCAGGCACTTCTCCGATCGGGATCTTCCACTTGATCGTCCCTTCGTTCAAATCGTAGGCCGTCAGCGAAGACCACGGCGGACCAATAGCGGAAAGCCCGCTGCTGGTGATCATAAAGCCGAAGCCGCTTCGATAATGCCCAATCGCCGATGCTGCCGCGGCCGACGTAGTAAGTGAAGGATTCCGAAGGAATGCCAGCAAATAATCCAGATCTGCGTCCGAGAGCGTTTGGATCGGCGGCATAAGTCCGCGTCCATGTTTCAACAGGTCCTGCGCCGCTGATCGATTCAGCCGGTTTCCCACATCTACCAGCGAAGGAACCGACGGAGATTGGCCCTTCAGGTCGGCGTGATGACACGCTTGACAATTCTCTTCGTAAATGACTTGACCACGGTTTTCTGGAGAGCCCGCTGGAGGTGCTGGCCGTGCCGTCTCAGGCGTAAGTTTCAGCATCGCGGGCAGATCCTTTGATGCCACAAAGAGCATGCCGTTTGCCGGATCGACCGCAGCCGAACCCCAATTGGCCCCGCCGTTATTCCCCGGCATCTGAATCGTATTGCGCAGCCCAGGCGGTGTAAAAAGCCCTTCATTACGGGCGCTCTGAATTTCGTCACGCCAACGGGCACGTTCCTGGGGATCGTCTATGAATGGGCTCAGATCTGCCTCCGTAAACTTCTGCCGCGCGAACGGCGGAGGCTTGAGAGGGAACGGCTGCGTGGAAGAAACTTCCTCGCCCGGCATATCGGAACGCGGGACCGCACGCTCCTCAATGGGCCAGAGCGGCTCTCCGGTCACGCGGTCGAAGACAAACACAAATCCCTGTTTAGTGACCTGTGCCACCGCATCCACGGTCTTCCCATTGTGCTGAACGGTGAGGAGTTTCGGAGCCGTGGCATTGTCGTAATCCCAGATGTCGTGGTGAACCATTTGAAAGTGCCAGAGGCGTTTACCCGTGCGCGCATCCAGCGCGAGCAGGCAGTCCCCGAAGAGATTAGCGCCTTTGCGGGCGGCGCCGTAAAAATTGTATTTAGGGCTCGCCGTTGGAATATAAACGATTCCGCGCTTCTCATCCAGCGAAAGTTCGCTCCAAGCATTCGCTCCGCCGGCGGTTTTCCACGCGTCCTTGGGCCAAGTGTCATATCCGAATTCACCCGGATGCGGGATCGTGTGGAACGTCCACGCCAACTTGCCCGTGCGCACGTCATAAGCGCGAATATCGCCCGGAGCAGATTCGTATTCCTGGTTTGTCGCCGAGCCCAATATGATGAGATTCTCGAAAACTCGTCCGGGAGTAGTCGATTGAACCAGGACAAGGCTGTTCGGATCTCGCCCGAGGCCTTCCTTTAGATCGACACGGCCGTTTTGACCGAATGACAGAATCGCCTTTCCTGTTCGGGCATCGATCGCCTGCAGGAAATTGTTCTCGGCGAATAAGAGCCGCCGGTCGGACCGGTCCTTGCTCTCCCAGTAATTGATGCCTCGATTGGTGATCAGCCGCATCTGCGGATCTGGCTGGTGAACCCAGACCTCTTTTCCGCTTGCTGCATCAAGAGCAACGATGGAATGGTTCTTAGCCAGAACATAAATCCGATCTTCAACCACCAGTGGGCTGAAGAAGTATCTGTTGTTGTCTCCGGTTGGATAGCTCCAGGCGATCTTCAGCTCCTTCACGTTGGATCGATTGATCTGCTTCAGCGCGGAATACTGCGCTGAATCCGCGGCCCCTCCGTAATCACTCCAGGTGACGTGGCTCTGGCCGGCTGCGAGTCTATCCGCAATCAGACCGAAGCAGCCGAAGAGCAACGCGATGCTGATAAGATCCTTCTTTCGCAAAGGAAGAGAAATGAATCGGAATAAATTTATCACGACTGTACTTCTTATTGTGATCGGGGCGACCGCGAGCCTATCGCAGGAAGCGCGAAAGAAGCTGCCCGGCGAAGACTGGGTCTCGCTATTTAACGGCCAGGATCTCACCGGCTGGGTCAAGATCGGCAATGAGAGCTGGACCGTAGAAGACGGCGTAATCCATGGCCGAGGCGTAACAAAGGATTACGGCTATCTGCAAACAGAAAAGTCATTCCGGGATTTTCAATTGTCGCTTAAATTCAAGTGCGAAGGTGACGGCAACAGCGGCGTGTTCTTCCACACAGCTTTCAAACCAGGAACTGCCGACGTCACCCAGGGACTTCAATTTGAAGTCGATTGCACGATCGGTCGCCACACCGCGGGTATTTATGGCGATGGCCGCGCCTGGATTGTTTGGCCCGCGCCCGAAAACGAGACTGTCGTTCGCATGGGCGAATGGAATGAATATCTGTTGGAAGTTGTCGGCAACCGCTATCGCGCGCGTCTCAATGGCGTGCAGATGATCGACTTCACGGATCCCAAACCGAAGTCCTTTGACGGACCGATCGCATTGCAACTGCATGCCGGCGGCCGCGGCAATATGAAGTTTCGCGACATCATGATCCGCGATCTTTCGAATCGCTAATGGCTAGGCGGGCCAGTCATTTCGCCCGCAAGGATTGAGTTCAATCGTTTACAGGCTTCCTTCAGATACGCCGCGTCACCCCCGGAAAGTTCTGTTGTAGCGGTGCCTCGAAACCCGATTTCCTGCAGGGCCGAATAAACCGCCCGCCAGTCGATATCTCCTTCTCCTAGAGGCACCCAATCGGCAACAAGTTTCTTGGTTGCGGGATCGCGCCGAAATGAGAAATCTTTGATGTGCAGCTTAACGATGCGTGGGCCCAGCGTGCGAATCCAATCTTGCGGATAGCCATACAGCACGACATTTCCAACATCGAAGTAAGATCGCACCCAGGGGCTTTGGAACTCGTCAATGTATCGCGCGAATTCAAGCGGGCTGAGGAGGAACTTATTCCAAACTTCTTCAATTGCCAGGATCACGCGCAGCTCTTCCGCCATGGGCATGAGCTTTCGGATGTTTTCTTGCGATCGCCTGTATGCGTCGCGATAGGACGTATTGGCGTCGACGACTGCCGGTACCAGCAGAACCGTATCGGCTCCCCACAGATGCGCATTCTGAATGGATACCCGCGCGCCTTCGAGACTCTTCTCAACAACAGCGCTATCGGCAGAGGAAAACGGATATTTCCAGTGATCCATATTCATCACGGAATGGATCTTTATCCCCGCTTTCTCCGCAGACTGCTTCATCATCTGCGCTTCCGCCGGATCACGCGTGGTCGGGCATTCAATGCGTTCGAAACCCGCATCTCGCGCCATTTGAAAGCGCTCCGGAATGGAGGCCTGCAGCGGAAGCATGTTGTACTCGACCGCCGTGGAAATAGGAAGGCGTCCCGCTCGCGTCTGCATGGCTGCGAGCGCCAAGGCCGATTGAAGAAAAGTCCTGCGATCCATCTAACCTGTTTTATCGCAACTGCGCTCACTCCCGGTTCAGGAGTTCCTTGACAAACGCGGCGGCTTCGTCCAGGCCGGAGTAGATCATTTGGTAGATGGGGAGTGATTCGATCCAATTCAAGAAGGTCTGAATACTCTCACGGTCATGCGCAGCCCAGAAGCCACTTTCTTTTAGCCGGACGATGGCTTCGAAACTGTCCAGAGAAGTTATGGTTGTGGCTGCATCCGGCTGCCACTCGCTGAAGACGATGGCTACGGCAGAAGCGCTTCCGCTGTGGGCTGAGTGGATTGGATGTAGGAACTTTACATTTTGGCCGTAGCGATGGTGTATGGGAAGATGTTCGAGCTCCGGGAAACGAGCTCCGAGGACAGGCCAGCTTCCTTCGCGGAGCATCAGAGCGAACGGCATGGCGGGAATCGCCAGCGTGTCGCGCTCGAGAGCAACGGAATCATCGGCGTATAGAGTCAGGCCTTGGTGCATGAGCACAGCGGCCAGGGTGGTTTTGCCGGAGTGGGTTGCGGCAGGGAATATGACGCACTTCGATTCGGAGCCGCAGGCGGCGGCGTGAAGAAGCGCGAGCCAGTCGGCCGCGGCAAGGAAAGCCGCATCATCTCCTGAAGGAGGATCACCCTGGCGGCGGGTAAGGTTGGCTCAACAGCGAGGCATTGTTCGTCAAGGTAAAGAAAGACACCGTCGTCCTCGTTTACTACATGAAGGGTGAAATCAGGAGGACAGGGAGGGATTTGCAGGGATGCCAATCGAGGGGCGATCTCCTCGACGGGCTCTCCGGGCTGAAGGAACAGCCGGAAGCACTTACCGTTTATTCGGTAATAGGCTGCAAATGCCGGGTTCTGCTGGAGTGGGGGGGAAGCGGGCGCGGGGGGTTGGGGGTGCGGGGGGGAAGGCTGGCCGGCGAGGAGGGTTTCGGACCACTGCTGTAAGGTTGCGGTTACATCGCGCAGAGCCAGATCATGAGAGATCTCAAAACGGGCGGCAAAAGCGGCGACGATTTCTTCTAAAGACCGGGTTTGGGCGGATTGCTGCCAAACGAACTGGGCAGTCGCGTTGAGGATGAACAGACCCGGAAGATCTGGGCGGACTAATACGAGGCCGCCCTCAATCGGGAATTCCCAGACGCGGGATGGGTTCGACGGGATTATCGGCGGCGGCTTGCAGGAGAACTTGCGTGTGCGCCGGGGCCCGAAGTTGAAGCGGCAGACGCTTTTTGCGAGAAGGCCAAAATAGTTAGAGGCGCGGCATAGGCTGCGAACTTGCCGAGCTTCTGCATCGCTTGGCGACGATCATGAACTTCTTCCGGCTGATTGTTTTCTGTTCCGGTGGTTAGGTCCATTTTGGGATTCATGTCTCCTCCTTCAGCGGCTTTCATACAGTATATCTCGGACTACATCCTTTGGGAAGCCTGAATTCGCCGACGGACAAGAACCGTGCAGAACAGGCCAGCCAAGACCAAGCAAACAGGTGCGGCTTGCGACGGCTCCGGTACGGAGGTGGGAAGAACAGTGATGGTACCTCCCGAGAGAGTGCCTGCAGTGAAGTCTAATGTAAACCGGAAATCAGCGTCAAGCGTAGCGCCCGTGAGGCCCGTCAAGTCGGTAGTTTTTTGTCCAGAGTGGAACCCGGGGCCAGTAAAAGTGAGTGGACCCACGTCGTGAGTTTGATCGTAGTAAGCATCTCCAGTAACACTGCTGCTCGCACCAGTTGTGGTTCCGAGGTTAACGGGAATAGTTTCCGAATAGTTACCGTCCCAAGATGTTGCTCCCGGAGTATTGTAGTTCTGAAAAATGTCGAGCGTGAGCACATCATTTGTCGCAGTCGGCAGGGTTCCGGTGTAAATCGTTGAGAAGTTGATCGCAAGGTGCGTTCCGTTCACGTAGGAGGCAGAGTAGGTACCGTTGAAATTGTATGCATCCCCATTGACGCTGGTATTGAAGTTGAAGTTCGTGGGGCCAACGCTTCCTCCGTTGGTGATTGAGTCAACGGTGGGACAACCCGCACCAACCTCACATGTTCCGTTGACTTGGATGATGGCCGGAAGGCAAAGCAGGGGAGCTGCCAGGAGAAGGGCAGCCAAGGAAAATACCTTTTTCAGGTTAGAGAGAGACATATTACCTCGGAGTGACGCGCGTGGGTAGATAATAACAAAAACGTTTCAGAATTTGAAGTACTAAAACGCTCAAAACGACGATTAAATTAGCGACCCCTGCCTTCGACGACATCGGTGAGGAAACGTTGATAAAGGGAGAGGTTAAATAGGTGAGCAGTAAGATACTTCCAACCGCCGGGTGTACTTAGAACGTTCTTACATAAGCGAAGGCGCCGGGTAAGTACGGTGGAGAACATGTAGATGGGATCGAGATAGCGAAGGGACGGCATTCTTCTAATAAGTCGCCTGCGCAGCCAGCGTAAGCGTGTAAACAATGTTAGACAAATTGGGACCGGCAACTCTAAGTCGAGTGAATCACGCACTTGCAGGAGGTGTAGGGCGAACAGGGCGTAGCGGCCGGCTCTACGAAAGCGCTGCTCGATGGCGGGCCAGGTTAGCACGGACGCGAAGTGGCGATCGAGTAGGACGAGATCGTACAAAGCTCGCAGCGGAGGCCAGATGCGCTCATTGTAAGGATGCTGCATCTGCGAATGCATGATGAGATGAGTCATCAGGTGCTCGGGCGAAGGCAGGCGGACTTTGGCGCCATCCAAATCAAAAGGCACCGATTGTTCGATAACTTCGCGGGCGGGCAGCAACGAGGCGCATGGTCCCATCCCGAGACTGCGATGAAGCTCAAAAGCAACAGATCCGGGACGACGCAAGGGAGGATGATGATGGCGAAAGCGGCCGAACTGGTCGGTATCGTCCCGTTCGAAGCCATTCCGCATGAGGGTCTCTACTGCTGTCTGCAATTGCGCTTCAGGAATGAGCAGATCGACATCGAGCAAGTATCGCGCTGCCGGATTGGTGTATGCGCCGGTGAGCGAGATAGGCAACGCCTTTGAGCAGAACAGGTTCGATTCCAGCAGCGTTGAGAAGGCGAGCGGCGGCCGCAACCTCTTCTAAGATGGACTGATTGCGCTCGCGGTTGAGAGATTCTACTGCAGAAAAGAAATCGAGGACATCGGAAGGAGCGGATGCATCCAGACCGAGTTGGGGGATGAGGCAGGCCAGTGTTGGTAAAACTGCTTCGCCGTTCGCTGCTTGAAAGAGATGTTCCCAACTCCAGCGCGGATCCTGCAGAAGAGCGCGCGCCTGGCCGCAATCGAAGCGGAGGCACGCGCACAGAAATTGATAATAGAGGTCTGATTGCACCTAAAGATGGGAGCGCCCGAGATGGGAAGCGAGAACAGGGTCCAGCTCTTGCCCATGGCGGACGTATTGTTCGTTGCGCTGGAAACGAGGGAGCGCGTCCTTCTCCAAAGCCCGCTGCAGGGTAACTTCTCCGGCCAGCACACTGGGAGGCTCGACGGGCGCGTGGTACTTGCGGCCAACCAGAGGATCCGGAACAAAGTGGTGTGACTTGTACTTTTTCATGCGGCGAGGATAGCGCACGCCGGTCCGGTAGACAGACCAAAAGCGAGGCAGGTTATTGAGTCCTCAGGGGCGAGCGAAATTTTTCGATTTGTGAACGTGTCAGGCGGCGATGGCGGCGTTGGAGGCGGATTGCCGCTCATCGTAGGCAGCTTGACGGGCCGCAATGTCATCGTGAATAGCATTCAATTGGGCGTCGATATCTTCAAGTGAAAATTCGAACTCCTCCTCGTTGGAAGGAAGGGTGACGGGAGCTTCGACAGGCAGCTCTTGTTTTTGAGAGCGTTCCTGCTGGAGGCGGCGCAATTCAGCGGTATCTTTTTCGCGATTCCGGCGCAAGCGACCTTCCTGGAGGTGGAGATTGCGGAACTGCTTCTCGTAATGAAGAAAGGTCTGCATTTGAATGAGGCTGTTGCGCAAGGCGGGATCACGATCGGCGAACTGATCGGCAAACTGCTCGTGGCCGGAGGCGTAGAGAGCCATCTCCAAAGCGGGGATGCGCAGGAGGCGCCAGGCAGTATCGGCAAGAGATTGGACCAGAGCGCTCTCGAGGTGGCCGACCGGTTGAAACTGTTGGGCAAATTCCTGGACGTGCTGTAGGTAGAGGGCGGCGTCATCGGACGGGAGCAGAACCGTGCGGCCGGTGAGAGCTGTTTTGACGGCGTTGAGAGAGGAAATGGCCTTGCCTTCAGGAGTATTGGGGCCCGATTTTCCCGGAACTTTCGTGGGCTGGATTAGAAGATTGGCAGGGGCAACGACCTGCTGTGAGGCAGCGAAACGGGCCTTGCGCTGTTCCTCTTTGTGCGCTTTACGCTCAGTGGCTCGGCGGATGGATCGGGCAGTCATGGGAAGTTCCTCCAGAAAAAAGCCAAAATGTGCGCTGTAAACGTAGCACGAGAAGAGGGAAAAACGGCTCGCGCAATTCCGGCCAGGAGGAGGTAAGTCTTGTAGAGTCTAGGAGGAAGAAATATTTTCCAAAGTTGTGACCGGATTTTGAGCAATCGCAGGCGGCGAGCTGGCAACATTGTTCAGGAACCACTCATAGGTTGACTGAATTCCGTCGTCGAGGGCTATTTGATGGCGCCAGCCTAGCGAGTGAATCCGGCTAACGTCTAACAGCTTTCGCGGCGTGCCGTCCGGCTTGGACGCGTCGAAGACGATGTTACCGCGGTATCCGACGACGTGGGCTATCTTTCTGGCGAGCTCGGCAATGGTAAGATCTTCGCCTGTACCCACATTGATAATTTCCGGTTGGTGGTAATTCTGCATCAAAAAGATGGCCGCGGACGCAAGATCATCGACGTGAAGAAACTCCCGGCGCGGATTTCCTGAACCCCAGACGACGACTTCCGGGAGTCCGGCACGTTGGGCTTCATGGAATCTGCGAAGTAGCGCAGGCAAAACGTGCGAACTCTGCAGATCGAAATTGTCTCCCGGACCGTACAGATTCGTAGGCATCAGCGAGATGGCATTGAAGCCGTGCTGCCGGCGATAGGCTTGGCAAAGCTTAATTCCGGCGATCTTGGCAATGGCGTACCACTCATTGGTCGGCTCCAATTCACCTGAGAGTAGATACTCTTCCTTGAGAGGCTGCGGAGCGAACTTCGGGTAAATGCAGGATGACCCGAAAAACAGGAGCTTGGTAACGCCGTGCCGAAAGGCGCTATCGATTACGTTTAATTCGATATAGAGATTGTCCCGAATAAACTCTACCGGGAACTGCGAATTGGCAAGGATACCGCCGACTCGCGCGGCGGCAAGGAACACATATTCGGGACGCGCAGACTCGAAAAAGGCATCAACGGCGGACGAGCAGGTCAGATCCAGCTGATTGCGGGAGGGCAGAACCAGGTTCGTAAATCCGCCTTGACGGAGACCTCGCACCAGTCCGGAACCGACGAGTCCCCGATGCCCCGCAACGAAAATCCGACTGTTCGTTTGCATGTTTAATCTACACTGCTGGAGCGTTTGACCAAGTCTGATCGTGTAGCAGCCGTTCCTGTTCGGCCAGCCGGATGTCGGCGTTGACCATCATGCGCACGAGTTGGCGGAATGTTGTTTTGGACTCCCAGCCGAGGACTGCACGGGCTTTGGTGGGGTCGCCTCGCAAGTAATCGACTTCGGAGGGGCGAAAATACGCAGGATCAATATCGACGTGTTCCCTCCAGTCAACATTTGCGTATGAGAAAGCCTCGTCCAGAAATTCGCGCACGGAGTAGGCCTCACCGGTGGCAACGACGAAATCGCCCGGCTCTTCATGCTGCAGCATGCGCCACATGGCCTCGACGTAATCTCCGGCGAATCCCCAGTCGCGCCGGGCGTCCAGATTCCCCAAATAGATTTTCTGCTGCAGACCAACTTTGATACGGCCCAAGCCTCGGGTGATTTTTCTAGTCACGAATGTCTCGCCTCGCCGGGGCGATTCGTGGTTGAAAAGAATGCCGTTGCTGACGAAAAGCTTGTAAGCTTCGCGGTAGTTCACTGCGTACCAATGCGCGGCGACTTTCGATACTGCGTACGGACTGCGGGGATAGAAGGGAGTTTGTTCGCTCTGCGGCGGCATGGCGGCACCGAACATTTCCGACGATCCTGCCTGATAGAGGCGCACGCTTCGACCGGTGTGCTCAACGTGATCGCGCATGCAATCCAGGAGACGGAGAGTCCCCATCGCTACGATATCGGCGGTGTACTCCGGATTGTCGAACGACACTCTAACGTGGGATTGCGCGCCAAGGTTGTAAATCTCGTCCGGCAAAGCGGTCTCGATAATTCTTCTCAGGCCAGTGGAGTCAGCTAAGTCGGCATAGTGAAGGATGATCCGGCGTCCGGTTTCGTGCGGGTCCTGATAGATGTGGTCGATGCGGGCCGTGTTGAAGCTGGAGCTTCGCCGCACGATTCCATGAACTGTGTAGCCTTTGGAGAGAAGTAGCTCGCTGAGGTACGATCCGTCCTGGCCAGTTATTCCGGTGACGAGTGCTGACTTGGACATATAAGAATGCAGGCGTTCCCGGTGATTGTTTAAATGTGCTCGCCGATGAGGCGTACGCGAAGCGGACCTAATGAAATTTGCCGATCATAGCGAGCGTTTAAGGCAAGGGAAAATCCAAACAGAATGATCGCCAGCTTGATGATCAGTTCATACCAGTGGAACGAGTGTCCATGCTGTACGAGTCCTTGCAGCGTTTCAACCGCGCAAGCGGAAATGGCGGCGAGCGCGATTCCGCGATTGAGCTGGTTGAACGGCCAGAAGGTCAAAGGCGCCAGAAAACCCAATAACGCGAACAATAGAGCCTTGCCGGCGCAGTACGCATAGAAAGGAACGGGCGCCATGGGGGGAATGGGGATGATTTCCAGCAAAATGGTAACGGCCGCGATGAGGAGCCAGATAATGCGAAGCCCACGGGTAAAGACCCGTAAGGAGACGCCAGCCTGAACGCGCCGCATTGGCAGTGCACCTGAAGATAGCATTGATTTACGTCCTATTTACTTGGCGCTGAATTCATTAGTAAGCCCCGCGCGCGGTGAGGAGCACAGCCGCAGTGCGAGCCAAGATATACAGATCGAGCCAAACCGACCAGTTCTGAATCACGTATCTGTCCAGCTTGACACGTTCCGCAAAGGTCAGATGATTGCGTCCGGAAACCTGCCAAAGTCCGGTGATACCTGGACGCACTTTCCGATATAGAGTGAAGCTGGGACCGTAGAGGCCGACCTGGCTCTGAAGAACGGGCCTTGGACCCACCACGCTCATCTCTCCGAGAAGCACATTTAAGAACTGAGGCAACTCGTCGATACTGGTTTTTCTGATGATGCGGCCGATGCGAGTAAGGCGGGGGTCACGCTTCAGCTTTTGAGTGGACTGCCACTCGGCCATCAACTCCGGATTGTTTTCAAGGCATTCGCGCAGGACTTGGTCGGCATTGATCACCATGCTGCGTAACTTCCAGGCCGGGAACTTCCGGCCACGGTAGCCGATGCGTTCATTGCGATAGAACACGGGCCCTTTGCCCTCCAGCCTGATCAGAGTTGCAAAAAGAAGAACAAGGAACAGGACCAACGGGGCGACCGTGAAAGTAATGACAAGGTCGAGCAGGCGTTTGGCGAGCTGCGAAGAGGGGCGGAGAAGCTGGTGCTTTACTTCGAGACCGACGATGCCGCCCACTTCTTTGGCAGAGATCCCGAGGCTAGTCATACCAATCAGGTCCGGGATGACCAGCAGGTGACCGAAGCACGCTCCGTACTGATCTATGCGTTCAAGCACCTCCTGGCGGGAGAGCTCGGCCATGCACACGATGCCGTAGGAGATGCGGTGCTGTTGGGTAATTTCGCGGCAGCGGCACAGGGGACCGCGGGTTAGCCCCGGGTCTGCGTCCACGTAGTGTTCGGGATTATCATCCAGTATCGCGACCGGTTTAAGTCCGATCCTTGGATTGGCGGTCAGGGTCTCGAGTAGGCGTTTACCAGTGGTACCGAAGCCAAGAATGGCGACGGGACTTCCCCACCAAGCGCAGGTAGAGAACAAAGCGCGAGTTCCGGTTCGAAAGAGTGGAACAAAGAGGGCCGTGAGAACGCAGGCAAAGACATAAATGAGCCGGGATTGAGATAAATCGTGCAGCAAAAATGTAGCCGCCAAGATGCCGAGGTAAGCAACGGTGACCGACAGAGTGGAACGACGAAGCTCTTCTACGGGATTAATGGTTACGCCAGGGTAGAGTCCGGTCGCCATGAAGCTGCAGAGCACGAGAACGAGCGCAGCCAGCAGAGTCCGGAGACTGGGGGTTGCCGAACTTCCGAGCAGCACGTTCCGCAGGAGGGCGGCGGTCATCAAGGAACAGAGAATCGCTAGAACATCGGAACCGGCCAAACATGCGATAGTTCCGAACGGGCGAACCGATCGAATGGAAGAGGGCACCGAGTCAGCGGACAGTGCAATCTGAGAAAAAGTGAACTCAGCGTCCAGGGGTGCTTCAGCTTGAGAGACATATGAGGGAGCTGGAGACGACATTGAAACCTCAACGAATGTTTCAGTCAGAAACTTGCTTGCGCGGGAGAAGGCAGCGGAATGCCAGCCGGTGTTAATGCATCGATGGCGACGCCGCTACTTCGAAGAATGTTCAGAAACTTAGGAACGACAAAATCGAGGGCAAAGGTACGCTCGGCGTACTGGCGCGCAGAGTGTCCGGCGTGTAATCGCAATTCGCGATCCTCGAGTAAGCGGGCAACGGCGGCGAGGAATGCCTGGGAATCGCCCGGTTCGACAACATAACCAGCCTGCGCTTGTTCAATTGTCGCCGCGGCGGGATTGTCCCGATCGATGGCGACGACGGTGGGGCGACCTGCGCAGAGATAGGCCAGAATTTTCGAGGGTACACAGAAGGCTCCGGCGGAGCGATCCATAGGCGCAATGAGCACCGCTGCCGAGGCGAGCACTTGCGGCACATCGCGATAATCCTGGAACGGAAGAACCAGCAAGTTATGAAGACTTTTGGCGGAAGCTTCGGAGCGCAGCTTAGCGGCGGCCTGGCCAGTGCTGACTACCACGATGCGAACGTCAGGGCGATTTCGGAAGGCGCTTGCCAAGTTCAGAAATGTAGCCAAGTCATGTTTAAGGCCGAGGGTGCCCGAGTACACGATGTTGAGAGTCTTGTCGAGGTTGTGCCGAGCGGCCCAGGCATTGGCAGGCGGGAAGACGGGAAGGTCTTCGATATCGGCCCAATTTTCAAGCAACGCAAAGCGCTGGTCGCGCAGTACGGATGAGGGCAGTTCGCGCTCATGCCCGCGAGCAATGGTGATGACGAAACGGCTTCGCTCGATCATGTACTGCTCCCAGATGTAGGCGAAGGATCCCAGGACACGACCCGGGAAGCCGAGTTTGCGGCCGAGCAGGTCGTGGATGGCGCGGCCTTGAATATCCTGCAGCCAATAGACGAAGGGGATACCGCGGCGGCGGGTCCAGTTCTGAATTCGGGTGAGCGCGGCGAGCGGGATGCAGGAGCCGACGACGACGGAGGGGCGCTCCTGTTCCAGCGCGCGGGTGCACTGGCCAGCCCATTCGATTTCCCCGTTTAGCCGCTTGCGCAGACTGACTTTGCCGTAGGGTTGGCGACATCGGATGGTGCGAATGAGGCCGGGCTCCTTCTGCTCCCATGCATCGAGCGAGGTGAGGTTCGGAGATTCCAAGGAGCCATTCGCGAAATAGCGAATAGAGAATCCTTGCGAACGGAGGCGGCTCGCCAGACGGTAGCTGAACGAGTGGCATCCGTAGTCGATTAGGACTGCGGGGGACATAAAGAGAAGAGAGATGGTTTAACGAGTAAAAACGGAAGTGAAGGACGGAACGCTTCGTTAGCCGACTACAACTTCGGACGCTACGTTGCTGTCGATTATTAGGTTGCTCTGGGGATTGAAAATTTGGTTTCCGTCTACCAAAGTTCCCTTCATTCCCGCTCTGCTCCAGCTCTGGATAGGAGAGTTGTGCTTAGATCGTTGTTCGTCAAGACGAGACCAATAATTACACTTGGTCGGAGCGCCTGGGCGCAAGAGCGGAAGGAATTACCGCTAGGCTGTGGTCTGGCTGAGATCGCTGGCGTTTACTCTCCCAAACTGTAGTGTTCGTAATTTTGATCAATGTGGAAGCCACAGAGTTCTTCTTCACCGCTATCTGGACGCACAAAGAACTTTTGTTCGGTGGACTGTACAGGCTCGACGGAGATCCCCTGGCTTGTAATAGGGGCCTGCCAGCTTTTAGCGGCGCTTGACACGTCTGCTGCCAAGGTGCGGGTCTGGCAAAGTAACCGTAACTAGAGCTATCTCCCTCGTCCGAACTGGTCCACACACCCAAAAGCGGCACTGTTGCTTGCAGCCGGAGCCGGAAAGAACCCGGGTAGCAGCCATGCCAGAAGCCTGTTGCCAAGAATGGCGGAAATGGAGCTTCGGCAGACGAGCCTTCAGGACAAATAAACGTCTGTCTGCGTCACCCCCAGCCGTGCTGGTCCGAGGCCTCGAAAACTCTTTCGCGTGAAAGACGAGAGCATTCCTGGAACGCCGTCATATCCCGGGCGCCAAGCGTCATCCAGTACAATTGTGCCGCCGTGTCGAAGTGCTGTAGGGGCAAGTTCAACGCAGCGCAGGCGAGAGAGGTAGTCCTCCTCCAAGCCATCGATCAGGATGAGATCCCACGGTCTGCCCCGAAGCACGGCTTCAACGTAGGCCTCGATAGATTCAGGTGAATCCCTTCCAGCCTCGATTGTTCTGAGATCGAACCTCGAGCATGCTCCAGTTCTGGGTAGGATTTGCTGACGTATTTTGTCGCTCCAATCTCTGCTGCTCTCCACCGTCGTGACGTGGCAGCCACGGTCCAGGAAAAATAGCGTGGATCCGCCGCCGCCCCACTCAAAAACACGTGAGCCGGACCCAAGCCGTTCTGCAAGGAAGCGGATGCATGGCCACGCCAGCCATGGCAAGCCCTGATCGAGTGGCGTTTTTCCCGAGACTCGATCCCGAACCCAGTTCGCGGCATCCCTCGGACATAGAGCCATATAGCTCGCGCTTCTCACACTTCGGGTCAAAACATTACCAGTCATTCTCTCGAGTTCCCCGTTTCCATCGGTGTTGCTGCTCGCCGAACTCTAGGCCGTATGGCTCGTGCTGGATTACCGGCATAGATCGTCCAGGCAGGTACATCTCGGGTGACGACTGAACATGCGCCTACTACAGCTCCCTCATAAATGAGAATGCCCGGGCTGACGTACGCGCGCGCTCCAATGAACGCGTCTTGCCCTATCTTAATCGGAGCAATGACTAGCGGGATGTTAGGGTCGTCAAAAGCATGAGTTCCGGTACAGAGGTAGACCTCCTGTGCGACGGTCGCCCGACCTCCTAGCTCAACTGGCGCAAGATTATAAATTTGTGCATTGCTTCCAATGCACGCTCGATGCTTAAGAGTTAAATTCCACGGCAGCTTGATCCGGGCTGACGAGGCAACGAATACGGTACCGTCGATCCGAGCTCCAAAGAGACGTAGTACAAGTGAGCGCCAGCGGTAAAGGGGTTTCGGGGTCCAGCGCGCCAGCACGAGCCAAGAGAGGTGCCAAATTCCCATGAGAACTCTAGTCCGCAAAGGCCAGGGCGAACGATACGGCGACTGTTGCTGAAAGCTAAGAAATCTTAGCTTCGCTTCGTCTGTTTGTGAGAGTGGAGAAGTCATTTAGAAAAGCTTGCGCAACGATTTCGTAGCCGAATTGATGCGCCTTCGTGGCCGCACGCTGTCCCATCTCATCGCGGGTTCGGTCGTCCACTATCAGGTGTCGGAGCTTAGCTGCAAGTTCGGCGTGCGGATTGACTGAACGATGATCGAAGATCAGACCAGTTATTCCGTCCTCGACCAGATCTTGAAATACTGCTAGCGCTGAAACCACCGGGGCAAGTCCGGTCGCCATGGCTTCGAGCGGTGCGACACCGAAGCTTTCACCTTTTTCGGCCAGCGAGGGGTAGCAGAAAATGCTGGCTCCTCTGAGCCGCTCTGCGAGTTCATCGGGATTGGCTGTGGGTGGCGAAATGCGCACAGGAAGCCCTTTGGCCAGTCCTGTTAACTCCGTCGAGTAGTTTTCGCCGCCGCCGCCCAGCTCTGTTTCAGCTGGCCCGAGGAGGCAGAGGGTTAGGTCTGGAAACTCGGTGTAAAGAATTCTAAAGGCGCCGATCAGCACGTGAAGGCCCTTCTCCGGATGGATCCTGCCAGCGTACAGGATTTCGCCTGCGCGTGCTGCCGGTCTATGCGAGCGAGGAGGAAAAAATGTTCGCAAATCGACGGGATTCTGAATTCGCTTGATCCGGTTCTTGCAGGATGGTACTGCCGCGACTGCGGCGAGACGGACCGCTTCGGATGGTGTTCTTAGTCGTGCGCACAGCGAATATAACCAAAGCTGTCCCTTCGGGAATCTCTCAATACTCACAACCGTTTTGCCGAAGCGTTTAGGTACTAGTCCAGTAAGGATCGGAAGGAAGAACGTGTTTGTGATTATGAACTTTGACTTCGGTAGCGAGCCGAGAACAGACAGTGAGTAACACAAATCCAGTATCAGGTCCCGAGTCTTTTTCCCAGTCCGGTTGAATCCCGATTTCCGAATGAGGCGCACTCGATTTTGAATCTCCTCTTCGGCTAACCCTGTGTATTTTCGACTTACTAGAGTGACGGTATGTCCTTTGGCCGCGAACTCTCGAGCTAGCCTCGCCCAGATCTTTTCCACTGCGCCTGCTGGGCCTGGCGGAATGGGGAGGAACGCTCCTGTCACAATCGTTATGGTCAAATTCCCACCGGCCTCTATTTTGAGAGCTTCCAAACCGAGCGGAATGCTTTATCGCGTTTTCAGGTGTGTTCCCGGATTCGAGGAGAGATTTCTCGCCGTGGATTTCTGCCATACATCGACAGACCTGACCGTCATCGGCTGCTTCGGCCCTCCTCCCACGATCACCACAAGGTGCTGCTGGTCGATAACACCAAAGGTCCAGGGCGATCGCCCTGGAGGTGGCGGCTGGTCAGAGTATTGCGTCCATTCGACTTTGTCTCCGGTAGCGAGGCCATCGAAATAGTACTGCGCGTATCCGGATGCCGATGCGCTAGCGGGCACCCACAAAAATCCAAACTTGTGGTATTTTCTGAAATCCGTGCCGGGCGGTGTCTGGATCAAGAAATTCGAGAACCTAGTCCCCCCCCCTCCAGCATTGCTAACTTCGCAGTAGCTGCCTTTAGGACAAGAGACCTTGTAGGATCCGAACCAGTCGTGCATCGCGCCTCCATAGCTGTTCCGGTTGGAGAACACCCACACGTCGTACTCGAAGAAATCAGCTTCTATGAAGTGGGCGTAACCGGGAGCTTGGTTTATCCACTGTTCGCCGGAAAGACCCAAAAGATGCTCTATCGCCATCGACCAGAATGCTGGCCAGTTCTTCGAATCATCTTTAACGGCATTCTGCGGGATCAAATCGGAGCACAGCCTCGAAATAGGCACCACCCCCGAATGCGAGGCCCGTCCAGGATGAGTGGTGTGTGGGCGACGCTGATGTCAAGCTGACGGCTAACCCGTTTACGCCCGAGTGTTGCGCTTCCATCTTCGTTTAGTACTATGCCTGCCGGGTCGGGAGCATGTACGCCGAAGAAGTGCCAGAAGTACCAAGTGAAGCCCGGTGCCTCCGTGTCTCTCTGAGGTCGATTGAGCTTCTGCTAAACACGCTGGAATATGTGTGCGTGACGTATCCTATCGAAGCTGCCTGCTGAGGAGGCTGGGATCGCGCGTTGGCCTTACCCGTCGACAGCAAGAGCACCGCCGAAGTAAGACAATCGCGAAGCACTTTGGCGCCCTTGCTGCGGGTCGGGAAGTTCCCGCGCGGCCATACCTCCTGGCCAGCATGCGGGGCGCTGGCAATTCGCATTTGACTTTGTGCGTGTTTCGATCGCGGTATCATGGCTGCCGATGTGGGCCGTGCAGCGAGGGCGTTTACGAATTCGAACCTGAATCAGGTCAAGACAGATTGCGTTCGGGGCTTTGACCAGATCGCATATAAGGTCGCCAATCCGTATCCGATTGCGGCCGCAGCGGTGTCGTCGCGGACATCCCAGGTTTCGAATACGTGGTGTGGGAACAGGTGTTGTACGTACTCGATGGATATGCCCAGGAAAATCACTCCCGGAAGACCGAGCGCCTGTTGATACGAACGTGTTGCGGCGAGCCGTACTAGCACAGCAAATATTCCGAATGTAAGGAAGTGAGCGACGCGATGAGTACTTACGGGAAAACATTTAGCGACGATAAGGTAATCGCTGTGAAATATTCCGAACTCCGCCCGCAAGGCGACCGGCGCGAGCGAAGCGCTGACAATCGCAACGGCAAGCCCGAGCACTAGGAGGGATAAAAAGCGGCGATTCCTGAGCTCCAATCGCCCTGAATCGTGGTCCGTGGAGCGTAATGAAGAGGTGCCGTTCGTGATTGATCCCTTCTCGGGCCTTTCGCGCCAGCTACCGCTTTTATGTGCCCTTTGGACCGGCAGCTGTTTCTCCCCGTTTGTCAGTGGTCCGAGCGTGCGTACGGCCCATTTTGCTCTGCTCAAAGATTTTTGCGTCGACCAAGAATCGAAACCAGAAAGTCTGCAATGTCCAGAAAAGTAGGCCTTCCCTGCCGTCGAGAAACCCTAAGCGGATGATGTATCGATAGACGAAAAGCAGGTATGCGCGGACGAATAGAGGGAATGCATTGTATTTTTCTCGCCAGTATCGTTTCTGCTCGATCGCCGTGCCGGCTAGGCTCCCCTCGATTCTTTTGCCGTGCCATTTGTGCGTCAACTCCGATACCTCCGCATCGGACCAGCGATTGTGTCGTGCGGTCCATTCTGAAAGAGGCATCTGTATGTTATCGATCATATAGCCATCGAGCCGTCCCGTGGTTCCATGCTCCAGGTAGAAGTGCTGGTCGTATTTACGCGATTCGCATCGGCCCACATCCGCACGAAAGAGTCGTAAGTGCCAAGTTGGCGACATCCCTCCGTGACGTAGCACGCGGCGCAAAAATCTGACATACCGCGCGATCAAAAATCCGTTGTGGTGTGTATCTTCCGGCAATTCGCGAATGGCGTTAATTAGCCTTTCTTCCATGTACTCGTCTGCATCGAGGTGGAGCTGCCACGCGTATCGGCACGGAAGTGATTTGATTGCCCAGTTGCGCTGGGCGCCGTAGTTAATAAAGCTGTGCTGTATTACCTTTGCTCCCCTCTGTTCAGCTATCGAGGCGCTGCTATCCGTGCTGAAGGAATCGACGACGAAGACATCGTCCGATATCCGAAACGCTTGCTCCAGCGTCGTAGGAACTGAATCTGCAGAGTTGAACGTAAGTATAACGAGAGAAGGCTTCACGATCAGTCAAATTTTTTCAATGCTAATTCGCAACAGGGTGAGTGCGTGTATCCACAATCTTTGCAAGGGTGGCTAGCAGCATCGCACTTGCATGATCGACTTCGAAGCTCTCCTCGAAGCATTTCCGGGCGGATTTGCGCATTTGGGCCTTTTCGTCACTGGGCATCATGGCCCAGGTGCGTAGAAGGAACAACGTGCCTCGTAGATCATCGTCTGCAACCAAGCCTCCTCCGCTTTCAGCAACTTCGCGCCAGATGTTGACTTTGTTTGAGATCAGCGTGGGCAATCCGCATGCGAGTGCCTCGGCAACTGCGATGCCGAAGCTCTCATGGTGCGAAGGTAAAAGGAAAATTTGGGCTGACGTAGCGCAGCGAGCTTTAAGTCGCCTGCTATGAGCCCTGTCCACGTAATACGGTCTGAAATCTTCAGATTCCTAGCCAACGCCACCAATCGCGATTTCCAACCGACTTGATCCGGGCCTGCGAAAACAAAATGCCATGCCGGGTCTGCCGCGAGCACCTCGGCGAAGGCCTTGATAGCGAGATCGCACCCCTTGATCGGATGAATTCGACCGAGGAAAAGAGCTACCCGCTTTCCTCGCAGGACGGGGAATGGAACGAGGAAATCCGCTCGCTGCTGTTCTTCGATTTTTTGAGGCGACATTGTGCCGTAAGCGGTTACAATCTCATTGGCTTTGTACAGCCAAAAGGACCGCCTCGCTTGGACGCGTCTTCTCTGACGTGAACAGCACAGCGTCTGCTTCTCGCAAGACCCGATACTCGGCCCAGGGCCAATACAACCACTTTTAGATGTTTCAGCGGGTGCTTTCGCTTAAACCACGGCGCGAGCATACCGTGGGTGAAAACGACGTAAGGAGTGGATGTTTTCCGAAACGCCCGCCAGGCTGCAAGCTATGATACTGCCAAATGCCGTTTACGACTACGACATCATACTTGCTGGCATTTTCGCGTAACCGCGGGAGCAGGCGATTCGAGAACTGATAAGGGAGGCTGCCCGGGCCCAGCGAATGGACCGGTATGGGAAACGAATGTAAGAAGGGTGCGTCCGGTCAGTCCAGTGAAGCTATCTCTATACGGTGCCCTTTGGCGCCTGCAACAAGGCTGAGCTGCTTGACGCCTTTATCGGGCCCCCACCTGCGGGATTAACCGAACTAATGATGTGGAGGATTCTCATAACCGACTGTTAAGGGCTGGAGGTTACTCCAGCGACTCTTGCGGGAACCCTCCCGCTGCGCTCGGCGTGCCAGACGGTGAGTGTGGATAGTATTCGGGCAGCGTTGAGGTCCGCGGAAATATCGGCAGAGAGCAAGCGGGAAGCTGCCCCGTGCTCGCGCGCCAGGTTAGGACAGCGCACGTAGTGGCTCATAACCCTTCCCAGTTCCGATTCACTCCCGGCCTGAACGCGAAATCCGTTGTATCCGGGAACCACCTAGGTGTCTAGCTGCACCACATCGGTGACTGGCTATGATCGCTAGACCGCCCAGGACGCCTTCATTAATTGCCAGGCCCCAGCCGTCATATGGGCTTGGCAGAACGAGCACGCTGGCGCACGCCGTCATGCTGCCTATCTGGTCGGGATTGACAGATCCTCGGAATAGGACTTCACAGGCAAGCCCGAGCTTCTCTGCGAGCCGTTGGTATTTCTTGTCCCTCGTGTCGTTCCCCACGAGAATTAGCGTCCATTTGTCGGTGTTTTTAAGTACACGCGCTGCGGCTTTGAGCAGTAGGTCAACACCCTTACGGTGGCAAAAACTTCCCAGGAACAAAAACGCCTGTCGACGATGGTTGAAGTCAACGGTTATGGCATCGGGTTCGATGTCCGGTTCGGGCGCGGGCGATACGTACGGCAAATACGCTACTCTTGCAGTTCGAGTCCTCTCCGGCGAAATCGTCTTCGGCTTGTGATCCAATTGCGAATGACCCAATGGCTGCGGTTGAAACGAGTCGTGTCCACCAGAGTTTCACGGGCAGCCGTGCAAGCCAATGCCAACCAGGCGTTGAGCTTTCGGCCCAGTCCGCCCATGGGATGTCGTATCGGCTGAGGTGTCGCGCAAGCTGTCTCTGGAACGGTCCTCCGTATCCAGGAACGATATGTGTACGATCTCTCCAATCCGGAACTGCTTGGAGCGCGTTTTCCAGTGTTGAGCAGCAAGACTCGATAGAAGAGAGCTTTGGTTCGGCGTCCCACCCCAGTGCAACGCGTTCTGGAGGGACGTGGCCGAAGTAGACCACCTTCAAGTCGCTCTGTCTCGCCAACGCCGACACAAACGCCTGCTGGTAATGGCTAGGAATCGAGGTCCACAAGCAGATTTTCATCGGACAGCCTTAGCAAAATGTATAGGCGCGTTTGCTGATGTCGGAGCCGCAGCCGACAACGGAAAGGCCGACGGGCTGCGTAGGTAATCTCTTCGAAGAACTCGAAAAGGTGAGGGCTTTAGGCGGGTCGGACGCGTAGCGCGTTCTGGCATGAAGAGAAAGATTATGAACAGGAGCGACACAGGATTGCCAATGCTAATTAGCTTCGGCTCGAAGATTGCCTCTGCTGCATACCCGAAAATTTTCAGGCTTCCTGCCACCTTGGCGCCAGTTCTACCGACCGCAGCCATTGCCCAGACGTGTCGTACCCGTACGCCTGCGAGAGCAAAAAATAGGCCGGCACCCACAGCGCCAAATTGCGCGAGCGCACTGATGTATCCGCTGTGGGAATATTGGATCTCGTCCACCCCGGTTATATAGCTGCTTTCCATTCTGGCACCCACGCCAAGGACGGGGTTCGCCTCAAACACTTCCAGTCCGGCATTCCACAATTCCAGCCTTCCGCTGAATCCCGTATCTATTCCTCGGTAGCGATCATCGAGTCTGAAAGCATCAGAAAATACGTTGAGTAACGGGCTTCTTTCCGTCATGAGGAGGCACGCGCTGCCGACGAGCAGCGCAGCCGTACCGAGCAGCTTTATGTCCTTACGCACGCGGGCTGACCTCGCGCTGAAGAGCGTCAGTACCAGCGCCGCGACGCTAGTTGCAAGGAGCGCAGAGCGCGATTGTGAGTCCAGTATTACAAGCAGGTTAGCGATTTGTATCGCGATCCGCAAATACCAGGTGCGAATGAGACCGGCTGTGCAGAAGTTGCCGAAGACAAGCAGGCCCCAAAGATTGGGATGGAGGAGTTCAGAGAAACGAATTCCGGGCTGCCGCGTGTGTATCCAAAACGCTACCGTCAAGACCGTACTACTGGTGCAAAAATAGCTTAGCGCTTTCCAGACTTGCGCCTCTGCCAAATTCCAAATCGCAGCGCTTCCGACCATTGCGAGAGCGAGCGCACCCACAAACGCAAGGCTATGGAAGTTGTCCACTGCCAGGAGGGAGCTCGTATACGCCGCGGTTAAGAAGAGCGCAACAAGGACCCGGGTTGGTCTCGATTCCTGATACCCGGGCGCTTGCAGGAAGCGCACCCCGATTTTGAAGGTACCTGCTACGAGCGGTATCAGAATTCCGCTGACCTGAAGAACGGTCGATGCAGTGCCGTGAAATGCAGCCGACGCGGCGCTGCACATCAGGCCCAGGAAAAGCGCCGCGGCAACCAAGACGCCGCCGCGGTTGCGCCCTATTCGGTATTTAGTGGTTTTCAACGTTGATGGCTCTCGGCGGCTCAGTACGGAAGTCAGCGAGGTTCGCTGACCAACGTTCTATCGATTGGAAGTGTGATCTTCGGTGCGCGGAAGGGGCTGATGTGTCTGAGTTGGATGCAGAAGATCACGCTTATGGTCAGCACCATTTCCGATATTGCGACGCACCAAGCGGTGCCGATTTGCATCCAGCGGGGTGACAGCAGAAGCGCTAGGGAGGAGCTTACAATTCCGGATGTTGCGAGGCAAGCAGTAAACTCACTCTCAAACCCGTGTGAAATCATCCACTGCAAACCCAGCACGTCAGTTGTAGCTCGAAACAGTGGACAGGCTGCAAAGACTCTCAAGACCGCGACTGCGGGAGTGAATGCCGGGCCCAAGATTACACGCACTAGCAAGGGTGCGCCCAAAAACATAACGGTCGAAAGCAACAGGGCGGAGAGTAGCATAGCCGAAAAGGACTTTACCAACAGTACCCGTGCCCGTTCGCGTTCATGCTTTAGGAGATAAGTGATCTTTGGAAAGATGACCTGCGACGGATAGAGGCCGCCGATGCCAGCCCTGTAAATTCTTTCGCCGCCGGAGTAGTATCCGACGAATGTCGGTCCCACGAACATTGCGAGGATTAGTGCGTTACCGCTGTTCATCAAGCTGCTGACGCACCGAGAGATAAAGATAACTCGCCCTAGTCTCAACGCTTCAACAACCGATTGGGCTGTCGGGCAGCTGAACGGCAGCTGCCGATACGCGTTCAGCAGACAGATGCTGGCGGACATAAAGATTACCACCCCGGAACGGCGAGTGCAAGCCAGCCGTCTTGCGGCCCTCTCACAAAAACGAAAATCAGGATGACGCCTACGAGCCTCCCGCACAAATCCCATGTCGCCGCGAACGCTATTCTGTCCAGGCCTTGATAGAACCACAAAAGGCTGGCGCTTTGCCCAAAGGAGTAAAGGAGTGCAGACGCGAGCATCACGTGATGGTGACCAAGTGGCTTTATCAGCTCGCTCGCTAACACCGCAAGCGCTGTTGACAAACCCGCAAGGAGCAGCTTGGCTCCGATCACCGAACCTAGTCGCCTCGAGAGCCGAGTTTGGTCGTCTCTAAGCCGGGCGGCCTCGCGCGTTGCGGATAGACTGAAACCGAATTCATTTAGAATGCTCAGATAGTTTGCGAGAGCCGTGAACGTGGCTACCAGACCGACTCCCGAGACCCCGAGCCGTCGCGCGAGGTAAGGTACGGTCACAAGTGGAAGCGCGTAGCCCGCCATCTGCACCGCATAGATTTGGGTAAGCGACCGAGCGGTTTTACCCCGGAGTGCATCCGCCGACCGAGTTACTATCCTTCTGAGCATGTTGGCTCTGAAATCCGCGATTGCGTCCAGCGCATTTATGAGGCAGCCTGTGCCGTACTGGTCTGCCTCTCCGGCCGGGTCTTCGCGCTGTAATACGAACCCTTGTAATATCCGTAATACCCATTCGGCGATCGCTTCGGATCCCAGTCGTTCAAGATGGTGCCGAGCACGCGGATGCGGTCTTCCGCGAAGCGCTGGTTGCGGCGACCATCGCGTCGCGGGTCGTCTGCCCGGCTCGGGCAACCAGAATGACCGCGTCGGCCAGTCGGCCCGCGACACGCGCATCGGTCATCTGGAGCATGGGCGGCGTGTCGATCAGGACCATGTCGTACTCTTCTTGAATCTTCGCGAGCAGCTCGGCGAGATTCGGCGAGTAGAGCAGGTTCGCAGCGGCGTGGGTGGCCGGGCCACCGGTCAGAACGTGCAGTCCGGGGATCTCGGTCTTCTGAATGAGTCCGCCAGGGTCTCGTCCGAGAAGCTCTGTCGCGCAGCAGATCGCTGAGGCCGCGCTCGTTCGGGAGATCGAACAGCTGGTGCATGCGGGGGCGGCGCAGGTCGGCGTCGATGATCAGGACTTTGCGGCGAATTTCGGCCATGGCGATGCCGAGATTGCTGACGACCGTGGTTTTGCCGTCCGAGCGGTGGCACTCGTGAAGACAGGACGCGGGGACGGCTGCCGTTCTCGCCGACAAACAGAATGGAGGTGAGAGCGGAGCGGAAGGCTTCGGCCATGAGGCTCGGCTTGCGCTCCCAGGTCATCAGCTCGACGGAGCCTCGGGCTTTGCGGTTTCTGGGCGGCCAGCATGCGCGTTGCGGGCGGTCTGTGGCTCGAGAACGGCGTCGGTGTCGCGTTTGCTAGTATCTTCTCGCCGTCGACGGAGGCGCTGGGGATGGTGCCGAGCTCGGGGAGATCGGTCCAGAGCTTGATCTCGCCGGGCTGCTGCAGCGTGCGGTCGGCGCGCTCGCGCATGATGACGAGGGCGATGCCCAAGAACAGGCCGGAAAACAGCCCAGGGCGGAATTGAGCTTGAAGTTCGGCGAAACCGGGTGCGTCGGGCAGCTCGGCGGGATCGACGACGCGGACGTTGCTGGCGTGCAGGGCGGAGGCGATGGAGGACTGCTTCATCTGCTGCAGCATGGTGTCATAGAGCTGGCGGTTGCTATCGACTTCGCGCTTCAGGATGTTGTACTGGATCGCTTTTTCGTCCTGGCCGGTGACTTCGCGGTTTGCGCATCGTAGGCGGCGGCGAGCAGCTTTTCTCTGCGGCTGGCTTCGTGGTAATCGTTTTCGATGCGCTTGAGAATGTCGGCGCGATCGCGCTCGAAGGCGGCTTGGAGGGTGACGAGTTCGGCTTCGGCGCGCTTGACCTTGCTGTATTCGGGGCTGTAGATGGCGCTGAGTCGGCAATCTGGCGGCGCAGGTCGTTGATTTTGGCCTGCGTATCGCGCAGACCGGCGTCGTTTAATACGTCGGCCAGCGAATCGGGCGGGCTGTTCTGCGCGAGCTCGTAGCGGGATTGCTTGGCGATGCGATCGGCGGTGGCGGTAGAGAGTTCCTGCTGGACCTGCTGCAGTTTTTCGGTGGCGACGTTGGTGTTTTCGTCGGTGAAGATGAGGCCGGAATTGCGGGCGTACGCCTGGAGCGCGTCTTCGGAGCGCTCGAGCTTGGCGCGTCGTCTCGATTTCGCGGCTGAGCCAGTCGCTGGTTCTTTGGGTGGTGTTCCAGCGAGCTTCGAGTTCTGCTCGAATGTATTCGTTCGGTCGAGCGTGTTGGCGAAATCGGCTGGCGAACTGCGGGTCGGTGGAATCGACGGTGACCTCGAGGACGCGAGTGCGCGGGGTGGCGCGAACTTTCAGGCTGTCGCCAGCTTTGTCGAGCAGCTTCTCGCGGCGGTGCTGGGACGGGCTCGGAGAAGATGAAGCAGCTGCGCCAGCCGGAGTGCCAGGTGCGGGCTTTGGCGTTGAAGCGCGCGCTGGCCGGGTCGAGCTTTGCGATGACGCGTTCTAGGAGCGCTCGCTTTGGAGAAGCTTGGCCTGGGTCTGCTCTTCGGAGGTGTCGTAGGAGTAGTCGTTGGTGGTGACCGGGTTGGTCTGCTTCATGTTCATGAAGTCCTCGTTGAGGTTGAGGACTTCGAGCGAGGTGTGGGCGCGGTAGACCGGCGTTTGGGGAAGCCAGATGAGGAAGCCGAGCAGGGTGCCGGCAGAGGGCGAAGAGAACAGCAGCTTTTTTGTGGCGGCGCAGCATGCGCCAGTAATCGAGGAGGCCGCCGGAATCGGAGTCGTCGGCTGCTTCGATAGCCGTACGGCGGCGGGAATCGACGTAATAGGGCGGCTGAGCCATGCGATTGCGCGGGCGGCCGTACGAGCGACGGTCGGAGTGTAGAGTGATTCTGGTGATCCATGAAGTATTCCTTTGAGTTAGTACCGGCCGTAAATGGCCATGCCGGTGGCGGCTTGACGATTGCGTCGAGGGTGCGATAGCCAGCGCTTTTGGCGCCGCTGTTGGGAATGAACAGGATGTCGTCGGCGTGGAGAGCGAACGTCCGTGCCTTTGCCGGCCATGAGTTGTTTCAGATTGACGGCGATTTCGGTGCGGGTCGGCGATCCGGGAACGGCGCGCAGAATCTTGGCTCTATCGGGGGCGGCGGTTTTTTTGCAGACCTTCGGCGAGCGAGACGACCTGGAGGGCGGTAGATGATTCATTTTCGATCGAGGAGAAAGCCGCCGGGTTTGTCGACGGAGCCGACGGCGTAGACCAGGTCGGCTTTGGGAACGGAGATGATGTCGCCGGGCATGATGACGATGTTTTCGGTGGGGTCGGTGGCATTGATGATGGTTTTGACCTTGACGGAAGCGATGCTGAATTGGCCGGTGGGATCGGTCTTGGCGTTGGGCAGCGGGATGGCGCCCCATTTGAGGTCGCGAGTGATGTTGATGGGGTTGCCGGCGTCGGGGCGGAGGCCGCCGGCGAGCGAGAGAACTTCAAACAGAGTCTTGCGGCCTTCGAGCTGGCGAATGCCGGGACTGTTAACGGCGCCGAGAATGGAGACGGGCTGGCTGCGGAACTCGGCGATGGCTGACGACGACTTGCGGATCTTTCAGGACGTTACCGAGCTGATCCGCCATTTGCTGCTTCGACTGAGTGGCGGTGAGGCCGGCGGCATGAATGCGGCCCGCGAGGGGCAGGCTGAGGTCGCCGCTCATGTCGATGCGGAAGGTTTTGTCAGTGAATTCGTCGTCGAGATCAGGGACGATGAAGCGTGACCTGATCGCCGGGGCCGAGGACGTAATCGGGCGCGCTTGCGCCGGGCGGCGGCGCGCGGCGGATTCGGCGCAGGTTGGGGAGTGACGTATGGCTTGGTCTCCGCGGGAACGTCGGCGGCGTTCACGCGCTGCTGGGCGGAGGCGAGAGAGGCAAATGCCCAGGAGCGGAACGGCGAGGAAGAGATATCTGTTCATAGCGAAATACCTGATCATTGCAAGTTGGGGCCGCCGCGGCAACGGGCGCAACGGCCGATGCGAAGGCGGCGTTCGGGTTCAATTTCTTGAACTCCAAAGCGAGCATGTGGAGGCGGCCTTCGAGTTCGGCAACGCGAGCTTCCAAGGCCTCCTGCCGGCAAGCGGTCGGGCTGCTGGAGGAGAAGATTGATTGCGGCGCGGGCCATCTCCGAGACGCTGCGGAGGCCCTGAGCAAAACAGAGCTCGCGGCATTTGTCGTATTCGTCGGCGGTGAGGCGAAAACTGATCATCCTGCTTCTTGGGTCAAGGGACATGGTGGGTTGGGGAGATTGGCGCGCGTCACCGGGACAGTGCCGGAACGCGGTTAGGGGTGACGATCCTGATTGGGTTACGATCCAGGCGCGGTCGATTTCCACGCAAACGGAGCGCTGGAGCATGTTGACGGAGACGACGAGGCGCCAGTCAGATTTCTTTTTGACGAGAATGCCTTCGATATCTTTGAGCGAGCCATAGTTGATCCGAACGCGCTGGCCTTCGTGGAGGAACGGATGCGGCCCGGCAGCCAGGCCGGACTTCAACAGGGTTTCGATGGCCTGGATTTCGGACTCGGGGATGGGCGCGGGGTCATTTCCGAAGCCGATGATGGAGACCACCCCGGGAGTAGTGACGATGGGCAAGCGCTGGGTGTGATCGAAGCGGCAGAACACGTAACCGGGGAACAGCGGCACGTCCGCGGTGACGATGCGGTCAGACCAGCGGCGGCGGCAGCGGTAGAGCGGAACGTATTGCTCGTAGCCTTTTCTCTGCAGCGCAGACGCCGCGATGCGCTCCTGGTTCGAGCGGGTGCGCACGCCGTACCACGGGAATTTAGGTTGAATATCAGGTTGTGGCTGACTCGATATTTCTGAGAATGGGTGGCGCACAACTCCTCCGAAAGCAACTGTGACTACTGGGATTTGCGAGTACAACAGGCGTCGCGTGGGTAAGCTTCGCCCCTTTCATCCCAAATCGCAGTTTCCGTTTGGGATGAACACCAAGGTGGTTAGATTTACCGTGTTTTTATGTGATACCACGTTTACATCCGGGCTTACTAGCTTTTTACGGAGGTACGGGGAGGTATATACTAGAACTGTTGCTAAACAGTACAGAAGAACGGATTTACCTGTTTCGAAGTCCGGAGGGCGGATCGCGAGGTCAGACGAACCTCTCGAAAAACCTGAGCCAATGGTGCAGAGAACGGGCGGACCTCAGAGCGTCGCCGGAGGTTATGGATAGCGGGTTATCGGATAAACAACGCTTGGGCTCGAGTGTTTCCCCAGCGGGCTGAAACATGCCGATAGGCGGGCGCCAGATCGGGCGAGCGATCGACGCAATCGTGGGCATCGCTGGCGATGACGTGAACCAAGCGAGAGTTCATGAGGGACTCGGCGGTGCGCTGGGAGGAGGCGCCGAAACGTCCGAGGAAGGATTGCGCGGTGATTTGCAGGAGACATCCATCGGCAACCCACTGCTTCAGGTGGCCGAGGCTTGATTGCAGCAGGAAGTTTCGCTCCGGATGGGTGATGATGGGGCGGATTCGGGCACGCAGCAGCGCGTTCAACTGCTGGCGGATGACGGAAAGTCCGAGGAAATCGGGGAGTTCGACCATGAGGTATGGGCCGTGATTAATTGTGTATTTGGTAGGATTTGCGAGAGCATCCTGCAAGTTTTCCATGTGCAGATGAAAATCGCAGCCAAGGTGCAGATTGAGGATTCCGGCGGACCGGGCGGAAAGTTCGCGGAAGGTTTGTTGGATGCGCGGGAGGTCGAAGGGGAACTCCCGGTTGGCATGCGGCGTTGCGACCAGGTCAGTGGTGCCGGAGGCGGCGGCGAGTTTCAGCATTTCGAGGCTTTCCTCGAATGTTTCGGGCCCATCATCCAGACCCGGCAAGACGTGGGAATGTATGTCGACCATTACTCGCGCTAAGGCAATTCTTGAAGTTTACCGTCGTTAGGGGGCGTGCTGATAGCAGCAGCAGGAGTATGCGGGAGGGGTGGTTTGCGAGCCGGCAGCAGTGGATAAAGGACTATGGTGACGGCCCAGGAAGAGAAGATGGCCAGGGAATCCATCCACAGATCGTGCCACTCGAAAGGATTGCGATAAGCGACAGCCTGGATTCCCTCAAGAGCGGCACAGAAGGCAAGAACCGCGAGCGCGCGGAGTACTCGCGAGGAAAAGCGAGGAGCGCGAAACAAAACCAGGGCTCCGGTGACGAAGAAAACGAATAGATGGCCGGCATCGTGCCAGCGCCCGGTGGTATGAAGAAAAGTCTTGGCCGGGAGGGGCGCGAGCGAAATTGCCGTCACCAGGAGGAACCACAAGACGAGCAAGAACTGCACGTTTGATTTTGACAGATCGGCGCGGCGGCCGTGTTGAGACTGTTCGCTGCTAGATTGGGTGCAAAGATAAATGAGCATGGGGCACTCACTGACGGTTGGGTTCGCTCCGCGGTTCCTGCGGAGGATGGGCGAGTACTTCTGCTCGGAGTGGCCGTCGATCGCCGCCGAAGGAGCGGAGGCGGTTGGGTTATTATTCGGGGCGGCGGCGGAGACCGATTCAAAAATCCAGAGCTTTCGAGTGTTGGAGACGCGCGGAAGAACGGAAGCCAGCGCGGGCAGGTGGAGTGAAGCGTTCGAGGCGTGGCGCCTGAACGCGGAGGACGACCCACAGCTCACCTGGCTGGATCTTCTGGGCTGGTACTGCATCAGGGGCGATGGCGGCCTGTTCGCCTCCGATGTCGAGTTCCATAACCGCTATTTCCCGGGGCAGAGCACTTTAGGCGTTGTGTTCCATTCCTGGATGGAAGAGCGGATCACGGCGGATTTGTACGCATCCGTTCCGGGTTCCCCGCTCTCGCTTGAAAATCATCGGCGCGCGTCGATTCACGTTTCTCTGGATTCTAATGCCGCAGGCGCACCCATGCCGCTGCTGCGGGAGAAGACAAGGGACGAGTTCTACCTTCGCGCTTATGAGGTGGCCCACGCGCTCGATCGGCAAGAGAAGTGGGCTGAATGGAGAGCGAGGCTACGGCCGATCACCAGCTTGGGGTGGTTGAGCTTTGGACGGAGAGAGACACGCGCAAAATAGGCACGCGGCTGCACGAAGAAGGTAGCCACAAACGATTGGCCCATTTTTATTAAATTTCTATCCTACAGTGTGCTGTTCGACCACTCTGCGGCCGCGAGATAACCGGCATCCACCAGAAGAGTGGCGCCAGTTATGCCGGACGAGGCTTTCCCCGAGAAGTACAAAACGGAATCCGCAACTTCATGAGGCGAGAGTGCCCGATTCAGCGGCACGCGATCGAGTCTGGTTCGCAAGGTCTGCTCGGGCGATGCGGTTTGATTGACGTGAAACCGGAACATCGGAGTATCTGTAATACCGGGGCAAATACAGTTTACGCGGATTCCGTACTTCGCGAGGTCCAGACAGAGACTCTTAGATAACATCGCGACCGCTCCTTTAGATGCAACGTAGGCGGGCGTGTTGGATTGCGCGACGAAACTCGAGACGGATCCGATATTCACGATCGTGCCTGCTTCAGCTCGTTTCAGCGCCGGGAGTAAGTACTTAGTGGTGAGGAAGATCGATCGCACGTTGACATTCATGACCCGATCCCAGTCGGCAGTGGTCGATTCCTCGATACTCTTTACGATTACGATACCTGCGTTGTTTACGATATGATCGACAACCGCCACGGAATCCAGGATGTGCGCGCAGGCCAATCGCACTTCCTGTTCCGATTCGACGTTGGTTACCAGGAGATCGCAACGGCCGCCTCGCTGCCGGATAGCTAATACCGCTCTTTGGCCTTGTTCGGCATCGCTATCGATAAGAAACACACGCGCGCCAGCCTCCGCGAATCGCTCCGCGGTCGCCAGACCGATGCCGGACGCCGCTCCGGTAACAACAGCGATTTTGCCTTGGAAATCTTGCAAACTCATGCAAGAATGCCACCGGGATAACGGCTGAACACTTCGGGATCATAGATGGAGGCGAGGAGTTGCGCTTCTTTGCGCACACGCGCCCAAGTGCTGTCGGCCTCTATCATGCTTTCCATGACGCCCAAGTATCTGCCTTGCTCCACGTTGCCATATTTGAAGAAGCAATCGCTAATAAGGGCTGTGCCATTTTCTGTTTCAATACAAACGGCTAAGGAAGAGCGATGGTGGACACCAGCCCAGAACGTCCTTATCCCAGGCATGATCTCTTCCTCCTCAGCAAGCAACCGCAGCCTCTCCCAGCCCTCGTTTTGCAAATAATTGTTCACATCCGGTGGGATGCGCAGGTGGCGCGGCACATGCAAGTGATAGTAGGGAGCCTGAAAATCTTCAATCCAACCTTTTCGGGAAATGCAAACGGTGGCGTTCTTAAATAGATGGATGTTTGCCGTTGCGTACGCTTGGAGCGGCGTGACAATGACGGTGGTGATGTCAGAAGGCGTCAGTCCCTGCGACCGCAGAATGTTCTGGGGTAATTGATCGTCTGTACGGGTTATTTGCGCTTCGGGATATCCGAAGAAGTTGAGCCATGCCGCGTTCAAAATGGATAGATCCCGCGGCGGCCCGGTGTTGATGAGAATGTTCTTCCCGCCGCCGCGGACAAGGAAAATAAGCGTGTTCATCTCTTCGCGCTGGTGCCAGTTTTCCATCCAGTAAACTTCGGGACCCGGTACCCAGAATGTACCCGTGTTGAATGCCTGAATCGAGTACTTCACTGTTTTGCTTTCTCGATATGTGCTTGCATATCCGATCGAAACTGCTTCAGAGCACTGATGAACACGCCGATGTCACTCCCCAAACTGATCGCTCGAAAACCCTTCTCCACCCAATGCGCCGCCGACAACGAATTTGGAGGAAGGAATCCAGGCGTCACACCGAATCTGCGACAGGCATCGACAAGGCTGTCCATGGCGCTCAAGAATCGTGGGTGCTCAAACTGGGCCGGAATGCCCATCGAGACCGTCAGGTCGTAATGCCCTAGCCAGGCGATATCGACACCAGGAACCGATACGATCTCCTCAAGATTTTCGAACGCCCTCGCGGTCTCCAAGAGCACGATGATCGTTGTTTGCCGGTTCGAGGCAGCAAAGAACGAGGGGTCGCCGGATCGGTACAGGTCATGCGCTATCCCCAGCGCCACACCTCGTTTGCCTTGGGGCGGGTATTTGAGCGCAGCCACAATCTCTTCCGCTTGCGCGCGCGTCTCGACGCGCGGAACCATGACGCCTTCCGCGCCGAGATCGAGCACGCGCGACAAGGGAGCGTATGAGAGATCTGGAACCCGAGCCATGGGAACGATGCCGGTCCCGCGGCATGAAGCGATCATCTCGGCCAGCAGCGTAATATCGCACCGGCCATGTTCCATGTCGTATATCACGAAATCCAAACCGGCCGCTGCAAGCATCGGACCGATGCCGGGCGTGAACAGTTCGAGAACCATCTGGCCCAAAACGATCTCGCCCCGCCGCAGCTTGTCTCTGAGCTGGTTCATCCGATTACAGATTGATTCATCGCACGATAGCGCTCGAGTTTGCTTTGGAATCCGGACCGCAAAAGCACGTCCCGATTGACAACATACGGAGGAGCTTCGCCGCGACGGACGGCAAGCGCGCCCTGACAATCAATGCGGCCCATATCTCGAAACAGTTCCTCCGTCCATGCAATGGAATGTGAACTGAGGATTACGTTCTCCATTTGCGTGAGAGGTGAGTCGACAGGCAAGGGTTCACTCTCAAAGACGTCCAGTGCTGCTCCGGCGATTTGCCCATTTTTCAGAGCGCGAATCAGCGCTGCCTCATTCACAATCGGCCCTCGCGCAGTGTTGATCAGAACGGCATCGCGCTTCATGAGGGCGAATTCCCGGTCGCCGACGAGGCCTCTTGTCTCCGCAGTCAAGGGGCAGTTGATCAGAACATAATCTGAAGCCGACAGCAGATCATCCATCGGTAGCAGTTGCACGCCTAGTTCTCGGGCTCGTGCCTCGTCTGCATATGGATCGAACGCTACGAACGCTGGTCCGAATGGCTTCAAGAGACGTACTGCCTCCGAAGCGATACCGCCTAGTCCGATGGTGCCAATCACCCGATCGCGAGGCTCACGGCCTAGAGGTCGCGTGCTCTCGGCCCACTTGCCCTGCCTGACAAGGCGATCTTTCGCAATAAGATTGTGTGAAAGCGCCAAAACATAGAGCACGATGGCTTCCGCGACCGGCCGCATCACGCCCGGCGTCGTTATAAATACGGCAACGTCGTGCTCAGTGCACGCCTGCAGGTCAACATTGTCGTAGCCTACACCACACCGTCCGATAGCGCATAGACGCTCGATACCCGAAAGCGACGCTGCGCTGACGCGGGGTTTCAAAGATATGAGAACGTCGCAGTCATGCAGTTGATCGGGCCCATATTCGGACCGGTATTCAGAAAGGAAGGAGTACGTAACACCTGGAACATCGTCAAGCAACGAAAGTCCCAAATCGGGGAATAGCGGGCGTCGTTCTTCGTCTAGAAAATCGGCCGATAGGGAAACCCGAAACTGTTCGCGCTGGATGTCGCGCAACTCAGGTTCGCACCTTTCGATCGAGGACAATCACCCAGTCGCGAAAAACCGGAAATTCGGGCGCCTGCCAGATGCCGCCGCTCTGGATCGAAACACCTCCCAAATCTACTTCCGAGCCATCGGAAGGATTGTAGAAGTAGGCGCGATACTCGCCTGTCTCCAAACCACGGAATTGCACGGCTTTCCTGCCGTTGGGGGCGAATGCAATCACGGCTTCGCCGGGTATATTCGCGGCATACGGCTGCCAATAGTCTTGTTCGCTCCAATGCGGCTGGATTAGATCAGGATCAGGCTGCAGCTTCCACCACGAGTATCGCTGCAACAACGCCTTACCCAAACCGACTTGTTTCGAGCCTGGGAGCTGATACGCAACTTCCCACGGGGTATTGCCCCAAGAGTGGCCGTGTGGCGAAAGTCCGTATGGCTTTGCCAGGGTGTTCACCTGCCAGATGCCATTCGCGCCATATGTGTGACCGCCTGCACCGCTCAATAAACACGACCAGAACAGGAAGCGCTGCACTTCTTCTCTGCTTGCTTCCTGAATGCCTTCATAGTCAACCTCGCCTACGACGGCTGGCATCTTCGGCTCAGATTCAAGGGACTTGCGAATGCTGCTGATGGTTGTGGGAATGCTCAGGCGATCGTTATGACCGGTCTGCATCATATCGATGTCGAGCACGGACGGATCTGTCACACAATCTCGCGCGCTACGCGAAGGATGAATTGTGATCGGGTGCGCGAAGGCATCCGTGGCCCGTACGTAGCGGGCGAGTTCCGTCCAACCCTCCTTTTGGGTCTGTGCATCGGTCTCGCGAGTTTTCGACAGATAGTACGGCATTGTGGCCTCGCCAGCGAGGCACCAGATGACGGGATAAGCGCCCCAGCGCGCAATGATATTGCGCCAGTGCTGCTTCATCTTTTTCACGCCCATCAACGGCAGGAAGTAACCCCAGCAACCCACAACGCAAGGAACGATCCCGTTGTCGGCGAGGTGCCGGATGCGCAGATCCGCCATATCGAAGTACGCGGGATTGATGCTGGCATATTCCGTCGTCCAGGGAAACCCCGCTTCGTTCGCGCCGCGTGGATCGAAGGGCGGCATGTCGGGATACAGACCAGACACAATCTGAACGACGGTGAAGCCTTTCTTTACGCGATCTGCTGTTAGAGTTTGAAATCCATCGGGCCACGTAAGCCGGCCAGTCAGTCCCATCCACCATGTATCGCCCAGCCAAAAGAATGGCGTACCGTCAGCTTGCGCAAAGTGGCGCTTATCTTCCGCGACGCGCACAAAACCGTGACGGTATAGACTATTGCCGCCAGAGTAAGGCGCCACTTCCAGAACTCCGCGCCGCCCATGTAAATCCGTGTTGGAAGAGTCTGTGCAGACCGTGCGGAATGAATAACGGCCGGCTTCTGCAGGCGCGAATCTTACGCGCCATGTCTGCTCACCGGCCCAAAATGCCGGAACGCGGAGTTCGTGGCCGGAGGGTGACTGGAAGACAACGTCTAAATCAACCTCATTAAACGGATCGCGGTAGGCCTTGGCGGATGAGTAACTCCACTCCATGGCGCAGTTCTGAATACCGTGCTGTACTTGCGCGGAAAGGGACAGAGCGCCGCTGACAAGGGCTGCGGAGCCACGGCAGAAATCTCTTCTTGAAATGGTCACGTTGTCCTCTAGTAAGTGGCCAGCTTCGCCGATCGCAGCAGAAAGTACTCGTTAATGGGGCGATTGTCAGTCATCGCCGGTATCGCTGGATCTCGCTTGATGTAATCCTCTATCGATTCCTCACCGCCTAACAGATAATCGAAGACTTGCTCCGGGGTCTTTCCAGGATTCCACTCAACCATGTCGCGAGCCGCGGCTGGCGGCATTTTCCGAGCCAGATCCTCGGGCTCGAGATCCGCAATCGGCTGCATGCTTACTAAATAATGAACGCCCCAGTCTTCTAGCGATTCATATCCGCTTACGTATGGGAACGATTTGAATAGAGCGCCAGTTATTGCCGACATTGTGGCCCGGTCGCCGCCCGGACACCAGACCTGCAGTATTCCTCCAGCACGAAGATGCTGCTTAATCACGCGATAAAACTCCTCCGAATACAACAGACTTGACGTTGGCGCGCTGATCGGCGGCGGCGGGTCGATCGCAATCACGTCGAATCGATCCGCCGAGCGCTCCAGAAATCGCCGGCCGTCGTCAATGACGATGCGCGCTCTTGGTGAGTTCAGAAGCGCGGGGCCATCCGCATGAAAGTAGCCGAACAGTTTAGGGACGCTCGGAACAAGCTCAACAGCGGTGACGTTGATGCCCCAGGACATCATGGAACGGAAGGTTGTGCCCATACCGAAACAGATAACCAACGCGTCCTTCGGCGTTCGTGGCAGGAACGCCAGCGGCAGGTGCGCCATCATCTTCGTGATAGGAGTTAACTTTGTCATGCCCGTGCCGTTTACCAGTAGCCGCTTCCGCATGCCTTCTCCTGTGGCTATCACAGTGGCGGTGTGGTCCCGCAGTTCAACCCGTTGAGGATACCTCGTTGCGAAATCTTTCGTGAGGGCGATCAGGAAGACGGCGCACAAAGCGTAACCGATGTACAGCGGTCGCGGCTGTTTGTTCCATCCGGACCTTCGTGCCGATCTACTCCAAGCTGCCATCCAACCAATCAGGAAGAGCGGCGCCGATAGCAAAACAAGACCCCAACGTTCTCCAGCTACCGGCAGCACCAAAAAACCTGCCACTAACGGTCCAAGGATCGAGCCCAATACATTCACCGCGTATGCTCGACCGGCGCGCTCTGGTGTTCCCTGTGAGTAGCGATCCACCAGCATGGGGGTGATAAATCCGACGAAGGCGCTGAAGGGGGCAATCGCGAAAATCGCGCGTAGCGCTCCGAAGCCGAGAATTGCGGCCGAGTCGGGTTGAGGTATGGGAAGCCGCGGGTCAGACATCAGGAGCGGCAACAGAGAAATGAATCCGAGTGGAATCCACGCGTTTCCAATCAACTCGGCCTCACGGACTTGAACCCACCGGCGGTACGCATAGGAGCCCAGAGACATTGCGATCAGGTAAATCGCAAGGATGATTGCAAACGCATAGACAAGGTTCCCCAGATAGACCGTAAACTGGCGAATCCAGACAACCTCCATGGCCATGCTGCTAAATCCTGTTGTGAAAAGCAGCCACATGACCGTCCGAACCGATCGCTGGCTCTTCCATTGGGGAGCATCTGTCTCAGTTGGCGAAAATATGTAGCCGGACGTGGGCAGGCGAAAGCTGAGGAAGAATACCGCGGCGGCGAGAGCGGCGTTGGCGACGCTGGCAACGCGCAGAGTGCCGTCAAACCCTAGTAATTCAATAAAGACAAAAGCCGGAACAAGCGTGCCGAGAGTAGCTCCTACAACGTTTGCTAGATAAAGATAGCTGAACGAACGCTTGGATTGCCCGCTTGCATATTTGCGAATAGCGGCCATTGCGAATGGGAATGTCGCGCCCATGCACGTGCACCAAGGCAGCAAGGAAACTAGAATCCAGCCGCCGGAGAGCAAATAGTAGGTTGAAGATCCCCATTGCGACCCGGCGCTGGAATCGCGGATGAGACGATACCCGGCATCGATAATCCAGGGGACGAGCAGACCGGAGCAGCCGATCAGGAGTTCGAGAAGGCCGTAGAGGCGGGCCAACTGACGCGCATTTGACGATTTCGAGCGGCGCATATAAATGCCGCCCACCCACGAGCCTAACCCAAGACCCGCCATAAACACCGAAAGCACAACCGAAACCATGGGGGTGGTGATTCCGAACCTTGCCATCGCAAGCCGCAGCCACACTACCTCATAGACCAGGCTGCAGAATCCCGAGATAAAGAAGAACAGATAAAACCAGTAAAGCCGTGGCCCAGCATATGCCGGAAGCGCGCCGGATTCCGCGCTCTCCTGGATTCCGTTGCGATCTTCCACGTCCCGCATAGCTAGCGAGCGGTAACAGGAGCGTCGGGATTTCCCGGACCGAAGTGCTTCAGCATCACGAGATTCTCGCGATCGCTTCTGTTCTTGATTGTGACGCCCTTTGCAGCGGCCGCGACGCTGACGAACAGCTCATCCTTGGTCATCTGGCCAAAGCGGATGAGCGTAGGCGTTTCGACTTCGTGTTTGCCGATGTTTCCGTAACCCTGAACAGTGATGAGCCCGTACGCCGCCGAGTCTCTTATGGTGATTTCGCCGCCAGGGAAAACCGTAAGTTCCTTGGCCGAATAATGTGGCGTAGAGTAGACCACCCACATCTCGGAGTACCCTCCGTCTTTCATTTCGCTGCTGTCGCGAACGTCGGTAGGATGAAACAGCCGGTGCGCTGAAAAATCGGGATCCACGTTTGCGTCCCAATCCATCATGTCAATCAGGTAGTCGATATTCTGGTGATGTTCAGGCGGCACGTCCTTCACTAGTAACTCATAGGGCACGCCCCGTCCTTCCACCAGGTTCTGGTACATCGCAAATACATCTGAGTTCACCTGCGGCTCATAGGTGACAAGAGATCCAGGCGCGTGCAGGATGCCTGGGTCAACCTGCCAACCCGTACCCGGCTTTAACTTGTAAGCACGCGATAAATACAAAATTTCGTTGTCGCCTACGTTCCAGCGCCGGAGACACTCGCGTACTTGGTCCTTTGTCGTGCCGGGGTTCAGCCCCATGAAAGTGTACGGGAAATTGTTGCCGGCGAAATTATATTGCGGCGGGAAATAATAGGCTTCCGGCTTTCCTTTCTGATTTACCCGCGCGGCAAACTCGTTGTTCTGGTGCAGGTGGTGCGGTATAGGTCCTAAGTTGTCGAAGAACTTACAAAAAAAATTGAAGCCGCCGTACTTAGACATCACGTCAGAGCCCAGGAAGCGGTCGCCCTGCGTCTCGATCGCTTCCCTCAGCAGCGCCTTCTTACCCTGAAACTCGATATAACTCAGGCCCTCATCTTCCGTCGTAAGTGGGCCATTGGCAGCTTTTGTTGTGGAGGAAAACCATCGTTCGTCGATACCGCCTCGATGCGCGCCGAACGCATACAAATCTCGAGGATCGAGTTTAAGCCGGCCGCCCGGCATCATAAACGAGCGCGGCACCCAACAGGGGGCGAGGCGGACGATGCCGTCTCCGGCAGATAAGGCGTCGAGAATCAAGCTTTTGTTAGACATCGAATTTTAGGAGAGATCGATACATATGACACAAACAGTCATACATCAACGCCGATAGAGCTCTGGTCGAACTTGGCCGCTGACTGCATCGGCAGGAACAGATGAGCCGATAAAGCTCTCAAACTCTTCGAGACTCTCAGGAATAGCGCTCGCCGGCCCGATCGCGGCGTAGTAACTCGTCTGTAGACTGGATCGGGCTGGCAGCCAACGATAGCACGGCGTATTAAAGAGGGTATGCCGCTCAATCATCGCGCGCCGGGTTTCGGGAAACGGGGACACTCCAAATTCCATACCGCGTGTCACGGTGCGCCCGTTCCAGGGCGCGTGTGCGCGGCTGCGGTTTTCTTCCCAAATACCAATCCAGGGATAATCCCGGCGCTTCCACACGTACCCTACCAGCGTGCTGCAAACCGGCGAGAATGCAAAAAACCAGGCATGTTCGCGTAAGGGATCTAGCAGATGCGCGCTGTAGCCGCCCGAAGGCGTAGCGGGATTGTAGACCTGCAGATCTCTCGGAGGACCATTCTCCCGCGGCAGCCATGGCCAATCAAAATCAGTTTGGTCCTCAAGCTTGCGCGACTTTGTTGCTGAAACCCGGAACTGGGTGGAACCCAATTGCAAAAACGGTGGACCCAAGGTCACGTGCTGTGTCCACGCGATCGGGCGGTCCAGCGCGGACAAATTCTGTACAGTCTCTGTAAACAGAATTTTGCGGCCTGCCAGTGCGATATGCCTTTCGAACGCTAGTTGCGAGAACGGCAGGACACACCCGGCTGTCAATTCGTTGCCGCGCCCAGCGATGTCGTAGCGAACGAGATTCGCCTCCCCATGAACGGTTAAGCCCGCCGCTGCTTCTTCCGAAGAAGGCGGCCCGAATAGATCGAGACAAAGATTATGGCCCAGTATGCTCGCCAGCAGCTTACTCTCGGCGTTATTTCCATAATCGTTATTCTCTTCATCGGTGTAAGAGCTCGGTTCTATCGAAGGCCAGGGCGGAATCCACAAAGGATTTACGTTTGCGGCTTTATCGACGATCTCTGCGACGTGGCCCCCCTCGACCAGGACCGTCAGCCGCACGAACGCATTCTCTATTTGCACTGCCCGGCGATTATGAATTGTAACTTGCGTCCTAATCACCACAAGCAAGTTCCGTTAATGGCGCCCCTGAGGCGTGATCAGAAGATTATTCGAGCCGCCAACTGAATGGCGCGTGGATCGTTTGACGTCGCCGCAAAGCCGCCCGTGCCGAGAACGGTTTTTCCAAAATTCGGAGATGTCAATGAGGTAGTCGGTGCAGGAAACCACGTGGTGTTGGCGACGTTAAACGCCTCTCCACGAAGCTGGAACTGCAGTCGTTCATGAATTGGAAACGTCTTAAATAACGAGACGTCGGCGAGCGCAGGCCGCGATACTCGAACATTCGGCATCACCGGTGTCAACGCATTCAGTGAGAACGTTGGCTGTTGGATCCAGGCCGGTTTCAAGCCGTTGCTGCAATTGTGCGGGTTGCCGGAGAGATCGAGATAGCAGTTGTTGAAATAGAGTTGGCCGGTAGAGTTCGAAAGAGCGGGATTTACCCCGGTAGAGTAGGCTCCCACCGGCGCAGCCACAGGTTCGCCGCGAATGAAGTTGACGACGCCGTTGATCTGCCAGCCACCCAACGCGCCATGCAGGAATCCGCTACTGTGCCGGAAAAACGGCAACTCGTAACCGCCGCTGAAGCGCGCCTCATAAGGCTGATCTGAAGTAGTAAGTTGCCGCAACAGATGACTGGATGCATTCGGCAAAAGGAAACCAGTGCCGCCGGTAGCGTCCTGCGAATTCAGAAAGCTCACTGCTTGCATATTCTTCGAAAGCGTAAGGCTAACGAGGAAATATAAGCCGGCTGAAAATCGCTTCTCGATGCGCGCCTGCATTGAGTTATACCAAGTACGCCCGATAGGCAGATACTGCTCGATGACGCCACCCGTCGGGGAAGCGCCGCCGCCGGAAATACTCACACCGGTAACTCCGCTGGTTGTGCTCGTGCTGGCGAGCAGATATTGAGGATAAGGAACAATCGACTGCTCGCGGGCAATGGTTGCGCCGTTCAAACTTGTACCGGGCAGCAATCCTTGAAAGGGATTTGGCACGGTACTGTTCAACGTTGACCCAAATTGGGCAAGTTGTGCTGCCGAAATGGTGTCGATATTGACGCTTGTCTCAATTTGGTAGGTGCGCGAGCCGACATACCCGGCCTCCGCCATGATGTTCCAGGGCAGTTGCCGTTGAATACTGAACGAGTACTGCCAGTTCCTAGGAATCGTGCGCCCACCGTACGGCGCGGTAATGCTTTGTCCCAGAAGCGTTGCCAGCCCAAGCGAGCTACCTGTCGGTTGAACAATTCCGTTCGGATATGGATTGCTCAAGTTGTTCGCCGGAGTTGCATTCCCGTTGATCGAAGCCACATAGCTGGTGGTTGTACTGAACCCTTGCGTCCCCGGAATGTCGAAAGTAGGCAAGTAGTACAGGCCAACGCCACCCCGCAACACGGTCTTGTCATTCAACCGGAAAGCCGCTCCAAACCGGGGCTGAAAGTTGTTGTAGTCGTTTACATACGCTGCCCGGTTGTTGTTGCCGACGAACGTAAGCCCGCCGTAAAGAGTCCGGAAGCCAGGCACTTGGAGCGGACTAACCGTGTTATAAGCGAACCCGGAATTGAGTTGGTTGAGACGCTCCGTGATCGGACTTTCAAAATCCCATCGACCTCCGATATTCAGTGTCAGGCGGCTGTTCACTCGCCAATCATCCTGCAAAAAAGCGGAATAGTAATGGCTGCTATAGGCGAAGAATCCAGGGATCGGAGCAGTTCCGGAAGTCGGATAACCCAGAACCATGTCAGCCCAACCATTGCCCTGGCCCGCTACGGGAGCCGAGGGATTCGCCTGCGTGAAGGTGGAATCGAAATTGAATATAGGGGCTGCGGGCGCGCCGTAGTTATTGAGCACGACGTTGAATTGAGTACCGAATTTGACGGTGTGTTTGCTAATGATCTTTGTGAGCGTGCTTTGTAGAGCATACGTGTTCGTCTTTGTTCCCGAAGCAGCGCCGCCACCGCGTGTCGTGCCAAGAGTTTGTAGGGCTTGTCCGTTATTGGTTTGGGTGACATTCACTGTCGGGAACGCCGGGGAGGCCAGTTCCGCGACCAGAGAGGCAGGTAACCCAAGGTTTGCGGGGTTGTAGCCAATAGAGTATGGGTTGACCGCGAAATTGTGACGTTCGAAACCGAAACGCGTGTCCAATACCATCGTTGGATCCAGCGTCGATGTCAAACTGACAAAACCCCCGTGGTTGATACGGTAATGCAGGTACAGGGGCGATGCCGCCGGATTCGAATATCCGTAGGTCGGCTCAACCTGATGACGGTCGCTTTGAAAATAAGCGAACGACATGTGGTTCTTCTCGTTGATGTTGTCATCCACGTTGTATGTAAACACGTCATAAACATCGGTTACGACGCTGCCGCCATAAAAGTAATTGTTGATTTCGCCGGGCGCATTCGGGAGCGGGTACGAGTTTAGAAGCGCTAGTCCGACAGGATTCTGACGACTGCTGGGAATCCTGTTGCCAAGAAATGGACTCCGTGACCCGTTGTTAGTACAGGCCGCGCTATACGTGAGCGTCGCATTGCACGGATCGTAGATCGTAAACCCGGATTGCGAGAAGTCTCCCTGCCTTTCTGCCGCCGTTGGCACGGAAGCGCTCAACGGTTGAGGAATGATGTCTTTGATTCGTTCCCAGGAGAACATCCAGAAGACTTTGTTGCGTAGGTCGAAAACCTTCGGTAGATATAGCGGGCCTTCTGCTTCAATGCCCGGCTCGTGCCAATGGTAGGCGCTCCTCGGCTGTCCTAACGCGTTGTTTTCCCATCGGTTCGCGTTGAAGATCGTGTTGCGTTCGTAGTCGTATACCGACCCATGGAACTGGTTCGTACCGTTTTTGAAATCAACATTGATGTTGCCCCCGCCGGTGTGGCCAATCTGTGCATCGAAGGCGCTAGATTCGACGTTGACTTCCTTGACCGCGTCTGGGGGCGGAACAAACGTTAGCTGACCCGGGTTGCCGTTACCCTCGCTGTTGGTATCGGGCAATCCGTTCAACGTGAAATTGTTACGAAATCCCAGACCGCCATTGATTTGCATCGCATCCATCCCACCGTTATCGAATGGGCGAATGGAGTTGACCGCGTCGGTACCGGCGAAATAGACGCCCGTGGTCAAAGTGGAAAGCAGGAAGCTGTTGCGGCCTTCTATGGGCGTGTTAGCGACCAGTTGCTCGCTGACGATTTGCTCATGCGAGGCCGATTCGGTATCCAGTTGCGGCGCTTGCGCGGTAACCACCATCTCCTGAGTTACGGTTCCGATCTTAAGCTGGAAATCCGCGGCGCGGCGGTCATTCGCGCGCAGTTCAACGCGGGGCTCCTCTGCCCGCTCAAAGCCTGCATGAGTAACTGTGATGCTGTAATTACCAGGGGGAAGTAGAGGTACCGCATAAAGACCCGATTCATTTGTCACCCCCGGGTATAGGACGCCGGTGTCAAGGTTTTTGACTTCTACCTGCGCGCCGGCGACAGCGCCTCCTTGCGCGTCCGTTACCGTCCCGCTTACCGTGGCGCGCACCTCTTGAGCAAACAGCGCAGATGAAATCAGCAGCAAAAAAGCGCAAATTGCGATCGGTATTTTCGCTAATTTACGCGCGGCAGGCTGACTTCCATGCCTGCAATCTCTCATAGACTCCCACATGGAGGCCTCCTAAAACACGTATCAGCTTAGACCCGTTTGAAACGTATCAACTGGCTTAGGGCGATTTTACCCGCGGGTCTGTTCCTTGTCAACGACATTTCGTAATTGATTGAGAGGGGCGGATCGCTATACCTCCGCCATCAATCCCGCCAGCAGCGCCACGCGATCCGCAATCCGATCGATCAGAATGCTCTCGTTCAGCGCATGCGCGCCTTCTCCAACCCCGCCTAATCCATCCAGCGTGGGCACCCCCAGCGCGGCCGTAAAGTTTCCGTCCGAACCGCCGCCGGTTGACGATTCTTCTAATTGCAAGCCCAACTCGCGCCCGATTTTCTTCGCCCTCCCAAACAATCCCGCAATCGCTTTGGTCCGCTCCATCGGTGGACGGTTCAAGCCGCCCTCAATTTGAATCGCGCAGCGCGGATCAACCGGTCGCAGGCTGCGGAATTTTCTGTCCAACGCCTCGGCGTCCTTCAATCGCACCGTGCGAACATCGACGTCAATCCGCGCCTCGGCCGCCACCACGTTCGTCCGCGTGCCGCCGCTGATGATTCCTGGATTCACCGTCGTTCCGCGCTTTAAATCCGTAAATTCCGCGATCTTCCGCACCTGTCGCGCGGCCTCCACAATCGCGCTTGCGCCATTGCTGAAATCCACGCCCGCATGCGATGCTTTCCCTTCCACCAGAACCTTATAACTGCCGACCCCCTTGCGCGCCGTTTTCAATTTCCCTGTCATGCCCGTGCCGGGCTCGAGCACCAGAACGCACTCGCTCTGCTTCGCTTCTGCCTCGGTCACTGGGCGCGACGTCTTGCTCCCGATTTCTTCATCGGAAACGACCAGCAAGACAACGTCACGTTTCACCGGCTACGTCCAGCTCTCGCAACAGACGCGCCGCGTAAATAAAAAACGCCAATCCGGATTTCATGTCCAGCACGCCCGGCCCCCAAAGCCGTCCATCTGCCTCGCGGAATGGCATGTCTTTCAGCGTTCCCAACGGCCATACCGTGTCCGAGTGGCCCAGCCCCAGAACTTGCCCCTTCTTCTTGCGCCCGGGCAGATTGAACGTCAGCCGCAAATGCTTCCCATATCTTTCCGAGTCGATGCTTTGCGCTGTCGCAATGTCGCTTGCGCGCGCGGCCAGCAACTCCACAAATCGATTTACTTCCGCGGGCGCATCGCTGGGCGATTCGCACTCGACCATCTCTTGAATAAGCGAAACGATCTCCGCTTTTCGCTCCGCCGCATAGCGCAGATAAGGGTGCATTGGCTGTTATAATAGCCCTTCCCATGGCATCGATGGACGTTCAAGAGATCTCCGAAATCCTGCCTCATCGTTACCCCATGCTCATGGTTGACAGGATTCTCGAGATCACAGACGAATCCATCGTCGGCATCAAGAACGTCACCGTGAATGAGCCGCATTTTGCCGGTCACTTCCCCGGTTTTCCGGTGATGCCGGGCGTGCTCATCATCGAAGCGATGGCCCAGGTGGCGGGTATCCTGGTCGCGACACTCGCGCCGCACACGCGCGGCAAACTCATGTTTCTCGCTTCCATCGAAGACGCAAAATTCCGCCGCCCCGTAGTGCCGGGCGACCAGTTGCGCATCGAAATGAAAATAGTTCGCCTGAAAACCACCATCGCGAAAATACAGGGCGTCGCAAGCGTGGATGGCCAGCCAGTCGCCGAGGCCACTCTGATGTGTAAGCTCACCGAGCGCCTTTCCGAAAATCAGTCCGTTGCGGAGGTGCCTGAGCCCCAGATGGCTTAGGACGGCCCTCCCCGGATGTCCATACATTCCACTGCAATCATCGACCCCGACGCCGACATTTCACCCGAGGCGGAAATTGGTCCTTACTGCATCGTGGGCAGCGCCGTCACCATCGGCCCGGGCACGCGCCTCCTCGCGCATGTCTACCTCGAAGGCAAGCTCACCATCGGCAAGGACAATATCTTTTATCCCTATTGCTCTTGCGGCGTCGCTCCCCAGGATAAGAAGTATAAAGGCGAGCCTTCGGAAACCCGCATCGGCGATCGAAACTCTATCCGCGAATTTGTCACCATCAACCGCGGTACTGAGGGCGGCGGAATGGTTACCTCTCTGGGCGACGGCAATCTGCTCATGGCCTACGTCCACATCGCTCACGATGTCATTATTCACAACAACACCATCCTTGCTAACGGCGTCACCTTCGCGGGGCACGTCATCGTCGACGACTACGCCAATATCGGCGGACTCAGCGCAATTCATCAGTTCTGCCGCATCGGCCGCCACGCCATGATCGGCAGCTATAGTGTCATCAAGCAGAGCGTGCTCCCTTACTCGATCACCGCCGCGAATCACGAAGCCGAAGTGTACGGCGCGAATCGTATCGGGTTGGAGCGATCCGGCTACTCTTCGGAAACCATCGAATCGCTCCAAAACGCGTTTCGTATCTTGACGCGGGCCGGTTTGAATACGACGCAGGCGCTCACGCGCATAGAAGAAGAGGTCCCCCAAACGCCGGAAGTGAAAGATCTGCTCGAATTCATCCGCAACTCGACCCGCGGCTTCATCAAGTAGGTCTGCTTGCCGGCTGACGCTTCTCCCCAACGTTATGGAATGATCGCCGGCAATGGCCGGTTTCCCTCTGCTCGCGCTCGAAACCGCGCGACGCGAAGGACACGATGTTGTGGTAGTCGCAATCGAAAATGAAGCCGCTCCAGAGCTCGCGCAGTTCGCGTCCTCACTGCACTGGATCAACATCGGCCAGCTTGGCAAACTCATCGATATTTTCAAGCGCGAAAACGTCAGTGAAGTGATGATGACGGGCCAAGTGAAGCACGTCAGCATCTTTTCCTCAATCAAGCCCGACTGGCGGCTTTTCAAACTCCTGACTTCGCTGAAAGAAAAGAACACCGCCGCGCTGATTGGCGGTATCCAGAAAGTTCTTCGTGAGGAGGGCATTGAGCTGGTCGATTCCACCCGGCTCCTCAAGCCTTTGCTAGCCCCCGAAGGTGTCCTCACTCGCCGCAAGCCCGACAAAGAGGAGCAAGCCGACATTCGCTACGGCCGCCGCATTGCTTCCGTTCTCGCCTCGGTCGACGTCGGACAAAGCGTCGCCATCAGCGAGAAGGCCTGTGTCGCCGCCGAAGCGATGGAAGGCACCGACGCCATGCTGCGCCGGGCCGCCGCTTTGACAAATGGTAAGCCGCTGCGCCTCGTGAAGGCCGGACGCGGACGTGCGCACCTCTTGTTCGATGTGCCCGTTGCCGGTCTCACCACTATCGAAACTATGATCGAGACGCGAACCACCGCTCTCGCTGTCGATGCCGGCCACACTCTCTTGCTCGATAAGGACGAGATGTTGAAGCGAGCTAACGAAGCCGAGATCTCGATCGTCGGCTATCCGCCCTGGAAGCTCCGGAACCATGAGTAAACTTCGCGCCGCCGTTATCGGAGCTGGTTCCTTCGGCCGCAACCATGTCCGTGTCATCAGCCAATTGCCGGATGTCGAATTGGCTGGCATTGTCGACACGGATCTCGCCAAGGCACAGCAACTCGCTCAGGAATACGGCTCATCCGCATTCGCGAATGCCGCAGAGATAACCGGCGGCATAGATGCTGCTATCGTCGCGACTCCCACCTCGAGCCACGAGCAAGTCGCCACGCTTTTACTCGAATCCGGAATCGACGTTCTCGTCGAAAAACCCATCGCCGATTCTTCGGCCGCCGGTGAACGCTTGGCGCGCTTGGCCCAGGAACGCGGCCGCATTCTTCAGGTCGGTCACCTGGAGCGCTTCAATCCAGCCGTCACCGCCCTCGAAAAGGCGCTGACGATTCCCCTGTTCTTCGAAGTGCATCGTCTGAGCGTCTTCACTCCCCGCAGCCTCGACGTCGACGTCGTCCTCGATCTCATGATCCACGACCTCGACATCGTCCTGAGCTTCACCCGGGAGCTGCCCCAAGAGATCCGAGCCGCCGGTATCTCGGTTCTTTCGACGCGAGTGGACATCGCCAATGTTCGTCTTTCATTCCCTAGCGGCTGCATCGCCAACCTGACCGCCAGCCGGGTTTCTACCGAGCAGGTTCGCAAGCTCCGCCTGTTTCAGCCGGGCGAATACATCTCGCTTGACTACCAGCGGCAGGAAGCGATTCGGCTTGGCAATTCGAAAAAACGAACCCAATCCGGCCCCGGAAGACCAGTTCGTTTCGCAAAATGCGCCCTTTGTTCGCCAAAACGCCCCGGGAATTGGCTTCGTTTCGTTACCGGTGGAGAGGGGAGAGCCCCTTCAGCTCGAGCTGGCGGCCTTCTTCGCCGCCGTCCGCAGCCGTTCCCGGCCGCGAGTTGACGGTTTCCAGGCCGTGAACGCGCTACGCGTCGCCGAGTCAATCCTTGCTAAAATCAAGGAACACGCGGACTTAGTGGCAGACACCATCCGCCGTGCTTTCAGGCATTTAGCTCAGGTATTTAGCAGCATGGCACGCGCTCCTCTGTCCGTGATCGGGACCGCCGAGCATCGTGCCGCCGCCCCCGCATTGCCCCCTTCCCCGGTCGAGCTAAATCTTCTACTCGAATGGCAAGATCGGCGCTCGCGCTTTCAATGGGGCACGGTCTTTGCCGGGTCCATTCTTCTCCATATTTTTTTGTTCTTTGCTGCCATTCAGTTGCCCAGCTTCATCGGCTCCGCTCGAACCGGAACGTACGGTAGTTTTAAAGCGTACTCCGCTCTACGTTCCGCCTGATGTGCTGACGCAAAGGGCGCCGAACCGGGAGAAACTTACGAAAAATATCGATTTGGCGGATCTGCTTGCGCTGCAAGCCGAGCGCGCCCGCGAAGCGTCCCGTCAGCCAAGCATGAAACACCTCGAATTACCAAAACAAGTTTTATCGCAGCAACTCCCGAAGCCGTCGCCGCGAATTCTGCCCGAAGCGCCGAACATCGCCTTGAACCAGGCACCCGGTCCGCCGCCGCCGGGATCCGCCAACGGCCTGGTCTCGACTGCGCCTCCTCCGCCCGCCACTCAGAACCCGTTTCAAAATATTGGCTCGGAAGCGCCGCCGCCGAATCCGCATCCGACGTTGGCGCCGCCTCAAGCGAATGTCCGAGCGGCAATAAACGGCCTGGCGCAGGATTCCAATAGCAGAAGGCTTGTGATCAGCGACGATAATCTTTCAGCGCCCGCTGCCGGTACTCCGGGACTCCCCGGCCAATTGGGAGCTGCAACACGCCGCCGTCGAACTGCAAAGCGACCCGCAAGGCGCGGATTTCAAACTCTATCTGACGCGCATCCTCGCCATCGTGCGCGCAAATTGGCGCCGAGTCATTCCCGAGAGCGCCCGCATGGGAACCCTGCGCGGGCGTACCGTAGTGGAGTTCATTATCAATCGGGATGGCAGCATTCCTAAACTGGTCACGGCCGATCCCTCCGGTTCAGAACCGCTCGATCGCGCCGCCGTAGCCGGCCTTAGCATGTCGAATCCGCTTCCGCCCCTGCCCGCCGATTACAAAGGCTTCCAGGTTCGGCTGGCGCTTTCGTTCACCTACAACATGCCCTCGCAATGAGTGTCTCCCGAGCAGCCTCGCAGTCTGATTGGCTTCCGAACCGCCATGATTTTATACGGCGTGCTGGTGGTGGCTTCGTTCGCGAAGCTCAAAGGCACGGCCTTAGCGCTTGCTCTAATCATTGTTTTAGCTTTGGCTGCAAAGTCCTATGTGCACCATCTGCGCAGTCGCATTGAATAAAGGTGAAAGGTGGCTCAAAAGCACCAGCGGCGGTGGTTTGCAACCGAACCAATCAAGAGCTAAACCCTTTAGCTTCGGCATTTTACGAGAATCACCGGATGGCGAAACGCGTGCATTGCATTTACCGTCGACATTAGCGAGGCAGTCATGAGACGTCTGTATAATCATCCATTTCAAACTGCGGTGTCCTACCTTTCTATAGGACTGTTAACCGCATCCAGCTTTGCCTTCGGGCAGAATCCCTCGGCTCCTGCTCCGCCGCCTCCGTCTTCGGCCGATCAGCAGGCCAGTAATCCAAGCGGGGGCTGGAGGCGTGTAGGCGATCCGCCGCCAGCGGATCAAAACAATCAACCTTCGTACCCGAGCTACTCTTCGAATCAGGCTCCCACTTACGGGCCGGATCAATCGGGCGATCCCAATCAAGCTCCGCCGCAACCGCCGCCTGCGCCTGCCTATCAGCAGCAGGGTCCTTATCAACAGCAGGGACCGTATCAACAGCAGGGCCGTATCAACAACAAGGGCCTTATCAGCAACAACCTTACAATCAGCCGAATCAGCAACCCAATTACAGCCAGCAGCAGAACTATCCACCGCCGCCTCCCGTTCCGGCGCAACTCACTATTCCTGCCGGAACATTCTTGACCGTTCGCGTTAACCAGATCTTGTCCTCTGACAAAAATCAAGCCGGTGACGCATTCTCGGCCAGCCTGGTACAGCCGGTTGTGGTGAACGGCGTTGTTGTGGCCGAGCCTGGGCAAACTATTGGCGGGCGCGTCGTGGAAGCGCAGAAGGCCGGGCGCGTGGAAGGCGTGGCGCGCTTAGGCGTTCAGCTAACCTCGCTGTCGCTGGTGGATGGCCAGCAAATTCCGATTCAGTCGCAGTTGATCAGCCGGAAGGGCAACACGTCAGTCGGTAGAGACGCGGGTGCAATCGCCGGTACAACCGCCTTGGGCGCTGCCATTGGCGCGGCGGCGAATTGGGGAACCGGCGCGGCAGTCGGCGCGGGCGCTGGCTTGATTGTGGGAACCATCGGCGTTCTGGTCACGCGCGGTCATCCGAGCGTCATCTATCCCGAGCAGGTTCTGACGTTCCGGCTCGAGGCTCCTGTCACTATCTCAACCCAGAATTCATCGCAAGCGTTCCGCTACGTCGAACCCGGCGAGTATGACCGGCCCTATTATGGAAACGGCGGACCTGGACCATCGCAATATGCGAGCGCAGGGCCTGCTCCAGCGCCCTATTATTACGGTTATCCGTATCCCTACTATTACGGCTACGCTTACGGTTATCCCTACTGGGGTCCGGGATTTGCCTTCTCTTTTGGTCCAGGCTTCTATTACGGTCGCGGATACTTCGGCGGATATCGCGGCGGCTTCTACGGCGGTCGCGGCTTTGTACGTGGCGGAGTTGGTCACGTCGGAGGCGGTCGCCGCTAACTTTCATTCACAATTCAGCCTTGCGGGCTGGAGGGCGTAAGCCTTCCAGCCCATTTCTATTTGTGCGGGTGAATCAGTACTTATGCGGGGAAACGTTCTCTGAATGTCGCGGTCTAAAGGGTACTTACATTGCGCTTTCCATCTCTACGTTTGAGTCAAGGACTATGAGCGTAACTAAGAGCAAGCTCTCGCCCGCTCTTTTTGGGGTGTTGTTAATCGCTCCCGCCTTCGCACAAATTCAAAACCAGCCCGATGACGGCCAATGGCCGATGGCGGCGAAGAATTACGCCAGCACTCGCTACAGCGCACAGGATCAAATCAACACCACAACCGCAAAAAATCTAACGTTAGCGTGGACGTTCTCGACGGGATTAACACGCGGGCACGAGGCCGCGCCTCTGGTAGTGAACAACACGATGTACATCGTGACGCCGTGGCCCAATTACCTTTATGCGCTCGATCTCACCAAGCCGGGCGCACCCATGAAGTGGGTTTATCAGCCTAACCCTTCGCCTGCTTCGCAGGGAGTCGCTTGCTGCGACGTGGTGAACCGGGGAGCCGCCTATTACAACGGCAAGATTTACTACAACACGCTCGATGTTCAGACCGTTGCCGTGGACGCGAACACCGGCAAAGAAGTCTGGAAGACGAAACTCGGCGACATTAATTTGGGTGAGTCGATGACCATGGCTCCCATCGTCGCCAAGGGCAAGGTCATTGTCGGGAATAGCGGAGGCGAGTTTGGCGTGCGCGGTTGGCTGGCCGGCCTGGATGCGGACAGCGGCAAAATCGCGTGGCGCGCCTATGCAACTGGCCCGGATTCCGACGTGCTCATCGGACCGAATTTCAAACCTTTCTACGAGGGGGAGCGTGGGAAAGACCTCGGTGTCAAAACATGGTCCGGAGATCAATGGAAGATCGGCGGCGGAACCGGATGGAGTTGGATTTCCTACGACCCGGATCTGGATCTCATTTACTACGGCACATCCAATCCCGGCCCCTGGAATCCCGAGCAACGTCCCGGCGATAACAAATGGGCTTCTACTCTTTTTGCCCGCCGTCCCGAAACAGGTGAAGCGATCTGGGCCTACCAACTCAATCCGCATGATCTGCACGATTACGATGGCGTGAACGAGAACATCCTGCTCGACCTGAACATCGGCGGCCAAATGCGCAAGGTTTTGGCGCATCCCGATCGAAACGCGCGCATGTATATCATCGACCGCACAAATGGAGAGGTGTTATCGGCGGAAATGTTCGCCTACGGAAATACAACTGAAGGCGTCGATCTGAAAACGGGGAAACTGAAGCTCAATCCGAACAAGCAGACCGGATTCACGACCATTCGGGATGCGTGCCCTGCGCCGCCCGGAGGCAAGGATTGGCAACCATCGGCTTACTCGCCCAAGACCGGGCTGATTTACATCCCTCACAACAATCTGTGCTACGAGAACCAGGGCGTGCAGGCGAACTACATCGCCGGTACTCCGTACGTTGGCATGAACGTTCGGATGTATGCCGGGCCGGGAGGCAATCGCGGCGAGTTTTCCGCTTGGGATCCCGTTAAGGCAAAGGCGGTGTGGGCTGTCAAAGAAAACTTCCCGGCTTGGAGCGGAGCGGTGGTGACCGCCGGGAACGTAGTGTTTTACGGAACCATGGACGGATGGTTCAAAGCGCTGGATGCCACAAACGGAAATTTACTTTGGCAGTTCAAGGCCGGATCTGGAATCATCGGTCAGCCGGTCGTATACAAGGGTCCGGAAGGCAAAGAGTACGTCGCGATTCTTTCAGGAGTCGGTGGTTGGGCGGGCGCTGTCGTCGCCGGCGGCATCAACACCGTAGACGGTACAGCCGCGTTGGGCTTCACCAACGCGATGTCCGATCTGGGCAAATACACAACCAAGGGCGGAATGCTTTATGTCTTTTCGCTGCCTTAGCGTCCTGGCGTTCATCGCTCTTCCGTGTATTGCCGCGGATCAGACGGCGCTTCGAGTTTGCGCGGATCCGAACAACATGCCTTTTTCGAATCAGCAGGGACAGGGGTTTGAGAACAGACTTGCCGAGTTGGTGGCGGGCAAGCTGGGCGCGAAGCTCGAATATACCTGGTGGTCGCAACGTAAATCGTTCATCAAGAACTCACTGGATGCGGGACGCTGCGACGTGATTATGGGCATTCCGGCCACGCTCGATGCGGTCACCGCAACTAAGCCGTATTACCGCTCCACGTATGTATTCGTTTCACGGCACGATCGCGCGTTGCGGGTGATGTCGCTAGACGATCCGCGGTTCAGTGAATGGCGGATTGGCATTCACGTCGTCGGAGACGACTATGCTCCTCCGGCGGCGGCGCTTGCCCGGCGCGGCGTAACGGCCAATATAGTCGGATTCAGTCTTTTCGGCGAATACGGAGAAGAGAATCCGCCCCGCAAGATCGTCGACGCAGTTGCCCACGGCGATGTTGATATAGCCATCGTGTGGGGACCCTTCGCCGGCTACTTTGCAAAACAAGAGCAGGTAGCGCTCGATATCGTTCCGGTTTCTCCGGCGATGTTTCTGGCCGTTCCTTTCACGTATGACATTTCAATGGGAGTGCGCAAAGGAAACGATGCGTTGAAAGAGCAGTTAGATGGCGTGCTCGAAGGCGAATCGGCGGCGATACAGCAGATTCTCGTGCAATATGGCGTGCCCCAGATCCACTGATAGGAGACCCATTGACGGAGGGATGATCGGCGTGCGAATCGTCTGCGCCGTGGCCTGCTGTGCCGCGGTTCTACTGAGTTCTTGCCAGCGGGAAAAGCGCGACATCCGGCCATCGCCCGCGCGCTTGGCGCTCTTCGGCGATGCAGCGCGCGAAAGTCCGCTGAGGCCGGGCGGACCGGTTCAGCCTCAAGCAGAAGTCACGAATCCGTATAACGGCAGCGCTTACGACATTTCCGAGGGGCAGCGGCTTTACGAGTGGTACAACTGCTCCGGTTGTCATTCGCATGGCGGCGGTGGCATCGGCCCGCCCTTGATAAAGACCGAGTGGATCTATGGCGGAGAACCGGAAAATCTGTTCGACACCATCGTGAAGGGGCGTCCGAACGGCATGCCTTCCTGGGGCGGCCGCATACCCGAATATCAGATTTGGCAAATTATCGCTTTCGTCCGATCCATGAATGGGCTGCAGCCGAAATCGGCAACGGCAGGCCGCAGCGATAATATTCAGTCAAATCCGCAAACCCTGCAGAATCGAACGACGGGAGTCACGAAATGAGTGGCAGGGCGCAGCGGACTGCGGCTCTGCTTACCTCTTGTATTCTCACTCTGACTGGTTGCGCTGGACACGAGCAATCGGTGGTCGATCCAAGCGGTCCACAGGCCGGGAAGATCGCAGTTCTTTGGTGGTTTTTCCTCTGGCTGCTTACGGCAATTTTCGTGATCGTGCTGGCGCTGACGCTGTGGACTTTGATGCGCCGCCATCGTGGCATCGAACAGGAACCGCTAGAGACCACGCATCTTCCTTCTGAGGAGACAGAAAGCCGATTAACGCGGGTTGTCACGGCCGCGACCATCGCTACGGTGGTCATTCTTTTTATTCTGTTGGGCGCCAGCATTTTCACCGGGAAGGCTGTTGCAGACCTCGGCAACACAAAAAACGGCATGGTGATCGAATTGACCGGCAATCAGTGGTGGTGGCAGGTGCAATACGACAACCCGGATGCCAGCCGGGTTCTGATGACAGCGAATGAGATTCACATTCCTGTCGGCCGCCCCATCATGATTCTCGGCAGATCGAATGACGTGATCCATAGTTTTTGGGTGCCAAATTTGCACGGTAAGCGCGACCTGATTCCATCGCGTGTCACAACGGAATGGATCCAAGCGGATCATGCGGGCGCCTTTCGCGGGCAATGCGCCGAATTTTGCGGCTTGCAACACGCGCACATGGCCATGTGGGTCATTGCGGAGCCCGAAGCAAAATTCGACGCCTGGATGCAACAGCAGTTACAACCAGCAGTTGCGCCGTCCGACGCGGTGAAGCAGCGCGGCCAGCAAGTGTTCCTGAACAACGCCTGTGAATATTGCCACTCCATTCGCGGCACCCCCGCCGCCGGCCAAGTAGCGCCCGACTTGACTCACTTTGGAAGCAGACGGGGGATTGCAGCCAACACTCTGCCTAACAGCATGGGGAATTTGGGTGGCTGGATAGTGGATCCGCAAAGCATCAAGCCTGGAAATCACATGGCCACGATCGCGCTGAACTCTGACGACTTGCAACCGCTGCTCGAATATCTCGAGAGTCTGAAATGAACCAGACGTCAGATCCCCAAACCCAGGAGCTCACGCAGCTCGAGCGCGCGTGGCGTCATCCCGGTGGAATTTTTGGATGGCTATCGTACACCACGCACCAGGCGATCGGAATGCGGTATATCGTCACGGCGTTTATTTTTCTGCTCGCCGGCGGCATCGAAGCTCTATTGATCCGCTTTCAACTTGCGAAACCGAACGGGACATTCCTCAGCCCCGATCGCTACAACGAGATCTTCACCACGCACGGAACCACCATGATGTTCCTGTTCGCGGTTCCGATGATGGAGGGCATGGCGATTTACCTGGTGCCGTTGATGCTCGGAACAAGAAACGTCGCCTTCCCGCGTCTGAACGCGTTCGGCTATTGGATGTACCTTGCCGGAGCCATTTTCCTGTATTGGGGCGTGTTCAGTAACTCCGCGCCCGATGCCGGTTGGTTCTCGTACCCGCCATTGGCTGGCCCGGAGTTCTCACCGGGAAAGCGCATTGATTTCTGGTGCCAGATGATCACGTGGACGGAAGTATCGGCCATGTGCGTTGCCGCCGAACTGATCGCAACGATTTTCAAGATGCGAGCCCCGGGGATGTCGCTCAACCGCATCCCGATGTTCTGTTGGTCCATACTCGTGCAGTCGTTCATGGTGATTTTTGCCATGCCGGCGATCATGATCGCCAGTTCCTTCCTTTTGGTAGATCGCACGTCCGGCACGAACTATGTGAATCCCGCTGAAGGCGGCGATCCGATTCTCTATCAGCACATCTTCTGGTTTTTCGGCCACCCGGAGGTCTACATCATCTTTATTCCGGCGTTGGGATTCGTGTCCTCGATTGTGGTCGCGCATTCGCGTAGGCAGCTTTTTGGATATCCCGCATTGGTGCTGTCACTAGTGGCGAATGGGTTCGTTGCGTTCGGTTTGTGGGTGCATCACATGTTTGCAACCGGACTGCCGCAAATCGGAGAAGCGTATTTCACCGCGGCAAGCATGATGATCGCGATCACCAGCGGTGTCCAGATTTTCTGCTGGATAGCCACTCTGTGGACCGGAAGACTTCGCATGACGACGCCGCATGTATTTCGTCTTCGGCTTCATCGCGATATTCGTTTTGGGCGGGCTTACTGGTGTGATGCTGGCTTCGGTCCCGCTCGATCTGCAGGTGCACGACACGTTTTTTGTAGTGGCGCATTTCCATTACGTGCTGATCGGCGGCGCGCTATTCCCGCTCTTTGGAGCCTTCTATCACTGGTTCCCGAAGATGACCGGCCGCATGATGAACGAGACCCTCGGAAAGATCAATTTCTGGATTCTCTTCATCGGCTTCAATCTGACGTTTTTCCCGATGCACATCCTGGGGCTCAAGGGGATGACGAGACGAATCTACACATATCCGCCTGAATTAGGGTGGGGGCCGCTGAACATGCTGGCGACGTACGGAGCATGCATCATCGCGCTGGGCGGAATCGTGTTTCTCGCGAATGTTTTCTGGAGCCGCAAGGCCGGAAAGATCGCCGGAGATAATCCATGGGACGCGGACAGTCTCGAATGGGCGGCGGCTTCACCCCCGGAGAACTATAACTTCGAACACCTGCCCGTAGCGACCAGCCGGTATCCATTGTGGGTTGCGCCGGAAGAGCGAACCATGGTCACTGGCTTGCGAAACGATCGGCGAGAAGTGCTGGTCACCACGCTGATGGATGCGGAGCCCCATCATCGATACGTGCTGCCTGGGCCCAGCATTTGGCCACTACTGGCAGCTATTGGGGTCACGGTTGGCTTCGCCGGCTCGGTATTCAATAACTGGTACATCGTTTACGGCTCCGTGCTCAGCTGCCTGGCATTTATCGGCTGGTTCTGGCCGAGGAGGCCGGTGGAGTTGGAGCCATGAGAACCCTGGACGTCAGCCATCTCAAACCGTATGAAATATCGAGTCTGACTCCGCTGTGGTGGGGACAGGTGTGCGTCGCCATTATCGAAGGCACGATGTTCAGCATTCTCATCGCCGCCTATTTTTATGTGCGGATGCGCGTAGATGTCTGGCCGCCTCCGGGCGATCAGTTTCCGCATCTCTTGCTCCCTACTCTCGCGCTCATTCCGCTGATCCTCAGCGCTCTTCCTGCCTATTGGGCCAGTGAAGCAGCCAAGAAAAACGACCGCGCCGGGATGATCCGCAATCTGATTCTGAACCTGGTACTCGCCGCCGTATGTTTTGTCATGCGCATCTTCGAATGGCACTCGCTGAACTTCAACTGGCAGGCGGACGCGCAAGGCTCCTACGTTTGGGCGTTTCTCGGGCTGCATAGCTTTCGATTTCATCGCGGATGCAATGTTCACGCTGGTCCTCTTGATCATCATTTTGAGCGGACGGTACGGCGAGCGCGAGCGGCTGGGCGTCCATGTCGACACGGTGGTTTGGTACTTCCTCGTCGGGATCTGGATTCCTATTTACGTGGTCATCTATTGGGGTCCGCGCATTCTAGAGAGCATGCAATGAACCGCGATTTGGCTCTGTGGACGGGAATTCTGGCCGGTCCGCTTGTCTGGCTGATCAGCTTTGAAGCGAATTTCGCGCTGGTGCCTTGGGCCTGTATCTTCGAAGCGAAACTTGCGCTCTATCTCGTGTCGCTAGTGGCGCTGGCCGCATCGGGAGCCGCAGGGTTCCTCGCCTGGCATGAGTGGAAGGTGCTTGGCCGGGAGATGCCTGGACAAGGCGGAGATACGCTTTCCCGCAGCCGCATTATGGCCCTCGGCGGCGTGCTCCTGAGCGCTATGTGCTGCCTCATCATCGTCGCGCAGGCAATTCCGGAATTCATCCTGGGAGCATGCCAGTGATCCGCTGGGAATTCGATCCCGGGGTCGTCACCCCGCTCGTCATTTCCGCGCTGCTCTATGCGCGCGGCGCTCACATTCAGCGTATTCCGGCTCGTCGCGAACATGTGTATTTCTGGTGTGGCTGGACAGCGCTTGCCCTGGCGCTGGTATCTCCCTTACATCCACTCGGCGAAGAACTGTTTTCCGCGCACATGGTGCAGCATGAAATCCTGATGCTAGTCGCGGCTCCCCTGTTGGTGCTCTCGCGGCCGTTGGTCACGTTTCTCTGGGGCATGCCGTTCGAATGGCGGCGCAAAGTCGGCCAGTGGGCGAAAACAGACTACGTATCCCGCTCCTGGGCGTTTCTTACGGACCCCTTCACGGCGTGGTGGATTCATGCCGCTGCCATTTGGATTTGGCACGCGCCGTTCATGTTCGAGCTCACTTTGAAAAGCGAGCTTGCCCACAGCGCCCAGCACCTGAGCTTTTTTCTCTCGGCGCTGCTGTTCTGGTGGGCGTTGTTCTATGCGCAGGGCCGCAAGGCGTATGGCGCGGCAGTGTTCTACGTTTTCACCACGGCGGTCCACACCAGCATTCTGGGCGCGCTGCTTACATTCGCTCCGCACGTATGGTATCCGTCTTACGCCTCGACGACACAGGCCTGGGGATTGACTCCGCTTGAAGATCAGCAAATCGGCGGATTGATCATGTGGGTCCCGGCGAGTCTGGTCTATCTTGCGGCTGGCCTGTGGCTGTTTGCCGCATGGCTTAAAGAAAGCGATGCGATGGTGGAAAGAAGGATGCGCAGCGCGAAGTAGGCGCTTTCGAAGAAAGACGCCGTCGGCGTCGCTGGATATTTGTACACCTTGCAGTAGCGGCGGAGTCTAGCAACTTGAGGAGAACAACATGATTACTTTGGCAGACGCGAAGCGAATTATCGCAGCCGCGGAGAAGAAAGCGGAGGAGATTGGCCAACCAATGAATATTGCGGTGGTCGACCAAGGCGGAAACCTGGTGGCCCACGTGCGCATGGACAAAGCCTGGATGGGCAGCGTCGATATCGCGATTAACAAGGCCTGGACGGCGCGGGCCTTTGATATCTCAACCAAGGAGCTAGCGGAACTGAGCCAATCCGGCGATCAGTTCTTCGGCATTCACGCCTCGAACCGCGGACGCGTGATGATTTTCGCGGGCGGCGTGCCGCTGAAGCGCGGCGATCAAGTGGTCGGCGCGGTTGGGGTCAGCGGCGGGATGGGCAAGCAGGATCAGGCTGTGGCGGAAGCTGGCGCCGAAGCTTTTTAGGCGCCCCGCTAGAACTCAAATTGCAGGCGCACGCTGCCGCTGCGAGGCGGAGCGATCGCGGTACCCGGAAAACAAACCGGCGAAATTGATCACGTTCAATTTGTTGGTTAAATTTTCAATCTCACCTTGCAAGCGGAGAACGGATTTCTCATGCTTCCAGAGATCGGCTCCGGCGCTGAGATCGAGCGAGAAGTTGGGACGCACGCGTCCCGCAGCGAAGTTCACTCGACTGACGATCTGCGGCCCGTATTCGTCGGTTAGATCATTTAGATCCGCGTCACCGTTAATCTCGACCGGCAAGCCGCTGCCGTATTCGGCGCTAGCGGCGATCCAAAACCGCGACGAAATCTGGTAGCGAGCGCGGGCTCGAGCCGTATTGCGCTGATCTTGTGAAATAGGGAAACTGCTGGTGACGCCGAGGACGCCAACTGCATCCTCACCTAGAAAAAGTCCACCAGCGACGGGAAGCTGCGCAATGCCGATCATGTTGGAATAGCTGACGAATCCAGAGAGATTTCCCAGCTTCGGCAATTCGAGCTTCACGTCCACGCCGCGAACTTGCGCGCTGTTAAACGCGATGGGGAAACTGATGCCGGTATTCAGAAAGACATCGTCGTCAGCATAATTTACAAATCCCCGGCGGTAGAAACTGACATCCAGACGGGCTCTCTTCGCTATGCCTTGGCTGAAACCCGCTTCGAGGTAATTCCCTCGAGACGGCCTGACGGGAATGCGCAGGACGTTCGGGTCGAGCTGATCGACTTGCGGGGAACTGGCCAGGAGAAGGTTCTCGAGAGCGGGAGTCTGGAAGGCGCGATCGTAAGAGAAGCGCAAGACCAGACCGGCAGCCGGAAAGTAATACGCAACCCCAAGACGTGGGCTGAACGCGTGGTCCCGTACAACGAGTGAGTAGTGATCCCAGCGCAATCCGGCGCTCACGGTCAAGTTGCCGAAGCGCATGGTGTCTTGCGCCCAGAGGGCTTGCTCCCGGTCGAGGCGTCGATCGAGAAAATTGAAGGTGAGCGGTGTTCCTGGATCGAAAAAAGACGGGTCGGTGATTTGGTACTGCAGCGCCTCCGTAACCGGCGCGTAAATGGCATCGCCGCCGAACTTGAAATCGTGCCTGCCCTTATGGAGAGAGAGGCTGGTGTTCAGATAGCTGCGGCGGAATCCGCGCTGCTGGGCGGCGATGATCGGCGTCGCAAACGGATTCGACCAGAGGTTCGCCGAGAGATCTTCCACTACGGCTCTGATATTCAGAAGAAGTTCAGCGGAAAATTCGTGCGTCCAAGCAGCTTGCCCCAGATCTTCGGGCGCATTCCGATCCTGGCGCTGACCGGCCGCTTGCTGAAGATTTTCATTTGGCACTTCGAATGAAGTTTGGCGGCGATGAAAGGCAAGATGAATCCGGTCTGAATCGGTGAGATCCTGATCGTACGCGGCGCCAATCGCGTCGGATGTGCCGGTATTGGTGTAGTTCCCAAGTACCGGAGGATCGAGATAATGGTCCGTGTGTTCGCCTGACGCGTTCAATGTCAGCGCGCTTCGATTCCAGCCATAAGTGCCGGAGAGAAATCCGCTTTCAGTCGCAAAGCTGCCGCCGCCGAATTCGGCAGAACCGTGGAGTCCGGGACGAAGGTCTTGGGTCGTGGTCACGTCGACTACGCCGCCGAGCTTTCGGCCATATTCCGCGGGGAAATTGCCGGTCAGCACGCTCATCTCCGAGACTTCGCTGGTTTCGAGATCTGGCGCAAATGCAGCCGACCGGTTCTCGTCCATTGGTACGCCATCGACAACGAAGAGGGTCTGGTATTCCGAGCCCCGGGGATGAAGCACGGCGTTGCCTTCGAAAAGCCAGCCCGGCTGCATATCGATTAAATCGAGCAGTCCCCGGCCCGGTATAGAAGATTGTTGCTCTCGAAGTTGCTGGGATCCAATGGCGTAAGTCACGCCTGTGCGATGAGGATCGAGCAACGTTGCGCTGTCACTGACGACAATTTCCGTTGAGGATGTCTTGACGTTGAGCCGGACGCGGATGTCGCGTGGAACCGCCGTGCGGATCTCCACGACGGTTGAATAAACAGTGAAGCCGGGGTGCTGGACCGAGAGGCGGTATATCCCAAAAGGCAAATGTTGAAATGTAAATTGGCCGGTGTCGTTCGTGTTGGCGTCCCGATGTGTTTGCGATGATTCACTGGCCAGAGTGACTGAGGAAGGAAGCGCGAGACCGGTGGCGTCTGTTACAGAAACGCGCAGTTCTCCGGTTTCTAACTGCGCTGAAGCGAACCGATGCGCAAGGACGATCAGCCCGAATGATATCGCTACACGAATGCTGGCTTTCACGTCTCGTTCATATTCTGACACCCCAACATGCGTGACGGGTTCAATCCATGAGCAAAACAAGTAATTCTTGCTGCGTCGGGAGAACACAACCAGCGGTGCTGCTCGATCTCTCGACCCAGGCGCCGGCCCGGAGGGAGCACGCGACGGATGGTTCGACTGACGACATGATCCGGCTGGACGGCGGTCCGTTTTTGATGGGCACCGATACAAGGGACGGCTTTCCAGCGGACGGCGAAGGGCCAGTTCGTCAAGTGACTCTCGATCGGTTTTATATCGATACCTACCCTGTTACCAACGAAGCCTTCGCGAAGTTTGCGCGCGCGCGCCAGTACAAGACGGAAGCGGAGCGATTTGGCTGGTCATTTGTTTTCCAGGGACATATATCGCCCCAGGACTATCCGCGATTGGTGGAAGACACGGTGCTGTGCGCTCCATGGTGGTGCAAAGTGCGAGGCGCGGATTGGAAGCATCCGGAGGGACCGGATTCGAATATCGACGCTCGCGCGCATTATCCGGTTGTGCACGTTTCCTGGAACGATGCAAAAGCGTATGCGCGCTGGGCAGGCAAGCGTTTGCCGACCGAAGCGGAGTGGGAGTATGCCGCGCGCGGCGGCCTGGAGCAGAAGCTATATCCGTGGGGAGACGAGCTGACGCCCGATGGACAACACCGCTGCAATATCTGGCAAGGCGAGTTCCCCGCCCTCGATACAGCGGAAGACGGATATTCAGCTCCGGCGCCTGTTGACGCTTTCTTGCCGAACGGATATGGGCTTTACACCATTACCGGAAATGCGTGGGAGTGGTGCGCAGATTGGTTCCATCCGGCGTTCCACGTGCTCGCGGCGCGATCCAATCCCGCGGGACCGCAGCAAGGCGCGGCGAAAATAATCAAGGGTGGATCGTATCTGTGCCATCGATCGTACTGCAACCGCTATCGAGTCGCCGCGCGAACTTCCAATACCCCAGATAGCGCCACGACCAACATGAGTTTCCGTTGTGTACGGGACGCCTGCTGAGTAATCCCGCGCCCTGAGCGGTATGGGAGCATCGGGTATGGCGTTGGCGCAAACTCATCGCATCGCTCCCCCGCAAGCAGTAGATGCTCGAACAAGTCCGGTTGGGCTGCGCGCCGTCGCTACTTTCGAAGCTCTAAAGGGAGCCGTTGTGGTGGGGCTCGGCATCACGTTGTTCGCCGTGCACCGGCACGCCGAGGATTTCGCGGCAAGTCTGCTGTTCCACCTGCATATGGATCCCGACCGCCGGCTTGCTCATATGTTGATGGACGCCGCCACCCGAGTGACCGATGCCCGCCTCTTGACCATTGCCGCGGCGGCGCTCACCTATTCAGCAGTGCGGTTCGTCGAGTCCTGGGGCTTATGGAACAAGCGCGTCTGGGCCGAATGGTTTGCGCTGCTTTCAGGCGCCATGTATCTCCCCTGGGAGATCCTCAAACTGGTCGAGCGCGTGGACTGGGAACGCATCGGCGTTTTGCTGATAAACATCGTGATTATTGTTTATATGCTTATCATCCGTATTCGCGCCTGCGGCGGGATTATAGGATGCGAAGAACCGCAAGCGCGATGATTTGTACAGGATTGCGCATCCGTTTGCGCGTTCCGCTTAGCATGCCGGCAAATCTTTGAGCTAAGGGCTAACCTCCCGATTATCCTCCGCCGATTAGAAGCCATGATCGCTTTTGCGGTTGGAGGGATATATGAGATCACTGATTATCAGCAGCGCGACTGCCCTGATAATGCTCGGCAGCGCGGCAGTTGTTTCAGGGCAGGCAGCCATTCAACCGGGACGGCTTGCGGCCGCTCCCCGGATCGCTTTGCCGAATGACGACAATCCCACGAATGCTTCGGGCGCGGTACCCAAAACGACTATCGTGAATACGGAAGACTCACACGACAGATTGATGAACCGGCTGTGGATCGCCAGCATGGTTGCGGCGGTGGCGGGCAGCGGTCTTGATGCGGGTACCTCGTGGGGCAAGAGAGAAAGCAACTCATTGCTCGCTTCTTCGAATGGCACGTTCGGAGCGAAAGGCCTCAGCATCAAAGCGGGTATGGCGGCGATAGTGATCGTCCCGCAAATCTGGATGCGAAAGCGCAACGAGATGAAGAAAGTATTTCTGTTCGCCAACTTCGGAGAGGCTTCGATCTTTACCGGCGCCGCAATACATAATCTCGGAATCCGCTCCGCCGCCACGCAGTAAGCGTTTATGGGGGGCGTGTCAGCCGAAAAATCAGGGATTGCGGCGAACCAGCGTGGCAGTTCCCGCGGTCAGCGCGGGTCCATGGGGGAAAACCGTGGTTCGCCATTGGATCCGAATACTGCTGGAATCTATGGTGGCAATCGTTAATGTTCCGCGGCCGCCATTGGTGCTTTGCCAGATGAATTTGTGCGTACCGGCGTCGGGCGAGAGAGTGAAATTCACATCGGGCGGAATGGGCTTGTCGGTCACTTGGTATCTGGCCCGATACTGCCCATGTAAAGCGCCGTCACTGGAGACCAGCCTCAGGTCGATGAACTCCGGCGGGTAAAAGCCGGGCTTTCGTTTCTCTGGCTCTTTGGGCGCATATACCCACTCACCCTCCAGGGGATCTTGGTGGGTCGGCTTGGCAGGCGCTGCGACGTAATTCACCTTGATGGGAACTGCTGGAGGGGGCGCCGGCTCAGGCGGTTTCGCTGTGATCGTGGGTAGCTCGGCCACCGGAATCGAAGCGGCGTCCAGCCGCGCAGACGCCGATGAAACGACGTTCGGTGGAGGAGGAACATCGATCTTCACCGGACGCACACGGGCGGCAACCTCTGTATTCGGCAGCATCAAGCTTTTGCGACTGAGGCTTTGCTCAACTGCCGTGTTGGGCGTTCCTCCTGGCGCGGGTACCGTTGCTACGGTTCGTGATGGGATAGTGGATGCGGTTTCCGCGGGTTGAACCTGGTACTTAGGTACTGAATTGGAAGCTCCTGATTTAGCCAGAACCGCATCCCGGATACGGGAGAAAGCGCTCTGATGCTTCCCCGGTTCTGCGGCGGGGCGATTGGAAGGCGGGGCGGTCGCTTTTGTCTCCGCTCCTGCTTCTTGAGCTTGGGATGGTATATACGTCGGATTGTGATTCCCAAAAGAGCTGCCCCAGTTATCTGCCCAGAACCAAACCGCTCCGACAGTCAGCGCCACTGCCCCCAGGGTACTGGCCAGCCACCAAGGCAGCGACCGCAGCGTAAACCCTTTTCGCTTAGTGGTTTGCGCGGAACGCCGACCCAAAAAACCGGGCTCATGGAAGTCCGCGCCGCCCTTGACCTGCTCGTCATACGCGCGGCGCCGTTCTGGGTCATAGAGAATCTCGACGATAGAGTTCAAGCGCCGCATTTGAGTTTCGGCGAGCAGCTTCATTCCTTCGTCCATCTGCTGATCGGGATGAAGCAGCTTGGTCAATCGGCGATGCGCGCGGCGGATCTCTTCCTCAGTCGCGGTTGGCGTGATCCCGAGTTCTTCGTAATAATCCATTGCCGTACTTCTGTTTGATCATCTTAAACTATTCCGTTATAATGAAATCGCCGTTGAGCCTCGCTGGCTCGATTTATCGGAGGAGACGGATGAAACTGAAAGGCGTATCGAAGTTTTGCTTCGCAGCCGCTCTCTCAATTAGTTGTTCGTTCGCTGTGACTCCCACCATCGGTGTAGCCTCCGCGTTCGGTACCTTCACCGTTAATAGCGCCAAAGTGGAAGGGAACGCAAACATCTTTGACGGTTCCGAGATTAGGACCGGTCCAGCATCGAGCCGAATCTACCTGCAGAATGGCGCGGCGGCGACGCTTGGAACGAATTCCGCCGGAACATTCTACAAGGACCACCTGGTATTGCTGCAGGGTGGAACGCGGCTAGACAGCTCGGCGAATTATCCAATAGACGCGGGAGGCTATCGCGTTCAAGTATCTCAACCTGGGTCCGAAGCGATTGTGAGAGTGGAGGGCGGCGCTGTTCAGGTAGCTGCGCTGAGCGGCTCGCTTGACGTTTACAACCGGCAAGGGGCTTTTGTGTCGCGTGTCGTCGCCGGCAGTGCTAACGAATTCCAAACAGGCGATGCGGCAAGCGGTCCGGCCGGCGGAAACGGCCAAAGTGGCGCGACGGGTCAGAGCGGCGCAACCGGGCAGACCGGCGCGCAAACTGGCGCGAATACCACAAAAAGAACCGTTGTGCTGTTCTCGACTTTAGGCGTGGTTCTTGGCGGCCTGGGCCTCTCGGTGGATGCTATCTTGCAACCTACCCCGCTCAGTCCGTAGATCAGAAATCCGCATCGCTAAACTGAAAGACGTACGTTTGTCGCGGGGGCGTAGCTCAGTCGGATAGAGCATCAGCCTTCTAAGCTGAGGGTCACAGGTTCGATTCCTGTCGCCCCTACCAACAAAGTCACTGCACGAACGAATCCTTTTCTTGTTTTCCGCGATATTCGCTATGAGCAAATATGAGAGGTTTGACCGTTCGCGCCTGCAGCTCCGGCCGCTGGCGGAAAGAGTCAATCTCTTGAATCACGAACATTGGCTGCCGCTTTCGCTGGAACAGGGCCAGGAGTTTGAGCATCCGGATCTCAACAGGCTAGCGAACAGAATAGCCTCGGCCAAAAATCAAGGCGCGGCGCGGATACTCATGATCGGCGGTCACGTGATCCGCGCGGGTGTCAATCGCCAAATTATCGATTTACTCGAACGCGGCTATATCGACCATATCGCGACCAATGGGGCCTGCGTGATCCACGATTACGAACTGGCGCGCATTGGGGCAACGAGTGAGAGCGTTCCTGACTATATTCGTTCGGGTCAGTTCGGTTTATGGAAGGAAACAGGCGAGATCAATGATTGGATTGGCGAAGCCTATCGTCAAGAGCTGGGCCTGGGCGAAAATGTCGGCCGGCGTATTCTTGCGAGCGATTTCCCCTATCGGGATCTCAGCGTGTTTGCCGCTGCATATCGCCTTTCGATTCCGGCTACGGTCCACGTGGGCGTGGGTTACGACATTATCCATGAGCATCCGAACTGCGACGGCGGGGCTACGGGCGAAACCAGCTTCCGTGATTTCTTAGTTTTTGCGCGAACGGTGGAGCGATTAGAACACGGCGCGTTGTTGAGCTTCGGCTCGGCGATTATGGCGCCCGAGGTTTACCTGAAGGCTTTGGCGATGGCGAGAAATATCGCATATACGGAGGGCCGCCGAATCCAGGACCTTGTGACTGCCGTTTTCGACATAGTGCCGATCCGTGGCGATCATCGCCTCGAGCTGCCCAAGTCCGATCCCGGCTATTACTTCCGCCCGCACAAGACCATTCTTGTGCGTACCGTTGCCGATGGAGGTCAGAGCTACTACTTTTGCGGCGATCACCGCCGGACTATGCCGGCGTTATGGCGCGAATTGGTGAGGCTCGATGAACGTCGTTGAAATTCTTCGCGGTATTTCTCAAACATCTGCGTTGGTGATTGGAGATGTGTGCCTGGATCGCTGGTGCACGTACGATCCCGAAACGTCCGAGCCCTCGCGAGAAACGGGTATACCGCGAATCGGCGTCGTGCGAACCGAGTGCACGCCTGGAGCCGGCGGCACAGTAGCAAATAACCTGGTGGCGCTGGGAGCGAAGCGCGTCGCGGTGATCGGCGTGATCGGGAACGACGGCCATGGAGCGGAGCTGAGAAAGGCGCTCAACAGTTCTGGGATCGAAGCCGGTTACTTGGTAACCGTGGACGGCCGCCAAACATTTACGTATACAAAGTTCATCAATAACCAGACATCGAGGGAAGATTTACCTCGCGTCGATTTCGTCTCTCCGCAACCTCTTCCAGCGGAAGTGGAAGACCAGGTCATCGCCAACATTGAGCAGGCAGTTCCTTCCTTCGATGCAGTGCTCATTTCCGATCAGATGGAGCTCGATTCCGGCGGTACGGTAACAGACCGGGTCCGAGCTTGTCTTCACCGTTGCGCCCGGGAGTTTCCGAAGAAGATTTTCTGGGTAGATTCACGAAGACGGATACACGAGTTTCACGGCATGATCGTAAAGCCGAACGAAGACGAGGCCCAGAATGCCTGCCACTCCTTATTTGGAAGGGTAGACTATCGGGCGTTGCAGAAACATTGCGATGCCCCTGCATTGGTGGTCACGCTCGGAGGCGACGGCGCCTTAGTTCTGGATCGCGAGCAGGAGCAACGAATACCGGCAATGAAAAACAATGATCCCGTGGACATTTGCGGCGCCGGTGATAGCTTTTCGGCAGGCGCGGCTCTGAGCTTGCACACTACGAAATCGATCCTCGATGCGGTCCATTTTGGCAATCTGGTCGCTTCGATCACAATTCAGAAACGAGGCACCGGTCAGGCCTATCCGGACGAGATTTCGAGAACCGCCGCCGGCAATCCAGACCTTCCGACGTAACCGGTGCTATTCAATCGTTAGAAGCAGGTCTCGTGCGTCCACGCTGTCGCGAAGATTCACGACGATCTCTTTGACGATGCCCGATATCGGCGCGTACACGGTGGTCTGCATCTTCATCGCTTCCATCACCAGCAGCCGGTCACCCTTGTTTACCTGCTGACCGGCTTTTACGTGCAGCATCGTGACCGCGCCTGGAATGGGCGCGCCGACGTCGCCAGGTTTTGAAGAGTCAATCTTACGGCGCGCCGCCGCCGCTTCCTTGATTGACTTGTCCCGCACCTCGACTTCGCGGGGCTGGCCGTTCAGTTCGAAAAAGACAGGCCGCATTCCGTCGGGCCGCGCTTCCCCGACCGTTAGAAGGCGGATGATCAGCGCCTTGCCAGGTTCCAGATCGACGGTTATCTCCTTGCCTTCTTCCAGACCGTAGAAGAACGGCGGCGTAGGCAGGACGTCGAGGTCGCCGTACTCTGCGCGCAGGGCGGCGAACTTTAAGAACACGTCCGGATACATCAAATAGCTCATCAGATCGGTGCGGCTGGTCGACTCGCTTTTCTCCGCGACGATTGCCGCGGCTTTTTCGAAATCCGCAGGTTCGAGCCGCTCACCGGGCCGGCCGCCCTGTGGCTTCTGCCCGCGCAAGACGATCTGCTGCAGCTTCGGCGGCCAGCCCCCTTCGGGCTCACCTAGCGACCCCATGAACATGTCGGCCGCTGAGTTGGGCAGCGTGATGTGGTGATCGGCAGGCAGGTTCTCCAGATCGTCGATGCTCATACCATGACTGACCAAATATAAAGCGAGGTCTCCCACTACCTTGCTCGACGGCGTCACTTTGACAATGTCGCCGAACGCCATATTCACGTCCGCGTACATTCGCGCCACTTCTGGCCAGCGCTCACCGAGGCCCATCGATTCAGCCTGTTCTTTCAGATTCGTGTATTGTCCGCCGGGCATCTCATGGATGTAAACTTCGGCTATGCCGGATTTCGGCGCATTATCGAAGGGCGCGTAATACGTCCTCACCGTCTCCCAGTAATCTGAGCATTTGTTCAGCGCGTCGAAGCTGAGCGCCGTATCACGCTCCGTGTGCGCCAGTGCTGCGACAATTGAATTCAAATTCGGTTGACTGGTTGTTCCGCTCATCGCGGAAATCGCGCCGTCCGCAACATTGACGCCCGCTTCGGCCGCTTTCAGAATAGTCGCTGCGTTAACCCCGCTGGTGTCGTGGGTATGCAGGTGAATCGGTAGGCCCACCTCTTCGCGTAAGGTTTTTACCAGCTTGTAGGCCGCGTATGGCCGCAGCACGCCAGCCATGTCCTTGATGCCCAGAATATGCGTGCCCATGCGCTGCAGCTCCTTGGCTAACCGCAGATAGTAGTTCAGCGAATATTTTTCTCTTGCCGGATCCAGAATGTCGCCGGTGTAGCAGATGGCGGCCTCGCACACACGGCCGGTTTTCAAGGTCGCCTCTACCGCCACCTGCATATTTGGCATCCAATTGAGCGAATCGAAGATCCGGAAAATGTCAATGCCCTGCAGAGCTGCTTCCTTGATGAACTCCCGAACGACGTTGTCGGGATAGGCCGTGTAACCAACCGCGTTCGACGCGCGCAGAAGCATCTGAAAACAAATGTTCGGGACCTTTTCGCGCAAGGTTTGCAGGCGTTTCCATGGATCTTCCAGCAGAAAGCGCATGGCGACGTCGAATGTGGCGCCGCCCCACATCTCCAGGCTGTACAACTGCGAAAGCTCTTTGGAGACGAATTCCGCGATGCGCAACAAATCATACGTCCGGACTCGCGTAGCCATCAACGACTGATGAGCGTCGCGGAAGGTCGTATCGGTCATGAGTAGGCGGGACTGGCCGCGCGTCCAATCCGCGAAAGCGGCTGGCCCGAGCCTGTCCAGCAGTTGACGCGTGCCCTCTGGCCTTTCTGCGGAGCGCGACTGCGGAACCGGCGCCTCACGGATACTCGGGGGCTTTGGCCTATTGGCTATTTCGGGATTCCCGTTTACGATCACATCGGCGAGGTAAGCCAGCACCTTTGTGGCACGATCGCGCCTCGCCTCAAATTCGAACAGCTCCGGCTTCTCGTCCAGGAACGAGGTCGTGGTTTCCCCTGATTGGAATACCGGGTGATTGACAACGTTTTCCAGAAAGGGAATATTCGTCTTTACACCGCGTATGCGAAACTCTCGCAACGCACGATCCATTCGCTGGCAGGCCTGCTTGAAATTCGTTCCCCACGCCGTGACCTTCACCAGCAGCGAATCGTAATACGGCGAGATCACCGCGCCGCCGTATGCGGAAGCGCCGTCGAGACGAATTCCGAAGCCAGCCGGTGAACGATAGGTGTGAATCTTGCCGTAATCCGGCGTAAAACCGTTTGCCGGATCTTCAGTAGTCACGCGGCACTGCAATGCCGTGCCGTGTAGCGGGACTTCGTGCTGCTGCGGCAGACCAATTTCTTCGCCGAATAAGCTCAGCCCCTGGGCAACCTGAATCTGAGTGCGAACGATGTCGATACCGGTGATCATTTCGGTCACCGTATGTTCCACCTGGACTCGAGGATTCACCTCGATGAAGAACCACTCGTGCGTGTCGGCATCAACCAGAAATTCCACGGTACCGGCATTAAAATAATTTGCCGCCCGCGCCAGAGCCACTGCCGCATCGGCAAGTTCACGCCGGATCTTGTCCGGGAGCCCAATAGCGGGCGCGATCTCAACCACTTTCTGGTGCCGGCGCTGAACCGAGCAGTCGCGCTCATACAGATGCAAGATGTTCCCTTGCCGGTCGCCGATGATCTGAATCTCAACGTGCTTTGCGCGCCGTATGTAGCGCTCCAGAAATACTGCATTATTGCCGAAAGCCGCTCCTGCTTCCTGACTGGCCTCCTGTAGTTTTGCTCTAAAATCGCAGGCCTCGTCGACCACACGCATCCCTCGTCCCCCGCCTCCGAATGCGGCTTTGATGATGAGCGGAAAGCCAATGGTGGTCGCGACTTCATCGGCGCCCACGCTACTGGGGTCCAGGGAATGTTCGGTTCCCGGAACAACCGGAATTCCGGCGCTCTGCGCGAGTTTTCGCGCGGCGGTTTTATCCCCTAATGCTTCCAGAATTTCCGGGCTCGGGCCCACGAATGTGATACCCACGCGCTGGCAAGCCCGCGGAAGGGCGGGATTCTCAGAAAGGAAGCCGTACCCCGGGTGGATGGCATCCACTCCTTTTTCCGCAGCCAGCTCAACGATCGCGTCAACGTCTAAATACGCCTGAACAGGACCCTTTCCCTGACCTATGAGATACGCCTCATCCGCCTTAAAACGATGCAAACTCAGGCGGTCTTCCTGCGAATAGACGGCGACCGTCCTGATTCGGAGCTCGTTTGCCGCTCTTAAAATCCGGATCGCGATTTCGCCGCGATTTAGCGCAAGCAGTTTCTTCATCGCGCCCAGAACAGGAACGTAAGGCTGGTATGGAACAATTCCCAAACTGATTGCGTAGTCTTCTTCTGAACCATATAAGTTCCAGTGTACGGAGGCTGCATGAATCGTCTGTGGATGGGAGCCGGAGTTGTGGGTGCTGCAGTCCTACTCTCCAGTTGCGACGATTTCCAGGGTTTTAATCGCGCCCAGCAAGAGTTCCATTATTCCTACGGTCTTCAGCCTGGTGGACACCTGGATGTCGAGAACGTGAACGGCTCGGTCGATATCACCGGATGGGATCGCAATAGCATCGAGGTCTCAGGCACCAAGTCCGCCCCCAGCGAGGACCAGTTGAAAGACATTCAGATCAAGGTGAGTGTCAGTGGCAACACGGCGTCCATCACGACCGAAGCTCCTAGAGATCATTGGGGCGGCGGGTTTGGAGCTCGCTACTTCATTCGCGTGCCGAGAGAGATTGCGCTTGGCCGGGTGCAGACCACAAACGGATCTTTTTCCGTCGAAGATCTGCAAGGCGGAGGAAACGTAAAGAGCACGAACGGGCGCATCTCGATGGCGCGCGATAGCGGTGATTATGAAGTACACACTACAAATGGATCGATAGATCTGGAAGAATGCAGCGGCGATGAGCGGGCGGAGACCACAAACGGCGGAATCCGCGGCCGCCTGAAAACAGGAGCGATCGATGCGAACTCAACCAACGGAGCCATCGATTTCACAATCTTAAAGCCGCAGGATGACAAAGCACTTCGGGTTTCGACAACGAATGGCAGCCTGATGCTGGCACTTGCGGAACTCCACGGTAATTCCGTCAGAGCAGAGACCACCCACGGCAGCGTGACGCTGCGGCTACCCGGTGATGCCAATGCGCAGATCAGTGCGCGCACGAGTTTCGCGAAGATCACTACAGATCTCGCCTTTTCGTCGACTGACGAGATGTCCAAGCACGAACTGAGAGCTCAATTGGGGCATGGCGGCCCGCCCATCTCGGCTAGAACAACCACCGGCAGCATTCGCATCGAGCGATATTAGCTGCCGCATCTCGTGACCTCGGCCTGAAGAGATCCGAACCACTAGAATAAGGGCATGAAGATCGCCGCTTTGTTGCTATGTGCGTTGGGCCTTTTGCTGGCGCAGGAACGCGACGGGAATTTCAATATCCGCTTTGAACCCAGCGCCAAGCTCCAAACGGGAGTAGAGGTTCCGTTTCAGATCACGGTAACCGATGCCATCCATAAGCCGCTGCCCCATGCCAAAGTAACGCTGCAGATTGAGCTGGCAGACCACACGCAGACAAAAGTGTTTCCCGCCCCCGAGACGCAGCCTGGCATTTACGTTGCGAAGCCTATTTTCCCTGTATCAGGCGAGTGGACCGTGTACGTCGAGGTGCGGCGCGATGACCAGATGAGTAATCGCGCCATTCAATTCACGGTTGCTGAATAGCTTAAGCTCCGTTGCGCCGGCGTTACTTAGGAGAACATGTACAAAGGCGTGCCGGCGGCCAGGACTGTTTCTTCGATGTCACCGGCGGGAACCGGCTGACCTTCGAGTTCGCCAACTTGCCTGCAATAGATGCCGTTTTCGTTAAGGTAAACCTCTAACTCCGCAGGGCGTGGAAGTGAACCCTGAATAAGCGCTTCGGAGAGAGGGTCTTCGATGTACTTCTGCAGGGCCCGGCGTAGCGGACGAGCGCCGTAGCTACGATCGCCACACGTTTTGTCCAGAATGTATTTCGCGGCTTCCGAATCAAGCCGAATTTTGATCTGCTTGGCGATTAAGTTGCTATTGACCTGTTCTACCAGTAGGCTGATGATCTTGAGAAGATCCTCGTCCACCAGCGACGTGAACAGAATTACTTCATCGAGACGGTTGAGGAATTCAGGATTGAAGGCGCGTTTGACCTCGCTCATCACCTGATCTTCCACCTTCTGCGGAATGCCGGTTGTGGACGGTGAAGAGAAGCCGATCTGACCTCGCTTATCAAGGAAGCGCGCTCCCAGGTTGGAAGTCATGATGATGATCGTATTTTTGAAATCGACCGTATTGCCAAGCCCGTCCGTCAACTGGCCATCTTCAAAAACCTGCAACAGGATGTTGTAAATGTCCGGATGAGCTTTCTCGATCTCATCCAGAAGAATGATCGAATACGGGGCGCGTTTCACACGCTCGGTCAATTGCCCGCCCTCCTCGTAGCCGACATATCCAGGGGGTGAGCCGATCAGCTTCGAAATAGAGTGCTTCTCCATGAACTCCGACATGTCGAAGCGAATGAGTGATTTTTCGCTGCCAAACAGGAACTCCGCTAAGGCGCGCGCGACCTCCGTCTTGCCGACGCCGGTCGGTCCCAGGAACAGGAACGAACCGGACGGACGCTTCGGAGATTTTAAACCCGCGCGTGACCGGCGAATGGCCCGGGACAGCGCGGAAATCGCTTTCTCCTGGCTGATGATGCGCTTGTGCAATTCCTCTTCGATACGGAGCAGCTTACTAATCTCTTCTTCCTTAATGGACGTCATCGGCACGCCCGTCCAGCGCGCCACTACGTCTTCGATGTCATCTTTAGAAACAACACCCGTCGACGTATCGTCCAGGTTGTACTTCTCGCGAAGCTGGCGCAGGTTCTCGCGCTCCTTACGCTCTTCGTCAGAGTAGAAGCGCGCTTTTTCGAACTCGTGGTTAGCGATCGCGTTCTCCATGCGATGGACGATGAACTTGATGCGCTTCTGAATATCCGCCACTTCGCTGGGTAGCGTCGTCTGCCGAAGTTTGACGCGCGCTCCCGCTTCATCGATCAGGTCGATGGCCTTGTCCGGAAGAAAACGGTCCGGGATAAAGCGCGTAGATGTGTAGACGGCTGATTCGATCGCCTCGTCCGTATACGCCACAGCGTGAAATTTCTCGTAGCGCTCCTTAATGCCGAACAGGATCCGGATCGCATCGTTCTCGGCCGGAGGCGGAACCTTCACCGCCTGGAATCTGCGTTCCAGCGAGCGATCCTTCTCAATCGACTTGCGGTATTCAGCCGGAGTTGTCGCGCCAATGCATTGAATTTCGCCACGCGAAAGAGCGGGTTTCAATATATTGGCCGCATCCAGCGAACCCTCGGCGGAGCCGGCGCCGACCAGCGTGTGCAACTCATCGATGAAGATGATGGCGTTTTGATTCTCCATCAGTTCCTTCATGATGGTTTTCAAACGCTCCTCGAATTGGCCTCGGTACTTGGTTCCAGCCACAATCAACGAAAGATCGAGCGCCAAAATGCGCTTATCGGAGAGAAATGACGGTACATCGCCATCAGCGATCTTTTGCGCCAGTCCTTCGACAATCGCGGTCTTACCGACTCCCGGCTCTCCGATCAGCACCGGGTTGTTCTTCGTGCGGCGGCACAGAATTTGGACTACTCGATCTAGCTCGGTATCGCGCCCAATCAGCGGATCGAGTATGCCATCCACCGCCGCTTGCGTTAGATCGCGACTGAACTCCGCCAGCAGCGAGCTCTCCTTAGGTCTGCTCGCGGACGTCTTTTCCGACGCTGAGCGCGCGATCTCCTCCCGCACTGCCGAAAGCCGCAACCCCCGCTCGTGCAAAATTTCCGCGGCAAAACTCTTCTCTTCGCGCAGCAATCCCAGCAGCAGGTGTTCCGTGCCAATGTGCTTATGGCTAAGCCGTTCCGCTTCTTCTGCGCCATAGGCCAGCACGCGCTTACACTCATGGCTCAAGGGCAGATCGACCGACGTGGATACTTTCTCCCGCACAGTCGTGTGAGCCTCAATCTGCTTGCGAATCGATTCAATTGCTGCGTGAGATCGCAGGAACCGGTTTGCAAGCGCTTTGTCCTCACGCAAGAGGCCTAACAGCAAATGTTCGGTCTCAATGTAAGGGCTTCCGAACTGGCTCGCCTCGTATCTTGCGAAGAAGATTACGCGGCGCGCTTTCTCGGTATAACGTTCAAACATAAGTGCCACCGTCAAGACGGGTTGCGTCTTGTACTACCCCGGCTCCTTGCAATTCCATCACCGATGGAGTGTGCAGGGTGCCCTTCCTCAACTCTAAAACTCGATCGCAGCGAGAAGCGAATGAAAGATTGTGCGTCACGAAAACGGACGTCAAACCGTGAGACGTGTGCAACTCGCTGAGCAGATTCATGATTGTGTCGCCCGTTCGAAAATCCAGGTTGCCCGTTGGCTCATCGGCCAGCAAGACTCTCGGGTTACCCGCCAATGCCCGGGCCAATGCCACCCGCTGCTGTTCTCCGCCCGACAACTCGCCGGCGCGGTGCAACGCGCGAGCCTTCAAACCAACCTCTTCCAGCCTGGCGTTCGCCGTTCGAGTTGCGTCGGAAGGCGCAACGCCCCGAATCATCAGCGGCATCGCCACGTTCTCCACCGCCGTGAATTCCGGCAAGAGCGATGGATTTTGCCAAACGAACCCAATCTCCCGATTGCGAAAATCGGCCAGCGAATAGTCGGTTAGCCCCACGATGTCCCGGCCTCCGAAGAATATTTTTCCGCCGGAAGGCCGATCCAGGCCGCCGAGCAAGTGCAGTAACGTAGATTTACCTGCACCGGATTCCCCAATGATCGCTAAGCGCTCGCCCGGACACACGCGCAGCGAGAGATTTTTAAAAACAACGATTTCGGCCCCTCCGGAACGGTAAATCTTGGTTAGAGAATCCGCCCAAATCGCGTGTTCTGAGTCCAAACTGTGCCTTCACCTCTAGAGTAGAACAGGCGCCGCGAGGACCCTGGGGCTTCCCATAGTATTGGCGACGGCCGCGTTACACCCTTCCAGAGACTTATCGGCAGGAGCTACCTGCCCATTCGATGCACGCGCGCTGCTTATTTCACCACAATGTTTATGAGCTTATCGGGAACGACAATCACCTTCGCAACTTGCTTGCCTTCGGTAAATGGCTTTACTTTTTGATGCGTCAGTGCAAGCTGCTCCAGCTCATCCTTGGGCGTACCGAAGGACGCCTGAATGTGCCCCCGCAGTTTCCCATTCACCTGAATGGGGATTTCGGCCAGCGCCTCCTGGGCCAACTCCGCGTCGTAATTGGGCCAAATATGGCGGAACACAGGACCGTTGCGGCCGATCGTCTCCCATAATTCTTGCGACGTGTAGGGTGCGAACGGCGCCAACAGCAGTGTCAGTTTTTCGCAGATCTCAACGTTTGCCGCGCCGGACAGCTTTGTTTCGAGTTGATAGAGTTCGTTGACTAACTCCATGAGCGAGGCAATCGATGTATTGAAGTGCCACCGGCTATCGAAGTCGTTCGTGATTTTACGAATGGTTTGATGCAGTTTCCGAAGCGCTTGCCTGTCCGCCTCGTTCGGGCTCGCCCGCAGCGGCGCCGATCCGCGTTTCTCGTGATGAACCGGTAAACGCGGCCCAGAAACCGCGATTGGCCCTCCACGCTGGATTCATTCCAATCCATGTCCTTCTCCGGCGGAGCGGCGAACAAAGTGTACAGACGGCACGTGTCGGCGCCGTATTTGGCTACCATTTCATCCGGATCGACCACATTACCCTTTGATTTGGACATGGCGCTGCCGCCCATCAGAACCATGCCTTGCGTGAACAGGTTCTTGGTCGGCTCGCTGTTCTTTATCAGGCCCAGATCGCGCATCACCTTCGTCCAGAAACGCGAATAGATCAGATGCAGAATCGCATGCGTCACGCCGCCGATGTACTGGTCGATCGGAAACCACTCGGCAATAATCTTCGAATCGAAAGGAGCTTCGGCGTTGTGCGGATCGCAATAGCGATAAAAATACCAGGACGAGTCGACAAACGTATCCATGGTGTCGCTCTCGCGTCGAGCCCTGCCGCCGCACTGCGGACAAGCAACGTTGATGAACGATTCCACCGATTCTAAGGGTGATCTGCCCTTGCCGGTTATTTTCACGTTCGCCGGAAGAAGCACCGGCAGATCTTTTTCCGCGACCGGCACCGCGCCGCATTGAGAACAATAGATGATCGGAATGGGAGTTCCCCAGTATCGTTGCCGCGAAATGCCCCAGTCCTTTATGCGGTACGTGATCGACTCTTCCCCAAAGCCGTTCCGCCTGGCAAAAGCAGCCATTTTCTGGCGCGCGTCCGCGCTCGGCAGGCCCGACCATTCGCCCGAATTCTCGACAATTCCATAATCGAGAAATGGTTCCGTCATCGACGCGCCCTCGGCCAGAGGTCCGTCCACCGGCCTGATTACCGGCACAACGGGTATACCGTAGGCGCGGCAAAATTCAAAGTCCCGTTCATCGTGGGCCGGAACCGCCATGATCGCGCCGGTGCCATACCCCATCAGTACGAAATTCCCGATCCAGATCGGAATTTTCGAACCATTGAAGGGATGAATCGCAAAGCACCCAGTAGACAGGCCCGTCTTCTCCGGATTGCCGGCATCCTGACGCGCCCTGGCTGTCGATCATTTCCTTGATGCTGATTCGCGCCGCTTCGTCTTTCACCAATTGTTCGACTAGCGGGTGCTCCGGCGCAAGTATCAGGCACGTCGCGCCGTAGATGGTGTCGATCCGCGTGGTGAAGATTCTGATTATTTCCGGCGATCCCTCCAGCAGAAAATCGACCTCGGCTCCTTCCGACCGGCCGATCCAGTTGCGCTGCATGGAAATCACGCGCTCCGGCCAACCGTTCTCCAGCGCCTTCAGCGCATCCAGCAATTCACCTGCGTATTGCGTGATTCGCAAGAACCACTGCTGCATCGCCCGTTGCTCCACAGGCGTAGTTTCATGCCGCCAGCAGCAGCCGTTTACCACTTGCTCATTAGCTAGAACCGTGCCGCATTCGGGACACCAATTCAGCAGCGCTTCTTTGCGGTAGGCCAGACCGCGCTCAAACATCTTCAGAAAAAACCACTGATTCCAGCGATAAAATTCGGGCTCGCAGGTAGTTACTTCGCGATTCCAATCGATCGAAAACCCTAACCGGTGCATCTGCGCCTTCATATGCGCGATGTTGGTCAGAGTCCATTCGCGCGGCTCGCGTCCGGCCTTCAGCGCCGCATTTTCGGCGGGCAATCCGAAAGCGTCCCAACCCATCGGATGCAAAACGTTGTAGCCGCGCATCCACATGTATCGCGCCAGCGCATCGCCGATAGCGTAGTTGCGCACATGTCCCATGTGCAGCTTGCCGCTGGGATACGGCAGCATTTCAAGCACATAATATTTGGGCTTTTCCGGCGCGTCGGCTACGTAGAGCGAGGGATCGTTCGCCCACCGGCTGTGCCACTTCGGCTCGATTTCTTTGTGGTCGAACGCTTTTTCGGGGATACTAGCTCCTTCAACGCTGTCACGTTTCGCAGATCGTCGCCCGGTTTGTCCACGGGCGTTTCCAGGATGAACGCTTTATTTCGCAGTTCCGGATGATTCAGAATGCGGCGAAAGCCTTCTAATCCAATATAACCAGCGCCGATATTGGCGTGACGGTCTGAGTGCGAGTTCAGCGGAGTTTTCGCGTCGTTCGTATGAATGACCGGAACCCGGTCGAGTCCCAATGTCTCCGACGCGATGTCGATCAGCCTGGTAAGACCAGCTTCCTGCGCGATATCGAAGCCGCTGACGTAACAGTGGCAGGTGTCGAGGCAATACGCTATCGGAATGTCCACATAAGGACCGGCAAGTTCGCGGATGGTTGCCAGCTCATCCAATTTCCCTCCCAGTTGCGCGCCCGCTCCGGCAGTGTTTTCGAGCAAAATACTTAATTTCGGGTTCTTCTTCAAAGCCGGATCGACGCCCCGCCAGGCCAGCGCGACCGCCTCGGCTACATTCAGCATTCCTTGCTCGATAGTCATGCCTTTGTAATTGCCGGGATGCGTTACCACATACTCCGCGCCAATTAGAAGTGCCCGCTCCAACTCACCGCGAAACCCATCGATCGATTTCTCCCGAACGATAGATGGAGCCGCTGCCAGGTTGATCAAATAACTGTCGTGAATTACCAGCGGCTTGAGATCGTGCTTTTCACGTAACTCATGCAATCGCTTGATTTGCTCTGGTTCGGGTGCTTTCGCGCGCCACATGCGCGGACTCGCCGAGAAGATCTGGAATGTATTCGCGCCCAACTCGTTCGCCTTTACGGCTGCGCGATCCAGCGATCCCGCCGTCGAGCAATGAATGCCAATTCGCACGTCTCAGCATACTAGCGGGATGCGGCGATTGCCTCGCGCCTGCCGAGTGTCTTTGCTCCATTTTGAGGCTTCGTATTAACGTAGGTCTGTGCCTCGCTTTTTCACTCTGCCAGAGGCAGAGGGTTTGCTGCCGGAAGTAGAACGCCTCCTGCGAAGCCTTGATCCAGCTCAAGCAAGATTACGAAGCGTGCGACGGTGAATTGAATGGTATCGCCCAGCGCATCGCCTTAGCTGGCGGCATGATCGCGCCTCGCGATCGAATCGTGGAACTTCGTGGGCGCAAGGATGCTTCTGCCCGCGCTTTAAAATCAACCCTTGAAAAAATTGAGGAAATCGGCTGCCAGCTCAAAGACGTCGATACGGGATTAATCGATTTTCCGACTCTTTATCGGGATAAAGAAGTTTATCTGTGCTGGAAGCTGGGCGAATCGGGTATCGGGTTCTGGCATCATATCGAGGACGGATACCAGGGACGCCGCCCGATTGACAGCGATTTTCTGGCAAATCATCGCGGGGCTAGCTAAACAGGCCGCCCCGCGCCCGCTTTGCCGCATTCAGCGTTTTTTGCTTCAATTGTTAAACTACCCTCGGATGCTATTGGCTCGAGAATTCATTGGGTATCTATCGCGGCAGCTTGTGGGCCGTCTTAGCCCCGCGGCTTTCGAAACCTCGAATCCTACCGTCGCCGCTGGAATCATCGCCCAAATTATCGAAGAAGATCTCTCGACTGAGGACAGGCTGAACGAAGAGGTCCGTGATCTGCTGGAAGACTACAGCGACTACATGCGCCGCGAAAATATTTCCTATCAGGAGATGTTCCGCAAGATCAAGAATCAGTTGCTGGCCCAGCGCAAGCTGACGCGAGCCGCCGGGCGCGATACGGGCGACGCCATGAAGCTATCGCGCGACAGGGTGAACGAGCTGTCTCATAAGATCGTTACCGACATGCGTAAATCCCGTGATTTCCGGGTCCGCAAAGATCCCAACGAGCTTCGCCTCGCGCTGGTGCGTGAGATGACGGAACTGCTCCAACTGGAAGACCGGATCGACAAAGCAGCGCGGCAAAAGATCAAGACACAGAAGCGGGAGATCGCGGAGGGTGGCGAAGAGTACGATATTCTGCACAAACGGTACTACGCCGAGGAACTCAAGAAGCTCGGAATCAGCCTCAACAACTAGCGTTGCGTCGCAGGCCGCAATGGAGCTGAGGCATTCTTCAAATCTTGCGAGTCGTACACCACGAACTCCCGGTTGATGAAAACCGGCCGGATGTCCGCTAGCTGGTTCGACCGCTTTAAGACGTAGTAATCGATAGGCAGGGGCAGCAGATTTTGAAGACGCCGCAGTGAGAACGTGCCCTCGACGGTTTGCTGCCAACGCTGCCACCATTCAACCGCAAACGGCTCGAAGTAGGCTACCAGGCTGCCGCTATTCCAATCCACCCAAAGGGCGCGGCGTGAGCGGGCGCGAAAAATCCCCGGATAGAGTGCGCGCCCGGCATCCGGAAACAAGAACATAGAGCTGCCCCAGGTGCTCTTCTCCGCCCAATCCGCAACTTCAAGGATCGGCCGTTTATCGATAATTTCGTAATTTCTTACTCGGCCGATACGCGGCATAGTGAAAACGGCGACAACTGGGACGAGCAGGATGGCCGCCTTCCATTTGGTTTTTCCGAACCTCACGAGCAACAGCATTAACGCGCCGGCCAAGCGCGATCGACAACGCGAGCTGCCAGAAATTGCTCACCTCCCGGAATCGCAGCAAATCCAGTATCCGGACGTTCATGGGCAGCGCGAATACCAGGCAAAACCACAGACATGTTTCCAACTTCCTTTCTCGCCGCAGCCGCACGGGCGCCAGCCACCGCGCAGGCAATCGAAGCAAAGGCAACGGTAAAGAGAAGTGTTTGCGCCGGTTGCACCTGTGGAACAAGCGCCCAGCGCAGGCGCTCGAGCAAGATCGCCGACAGCGGCACGCTCAGCACCCCGCCAAGCGGAAGCGCCACCAAAAGCCACCGCGCCTGCCGGTTCAATACCGGCCAAATTCGGGTAGTCGCCCAAATGCCGCAAACGAAAATCGCCAGATAGTGCCAAATCTCGCTGGGCGCCCAAAGCGATACCCATACCGATGCGGTGCGATATTGCTGCAATTCCGCGAACGGTTCCGAGATCTTAGCGAAAAAATCCTGCGTCTCGACCACTCCGGGTTGCAGTTGCGCCAAGTTTGCCAGTAACAGCACAAACACGATAAGGACCGTCAGCGCGGGACGAAGAAGAGGCCGCAGGCTGCGATCGAAAACGAAAGCAAGAAGGATCACTCCCCAAAACGGAGCCGCAATAGACACGCCATACACCAGCGCAAGACCGCCCATCAATCCGGCCAGTAACGGCTTCGCTCGTGCTATCAGGCCCGCCGCCAGCAATATAAGCCCGAACGCAAACCCGCGCGGTACCGCCTCGTAATCCACCAGCAGCGCGTCCAGACCCACGAGCGCGGCTCCCAGGTTTAGCAGGGCAGCGATGATCAACGCGAGCAGATCGCCTACGCCTGTCGACAAAACCAGCAGGAACACGCCCAGTACCGCTGCCCCGCGGCAGAAGAGCTGCTGGATGTCAAGCGCCCTTTGGAAGTTCAATCCAGCAGCTTCGTGCAGGAAAAGAGTTACTTCGTCATAAATGGTGTAAGCAACGTGCGGATGAGTCGCCACTAAGTCGCGGGACAAAAAACCGGGCGCGTCCAGCCGCTCCAGGACTGGAAGATAGATCTGCGTGTCCCCTTGTAAGTAGGTGTGACCCGGAAAGAAATCGTATTCGAGCCAGGTAACTGCGACAACTCCTAAAAGCAGGAGAACCGCTCGTCGCATTTACTGCGCGGGAGTCTTGTTCAACTGCTCTTTAGCCCAAATCCGGCCGGGCTCCAGTTGCAAGGTGCGCTGCAAAGCCGCCCGAGCCTCTACATCTCGATTTGCTTTGCGGAGAGCCAGACCTTTCCAAAGGAATGCGTCCGCTAGCGTCGGATTGAGTGAAATAGCCTTGTCGAAGTCCTTCAACGCTAAATCGATTCCACCCCCCATCGCCGTAGGTAAATAGTAATTACCCACTCCCCGGCTTACATACGCGAGCGCAAGCTTATTGTCCAGTTCGATAGCTTTATTGATTTCATCGCGAGCGCACTGGCCATACTTCATTGCTCCCAAGATCGGGTTCGCCGGAATCACCTGAGCGCAAAGTTCGCCTAGCAGGCGATGATATTCGGCATTGCCGCCGTTCTCATCCACGGCCTTTTTAGCGACCTCCAAACCGGCTTCCGCAAGCTCTTCCGAAGTCCTCTTGTCGTGAGTTTCCATGGCAACTTCGGCGCCGTAGGAATAAGCCAAGGCTAATCGGTACTGAGCGTCCGCTGATTTCGAGTTTTGCTGCGCGAGCTGCTGATATTCCTTGATGATCTGATCGATTGTTCCCAAATCTTGGCGATCGCGCGCGCTCAGAAGATCGCCCATGCCGGTCGTCGCCAATACCGCAACACCCGCGCCAAATACAATCGCGGCCGTAACGGCGCCCCTCAGCAGTATCCTCGACATCTCTCTTCTCATTGTAGGAAGGACGTATAGCGGCTTTCAGAGTTTCGCGAGTTTCCGCTGGACCAGCAAGAAATACAATGCCAGCGCCACCACCAGCAGTCCATTGCCCATCATGATCGCGGGCGCGGATGTTTGTTTGATCAGTAGCCCGCAAATTACACTCCCTAATGGCATTCCTCCTCGAAAGGCGACGTTGTAAACGCTCATCACTCGGCCGCGCATCGCGTCGCCGACGTGCAACTGCACCAGCGAAGAGTTCAACGTGAACACCACCATCAATGAGGCTCCGGCCCCGAATAGTAGAACTGTGCTCAACGCCAGATTTTTCGACAATCCGAAAGCTGCAATAAACACTCCCAGAAGCAACATGATCAGTAGAGACCGCTTGGCATATCCCATTTGGCTGCGGCTGGCCGCTACGAAAAGCGCTCCGCATATTGACCCCACGCCCGAAATGCACAAGAACAAAGTAAAAGTATTAGACGTGCCGTGAAACACATCTCGCGCCATAACTGGCAGGAACGTGATAAGCGGATAAGAGAGCAGGGTCGCGAGAAATGCGAGCGCGACCAGGCTGACCATTCCCTCTCTTCTGCGCAGGAAATTAATCCCTTCCCGCATGCTCTCGATCACCGATTCGCCGGTTTTTTCAGGCACGAACTGCGGACGGATCATCAGCAGCGAAATGATTACCGCTACGAAGGAAACGCCATTCAGCGTGAAGCACCACTGAGCTCCTAGTTTGGCCAACGCGATGCCGCCCAGCGCCGGCCCGACCACGCGCGCCAGATTGAATTGAATGGAATTGAGAGCAATGGCGTTTTGAAGATCTTCTTTCTTCACCAATGTGGGGATCAGCGCCGAGTAAGCCGGCCCTCCGAAAGATTGCGCCAGTCCCACCGTGAACGACAAGCACCAGATATGCCACACCCGCACAACGTGGGTTGCCGCCAAAGTCGCCAGCAGAAACGCGCAAAACATCTGAATGAATTGCGACATCAACAGCAACTTTTGCCGGCTTTTGCGGTCCGCAAAAACGCCGCCAAAAAGTGAAAACAAGAATATGGGGATCTGTCCGAAAAAGGCATCCAGGCCCAGGTAAACGGACGAATTCGAAAGTTGGTAAACCAGCCAGCTCTGCGCCAGGATTTGCATCCAGGTGCCAATGGTGGATGTGCACGCCCCCAGCCACATAAGCCGGAAGTCCGGATACTGAAAAGCTCTAAAAACTCGCTTTAGCAAGGCAGAGGCTTGGCTCGTTTGATGAGGTGAATCAGGTTGCCGTCGGGATCCTTGAAAAATACCAGGCGATTCCCCTCGTTCGTATACGGCTCGCCTTCAAACTTAACGCCTTGTGATTTTAATTGTTCGTAGCCGGCGTCAAAATCGTCGACGCAAACCGCGATATGCCGCATGCCCGGAGTGCGCATTCCGGTGTCGGGCCGCTCGCCTTCGCCAGGAATGATCTCGACCAGATTACCGTCCCGCGCCTGCACAAAGTAATTCCCGGCATACTCAAAAGTAATCTCGAACTCAAGAGTGGAAACGTACCAGTCCGCAAGCCGCTTGGGATTGGGTGAGGCAATTGCAAAGTGTTCAATGCCGCTAAACATAAACTGGGGATTGTAGCAGGACGTGTGTCCCTTACCTCAATAAACCGTAAAGCAGAAGGCCGTGTTTTCACCTTGCGGTGAGAGCGAGTACTCCCCTGGCTCCAGCATCTGCGCAGACTCTATGCGATATAGTCCTTCGTCAAGGCGACGCAGTGTCAGTCGCAACGTCTCCTCGTCGTCGTCTTTCTTCTTGCCCAGCACAACTTCCCTGCGCCCGTTTCTAACTCCGAAATGATACAGACCGAGTTGGTCTGCATTTATCTTGTCCGAAGCAAAAAGAAAAATGGGCTCGGGCAATGGCGTCCGGGCTGGCGATGTTGTCCCTGGAACCGAAAAGATCTGGCCCTCCTTAGACTTCGACTCGCTTGCCCGCTGCGCCTCGGTTTCTATCAGCTTCTCGGCTTCCAGCAGATAAGGCACATCTTTGTTTGGAGGCCTCGGCCCCGCATACTTCTGCCCGGCCCGCGCCGTCATAACGGCCGCAACCGGTAACGCCGTCAAAAGTGTTCGCCGTGTCATACCTCTATTCTCGAATCAAATCACACCGGCATTTGTGCTTCCAGCCACGGCTCCAATTGCGGGTCAAGGAAATCTGTAATACGTAGGTCGATACCAATGAATTCAGTTGGTGTTGTCTCCACTCCCACGATGCGCATCGCTGCTGCCCTTGCCGCCTCGACACCTGTCGGTGAGTCTTCAAAAACGATGCAGTTCTTCGGATCCGTTCGTAGCGCTTCTGCCGCTTTCAGGTAGATGTCCGGGAAAGGCTTGGGCCGGCCCACCTGCAATCCGTTTACGGTGATCTGGAAGTAGGAATGCAATCCGAAACGATCTAGCACGAAATCGATATTCGCAGGTTCCGCGTTCGACCCTACCGCCTTCGGTAGGTCTTTGTGCCGTTCCAAAAACTCCGCCACGCCCGGAACACGATACTCGTTCAAATCAGCCTTCAGCAGCATCTCGCGGAACAGCCGTTCCTTAGCAGCGCCGTGTTGAAACACAATGTCATCCCCGAGATCCATGCCGATAAGATCGCGAACCAGCTCTGAATTCCGCTTCCCATGCATCCTTCGCTCAAGATGCTGGACATCGATACCCAGACCTTCCAAATACCGCTCCCATGCGATCACGTGTAGCGGCATCGAGTGAATCAACACTCCGTCGAGATCGAAAATCATGGCAATCTGCGGCTTCGAAGCTTCGCTCACGGCGAAGAGAATAGCATGCAGTGCAATCGTTTACCCTGCTTGAGACAGGTCCAAAACGGCTCTCCGACGTTATAATCGGTGCACACGGCGATGCGCGCCGTTGTGCGCCTTGAACCAGGAAACAACGATTAGCAACGCTAAATTGAGCTTGCGCCTCCTCTGGCGCGGGGCTCTCCTGGCGCTTGCAATCGCCGTTGTGCTCGGGCTAATTGCGCCGTTCATCGATGCCGCTCGCTTCAGCGGCCCAATTCAGCAAGCGCTCGAATCCGCTCTCGGCCGCAAGGTCCAGTTCGATAGCGTGCATTTCACTCTTTTCTCCGGGCCAGGATTTTCGCTCGAACACGTGACGATTAGTGAAGACCCGCGGTACGGTCTGGAGCCCTTCGCATACGTGGATACATTGCAAGCTCGGGTAAGGATTGACAAATTGCTCGGTGGGCACATGCGCCTGTCCAGCTTGCGCCTGATCGATCCTTCCTTGAATCTGGTAAAGGGAAGCGACGGAACCTGGAACATCGTCGAGCTGGTGGAACGCCTGAGCGCGCCCCGGCGTGTCCCGCTAAACTTTTTGCCGGCGTTTGAGGTTTCTGACGGACGTATCGATTTCAAATTCGGCGCGCGCAAGACCCCGCTCTACCTTTTAGGTTCTGACTTGACCATCTATCCGGAGCGTTCCGGCAAGCTCTACATTCAGTTTTCGGGCTCGCCTGCGCGAACCGATCGTGCCGGAAACGGCTTCGGCCACTTGCGCGGTACCGCAAATTGGTACATGAACCCGCGGAGTCGGACGGCGAATCAACTCGAAGCGGATCTGGTTCTGGATCCCAGCAATCTCAGCGAGCTCACTACTCTCTTCGAGGGCCATGATCTCGGTGTTCACGGTACCATCAGTTCGCGGGTTCGCATCCAAGGCCCTTCCAGCGCACTGCGTATCGCCGGTGAATTGCGTCTCGAAGACGTGCATCGGTGGGATCTCCTGCCCTCGCGCGGTGAGGATTGGCGCATACGCTATCAAGGCGAAGTCGATTTGCGCGCGCACCAGCTCGATCTCGAAACAACTTCGTGGCACGCCGGCGAGTTGCTTCCCGTGGCGCTTCAGATGCGCCTCAACGATTTTCTGAATCGTCCTGCGTGGTCTGTTCTTGCCCGCTTCAACAACGCGCCCATACAGGATCTGCTGCCGCTCGGCCGCCGCATGGGACTCTCGCTTCCCAAAGATCTTGGTATTACGGGAACACTCCAAGGTGTCATCGGTTATTCCAATGGCAGCGGCCTCGGTGGCGGAGTCGTTATCAACGACGGCACCGCCACTCTGCCCAATGTCCCGGCGCTTCATGCCGCGCAAGTCAACGCCAGCATTGCCCCCGATCGCATCCATTTTGATCCCGCTCTCATTCAGAGCTCTCAGGGCACGTTACAGGCTGGCGGCGATTACTATCTGACCAGCCCGCGAGTTCTCGCCTCACTGGATGCGGAAGGATTTTCGGTCGAGGCTCTCAGGCGTACGGTAGACGCTTGGTTCGGCACTCCTTCCGCTCTCGCCCTGCTGCAAAGTGGCGAGCTCACCGGCAGACTTCTCTACAGCCGCGAAGCCGCGAATCCACCATCCTGGTCCGGGCAGTTTCAGTTCACCAACGCCACTCTGAATCCTGCCGGTATGGCTGTTCCTCTTCGGAACTCTCAGGGCCGTGTTACCTTTGACAATTCCACTTTCGATCTTGCACGTTTTTCTGCGATTGTCGGAAAACGCATATTACATGCCGAATACCGTTACAACTCGGCAACCAAGCGCCCGGAACACATCCACCTTGAATTGCCGTCCGCCGACCTGGACGAAATCGAAAGCGCTTTGGATCCGACGCTGAGGGCCCAGGGCTTTCTCGCCCGTCTCCGCCTATCGAAAAGAACTATTCCGGCGTGGTTAGCTGCACGCAACTTGGAAGGCGACCTGTCAATCGGACAGTTCTCGGTTGACCAGACGAATCTCGGTCCGCTATCGGCGCGTTTCGTTTGGCAAGCGACCAATCTCCAGTTCGCCGCGCTTCAATTGAACCTGCCCGAAGGAATCATCCGCGCTCACGGGGCGGTAAATATCTCCTCGTATTCACCGCATTATCGCTTCGGTGCAAAAGTGATCGGCTTTCCTTGGCGGGGCGGGGTTTTGAATGCCGATGGTCAGTTTGAGAGCTCGGGGACAGGTATGGATGGCCTCCAGCACTTGCGTGCGAAAGGTACCTTTTCGGGAGAAGACCTGAACCTTTCAGCGGCTGACGCTTTCAGCAAATTGTCGGGCGTCTTTGTCTTTTCTTTCGCGGATGGTTGGCCCAATTTACAGCTCTCCGGAATTCAAGCGTCCGATGGGGAGGACGCGTGGAACGGAGAAGCGAACAGTCAGAGCGATGGGAAACTCATTTTTGATCTGCAGCATGCAGGCCGTCAGCGGCGCGTCGTCAGCACGCTTTTACCGGAGACGTCCGCTGCCGTTTCTTCACTGCTCAGTACCGGTACGTCCATGGAGAGAGATCGCTGACCTGTCGCGGTCGCTCGGCTAAAATCGGTATTCACGATGCATGCCCTCGATCAGGCTTATGACACGCTCAAGCGCGAGTTCGACGCCGCCTGCTCCCAGGTGGCTCGCGCGGCGCGCTGTCAAATTACCAACGAATTGAACCAGTGTTTACGCCGCCTGCGGCACTATCAAACCGAAGGCGAGTGGCTCTCGGCAGTCTTAGACGGCGCCGCTCGATTCGCTCAGCAGGCCGCAGTCCTCACGTTGCACCACGACCTCTTGCGCCTGCGCGCCCAGTATAAGTTGAATCTGCCCGAAATCCTGTCGTTTCCGGTGAGCTCCGCAGCGGCATTCGCCAGTGCCATCGATACACGAGATCCGGTCATTGCTTTGCGAACACCCTCGGAAGTAACGGAGCAGCTTAGCGCGCCTGAAGCGGGTGAGCGGGCTCACATCGTTCCCATTACGAACGGCGGGCGCGTGGTCGCGGTATTGTTTGCCGCCGACCAGGAATATATGGACGTGAATGCGCTCGAAGTGATCGCCGGCATTGCGTCTGCCGTCTTGGAGCGCCGCTCAAACGCTTCTCTACACGCCCAGATCTCAGCGCCTGCGCAAACCCGTTTGAACGGTTCCGCGTCAGCCAATTCTCAGCCGTTTCTACCTTCGTGGACGGATCTGAGCGAGGAGCAGCGCTCTCTTCACATTCAAGCTCAGCGCTTTTCCCGGGTTTCAGTCGCTGAAATGCAGCTCTCCCGCCCCGAAGCTTACCGCGCCGGCCGCGAGCAAGGTAATCTCTACGTGTCGCTCAAGAACGAAATCGATAAAGCCCGTGAGACTTATCGCAAGGACTTCATGACTATTCCATCGATGGTCGATTATCTTCATTTGGAACTCGTCCACTCCGCCGCTGAAGGTGATGAGCTCATACTCGGAACAGATTATCCGGGACAGTTGCTCTAGTCTCCGGCTCCGCCTCGCTGCCTGGCTGCGGGTGATGGCAGCCGTAGCCGCAATCGCGTTCGCTTCGGCGGCAAGCGCTCCCAAGAAAAAGCCCGCGAAACCCAAAACTCAGACAGCCAAAACTGAAAGCCCAAAGGTTGTGGGCGCAGCCGGTCTGATTGCGGTCGCTCAGCATCAGCTCGAGCTTGGAAAGTTTGCGGCCGCCGCGGATTATGCAACCGCAGCTTCGACCAAGGCGCCCATTCTCGACGATTACGCGCAATATATCCGGGCGCAAGCCGAATACCAGCTCAAGAACTATGCCGAAGTCGCGCAATCGGCAACTCGAGTCTTCAATCACGTGCCCGGGTCGCCCTTCGTTGGTTCTTCCGCCGCGCTGGCCGTCCGCGCCGATCTTGATGGCGACAGCCCCAAGCAAGCGCTCGAACTGGTTAAAAAGTACTTCGATGTAATTCCGCAGCCCCAGGCCGATCTGCTTCTGGCCCGGTCTTTCGATGCCACCGGCGATCTGCCGCAAGCGGCGGAATACTACCAGCGCGTGTACTACTCGTATCCGGCTGCGAGGGAAGCGACAGATGCAGCGAACGCGCTAGTCGACATAAAGCAGCGGCTAGGCGACGCTTATCCGCCTCCCATGCCGAGCGCCATGCTCACTAGGGCGCAGAAGTTGTTCGATGCCAAGAATCCAGCCGGCGCGCGGATCGAGCTGGCCGCTGCCATTCCACAGCTCGGAGGCGCGGAACGCGACTTGGCCCGCGTGCGTTTGGGAGAGGCCGATTTCCTGGCGGACAACACTCAGGCGGCTTTCGAATATCTCACCGCGCTCAAAGTGGACGACCCCGAGGCCGACGCCGAACGCCTCAGTTATCTGCTCCGATGCGCCCGGAAACTTGACCGGCACGCTGATGTAAAGCCTCTTCTGACCCAGCTCGAGCAGCAGCACCCAACTTCTCCGTGGCGATTGGATGCGCTGATCTACGTCGCGGATCGAGCCCGCGTTGACAACGATGCCGGTACGTACTTGCCCTTATACCGCGCATGCTCCTCCACATTCCCCAAAGATCCGCGGTCTGCCTGGTGTGCCTGGCGAGTGGCTTTCGAAAGTTATCGCAAGGACGGTGACGATGCTTACGACCTGCTGCGCGCGTACGTGCAGCAGTATCCTGACTCGCCGGACGCCGATAACGCCCTCTACTTCCTCGGCCGCCTGCAGGAGCGCAAGAATGATGTGCCATCGGCTCGCGCTTGCTATGACGAACTGGTCGCGCAGTTTCCAAATACCTACTTCGCGATCATCGGGCGTGAACGTCTGAAAGAACCCAGTGTTGAAGCCGCAACGCCAAAGCCGGCCATGCTGGAGTTTCTCCGCTCTATAGCCTGGCCGCCTCATCCGGAATTCCCAAGCTTCCAACCTGGCAAGACGGTGCAAAGCCGGCTTGATCGCGCCCAACTCCTTCAGCTCACCGGCCTCAACGATTTCGCCGAAGGCGAGTTGAAGTTTGGCGCCCGGAACGATGGCGAGCAAGAGAATGTCTACGCTTATGAGCTAGCCAAATTCGCCGCCGCTCGCAATGCGCCCGGATCAAGCGCTTCGATACATCAAGGCATACACTCCGGGTTACCTTTACATGCCGCTGGACCAGGCGCCGGTAACCTTTTGGCAACTGGCGTTCCCGATTCCTTATCGCGAATCCATCGTGCAACACAGTCGCGAAGAAAGCCTCGATCCTTTCTTGGTAGCCGCCCTTATCCGCCAGGAATCTGAGTTTAATGTGAAGATCGTCTCGCCCTCGAAGGCCTATGGGCTGATGCAACTCTTGCCCGCCACGGGCCGCCAGCTTGCCCGTCATTTCGGCATTCGCCGCTTCAGCGCCGATCAACTTTTCATCGCCGACCGCAACGTTCAGCTCGGGACGCTTTACTTTCACGATCTGCTGAACTCGTACGGAGGACAGACGGAACTCGCGTTGGCGTCATATAACGCCGGCCCGGGCCGCGCCAATCTATGGCGTACCTGGGGGCCGTTCCGGGAACCGGCCGAGTTCATCGAAACCGTTCCGTTTCATGAGACCCGCGGCTACATCCAGATTGTGCTTCGGAACGCGGATGTTTACCGCCGCCTGTACGGCGGAGTTGTTCCCGACGTGCCCACGTATCGCCCCAAACCCGCGCCGAAATCGCGAGCGAAAAAACGAACCAGGCACAACGCGTAAATTGTAGAATGCAGCATGCCTGAGATTCCCAATTTCCGCTCGTTTCGCGACCCTGCATTTTCACTTTTGCAATCTGCCATTCACTCGACGCTTCTGAAACATAGCGCGCAAGGCCGAACCACTCTGACCGGCAGCCATCGCGGCCTGGGAAGAACGGCAAACCATCCTTACATGGTTGCCGCCAATCAAGTGATGAAACACTTTGAGGCGAATCACGATTTCAACGTGGCGCCCGCGGCAGCGGCGGCTCCGGCAGGCGGTTTGACTGCTCACGCCGCGGCTGGAACGGGCGCTGCCGCAGCACCTTCCGCCGTGGGAGGAGTTGTGGTTACCGCGCTCGAGTGCGCCAAGCTGGTGGCCGAGATCGCTTGGGACGAGCTTTTTCATCGCGACAAGGTGCCTGCCCTCAAGAATGAGCTAGCGTTCGCCACATGCGACCCGTTCTGGGCGGAATGTCTCGTCGAGTACGAGAAATTCATCGCTTCCGACCAGCCGCAGCCCTACGTTCCCTACACAGACATCAACCAATTTGTTCTTCCGAATTGCTTTCCCGATACCGCCACGATTGCTGTCATAGGCGATTGGGGCACTGGAATGAACGATGCGCTGGTATTGCTCCAACAAATCAAAGCGAACTTCAAGCCCGATGTTTTGTTGCACTTGGGTGACGTCTACTACTCCGGGCTGCCTTCAGAAGATTCTGCTAATTTCACTACCCTGATCAAGAAGTCTGGCCGCCGGCCGACCCCAGCTCGAAACCTCCGCTAATATTCACACTGGATGGCAACCACGACCGCTACGCCGGTGTTTACGGCGGGTATTATCAACTGATCGCAAGCTTAAACCAGACTGCGAATGTGCCACAGCCCAACAGTTACTTCGCGCTTCGGAATAACTTCTGGCAATTCGTGGCAATGGATACCGGTTACCATGACACCGATCCACTTACTGTAAATACTAATCTCACTTACCTTGATCCCAAAGAGATCGCTTGGCATCTTGACAAGATTCAGAACAACGGCGCCGGTGTGGATACGAATGTGAATCCTGCCGGGGTTCGCGGGACGGTGCTGCTTTCACATCATCAACTGATGACTTTTACGGGCCTTGGCAATAACTCTCAAGGTCAACCTTTGGCGGTGAATTCTAATCTGGCCGACACGTTCTCGTCCGTTTTCAACTTGATTGATTTCTGGCTCTGGGGACACGAGCACGATCTATGCATCTTCCAGCCGTATTCGATGGGGCCAAACCAGCCGCTACCTACCGGACGGTGTGTTGGCGCAAGCGCTGTCCCGATATTCGAGGTGGACGCGCCGAAGCCGGATCCTAATCTGGTATTTCCATCCAGTGAATCGGGACCGCCTCAAGTGATTCCCGGCACGACATCCGGAAGCAACGGCACTGTGGCTTTCCATTCGTACGCCATCATTCAACTGAACAACGCGGGGCTGACGATAGACTACTACCAACTCGATAGCACCGACGCTAAGCCTGGCAACCCACCGCCTTTGACGGCCTCGCTACATACGGACCAGGTCTCCGCGCCACGCGCAGCCACAGCGACGAAAGCCGCATCGGGATCGGTTGGTTCCTAAGATTAGTGTTTATCTTCCTTCCGATTTGATGAGGCCCGCGATGCGTTCGGCGAGCGCGCCGATTGTTCGGGAAGGATTGACGCCTAGAGCTTCGGGAACAATCGAGCCATCGGCGACGTAGAGATTCGGGTAATTGAATACCTCTCCGGCGTGATTCACTACTCCGTTGATGAGCGTGGCGCCCATGCCACAGCCGCCTAGCGGATGCGGAGTGACCAGGTTGTGCAGGACAGACCAGGTGGGAGGCACGACTGGGCTGCCCCCGGTAGCAGCAGATAATTTCAAATGCATGGCAACGATCGCATCGATGGTCTGTTTGGATTTGCCGATGTCCCAGGCAAGATTCAAACAAGGTTCGCCGGTAAGGATTGAATGGTGCAGCGAGAGCGTTCCATTCGCGGCATCCACTCCTTGGGCGAACCACGGCATCATGTTGCGGAACGGCTCCGGATCATCACTGCGGAACATGTGGCGGAACGCGTCCAGAAGCAGTTTTGCCTGAAGGTTTGGAGCCCGGCTGGAATCCAGGCGAGTCACGTAGTCACCCAGTAAATCCGGAATGCCGCCGTCCTGGATCCAAAAACTCTGATCGTCCTGGCTGCGGTCGAGAAAATCGATGGCGCAGGTAATGGTGGGACCGTGCGATGGACTGATATCTCGAGTACCGTAAAATGCCGGGGTCAGGAAATCGCCGTTCGAACTCCAATTACTGCCCAGGAACGGACTGATGCTTGGAAGTGAATTGTGGAGCTCGCGGCAGCGTAAGAGTAACTCGGTCGATCCGATTGAGCCGGCCGCAACAATGACGATTCGCGCCGACTGGCTGCCGGGCGTTACGGTTCCATTCGCCAACTGGTTGAAAGAAACCGTATAGCCGCCGGTGGTGGGCTGAATGTTCGTGACCAGATGCAGTTCACGAATCTCTGCTCCATGCTTCTCTGCCCACGGCAAATAATTGCGGTCCAGCGTATTCTTCGCGTCCGCGTCACAGCCGATGTCGCAGTTGCCTAGATGCACGCAGGTCCCTTGCTCCACGCCTTGCGCATTCGTGAATCTCTTGCTGTTGATAACGTTGAACGGGTCGGTTTGCTTTAGATTGAAATCCGGATCGAACGAAACAGCAAGCTCCAGCTGTTTGAAGCGGTCGCCAAAGCCCGCTTTCTGGGCCGCCTCCTGCATCAGTTTCATGCGGTTCGTCCATTGATTCGCGGGCACCTGCTGCACGTTCATGAACTTAGCGACCGTGTCGTAATGAGGCTTCAATTCGGCGTAGGTGATCTCAGGCGGCCACCCATTGTTGAAGACGGCTTGTGGCGCTTCGCAGGAGATATTCGCATAGATGAGCGAGCCGCCGCCGACTGCCGCTCCCATGGCGACGGACATGTGCGGAAAAACGCGCAGGTCGAGCCAGCCGTGCTCTTTTTCGGGACATTTCTCGTTCCACAACCACATGTCGTTCGCGTTACGCGGATAGCTGGTTTTGTCCCAACGGCGCCCGCGCTCCAGAATCAGCACGCGATATCCAGCTTCCGCCAGGCGGCAACCGGTGATTGCGCCGCCGAACCCGCTGCCAATGATGATTACGTCAAAATCCATAGTTAGAGGCCTTCCGAGAACATCGGTTTGCTCTCGTCGCAGTCTTGGTAGTACGAAACAGTGGCGTTCTCGCCATCGAGATCCATCAACACATATCCGTGGCAGAAAAACGGGCTGCCGCTCAATCGGACGTCCTCGATCGGCACCTCCGGGAATTTCGGAGTTTTCGGCAGCTCATCTATGGCGATGGGGAACGCGCCATGGCCGATGCAGCGCGCCAGCACCGCCATGTAGTTCTTGTAAATGACTTGATTGTGTTCGTGGCCCCACAACCAAATCTTCACTTTTGGCAATAGATCTTTTAGCTGATCATTCAGCTTGTGATTCACAGCTTGGCCGCAAATGTCTTCGAAAGCCGAGAACAATTGATGATGTGAAAGAAGAACCGTTTTCCGGTTTCCGGCATTCTGCATTTTGTCGCGCAGCCACTCGACTTCGGTGTCTTCAAGATAGGTGGGCATGGTGCCATCGGGCTTTGAATCATGCAGCCCGGTATCGAGTGCTATGAATTGCCAGTTATCGTTGCGTAGACAAAAGTAACTGGACGGCTGACCAAGCTGGTCGATGAGCTTGTAATAGGGTACGCCGCCGCAAAACATATCGTGGTTACCCGCCAGCGAGAACGTCGTGATGTTACTTGCCGGCAAATTCAACGTTTCGCGCCAGATCTTGGAAAAAGTAATTCTCCACTTCGAAGTCGGTCGCGGAATAATAAACATCACCCAGGTGAATGACCACGTCGGGCTGTTTTCGGGCGATCTGCTCCAGTACCTTCTTTGCTTCCGGTTGCCCGGTGCCCCAGTCGCCAACGATCGCCACGCGGGCCTTGGCAGGCAGCTTGCCATCGATCACGTAATCGCTGAGCGTGGTCCAGCGTCGATAGGGAATGGTTCCGCGGCAAGCGATGAACTCCGCATACTTCTCCGCCGCTTCTACCCAGTGCGGATCGCAAACACCCATGCCTTCAGTGAGCTCGGCCTTGTATTGCTCTGCCAATGCATCTTGTCCGTGTAACCTCGCCAGCGCCATATTGCGAGCCACCGACGCACAGTAAGTGACGGGACTGGTGTTGCAAACAGCAGGCTCCTCCGCCGGTTGAGCGGCAGCAGCAGATCCCGTGTCGATGGGTGCATTCGCGCCCGAGGGCGCAGTTACTGGCAGAGGCGTGTTGAGTGCCTGCGGAGTTGCGTGGATTGCCCCCAGCGCCTCGGCCATCTGCGTTAGACATGCGGCAGCCTGGACGCTAGGATGACTGGGATCCGGCCGCACATTGCCGTTCTTGCGCGCGAGAATCTCATCCAATGCGGAGTGGAAGAGAGACAGATCCGCAAACCGTGATTGCTCCATTTTTGGAGGTGTTGGCATTCGTTCGTGCTCCTGGTTATCCTAGAGAGTTTTCATGAACTCAATCAAATCTTGCTTCTGCGGGCCGGTTAAGTTAATGCCGTAGAGATGTCCCCGGTTGCTGTTTCCAGGAATATTCGTATCCATGAAAAATCCGGCTTTGGCAGCTTCGGGTCCCTGGGAAATAAATCCGACATGATCGGGATCATAGACGTCGTAACCGATGTAGAAAGTGGTCGGCCGCTGGTCTTCCGGTGAAAGCAGGGCCTGCAAATTCGGTACCGAGGCATTGTGCAAATACGGCCCACGAGCCCAGATGCCATCGAGCGGAACGTTGGCATATCCGTTTGTTTTCCGATAGGCGTCGAAGACGAAGGGCGGCTGGTTGATGGAGTGCAGTTTTTCGACCAGCGCAGGGGTGAACGAATCCAGGCGATGGCGGTCTGTCCGGATCTCGCTGATGTCGGTCACCTGGCCGGTCTTGCTGCCGCCGAACGCGTGGCAATTCGCGCAGTTCTGGCTGAAGATGGGACGGCCTCGATCAACGGCGGCTTGGTCGACGGGGAACGGGTAAGGAGCGGGCTGCAACGTCAGGAGAAAATCGGTGACTTTCTGAAAGCTGGGCTGAATAACCGATTTCGGAGTCGCCCCGATCGCCATGGCCGCGGCGTAGTTTCTCTCGCGAATCTGGTTGTTGTTTCCGTCCCAATGCAGATACATGCCTTCACGCGGTTTCTGGTTCCAGACCTGCGGAAGCTTCACCGTACCGATGGTGTTGTCTTCCGGCATATGAAACACATTGAATTTCGTGGGATTGAAAGTGTCTGTGCGGCCGCGGCCCTGTTGCGGACGCGAGTCCTGCCAGGCATAGGCTAGCTTTTGCTCGAGCAGACCTTCTTTGGTGGCGGGAACGATCAACAGTTTATAGAGCAGCGAATCCAGAGTCCCGAGCGGATGCACGCGATCGATAGCGGCGACGACGTTATCCGGCGTAAAGCGGGGATCGTCCGCGGACGCATAAAGGAATCTTTGAAAACTTTGCAGATCGAGCGTGTGGGCGGGTCCGCCCAGAACGATTTCAGGCTTGCTGGTTGCGGTTCTCCGAAATTGCGTGACGTGACACAGCGAGCAATTTGCTTCTACCGCGTCGTAACCAATATGCCGTTTTGAAAAACCGATCGGCAGATCGTGGCCGTCTTCATAGATCAAACCGAGCGAGGCCCAGCCGCCTGGACCGGGGAGTTTCTCCGGGAACATATCGGGCAACACTTTCCAGATCCAATACGGAATCCGGCTGTTCGGTCCCAAGCCGATGGAAGCGTACTTGAAATGATCGGCTGCGGAAGCGAAATCGATGTCCGGCTCGGCGCGGATGAAGTTGTCCCACAGAATGTATCCGGCGATTGCAAGAACAATGACGATTACGCCGAGAGCGATCCGCACGGCAGGCAGCGCGAGCTCCAAGCGCAGAAACGCCCATAGATCGGCAAAGAGTTTCCCGATATTGCCAGCGCTGATGCGGCTGTCGGCCGGCAGGGCGAGTTGCAGCAGGATGCCTTCGGCAATGCCGAATGCCGCGTCCGAAATCAAACACGAGACGAACCCCGGCGATGACATGGAAATGTAAATCCAGAGCACCACCGCGAGCAGCCGCGAGACCACGATCATCCAGGAATAACCGGGATAGCGCAGCGGCGAAATGGCAGCCGGGATATAGAGCAGGCTAAGCGCCAACACCATGGCGCCATGCGCCACGTTCCAAACAGTGGAGGCGCCAATTGGCACGCCTAGCCCGACGTTTACCAGGTTGGGAGAGAAGAACTGCGCAGCGACAAAGCACAGATTGAAGAGAATGCCCAGCCAAACTACCCGGCTGAACCACTTCACGTAAGGGTTCGGATTTGTGTTCACTGTTGAGTTGCCGTTTCTTCCAAATGCTCGAGCATCAGCGGATACACGTCTTGAGCGGCGTTTTTCCCGTAGATACAGTCGATGTGGCCGTAGTTGGGAATGACATGCCGAGTATACAGGTCGTCTCCGTTGGTTTGGCGAAGCAGGTTGTAAGTGATCTCCGTGCTCTCCGGAAGGAAACAGGCGTTGGAGCCTCCATGAATGAACGCTGATCGGGTATCGCCAGCCGCTTCAGATTGGGCATGTAAGCTTCGGAGCCGTCCGCCGCTACGATGTGCCCCTTGCGCGTCATGAGCGCGATCTGATCGAACGCTTTGATATTGGCAATGCCAAACATCTCGTGTAGCGCGTCTTCATGCGTGACGTCATTCAACTGCGCGTGCTCATAGAGCGGCGCATACATGAACGTGATCCGGTGGCAGACGGGATTATTGCATAGATTGTCCAGCGGCACTGGATAGAGCCTGAGCCCGTCGTCGTATAGTTTGTTCCACCAGTCAGCGTGATTGTCCACGTAGGCAGTCAAGGATTTTATGCCCAGATGGTCGAGAAATTCGGGCAGATGCAAACCGGTTCTGATCTTGTTCAACGTCGGAGGCGACGATGTGGGTCGCGATCTGGGAGCAAACCACCGAGCGCACGCCTTCCAAACCGGCCAGCATGGCCATAAAGAACGTGGTTGAGCCCCAGCAATGCACCACCATCTGCACGTCTTTGGCGCCGGTGAGCGTACGCACTTGATCGACAGCGGCAGGATAATCTTTGGTCGCAACATCATCGCCAGTCGATTCCTGTGAGGATACCGGGAGCGCAATACTGTTGCGGTAATCCAGCAGCCAGACGTCGTAACCCTGGGCAAACAAAAATTCGAGCAGGTTCGTTTCGATGGTGTCGATGGAAAAGATCAAGCTCGATACGCCGAGGCCGTGCGAAAGAATGACCGGACCTTTTGAGCCTCCTTGATAGCGTGTCAGGCGAAGCGGAACGCCATCTTTGGCCGGAAAGGCGTACACTTCGGGAGCGCTGACCCGCAGCGGGCGTTTCTGACGTGGAGGCGCATCGGCATCGAATACTGTCGACTTCGCAAAAACTCCTCCATACGCGTCGTATAACGTTCCGGCGAAGAACTGACCGAAGCGCGCTGTCTCTCGCAGGCGCGTCCTCGGGACTCGCAGCGTTGGTGACTTTCAGCGTCGTCATCTGTACAGCGAAATCGGCCGGCAGGATATGAAGAACTCCTTTGCCGAGGATGGGCGCCGCTTCGTTCGGCCCGTCGTAAACCGTGATGTACAGCGTGCTGGTATCGTGCCAGACGTCCCAAACGGGGTTCGGGTGAACAACTTTGAAACCGGTGAAGAAATAGACGTGATTGTCGGCGGCGGTCAGTTTCATGCGATAGAGCATGTTCTTGGTGTCGACATTCGCCGGGTCATTGACGAAAAGCTGGAAGACGCCTTCGCTCACGGTCATCGGCTTGTCTGAAAGAGCCGGCGCTGTGGCGGTGCCGGTCATTCCCGCGGCATGGTCCGGATTCGCGAGCATGTCGTCGAGATCGTCGGAAGCGATTGTCAGGGTAAATTGAAAGGGCGAGCCTTGCTGCTGGCCTTTGTCGGCGGCGGCCTGATAATCTCCCGTCTCGCCTTTTGCGAAATACCCTCGCATTGTTTCGGTAAACTGAATGCCCGGCTTCGGCACTGGTTGCGCTGCTGTTGACATATGTTGTTTCCCTCTCGTTGCACGCTCACGACCATTACATCCGTCGCGGGCGACTTGTGAACTTTATCAGTAGTGGTAAATCATATCATCGGAATTGCCCACATGACCACTGCGTTCACCCACCGCTTTCAAAGCTCCCGTGTAGCTGAATTCAGAGAATCCGTTATCCGGGAGATGACACGCCTGGCTTTAACGCACGGGGCGGTCAATCTGGCGCAAGGCTTTCCCGACTTCGCCGCGCCCGCCGAACTGAAGGCGGCGGCCCAAAAAGCCATTGCCGAGGACGTTAATCAATACACCATCACCTGGGGCGCTAAACCTTTCCGCGATGCCATTTGCGATTACTACCGCCATCTTTATGGCATCGACATAAATCCCGAGCGCGAAGTCACCGTTTGTTGCGGCGCCACCGAAGGAATGATTGCCACCTTCCTGGCGCTGCTCAATCCCGGCGACGAGGTGGTCGTCTTCGAGCCCTTCTACGAAAATTACTGGCCCGATTCGCAGCTCAGCGGAGCCGTTTGCCGCTACGTCCGTCTGCGGCCGCCGGACTGGACCTTCGATCCGGACGAGCTGCGGGCCGTTTTTACCAAACGAACCCGGGCGGTGATCCTGAATTCACCGAACAATCCGACTGGACGGGTCTTTTTACCGAACGAACTCAAACTGCTGGCCGAGCTTTGCGAAGAGTACGATTGCTTACTCATCACCGACGAAATCTACGAACACATCGTTTTCGACGGGAGCCGGCACGTCCCGCCGATCACGCTGCCCGGGCTGCGCGAGCGCTGCGTTCTGGTAAACAGCCTGAGTAAAACCTATTCGGTCACCGGCTGGCGCGTCGGCTGGGTGATCGCTCCACCGGAACTGACGGCTTCGATCCGAAAGGTTCATGACTTCCTCACCGTTGGCGCAGCGGCACCGCTCCAGCAAGCGGGCGTGACCGCGCTGAAGTTTCCGGAAAGCTATTATGCGGAGCTGGCGCGAAATTACGAAACGAAGCGAGACCTGATCACCGGCATTCTGGAGCGGGTGGGTTTCCGGTGCTATACACCCAAAGGCGCTTACTACATCATGTGCGATATTTCAGCACTCGGGTTTGCGAATGATGTAGCCTGTGCGCGGCATCTGGTTGAAGAGATTGGAGTTTCGGCAGTGCCTGGATCGAGTTTCTTTTCAGACCCGGCGGGCGGGGCGCAACTGATTCGCTTTTGCTTCGCTAAGAAGCGGGAGACCTTGGAAGCGGCGGCGGAGCGGCTACAGCGCCTCAGGGCCTGAATTACCGAACGAACTCAAATTGGGTTCGTATTTTCAAATCTCCAAAGTTAAGGGCTGGTGGGGGTGGGTTGCAAAATCGCGTCGACCGAGAGGCCGAGGCCGCCGAGGACCACGCCGAGGCTGACGGCGTAGGTGGCCAGCCGCGCACGGTCACTCATTGGATTGGCACCCGTCGCTCCGCTGCTACCCCCAGCACCGGTTTGGCCGATGCCGATGGGGTAACTCGAGACGGTGCCCGGAGCAACAGTACCGGCAACGGAACCGTCAGGACGGACAACGTGAACGGAGCCATCGACTGAGGCGACCTGAAGCTTGGCACCGGTGAGCGCAATGACGCCATCAGCGGTGCCCTCCAGGCTTGTTACTTCGATTCCTTCGTATTTCACCTTACAATTGCCAAAGTGACGGGCGCGCAAGGCGCCTTGCTGGAGGATAAGCTGGCTGGGCTCCACAGTTACCGCAGAGTGAGGCGCTATGAGGAATTCACACTGATCGTGAAGGTATATCGTCACGGTTTTGTCGAGGGTCTGAAGATGGGCGGCGGTGGTGAGATTCGCGTTGCCCGGGATTGAGCTGCCGTTCACCAGGAAATCGCCACCAGCTGCCACGCCCAGGACTCCCGCAGCCAAAGCAGCGGCGGCAACTGCAGCGGCAGTCGAGAGATCTTTCGAAAGATTGGCGACAGGTCCGGAGACGTTCGCCTCATGAATAGTTACATCGCCTATCGGCTGGCCTTGATAAGTGACGTGGACATGAATCTCAAACTTGCCGGTCAAGTTGTTCGGCTTTAGGCCGTGGGCGACGGCGCGGCCATACTCATCCGTGGTGGTAGCAAAGTGGGTGGAACCATCCTGGAACACGGCCGAGGGACCGTTGCCGGGTGAACTGAATTCCACATAGGCGCCGCGTACCGGCTTATGATTTTCGTCTTCGACTTGAACGATGGGCTCGCGGGCCAGACGGCCTTTGACGTTGTTGAGCGCTCCGTCGCCATCAATGATGGCGATGTGGAAGGCGGAAGGCTGAATTTGACGGGCGGCCAGTGACAGTACACCGGCACAGATGAGGGCGATGATGAACGAGAAGCGCATTCGCGGGAAAATACCTTGCAATCCATTCACCTCTTTAGATTGGGTCGCGGGAAGTAGAATAACACGAAGCGTGGATCTTGTTCTATTCGGATGGGCGGCGGTTCGTACTAGCCAGTACTGAAGGCGTACGTGTGGCGATGGGAGGATCTAGGGATTAGAGCGGAGCAAACAGGGATCGACCGCATGCACCCAACTCGGCCTAATTGACGGGTTGCGGATGATCCAGGAGCGACCCGGAATAAATTGCACCCGAGTCCTGCTTATCTCGAGCACTCGCGTACGAAGCTTGCGGCCGGAACACGAAGCCACCGGGGAATCTGCATAACCCGAGGAAACCCGATCAAGGGTCCGGACGAGAGATTACGCAACATGCTCTCTGTGAATCCGGGCATCTGTGAGGCCACTTCACGCCAGGTCAACCCCTCTTCCGCGCGCCTGGCGTCCAATGCTGCATGCATCGCGCGCGTATCGAATCGCAAGATCTTGCCAGGGCCGCCCGGAGGCAGCTTCGCGGAACAGATGGATTGAGAGGCTTGCCCGGACAGAAAACTCTCGGGGGTTCGATCCAGCCAACGAAGGACTTGCAGTATCACGGCACTTGTCACCGCTTGCTTGGTGCTGATGCCGCGCAGTGTCGAGATGCTGATCGGAATGGACGGAGTGCCGCGAAATGGCACGTTTATCTCAGCCGCCAGATGAACCCAAGTCAGATTGCGACGAAGCCGTTCCTTATCGAGCTCCGCAGCTAAGGCCTGCATGTCGAAAATCCGTCGAGGTTCGCCTCCCATGCACGAACTAGATTAGCTTGCGGCCTGCAGACCTTGTGCGCTTCAGTTGCGCTAATCATCTGGAGTGTCTCGAGATCCCGAGTGATCGGCGATCCGGACAGAACTTCCGATGGCTCGTGATCCAGGAGCAAGCCGGGACCACCATGGCCAGGGCAGGAATGCCGTTGTCTATGGTTAGGAGATTTGATACCGAGTTTGAACTCCAGTAACCCTGGCATCCATGTCTTGACAATCAGTATGAGCGGACGCTATCCTGTGGTTGCTTCGATGAACAGCACGAATACGGATGTAATTCAGGGGACACTGGATATGCTGATCCTGAAGACACTGAGCCTGGAACCTATGCACGGTTTCGGCATGGCCAGACGGATCGAGCAAATCACACAAAACGTTTTTAAGGTGAACGCCGGCTCGCTGTTGACCGCACTGCAGCGCCTGGAGCGAAATGGCTGGCTGGATGCAGATTGGCAGGTAACAGAGAACTCGCGCCGGGCAAAGATTTATCGGCTGACGCAGACGGGCAGAAAACAACTGCAAAGCGAGACGGCGGATTGGCAGCGCCGGTCGGCCGCGATTTCACGATTGCTCAAGGCGCAGGCTTAAAGTCATGTCGATCGGACGGCAACTGGTGCGTGGCTTTCGGAATCTGGTCCGGCGGAAACGTGCGGATGGGGATATTGCAGACGAGGTCGACAGTTTCTTTGCCGAAGCGAAAGCTGATATGGAGGCGCGCGGGTCAACGGCAGACGATGCCGCTCGCGCAACGCGAATGGCGCTCGGCAGCAGTACGGCACTTCGCGAAGAGGTGCGGTCGTACGGGTGGGAGAACATTCTCGACGGCATACTTCAGGATCTGAGATATACGTTGCGCCGCTTGCGCGCGACTCCCGGTTTCACGCTGGTAAGCATCGGAACGCTCGCGCTGGGACTCGGAGCCACGAGTGCCATTTTTAGCGTGATCAACGGCGTGCTGTTGAAGCCTTTGCCGTACGCGCATCCCGAGCAGTTGGTTGCGATATGGATGACGGCGCCGGGGGTGAAAATCACCGACCTGAACATGGGTCCATCGGTGTATTTCACCATGTGCGATGAAGAGCGTGCTTTCCAAGCCGTTAGCATGTTCGCTACCGGCAGCACAACAGTTGCCGGCAAAACTCACCCTGAAGAGGTGCAGGCTGTCTTCGCCACGCACGAGTTGCTTCCCATTCTCGGAGTGAAACCTCAATTAGGCCGCTTATCCGCCCCGGCTGACGATGATCCCAAAGGCGCACGCACGGCGATGCTCTCCGACGGCTATTGGCGATCGCATTTCGGCGGCGATCGTTCCGTGCTTGGCCGCCGGCTTTTGATTGAGGGTAATACGGTTTCCATAATTGGTGTGCTACCGCCCTTGTTTCAATTTATGGATGAAAGGGCCGACCTGCTCATTCCACTGCGGTTCGACCGTGCCAAAACAAATCTCGGGGTGTTCTCTTACCAGGGCGTCGGAAGGCTTAAGCCCGGCGTAACGTTAAAGCAAGCGGATGCGGATTTTGCCCGCATGCTGCCTTTGGTATCGCGGCGGTTTCCCCCGCCTGCGGGTTACACAGTCAAAATGTTCGAAGATGCACGCATCGCGCCCAATTTGAGGCTGCTGAAAGACGACTTGGTGGGAGGCATCGGGAACACCCTATGGATGCTGATGGCGACGGTCGGGATTGTTCTGCTCATCGCGTGTGCAAACGTTGCGAACCTTCTGCTGGTCCGAACCGAAGGGCGGCAACAGGAGCTTGCCGTTCGCACCGCGCTTGGCGCCGCCGGAACGCGTATCGCCAGGGAACTCCTGTTTGAAAGCGTCATGCTGGGCGCCATCGGAGGGACGGTCGGACTCGCTTTGTGCCGCGCCGCGCTGAAACTGCTCTCAGCATCGGATCTGGTGCACTTACCCCGTTCTGACAACATCAGAATCGACGGTTGGGTACTGTTGTTCACGTTTATCGTGTCAATTGGTTTCAGCGCGCTATTCGGCTTGATCCCTGTTCTGCGGTATGTGCGGCCACGGCTTGAGAATGCGCTTCGCAGCGGAGGCCGATCAATCAGCCACAGCAAGAATCGCCAGCAGGTGCGAGGCTTTCTTGTCATTTTACAGGTCGCGCTTGCGCTGCTCCTGCTGGTCACTTCAGGGCTCATGATCCGCACTTTTCGCAATCTGCATAATGTGGATCCCGGATTCAGGAACGCGCAGGAGATTCAGACCGTAAGAATCGGAATCCCGGATGAACAGGTGAAAGAACCAGAGCGCGTGATGCGGATGGAACAGGCAATGCTTGACAAGGTTTCGAGCGTCAACGGCGTGGTTTCGGCCTCCATCATTTCTTCTGTTCCCATGGGCGGCGGGGGGTCAAACGATCCTGTGTACGCGGCGGACAAGACTTACCGCGAAGGAACGATCGCTCCGCTCCGCCGCTACAAATCAATTGCGCCGGGATATTTCGCAACGGTGGGGCAGCGAATGCTCGCGGGCCGTGACCTTACCTGGGCAGACATCTATAACGGCGGTGCCGTCGCGATTGTATCCAAGAATACGGCTCGGGATATCTGGGGAGCGCCGGAAGCTGCTCTCGGCAAACGTATCCGTCCCAACGAGAAAGACGACTGGCGCGAAGTCATCGGAGTGGCTGCCGATGAGTACTCAGACGGCGTTGACAAGCCCGCGCCCACGATCGTCTATTGGCCGCTGCTTACAAAGAACTTTGAAGGCGCACCGCTGGACGTACAACGCTACATTTCATTAGTGATTCGCACGCCGCGCGCCGGCTCTATATCATTAGGGAACGAAATTCGGAACGCCCTCTGGAGTGTCGATTCGGATCTTCCGCTTGCCAAGGTAGATACGCTGCAAACGCTCTATAACCGCTCGCTTGCGCGTACGTCTTTCACCTTGTTGCTACTGGCGATTGCCGGCAGCATGGCCCTAGTTTTGGGGCTGGTGGGTATATACGGTGTGGTTTCGTATTCGGTCTCGCAACGCACCCGCGAAATCGGGATCCGGCTTGCCCTCGGCGCACCGGTTGCGCAGGTCACAGCTGCTTTCGTCCGCAGCGGGTTGATTCTGTCAGCGATCGGCTGCACATCCGGGCTCGCCGCAGCGCTTGCGCTAACACCATTGATGAAATCGCTGCTGTTTTCTGTCAGCCCTTCCGACCCGCTTACGTACGCTGAAATGTCAGCGAGTTTGATCTTAGCCGCGGCACTCGCCAGTTACCTTCCGGCAAGGAAGGCAACTAAGATCGATCCGGTCGAAGCGTTACGGGCGCAGTAGAAAGCGGTTCATCGTCCCAAACAAGGCAATGAAACCGGACGATGATGCTTCTCATTTTCCGCCAGGAAAGTAGGTGTGATCGTTGAACCTAGTGCTGTTGCTCGCGGGCGCAATCAGTGCGAATACTCAACAAATATCGGCCGATGCGAATCTTTGGAGAGCTCTCGATAGTTTGATAGCTCCAGAGTCGTCGGCGACTCGTCCACTACGGGTGCGAGCCGTTTCGAAGTTTCGGCTGGATGCCGATTCGATCATTAACGGCGTTGCGGATCCGCTGTTTGCATCCGAGATATCGCTCGGTTGTCTGCACCGACACATGTCCAAGGAGAAACTGAATTTGGTCTAGTTCGCCACCGGCCTGATGGCAGAGTCGGGCGCAAGTTCGCCGGAGATCGTGCGGAGCGAGTTTCTCGATGCCGGCTTTTCTCGCATATTGCCTGACGACGTGCCAGACGACTTTCTCGCTCAACCCGCTTCCCCACACGGTGCCTGCTCGCGTCACGCGCCTGAAGATTCTCCCATTTGAGATCCCGGCTACGTGCAGCCAATCCTGGATCAGATCCTTCACCCAGTCCGGCACCGGGATAGTCCGAATGTGAGAGGCTTTGCCGATCAAGTCGACGATGGCCCAGTGGTCCTCTCGCTGCTGTAGGTCGGAGACGTTCAACTGAACGGCCTCGTGGCGACGAAGACCGCAGGCGACGAGTATGGCCAACAACGCTAGGTCTCGTTTGCCTTTCATCGTGTCGGGGTCTGGACTCTCAAGCAAGGCTGTCGCTTGATCCGGCAGAAGCCAGTTTCCGAGCCGGACCCCGATCTTCTTAACGCCTTTCACTCGCCTGATGCCGGCCGCCAGGTCAGCACTGAGGAGGCCGCAATCAGACGCCTCGTATGCCAGGCGTCGCACCGCACCCAGTCGCAAATTGATCGTGCCCGGCGCCAGTTTGCGTGACTCGAGGTGCATGCGATACCGCAGCACGACGGTTCGGTTGAATGAAAGCCGCGGTTCAGAACAGTACCACTCCACGAACTCGTCAATTGCATGCCGGTACCCGCGTTGAGCATCGGCAGACGTGAGGCCGTTTAGAACTGCGGATTTCGCCTGGTCCAGATCTGGCAGCCGCAAGACTGCCTTTGGCGCCGGACGGCGTTTCTTTCTCGAGTGCTGCTTTCGCATCGGTTCACGGTCCTCCCAACCGCGAATCGATCTTGCTAAAAGTCAATTGACGAGTCGCGCGTAACTCAGCCAAATTTGGGAAAGCACTTGCGATTACGGGCGGCGCATCGCCCGGCCTCCCCGCCCAACTATTTTTTCTTTTCGTGGAATTCGATGGGGTTGCCCGTAAGATCCCGCTTAAGGCGACCCCACCAGCTTAATTTTTGAGAGGTGGTCCCTGTCTCCTCCCCAGATCGGCTGCGTTGAATGCTGATGGGTTGTCCAGTTTCATCTTTCTTGATTTGTCCGAATACGTTGCGTTCGTGCCTTGTTTCGCTGGTACGCAGGTTGTTGTTCGTGTAGTGGCCTTGTATTGGACGTCCTGTCTCGTCTTTACGAGTGTTGCCGAAGAGTGTCTTCTCGGTTTTTGAGGAGCCGGCCTTTTTGCCAGCGGCGTTGCGATGCACACGGATGGGTCGACCGTTCTCGTCGACTCTCGTTTTACCGAGTAGTGTCTTTTCTGTGCGTGTTTCGCCGACGAGCGCACCATTCTTGTCGTAGTGGAAGTTAATGGGTTTGCCGTTTTCATCGACTTTGAGGCGGCCGAGCCAATCCTTGTCGTGCCGCGTCTCTGTGATGCTCGCAACTCTCTTGATCTGTGCTTTGCACTCCGCGCATCGGGTGGGGAGGTCCCAGTGGTTTTCGGCGCAATGCAGGAGAGTGCCTGACGGGATTGTGAAGGTATTATTGCAATCTCGGCATCGTTCGTGCTTGTCGGGATGAGCGTTGCGGCACTGCTTACAGTACCTGGGTTGCCTATCATGATCCTTGCGGGCCTTAAATGATGACCCGCAGATCTTACACGAGAACGTAGCGCATTGGGCGTCCCATGCAGCCTTGCATTCCTTGCAGAAGCGAGGCTTGTCCCAGTCGCGCATGATCCGGACTTCATGCCCGCACTCTGTTGCGTGCGTCGTCCGCCATTGTGCGTCGTGCCGTGCCTTGCACTCCTTGCAGAAGCGCGGTGTATCCCAGTCGCGCATAATCCGAACTTCATGCCCGCACTCTGTTGCATGCGTCGTCCGCCATTGCGCGTCGCGTTCCTCCTTACACCCTTTGCAGTATCGGGGCGTGTCCCAGTCGTCGAGGAGATGAACTTCGTGGCCACACTCCGTGGCATAATCCGTTCTCCACTTGCCCATAACGCAAATTCCGGGCTGATCATAACATGATGTGCCACAACCGTCCCAAAGTGACTTGAAGCCAGTCCTCCCGGGGCCAAGTTGGGCGGCAAACACCTATTCGCGGTTACGACCTAATCTGGAAAGTTCGGAATTCAGATGGCCAGATTCGCGGTTTCGGCAATTGCGGCGAACGCCCATTAGCTGGCTAGAAGGAGCAGTGAATGACAACGGACGTCGTCATCCGTAAGTGGCTCTTGCTCGGTCGCTTGCCTGCACCTCCGCGCTGATCGTCGGCAACCCGTCAATTGGGACGGCCAGAGGGCGGCCACTGTCCGGGTTGTCGACAAATTGCACACGACAGCTTCAAGGCTCGACCAGAAGTGCCCTGATATTTGCTTCGAGGTTAGAGCGGTCAACGATACCGACGTATTTTGCAGCGATCCGGCCACGATTGTCGATGAGGTACGTGACCGGAAGCGCCTCAACCGAGTACCGCTTAGTGATCCCATCGTCGCCCATCAGGATAGGGTAATCAACGTTGTGGGCTTTTACAAATGGGTTGACGAGTTGCCATGCCTCGGCAGGACCTTTCAGGTCTTCATAAAGGACATCCATGGATATGCCAACCACGGCCAGTCCCTTCATAGCGTAGCCGCGGTGAACTTCAATGAACGAGGGAATCTCTTTGATACAGCCGCCGCACTTAGTGGCCCAAAGATCGAGAAGAAGGGGCTTGCCCTTGAAGCTGGACAGTGAGACCGATTTGCCGGATGCGTCAAGCAGTACGAAGTCCGGAGCCGTTTTGCGAACCGATTGCCGTTCCAGTCCAGCGCGTATATCATTGGCATGCACGAGAGCACAAGCAGCCAAGGAAACAAGAAGCTTGCGCACCATTTCCTCCTATTTTGCATGACTCAGTTCTAGAAGCTTGCTTTGCTGCTGGCGGATGTCAATGCAGCCTGATTGCTCCTGGCAACCAGGCGTCACCCGAGTCCGATTTCTTCTTGTCTTTTCCCCATGTCCAGTACATGCCGACATACGCATACTGTTCGGTTTGGCCGGCTACGGAATGGCCGTAGGAAAACAAAAACTGCTCCCCTGGGTGATGCTTGAAGTGATAGTAACCGCCAATGTCGATCATGGTTGAAGCTTCGGTCTGCGGCGTGGCGTAGCCCTCGTGTCCATGGGAGAAGATCTCGCCTCCGAGTTCCAGCCGCTCGCCGAAGGCGTATTTCAATAGGAATGCGCCGTATGGGAAGTTGCGGTACTGGGTTTGCGGAACGATGACCTCCCCGGCGCCGCCGTCCAGGAGCCAGTGTCCGAAATTCTTCTGCAGCCACAGGGGAACCTTGTACCAAACCTTTCCCACCCCGAGTCCCTTGTCGTAGCTACCGGCCGGTATTTCGAACATTGTAAAGGTGCCGATCTGGGGAATGTACTTCGATTCTTTGATGAACGCGATCTTGGCGCCGAGCTCCATATCGGTGTAGCCGAAGGCGGAGGGGCCAATGCCGCCGGGGGCGTAGATCGGATTGTTGGAGGGGTTGACGGTGCCCCAGGGCGCGATGATGTGTAGCTGGACCCTGGGAATGGCGCCCCAGTTGAACTCGAACGCCGGACCGGTGGAATCAATTTCCGCCGGTGTCCCATCCATGCTTCCGAAGATGTAGAACTCGTAGTGGTGCAACTCGACAGGGACCGGATCGTCAGTTTGGAAGGGAGGCCCCTGAGCCCGCAGGCTGGAAGGCGCAACGATCAAGAACAGTAAAAGGGGAGAGCATTTACGCCTACTCCCTGTGCGCTGGTATCGGGGCTTGAGAAAGATCCGTCCCACCCAGGCGTTCCAGATAAATGACATTAGGACCGTTCTGAATCCCCTCCGATAGGAACACCAAGCCAACCAAGAGCCGAATGAGAATCGTAGCTTAATGGCGTCGAAAAGCAAAGTGCGAGAGCTCTTTCATGAACTCATTGGAGGGGAATAGCTCAACCGCCGATTGTGCGAGCTGCGTTACATTTGCGATGCAGATTTCCGGAACTCAGTTTTATGCCTAGAATGATGAGTCGGACAAGGCATGATCATGCACCCCGCGGTAGGAAAGCAATCTTTCGTTCAGAACGCTTTGACGCATGTTAGCGATGAAGTCAGGCCCGGACGATCCAATCGCAGCGCAGTGGAATTGGCTCATCGAACTTCTGAAGAACGGCCCCAAACGCGCTATATCTTCCTGACACATCATCAGCCCGTCTCAGCGCACCAGGTCTACCAGAATTTCGCGAACAGCCCGGAGGTTCAATTCCATTGGTATACAATTCCGACTTAGGCGTGGCAGGTGAACACCTGGATTCTGCTTCGTGAGATCCCGGAACGCCCGGAAGAGACGTCGCCTCTCCTCAAGGGTGTCGTAATCCTCATCATTCCCGAAATTCTGCTTTGGATTGGGCTGATCGAATTAGCGCTGAAGCTCTGGGCCAAGCTTTAAAGCTGAAGAGAAAGGGCGGCTCTCGTCAAACCGCCCTCTTCCTGTCCAGTTTGTGTGCAGCCGTCGGTTCGACGCGATGCTAACAATCAAACGGGCCAGGAAACAGGTACCAAGATGCAACGAGGATTGGCTCCCTGCATATGGGCCAGAGGGGAATAGTACGTACCAAATCTGCACGATGAGGGCCGCCGGTGTGTGGATCTAACGACAGTCAGTTAAAACTTTTTAGAGAAAGCAGCTGCTCGCGGCCCGCTGTCCGGAGTCAGGCGACAGTCGAAGCCTTGCTAGAAATCCTCGGCTTCTCTCCCCCGACCATATTGATCGCGATGCTAGAGCCCTCTCCGACGCTGCCGTTCTCTAGCGAACTGCAAAACCGCCATCTTGTGTCGGACAACGGCAGATCCCTGCGCCGCTGGAATTTTGGACGAAATTCGCGCAGGTGTTCGCCAGGAAATTCGCCTCGCCTTCTGAGGCTCTTTTCCGCAAACTTCCGTTCCGTGATGTTCACCGGCAAGGTTCCGTCTGCATTCGCTGGGCCGTTGGTCAGATGCGCATGCGTGGTCCAGGCCGTTAACCCGGCAGCCAGATTCGAGAATGTAAGCGGCTGCGCCGCGGTTACATTCCCGGGCTGTCCGTTTGGCGGCGGGGTTGGACGAGTGTTGTTGCACACGTTTCCGGTAGTGGCGACAAGCTTCGTTACTGCCGAAGCAAAGTTCGCACTGTTGGGATTCGCGGTGTTCGAAAGCAAACCCGGTGCGCCGTTCACACCACCGATATAGGAAAACGAGATCAACTCATTCGGAGTCACACGGCACGAGCAGCATGCTTCCAGTTCTTCGTCCGGATTGAACACGTAGATATTGAGGCAGATGTTGCCCAGGCCGGGGTCGTTTGCAGGACTGATCATTGTGCCGGTTACCACCGCAGACGTTCCAGCGTTCACAATATTAATGATGCTGTCCGCCTGGTTCAACTGCGACGCATAGCCGACCTTGAAGGCATCTTCTACACCAGAACCAGAGAAGTTCAGTGCGCCGTAGCAATTCGTCGCGATCATGTTTAAGGTGGAGTAGCAACTGTTCAGGCAGTTCTTATCAGTGGAACAGCTACTCGCGCACTGGCTTACACTTTGGCTGTACGCAACGCTACATCCGAGAACGCACTGGGAAAAAGTTAAGGGGTCCGAGCACCCGCCGAAACACTGATTAATGGCATTGTCTATGCACTGAGTATTTGCGTTTTGCGCGAGCGCAAGCGCGGGCGCGACAGCGAGTATTACCGTGCCGACAAGACAGATAAAGGTCCTCCGCAAGGACGCGGTCTTAGTGGTCTTCATAATTTACGTTCGTTTAACGGCTAAGGCGGATTCCGCGCGAAGCCACTGGCAAGTAGAAAGATTATAGTTTATTTAGCTCCCCTGGCCCAACAAATTTGCAAAGGCGATTCTCCTTGTACCGAGCTCCTTTGGGAGCCCCGCCATATTGGCGCGCTCGGCAGCAAGCAGCCGCAGCACTTCCTGACGTACGTGAGGCCACTGGCAGAACCGGGATTGCAAAGCAGCATGGAATCCCAAATCCGGAAGCCCTTTCACGCCGGCACGAGAACGCCACCGCGCTTGCTCCGGACGAGATTGAAAGCTACGGCATGGCTTTGTAATGTCATTCGAAACGGTTCTTCCGTTTCTCCTGCCCATCGCTGAGTTCATCACGGATTCAACCGTCTCTGAAGTAATGGTAAACGGAACCGGCTCTGTGTTCGTTCAGCGTGAAGGGAAAATGCAATGTGGCCACGTAGGCGAGCGTTTCATCGATCAGTGCCCGGCTCTTGCTGTCGGAAGTGTCGACGTGGATTAAAACGCGATCGACTGTGGCGCCCTGCGAAGAGTGGGACGTCATGGCATAGGCGTAATCGATGTGCTGGTTCTCGCGTAAATGCCAGCCGACCGTGCGACCTGAGTCATCCAGCTGAACGCGGATGTGGCCGTGTTCGTCCAGGTAAGTGACGGTGCCGAGATCGCGGTTGCTGATGCCTTTGTCTCTCCACGGCGTAGTGAACTGAATGCGATCGCCTTCGGTAAAGACCGAAGTTCCGGTTCGTAAATCGTTACTCCTTTCAGACGCTCCGGATCGTAGGTGGCGAACTCCCCGTTCGGCTTCTTCACGGTGATCAGGTTCTGCTCGGTGTCCGTCTGGATAACTGTGGAGTAGGTTTTTGCTTCGATCCCGAGTGCTTCGCTGCCGCGCAGATAGCGAACCGAATCGCCGACGTGGTAAGAACTGGCAACGCCGCGGTCCTCGCCGGTCACGTCCTGAACGGTTGATGAGGACGCGGGTTTGGTCGCGAATCCTAGAGCCCTCTCCGACGCTGCCGTTCTCTAGTGAACTGCAAAACCGCCATCTTGTGTCGGACAACTGCAGATGCCCGCGCCGCTGGAATTTTGGACGAAACTCGCGCATGTGTTCGCCAGGGAATTCGCCTCGGCTTGGCGGAGGCCCTTTTGAATAAATTTCCGTTCCGTCATGTTGACCGGCACGTTCCGTTTAGATTCGCTAGCCATTGGTAGGATGCGAGTCGTGCTCCAGGCGGTTAAGCCAGCCGCCAGAGTACTGCCGTGATTGCACGGCGGCAATGACATGGCCGAGCCTCCCGGCGGGCCGGCACTGGGCTGCTCACGTTATTGCAGCTGTCCCCCATAGTCGGGCAGTTACCAGTTTGATGACCGCCGAATTGAAACTGGTCTTGCTTCGGCTTAGCATTCGTTCCGATCGGAAAGCCGGCGCTCCATTGATGCTGCCGATGTCGGCTAACGAGATCAATTCGTTCGGCCTGAGCGGACAAGTGCAGCAGTTTAACAGCTCTTCGGAGGGGTTGAATACATAAGTACTTACGCAGATGTTGCCTGCTCCCGTCGTTCGGCAAAAACCACTTAAGCTGCCTCTCGCCGAAGTGTTACTTGTTCCGGCGTTGACCATGTTGATGACGCATCCCCGTTATTCAACTTCGCCACGTAACGCACCTGAAATGCGTCTTCCACGCCCGAGCCCGCACAGGTGAAATTTGACACGTTCCCGGTGGTACAGATCCCAGCTTCGCAGCTATCGTTCTGGGAGCAGATATTCCCGTCCTCACACGGCGTCCCGTTCGGCGCGGTCGGATTCGAACAACCTGTCACTTGATCGCAAATGCCGGCGGTGTGACACTGATCGCTGGCCGTGCAAACTAAGGGCGTGTATACGCATTTCCCCGTATTCGGGTCGCAACTGTCGAGGGTGCAGGCATTATCATCATTACAAATTATCGGCGTGTGCATGCACCCACTGTAGCGTCGCAACGGTCGACGGTGCAGGCATTATTATCATCACAATTTATGGGCGTAAATATGCAAGTTCCACTGTTAGGGTCGCAACTGTCGCTGGTGCAGGCATTGTTATCATTACAAATTTTCGGTGCGTAAGAACACTGTCCGGCAACGCAGGTCCCAACTTGACACTTGTTACTGGAAGTGCAATCGCCACTTGTCATGCAACTTTGGGCGAAAGCGCTTGCGCAAACCAGGAACGAAACGGCCACGCCCACGCAAAAGTAGACAAACAAACGAACTGTGATCGAGCGCTTCCTCATTCGCCGCCCTGCCGCTTTGCCAGCAAGTCATCGATAGCCGCTTTGAACGACGAGAAAGCCACCGCCCCGCTCAGCGTCTTTTCGGGCGTCATGTGGCCCGATGCCGGATCGGAGACGCCCAGCACGAAGCTGGGAGTTCCGGTAATGCCCGCCGCCTGGCCCTCCGCCATTTCCTTACGAATCGCTGCGGCATACTTCCCGCTGGCGAGGCAAGCTTTGAATTTCGCGGCGTCCAATCCCATCACATCGGAATAGCCGACCAAATCTTCGTCCGTCAGTTTTTGCTGATTGGCCATCTCCCGGTCGTGCATGTCCCAGGCGCGGCCTTGTTCGGCGGCACAATAGTTTGCCTCGGCGGCCTTGAAGGCGTTGGCATGCAGCGACTCTAGCGGAAAATCCTTCACCACGTACCGGACTCTTCCCGACTTCACGTACTCGTTGTCGATCTGCGGAAACGTATTCAGCGCGTGCCGACTGCAAAATGGACACTGCATGTCAGTGAATTCGATGACGGTAACCGGCGCCTTGGCATCTCCCTTCACGAGGACGCCTGCGGCATCCATTGTCTTTGGCAGCGTTGCCGGGAGGTTGCCCGCAGTCGCAGTCTTCTTGAGAAGCTCCTTGATCTCTTGAAGGTCCTTTTGAATCGCCTTCTGCCCTTCTTTCAGGTCGGAAATCTCGTTCTGAAGGGTGGCAGCGTCCTGAGCAGTGGCCCTGGATACTCCGGCCAGCAGCAATGCGATGCAAACCAAAGCCGGTTTCAACCGCACGTTTCTTGGACAGGCCGAGGCCGAACGGCACTGATTCTGTTTTGTGACAATCGGCATACTTGAAAGGGCTGCGACAGCAATGTAATCGTTAAACTCTATAACCGTGTTGCCCGCCTGTCAAGTACCGCTGGAACGGTGTCGCTGGTAACGGTATTCCTGTTTTGTGGTAAATGAAGTCGTTAATGGTCGGTTTAATAGAGGAGGGCCGCTTACGCAGCGGCCCCTTTGCACGTGCGCTCCGGTCTGCAGCTTTGCCGCGTATTCAGCTAGAGGCCCGTAAGCAACGCACGTATGCCACTGCGTCTTCTCCTGCACTTCTGCTCGGCGTCCTTGGGTACCTTTGGTGGTGGCGACGGAGAACCCGGTAATCTGTTTTCCCGCCTGAGTTGCTCCGGTTTTGGCATCACGCCCGGTGAAGCCAGCAAGAATCACTTTATTCATGTACATGGGGTTTGTTCCTTTCTGGAAATGGCATTAGGGTTAGCGAAACTGCAACGCCTTGCCCTCGCGGCGAGCAACGGGGAGGCAGAGCATAGGCAAGGTCTTTGAGCGAAGCTTTTTGGAGGGAGCGAAGCGGACGGGGCTAAATCCCGAAGGGCAAAAGGCCTTCGCGCGCCAGGGGCAGCGCCCTGGGCAGCGCCCCATAGGAAGACAGTCAATGATGATATATGCGCGGGTCGGGTCGCGGCGGAATCGATTCTGAATCCATGTGGCTGCTCGATAGAGAGAAAAAGACAAAGCATGCGGTGAGTGTTGTCGCCGGTGGAAGTATCTTCAGGAGCTGATGGTGGGGCATGACTGAAATAAAGGATTCGTGTTGTAACAATTCGCTTCGGCATCGAAGCCCTTCAGCCTGAGTACCTGAGCGAGAAACCGGCGCCCTTCGCGCCGTTCAATATGTACGATCAGGTAGATGAGATCACCTATCTCGGCCTGAAGCGCGCGATAAGGAATGTCCATCTCGGCACGCAACGCGAGACTGACGAGGCGCGAAAGCCCGTGACTTGCCGAATTTGCATGCAGCGTCGAGATCGATCCGGCATGGCCTGTGTTCAGCGCATCCAGTAGGTCGAAGGCCTGAGGTTGATGAGGACGCGGGTTTGGTCGCGGATGCTAGAGCCCTCTCCGAGGCTGCCGTTCTCTAGCGAACTGCAAAACCGCCATCTTGTGTCGGACAACTGCAGATCCCCGCGCCGCTGGAATTTTGGACGAAACTCGCGCAGGTGTTCGCCAGGAAATTCGCCTCGCCTTGGCTGAGCCCCTTTTCCGCAAACTTGCGTTCCGTGATGTTTACCGGCAAGGTTCCGTCTGCATTCGCTGGGCCGTTGGTCAGATGAGAGTGCGTGGTCCACGCAGTTAAGCCAGCCGCCAGAGTAGCTGTCGTGATCGGCTGAGCCGCAGTGACGTTTCCAGGTGTTCCGTTCGGTCCCCCAGTCGGCGCCACGTTATTGCAGCTGTTTCCCACAGTCGAGACGAGCTTGGTGACAGCGGAGGTGAAACTGGTCTTGCTCAGGTTAGCGGTGTTCGATAGTAAGCCGGGCGCACCATTGATGCTGCCGATGTAGGCGAACGAGATCAATTCGTTCGGCGTGAGCGGACACGAGCAGCACGTTTCTAGCTCTTCGTCCGGATTGAAGACATAAATATTTACGCAAATGTTGCCTGCGCCGATGGCAGGATCGGCAAACGACTTCAAAGCTGCGATCTCCCCTGACGTGTTACTGGTTCCGGCGTTGACGATGTTGATGACGCTATCGCCCTCGTTCAACTGCGAAGCGTAACTCACCTGAAATGCATCTTCCACGCCCGAGCCTGAAAAGTTCACAGATGTGATAGCCGTGCCGGAGAGCAGGAAATCGAAATCGTAAGCAGGATAGGATTGGAAATTAGCGGTGGAACTCGACCGACTGATACGGATTCCCTCCCGCATAAGATCCGTTCCCGTCCCCCGCTAGTGGAGTGGTGCCGAAGTTAGAATTCGCATAGAAGAAGTATTGGGTGTTGGGCTGCAGGATCACCGTGGGGGCGAAGGTGTACTGTCCATTGACAATTCCAACGGATTGCGCCAAATAGCCGGGCGTCCCCGGACCGAGGTTGGCCGGAGTTCCAGTGTAGGCTTGCGTATAAATAAACAACGTTCCTGATGCTTCCGGAGCTGTGTCGGCCGTACAGGCGTGCGGTATTGCAGGCATAGAAGTTAAAGGCGATGTTGTTGAAAGGTCCTCCTGCCGGAGTGGTCACCGACTGGCCAGGGTAGGAAAGGGCAGAGCCATCCGCCGCCACCGTATATGACACGATAGGACCGCTCTGCGCGGTGGCCAGGGTGGTCGCCAGTAACAAAACACCGAGGCCGGCTAAAACAACTCGAACACAGATACGATGCGACATAGATTCCTCTGGCTAGGCAGCCCAGTGGCCGCACAGGCGAATGGCTTTTTTGATGTGACACCTGGGTGTACCACGTAGGCATTAGAGAGGTCAATGCACCGGCGTACCACTGGTACCGCCGTCGAGGCATGCGATCAACAAGCCAACGCTCAAAACGCTGGTCAAAACTGTCGTTGACCAACAAAAGACAGGAGGCCGCTTACGCAGCGGCCCCTTTGTCCTTTGCCTGGCGATCTAGCGTCTTCAACGACTCAATCACTACTTCGATAACCGGCCACTGCACCTTCACAGGGCCCTCGGCCGTCTCAATCGTCCGTTCATACTCGCGATAGACCAGCTCGCCTTCGATCAGCACGTGCGCTCCGGTCTGCAGCTTTGCCGCGTATTCAGCTAGAGGCCCGTAAGCAACGCACGTATGCCACTGCGTCTTCTCCTGCCACTGCTGTTGGGCGTCCTCAGCTCCGCGGACTTCGCCGATAATCAGCCGATCCGGCCTGTGCCGGAGAGTTGCTTTTACCAGGTCGCGAATGGTGACCGCCGGCATTGTGACGTTCCCGGCCGGATCGCGCTGTTCTTTGCGGGCTTCGAAGCGGAAGACGTTCGGGTGATCGATCTTCAATTCGATGGTGTCTTCAATGACGCCGAGCCGCTCACTTTGCGGAATGAAGTCGATCAGCGGAAAGGCTGCAGCGACTCGGGAGCCATCCGGCAGCCGTGCGTCCAGCAATGGCTTGGCATCGCTGATGTCTTCGCTTAAGGATCGGGCAATACGCTTGATCGCGTGAATGAGATAACGCGGCTCGATGACAGCTTCGACGGAGTGCATCCTACCTTCGCCCTGCACGAACACAGAGCCGTTGCCATTCACCATCACTTCAGAGATGGCCGGATCGGTGATGAACTCAGCGATGGAATGGAGAAACGGAAGAATCGTTTCGAATGACATTACACAGCCATGGCGTAGCTTTCAATCTCGTCCGGAGCAAGCGGGGTTGCATTCTCATGCCGGCGTGAAAGGGCTGTTGCGAGTTGATCTTCGTTGTCCGTGAAGATCTGCGCGTCGTACCTCGGCCGGGATGTGGCCACATACGCAAGCGTTTCATCGATCAGTGCCCGGCTCTTGCTGTCGAAAGTGTCGATGTGGATCAAAACCCGATCGACCGTGGCGCCCTGCGAAGAGTGAGAGGTCATGGCATAGGCGTAATCGATGTGCTGGCTCTCCCGGAGATTCCAGCCCACCGTGCGTTTTGATTCGTCCATTTTGAACGCGGATGTTGCCTGGCGAAACGACGAGCGTGCGTTCCGGCTGCGCGGCGTAGGCTCGGACGATCGCTTCTAAGCGTTCCTGGCGATGCTCAATCGAGTGGATCCGGTTTTGCCCCTGCAGCAGCTCAACTCCGTCAACGATTCGGCCGGCTTCAACGAACTGATGCTGTCGAGCGTCACCTATTAAGAGGGCGCGATCCATCGGATTTAACTGGAGCAGGAACGTGTGGATCTGATGAGATGAAGCGAGACTGGACTCATCTAAGAAAAATAGACGCGGGGTGGAAACCTCCGAATTGATCCCGCGTCGCAGTAAATAGGCCTGGAGAGTTTCGGATTCTATTCCGATCTCTTTTAGGCCTTTTGCTGCTCGCGAACTCGGCGCCAAACCATGAGTGCGGTATCCCTGTTCTTCGGCGAGCTCGCGAATCGCGCTGAGCGCTGTTGTTTTTCCGGTGCCCGCTCCGCCCTGAATGCCGGTTACCGTATTTGTCGAATGTAAGGCGTCATGGACAACGCGGCGCTGGTCTTCATTGAGCTTGTCGCCAAAGCGAGCCATGATTTCGGCATAGGAGACCATCGCAGTCGCTGGTAATCGGTTCTGGCCCGCGCGGACACGCTCGATGGTTTCGTGCTCTACCTGGATCAGCTCCGGCGTGGTGTAACGAGCTGCCGGCGCGCTAGGTCGAACGTGCTGCCTGAGCCGTCACCTCGCCTGAAAGCTTCAGCACGGGCGCGAGCTGGCTATGCCACTCGCCGCGGAGTGTATTGCCTTGCGTGAAGTAAGAATTCGAAGCGAGGCGTACTCCGAGCGATAGTAGCTCTGGACTTTGCCGGTGGTGAGAGGTTTGGAAATGTCGAGCATGATTTAGCCGACCATATCGATGCCGATGTGATTCTGCTCCTGGCGGGGAGCCGCCTTCTTACGGGAATGCGGAGCACTTCGCGGAGTCGCGGCGCCGTTGCGGGCTTCTTTGTTGTGGGCGTGGTCCAAGTAAGCGCCCACGGCAACGAATCCAAGGAGGCAGATTCCGAAGCCAGCCAATGGCCAGTGGAGTACTCCGGAAAGCGGGCGGCCATCATATATAAAGCACTGCAGCCACGGTCCGAATGCCTGCGGTGGATCCAGGCTGTACACCGGTCGCCTTTTTCAACAGAAAGGAGACGCACCCTGGATCGAAGACGGCTGTTTCCTCATTCGCCGAGCTCAGGTTCGACGGCGACGAGCTTCTTATTACGTATTGCGATGAAGACAACGTTGTCTGGGGAACGGAATTGTGGAATGCGAGTACGGGCCGGATGGGAGGAACGAAGTTCATTGAGTCCGATGGGCTCACGCAGACGATAAAACAGGGTTCCTCTTAGCCCAGGCCGGTTAGCCCAGGCCGGCTTGAAATCGCGGCTTATTTCGTGGTCCAGTCGTAACCGCCTGAGTCCTTTACTCCTCTTCCAGTCACTTTGTCTCCGGTGGCGACGATCGTCAGGGCGGTGGGAGTGGACCAAAGGTACGCGACCCCGGTATTGCCGCGGATATGTTCATGGCAGACACGAATTCCACCAATGACGACGCCACCCAGGACCTTCTGCCCGGCTAGCGCGATGGACTGAACCTTGGTGAGAAATTCCGCGTCAACGTAGTTCTTGCAGAATTTGTCGGATGGAAACGTAACTGTAACGGTTCCAAAAACAATCGTGTGCGCTTGTCCTGATAAGATTTGCTGCCACCCTGCGGGGACAACTCCTGCACGGCCTGCCATACTCTCTCCTTCTGAAATATCTAAAAAATGCGGCTCAATCCAAACCAGACCGTTCGTGCTAAGCACGAGGCCGGGCAATAGTCTTCGACAACGAAGTTTATCACCGATGCGGTGGCGCAAGGAAGGATACGCTGCTCTCCTAAGTAACAGCCGGCACAACGGAGCGGGACGCCAGTTTCTCACCTGCGTGGTGGGCGTCCCGCCCTGTGCCGGGAAGCTAGATTTGCTGAGCAGCTTCCCGGGTCCAACCGCGTGGGCTGCTAATTCGCTGAAAAATAAAAGCTTTAAAGCGAGGACGGGCGCAGAAGCGGGCGCGAACGAAACGAACCAAAAATTGGCTGCCGCGCATCCAACGTTATGAGGCCATGAATCGAAATAACCAATTAATTAACGACCGCTATGAGGCATTGATGTTTGCCAAGTCGGCAGAGGGCGCACGCAGAGCGGCTCGCGAGCTGATCAGAGTTGTGCTGGGGGACGACGGGCTGGAGCTGTCGTTGGAAGAAGCGCTACGGCGGTGCTGCCGCCAATTGAGACCGTCGGAAGACCCGCGGGAGCAAGTCCGCTTTGAGAATGAATTTATAGAGCTCGGGATCTGGCCGGCTAACGCGCAGAGAGTTGCTGCTTGAGGACGATCGGAACTCTCGCCTGAGAACTCCCTATGACTGAGAGCAGCAGCGAAGTAATCCGGCGCTACTTGGAAGACGCGATTGCGGCAGAGAAAGCATTCGAGACGCAATTGCGGGGCTTTGCAACGGCGGATGACGACGAAGAAGTTAATCTGGCATTTGCAACGCACGCCGAGGAAACGAAGCTGCAATACAATCGCCTGACGGCGCGGCTGCAAGAGCTGGGTGGAAGCCCATCGAGCGCGAAGAGCTTTGTCGCACACGTGTTCAGCTTGAGTCCCAAGACCGCGCAGGCAACGCATGTCGCAGACGAGCAAATCGTGCAGAACCTGATTATGGGGTTCGCGGTTGAGAACAGTGAGCGCGCCATGTACGAAGGGCTGGCGAATGTGGCGCGAGCGGCCGGCGATACGGTGACCGAGACCCTGGCACGCGAAATTCAAATGGAAGAAGAAGAAACTGCCAATAAACTTTGGCGTTTTATTCCGTCGCGCGCGAAGATCGCCTTTAACGTGCTGACTGCCGGCGAGACCGACCCGAGTATTGAGACTAGAGCGCCGGATAACCGGCTGTTCACGTAGGCTCCGCTCCTTTCAGGCGCGGCTCAGTTACGGGCGTTCGGACATTCGGCGCTTCTGGGGCGGTATAGTTTGGCTTGAGGAAGCGTCCGAAGTACGACAAGACCAAAGCAGTAAAGGCAGTTGCCCGAAAACGCGTGGGCGCGCCGCCGCCCGCACGCCTGCTGGACGAACGACCTACGCGCGAAAAACCTAAACATAAGAAAGACTGGACGGGGGAGGAGTAGAACTCCGTCATGAAGTGTCCCGAGCGCGTGCGAATCGTCGAGGTGGGGCCGCGCGACGGCCTGCAGAACGAGAAGACTCTCGTGCCGGTGGAAGTTAAGATCGCGCTGATTGAGGCGCTGGCCGATGCCGGGCTGAAGACGATTGAAGCGGGCAGCTTCGTGTCTGCTCAATGGGTACCGCAGATGGCCGGCACAGCCGAGGTTTTGGCGGGCATTCATCGCGTTCCGGGAGTTTCGTATCCCGTGCTGGTGCCCAACTTGAAGGGCTTCGAAGCGGCGCGGCAGGCTGGGGTTGAGGAGATCGCGGTCTTTGCGGCTGCATCGGAAACGTTTTCACAGCGGAACATCAATTGCTCGATTGAGGAGAGCCTGGTTCGGTTGCGGGCTGTCGCGGAAGCGGCGCTCGGGCAGGGAATGAAGGTTCGCGGTTACGTCTCGTGCGTGCTGGGATGCCCGTATGAAGGCGAGGTTGCGCTATCGGCCGTGGCCGGCGTGGCCCAAGAGCTGAGCGAGATGGGCTGCTACGAAATTTCGCTGGGCGACACGATTGGCGCCGGAACGCCTTTGAAGGCGCAAAAAATGATTGCGGCGGCGGCGGAACATGTACCCGTCACGCAACTGGCTGTTCATTTTCACGACACGCGGGGACAGGCGCTGGCGAATATTCTGGCGTCGCTCGACGCAGGTGTTGCGGTAGTCGACAGCTCGGTGGCGGGCCTGGGCGGATGTCCTTATGCGGCGGGCGCAACGGGCAATGTCGCCACGGAACATGTCATCTACATGCTGAACGGCATGGAGATTGAGACGGGCGTGGATCTCGAGAAAGTGGCGGCGGCCGGACGCATGATTTGCGCGGAGCTGGGACGAGAGCCGTTGCTATGATCGCGGAGGAGATTTCGGTGAATAAGGTTGTGGCCTCCGCCGATGAAGCAGTGGCGAACATTTTTGACGGGGCCACAGTCATGATCGGCGGGTTCGGCCTGTGCGGGATCCCAGAAAATTTGATTGCGGCGCTAGTGCGCAAGAGCATCAAGGACCTGCACACGATCAGCAACAACATGGGCGTGGACGGGTTCGGCATGGGGCTGATGCTGGAAGCGGGAATGATCGCTTCGCACATCGGCAGTTACGTGGGCGAAAACCGGCTGCTGGAATCCATGGTGATTGCGGGCAAACTCAAAGTGACGCTGGTTCCGCAGGGCACGCTGGCGGAGCGCATCCGCGCTGGGGGCGCCGGTATTCCGGCCTTCTACACACCGACGGGCGTGGGAACGATGGTGGCGGAGGGGAAAGAAGCGCGCGAGTTTGAGGGGCGCACCTATTTGTTAGAGCGAGGCCTAACCGCCGATTTTGCGCTGGTGAAAGCGTGGCGTGGCGATCGGCTGGGCAACCTGGTGTATCGGAAGACCGCGCGCAATTTCAACCCGATGATGGCGACGGCTGCCACAGTGACGATTGCAGAAGTGGAAGAACTGGTGGAACCGGGCGAGATTGAAGGCGATCAGGTGATGACGCCCGGAATTTACGTGAAGCAGATCGTGCAAGGTGAGAAATACGAGCGGCGCATCGAGCGAAGGACCGTGCGCAAGGCCCCGAGTCAATGAGCACGATTCAGGAAACCGATAAACGCGAGCGCATTATTAAACGCGCAGCGCGGGAATTAAAGGACGGATTTTACGTAAATCTGGGCATAGGAATGCCGACGCTGGTGGCGAACCACGTGCCGCCCGGTATCGAAGTCATTCTGCAATCGGAGAACGGCATGCTGGGCGTGGGGCCGTACCCGCTGGAAGGCAGCGAGGACTCGGACCTTATTAACGCGGGCAAGGAGACGGTTACCGAGCTGGCGGGCAGCGCATATTTTTCAAGCGCGGATTCGTTCGCGATGATCCGCGGCGGGCACATCGATCTGAGCATCCTGGGCGCGATGGAGGTGGATGAAGAGGGCAACCTGGCCAACTGGATGGTTCCCGGAAAAGTGGTGAAGGGCATGGGCGGCGCGATGGACCTGGTGGCGAGCGCGCGGCGCGTAATCGTGGCGATGGAGCACACCACGAAATCCGGAGCTCCGAAGATTCTCAAGAAATGCAGCCTGCCGATCACCGGATTGAAGGTGGTGCAGATCATCGTGACTGAGTTGGCCTATATTCGCGTGACGCCCGCAGGCCTGGTGCTGGAAGAAATAGCACGGGATATCAGCGTTGAAGAGTTGCAAAAAGTCACCGAGCCGAAGTTGATGGTTGCGGATGTTTTAAAGACGATGGATTAGGGGCGGCGAGGGCGCGGTTCAGTGCGGATTCCTGAAGGATGTGCGCGATCCCGAGAACCGCTGGGTCGGTTTGGATCTCTTCCAATTTTTTTGGAAGCGGAATGCACCAGTTCGGCCGTTTGTCGCCCATGGTGCCGGGCAGATTGGTCCGTTGCTCGGCGCATAACGCGTCATCAAGCGAGGCCAGGATCACGACAGAAGGGGCTTCGGCGAGCGCCTGGTGAGCTTTCAGGACGACTTCGGAGATGGGGGCTGAATCCTCAACAGCGGCGATTTTCTGAAGCTGCTGGCGATTTTTTTCGAGACCTTCTTCATTCACCTTTACGCCTACTTGCTTTTGCTCTTCGAGATCAGCTCCGGACCAGATGCCGGCAATGGTGGGAAGGTCGTGCGTGCTGATGGCAGCGAGAGAACGCTCCGGATATTGGGCCGGCGGGTGGTCCTCAAACCACAAAACGCGATAAGACAAGACGCCGAACCGCTCCAGTTTCTCGCGAACTCCGGGCTCAACCGTGCCGAGATCCTCGCCCACAACGAAGGCTCTGGCGCGCACGCTTTCCAGAGCGAGAATGGCGAGTAGTTCATCGGCGTTATAGCGAACGTAAGCGCCTTTGCGAGGGGATTCCCCGGCCGGAATCCAGAACAGACGGAACAAGCCCATGACGTGATCGATGCGGAGTCCGGCAGAATGGCACATCATGCTTCGCAGGGTCTGGATGAATGGTTCATAGCCAGCGGCGCGGAGCTTGTGGGGGACGAAGGGAGGCAATCCCCAATTTTGGCCGGTCTCACTGAAGGGATCGGGCGGCGCGCCCACGCTGACGTCTTTTGCGAAAATGTCCTGCCACAGCCAGGCGTCCGCGCCACCGGGATCTACACCGATGGGCAGATCCTGCATGAGAGTGCGACGCTCCGAGGCACGCAGCAGTTGGCGATCGATGAGCCACTGAATCCACTTGTGGAAACGAACGCGATCTTGGGAGCCGTGAACGAAGTTGGCAAGGCCAGCAGAATCGGGATGCTGAAGATCTTGCGGCCATTCGCGCCAATTGGGACCATGGCGCTCGACCAGGGCGCAATGAGCGGCAAACAAGTGGAGGTTTCGGCCTTGCTCCTGTTCGTATTCGGCAAACTGCACTTCGTCCCGTGTGTGCTTCCAGATCTTCTCGAGCGCCTCCAATTTGAGCTTGTAGACTTTATCGCGATCGATGAGACGGGCGTCGTTCAAGGCGCGTCCGCGGGCGGCGTACTCGTCCAAATTCGATAGAGCAGTGCGAGCGCCGGGAACCTCTTCGATGCGCAGGTAGAGCGGATTTCGAAACAGGCGGCTGCTCGGGAAATAGGGGCTGGGCTGCTGCGGCAGGGCAGGCGCGGCGGCGCCCAGCGGATTGGTCATGATGACGCCGGCGCTCAAAACGTCGGTCGACCAAGTGGAAAGCTGCTTTAAATCTTCGAGATCGCCGATGCCCCAACTTCCGTGAGAGCGGAGCGCATAGAGCTGCAGCGTCCAACCCCATGAGCGAAAGTGTTCGCGTAAATAGCACGCCGAGGGAGCGACTATCAGCCGGGTAGCCTGGCCGGAATCGAGATTGCGGATTTGATGATAGCCGAGCGGGAGATCAGCGGAGCGAGCGTGGCCCTTCAGACGCGTTCCATCCTCAAGTTCTATTTCGGAGCGCTTTGGAAGGGATACTTCGGTAGCGTGCGTGACAAACAGGAGAGGCGCTTCTTGCGGCGTCGCGGACTCATCCGCTTGCATAGCGTTCAGCAGCGCTTTTTTGGTTTCACTTGAAACGTCGTGCCACTGCTGGAGGCCATCTTCGTAACGCTCGTCGACACCCCACCGGTTTGTATTTGCCACATTGATCAGACTCGCGGAAGATGCAATCTGCTACTGATTCGAGTATGAAAGCTGCGGTGCTTGAGACACCTGGAAATATTTCCACCAATCCACTTCGCATAGTGGACAAGCCCAAACCGGAACTGACGCCGGGGCACGTGCTTCTGCGAGTTCGCGCGTGCGGAGTGTGCCGGACGGATCTGCATATCGTCGAGGGCGAATTGCCGCCGCGACTGCAGAACTTAACACCCGGGCATCAGATCGTGGGCGAGATCGCGGATGGCGCAACACCGGAACTTTCGCTGGGAACACGCGTGGGCGTGTCGTGGATCGGCGGAGTGGATGGTGGATGCCCGTACTGCTTGCGGGGTTTGGAGAACCTATGCGATGCGCCCACGTTTACGGGTTATACGGTACACGGCGGGTATGCCGAGTACGCGCTAGCTCGCGCGGATTTCGTGTTTCCGCTTCCGGCCGAGCTGGACGACTTGCACGCAGCGCCGCTGCTGTGCGCGGGGATTATCGGATTCCGAAGTTTGCGAGTGGCAGGGGTAGAAAAAGGAGACCGGGTGGGCTTGTTCGGCTTCGGCGCGTCGGCACATCTGGCGATTTCGGTACTGCAGGCGTGGGATTGCGAGGTGTACGTCTCAACGCGCGGGGCATCGCATCGCAAATTGGCCGAATCGCTGGGCGCGACGTGGGTGGGAAGCGAAACGGAGAAACCGCCAGTCGAATTAGATCGCGCGGTCACGTTTGCACCAAGCGGAGATGTCGTTATCACGGCGCTTGGGTGCTTGCGCAAAGGAGGAGTGGTTGCGATTAACGCGATTCACCTGGACCGCATGCCGGAGTTCGACTACGATCGGCTGCTATGGGGCGAGCGGCAGATCCGCAGCGTGGCTAACATGACGCGGCAGGATGCACGTGACTTTTTGAAGCAAGCGGCGGAAATCAATCTACACCCGAGGGCAACGGCCTTTCCATTAGACAAAGCCAACGAGGCTCTGGCTGCAATCAAGCGCGACGAAATCGATGGCGCCGCTGTGCTGATTCCTTGATGGGTCTAAGGCTGGTAACGGGCATATAGCGATTTGACGATTTCGAGCAACGCTGTGAAGGTCGGCGGCTTCACGATGTAATCCTGCGCCCCGAGGGCCAGCAACTGCTTTCTATCGCTAACAAGGGACGATGCCGTAAAAATCACTACCGGCATAGCAGAGAGAGAGTCATCGCCCCGCATCTCAGCAAGAACATCACGACCGGTTTTCTTGGGCAGGTTGAGGTCGAGTATAACGACGCAAGGTTGCGGAACGGCCTGGTAGGGCGGGTGCTTCCGTAAGAATCCCAGGGTCTGCTCGCCATCCGCCACCCGGATTAGCTGAACTGGAATGTTCAGTTCCGCTATCGCGATCTGGAGCATTTCATGAACCGCGTCGTCATCATCCGCGTGCAAAAATACGCAATCTCCCATTCCCGTAATGGACGTTTGCGTGAACTGTTGGTGACTGAGCATAGTTGCGAGAACTGCTGAATTGGCTGGTATGTCTACCAGTCGCAATTCCGCGGCTGAAACGTCTTAACTTATACATGGCGCGTGCGCGAGGTGAAACTGCGCAGTGCCGAACAAGAGGAGGCATGTACGCCTAATTCTGAAGCGCGACTTTCCGCATTGATCGAGCGCCGTGAAGTTGCTTTAGTAGACGAATGGCTGAAGCTGCTGCGGAGCGCGCCCGGCATCCGCCCGGACCGGGTGAGCGACGTCCAACTCCAGGAGAACGCCCGGACTTTCTTAGCGGCGCTGCGCCAAGGGCTGAGCTTCGGAAATTTATCGGACTTATCGCGCTCCGAATGGGGCGACATGCAAAATTTTCTGAAAGACCTGTCGCGACAGCGAGCGGAGCAAGGTTTTACGCCTTCGGAAACGGCCACCTTTGTCTTTTCGTTCAAGAAGCCGTTATTTGACAGCCTGCGAAAAGAGCTGGGGAACGATGCAGATGCATTAGCAGAGCAAACGTGGCAGGCAACGAACGTGATGGACAGACTGGGCCTGGAGACGATGGAGGTGTTTCAAAAGACCCGGGAAGAGATCATCCAGCGGCAGCAGCAGGAACTTCTAGAGCTTTCTACTCCGGTGGTTCGCCTGTGGGACAACATACTTGCGCTTCCACTTATCGGGACGCTCGACAGCGCCCGGACTCAAATCGTGATGCAGAATCTTCTGGAAGCGGTGGTCAGTTATAGCGCGGCGATCGCGATTATCGACATCACGGGCGTACCTACAGTAGATACTCTGGTGGCACAACACCTGCTGAAAACAGTTGCGGCAGCGCGGTTGATGGGGGCAGATTGCATCATTAGCGGCATTCGTCCACAGATCGCCCAGACCATCATTCATTTAGGCGTGGATCTATCGGATGTGATCACCAAAGCTACTTTGGCCGATGCGTTTCAGCTTGCGCTACGGAAGCTGGGATACGGGCTGGGGACGTTGAGCGCTCGAATTGAGAAGGCTTAGGGCAGACCCGTGGAGCGCATCCCGATTCTGAAGGTGGGTGATTTTCTGCTGGTCACGATTCAGGTGGACATGCACGATCGCCTAGCGCTTACGTTGCAGGACGACCTGACGGACAAGATCGTACGTACGCGAGCGCGAGGGGTTCTGATCGATATTTCCTCGCTGGATATGGTCGATTCGTTTATCGGCAGAATGCTGGGCAACATTGCCGGAATGTCTCGCATTCTCGATGCGGAAACGGTCGTGGTGGGAATGCAGCCGTCAGTCGCTATCACTTTAGTTGAACTCGGATTGTCGCTACCTGGAATTCGAACTGCGCTCAACGTAGACAAGGGCATGGCTCTGCTACGCACGTCACTCGATCAACAGAAAGAGATGCCGGGTGACAATAGCCAAGCAGGCTAGTCTGACTATCCGTTCGCAGGAAGACGTGGTGGTCGTGCGTCAAGCGGTACGTAGTTCCGCAGTGGAACTGGGCTTTAGCCTGATCGATCAAACAAAAGTCGTGACAGCAGCAAGTGAGCTTGCCCGGAACACGTTCATCTATGGCGGAGGCGGCAACGTGTTGATGGAGCAGTTGGAAGATTCCGGAAGGCGCGGACTGCGCCTTACTTTTGAAGACCACGGCCCTGGCATCGCTGACATCGATCGGGCATTAGTGGACGGATACACGACGGGAAACGGCCTGGGACTTGGGCTGGGCGGCGCGAAGCGGCTTTCGAGCGAGTTTTCGATCAAGTCCGAATTGGGAAAAGGGACATGCGTGGCGATCACGCGGTGGAAGGTTTAGTTCACGTTGCAGCCGCATATTATCCCGGTTAGAGAAGCGAGCCAAGTCTCAGAGGCGCGACGTTTAGCAACCGCTCTGGCTAGTGAAAGCGGATGGGATGAGACCGCATCAGGAAAGCTGGCCATCGTGGTCACGGAAGCAACCACGAATTTAGTCAAACACGCGCAATCGGGCGAGATCCACTTGGGGACATGGCGGCGCGATGGGCGGTCCGGAATCGAAGTGCTTGCTTTAGATCGTGGACCGGGCATGGCGCGCATAGAGGAGTGTTTGCGAGACGGGTACTCAACGCAGGCCACTGCGGGAACCGGCTTAGGAGCGATTGCTCGTTTAGCGGACGAGTTCGACGCCTACTCGCAACCTGGTAAGGGTACGTGCATGATTGCTCGCCTGTATGCCTCTTCGGAGCCGGGGCGCCGATCAAATCAAGATCCTTTCATTCTTGGAGCCGTGCAGGTTCCGGTACGAGGAGAGCGGCAGTGCGGCGACAATTGGGGAGTACGCGAGGAGAATGGCCGGATGATCACGATGGTTGCCGACGGGCTGGGTCACGGTCCGGACGCGGCCGAAGCATCCAAGGAAGCGGTTGCGGTGCTGATGCGCGCGACGGATCTTGCGCCGGTGGCGCTTCTGGAGCGAGTCCACCAAGCGCTACGGGCAACGCGCGGAGCAGCTGTGGCGGTGGCTCAGATTGAAACGCCGCAAAAGGAAGTGCGATTTGCCGGCGTGGGCAATATTAGCGCCAGCATCATCGCACCGGGTAGTACGCAGCACCTGGTTTCGCACAACGGAACGGCGGGCCACAATGTCCGTAAGTTTCAAGAGTTCGTTTATGCGTGGCCGGCAAAGGGGATGCTGGTGATGCACTCCGACGGAATTGCAACGAGTTGGCGCCTGGATGCTTACCCGGGACTGAGCGAACGGGACCCTTCTCTGGTTGCAGCGGTGCTTTACCGCGACGCGAGCAGAGGACGTGATGACGCGTGCGTGGTTGTGGCCCGTTCTGGACGCAGGTGAGTGATGAATCGGCCTGCTAGTCCCGTGTCGGAATCCGCGCTACTAGCGTTATGGTCGACGCGCGTGGCCAAGGAACTGGATGTGGTCACCGCGCGAAAACAGGCGCGGGAGTTGGCGCGGCTACTCGGGTTCGGACGCCAAGACCAAATTCGGATAGCAACGGCGACATCGGAAATCACGCGAAATGCGGTTCAGTACGGGGGTGGCGGAGTGGTGGAGTTTTTCTACGATGCCGAAGCCGAGCGGCCACTCTTCACGGTGCGGGTAAGCGATCGCGGGCCTGGAATTATGAGGCCAGAGGCGATATTCGAAGGCCACTATCAGTCTGAAACCGGTATGGGGCGGGGATTGATAGGCACGCGCCGGCTGATGGACCGCTTTTCGCTGGAATCTACCGCAGGAAAGGGCACGACGGTAACTTTTGGCAAATTTCTTCCCGCCGGCGCGGATGAACCCGATGTTCAGCAAATAGCGCGACTCAGCGAGCAACTAGCGCAAGGAAGTTCGCAAAACTCAATCGAAGAAATCAACCGGTCGAGCCAAGAACTGCTCGACGCACTCAGCACGATTCGCAGCCAAGAGCTGGAGCTGGAACGGCGCCAGACAGAGCTGGAACGGCTGAATCAGGAGCTGGAGGAAACGAACCGGGGGGTGGTGGCTCTTTACGCGGAGCTTGACGACAGAGCGGCGGCGCTACGGCGGGCCGACGAAGTGAAATCGCGTTTCCTCTCGCACATGAGCCACGAGTTCCGGACGCCGCTGAACTCGATTCTGGCTTTGACGCGATTGCTCATCCGCCGGGTAGATGGCGACCTGACGGCGGAGCAAGAGAAGCAAGTAACGCTGGTGCGGCGGTCGGCGCAGGAGCTGTTGGAGATGGTGAACGATCTGCTCGACCTGGCGAAGGTAGAGGCCGGGAAAGTTGACCTGCGGTGGGGCAGAATTGAGGCGTCGAAAGTGTTTGGGGCGCTACGGGGATTGATGCGTCCGCTGGCCACGCAGGACGCCGTCAGCTTAATTTTCGACGATCCGGCGGAGGATCTGATCCTCCACAGCGACGAAGGGAAGCTGGGCCAAATCCTGCGCAATCTGATCGGAAATGCTTTGAAGTTTACGGAACGCGGAGAGGTGCGAGTAGCGGTGGCGCGCCGCGGAGCTCATATGGTGTTCTCTGTGTCGGACACGGGGATCGGAATCGCGCCGGAGGATCAAGAACGCATCTTTCAGGAGTTTTCCCAGGTGGAGCATTCGCTGCAGCGGAAAGTGAGAGGAACAGGGCTGGGACTTCCGCTGTCGCGCAAGCTAGCGGAATTGCTGGGTGGCACTCTTACGGTGACGAGCGTACCGGAGGTAGGTTCGACGTTTCGCTTGATGCTGCCGATCGCAATGACGGAATCACTGGACGACTCAAGCACTGAAGAGGGCGGGGTTGATCGGCGCAGCTTCGTTACGGAACAGGCCAGAAGCGATCAAACCAACGGGGGGTCAATTTTGGTCATTGACGACGAAGAAGTGGCGCGCTACCTGGTTCGCCAGTTGTTCCGTGGGACCAACTACGTCATAACGGAGGCAGCGGGCGGCGTGGAAGGATTGGAGCGAGCACGTTTCGATCGACCGCGGTTGATCATCTTAGACTTGACCATGCCCGACCGCAATGGCTTCGAGGTGCTGGAAGATCTTAAAGCGGACCCGGCGACGGCAGATATTCCTGTTCTTGTTCATACCTCCCGAACGCTTCAGCCGGAGGATTTCGCGCGGCTGGGCGGGCGGCACGCCGCTGTTTTACCGAAGCAGACCGGCGATCGCGGACAAGCTTTCGCGATCTTACGTGAACTGCTAGGCGAGCCGAAGTTGTTTGCGGAATAAAATATGCCGGATACGAAGCCAATTCCCGCTCCGATAATTTTGAATGTCGACGATCATGAGCCAGCGCGCTATGCGCGGAGCCGGCTGCTCACAAAAGCCGGCTACACGGTAAAGGAAGCGGGCACCGGTACGGAGGCGCTCGAGCTTTCGGTCGCGATTCGGCCAACGCTGGTCATTCTCGACGTCAATTTGCCGGACGTCAGTGGGCTGGAAGTCTGCCGGCGGATCAAGACGCACCCTCTCACGGCGAACACGCCGGTGCTGCACTTGTCAGCTTCGGCGACAACGGTAGCGGACCGGGTGGATGGATTGGATAGCGGAGCAGACAGCTATCTGATCGAGCCAGTGGATTCGGACGTGCTGCTTGCAACCATCCGAGCGTTGCTGCGAATGCGGAAGGCAGAAGAAGAGCTATACAAATCCAACGAGGCGTTGAGAGCAGCGAACGCGGCGCTGGTGCGCTCGAATGAGGATCTGCAGCGGTTCGCGCACGTCGTGGGCCACGATCTGCAAGAGCCTTTGAGAACAGTTTCCAGCTTTGCATCTCTATTGGACCTGCGGTATCGAGGACGGGTGGACGGTGACGCAGACAAGTTTCTCGATTTTATTCTGGCCGGTACCGAGGGGATGAGCACGTTAATTGAGAAGCTGCTTATTTACGCTCAGGTTGGCCAAGAGAACACGTGGGAGCAGATTGAAATGGATGAGGTGCTGTATGACGCCACCAACAACCTGCAGCAGGCGATTTCCGAGAGCGGCGGGTTAGTCATGCACGAACCCCTTCCGCATGTGCGCGGCGATCGGACGCACTTGGTGCAACTACTTCAAAACTTGATCAGCAACGGACTGAAGTTTCGAAGGCCGGAAGAGCCGCCGCAGGTTCATATCACGGCCGAGACGCAGGCTGACGGGATTATTTTCTCTGTTTCCGACAACGGCATTGGCATTCCTCCCGAGTACCAGCAGCGCATCTTCGCTGAATTCTCGCGACTGCATGGAAAAGAGGTTCCAGGCACCGGCATAGGTTTGGCTACGTGCCAACGCATTATTGAACGGCATGGAGGACGAATCTGGGTAGAGAGCGCGGGCACTGGGAAGGGCGCCACGTTCCGGTTTGTGTTGCCTTCGGGGTAGGAGCTGCGGAGGGGGGAGACTAGTAATCTTGGTGGACGGAGATGGCCTTACGAGACTTGGCTTATGCGGCGAGAACGCTGCGGAACAGTCCTGTCTTCACGCTGGCCGCGGCGGGCACGCTGGCGTTGGGCATGGGCGCCAGCACCGCGATTTTCAGCGTCACCAATGCCGTACTTCTGCGGCCGCTTCCTTATAAGAATTCGGGCCGATTAGTAGTGGCGTGCGGCGAAATGAAAAAGCGCGACGTAAAGGACTGGCCCTTTTCAAACGCTGACTTTTTCGATCTGCGTAACGGATCGAAGAGTATGTTCGACGATTTGGCGGGCGTGAACACTGGCCGCGGAAGTTTGCCGAGAGAGGATGGCACTCCGGAGGAGGTCCGCTTCGCTGGGGTCACGCCGAACTTCTTTCGGATGCTGGGCGCGCGCATCGCATTGGGGCGCGATTTCACGGACGCAGACGGCCAGCCCCAGCCACCTCAGCCGCAGACATCTCAATTGCAAAGCAGCAACGCAGCGGGAGCACAAGCTGCGCAGCGCCTGCCCAATGTAGCGATTTTGAGTTACGAGTATTTTCAGCGCCGTTATGGCGGGGACAAAGCCATCATTGGCCATCCAATAACAACTGCCGGAGGAGGCGGTCCACAGGTGGTGGGCGTGCTCGCTCGGGGTTTCGAGTTGCTGCTGCCGCCTAGCGCCAATACCGAAGCGATGCCGGACATCTGGATAGCCGCGCGGCTGGCCTACGACAACGCGCAACGAAACGCGGTCTCGCTTCACGTAATCGGCAGGTTAAGAGCGGGCGTTACGGTGGAGCGTGCGCAGGCGGAGGCTGATACGGTAGCCGCCGAGCTGCGGAGGAACTTCCCGGTTCACAATACCTCGGGCTTCTTCATCCGGCTGGAGCCGATGCGGAAGCACCTGGTCGCGGAGGTGCGGCCTGCCATTCTGGCGCTGATGGGCGCGGTGATCTTTCTGCTTCTGATTGCGTGCGCGAACGTGGCAAATCTCATGCTGGTGCGAATGTCGTCGCGGGAGCGCGAGCTGGCGATACGGACTTCGCTTGGGGGAAGCTGGTGGAGACTGGTCCGGCAGACGCTTACGGAGTCGCTGCTTCTGGCGGCGCTAGGCACGGTTGCCGGACTCGGACTGGCTTGGCTCGGTTTACACGAACTGCGCGTGATTGCGCCCGCGAATCTACCGCGACTCGATTCGATTAAGATCGATCCGGCTGTGCTGGTCTTCACAGCAATTGCCGGTTTAGCAGCGACGGCTATCTTCGGGATTACTCCGGCATTACGCGCGGCGCGGCCGGACGTGATGCACGTGCTGCGCGGGAGTAGCCGCACGACAGGTTTAGCAGGCGGAGGGCTGCGCAACATCGTGGTGATCGCGGAAGTTGCACTGTGTTTTGTGCTGCTGGCCGGTTCCGGCTTGATGTTCCGCAGCTTCCTGGCATTGCAGCGCATCAACCCGGGTTACGATGCGCGCGATCTTTTGACTTTTCAGTTGCTGGGTCCGCGCGGCTCGACGCCTCAGCAGCGCGCGGCGTTTATGCGCGAGATTCACGGCCGGCTAAGTGTCCTGCCCGGGGTGCGAAGCGTGACGGCCGCGAGTCCGTTCCCACTTACAGGCGGGTTCAATCCAATACGATGGGGCACGGCGGAAGCGTTAGTCGACCCGAGCAAGTTTCAGGCGGTCGATAACCAAATTGTGCTGCCGGGTTACTTCGAGACGCTTCGCACGCCATTGATCGCGGGCCGCACGTTCACGGAGGCAGATAATGCGCCGGATAGGAATCTGGTGGTGATCGACCAGTTTCTTGCGGCGAAGGCCTTCCCGTTCGAATCCGCGATCGGAAAGCGCATTCTCATACGCATCCGGACGCCTGAGCCTGAGTGGGTTGAAGTGATCGGCGTAGTCGCGCACCAGCGCACTACTTCGCTGGCTGAACCGGGACGCGAGGAGATCTTCTTCACGGATGGTTTTTTGGGGCACGGCATCGCCGCGCGATGGGCCGTGCGGACATCCGGCAATCCGGCGAGGTATGCAGAGGAGGTCCGAAAGGAGATCGCGAAGATCAACCCGCACCTTCTGATCACTCGCATGCAGCCGATGCAAGCGTGGGTGGAGCAGGCTCAAGCGGGCACGCGTTTTTCGCTTTTGCTCATCGGGGTATTTGCAGTGATTGCGGCACTGCTGGCAGGGATCGGACTTTACGGCGTATTGTCGAGCGCCGTGCGCCAGCGCACAGCGGAGATCGGCGTACGGATGGCGCTGGGCGCGCCGCCAGCTAACATTTTTGGGCTTATCGTCGGGAACGGACTGCGGCTTAGCGCGGCGGGTATCGCGATTGGCATCGCCGCGGCTCTCGCACTTACGCGCATGATGGTTTCGATGTTAGTGGGTGTGAAAGCTACCGATCCGATTACTTTCGTTGTGATGACCGTGCTGTTTTTTGCGATTGCGGCAATGGCTTCCTGGCTACCTGCACGCCGTGCCTCCGCGCTCGATCCCACCGCAGCGTTGCGCGAGGAGTGATTCCTTAGAGATCTACGGCACAACCACAACGGGCGCCTGCCAGAATGCGGCCTTTTGTCCAGTTGGATCGAGGACCGTCACTTGGCAATCGTACTTGCCAGGTGGAAGCTCATTGAGAGCAATAGTGAATTGGAGAGGCATCGTTTTCAAGCGATTATTCAAGCCGTTCTTTGTTTCGACGGGCTGCGTTTCGAAAACCTTTTTTTGTCCGCGGTAGAGGCTGACGAACGCGACCAGGGGTTGAATGCCGGCCGTGCCCGGCTGGTAGGCCTGGAGATAAACGTACATGTCGCGGCTCTTGCTGAACACACGCGTCACGCTGGGAATCAACTTCTGACCGTTCTGGACCAGCGGGTTGGCAGACTCCTCTCTGTCCTTGCTCTTTACCGCGTTATAGAGAGCAACTTTGAGATCCACGCGCTGGCTGCTCAACACCACGGAACTGATGGGGATTCGCTTTTCTTCTTTGTTCAGGTTCGGAATGAGAAAGGTGGTTTGATAGGTGCCGATGCGGCCGGTCTCGGCGTCGCGAGCGAGAAATTTAATGGTGTATTTGCCAGGAAGGAGCGTGAAGCCGGCGTCGTATTCGATGGGACGCTTCGATAATTCGGCAGCGGTTGCGTCGCTCAGCTTGATATCGACTTTGTCGCGCACATTAGTAAGAGTTGTGCCGTAATCGTCCTTGATCTCACCAATGAAATCGATGAGGGTGCGTTCGGCTCCGCCGCGCTTGGCCAGCGCCAGCTCGCGCCCTGGAATTTTCACGACTAACGGGACAAAATATTCGGCTCGATTCAACTGGAAGTAATCGACCTCCATGGCGATGGTGAGCTCGGTAATCGGGTCGGGCAACATGAGCGCGTCTTCGAGCTGGCGTTCTTTGTCGGCGGCAGTGAACTTACTGAACTGTTTGCCGGCAAAATAGCCTTGGCGATAGTCGAGGTTGGCTGATAAGGTTGTGTTCAACGAGATTTTGATGCGGCGGAATTTTCCATCTTGAGCCGTATTGGTGGTGTAATACCCGAGAATGTAGTAGGTTGAAACGGCTTTCTCGGCTTGCACGATTCCTTTTGTGAGGTCGTTATAGTCGAGCAGAGCTTTGCCGCCTGTATCGGAGGCGAGGGCATAGAGCGTATCCTGCGATTGCTGCAAGTTGGTGACAACAGCTAATGCGGAAGCGCCGGAATACATGCCGATGCCGCCCGGCGATCCTTTGGTCGCGTCGCCCAGAGGAGCTTCGGCTACCAGACCCCGGGCATCGATGGGCCAAAACGACACGCCCGCGCGGATGGCGGCATTGATAGTGGCGTGCAATTGAGCCTGATTATTCAGGCCATTCAGCCGCAAACCGCTGGCGAAATAAATCAGCGATTTCTTTTCGCTGAGCTGACCGAGCATTTTGGCGGCGGTTTGGAGAGCGGACAACTGGCGGTCGGTATTGAAGATGTTGAACTCGCTATCGTCCTGACCGAAGGCGGCACCGGCGTCGGGAGTGCTGGCATCGCTGGTGCTCTCATCGAAGCCTTGCCCTTCTCCGACAATTAAGGTTTGGATGATGCTCAACAGCCGATCATGATCGCCGGTGAAATCCTGCAGCACATCGACGGCTCCGCCGCTATAGCGGAGGATAGCCATGAGATCCGCGGATGTCATTTGCGTCCTGATGAACTTCTCGGCGGCGGCAAAGGCGCGCAACTGATCGGAGGGCGGCATGGCGGTCATATCGAAGTAGAGAGCAAGCAAGCGACGATCTTTGTAGCGAGCGCCGCCGGGGGGCTCAGGTGAAATTTGAGTTCGACCGAGCTTGTCGTAGATATGAATATTCTCGGGCGCCGAGTGGGCGGCGGGCGCGGCATTGGAGATCTCCGGAAGCGTTTGCTGTTCGAAGAAACGGATTGTTTGCGGCACGCCGTTTTCGGTAACGGTGAAATCCTTCGCCGTCAGGCCTTCCACGGGACTGCCTTTCTTATCCGCGACAACGACGGTCTCGACGACCAACTGAGCGCCGGTACTGAACGTAGCGGTTGCATTATTTCCGGGCGACGCATTCTGCCCAATCTGCTGCGCACCGGCGGCTAGCGCCGCAAAGAAAAGAGAGATGGTAATCACGCGCCGCATGATTTAAAACCTTAAGCGCAGAGTTGTTTGCATGCTGCGCATAGCATTGGCGGCGACCGGCAACCCGAATTGCGCATTGTTGACGATCGTGTTCCAACTGGTGAAGGTGACGTGGTTGAGCGCGTTGGTGGAATCGACCCGCAGATCGAGATTGAGGCGGTCACTTAATCGGAAAGTACGGCCCATCGAGATATTCAAGGCGAACTGAGCGGGACCGATGATTGAGTTTCTACCAGCATTTCCCCACTGGCCCGGGAGCGGCGCGGTGTACGCGGCGGGATTTAGATAGAAGCCTGCAGGTGGGGCATAAAGAGGCGCGCCGGTGTATTCGGGGCGAATGGTTCCGGTAACTCCCGTGCCCTGTACCGCCGCCAGATAAATAGGAGTTTGCGGCAAACCGCTGCCCGCGCTGATTTGGGTGAAGAAGGTCCACTCTTTCAAGAGCGCGCCTCGCCAACCACTTAGCAACGAACCCCCAGCGAGTCCCATGCCGGTGGTGTACTGCATTTGGAGCGTCAGGAGGTGCCGCTGATCGAAATTCGAAAGGCTTCGTTCGGCTTTGAGATCGAGCCAATTCTGGGCGGTTGCGATGCCGGGTTGGCTCGCTCCGCTTGGCGCGGCGGCGCTCATAGTAGGCGAGTTCTGCGGGCTAGGGGAATTGGCTTGAGAATTAGCCTGGCTTGCTCCGCCTCCGCCACCGAGCCATGCGTCATCGTCGATGGATTTTGAGAAAGTGTACTGGAGCGTGGCAGTGAAACCGCTGTGGAGGCGTCGGCGTAACTGGATCTGCGCAGCCTCGCGGCTCGAGTTGCCGTTGGAAGTGAGATACGCGAAACCGGTGGGACAGGTGGTGCATGGATTTGTCACCCCGAGGGGGAAAGTATTGGGAAGGAATTCCTGTGCTCCGCGTGTTCCTTTAATGCCGAGGTAAGTCGCGGTCATTTGCAACGAGGCGGGAAGGTCACGCTGCACTGCTAACTGCCAGTTCTGGGCGTAACCGATGCGGAAGTTGGGATCGATAGCAAAGGTATTGGGAGTGATGGAAGGAGAAGCGTTGAATCCATTCGCCAGAGTGAGCGGATCGGCGGGATTGTTTTGCACGCTGAAGCTCTTCGACAACGGGGGTTGCTGCGCCATCTCGACGGCGATGGTTTGGTAGACCGAAGTGTCGTAGTAGATTCCGTAGCCGGCGCGCACGACCATGGATGAACCGGAAACGGGACGCCAGGCGATACCAATACGCGGCTCGAAAGCGCGCTTGTCGGGCTGGACGAGCGAGTTGGGATAGTGCTGGCCGGTGAGCACGCCGAGCGGATTGCTCGCGACAACCGGCGCTACCGCCGCGAAATCGGAGGCGACGTCGAGGTTCACCAAGCGGCCATACAGTTCCGTAATGGGTGCGCCGTATTCCCAGCGCACACCTGCGTTCAGGGTGAATTCCGGACTGATTCTCCAGTCGTCCGTGAGGTAAGCGTCGTAGACGGATTCGCGGAAATATTTATCGGCATTACCGAAGGCAATCGAGCTTGTGTCCGGAATTCCCAGCAGGAAATCGGAAAAATCGGAGCCGGTCGCTGTACCGGTAAAAGTAAAGGCGCCGCGAGGGTCTTGTTGCGAGAGATAGTTGAATTGTTGGCGGCGGAAATCCCCTCCAAAGGTGATGTTGTGAAGCCCGCGATTCCATAGCATCGAAAACGACGAGCCGTTGGTCTGATTGCGATTGTGAGAACTTTGCGCATCGGAAAGCCCCGCGATGCCGCTCGAAAAGGTGAGAGTAGGGGGGCCCCAGTCCAGCGGCGCTTGGTCGTTTCCTGAGATGCCGGCTTGGCCCGAAACGTTCTGACGATTTTCGAAGTAAGGCGTGATGCGCGTAGCCAAGCGGCTGAACTGGTAGCCGACATTCAGGAACACGCGCTGACTGAAGCGGTGCGACCAATTGACGCTCGAGTTGATTCCCAGGAGATCAGTCGTATCCAGAAAGCCGAAGACATTTGGATTATCGGCGCGCAGGCTCTGGAGCGCGAAGCGCCCATAAACCTGATTTTTGGGATCAATTGTTTTATTGAAGCGCGATTGCAGAGCGTCTTGATGCGTGGGACTGACGACGGGAATTTGATAGTTGTAGCGCGCGTTCGCATCGAAATTTGGAAGCGGATAGAGATTCAGCAAAGCTCGGGCTTGAGGACTAATCCGATTCTGTGGGATCACGTTGCCGGGGAATGGCAATTTCGTAGTGGGATCTAAGATCACACTTGGCGCTTGCGAGAAATTTCCGTTGCGCTCGGCCAAGTCCGGCATCAGAGCGGAATCGGTGGCGGCGTCGCGGTTACGAGTCCACTGATAGGCGAGGAAAAAGTTCGGGCCGTTTTGCAACAGGTGCGGGATTTTGAGCGGACCGCCTAGGGTGGCGAGGCCGGTCAGGCGGTTGTAAGCAAGCTTGGGTGTGTTTTGGCCAGTTAAAGAAAAGGGTTGGGCATCGAGCGCGGAATTATCGAAGGTCAGCCCGATTCCGCCGTTATAAAGACCTCTCGCGCCGTTGCGATTGTTGCCGAAAGCGGCGAGTTGCGCGAACGGAGAGGCGGCCCCGTTATTCATGCTGCCATTAATCAGGAAGCCATCGGAGGCGCGTTGCGTGAGATCCTCTTCGGCGGGCTGCGTCTCTGGAGCCTTCTGGGCGGGCGCCGGCGGGGTTGCAAACTGGGGAGCCGCAGGGACAAGCGGCGTGGAAGGTTTGATCTCAGCTTTGATTCGATCGAGCGGAAGAAGCTTCAGTTCCCATTTCGCCGCAGGCATATTCGGCGCGACTGCGACATCCTGCTTGATGGCCGCGAAACCGAGCATTTCCACTTCAATGGTCCAGGTTCCGTCCGCTAAATCAGGGAAAGAATAGAAGCCTTGCTGATCTGTGACGGTGGAGAATATTTTGGCGGCTCGAGTAGCCGTGACTGTCGCGCCGGGAACCGGCAAGCCGGTGAAGGTGACCTCTCCGTGGTGCTCCGAAGCCAATAGGGGAGAGACAGCGAGGCACGCAAGGGCGCAAAGGCAGAAACAGTTCTCAATGCGCCGCCATGCCATGGAGTATCCCCGCGGAGCTAATTTTCGGAGGGTCTCTCCACGCGATCGATTACGAGAATTTCAACCGGGCCCTTCTGAGATTCGAGTTTCAGCCCGAGTTGCTCTTGCAGAGCTGTGAAGATGGACGGACCGGACGCGTCCGGTGGGGGCGCGGCTTCCGTTGGCGGTCCCCCATCTCCGCCCTTCGGTCCGCCAAACATTCCACCTTCGCTCTGGTCAGGCGTCCACTTCAACGTGAAATCGTAATTGCCCTTCAGTCCGGTCTGATCCAGAACGACGCGGCCGAGTTGGCGCGAAAGTATGTCGGCAAACCTAGCCAGAGGCGCACCGTCCACGGTGAGCTGTCCTCTACCCATCATGAAGATACCGCCTTTTAAGTGGTGGTCCGCCTGGGGCCCGGGAGGATTGGGCGCGCCCGGATCGGCAGGTGTAAGCGCCGTCTCGTGAAACTTGGGGCCGCTCTTCGCGACCGTGAGCGCATATACCGGTAGTTCTTTCGTTTCGTGATGCAATGTCAGCTTGAATCGATCCGCAAGCAGCGACTGAAGCATGAGCATAAGCCGCTCTTTCCGCTGCTCTGGGCTAAGCTTCGCCATTTCACCGGCAGAAGACTCGTCCGCCTTCGCCTCGACATCGTATCGTTCGGAGCCGAGCCAACTCGGTCCGCCTGAAATCTGCGACTCTTTTACCCCGTATGCCTCTTGGAGGAGGAGTTTCACTGGGATATTGGTGGCAACGAACCTCCCGCCCGGCGCCATTTGGATCCCCATACGCCGATCCGCGGAACGATTCGGCTTTACCGAGGCAACTTCGAAGGAGGCCGAGGGTGCGGGGGTGGTTGGCTGCGATTGCGCCCGGCCCTGCGGCGCGTTGATGAGGCCGAAAATAATCGGCCCGGCGACGGCGGTCATCCCCGCCGCAGTCAACAATAGTTTGCGGCCGAAATCGAGTTTCCCTCCGATGCGCTGAGTCATGATGCGAACAACCCGTTGCTTCAGGTTGGAACCGGTGACGCCGGACATGCAAGCTAAGGGCGATTCCAAATAAAATTGACAAATTCGTAGAATGCTTTCGGCGTAAACCTGCGGCTGATTGCCGAGGCGCAGCACTTCTTCATCGCAGGCGCGCTCACGCTCCTCTACCAGCCGGGCTCCCAGCCACCAAACCAGAGGATGAAACCAGAAGATCGCTTCGACCGCCATGTGAAGCGCGGCGGCCAAATTGTCGCGGCGGCGAACGTGGCACAATTCATGCGCGAGGACGGCCTGTAACTGTGCCGGTGCAAGCCGATCTGTTATGCCTTCGGGCAGCAGCAATACCGGCCGAAAGAGACCGAAAACCCCTGGTTCCAACAGCGCGGATGAGGATAGCACCGGAACACCCACTTGAAGAGGCAGCAGCGATGCGGCGCGCACGGCTGAGCGAATAGAACGCCAGCGCCTCCACCAGGAGAAAGCGACAGCGATGAAACCACATACCCATACCGCAAATAAGACGATTGGAATGCGACTGGCGGAGTCAGAAGCAATGGATGCTGGTTGCGTGGGCAATGCGGCCAACGGAGCGGTGAACGGCTGAGCTATTCCCTCTACCGCGACAGACACTGCGTGTTGCGTCAGCGGAGTAATATCCGGTAACTGAAGATGACTGCCGATTGCGACGAATAGCGAAAACGGGATGAGGAACTTCAGAGATGCAATCAGCCAAAGCCAATGGCGAGCCCGCGCATGATTCTTTCTAAGCGCAAGAGCCAGTAGCGCCGCGAGAGCCGCGAACAGCGTCGATTGCCACAGGTGATTTGCTATTACTGAAGTCCAATGTGCCGGGATCATCGCGATCTATCCTTTCCTGTTTCCGTTTGACGGCGCGAACCAGGTTGGGTCTCAAGTTTTCGAAGGGCTTTCTCTGCTTCCTTGACATCATCCAGGGTGAGCTTGCCGGATTCGACCAGGTGAGCCATAACCGGCTGGGTGCGGCCACCAAATAAACCTAAGAGATCGTCGATCAATCTGCGTTGCGCGGCATTGCGCGAGACCACCGCTTCAAAAATATGAGCATTACTGATCTTTTTGACGCGCCGCAGAGCCTTCTTACCCTCCAGGCGATAGACCGTGGTCTGCACCGTGGTATAGGATGGCCGGTCATGTTCAGGAAAGGCCTCTTGAATTTCTCGAATAGAGAGCGTTCCGCGGTCCCATAGGGCTTGCATGATCTGAAGCTCGAGTTTGGTAAATTTGGTCGTCGCCATCTCGTCTACTATATCTGTTTGTAATCCTACTACACAAATGTGCGCCTTGCAAGAAATGATTTTCGCGACCCAGAAAAATGGCGATCCACCGTTATCGCGACCAGGTGAGCCCGCGGCCAAGCACAAATATAAAGAGCAGGCTTGCAACGGCGGCCGCAGTAATCCACGCGATGCTACGCGGCATTGGAACAATCCGCTCCTGTGCTGAGCGGCTCCAGCTTCGCATTATCGAAGGCAGGCTCAGCAGGCCGGCATTTGCGCCCAGAGTAGACGGAAGCGCAGCGGCTACGACATAGAACAACCCCGCCGGATTGAACAAGCCTCCTAGCCCAGCCAGAATCCCGTCGGTGAAGTACGGGGTCCAACTCAGCTCACGAATTCTTGAATTCGCATTTCCGGCGCGAAACGGCTGGAACTGCGCGCCTACTAGAAGCATGGAGGCATAGTAGGAAGCCATACCCAGGACAACGAGCCCAAAGCGCCACATCCAGTGCGGTTGCAAGCCACGGATCACGGCCGCCCAATCCCCAAAGTTGACAACGCCGGAAAAGAAGAAGTAGCCGGTACCGGTAAAGAGATTGCCCGCCAAAGCAAGCACGAGGAAATAGCGCGTAGCCGGCCGGTAGCGCCGCGGCTTGAGCAGAAGGAGCCAGAAGATTGCCGCGAAAAGAAGATTAACGAGCGTGCCATTGGCGGAAATCCAGCGCGTGCCGATGTCACTCTGCAGAGCGACCGTACTTATGGTCAGGCGATGCGCTCCACTCAGCCAGGCCGTGACCGCGTGGCCGAGACCTTCGTGCAAGACATCCTGGAGGATACAGGCAAGCGCTGAAATAGCAATGACTGTGAGCCTGTCGTCTTTGGTTATGGCTTCACTGCCCAAGCAAGACCGTCCGGCTGTTTGCCGGCGGCAATATGGCCGCTGACATCGAGAGACTTTAAATCGATAATCGCTACGTAATCATCGGGCGTGCAAGCGACATAGGCGCGTGAGCCGTCAGGCTGCATCAAAATGCCAGCCGCGCCGTGCCCGACCTTTACGCGCTTGATCTCGTTGCGGGTGGAGGCATCGAATATCGCGACGTCAGGGCCGCCCAATGTGGAGACGAACACCAGCTTACCGTCCGGGCGTGAATTTTAAGCGATTCGCACTTTTCACGTTGGCCTCCATTGTCTGAACCACCTTTTTAGCGGCGAGATCGATGATAGAAATTGTGCCATCTTGGGCGTTGGCGGCCCAAATTTCCTTACCATCCGGAGAAACATCGAAGCCCTCAGCGCCATTGCCCACCTTGACTACAGTTTCGTCCCAATCGCTTTGCGGAGGGCGCATGGGACCACCGGGGTTGAAACCGGGAGGGCGCTGCGGTCCACCGGGCCCAGGAGGAGGAGGAGCAGGCCCTCGGCCGCTGCTTTTTTCAATGAGCGTCATGGTCCCGGAACTGACATTCGAGGTGACAATCCGCTTCACATCGGGAAAGACAAAAATCATGTGCGTTCTGTTTTGCCCTGTCCCGAGGACCCAATCAATCTTATGGGCGGAAGGATCGTAGCTGCCGATGACCTTCGCTCCTTCAGCGGTAAACCAGAGCTTCCCGCCCACGAACGCGAGACCATGAGGACCACGAAGCGGGCCGAGGTCGATTGTGGGCAAGGCGGTTTGCTGCACGAGGTCGACGACAGTGATCGTGTTGTAGGCCCCGCCGCCGTAATTGGAAATGTAGGCGGTCTTTCCGTCAGAAGACGCGATGACTTCATGCGGGTCCGGGCCGGAGGGAACCTGACCCACAACCTTGAGAGTTGCGGGATCGACGATGGATAGAACGTGATCGCCCTTGGAAAGTACCAGCAAAGCGGGGGAAGGCGTCTCGGCAGCCGGGAGCGGGAAGGAGCCAATGCAAAAAAGAACGAGGGCAAAAACTGGTATTGAGCGGTAGCCGCGCACTCATCGAGATTACCTCAGATTTGGGAAGAGCAGCGAGGATATGTATTCGCTTCGCATTCGCCTGCCCGTATAGGAGCACCTCAGACATTGGCATAATGGGGGAACGGGCACCTTCTTGTAACCCGTTCACGAGACAGCACGTCCGCTGGGATATGAGCGGGCTCAGTGCTACTCTTCCCTTCCCGGCAATTGCCGGGGAAGCAACTCGGGCGAAAAGCAAATTGGATCATAGATCGACGGAAGAGGCGGCGCTAGTCCGGCGGGTACAGGCTCAAGACGAGCTCGCTTTCCGTGAAATCGTCGACCGGTATCAGGCCAAGGTTTTTTCGATCATCTACGGCATTCTTCGTAACCGCAACGATGCCGAAGATATCGCGCAACAGGTTTTCGCCAAGATCTATTTCTCGATCAAGAGTTTTGATTTCCGCAGTTCGCTGCTGACCTGGATTTACAAGATCACGGTCAATGAGTGTTACGATTACCTGCGCAAAAAGCGAGTTCGAAAGCTGGTTTATGAGAGCGACTTCTCCGCCGACGATTCGCTGCGCATGGAGAACTCGGAACCAGCAACAGATCAGGCAGCCCCGGTGGACCGCCGCCTGGCCCAGCATGATCTGATTCTGAAGCTGCTCTCGAAAATTTCTGAAGAGGATCGTTCACTCATCCTGCTGAAAGAAGTTGAAGGTCATTCGGTTGAGGAACTCTCGCAAATGACCGGGATGAATGAGAACACAATTAAAGTAAAGCTGTTTCGCGCGCGCCAGAAGCTGGTGAAGGCGGCGCAAAGGCTGGAGAAAGCGCCGCTCGCGCCACCGACAGCGTAAGCGGACGAGTTGCAGGATGGCGGGTTTTGGTTCGGCCTTTTGGGTGTAGAGTTGATTAAAGCGGACGGTAGATCCGCGAATAGTTGGTCTTTTTGAGGGAAACATGCACGGGTCCATGCGGGATCGTTTAGAAGATCTGCTGGCGGCAAGGGGAGTCGCAGCGGAAGACGAGGGGTTGGTGAAGCACTTATCCTCCTGCGCCGAGTGTTCGTCGGAATTGCAGCGGATGACGGCGCAATCCGAACTGCTTCATTCGTTGCGCGCTCCGGAAGAGATGGAGCCAACTCCGGGCTTTTATGCTCGGGTGCTTCAGCGAATTGAAGAGCGCACGAAGGATTCCATTTGGGCAGCATTCATCTACTCTCCCGCGAGCAAACGCCTGGTTTACGCCTCATTAACTATCGCCCTGATGCTGGGTACGTATGTCATCACGCAAGAGAGTTGGGACGGGCACTTGCGGGGTCCACGGGTTGTTGCTCAAGACTTTCACTACGATCCTCTGGTGGCGGGTAGCCAAGCGCAGCAGCGGGATGCAGTTCTGGCTAATTTCGCTTCGCATCAAGGATCTCTCCAATAATTACTCCAGTTACAACACGGCGGCGACCTATGCTGCGGCAAGATGACGCTGGTTGGTGGAACCCGAGGGTTCTGGCCATTCTCGCTGTCATTTTCGTGTGCGGCGTGGCATTCGGATCAGCCGTCACGAGCAGGTATCTGCACACAAAAATGCTTCCGCCAAGGCAGTATGAAGGAATGGAGGCAGCACAGCACATCGGCCTGATGCGCCTCAAAATTGAACTGAATCTTTCAGCGGAACAAGAGAAGACGGTCACCAAGGAATTGGATGACTATGCCAAGTATTACCAGAACATCGAGGATGAACGCGATGACGTGGCCGAGCACGGCAAGCAGCGCATCCTGGATGTTTTAACTCCCGAGCAGCAGAAGAAATTCAACCAGATCTTCGGACCGGCGACGCAATAGGGCGGTGCCCTGCTGACTGGCCGCTAGGCGTCCAGTTTCTCCGCATCGCGCGTTTGGCCGGCTGCTCGTTCACGTTTGAGTTTGCACTTTTGTTCCAGAGCCGCCATCAGCTTTGCTTCTATGTGCAGGGGAACCGCCTGGGCCTCCATCCCTTTAAACACCTTCAGAGTCTTCTCTGTCGTGTTGCAGACTACCCAGCAGTTGGGGCATTCATTAACATGCTTGGTCAGTTCCGCGCGAAGCTGGGGGTCCAGCGTATCGTCGAGGAAGTCGGTTAATTCCTGTAGAAACTGCTTACAGGTAAGCAAACGCGTCGTCCCCCTTGCGTCTGAATTGCCGGGTGAGCTTCTCACGAAGCTGCAACCTTGCGCGTAAGAGCCGGCTCTTTACTGCCGAGATAGATAGCTTCAAAGCTTCAGCGGTCTCCTCTATTGACAGTTCTTCGATGTCTCGCAGAATGAAAACGGTGCGATAGGCTGGCTTCAAACTTTGGACGGCCTCGTCCAGGATATTCGCCAATTCTTCCCTCGAGTAAGTGTCCTCCGGGTTTTCGTCCCAAACGGCGATTTCCCGGACCATTTCGTCTTCGCCGGTGTCGATGGGCTCGTCCAGCGGCACAGTCCTGTCGGAGCGCCGCTTCCTGAGCTTCATCAAAGCTTCGTTAACGGCGATTCTGACCAACCAGGTATAGAACTTCGAATTCCCCTGAAAATCATCCAGGTGAGTATAGGCCTTCAGGAAGGTTTCCTGAAGAACATCCTCGGCGTCGTCGTCGTTTTGCGTGATCTGCTTGGCCATGCGGAACACTCGCCGGTCGTACTGCTTAACCAGCGCTGAAAACGCGTCCATGTCCCCGGCTTTAGCTTGCGCAACTAAAGCAGATTCATCGAAACCAGAGGATATGGTGGAGGTACTCACGCGGAAGGTATCTCCAGTCTAACAATTAGATCCGGACAGGCACCACGATCCGAAACGTCTGGTACGCTCGAATTTATTCCACGATATGAGCAGTTTGACGATCACTCTGCCTGATGGCAGCCAGCAGTCTGTCGCTGAAGGCGCTCGCCCAATTGACATTGCCAAATCGATCAGCCCGCGCCTGGCGGCGGACGCAATCGTCGCGCGCGTTAACGATGAGCTGTTCGATTTGACGCGCCCGCTCGAAAGTGACGCAAAGATCGAGATCCTAACCACTAAGAACCCCGAGTCGCTTCAGGTTTACCGTCACTCGACCGCGCATCTGCTGGCGGCCGCCGTGCTCGAACTCTTTCCAGAGACCAAGCTTGGCATCGGCCCTCCGATCGAATCGGGTTTTTATTACGATTTTGAGCGCCCTACGAAATTCACGCCCGAAGATCTGGAAAAAATCGAAGCCCGGATGCGTGAACTGCAAGCGAAGAACCTGCCATTCGAACGTAAGCTTACAACGAAACAGGAAGGCCTCGAAAAGTATCGGGACGACTGGATGAAGCGCGAGCTGATCGAAGAACGCGCCGGTGAGATCTTTTCCGAATACACGCTGGGGCCAAATTTTATCGATTTCTGCCGTGGGCCGCATGTGCCCTCCACCGAGAAGCTCAAAGCTTTTAAGCTGCTCTCCATCGCGGGCGCCTATTGGAAAGGAAATGAAAAGAATCCGCAGCTGCAGCGGATCTACGGGACAGCTTTCTTCACGAAGAAGGAGCTGGACGATTATCTAAATCGGCTGGAAGAAGCGAAGAAGCGCGATCATCGGCGCATTGGCAAAGATCTGGAGCTCTTCGCGGTGAATGAATTGGTTGGCGCGGGGCTGCCACTGTGGCTGCCCAAGGGCGCGACGATCCGACGGGTTCTGGAAGAGTACATCCTCGAGAAAGAACGGCTGGCAGGCTATCAGCACGTGTACACGCCGGACCTGGCGAAAATCGAACTGTATCAGCGTTCGGGCCACTGGGAACACTATCACGAAGATATGTTTCCGCCGATGGACCTGGAGACCGAGCAGATGGTGCTGCGGCCGATGAACTGCCCGCACCACATTCTGATCTATAAAACCAAAATGCGGAGTTACCGCGATCTGCCCGTGCGCATCGCGGAACTCGGCAAGATGTATCGCTATGAGCGTTCGGGCGTGCTCAGCGGGCTGAGCCGCGTGCGTTGCATGACGTTGAACGACGCGCATCTTTTTTGCACACCCGAACAGATCAAAGACGAGTTCACGAAAGTGATGCAGTTGGTCGAACAGACTTACCGCGACCTTGGCATCAAGCAATACAGCTATCGTTTATCACTGCGCGACAAGGCCAACACTGAAAAATACGTTGCGAATGACGAGATGTGGACGCTGGCTGAACGGGTTCTGCGGGAAGCGATGGATTCGCTAGGATTACCGTACACGGAAGCGCCGGGCGAGGCGGCGTTTTACGGACCCAAGCTCGACATCCAACTCGCGGACGTGATGGGCCACGAAGAGACTTATTCGACGATTCAGATCGATTTTCATTTACCCAATCAATTCGAGCTTGGCTACATTGGACCGGACGGCCACGAACACCGTCCCGTGATGATTCACCGCGCCATCATCAGCACGATGGAACGGATGATTTCATACCTGATCGAACTCTATGGCGGCGCGTTTCCGGTTTGGCTCGCGCCGGTCCAGGCGATCGTATTGCCGATAGCCGACCGCCAAAACGATTATGCCCGAGAAATTCATCAGAAGCTCGTCACCGCCGGCATCCGAGCGGAGGTCGACAATCGTAGCGATAAGGTGAACTTCAAAATTCGCGAAGCACAACTTCAAAAGATTCCGTATATGCTGGTTGTGGGGGATCGCGAAGCCCAGGCCGGACAAGTTTCTGTCCGCAACCGCAAGCTAGGCGATCAAGGGGCTGTGGGGGTGGACGAGTTCATCAGCCGCCTTTTGCAGCTCATTACGGGTAAGAGTCTAGAAGAATAATTGTTCGTTACGGCCCTAGTATTACTGGGCTGCTGGGTGTATTGTGTCCTCGCCATTGCAGCGGCGATGAGGCACGTTCGGAGCAGCCGCACCGTCGCGCTCGACGAGCGCCTGGCGATCAGTGTGCTTAAACCACTGGCCGGATTAGATGAGGGCCTGGAACACAATCTGCGCAGCTTCTTCGAGCAGGACTACACGAATTTCGAGCTGCTGTTTGCGGTGCGGCACGAATGGGATCCCGCGGCAAAAGTAGTGCGGCAATTGATGCTGGAATATCCCGAGGTGAAATCGAAACTGATCCTCACGGGCGAGCCGCCTTACCCACACGCCAAAATCTTCAGCCTTCAGCGTATGTTTAGCGAGTCGAGCCACGAGCTGATTGTGATGAGCGACAGCGACGTCCGGGTAAGGCGCGATTTTTGCCGCAGCCTGGCTGGTGAATTCGCCGATAAACAGCTTGGCCTGGTGACCTGCCCATATCGTGCCATTCCGGGCAAAGGAATTTGGTCGCGGCTAGAGGCCGTTGGGATGAATACGGACTTTCATGCGGGTCTTTTTACCGCGGTCATGATGGAAGGCACAAAATTCGCCGTGGGACCGACGATAGTGGCACGCAAGCACGTGCTGCTGGCGCTGGGCGGCATGGAACGCGTGAAGGATTACCTCAGCTCCGAAGACTTTATGTTGGGGAGGATCGCCGCGGAACTGGGCTTTGTCGTGCGCCTTTCGACGTACGTCGTCGAGCACCGCATTGGAAGCGAATCGCTGCCGCAGAATTTTTCGCACCGGCTGCGCTGGGCCAGAACAACGCGCCGGTCGCGGCCGCTAGGTTACATCGGACAGTTCTTCACGCATCCGCTGCCGGTGGGATTGTGCATATGCCTTGCGCATCCGGGCGCCTGGCGACTGCTTGCGATTACTATCGTTCTGCGGGCGGCAGCCGCGTGGACCGTCTCGGAGAGGATCCTTCGCGCCGGCGTACCTTGGCTTCTGCTTCCGTTGCAGGACATGTTGGGATTCGCGTTCTGGATCGCTGGTTTTTTCGGCAAGTCGATCCAATGGCGCGGGCAGCGGTATACGCTCAACCGTGACGGCACGGTAGAGCTGGCCGGCTAAGCAATCGCATGGCCACGTACGCTTGTGAACATGCGCCACCAGGGAAACCTTCCGCTTGAACAGTTTGAGCCGAAGTCCATGCTGCACGTCAGCAGCACGCACGTGCCGCTTCCGCGTTATCCGGTGATCGATTTTCACACTCACATCACGTGGAGCGGCGAACTCACAGGAGGAGACAAGATAACATTCAACGCGCCGCCGGCGACGCTTCTTCCGGTCATGGATCGACGAAATGTTCGAACGATGGTTAACCTTACGGGAGGGTACGGGGATGGGCTGCGCGAAGCCATTCGCGAGCTTCCCGGAAGTTACCCGGACCGCTTCGCTGTATTCACAGAACCATCATGGAACAAAATCGAAGATCCTGATTATCCGCAATTTCAAGCCGGCCAGATTGAGGCCGCTCATAAAGCTGGCGCGCGAGGTCTCAAGATTTTGAAGATTCTTGGGCTTTATCTTCGGGAGCACGTCACCGGCGGCAAGCTGGTTGCAATCGACGACCACCGCTTCGATCCGATGTGGGAGACTGCCGGCGCGCTCAACATGCCTGTCGCGATTCACTCCTCCGATCCCGAAGCCTTTTTCCTGCCGGTGGATCGCTTCAATGAACGTTGGGAAGAATTGCATGCGCACCCGGATTGGTCGTTCTACGGAAACGATTTTCCGAGCAACGACGAGCTGCAGGAAGCACGCCGGCGTGTGATGCGACGACATCCTAAAACACAATTCGTCTGCCTGCATGTTGCCGATTCGGAAAACCTGGCTTATGTCTCTGAATGCATGGATAGCCACCCCAATATGTCTGTTGACATTGCCGCGCGAATCGGCGAATTGGGCCGCCAGCCGCGAGCAGCGCGAACTTTCATGGATCGATATCAGGACCGCGTTATCTTTGGAACGGATGCCGTGCCAAACGGCCGTGAGTTTCCACAGCAACTCTTCGGAGACGATTTGTACGAGATCTATTATCGATTTCTCGAGACAGACGATGAGTACTTTGACTACGCCCCTGCCAAAGTTCCACCTCAAGGGCGATGGCGCATTTACGGGTTAGGGCTTTCAGACAGCATTCTGCACAAACTGTATTGGCAGAACGCGGCACGACTGCTTCAAATTGATTAGCGCGGGCCACGCGCGTTAGTTGCGGATGCCGGTGAGCAGCTACAATGTGGTTTATCACAGCTGTAGCCTCCATAAATCGGCGCGAGTTTCTTCAAGCATCCGCGAGCGGAGCGCTGCTCGCGACTGCTGGCGACGGCGAGTCTCAACGCACTGCTGGGCCCGACGAAACAGGATGGTATAGCCGGCCGATGCGCTGGGCCCAATTGGCCTTTGTGGAAGACGATCCTGGTAATTACGATCCAGCTTTTTGGCTCTCCTACTTCCGCCGCATTCACGCCGATGGCGCCTGTCTAAGCGCTGGCGGCTGCGTGGCGTTTTATCCCACGAAGATCCCGCTTCACTACCGGAGCAAGTGGCTGGGAGAGCACGATCCTTTTGGGGATATGGTCAAAGGCTGCCGCGAGCTCGGCATGAATGTGATCGCCCGAACCGATCCTCACGCTGTCCATCAGGATGTTTACGACGCGCACCCGGATTGGATTGCCGTGGATGCGAATGGCCACAAGAGGCGGCACGCGTCCGACCCCGATTTTTGGCTGACCTGCGCTCTCGGACCGTACAACTTCGATTTCATGACCAGAGTGACAGAAGAGATCGTCACTCTGTATCGCGTAGATGGAGTATTTACGAACCGATGGGCGGGTTCCGGCATGTGTTATTGCGAGCACTGCCAGCAGAATTTCCGGAATTTCAGCGGAATGGATTTGCCGCGCACTAACGATCCGCAGAATCCAGCCCGGCGGCAATACATTCTTTGGCGGCAGCAGCGCTTGTTTGAGCTGTGGCGGCTATGGGATTCCAAAATCAAGGCGATCAATCCGGATGCAGCATATATCGCCAACGCCGGTGGGGGCGCTTTGAGTGAGCTCGACATGGCGACCATTGGAGAGCTGACTCCCACTTTGTTCGCCGATCGCCAAGGACGGCGGGGCGTCATGCCACCGTGGGCTAACGGCAAAAACGGCAAGGAATATCGCGCCACGCTGGGGCGGAAAGCGATTGCCGGGATCTTCAGTGTTGGTCTGGAAGAGGAATACCGATGGAAGGATTCCGTTCAAAACGGCGATGAACTTCGGCTGTGGGTGGCGGATGGAATTGCTCAGGGCCTGCGTCCGTGGTTCGTCAAGTTCAACGCCAAGCCAATCGATCGGCGATGGCTGCCCGTTGTCGAAGAACTTTACACCTGGCACCACAAGAACGAGCGCTATCTGCGCAACGAAAAACCACTGGCGCGAGTGGCATTGGTGTATTCGCAACAGACCGCGACGTTTTACGGCGGAGCGAAGGCTCACGCCAAGGTAGAAGACCATGCGCTGGGCTTTTACCAGGCGCTGGTCGAGGGAAGAATCCCTTTCGAAATGGTTCATGATCGCTTGCTGGACGCCGATCATGTAGATCAGTTCCGCACGCTGATTCTTCCGAACATAGCGGCTCTTTCGAACCGGCAGTGCGACCAACTTCGGACTTTTGTAAATCGCGGTGGCAGCGTCGTCGCTACCTTTGAAACTTCCCTATACGATGAGTGGGGCGCGCGCCGGGACGAGTTCGGACTTGCATCTCTCTTCGGCGCCTCATTCGACGGCTCGGTTGAAGGGCCGATGCTGAATTCTTATCTAAATATAGAGAGAGATGCGTCGAGCGGCCGCTTCCATCCGCTGCTCTCCGGGCTGGAGGACGCAACCCGCATTATCAACGGCGTGAATCGGGTAAGAGTTCGCCCGTCGGGAGACCAGGGTTCATCTCCGCTAACGGTTGTGCCAAGCTATCCGGATCTGCCGATGGAAGAGGTGTTTCCACGCGTCAGTAAGTCCAAGGAACCGGGAGTGTTCGTGCGGGAGATCGGCAAGGGACGCGTTGTGTATTTCCCCGAGGACATCGATCGTACGTTCTGGGATGTTCTGAACGTCGACCATGGAAAACTGTTGGTGAATGCGGTGCTTTGGGCGACCAATGAACCGGCGCCCGTTTCCGTGAAAGGGCCGGGAATCCTGGATGTCGCGGCCTGGACCCAGAAGAATTCAATGACTGTCCATTTGGTTAATCTGACTAATCCGATGATGATGAAAGGTCCCGTAAGAAGCATTATTCCCGTACCAGCGCAACAGGTTCGTATCCGTGTCCCAGAGGCGAAGCACATCGGCAAAGTTCAACTTCTTGTGGCGAATAAAGAAATCCCATTTCGCCAGCAGAATGGAGTAATCGACATGGAAATTCCCTCGATTGGAGTGCATGAGGTAATCGCTCTCGATTTCAGTTAAATGGGAAGCTGACTGCTACAATTACCTTCGATCCGAAACGGATGCTCACGTCGTCGACAAAGGACCTTGCCGAGCTTTACGGACGGGAATATTATGCCGGTTATGGCACAAGCCCGTACGAGCGTGGCGAATATTGGCTCCACTTTTTCGCCATGGTCGCGGAGCAGATTATCCGCGCGTTGCAACCCAGGCGCGTACTGGACGCGGGATGCGCTATGGGGTTCCTGGTGGAAGCATTCTGGGATCGGGGCGTCTATTGCGAAGGTATTGACATCTCAGAATACGCAATATCTCAAGTCCGCAGGGACCTGGCTGACTATTGCAGAGTGGGGTCGATCGCGGCGCCGATCGCCGGGAAATTCGATTTAGTCACGTGTATTGAAGTTTTAGAGCATTTGCCGGCGGAGGAGGCGAGAGCCGCCGTCGAAAATTTGTGTCGGCATTTCCGATGCCATCGTTTTCTCCTCCACTCCTGGCCATCTCGACGACCCCACGCACGTGAATGTCCGGCCCGCGATCTATTGGCTGGAGCTGTTCTCAGAGTTCGATTTTTGGCCGGACGCGGGATTTGACGCCTCCTTCCTGGCACCGCATGCGATGCTTCTGAAGAAGGCGGTTCCCAGCAATGATGATTTCAAACGGCTCTTCTCGGAATATTCGCGGTACAAGACTGCTGTTCTGTCGCGAGCAACTGCATTGCAAGCCGTTGAAGCGCAACTGAAGGACCTGCAGGAGGCCGGGCGCATTCAAGCGGAGAAACTTGAGAAATCGGGGCAGATACAAAAAGAGCTCACGGCAACTAACTTGCGGCTGCGGGGGGCTCTGGAAGAGGAAGAGAAATATCGCGCGGATTTGCTAGCGCGGGCGCAAGCCGAAATGGAGGCTGCCGAGAAGGCGAAGGCGGTAGCTCACGCGGCTACCGAAGTTAAGGTAGTGGCTTTCTCCGCGGTCAAAGCGCAGGCGCAAGCCGACATGGAAGCGCTGCGGCAAAGGGCTGGCGAAGCGATCGGAGCCGCACAGACCAAAGCACGTCTAGCGGCTGCGGCCGAGGCCCGAGCCAGCACCGCGATACAGCAACTGGAAGCTGAACGCGCCTTAGTGGTGACTTCGCATTCGCGTGGTCTCCTGCGCGGAATATTCGACGTTTTGAAGGGAACGGCGCGGCGGGCACGCCGCAAGTTAAGGAGCGATCGCGAGACGAGGCCGGGGATTTCGACGCCAGCTGCCGATCCACAAGAGCGGGAACTGCAGCGCTGCGCAGAGCTACTCGCCCATTGCCCGCTTTTCGATAGTAAGTGGTACTACGACCGGTATCCGGACGTTGCGGAAGTAGGGGCCGACCCGATCGACCACTATCTAAGGCACGGGGCTGCAGAAGGAAGAAATCCAGGGCCCGATTTTGACGGCCGTTGGTATCTCGAGCATTATCCAGACGTGGCGGAGGCCGGAGCAAATCCCCTTGTGCATTACGTGCAAAGCGGCTCGTTGGAGGGCCGGGAAGTCGAGCCCACCACCTCGATCGATTTTGGGGAGCAAACCGGGAATCAATTTGAAAGGCAAGCTGCGCTACTGGCCCGGTGCCCGCTCTTCGAGCCTCGATGGTATTACGATGAATATCCGGACGTACGCGCGACAGACATCGATGCGGTGGATCATTATTTGCGGTACGGTGCTGCTGAAGGGCGCAACCCAGGACCTAATTTCGATGGCAATTGGTACCTATGGCGCTATCCGGATGTAGAGGCCGCCGGATTTAATCCACTGTGGCACTACCTTGAATACGGTTTGCAAGAAGGGCGCGAGACGCGGCCGATTCGAAGTAAAGAAGCCGATGACTTAGAGAGCGGGCCGACTGCGCCTACGACTGTCGAGCGAATTATACAAGCTCGGTTCCCCGCGCTCACGCCGCTACGAACTTTCCTAATACCGAAAGCGCCGCCACGATTGAGCCTGATAACGGACAGCATTAATGCTGGCTCGCTGTATGGAGGAGTGGGCACCGCGATCATCCTTTCCGCGCTCGTGGCTGAGCGAATCGGGGCGAGTCTGCGGCTAGTGACTCGGGTGCAACCGCCTGAGATCCCCAACTTTGATCATGTTCTTGCTATCAACGGGATCACCTGGAGAGGGAATATAGATTTCCTGCATTCACCGCCGGAGGGTTCGCGCGAGGTGCCGGTATCGGCAAACGACGTTTTCCTGACGACATCCTGGTGGACGACGCGGGCGGTTCGCGGCGTGCTTAATCCGTCGCGCATGTTCTATTTGCTGCAAGAGGATGAAAGGACGTTTTACCCGTTCGGCGACGAGCGATTGCGCTGTGAAGAAACGCTATCGGACCCTGATATTCAGTTTGTGATCAACTCTGAGTTGCTCTTTGAGCATTTGACGACCGGCCCGGAGGCTATCGAGACGATTCGCGAGCACGGGATGTGGTTCGAGCCGGCATTTCCAGCCAACAATTACTATCCCGACAGAACCAACCGTCTGGCAGGTGGAAAGCGCAACTTTTTCTTCTACGCCAGGCCGGAAAACCTGCGCAATCTTTACTGGCGAGGTCTGGAAGCCATCACTGCGGCTGTCGAGGAGGGCATTTTGCGGCCCGAGGACTGGAATTTCTACTTCGTCGGGCGCTCGCTGAAAGGGGTCAGCTTGCCGCGAAACATCAAACCAACATTTTTGCAGAATCTTCCATGGGATGAGTATGCGGCTTTAGTCCGGCGGATGGATTTAGGATTGTGCTTGATGGATACTCCGCACTCCAGCTATCCGCCGCTTGATTTGGCGGCGTCCGGAGCAGTAGTAGTGACGAACAAACGAGGCGTCAAGACCTCGCTGTCGCGCTATTCGGATAATGTTTTGTGCGCTGAGCCAACCGTCGAGGCGCTAAAGGATGAGCTGGCCAAAGCGAGTAGCCTGGCCCAGGACGAACACACGCGTTTTGAGAACTACGCGCGGAACCGAATGCTTCGGGATTGGAGAACCGCGTTGGAACCCATTGTGCAACAGCTTGCTCTGGCGGTCCGGAAATAGGTAGAGCGCGGATTGTTCACCGGATTATCCACCGCGCCGCTGCCCTATAGCGATCCCTGGAACGTGGCGTTTGAGGAACGGCTTGTGGCATTGACACGCAGCGAACGCCACGTAGCGTATTACTATGACAAACCAGACACAAGCACATTCCGATATCGCGTGTTCAATATGGTGGAGGCGCTGAACAGCGCCCCGCGTCTGGGAATCTCCGCCTCCTGGTTTTGCCGCGTGGATCTTCCGCGGCTGGATAAGTTTATTGAACGGGCAGATGTGCTGGTGATTTGCCGCACGCATTACTTCCCGGGGATCAGCAGGCTGATAGCGTGCGCACGGTCTCGCGGTTTACACGTAATCTACGACGTGGATGACCTCATCTTTGACCCGGATTACACGCACCTATTAGTAGATACTTTGGATCAGCTGACCGAAGGGGACGAAGTATGGGATCACTGGTTCGGCCGGGTAGGCCGCCTGGGCGCGACGCTCCGGCTTTGCGATAGCGTGATCGTGACGAACCCGTGGTTGGCAGAGCGAGCGTCGGCGTATGCTCCGCACGTGTCCACGCGCATTGTTCCGAATTTTCTGAATCGGCAGCAGCAGGCCTTATCGGAGAACCTTTGGACTGCCAAGCGTGATTCCGGGTTTGAACGGAACGGGAAGATTCACGTGGGCTACTTCAGCGGAACTCCGACCCATAACCGCGACTTCGAAATCGCCGCCGGGGCGCTTACCAAACTTCTGGAAGAGGACGCGCGTATCGTCATTCGCATGGTCGGCTTTCTTAAGCCGCAGGGGCCATTGCTGCGGCATCTCGATCGCATTGAGGTTTATCCATTGCAGGATTTCCTGAACCTGCAGCGGCTCGTCGCGCAGGTAGAGATAAACATTGCGCCTCTTCAGAACAACGCTTTTACGAACTGTAAATCAGAGCTGAAATACTTCGAGGCCGCTATCGTAGGCACATTGACGCTTGCCTCTCCGTCATTCACCTTCCGTGACGTTATACGAGATGGCGAGAACGGCATGCTGGCGAACTCGCAGGAATGGTACCCGAAATTGTGCTCGGCTGTGCAAGTAGTGCTCGATGTTCCGCAATACGCCGCAATGGCTGAGTCTGCTTTTAGAGAGGTTCAAGAACGATATAACTGGAGCCGCTACGCGGACGTGATAGCATCGGCAGTGTTTGGCCAACGTTCGTCCCATGCGCCGCTAGCAGATGCACTCGCCGGAGGTACCGCGCAACCGTCATGAGTTCTGTCACTTCAGATTCTGAAATCCAAGTAGAACTGGAAAGAATTTATTCTTTCCGGTTCTCCGGGTTGGAAGATTACAGAAGCCGGGTTTGGCAGGTGCTAGTCTCGGATTTTTTTTCGCGTTGGGTCTGCGACACTGATTCCGTTCTGGACGTGGGATGCGGTTATGGCGAATTCATCAACAACTTAACCGCGAGAGAGAAGTTTGCGATGGATCTCAATCCCAGCGCAAAGGACCGCATCCTCCCCGGTATTCAACTTATCCAGCAGGACTGCAGCACCACTTGGCCCCTGCGGGACAACTCCCTGGATGTCGTCTTCTCCAGCAATTTCTTCGAGCACCTTCCGACAAAGACAGCGCTGCAGGAAACATTGCGTGAGGCGCAGCGCTGTTTGCGGCCCGGCGGACGCCTGATGAGTTTGGGCCCCAACGTAAAGCATCTCAGCGGGAGTTATTGGGACTTCTTCGATCACCACCTGCCGCTGACAGAGCTTTCGTTATCGGAAGCGATGATCATGGCCGGATTTAAGATGGAGCACTCGATTGAGAAGTTCTTGCCCTACACCATGTCCCAAGGGACTCGCCCGCCCATTTGGACTCTGCGGCTTTACCTCAAACTTCCGTTCCTCTGGAAGGTATTCGGCCGCCAGTTCCTGGTCGTCGCACGAAAGTCATAAGTCTTGAGCGGGCCGCGCTCAATGCTTGACTAAGGTAAGCGTCCAGCCGCCAGGATTCACCGGGATCGTCACTGTGGTACCTGGAGGAACCTGGTTGAAAGCTCGGGCATATCGCGGGAAGTCCAGATTCGGCTGAGCCGGATATTGCCAGTGCGCGACGGCGGCAATGGAGAGCGATAACACAGCCGCATAACCGAAGGCACGAATCCACAGCGGCCGCGCTCGCCCCAGCAGCCAAACAAAGATGGCAAGAACGGCCAAACGCGGAATGTACCAGTAGCGAACGGCATAGAAGATATTCATCATCGATTGCCAATCCCAACCTCGATCGCAATGCAGACGGCGTATAACCGCCAGGCAGACGAGGCCTCCGAAAGCAACAAAGAGCTTCAACTCGAGGGGCGCTTTCACAAGCGCGTATGCGCCCATCAGCACTCCCGCAATCACAATAACGGTCGCCAACTCTGCGGCGCCTAACGACTGGAGTGATGCATGGGGGATGATGTTGCCGCCGTCCATGGTACCGAATAGGAAGACCTGGCCCGCCAGCACTCTGATTCCCAGTGGGGTTAGCACGTGCACGGGCGTGCAGGCTTTCAAGAAGTGCGACAGGGTGAAGAGTTGAGCACAGCACCCGAGTCCGACAATGGGCGTCAATACGGCGGTCCAACGCGAGCGCCGGATGATCCAGAGGATGCATGCGATAGGAAACAGCAGCAGGCAAAACGGTCCAGTTACTGAAATTAGGGCAATCGATACCACATCGAAGATCTTCCACGGCAATGTTTTTGGCGCGGCTGATAAAAGCACCAATGCGCCTAGCACCGCCAACATCCATTGAGTATTGTTGAGGGTCTCGATCTCGGCGCAGTTCGGGACGGCAATCCACAAAAAACAGAGAAGCGTTCGGATCGGTAGGCTTGCCAGATGGGCCAGGCGGCTGGTCAGCAGGAAAGACGCCAGCAGCGCCTGGATAGCGATGGTGTACAGGTCGAAGACTTCAGGAGCTTCGACCAGCGGCACATGTGTTGCGATCACATCGGGAATCTTGGAAGCGACGCAAAGATATCCCGCCTGCGGGTGAAAAAGAGAATGGAAAGCGCCGGTTGAATAAGCCTCCGCGAACCACGAAGACTCGTCACCCCAGAATTGAGGATTCGAGATCAGGTCCGGCCTGCGGGAAACGACAGCCGCTGAGATCAGAAGAATGGCTACCAGAAAAACCCACTTATTCAGATGGTTGCGCCAGCCGTGTACGGCGGCCAGGGTGCCAGGCAGTGAAGCCGCCATTTGTGGGTCGACGCTCATGCAGTAGCCAGCAACTATCGAGTGTAAACCGCCTGGGAAAACAAAAAGGGCTCCATCCCGAAGAATGGAGCCCTCTTGCTTAAGTGCTTACTTGGTTATGGATTGGTTGCTATAAGGCCAGTCCAGTTGCCGATTACCGGTTTGTCTCCCGCTAATCCGAAGCTTCCGATCTGGTCCGAATAATCGAACACGTTGCTTCCGCTCACGTTCAGGATGGTCGTCCCATTACGGAAGACACCGATCCGTTTACGGCCGGTTCCGTTCCAGTTACCAACGATTGGGATGTCGCCAGGCAGACCATACGAGTAACGAGGGTCGCTGGCACTATAGGAACCGCTTCCACTGGCATTTACAAACCAAGTGCAGACGCCAGAGGACGGGCAGCGGAACACACCGATCTGATCGCCTGTGCCGGTACCGTTCCAATTATTGACGACCGGCTGGTCACCAGGCAAACCGAAGGACAGGGTCACTGCGGTGGTCGGATCATACGCCATCTTGCCGGCGTAGTCCAGTATCCAGGTGCAGACGCCCGGGCTGCCGACAGCCGGGCAACGGAATACGCCAAACTTCGCGCGGCCGTCACCGTTCCAGTCGCCGACCACCGGGATATCGCCCGGCAGGCCGAAGCTGAAGATGCCATCGTTACCGCTTCCAGTACCATCCCACACGCCATTGTCATTCAGGTCGAGGAACCACTGGCCCTGGCGGTACACGCCGATACGTACAGTGCCACTTCCGGTCCAGTCTCCGGCAACAGGTATGTCACCGTCGAGGCCGAACTGTCTGAACTTATCAACGCCGGAGTCATATTGGAAATTTCCGTTTACGTCTAGCGCGAACAGAGCCGGACCACCAGAACCGGGTTGAATGCTGCGGAACACGGCGATCTCGGCAGCCGTCGTGCTCGTAATGGTGACCGTCACGGGGATGGTCGTTTTGTTACCGAACGAATCCGTAATGGTGAGCGTAGAGGTATAGGATCCACTTTGGACAGTGCCACTACTCTGGTTTGCACAAATCTCAAGCGGAGTGGGTGCCGTAGTCAACGGTTGATTTGGAGCAGCGGAGGTCGAACCAGGCGGCGTTATGGCCCCGCTTTGATACGCGATGGACATGTAGACCGAGGCGTTGCTGGGATTACTGATACTGGTCGATGCAGCGGTCGAGGTCCCGCCGTTGGTTTCAAGGTCGATGGTACCGCAAGCCTGGCTGCTGGGTAGGCTGCCGTTCGTGCTCCTCTGGCTGATTACGAATCCCGAGGCTGGCACTGGAGTGGTCACCGAGTTGTTAATGGTTACCGCCATTATCGCCGGTACCGATGTCACGGTAAGAGTGATCGGAACCGAAACAGGGGAAGCACTGGAGGCCGAGGATGGAGTCGTCGTTGGGGTGAACGTAACCGTGCCATTGTATGTTCCGGCTACAACGTTAGTCGTGTTCACATTTAGCGTATAGGTGCAACTGACAGGGGTCGTAGTCCCTGTCTCAGTACAGTGGGTGGTCGGTGTCACCGTGACGGAACCTGCCGCCGCACCAGAAAGCGTCACTGTGGGCGGCGGAACGTCAACAGTATTGCTCGAACTGTTAGTGAACACGGTCACGGTCAACTGTGCCGTGTTGTTTTGGCCAGCGGGATATCCGGCCGGGGCAGACAACGTGACCGTCCCTGCGGGGGTAACGGAGATGCCGCTGCCCACAGTCACGTACACGGGATAGTAGCTCGTTGTACCGCCTACTGTGATCGCTACGTTCATTGCGTAGTCACCGCTCGGCACACCGGTCGGATTCGCCTGCACCACCAGGAAGGCCGTTGAACCTTGCGCGATGGTACCGGACTGGCCCGAAACGATGGAGAGCGCCCCGGCAGGAAGCTGCCCTTGGCCGGAAAGCGCAGTTTGTGTCGGATTGGCGTTAGCGTTCGGGTACGCCACCAACGCAGCGGAATACGTAGACGGTCCGTTTGTGGCGGACAAAGTCATAGAGCTTTGCGTGGAGGCCGTTGAGCCGGACGCGAACGTGAAGGCCAGCGAGGTCGGGTTCGGAGTGACTCCCGGAGCTCCCGCGGCTTGCGCCGCGACGTTGAAGGTGAGCGGTATGTTCACTGTGGTGGCCCCGCCGGTGGGGACCGCGAAAGCGACGTTAGCTGTGTACGTACCAGCCGGCAGAGACGAGGCCGATAGGCCTGCCAGCCCGTTGGTGCAGCCTGCGGGTCCGGTCCCAGGAGTTGCCACTGTATTGGTAATTGTTGCGTTAACCGTCGACTGTGCAACACTCGCGGTCCCGGAAGGTGGTAGTGCGATGCACGCCGACGGGAAGGTGCCCCCTGTCGGAGTCGTAACGTTTGTGAGTGCGACCGTATAGTTCACCGAACCGCCCGATGTAGAAATATAGAAGGGGATGGTGATGTTTGCGCCCTGGCCTGAGATGCCCGAGCCCTGCGTCACGTTGTAAGTGGTCGCAGCACCGGCGTTGACGCTGAGAGTCGTATTCACGTTGTAGGTCAACGTGGCGACGGGAGCATTGTCGCAACCGGTACCCGAGAACGTGAGTGTCCCAGTGTATACGATGGGGCTGGCGGTCGAGCCGACGACTGCTACGTTGTACACCGAGGTCGAATCCACTTGCGTGACGGTAAAGTTGGTAGTGTTTGAGTTCACTACGCTCAACGTGCACGAAGCACCGTTCGAAATAGAGGCTGTAATGCTCTGCGATTGCGGAGTTGAGCCGTTCACGGCCGTGGTGAAAGTTAGAGACGTGGGGCTCAACAGGATGTCCTGGTACTGCACGCCCATATACAGAACATCGTTGGCGCCGGTGGTGTTCGCGGTGGCGCCACTATATGTTGGAGTACTGGTGCTGGTGTTTTTCCATCCGTAATTAAACGGCGGGCTGGTAGGCTCGGTAACTGGGCCGGCGAAGGTCAACGCCGCCGGCAGTGTACCCTGTGAACTGGACGAGCCAATGAAAAATGCTTCTCTTTGCGGATTTACGGACACCCAATTCAGGACGTCCGTTCCACTACCGTGAGCTGTGTTGACGGCCCCGTTCAGCGCACCGGTCGACATTAACCGTCCAAACAGGGCGCTATTGCCGCCGCTCTGGCCAGCGTAATAGGCTTGCCCGGCCGAGTCGACAGCAAGGCCGTTTACTACTGTGCCTGCTCCCAAATACGTCGCGGTAAATCCGGTGGCATTTGCGGTGCCGGTAAGCGTTGATTTGAATCCCAATACGAATCCCCCGGGAGCAGTGCCGGTCGTAAGGCTTCCAGTGCCGCTGACGGCTTGCGTGAAGCCCGCGCTGGCACTGCCGCCAACGTAGACCATACCGGCGCTCGAGCTGAGAGCCACCGCGTTCGCATTGCTTTGGAAGTTAGTTCCATTGCCCAAAATCAACGAATACGTCAGGTTATTTAAATTGGTAGGCATCACGGAGAGGAATCCGTAAGTACCCGCCGTCGTTGGGATTAAATAATTTGCAGAAGGACCAACTGGAAAAGTGGTCGTACTGCCGGCTATGCTGCTCGTCGTGCCAACCGCATAGACATTTCCCGCCGCATCGACCGCCAAGCCGTACACCTGATCGGCGAGGGAACCACCGAGGTAGCTTGCAGCTAAGTAGTTGCCGTTCGGGTCCATCTTGGCAATAAAGCCATCTGAACTGCCGCCAGCATACGTCGTGTAGTATCCGTTGACCGTGGCGAGGCCGCCGAAAGTCGATCCACCGATATACATGTTGTTAGAGGAATCGAGGACCATCGTCAAGGCCAGAGTGGTGGAGCTGCCGCCAAAATAAGTGAGGTAGCCGAGCGACTGGCCATTGGCGGACAACTTCGCGGCAAACGCCTGTAGTCCCGAACCCGCGACAAAGGCGGGGCCGACCGTCTTCGGAAGGTTTGTACTAGCGGTGTAGCCGGCGATGTAGGCCGCGCCGGTGGAATCGACCGCAATCGCCTTGGCGACATCATCGCCGTTACCACCGAGGTAGGTCGAATAAATCAGAGTCGTTCCGTCGGCGCTCATTTGCGTCACAAACGCGTCGTAGCCACTGCTCTTGGTGCTCTGGTAGATCGGCACGGCCGTGGGGTTGCCGGTTCCGGAGGCGGGAATGACCGGAGTCATGGGGAAGTTGACGGAGTTCGTCTGGCCGGTCAGGTAAACGCCACCGTTAGTGGCTGCTACGCCCCAACCTTGATCGTCGCCGCTACCGCCGACAAAAGCCAACACGGTCAGCACGGGGTCGATCACGACAGGCTGCGCGCGATCGTACCGGCCCAACTTGAAACCAACCTCATTCTTGGAGAGCTGAACAAATTCGCCCGAGACCGGCGTTTTGACGCCGTTAATCGTCTGATATACGACGGGCTTATGATTGACGCTCTTGCCCACCGCAGTCTCCAACGTCAGGTTGCCCTCGGCATCCAGCGACATGTTACGCTCGCCCGAGAAGGCCAGTCGAATCTGGCTGGGGTCCGCATTGGGCTTTACCACGAAATCGTATTCGAGATCGCGTTGATTACCGCGGTAAGCAACATCAATTCCCGGATAAACATTCTCATAACGAACTTGGCCGTAATGCTCGATGCCCGTGTGCCACTGAGAGCGATCGTCACCGATCAGGTAATTGCTCTTTCCGACCTGCAGATCTTCGGCCGAAATCGCCGGAGCGGCGTTCGCGTTCTGCAGCTTCATCCGCAAGACGTCTTGGTTCTTGGCTCCAATGCGCACTACGGTTTCGTTAGAAGTCAGAAACGCAGTGTAGGAATTGGCGCGCGCGAGATACTTGACCTGCGCGTCCGTCTGGCCTTTATTAGGCTCAAATGCCAGCGGCAACTTGCCAACGTTTTCCTTGATTTTTGCGTGGGAAAGCGCAGGCGCTTTGCGCGCAGGCGCCTTCGTATACAAATAAGAGGCGCCCGACACTCCAGCCACTAAGAGCGCTAGGACCAAGCTTATTGCGCGGGTACTTCGAGAACTACGAACAGTCTTCTCGGACGAGATATTCATACAGAGGTTTTCCTTCTCAGAGTTTTCTTTCAATTCTGCAATCTTTTTTAGAAATCTACAATGTCTTCTCTAAACTCACAACCACGCACAAAGTTCCGGTGTTCGCGAAGCCCCCGGGGCGAATCTACAAACACGCATTCCCTGCCACAGGCCAATATATACGTTCGCCGACACTTTGGCAACATTACTGACGTACTGTATCATCCTCACCGATGTACTGTACCATCTGCCGGACATTTGTCTTCATCGTTGGCGGAAGCACAGCCGCTTCCCATGAAGATGATCAAAGCCTCCTCCGTAATGCGCCAGCCCTGTCCGGCGCGCAGGCCCTTTAGACGCCCGGTAGCAAGCCATTGATAAACTGAACGGCGGTTTACTTTCAGCTTGCCAGCCACTTCCGATGGCGTATATAGAGTTGGCAAAGGCATCATTTCAAGGGTTGATGCGCAACTCGGCCCAAATCGTAAGCCCGATAATACATGGGATGTCGTGTGAAGTCAATAGCTTTTGTATGACGACTTAGCCAGTGTTTGCATTTGGGTAAGCGTCATCTTCGTAATCGGCATTTGTTCAGACGTTCGCTAGCAGGGGACCGAGAAAAGAGTTGAAATATCCAATTAATTTCTCTTAGCGGAAGATTAAGAGAAGCTTCATGAACGCCCGCAAAGTCAGACCGTGCGAAAGTGACTTATTGGCGCTCGGGATGTTCCGGCATTTCTGCTTGTCATATTTTCTGTTGCTCCTCTCAGCTGGGATTGCAGTAGCCAGCCCTCAGCAAAGCTTTCTCCAACCACGAATTTCTCTCACGAAAGTTCAAGGCTTCTGCCCGGACGGCGTCCCGGCGGGAACAAAATGGCTCGAACCAAAGCCGGACGGGCTACTTACGTGGGGTTCTTTCTGTAAGGACGGGGAAGCTACAACCGGAAGCGCGGCGAGCTCAGCATTTCCCGCCCCCGCTCACCTTCAACTCTATTTGGCCGGTTACCCGTCGACTCCAGCGGTCAGCCTTGTGGTCGAAAGGCCTTCGGACGGCTTACAATTCGCACTGAGACCGATAGAACAGCCGCATGAGAACTGGCGTTTGTACGACTTCTCGATTCCGTCCTCATGGCAGGGCGTGCCTATTCGCCTAATTGCCAAAGTTAATAATGCCGGCCCGGGCGGCTGGTTCGGCTTCAGTGAACCAGTCGAAAGCTTAGCATCCAATATTGGATTTAGGGATGCCTTGTCTCTCCTCCTTAGGACAATCTTGCCCGCGATCCTGATCTTCCTGCCGGGACTGGCGGTCTGCGCCTTAGTGATTTCTAAAGGTGTTCGCGACGTTGTTGTCGCGGGAGCCATAATACTCGCTGCGGTGGGCGCCTCGGCCTATTTCGCCTTCTGGCTATGGTTCCTTTCGCCCAGGCTTGGCCATGCGATTTTCCTTGTGATGCCGATCATGGCGCTTGCCATCCTGATCCGGACGTTGCCAAAGCTGGATGCGTCGGGCCGCATGGTATTGAAGACGCTACTCACCCCGATCCTATTAACGGGCGCGGTATCGCTGCTGGTCTTGTCTACGGGGTTTGTTTATGGCGGTCTCAGCCATCCTCTCACTGCGTCCTGGAGGCGATTCACGCATGAGTTACCCGTGGACAACTGGCTGCCGTATCTATTCGCGGAAGGCGTTCGCGCTGGTCACGTACCTAAGCCCTTATTTGGCGATTGGCTTTCGAGTGACCGTCCGCCTCTGCAGGCCGGCCTGGCGCTCTCTCAATACCCTTACACGAAAGGGCCAAGAGATCTCGGCTATACGATCATTTCCGTCATCGGCCAGAGCTTCTGGATTTTCGGTCTTTGGATTCTGCTGATCGCCCTCGGCGCGAGCGACAGGGCTGTTCGGTTTGCGCTCGCCGTCACGCTTTTCTCCGGGTTTGTCTTTTTGAATAGCTTCTATGTATGGCCCAAGTTGATCGCGGCCGCCTTCATGCTGGCATTGGCTGGTGTTGTCCTGAGTAACAGATTGGGCGCCGCTGCGCAACACGGCACAATGGTGTCCGTCGCGGCAGGCGGGCTGTTCGCGTTCGGGCTGCTGTCCCATGGCGGAAGCGCCTTTGCCGCGTGTGGCCTTATCCTCACCACGGTTGTCTTGAAATGCAGGGTGACCCTGAAAAGCGGCGCGATTGCAGCCGCCACACTGGCCGCTTTGTACTTGCCGTGGATCTTCTATCAGAGGTTTTATGACCCACCCGGCGATCGTCTGATAAGGATGCATTTGGCGGGAGTCGATTGGGTCGATTTTCGTCCAGTGGGAACCGTAATCGCGGCCGCGTATGGCAGCTTGACCGCCGGGCAGATTCTGAATTACAAGCTAGACAATTTCTCGACGATAGTTGCGCACACGCCTGAGTACTGGACGAATGCCGCGGCGCTGGTGACGCAACTCGTCGCCGGCAACGGCCAGAATGGGTCCGTTATCGCACAGAGTGCCACAAAGTTGCGGCAGCTCGGATTCTACTTTTTCCTTCCAAATCTCGGCTTTCTCGCCCTCGGGGTACCGGCATTAGCCATTGGGGCAAGAAGGAAATTTCGCTCGCCGGAGTGGAGAACCGCGGCGATTGTCTGGCTTCTTATTGCTTTCACGATAATTCCCTGGTGTCTTATCATGTTTGGGCCAAACGCCACCATCTTGCACTCCGGCACTTACATGATCGTTTTAGCAGCTTATGCCTCATGCGTACTGGCGCTGTGGGCAGCGTCGCGTCCGGTCGCTTTACTGGTCGGCTTATTACAAATCGCACTCAACTTTATGCTTTACGTCTTCTGGATGAGGCTACCGGTGCCCAGTGCGGCTCTTCCGGATGGTTTCCTGCAGCCCGGAATGCTTGCTTTGGCGTTGCTCTCGTTGGCCCTGGTTCTATTCCTTTTGCGGAAGCTGATGCAGGATTTTAATGGAATCGCGAAAGAATAAACAATAATAGTAGAAAACATGCCTTCAGCACGGGAAATCGGGGCGCTCTACGACGCTGAATATTTTGCCAAGCGATGCAGTTCAATCCCGTATGAAAGATCCGCGCACTGGGCAAATTTCTTCGCCATCATAGCCGATCAAGTCATCAGGGCATTGCATCCCCAACGGGTACTCGACGCCGGTTGCGCCATGGGGCTACTCGTAGAAGCGTTTTGGGACCGAGGCGTTTATTGCGAGGGCATAGACATCTCGGAATACGCCATATCCCAAGTGCGCCCGGATATCAGGGAGTACTGCAGAGTCGGGTCCCTGGTAGATGCCATCCCGGGCCAATTCGATCTGGTCACGTGCATAGAGGTCCTGGAACATCTTTCCCCGGAAGAGGTCAAGGCTGCCGTCCGGAACCTCTGCTCTACTTCCGGTGCTGTGCTGTTTTCATCAACTCCGGATGGTTTCGATGAACCGGCACATGTCAATGTCCGGCCCGCCATATACTGGCTGCGGCTTTTCTCGGAGTTTGATTTCTGGCCGGATGTACGGTTCGACGCCGGCTTCATCACGCCCTATGCTGTGCTTTTCAGGAAGGGGCGCCCTCCGGAAGATGACTTGCTTCCGCTTTTTTCGGATTTCATTCGGTACAAGTCTGCCCTGCAGGCCCGGACTGCCGCTCTACAGCAGTTGCAGGCGCGGCTAAAGGAACAGGTAAATGCGCGTAGCGCTCCGGATCGATCCAGCGAGTGGGCGACTGCACTGGAACGCGAGTTTGCCCGACTTCACAAAGCCCATCATCAGTTCACTTCGCGCTTGCAAGCCAAAGATGCGGAGATACAGGATGCGGAGCAGAAGCTGATTGCGCTTGGCGCGGAGCGCGACCGCTTATTAGCGCGAATTGAACTATCCGAGGGAAAGCTCGACCGCTCCGAAGCCCGAATTGAGACGCTGCAGCCTGATCGCGACCGCTTCGCCGCCGAAGTAGAGATGCTCAAACCTGAGCGCGACCGGCTAGCCCAGGAACTGGAAGAGAGCAGTCGCGAAGCTGCCGAGCTTCGAACTACTTTGGCCGCTGTTCTCAATAGCAAAGCGTGGAGACTAGCGGAGAGATGCCGCATTCCTGTTCGCAAGCTGAGGCAAGACTGGCCTGCACTGTACAGAATTGTTCGATTCTTCGCGCGCAAGTTTCTCACCAGCTCTGAACATCAAGCGGCCCACACGCAGATTGGCGCGTTCGCCCAACAGGAGCCAAATCCAGAGTCAGGAAGCGCCGCTCAGATTAGTGTTGGCGAAGCCGAAGCCGCTACCCCGATTGCGGATCAACAGCTCGTAAACGAGGAATCGAGTCCACCAGCCACAACGGATGAAAACGTCCCTCCTCCGCGGAGCGCCGCGCCGGAGTGTGGCCGCTCCGCGGATGCCGCTTACCAAACGTGGATTGACCAGCAAGAGCCAACCACGCATGAACTGCATAGCCAGAGGGAATTAGCGCATTTACTGCCTGATCCTCCGCTTTTCAGCGTCATCATTCCTGTCTACGTGGTCGACCACACCGTTCTCCAGGACTGCGTGCAAAGCGTTTTGAGGCAGACCTATGCGCGCTGGGAAATGTGTATCGCATGCGCGCCGGATGGCGATTCGCGCAATCTGGATTGGCTACGGAATTTGGCCTCGTCGGATGGCCGTGTCCGCCTACGGGAGCTGGAACGAAATGGGGGCATCTCCAGGAACTCGAACGCCGCGCTGGACCTCGCCACTGGAGAATTTATCGTACTGCTTGACCACGACGATTCGTTGGCGCCCTTCGCGCTATTCGAAATGGCGTCGCGTCTTCAAGAACAGCCCGATGCAGATATCCTTTACTCGGACCATGACTACCTCGACGCCGGGCAAGGCTTGAGGTGTACTCCACTTTTCAAACCAGAATGGTCGCCCGAGATCATGCTCTCGGCAAACTATTTGACCCACCTGACGGTTCTACGCCGTGACTTGATCGAACAAGCAGGGCGCTTCGACAGTTCCACGGATGGGGCTCAAGATTGGGATCTGTTCCTACGGGCGGTTGAGCGGACCAGCCGCATTGCTCATATTCCCAAAGTTCTTTATCACTGGCGAATGCATCCCGAATCGACCGCGCGCAACGGCTCCGCCAAGAATTATGCGGCGGACGCTCAACTGCTTGCCATTGGCCGCCACATGGACCGCATCGGAATGGATGCCGACCCGGAAGTAATGCCCGATGGTCTCTTGCACGTTCGTTTTCGGCGCGCTCCGGAGGCTCTGGTGTCGATCGTCATTCCGACCAAAGACCGGGTGGATCTGCTTTCTCGCTGTATCTCAACGCTGCTCGAACATACTCGATATCAAAATTTCGAAATCCTGATAATGGATAACGCAAGCAGTCAGCCAGAGACCCGGGAGTACTTGCGCAGCCTGTCGGCTAACCCTCGGATTCGAATCATCTGGTACCCCGGCGCATTCAATTACAGCGCGGTTAACAATACTGCAGTGCGCGAGGCGCTCGGCGACTTTCTGTTGTTCCTGAATAATGACGTTGAGATCACGCGGCCGGATTGGCTGGACGAACTTGTCGCCTGGGCCAACTTCAAACCCGTGGGCGTAGTGGGCGCCCAGCTTCTGCGTCTGAATGGCGCTCTTCAGCACGCGGGTATTGTTCTGGGAATGAACGGATTCGCCGATCATCCTTTTGCTGACCAAGCGGCTCTTACCTTCGGCATGGCGGGAAGCACCGGTTGGTACCGCAACTTTCTGGCCGTGACCGGCGCCTGCATGATGATGCGGCGCGAGGTCTTCGACAGCCTCGGCGGCTTCGACGAGAATTTCATCTTATGCGGCAGTGACGTGGAGATCTGTCTGCGAGCGCATCGGCAGGGCTACCGGATTGTGTACAACCCGTTTGCCCAGCTTGTCCATCACGAGCAACAAACGCGTGGCGCCGATATCCCCGCCGGCGACTACATTCACTCGTTCAAGCATTATGGCCGCTGGCTATTGAACGGCGATCCGTTTTGGAGCCCCAATGTTTCTCTGTGGAGCCGTGAGCCGAAATATCGTTACCGCGAGGAGGCCTCGAGCTACGATTTTGCAGCGCGTCATGTAGCGGCCGTAAAAGAGACCGCGCCCGCGCCGACCGCTGAGACGCACGCGCTTAATGAAGAGGAATCCATAGTCGCCGACTTCGATTGCAGCCAGGAACAGCTTCGCTACCTGCGCGAGCACGCCAGCCTCATTTCTGGGTTTCGTCAGGTAAAACGCATCATCTGGTTTGTGCCATCGTTTGAAAACGCATTCTTTGGAGGCGTTTTCACTTTCTTGCGCTTTGCCGACTATTGGGGACGCCAGAAAGGCGTCCAAAGCCTCTTCGCGATTTGCAACCATGCGGATCAGCGGACAATGGCGGCGCGGATCCGCCTGGTATATCCCGGCTTGCAGGATTCCGACGTGTTCGTCATGCAACGGGCCGAGGATTTCGCCGATCTGCCGCTCGCCGATGCGAGTATTTGCACCCTTTGGACAACAGCTTATTTCGCGCTGCATCACAAGGCTGTTGCGCGGCGCTTTTATCTGATTCAAGATTTCGAACCGGCTTTCTATCGGGCCGGGTCTGCCAGCGCAATCGTGGAAAGCACCTATCGGATGGGTCTATATGGGATTGCAAATACGTCTAGCATAAGGAGAATTTACGAGACAGAATACGGCGGCAAGGCAATTCACTTCAACCCCTTCATCAATGAGGCGGTCTTCTATCCTTCCGAGTTCCGGGATCGCCGAAATCCCGAGGGACCCTGGCTGGTATTTTTTTACGGACGCCCCGTGCACCGCCGCAATTCGTTCGAATTGCTTAGCGCGGCCATGAAGCGTCTCAAACAATCACTGAGGAATCGCGTCCGCATCGTCAGCGCCGGCGGCGAATGGGAACCTTCTGAGTACGGCTTACAGGGAATTGTTGAAAACCTCGGAAACCTCTCCTATGAGGATTGTGCCCGGCTCTATCGCGAGACCGATGTAGGAGTCGTGATGATGCTTACCCGGCATCCTTCCTACGTTCCGCTCGAGCTCATGGCGTGCGGTTCGCTGGTCGTGACAAATTTGAACGCCTGGACATCGTGGCTGCTCGAAGATGGCGAGAACTGCTTGTTGACGTGCGCCACTGCAACGGCCATAGCTGAGACTGTTGAGCGAGGTCTACTTGACACCGCCTTGCGGCAACGAATTACCAGCAACGCTCTGGCAAGAATACGTTCAAATTATCTGAACGGGGCATCGCAAATGGAAGAAGTTTATAGCTTCCTGTGCGATCCGGAGGCCTGCCTTGCTGCCAACCGGGCGTCCCGAGACTCACATTCTCTCGATGAGCAAAGGGTCTTTGCCGCAACTATGTGAGAGCGAAACTAGTCACGCCGATGGTCCGAATACTACGTAATCCTGACCATCTCTGTCGGAATCACCGATTCCGCTCCAGGTACCATATACCGGGCTTTGGCATAACTCCATGCCGCTGCCGCGGATCATACCTATGTAATCGGCTTCATCGTACGCCACCGCGCCCTCCGGATGTTCTAGGGTTTGAACCCAGCAGTATTCCGGATCTTCGTAACGATGCGGAAAAGTAAACGGCGTTTTTCCGTCCTGAATCGCTTTTCGGCTGCCTTCGTTGAGGAGGAACATGGTGCTCAGCGCGATGCCCTGGGGCTTCAGCACTCTACGAAACTCCCGCAAATAATTTCTAACGCCGTTTGGAAACATGTGAGTGAAAACCGAAGATAAAAACAACCGGTCCACCGAACCGTCGGGTAGAGGAATAACGGTACTGGCGGGATCCTTTACTCCAGCCGGGTTGTGGATTTGGCTTCTTACGTCTTCGAAATGGAAACGGAAATGGGGATAGCGGCGCGTGATGTTCTCCGAACACCAGCGGATTGAGTCCTCGATGATGTCGATGCCAAGATAGCCGCCTGAAGCGTTCACGACATGAGTTGCAGGGATGGCCAGTCGTCCCGCTCCACAACCTATCTCCAGAACAAAATCGTGCGGACGAATATTGAGATATTTCTGAAGGCATTGGAACTGCGCATTTCCATAGCTCTCGAAAATTCCAAGCGGACACCCCGTCAGTGCCGCAAGCCGAACGGGCACATCATATCCATCAACTTTTATGGTTTCAATTTTTGGGTCCGATAACGTCTGCGTCAAAGGTCATCTCCTCTATGAGAATATTGTCTTGATCTTTCATGAAAATGCGCACATTGCTGTTTCCGTACTTGGCCGCGCTCCTCCTTATATTGTTAAGCTCGTGCGGCTCTAAAGAAAGACATGTTGTCTCGGATGTGTTGCTGGATCCCCGCCTCATAAGCCAACCTTCTCCATCTCTCGGACCGGCAACCAAACTGGCGCAGAGTTTTGTCGCTCCGCACAACGGGCTCACTAACATTCAGATCTTTCTAGGTACTTACACGAAGACCATACCAAGCGGAACCTTAAACTTCCGCTTGCTGGCAGGCGAGAACGGGTCCAAAGTAATTGCAACCGGGTCAGTGCCGCTGCAGCAGATCAAGGACAACACCTTCGTGGGCTTCGATTTTCCTGCCCAGGCCAATTCGCAGGGGAAAGTCTATACTGTTGAGCTTTCCACCAAGGACATGCCCGCCGGCTATCTGCTCGCAGCTTGGCTCAGCAAAACCGACCTCTACCCGGGCGGTAAGTTCATGGTAAATGGTGTTCCTGTTGACGCCGACGCTGCTTTGACTATCGGCAGCGACGTCTCCTATTAGCGCCGGCAAGCTCGTTCTAATGCTTGCGCTTCTGCAGTAACTTCTCCAAGGCGGCGGTACGCGCCTCATACGCGCGGATCTCGTTTTCCTGTTCCGCGATTCGCGCATTCTGCCGCTCGATCGCTTGACGCTGCTTTTGAAGCTCGTTGAGCAGTAAGGCCGGCAACTCCTGGTACTGCACAGATTCCACTTGCCCATTCTTGTCGTAGACTACTAGCTCTGGAAAAATCTTTGCCACCTCTTCGGCCACCAACCCGTATTGAAGTGGCTTAGCTCCGTTCTCTGTAGCTCGTTTATAGCGGAACGTGATGGGGCGAAGCTGCATCAAGGCATCGCTGGCGCTGTCCATATCATGTATGTCCTCCTTGTACCTCTCGGAGGATTGACTTACGCCAAGCTGGCCATTGGAATTGATCAGCACCGCGGAACCGCTTGCAATACTCACGCCGTTGATCCCCGCTATGAACGTGCTCGTCTGATTGCCGGAGGAGCCGATTCGAATCGTGCCGGAGTCCGCGCTCGTGCCTTGATTTCCAATTTCTATGTTGTAGTTCCCATTACTCGCCTGGCTGTCGGCGTTATACCCGAGAGCTATGTTCCAGGATCCGTCAGTATTCGCCGATAGCGCGCCTTGCCCTAGGGCAGCGTTGTAACTGCCCGTTGTATTGCCCATAAGGGAGTTGACCCCAGCCGCCGTATTGCTCGTGCCAACCACGTTTGACCAAAGGGCCGAGAACCCGATGGCGGTGTTATCGCCGCCAATGAGATTGTTCAAAAGCGCTTGGCTGCCGAGCGCCGTATTGGCCGATCCGGACGCATTGAAAAGCATGGAATACGCCCCCACTCCGACATTGTTAGCTCCGGAAATATTGCTGGAAAGAACATCCGAGCCGGTGGCGGTGTTCCCGTTGCCTGTGCTGTTGACCTGCAGCGCGTTGAAGCCAATAGCGGTATTCTGCGATCCGGCTGTCGAAGCGCCCGTTCCCAGGGCGGTGGTTTGAGTCGCGGTGATGGTTGGGGCCACGAAGTAGCCGTCGATATCGAGAAGAACATCGGTCGTATCGCTCACATATACGCTGACGGCGCCGTTCGTACCCGCGGGAACGATGACCCCGTTGGCGAGAATCAGGCCCGTAAATGAATTGATCGACGAAGCCAAAGGCTGCGGCTGCCCGGTCGGCCAGACCAATATGAAATAGACAGGCTGATTGTTGTGCGGCACAACGGTTGCGTTGAAGGAGTAGGCGGCGGCGCCCGCCGGAATATTGCAGGAACCGGACGGAATAGGGAAGCTTCGGCTGGCGCTTCCTACTATGGAGGGTCCGCCGAACGGTCCCGCTGCCAGACGCGTATCGACAACTCGGCAAGGTGTTACAGGGACAAAGCTCAGCGGCACTTGGGCTTGCGCCACGCAAAGCTGGAATGCCGCCATCCAAAGAGCATTGCAGAAGAGCTTTCTATAACGATTCATCTGAATGCACCATCCCTCTGTTGAATAACGTGGAGACGTTTGCGCAGTTTTCTCGCTGGGGTATTCAACAGGCGTCAGCCTTCCAGAATTTCTTGACGAAACCGCTACTCCACTACTTAGAACGCTGATTTCCGTGCTTTAATTGTTGTGGGACGCGCCGCCGTCACCTCGTTCCTGTTTAGGAGTCCTCCCGCTGAACACCAAGGTTGCTGCTGCCGCCCAAGTGCGCGAACCCGCCGATCGATGGACCACTTCCGATGCGTCGGAACTTTATGATGTCGCCAGTTGGGGCAAGGGATATTTTTCCGTGGGCGAGAACGGGAATCTGTTCGTTCACCCGGCCAAGGAGCCGAATCGCAGCATCGATCTGAAACAGTTGGTGGACACGCTCGAATGGCGCGGCATATCGCTCCCCATCTTGATCCGCTTCGCCGAGATCCTGAAACACCGCCTGGGCGAGATGCATCAGGCCTTCGAATCTTCCATGCGCGAGCACGGCTACCAAGGCCGTTACTGCTGTGTTTATCCCATCAAGGTAAATCAGCAGAGGCAAGTAGTCGAAGAAGTGTTCGAGTTCGGGCGCGCCTACCACTTTGGATTGGAAGCAGGGTCCAAGCCGGAATTGTTGGCGGTGCTTGCCATCGCCGACAACGAAACACCGATCATCTGCAACGGCTTCAAAGACGACGAATACATCGAGATGGTGATGCTGGCCAAGAAAATCGGCCGCCAAATCATACCGGTGGTCGAGAAGTTCACTGAGCTGGAGTTGATCGCCAAACACGCCGAGCAGGTGGGCGTCAAGCCGATCATTGGTCTTCGCGTTAAGCTCGCTAGCCGCGGTTCCGGCCGCTGGAAATCCTCCGGCGGCTATCGCTCGAAGTTCGGCTTAACGGTCAGCGAGGCGCTGAAAGCCGTAGATTTCCTCAAGGAACGGGAGATGGAGGGCTCTTTGCAGCTACTCCATTTTCATCTCGGCAGCCAGATCACGAATATCCGCCAGATTAAAGCCGCCGTAATCGAGGCCGCGCGCATCTATGTCGACCTCAAGAAATTGGGCACGGGGCTTACCTACCTGGACGTCGGCGGCGGGCTGGGAATCGATTATGACGGCTCCCAAACCGATTTCGAATCGAGCGTCAACTACACGCTCGAAGAGTATGCGCGCGACATCGTCTATCACATTCAAAGTATCTGCGATGAGTCTGACGTGCAGCATCCCAGTATCATTACCGAAAGCGGAAGAGCTGTGGCCGCTTATCACAGCGTTCTTGTTTTCAACGTTCTGGGCGTCAGCGATTTCGGCCAGGAAGATTTGCCGGCGAGCGTTCCCGAAGATTCCGAACAGCCGCTGATCGACTTATTCGAGACCCATCGTTCGCTCAACAAAAAGAATCTTCTCGAGACTTATCACGATGCGCAACAGGCGCTTGATTCGGCCCTGAATCTTTTCAGCCTCGGCTATCTTACGCTGGTGCAGCGCAGCCTGGCGGAAAATTTCTACTGGGCGATCTGCCGCAGAATCCTGAAGCTTGCCGGCGAACTGGAGTTTTTTCCGGAAGAACTAGAAGGTCTGGATGGCATGCTGTCGGACACGTACTTCTGCAATTTTTCGCTATTCCAAAGCATGCCCGACAGTTGGGCGGTCAAACAGCTTTTCCCCATCATGCCCATCCACCGGCTGAACGAGCCTCCCACCCGTCACGCCGTCCTGGGTGATATTTCGTGCGACTCAGACGGAAAGATCGACCAGTTTATCGATCGGCGGGACGTGAAGAAGACTCTTCCGCTTCATACTTTCAACAACGGGTCTTACATTCTAGGGGCCTTCCTTTTGGGCGCTTATCAAGAGATCCTGGGCGATCTTCATAATCTGTTCGGCGATACCAACGCCGTACACGTGAGCTTGGATGAGCATGGCGATGTCGTTCTCGAGACCGTTGTCCAAGGCGACACCGTACGGGAAGTTTTAAATTACGTGCAGTACAACTCGCAAGTCCTGATCGATGCGTTCCGTAAAGACGTCGAGACCGCTGTTCGCGAACAGCGCATCGGGTACGAAGAAGCGGGCCGGCTTCTGAAGTTCTACGAAGCAGGCATGCAGGGCTACACCTACCTGGAGCAGTAGCCTGGAGCAGTAGCCTGGAGCAGTAATTGTCCCATGACCTCCGAATTGTTCTTGTCAGCCCTCGTAATCCTCTAAACATCGGCGCTGTCGCGCGCGCGATGAGCAATTTCGGATTCACCGATCTTTGTTTGGTGAATCCTTACGATCTGGCATTCAAAGAAGCGCGCTCCGCCGTCCGCTCCGGGTATATCTTGGATCGCGCTCAAGTCTTCGACACGGTTGCCCCCGCAATCGCAGGCTGCACTCTGGCGGTAGGAACCACGGCGGTTGGAAACCGCGATCTCCATGTACCGCTCTATACTCTGGAGACCGCTGGCACTCTCATCCGCGAGCACATCCAGAGTTCGAATGCCGCCTTGCTCTTCGGCTCCGAGAAATTCGGGCTGTCGAACGAAGACATGAGCCATTGTCACTGGCTGTCGCGCATCCCCACGCGGGAGGAGCACGGCTCCATGAATCTCGGTCAGGCCGTTGCCATCTGCTTATATGAACTGCGGCGCGACAGTAGTGCGGTCGAAAAGCGCTTTGAACCGCCTACTCGGGCTGACGCCGGCGAATACGAGCGCATCACCTCCCTCTTGCGGGATCTTCTTGGCCGCTCCGGGTACGTGAACGAACGCACTTCCAAATCGACTGAGCTCAAGTTGAGACGGCTGGTGCGGCGCCTCGAATTGCCCGCTTCAGACGCAGAAACATGGCTCGGCATGTTACGCCAAATTCTCTGGAAAGTAAAACGGGGCGATCCCGATGCAGATGCTATTCTGAATCCCGATGACGAAGGTTGACGTCACGTTTAAGCTCGCGCGAGCCCTTAGCGATCAAGATTTGAAGAGCATTGCACGTATTCACGCCGTCTATGGCATGCTCACCGTTCGCGTCTTGCCGTCTGGCGATGAGCTTTTTGTCGAGTACGATGCGTCAAGGCTCTACCCCAAGGACGTGCAGGGAGTCCTCGAACAGCACGGAATCCCGCTAACATAGTTTCATCGTGGAGAATTTTCCGCGCACTTACGTCCCTTTGCGCCAAGTCAATTGGCGCATTGTACTGGGCGTGTTCGCCGTGATCACGACCTGTTTATTTTTCTATAGGCAATTGGATTTTGTGGCCAATGGCGAATACAGGCCTGCTTTATTGACGTTTTCAGAAGAAGCTATAGGGGCTCTAGCCGGTCTTGCCGTTTTTCCGCTGGCCTATTTGGTGGCGATCCGTTTCCCGCTGCCCTCACCTAGATGGCGCCGCAATGTCGCCGTGCAGCTTGCGGCTCTGTGCCTCATCTCCGTCGCGCATACTTCGTTAATCGCGCTCTTCAGGGCTGTCTTCTTCCCGCTCCTCGGTTTCCATCAAAGCTACGGATATCTTTCATGGCGTTATCCGATGGAGTTCGCCCACCTCTTCATCTTCTATTGGGTGGGCGTCAGCCTGATCTACTTGTTTCACGAGATTCGCTTTGCTCGTGAGCGCGAACTTCATCAAGCCAAACTCGAAGCCAGCCTGTCTGAAGCTCAGCTGCAAAATCTCCGTTTGCAACTCGAGCCCCACTTCCTCTTCAACGCGCTGAACGCCATCTCGGCAACCATATACGAGAATCCGCGCGCGGCTGATGAAATGATCGGCCGGCTCGGCGATCTGCTGCGCCAGCTTCTTAAGAACGACCGCTCGCAGGAGGTGCCCCTCGCCAGAGAGATCGAACTCCTGCAGCTCTACACGAACATCATGGAAGTCCGCCTGGAGCATCGTCTGGAGCTCGCCATCGAAATCGATGAGGCCGCTAAACGAGCGCTTGTCCCGCAATTGATTCTTCAGCCCCTTCTAGAAAATGCCATCCGGCATGGCATGGATCCTCTGACTTTCGAAGTCCATGTCTCGGTGCGAGCACGGCGCGATGGTGACTGGCTTCATTTGGCGATCCGGGACCACGGGCCTGGCATTGATCCTGCAGCGAATCTGAACGCCGGAATCGGCATACGCAACACTACGGATCGCCTGCAAAGACTGTACGGAAGTCAGCAAAGCTTCCGGATCCGAGATGCTGCTGGCGGCGGAGTCGTTGTCGAGATCCAGTTGCCCTTTCGCCTGGCTGTTGCCGAGGAGCAGGCACCCGTGAAGCAGCACGCGTTGGCATGATTCGTGTTGTTCTGGTGGATGATGAGCCACCCGCTCGCCGGAAGCTTCGCCATCTACTCACGAGCGAAACGGATGTTTCCATAATTGGCGAAGCCGCTTCGGGAGCGGAAGCGGTGGAACTCTTGAACCGGCTAAAGCCCGATCTGGCTTTCCTCGATATCCAACTTCCCGATTGCAGCGGGTTCGACGTGGTCGAGGCTCTCGACTCCCGCGACGGTCTGCACATCGTTTTTGTCACTGCCCACGATGATTTCGCGCTCAAAGCTTTTGAAGTTCATGCCCTCGATTACCTGTTAAAGCCGGTCGAGCCGAGCCGCTTTGCGCAATCGCTGGCCCGCATCCGCCGCATCGTCGCGGCCGGCAGCACAAGTCATTTGGCCAGCCGCCTGGACGAACTCGTCGCCACGCTGCGTTCAGATCCTGCCTACGTTCGACGTCTCCTGATTCAAGAGAACGATCGTTCGTTCTTTCTCGATGTCGCCCGCATCGATTGGATTGAAGCCGCGCGCAACTACGCCTGCATTCATTCCGGCGATAAGACCCACATCGTGCGCAACACTCTCGACGGACTTTCGGCCAAACTCGATCCCGCTATTTTTCGCCGGATCAATCGCTCGGAAATCGTAAACGTCGACCGCATCGCCGAAGTGCGTTCCTGGTTCCACGGCGATCAGAAAATCGTTCTCAAAACCGGCGCCGAATTGAATTGGAGCCGGCGCTATCGCAGCGGCTCGCTGGAAGAGCTCGAACGCGCGTGAGATCGGAGCCAGTTGTCACGGCTCCAGTCCCGTTCGTCCCACTTGAATTGGCTCCGCCTAAATTCTCCCGCAAACTAGGGCCATGAAGAGCCTCGGCCGCATAGTCGCATTTCTTTCAATCACAACTCTGCTCATTTTCGCGGCAGAAAATGGCGACTGGCCCACTTACGGCCACGATCCCGGCGGTCAGCGGTTTTCTCCGCTCACGGCGATCAATCGTACAAATGTAAAGTCGCTGAAAGTTGCCTGGACCTATCGCACTGGTGACGCTTACGCTCCCAAGGACGGCTCTAAGCCGACACAGTTCGAAGCGACGCCGCTCTACGTCGATGGCACCCTCTACCTGAGTACGCCGCTCGGACGCGCCATCGCACTCGATCCGGTGACTGGGAAGGAACGGTGGTCGTATGATTCGCATATAGATAAAGACGCGGGATATGGCGATTTCGCCAATCGCGGTGTCTCCACGTGGAAGTCTGCGGCGGGGCAGCGGAGGATCTTCATGGCGACAATCGACGCTCGCCTGATTGCCCTCGACGCCTCGACCGGTAAGCCGTGCCTGGATTTCGGCGATAACGGAATCGTCGATCTTCGCCACGGACTGCGCATGGCCCGCGGCAGCTATGCGGATTACGAAGAGACTTCCCCGCCCGCTATCATCGGCAACACTCTCGTCATCGGGTCCGGGATCGCCGACAACGGCTGGACAGACATGCCGAGCGGAGAAGTTCGCGCCTTCGACGTGATTACCGGAAAACTGAAATGGACCTGGGATCCGATCCCGCAAGCTCCCGATGCTGTCGGCGCGGACACCTGGAAAAACGGGAGCGCGGGGCGAACCGGAGCGGCCAACGCCTGGTCCGTGATCGCAGTTGATCCCGCTCGCAACCTCGTCTTCATTCCGACCGGCAGCGCCAGCCCCGACTACTACGGCGGCGAGCGGCTCGGCGATGATCTGTTCGCGAACTCCGTAGTCGCGCTACGAGCCGATACCGGCCAGCGTGTGTGGCATTTCCAGACCGTACACCACGATCTTTGGGATTATGACGTTGCGACCCCTCCTCTTCTGTTCGATATTCACCGCGATGGGAAAACCATACCGGCGATTGCGATTGGCTCGAAAACCGCCAATCTTTTCATCCTGAACCGCGAAACGGGCGAGCCGATATTCGGTGTCGAAGAACGTCCTGTCCCCAAGAGCGACGTGCCTGGGCGAAACCGCTTCGCCCACCCAGCCTTTCCCAGTGAAGCCAGCGCCTATCTCTTCGCAGAACATGACAGCCGAGGATGCCTTTGGCATAGATGACGCCGATCGCAATTGGTGCCGCGCCGAAATAGGCAAGCTTCACACCGGCAGTATTTTCACTCCACCGTCGCTGGAAGGCACTTTGGTGATGCCCGGCAACATCGGCGGCATGAATTGGGGCGGGCTCGCCTACGACCCCGCGCATGACCTGCTGGTGCTTCCCGCGAACCATATCGCGGCGGAAGTCCGCCTCATACCTCGCGCCGATCTCCAAGGGATGCGAACCTCCCAGCGGCAGCGAAGAATCGATGGCGACTGGGAAATTGCCCGGCAAGGCGGTACGCCCTATGGCATGATGCGCCGCTTCTTACTTAGCCCGAAACGCGTGCCCTGCACTCCCCCGCCATGGGGAACCCTGCTTGCTATCAATGCCAGCACGGGCGAGAAGAAGTGGGAAGTTCCTCTGGGACAATTCAGCCCGAAGCTCCCCGCCAAGTGGGGTTCTATCTCGCTCGGCGGTCCGATGGTGACTGCCGGCGGACTCATTTTCATCGGCAGCACGCTTGATCCTGCCATCTATGCATTCGATGTCGAAACGGGCCAGCAGCTTTGGAAAGGGGACTTACCCACCAGCGCCAAAGCAACGCCGATGACTTTTCAGGGCCCGAACGGCAAACAATACCTCGTCGTCAGCGCCGGCGGTTATGGCATTTCCGATCTATCGCCGATCGGCGACTACGTAGTAGCGTTTACTATGTGAGCCGCTTATTGGCCGGCATTCATCCGGCGCGCGAGGCGCTGCGAGCGCAGCGCCCACTGGATAAGGTCCTGATCGCCAAAGGAGCATCCGGACCTCGCATCCAGGAAATTGTCGATCTCTGCCGGACGCGTTCCATCCCGGTCCGATTCGAGCCGCGGGAAGTGCTCGATCGAGCGGCGAAAGGTGTTTCGCACCAGGGCGTGATCGCATTCGGCGCCGCTCACCGCTACGTTGAATTAGCCGATGTCCTCGACGGCGCGACGCTGCTGGTGGTCCTGGACGGCGTCGAAGATCCGCATAACCTGGGCGCGATCGTTCGCACCGCGCATGCGGCTGGGGCAAACGCGATAATTGTCCCGGAGCGCCGCGCGGCCCCACTCACCGAAACAGTCGACCGTGCTGCCGCGGGAGCGCTCGAATATCTTCCAGTCGCCCGCGTCACCAACGTGAGCCAGACTCTCGAACGCCTAAAGCAGCAAGGCTTCTGGATCTATGGCCTCGATGAGCGTGGTTCGGAACTCTACGACAAAATCGAATATGCCTCGCCCGCAGCCATCGTTCTGGGCGGCGAAGGCAAAGGCCTGCATCAAGGCGTTCAGAAGCACTGCGACGTTCTCGTCCGCATACCGATGGCGGGAGCCGTTTCGTCATTGAACGTCTCGGTTGCCGCCGGTGTTGTGCTGTTTGAGTGGCGCCGCAGACGAGCATAGAATAGGGCCATGCAAGAAAACGCGATCAATGCCCCGGCAGAAGCGCAAGACGAAATCAGCCGAGCGCTAAACATTCTGAAGAAACACGGCTACCAGGTAAACGCGGTGGAGGCTCCTTCCGGCGAGTTATCGATCGACTTCAAATTCGGCTCTACCGAGCAGACGCTGAAGTTCACCAAAGACGAATCGCAAAAGAAGGGCGCCATCGAAAAACGAATCGTCGAAAACCTAGACATCTGAGCGGCCCACGCTAGTCAGCTCAAGGACCAGCGATTCCATGATTACGCGATCGTCCTTGTAGCCTTCGCGAAATTTCTTGTCCGTCTGGTAGATCAATCCCACCGCCTTGGCGAGGTGCTCCTTGGTGAAAGCGCCCGCCGTCGCAATCACCTGTTCGGCGCGATCGCGCCACATCCGTACACCGATTTTGGCGAAGAAGCTCAGCGCCTGCTGGACCGATGCCACGCGGGCTTCCTTCGCGGCCAGCGCCAAACGAAATTGCGTAGACAAGAACGTGAGCGCTAGCGGCAAATACTCGCCTTCGCGCACCAGGATATCGAGCGAAATCAGGGCGGCGGTCCGATCGCGCTTACCCAGCGCGTTCACCAGAGTAAAGATGGTGCTCTGGGCAGCATTAGGAACAAGCGTACTCAGATCTTCCATGGTGACGCGGCGCTCGGTTCCAACAAAAAGCGATAGCTTTTCGATTTCAGCCTCAAGCCGATTCGCATCGCCGGCGACAGCGTCGAGCAGCGCCGCCAGTTCCGCGCCGCTCAGCTTAAGGCGGTGCTGCTTGGCCAACTCTTGCGCGAGAAAACGGCTTGATTCCGGAGCGAACTGCCGGAACTCGACCACGAACGGGACCGCGGAAAAAAACTTCTGTACACGCTCCAGTTTGGGGCGGTCTTCTCCTGTGAAATCGTAGCGGCTACATTCAAAAACCAGGACTGTACCCGGCGTAGGCGCCTGAAGGTAAGCGGCGAACTGGGATTCCGCCGGCTGGGCGCCCTCCTCACCCTCCTCGGAGCTGCTTGTCAGCCGCCGCGGCAGCGCCAGTTCCGCGCTGCAGATCCAGATCACTCTCTCGGCGGAGAACAGCGAGAGCGAGCGAGCGTCGTCGAGTACTTCAGAAAGTTTTGTATTCTCCAGATCGACCTGCGCCAGCCCCTCCGCTCTCGCCTCGCCGGGCAGTACACGCGCGATGAGCGCTTCTTTGCACTTGCGCCGCTGATAGCCCTCTTGTCCTAGAAACAGATACACGGGCGCGGGCGGCTGCTTCGTCAAGCGCGCGAGGAATTGTTCCGGAGTCATTTCTTAGTTCAGAAATTCTCGACGATCGAGCTCACTATGTCGCGAGCGAGATCGCGGCTGAGCCGATCCAAAGCCGGACCGCTCTCGTCGAAGAACTGGTGCGGGTCCACGGCAACATCATAGTTTTGGCGAAAGGCCATATTAGGCCGGGAGTAAAGAACGCGGCCGGTTGAACGTTCCACCAGAGAGACGGTAACGACAACAGTAACCTGTATGCTGGTCGCTTTGCCCGAAGTGGGATCCGAAATCACGGGGAAAACCTGGACCAAGTTGAGATTTCCATGCAATACCGCATCCGCCTGGCTGGGATCGTTCACGATGCGGAAACGGGTACGAGCAATGAACTCACGTCCAATCTGCTGCGGAAGCGTATCGACCAACTTGTAGCGCGTCGTGAACGTACTGAAGGCCGGAATAGAAATCGTTTGGACACTCTTGGGCACCAGATCGGCTTGTCCGCCCACGTGATAACCGCAAGAAGTGAGTGTTGCTGCTGCCAAGGCGGCGATGACCCGAAGTCGTCTGCTCACTGCTCTTCTGCTCCTAGAGAGCCGATGAGGTCCGCTGCGGCATCCGCGGTCAGGCGCAAGTTGTCACCGACAACCCAAAACCAGGCGGCACGGGAATTGTTCCGATCTATCCGGATATCACCGGCGATCAAGCCGCTTTGACTCGCTGCCTCTACGTTGTCAGGAGCCGGATCATTCGACCCGCGAACTTCGATCTGAGCGGAGGCAAGAGCTTCGCCCAGCTCGGTTGCGGTGATGTCGCCGGCGAATTCCACCCAAACCGACATACTGTACCCGTGAAAAACGGGCGCTTGTATCAAGCGCAGAGAAGGCATGGGAATCGCCTTTCCATCCGCATGACGACCCAAACTGGTGGCTACATGCCGCTCGATGCGCTGTTCTACGGTCGAAAGCTGGACTGCAGCTTCTTCTCCGTATTGCGAAAGCAAATTGAAGCTCAATTGAGCGTCGAAGACATCCTTTTCCAGTGGTTTGAAAGCAAGCAGGCTGGTGGTTTGCTGATGAAGTTCGGAAGCCCCGCGTTTACCGAGCTCGCTAGCAGGCTGAAAGATGTGCGCGACGGAGTGGCGAATGGGCCGATAGCGCGCGAGCTTCGTAAGGACCAGGGCCAGCGCGCTGGCAGCGGGATGGGCGATGACCAGAAGCCAATTTGAGGCCAGATCCGTGCCCGCCTCCACGAAGGGCGCGACGATACGGGCTTCGGGTTGCTTTTCCAAATGGCTGGCGCAATCGATCAGCAGTGGATGTCCGCCCGCCTGCTTTGCCAGGTGGTAGGCTTTCAACGCGCCTTCCATTGACCCCGCGATCAGGATGGCTCGATCGTCGCGAATCGATTTCGCTTCTAACGGCTCGAGAAAAATCGCTTCGCCTTCTTGCTCGCCGAACTTGCCTTCGCCGCTGGAGGCATAACTGGTAATAGCAACGCCTGTTACGCGCCGCTCCAAGACTTCCTGGAGCTCACGCCCGAGCAGTGTTTCGCCGCCAACCAGCGCGACACGCAACGTTTTCGTTTTGGGAGGTAGTTTAGCCAACTTGGTGCTCCGGAAGCGGAGCGGGCGCGCGCGACCGCTTACGTCGACGAATCAGCCCGCCAATTCGGATGAGAATACCACTTAAAACGTATGCGATGGCAGCAGCCAGAAGCACCGGCTGCGCCCATTCCCAAATCATGAATGCTATTCCCCCCAGGATCAAAACGAACAACGGAGTGCGCGGCTTCGAAACGTTGATCTGTTTGAAGCTGGGATAGCGCCAGGTGCTGACCAGCAGTAACGAGACGATGCCTACAAGGATGAGCCATAGCACGGAAAAGGCGAAGGAACGCACCGGCGCCGGGTCCATGAACACGACGGCCGCAATAAAACCGGCGCCGGCCGGTATCGGCATACCAACGAAGTATTTCCGGTCGGCGCGTCCTGGATTTTTCGGCACGGGATTCTTCTGCACATTGAAGCGGGCCAGCCTGACTGCGCCGCAGAGTAGATAAAAGAACGCCAGAAAATAACCGGCGCGGTGAAGATGACTCAGCAGTTGTCCCGCAGCCGGGCTGGCGACAAAGAAAACGCCCCAGACAAAGGCCAGAACGGCGGGAGCAATGCCGAAGGCGATGAGATCCGCCAAAGAATCGAGCTCGCGGCCGAAATCGCTGGCCGTGTTCGTCATTCTGGCGATACGCCCGTCCAGTCCGTCGAAGAAAACGGCAAACGCCAGCGCTTTCGCCGCAATGTTGAAATGCGGATTAGCGCCGTAGTCCCCGCTCGCGGCTTGGAGCGATCCTTCGAACGCCTGTGCCATGGCAATGAATCCCAAGAAAATGTTGCCACTCGTGAAGAGGCTCGGCAGGACGTAAGCGGCGCGGCGCGGCTGCTTCCGGGGTGTAGCCGGCCCGACCAAATGCTCGCGGAAAGTCAGACCGCCTCCCGATCTATGGCGCGATTGGCGATGATGGAAGTCCCGCCAGACACTCGATCGCCGGGCTTAACGATGGTTTGCCACTCCGGGCCAAATAGCACATCCACGCGGGACCCGAATTTGATGTAGCCGATACGCTCGCCGGGCGCGACAGAATCCCCGGCATGCTTGTAGCAGACGATACGCCGGGCGATGAGACCCGCGATCTGACGGCAGACGACGCGAGTGCCCTGCCCTTCGATGATTAACGTATTCTGCTCGTTGTCCGAAGAGGCGGCTTCATGGCTCGCGACCAGAAATTTACCACTTTGATAAAGAATATCGGTGATTTTTCCGGAAATCGGCGCCCGGTTCACGTGAACGTCGAAAATGTTCAGAAAAATGCTGACGCGTGTTTCCCCGGGACTGAGCTCGCGAACGGCAACCACTTTGCCGTCTGCCGGGGAGACGAGGACGTCTCCAGAGGGCGGAACCCGGTCGGGATCACGAAAAAAGTAAAGACAAAATGCCGCCAAGACGTAGAGCGGCACGCCTACCCAGGGATTGAGCCAATAGGAAAGGGCCAGGCCCGCAAACGTCAGGCCGCAAGCGTAGTAGATGCCATCAGGAACGATCCGCAAAGCATCATTTTCTCATGAGGACAGTGCTGGCCGCGCGTGGAGATCGGCCTAAGCTACGGATTCTGTTCACAAAAACTTAACTTCGACTTTGGAAAAGAGCCGGCGTTCCTTTAGTGAAGGAGGGAGTGCGTTTTTACCAAACGAACCCTTCTCCGCAGGAAAAGGCGAACAGATGGCGCATTTTACCGAACGAACAGGATTGGGTTCGTTTTTTCAAATGACTCGCGAGAGGTCAAATCGGCACTGGGCAGTGGGCGCTGATTAACGCAGATTGGCGTGAATGGTTTATTCGTAGCGCAAGGCGGTATTGGGATCGAGGCGCATGGCGCGGCGCGCGGGGATATACGACGCGAGCAGCGCGACCAGAGAAAGAAGCACAGCTACGCCGGCGAATGTGATTGGGTCCGTGGCGCTAACGCCGAAAAGGAGACTGGATAAAAGGCGCGTGATGGCGAACGATGCAGCGATGCCGATGGCCACGCCGAGAACCGCGAGCCGAACGCCTTCGCCCAATATCAGACGCAGCACATCACCTCGCTGCGCGCCGAGCGCCATGCGAGTGCCGATCTCCTGGGTGCGGCGCGCCACCGAAAAGGCCACAACTCCGTAGATGCCGATGGCCGCAAGAGCCAGCGCAGCGGCAGCGAATAATCCCACAAGCAGAAGCAGAAAACGGCGATCGGCGAGCCAGCCGCCCATTTCATCCGCGAAGGTGGAGAATTTGACGGGAACATCGGGAGCGAGATCGTGGAAAATGCCGCGCGCGGCGGAAACGATTTCTCCAGTTGGCGCGGCGCTGCGCATAAGGATGGTGGGCGATGAATTGGCGTTCATTCCGCGCTGGCGGTAGTCGACGTAAATGACGGGACTCGGGGGAAGATTCAGGCCGCGCGCCCGGACATCGCCGACGATGCCAACAATCGTTTGCGGCTTCAAGTTGCCGTCCATATTGCCGAAATCGATGACTTGACCGATGGGGTCCTGATTGGGCCAGCGCTGGCGAGCCAACGATTGGCTGATCACCGCAACATGCGGCGAATTCCAACTATCCTGTTCGCTGAACAGCCGTCCGCGGATCAGCGGAATGCCCATGGTGCGGAAGTAGGCCTCGCTCGCGACGCAATAAAGGGCTTGTCCGGCTTGAGAAGGATTTTGAATAATGCGTTCCCATTCAGCGAAATTGGCGGGCGGCTTTTGACCATTGAGTATTATGAACCCTCCGTCAGCGAGATCGTCGCCAGCCGCGACGGGGAGCGCGCCGGCCAAGCCCACCGTCTCCACGCCGGGAATCGCGCGAAGCCGGGTCACTATGTCTTCCATGAAGCGGGCTTGGCGCGCGATGGCTGCCCGGTCCATCGCGAATGCCTGTCCTTGCGGATTCGGAGGCGAAAACTCCATGGTGATCAGGTTTTGCGGGCGAAATCCAGGACTCGTGGAAATGAGCCGCAAAAAACTGCGGCCGAGAAGGCCCGCTCCGATCAAGATCATCAGCGTCAGGGCAATTTCGCCGGTCACCAAAAAACCGCGAAAGCGCTGGCTGGCGCCCGTGCCAGTGTAACTGCGGGAGCCGGCCGTGAGGGCTTCCTGAAGCTCTCCAGCAGCGGCGCGCCAGGCAGCAAAGAGCCCCAGCGAAACGGCCACAGCTACAATCGCGGCCAAAGCGAATAGCAGAACCGGAGTGTTGACGGCGACGGTTTGCTGCCGCGGAAAATTCGCCGGGAGAATTGCCGGAAGTACCCTGACCGCCCAAATCGCAATCAAAACGCCCAGCGCTCCTCCCGTTAAGGAGAGCGCAAAAGATTCAGCCAGAAACTGCTGAATGAGACGGCCGCGCCCCGCCCCGAGCGCCGCACGCACAGCGAGCTCTTTGCGGCGGGCGGAGGTGCGGGCTAATAACAATCCGGCGACATTCGCGCAGGCGACCAGGAGCAAGAGACCGACCGCTCCCAGAAGGGTCAGAAGCGCCGCGCGCACATCTCCCACCATCGCGTCGGCCAAAGGCAATACCGCAGCGGCATTGAGAGTAGCCTCTTTTCCGTACTGATCTTTGATGCGGCGAGCAATGGTGGTGAGATTCGCGCGCGCCTGAGCGACGGTGACGCCATCGCGGAGGCGGCCGAGACCTCGCCAATTATGCGCTGTGCGGCTGGGAATTTCCGGATCATGCTCGCGCGGAATCCAGGCGGCGACGCCGGGCGGAAAATCAAAACCTTCCGGCATCACTCCCACAACAGGATAAACAGCTCCCTCCATTTTCAAATGGAATTTGGAAAGATCCGTGGCGCCGCCGAGATATCGCCGCCAATAGTCATAGCTGACGAGCGCCGCCAGCGCGCCGTGGAGTCGCTGTTCTTCGGCCGCAAAAGCGCGACCGCGAAAGGGCTCGACACCAAGGGCTTTAAAGAAGCCGGTGGAAACGGCGGCGATGTTGATACGCACAGGCTCGCTGCCGCCGGAAACAGATGACAGCCCATAACCATACACCGCCAGATGCGAAAACGTCTTGTTCTGTGTACGAAAATCGTCAAAATTCGGGTCCGCCAGATTCATGCGGTGACCGTCAGGAGCCTGTTCCCACACGCGCACGATTTTTTCCGGATGGGGATAAGGAAGCGGACGCAGTAGAATGGCATCCACGACAGAAAAAATTGCGGTGGATGCGCCGATCCCTAGGGCCAGAGTGAATATGCTGACGGCTGCGAAGCCGGGATTTGCGACCAGCCTACGAGCGGCATAGCGTAAATCTGCAAATACGCTGTCTACCCGGTTCTCCCATCCATACGCGCGCACTTGTTCGCGAACTGCGGTCGCGCCACCCAGTTCCCGGCGTGCGGCGAGGCGAGCCTCATCGGGAGGGACGCCTCTACTGACAAGGGCCGCGGTGGCTTCTTCCAGGTATTGATTTATTTCGTCAGCGATTTCCCGATCCGCGGCTCTCCGGTTCCCAAGCACGCGCAAGCCGCGGGTGAACTGACGCCAGAGGGACACCGTCTAGCCCTCCACCTTCAGGAGACGCGCTATGGCCGATGCCCGGCGGTTCCAGTTCAGCGTCTCAACTTCAAGCTGTTTTCGCCCCGACCGGGTGAGCCGATAGAACTTCGCCCGGCGCGAGTTGTCTGTTTGGCGCCACTCGGAATCCAGCCACCCGACGCGCTCCAGCCGTTGGAACGCGGTGAGGAGCGAACCGGGATTCACTTTGAAGACGCCGCGCGATACCTGCTCAATGCGGCGAGCAATGCCGAAGCCATGCATGGGTTCAAGACTGAGCGTCTTGAGAATGAGCATGTCCAGCGTGCCTTGGATTAGGTCTGTATTCGCTTCATCCATTGATACTGATCCAAGAATACCTTACCCTCATGATGATCATCAAGATGTGATATCCAAATGAACGGCGCGGCGGCGGAAGGAGTAGATTTCTGAACGCATTTGGGCTATATTACGAGTTTCCGCATTCGCACACATGGCCGCATCGGCGCTGTATAAGGACTGGATCGCTAATGTAACCGCGGTTACTAAAGCGAAGAAGGCGCGGCGCCTTAACCCGCGCCTTATTGCGCTTCCTGGCCGCCCGTTTCAGCAGAACGTGGATCACCGCGCCCTCAGAGATCAATTCGATGTGGATGCCGCGATGTGGTATGGCGCAATCGAGACAGGGCCGTACTCGTTTCTTCTGAGGCAACTGTTTCATACCTTCTACCATGCAGGAGTTCTCTACAGAAACGGGGCGCTGTGGGTTGACTGGTCAACCAATGGACGGGCCAACGTGGCTGCTTTGCTTTCGCACGGCCAGCGCGTCCTGATACAGATACCGGATCTGAAGCACGGAGGCGAGCTCTTCTGGACATGGCTGAACCGGGTCAACAAAATTCCCCCACGCGGATATGCCACACATGGGCTGTCGCTAGTTTCGAAGCCCAAGGACCTGGCGGATGGGCATAAACAGTACGTGCGCGAAGAGCACGGGAATTGGCAGTCCTTCAAAGGACACGTGCAAGCGCGCCATTACGGATTCAACATTGGGCTGGGCGGCGTAGGAAACCGAAATCCGTTCAGCCCAACCAACGATGACAGTAAATTCGAATTCGAACCCGTGAAGGCCGACGGGCGCAATGGCCACGTTTATATCAATTACCTGCCGCCGGATAAAACGGAGAAAGGCGGAATGCTGGTGGGTTGCGAAAACGCTCAACACGGGGCGGGTTCGAATCCGCATACTGGAGCGGGACACGGACTGGGGGCGCCGCAGGCAATTTCGGCGTGCGGCGGGAAAAAATGGAGCGCGCTGAAGAACGGGTCCACTAAGGGACCTACGGAAGGGTTCAACGGGATGATCTGCGATCTTACCGATCGCGAACGGGACCTAACGTGGCTTTTGAAGCCGTCGCTTTTCGATCCGAATTTCCTCGACGGAAATACCTTGCCAGTACCGCTGTTGCCCTGAGACCTGCTGGGGGGGCCGGCTTCCCCCGCGCGGCGCATCTGCTGAAGACGGCTGGTTTCGTCCCGGATCGCTCCTGCTATATTCAATTGCTTTCCAAACCTTTTATGCGTCGAATCATTTGTATTGTTTCCTTCGTTCTCGCTTTGGGCGTGATTGTCAACCTGCCGCGCAATGCCTATGCACAGCACGGCAAGCCCAAGGGAGCCAAAAATAAAACGCAAGCCGTTACGGCTTTTGGCAATTCGGATGCGATCACTGAGCAGGAATTGAAGGTTCACGAGTACTTTCTTGCCTCAGATCAGCTCGAGGGAAGAAATCTTCCTTCGCGCGGTTTTGATACGGCCGCTCTGTACGTCGCGGCCCAATTGGCGGAGTGGGGCCTGAAGCCGGCAGGCAGTACGGCCGGAACGAACGGGCCGTTGCAACCGTACTTCATGCCGTTCGCATTAGTAGCCAAGCTGGTCATCCCGAATGAAAGCAAATTGTCAGTGACTGCGCCTGCAGGACGCAGGGGCCGAGGCGGCGCTGGAGGCCGAGGCGGCGCGGAAGCAGATGCTTCGGGACCACGGACAACCGATTTTGAATACGGCAAAGACTGGACGGTTGCGGCTGGGCGAGGGGCGCCTCCGCTGGACGCGTTCGAGGTCGCGGGAAACCTGGTCTTCGCCGGAAATGGTTACGTTATCAATAAAACGAAGGTAAACCCGTTTGATGGTTTAGACGTTAAAGGCAAGATCGTGGTAGTGGCTGGATTGCCACCTGAACTCGCGGCTCAACAAGCGGCTGGCCGTGGGGGCGCGGGAGGCGGAGCGAATCCGCTGGGTGAGAACTGCACGGATTTTCTGACTCCGGAAGAAGCCGCTGCAAAGAACGGGGCTGTGGCGGTTGTGAAGATTCCCACGTTCCAGCAACTCGCCGGTGCAAGCAGCCCGAACGGAGGCAGCGGGTTCGGCGGTGGCTTCGTTACTGCAACGGTTGGAGGCGCGACTGGACCCAACGGCCCAGCTTACCGGGTGGTTAACTTTCGATCAAATCTGGCGTGTCCGATGGCGCCCTCCGTTACGGCAGGGCTGGGACTAACTAGCAGCATCTTTCAAGGCGAGAAGCAAAGCGGGGAGCAGATATTTTACGGATCGGGCAGCGGCGCAAAGCAGGAATCGTTTGCGCTAAGCGCTCAGAAGAAAATCAGCTTGCGCGTTGCCGTGAAAGACGAGCCAGGACACGCCGAGAATGTGGTCGGCATGATCGAGGGCGGCGATCCGGTGAAGAAAAACGAATATGTGGTTTTCAGCGCGCATCTCGATCACATCGGGCTCAGCGCGGTCACGCCGCCTGCGCACAATATCAACAATGGAGCGGATGACGATGCGTCCGGTTCGACGGCTCTGCTGGCCATTGCGCGGGCTTACGCGGAAGGCGCAGCCAAAGGCATGCGGCCCGAGCGCAGCATCATCTTCTTATGGAACGCAGGCGAGGAGAAGGGATTGTGGGGCTCGCAGTACTTCGCTGAATTCCCTCCGGTCGATATCACAAAGGTAGTGGCGGACCTGAACATCGACATGATCGGGCGGGCGAAAGGGGCTGGCTACTCCGATCCGGATCCGACGCATGTACTAGTGAACCAGGGCGAGATCATGCTGGTGGGCCCGAACGTGAGCAGCGACGACCTGGAGAAAACGATCGAAAGCACCAACTCCGCCTATCAGAAGCTGATTTTGAATCATTTCTACGACGCGACGGCTCCTGACAAGACGCATGACAACTTGGGGCCGCAGCCCAGGGGTCAGCGCATCTTTTATCGCAGCGACCATTACAACTTCGCGAAGGTAGGAGTTCCGATCGTTTTCTTTACAACAGGGCTGCATCCGGATTACCACCGTCCCGGCGATACACCGGACAAGCTTGACTATAAAGAGATGCTTGTGGTGACGAAGACGGTGTCGGCGATTGGATGGACGCTCGCCAACCAAGCAGGCCGTCCGAAGTTGAACAGCACCTTGCCGGATCAACTCGTCAAGGATATGAAGGCAGCCAAGGAGCAAGGTTGGGGAAAGTTGACAGCGGTGCTTTCTCCGCTTCCGGAAGAGCCGTATTAGCCGAACCATTTTGGGGACAGCAAGCCTATGAACAGATCGACCGCTGGTATCGGCAACGTCACGCCCAATACGGGCCTCGTCGAGATGGCTATGGGGTACTCACGCAGCCGCGTTCTCTGCGTGGCCGCGCGGCTGGGCGTCGCGGATGCCCTGGGCGACGCCGAACGCGGCATTGAGGAGCTCGCTGCGACATGCCAAGCTGACCCCGACCACCTCTATCGCTTGTTGCGCGCGCTTGCCGCCATTGGCATCACCACAGAAACCTCTCCGGCGCGGTTTCGCCTGACTGCGTTCGGCGATCCGCTCCGCAAAGATGCGCCGCAGTCGGCGTGGTTTGCGGTTGTCTTTTGGTCGGACCTGATTGCCGATAGTTGGTCCTTGCTGACGGACTGCGTGCGCACGGGCAAACCTGCTTCGCAGGTGCGCGACCCCAACGTACCCTCGCGCTGGTCGCAGGACCCGGAAGCATCAGCCATCTTTCGCGCCGTCATGGGCACGGCTCCAGCGGAAGATTACATGCCGATCGCTCGCGCATGGGATTTCTCGGGGCACAAAGTCGTCGCAGATCTCGGCGGCGGTGGAGGCGCCCTTCTTGCCGCTATTCTTCGACGCAACCCGCACCTGCGCGGTATGCTGGTCGATCGCGAGGACAGTATTATGACGGCCAGACGCCGTTTCGAGGCGGAAAGCTTATCTTCCCGGTGCGAGTTTATCAGCGCCGATCTGACCCAGTCGGTCCCGCCTGGCGCCGATGTGTACTTGCTTAAGCACGTCCTGCATGGATACACCGATCAGAACGCTCAAACGATACTTCGGAACTGTCGCGCAGCGATTCCTGAAAAAGGGAATCTGCTCATCCTCGAATTTGTCCTGCCCGCTGTCATCTCCAAGGCGGATCCACAAATAGAAGGACGCCTTATGAGCGATATCAATATGCTTGCGGTGACTGGAGGTAAAGAGCGCAGCGAACGCGAATGGAAGGCGCTCCTGGAGTCCGCCGGATTCATCTTGCGCAACGTTCGACCCGTCTCCGGCGATACGGTTATGGTTGAAAATGTCGCGATTCTCGAAGCAGAGCCAATCTAAGAATCGTGACGAACTTCGCCTAATCCAAAGCCTCGGCGAAGCGCTGGAATAGCTTCAAATGCTCCGGGTGCAGAAGGAACTGATCTTCCGGGTGCCACTGCACCGCCACGACAAAGCGGCGGTCGGGCCGCTCGAGTCCTTCCACCGTCCCATCCGCGGTGTCGCGAGCCGAAACACGCAATCCAGGCCCGATGTTGCCGGCGGCCTGATGATGCCTGGAATTCACCTGCCAGCGCATTTCGCCTGCTATCTGCGCGAGCAGGCTATCCGGCTCAATCGTGACCTCGTGCGCGGGCGTCGCTTTGTCCGGCATCTCGGGATCGTGCCGTTCCACCGTGGGAAGGTGCTGGATTAAGTTTCCGCCCTGATACACATTCAGGATCTGCAAGCCGCGGCAGATAGCGAGAATAGGCAAATCCTTTTGAATGGCTTCCTCGATCAGGTCCAGTTCGACACGATCGCGTCGATCGTCCGGCTGGTCCGTTTCGGGCTGCGGCGCTTCGCCATAACGCTGCGGATTCACGTCGGCGCCGCCCAGCAGCACCAAACCGGCGAAGCCGTCCAGAGAGGCGGGCTCTGTTACGGAAACGCCGACCGGCTCCATTCCGCCCGCGCGCACGGCCTCTTCATACGCCTTCAATTTGCTGGCGTGCCGATAAGGGAGCAGTACGCGTTTTGCCACAATCCAAGCGCCTCCACACGCTCATACCAGTTTGCACGGCGAGATCCCGGCGAAGTCCGCTACGATGAATTTCGTGCGTTCACTTCGTTTCGCCCTCGTCATCGGATTTGCCTCGTGTGCGTTGGCGGCAACGAAACGGGACTGGCAGGATCTCCGCAAGCAAATTGAAAATACTCTGCACGTTCCGCAGCCGCTTCCCAAGGTAGAAGCGAAATCATATGGGCAATTTTCTCCAGCGCCCGGCGTGGCAGCGGATCGCGTTTCCTATGCGACGGATTACAGCCTGCGCGTGCCGGCAATTGTCTATCACGCGGCCGGCGCTACGATCACCAAGCATCCGGCGCTGATCGTGGTTAATGGCCATGGCGGGGATAAGTCGTCGTGGTATTCCTACTGGACCGGAATCCTGTACGCGCGCGCCGGGGCGGTGGTTCTCACGTATGACCCTATCGGCGAATACGAGCGCAATGCCGAGCGGCGGTCGGGCACCGGCCAACACGACGAATTCATTCCGCCTGACGACATGGGCCGCCGCATGGGGGGCCTGATGGTGACAGATGTCATGCAGGCCGCCAATTATCTCTCCCAACGCCCGGATGTCGATGCCAAGCGCATTGCGGTGATGGGTTTTTCGATGGGCTCGTTTATCAGCTCGATCGCCTGCGCGGTTGACACGCAAGTGCACGCGTGCGTGCTGGTGGGTGGCGGCGATCTGGATGGGCCGGGCGGCTATTGGGATTCAAGCGGCAAGAAGATGTGCCAGGCCATCCCGTATCAGTCGCTATCTTTTCTGGGCGATCGCGGGGCCGTGATCTACGCTTTGCATGCGAAGCGAGGCCCCACATTGGTCTGGAACGGCTCAGCCGACCAGGTCGTCGACATACCGCATCACGGACAGGACTTTTTCGACGATCTGCACAAGCGGACCGTCGCAGAGCTGGGTAATGCAAAGGACGTTTTTGAGTTTGGTTTCACGCCGGATGGCGGGCATCGGCCTTACTTCATCACCAAGCCTGTAGCGCTGTGGCTGGAAGACAAGCTTAAGTTTCCGAATTGGACCAGGAAGGATATTGAAGCGATGCCGGAGACCCGCATCATGGACTGGGCAACCAAGAATAATTTGACGGCGAAGAGCTTGTTGAACGAACACAACGAAGGCGGCACGCTGGCGCTGGGCAATGATATTCCAGTAGTTTCCCGCGCGGATCTGCACGCCATACCGGAAACGGTCTGGGACTCGCAACGCGAGAGCTACATTTATGAGACTTGGGTCGATCGCGCGAAAAGAGCGGTCACATCCGGCGCGCCATAAAGTCTAGAACTCCCGTAGCAATTAAAGGCGGGAGGTCTCGACGCGAGTTTCCAGCTAAGTAAACGAGTTTTCTGCTAAGTAAACGTATTCGCCGGATGCGGATTTTGCTTCAGATGGCGGCATCAGCCCCGACGGGAACTGCTCCGGCTGGGAGGTCGTCTGGATCATGTTTCTTTCGATTGTACGGCGATTAGAAGCCCTGAGCTATAAGCCCCTTTTCCTCTTGGAGAGGCAGGTTTGCTCTGCGGCGGCCCGGAGCGGGCGAGGGCGTACGCATTCTACGCGGCATCGCTTTACCTTTGACGGCGAGGACCCGCTGCTGAACGTAGTCGGGGAGGATAGGGGGCGCGCTCAGAGCTGGACGACATTCAGTCCGGGGATCTTCTGAAAGTGGCGCAGGTTGTCGGTAAGTACTGCATACCCTTGCTCAAGGGCGGCAGCAGCGATCAATAGATCATTGAACGGCAGTACGTTGCCCTTTGCTGCCTCTTGGCCCTCGATCTGACCGACCAGCCAAGCCGTCCGATCGGTAACCGGATGAACCGGAACCAGGCTTATAAGCTCCTCGATGTACTGACGGCGGCGGCGGCCAGCTTCCGGGGTTTTCGAACGATAGATGCCGTGTACGAGTTCGGCGACCGTCACCGGAGACAGCGAAAGATCCAGCGGGCCATGAGTCTGGAGGATGGCTCGCATAAACTTTGGAATCGGCTGCTTCTTGCGTTCAGCGGCGATAACGGCGCTGGAGTCGAGCACTAATCCCAGGAGGGCGGATTCCATGGCTGCTGGTGGCTCGCGATGATTGCTTCGAGGTCTTTACTGAAGTCTTCATCGAGGGTAACGGTCAAGTTGCGTTGTTCTGCCTCTCGGAGGATATCGGTGATCGGACGACCGCTGCGGCGAGGCGAACTGATCACGGCCACAGGCCGGTGATCTTCCTGCTCGATGATAACCTCACTGCCTTGCTGAACTTTCTCAAGCACTGCGCGCACATCGCGGGCTAGTTCGGCTTCGGTGATGCGCACGGTTACCATGCTTTCGATCATAGCGGCTCGAGATCGTCTCGTCCCGGGCTGCCTCGCGCCGTATAGGTTCTACTCTTCCCGTAACACTTCGCTCGGTTCTGTGCGAATGGCCCTGCGCACGGGCAACCATGCAGCTATTAGCGCCGCGGTCCCCAAGCTTCCCAGAACCGTTGCCCAAGTGATCGCGTCGTACGCCCGTACGCCGAACAGTTGATTGCGCACCAGTGTTCCCGCCAGGACCGCGCCTGCGATTCCGATCAGAATTCCCACGCCTGTGATGAGAGGAAGCTTGGGCGGCAAAGATGCGGCCGATGTCCTGCCAAACCGCCCCGAGCGCCATTCGTATTCCAATTTCGCGCCGGCGGAGTTCAACCAGATGAGCCAGCGAACCGTATAACCCGAGCGCCGCCAGCAGCAATCCCATACCACTGAACCCGGTTAGTAAAAACGCGATGAATCTCCGCAGCTTCAGTGACTGAGCGACACGTTCGTCCATAGTCGCGACGTCGAAGAGCGCCACGTTCGGATTTAGCTTTGCTACCTCGCTTCGAACCGCCGACGTGATATCCACATCACCTTTGGTTCGCGCAACGATGTACATCGCGCGGCTTGGCTCCATCAAAGAGGGCCAATACAGTTCGGGTTTATGGGGTCCGCCTAGCTGGCTATTCTCGACGTTCGCAACCACGCCGATGATTTGGGAGGGGTCCTCCGCTTCCCCGCCCACGCCTACATACTTGCCGAGGGGATCTTCGTTCGGAAAATAAAGGCGGGCGAATTCTTCATCGATGATGAGCACCCGCGATGCGCCGATGCGATCGCGGTTATCAAACGTGCGCCCAGCCCGCAGCGGGATCTTCATAGTCTCGAAATAGCCGGGCAATGCGCCCGAGACCTGCGCTTTGGGTTGATTGCTCGTTTCCGGCCGCCCCGGGAATGAAACATCGGCCGTAAAGATACCGCTCGGATTGAAGGGCGTTCCCACAACGGCCGACGCGGATTCAACTCCGGGTAAAGCGGCCACGCCTCGCAGCAATTCCTGGAAGAAACGAACCCTCGCAGCCGCGGCGCGATATTCCCTTCCCGGCAGAACGATACTGCCGCTCCAGACATGAGCGGCCGAAAATCCAGGCGGCACTTGCAGCAGCTTGATGAAGCTGCGGCTTAACAAACCCGCGGTGAAAACAAGAGTAACCGCTACCGCGATTTGGCCCGCCACCAGGAGATGGCGCCAACCGATACCTCGTGACGCGGTCCGCGTGGCGCCGGATTTCAGCGCCTGTTCGAGCGGCAAGCGCGCGCTGGCGAATGCGGGTAGCAGGCCGGCGGCGAGCGTACTGAGCAACGCCATGGTTACGGCAAACAGCACGCTTGACAGCTCTATGTGCGCACTCCGTCCAGTGGGGCCGTAGCGATTGCACACATCGACAGCCCAGGCGGCCAATAGGATTCCAACTCCGCAACCGGCGAAGACCAGCAACGCCGTTTCGGTAAGGATCTGGCGTACGATTCGATATTTCCCAGCGCCCAGCGCAGCCCGCACCGCCAACTCGCCAGTCCTCGCGCTGGATCGGATAAGCAGTAATCCGCCGACATTCGAGCAAGCGATCAGCAACACGCAAAGCACGGCTCCAAAGGCCAGGAACAACCACGCGCGAATTGCTTTGGTCTGCTCCTCCACTAGTGGCTGGAGCGCGAAATGCCAGCCCGACGCTTCGGGATAAAAAGGCGGAAACTGCTGTGCAAGATGATGCCCGATGGCCGCGAGTTCTGCCTGTGCTTGCTGCTGGGTCACACCCGGCGCGAGGCGCCCCACCATGTTCAGCCATTTATCCAAGCGCCCCTTCTCGGCGCGGTCCGACGGTGTCCAGCCGATGGGAAGCCACAACTGAGTAGCCTGGTAAGGAAAGCGGAACTCGCGCGGCATGACGCCGATAATCGTGTACGGCTCTTCATTGAGCTGGATCGTACGGCCGAGAACGTCTGGGTTGCCGCCGAAAGCGCTGCGCCAAAACGAATCGCTCAATAGTGCAACTTTGGGCGCGCCCTGGCGGTCATCTTCGTCCGTGATCGTACGCCCCAGCGCAGGCTTGATGCCCAGGACTCGAAAGAGGCTCGGCGGAGACATTCACCGGATCTACGTGCCGCGCGGCGCCGGCTCCGGTTAAGGTAAGGTCGTTGAAGTAATACACGCCTGTCTCGCTGAAGATCTCCGGATGGCGCTTGATCTCGAAGTAATCCAGGCTTGAGACTCCGGCCAAAGAGAGCTGAGATTTTGGAAAAGCGTTATGGAGAAAAACGATTCGGTTGGCTTGAGGATAGGGAAGCGGCTTCAATAGGGCCTCATAGAGCACGCTGAAGACGGCGGTAGAAGCACCCACTCCGAGAGCAAGCACCAGGATGGCGGTCAGAGCAAAGCCGGGCTGCTTTAGAATCTGGCGGAAGCCAAAGCGAATGTCGGTCTCAAAACCTGACCCAAATGTAGCCATGAATTACAGCTTATGGCAATTGTGGCACGCGTGATACTCTTTAGCTTCACTTCGCGAATCGACCGCGCAACAGCGTAAACATGCCAGATCAGAAGCTCCAAATAGTGCCGATCGGCGGTCTGGGTGAGTTCGGCATGAACTCCATGGCGCTGCGTTATGGCGACGACATTATCGTCGTCGACGCGGGCATGATGTTCCCCGATTCCGAGCTGCTCGGCGTCGACATTGTCACTCCCGATTTCGCCTATCTCGAGCAGCACGCCGCCATGGTTCGAGGCCTGATCCTCACCCACGGACACGAGGATCACATCGGCGGCGTTCCGTTCCTGCTTTCGCAATTGAACCTGCCGGTTTACGGAACGGAATTTACTTTGGCCTTGGTGGAGCGCCGCCTCGAAGAACACGAACTTCTCGACAAAGCCAATCTCAACGTGGTGCGCGCCGGCGACCGGATCACCCTGGGCCCGTTCCAAATCGAATTCATCCGCGTCACGCACTCCATCGTTAGCGCTGTGGCGCTGGCCATCACAACGCCGCTCGGCGTAATTATTCACACCGGCGATTTCAAAGTCGATCCCACGCCGACCGACAACGAGCTGTTCGATCTGCACACGCTGGCCGATTACGGCAAACGCGGCGTGCTCCTGCTGATGTCGGATTCCACCAATGTGGACCGGCCCGGCTACACCGAAAGCGAGCGCGCCGTGCGGCCGCGCTTCGAAGAACTCTTCAATCGCGCCGACCGGCGGCTGGTGATCTCCTGCTTCAGCAGTTCTATTCATCGCCTGCAACAGATCCTGGATCTCGCTCACGAGTACGGGCGCAAAGTGGCTTTTCTCGGCCGCAGCATGCTGAACGTGACGGAGATTGCCCATAGTCTGGGGCTGCTTTCGATTCCCTCTGAAGCGCTGCTGCGTCCGCAGGACATCATGCAGAGTCCTCCCGACAAAGTCGCGGTGGTGGTTTCCGGAACGCAAGGCGAGCCGATGTCCGCTCTGTCCCGCGTTGCCGTCGACAATCACAAGCATCTCTCGCTGCAGCCCGGCGACACGGTAGTTCTCAGCTCGCGCATTATTCCGGGCAACGAGAAAGCGATCTACCGGATGATGAACCACATTGCCCGGCGCGGCGCCGATCTGGTGTATGGCACCATGAAGCCGCCGGTACACGTCTCCGGCCATGCCAGCGAAGAAGAGCTGAAACTGATTCTCAATCTGGTCCGGCCGCGATATTTCATCCCGATTCACGGCGAATACCGCCAGCTCTCGCGGCACGCCATGCTTGCCCAGCATCTTCGTTTCGCTGGACTCGAGGACACCTTCGTTCTGGAAACAGGCGACACGCTGGAAATCGATAGCCGGGGCGCTCGTCGCGGCGAAAAGATCGCGGTCGGCCGTATTTGCATCGATTCCGGCTCGCTCGACGACGTGGTGGAAGATCTCGTCATCCGGGACCGGCGGCATCTTTCCGAAGACGGCTTCGTGCTTCCTATCGTGGCCATCAACAAGAACACGGGCAAGAGCGAAGGCCTTCCCGAAATCGTGAGCCGCGGATTCGTTTCCGGGGACGCCGCCATCCTGCAGGAAGCTCGCGCGGTAGTCGCGCGAACTCTGGAAACCTCGACTCCCGAGGAGCGCGGCGACTGGGGCGTAATGCAGGAAAAGATCCGTACCGACCTGAAACGGTTCCTCAACAAACAGACACAAAGGCGGCCGTTGATTATGCCTGTCATCCTTGAGATCTAATCCGCTATAGAATAGTTCTCGTATATTCCCTGTGGAGGGGCACAAATGAAAAAGCTAGTTTTCGGATCGATCCTGGCGTTGTCGCTTGGATCGTTCGCAGCATTCGCCGATGACATCACCGGCTACGTTTCTGAATCGCATTGCGCCGCCAAGCACAATGCACCCAGCGCGGCCAACACCAAATGCATTGAGACTTGCCTCAAGGGCGGCTCCGATCCCGTGCTTGTGAGCAACGGGAAAGTGATGAAGTTTGACAGTGATTCCAGGGAAAAGGCCCTCGCCCATGCTGGGGAAAACGTCAAAATCGACGGAACGATGGATGGGGATGTAGTTAAGATCAACTCCATCGATAAGGCTCAATAGAGCGTTCGGCGACAGAGTTTAGTGTTCGAACTCGAGGTCCAGCTTTCCGGCTGGGCCTCGATAAAGTATTGCCAAATTCTTGAGCTTGTGTTTGCCGTCTAGCGGAAAATACAAATAACCTTCAACCGGCTCTACGGATTCCTTCTGGGGAAATTGTTTTGCCTTCAGCGCCTGGAGCAATTTGTCGTCCCCTTGGCTCTTCGTATCCATTTTGGAAGTCATGGTGGTGGGTCTCGGGTTTCCAGGCGAACCACCGCTGCCCATGCCAATCCCGCCGAACCCTCCGGTCATGCCTGTTTTCTTTTGCTTGGTTCCATCGGCCTTGTTGGTGACAACCAGCGCTCCCGCCCCGGCAATCTCAGAAGGTTCGAAAGGTTTGGACCGCTCGCCATCGTCGTGCGCCAGCAAAATGAAATCATCCGGGCTAATCTGCACGGGTTTATCGGTCTTCGGAATGACTCGAACTTCCAGCAGTACGATGCCCTTACCGGGATCAGCGCCGATTTTCTGCGTAACCTCCTGCTCATCCAGGGAGATCGTCGCCACGACGTCGATCTGATCGTTACCGGCGCTCGTATTGGGGGAGATCACTTTCTTCGAAGCCAACAAGCTGACTGCCGCCACCAGAAGAACGCCGCCAGTCACCAAAAAGCGCATCGACAACCTGTTTTGAAAATAGCATTTCCCCCAGATGAGAAGATAACGTTCGGATACCAACCGCATGAACGTGGTGAACGCTAAAGAAGCTTTCCGCGGGATTCCGGATATAGACGTCAAGTCCGCGTTGCCGGGATGGACGTGTCTCCGAATCGCCCCAGAGATGGAGTTGAAAGAGCGCGTGGTCGATTTCTTTCACTGCCAGATGAGCAATTTATCCGAAGACCTTTGCGAGAAGCTTTGTTTGGCGCTGGACGAGTTGCTCAACAATGCCATCGAACACGGCTGCAAGCTAGAGCCGAAATGCGCTTGCGAGCTCACTTATATAAGGACATCGCGCATGATCCTGATCCAGGTAAGAGACGCCGGTCCTGGATTCGAACTCGGAGCCATAACTCACGCTGCGGTGAATAATCCTCCCGAAGATCCTCTGCGCCATGCCGAGTTGCGGTCGCAAATGGGATTGCGGCCGGGCGGCTTTGGCATCATGCTCGTGAAACAGGTGGCCGATGACCTGATCTACAACGAGCACGGTAATGAAGTCGTCCTCGTGAAATACCTTTGATGGTGTTTCTACTGCTGATGGCAGCGGCCTTTGCGGCGGGAGCGATCAATTCAGTCGCGGGCGGTGGCAGTTTTCTTACCTTCCCCTCCTTAGTCTTTGCCGGTGTCCCAGCCGTCATCGCAAACGCCTCGAATACCGTGGCCATGGTGCCCGGTTCGATGGCAAGCGCAATCTCTTACCGCGGCGATATTCAGCGTTTAGGGGAAAAGCGCGTCAAATCCTGGTTCATCGTCAGTGTCATCGGGGGAGCCGTTGGCGCGGCGCTTCTGCTGGTTACTTCCGACAAGACGTTTCGGCAGATCGCGCCTTGGCTGCTCCTGTTTGCGACACTTCTATTTGCGTTCGGCAGTCAGATCAGCGTTGCGCTGCGAGGCCGGCTTCACTCCAGCCAGGGCTTGATGCTGAGCTTGCTGTTCCCTATCGCCGTGTATGGCGGCTATTTCGGAGGCGGAATCGGCATCATGATTTTGGCTGCCTTTCGACTTTACGGGTTGACCGACATTCACGGAATGAATGGAATCAAGACGATTCTGAGCGGCTCACTGAACGCGATCGCGGCACTTATTTTCATAGCGGCGCACCAGGTATATTGGCGCCCGACCTTAGCGATGATGATCGCCGCAATCGCTGGTGGATATGTCGGGCCAGTGGTGGCGCGCCGAATGCGGCCGGCGATGATTCGCGGCATCGTCATCGCGGTGGGCGCGTTGATGACGGTCTATTTCTTCCACATTGAGCCGAAGTGAACTGGACGGGAATTATAGGACCGGGCCGATTCGCCAGGGCGCGAATTCGTGGTGCCCCAGCTCTTCCGCGCGCGTCTTTTCGCCCGAAGCGACGCGCAGCAGCAGGTTGAAGATTTCTCGTCCGATGTCTTCAACCGATGCTTCGCCATCTGAAATCCTGCCCGCATTCACATCCATGTTGCCCATCATGCGGCGGTATGTTCGCGAATTGCTTGCGATTTTTAGAACCGGAATGCTTGGGAATCCGATAGCGCTGCCGCGGCCCGTTGTGAATGCAATGAGATTGACGCCACCCGCTGCTAATCCGGTGATCGACACCGGATCGTATCCCGGCGTGTTCATGAAGATGAATCCAGGTGTCTTGATTCTTTCGGAGTAGTCGAGCACATCTTCGAGTGGCGACGTTCCGGCCTTCGCTACCGCGCCCAGGGACTTCTCGAGAATGTTGGTGAGACCGCCTTCTTTGTTCCCGGGCGACGGATTGTCATTGAAGCTGCCGCCAAACTGACGCAGGTAAGTCTTATATTTTTCGACGCAGCCCAGAAGCTTGCGAGCGATTTCAGGTGTCCGCGCTCGTCGTACCAGCAGATGCTCGGCGCCGAAGATTTCGGTTGTTTCGGCCAGAACCACCGCGCCGCCCTGCTCGACAATCAGATCGCAGCAGTAACCGAGAGCCGGATTGGCGGTGATTCCAGAGAACGAATCGGACCCTCCGCAGTTCAGCCCCAGCACGATTTTAGAGGCGGAAACTTCCGCGCGTTTCTCGGCGGCAGCGCGATCGATAAATTGACGCACTTGTTTCCTGGCGGCCTCGAGCGTGCCACGCGTTCCTCCCGATTCCTGCAGCGTGAGGCCCTGTAGCGTGGCGGGAGCGCGTCCGTTGGAACCTTCGCTCCGCCCCAGGTAATGGTCGATTTGGTTCACCTCGCAACCGAGACCGATAATGAGCGCCGCTGAAACATTCGGATGGTCCAAAACACCTTCCAGCGTACGCTGCAGCTGCTCCGTATCCGGCCCCATGGCTTGGCCGCAACCTTCGCCGTGCGGAAAGGCGACGACGCCGTCCACGTTCTCCGGCAGCGCTTCTTCCGCGAAGCTTTGGGCGATCAACTCGGACGTATATGCCGCGCAATTGCTAGCCGCCACAACTGCGATGTAGTTCCGCGTGCCGACGCGCCCGTCGGGACGCATATAGCCTGAAAACGTCAATGGTCGAATACCACTCACGATACGTACGGGCTGTTCCAGAACTGGTATTTCCCCCGGATCGTGCTCTTTAAAACCGAGATTGTGGACGTGCACGTGTTCGCCACGTTCGATGCGCCTGGTTGCGAACCCGATAACGTTGCCGTACCGGTAAACAGGCTCTCCTGCCTCAATCACGCGGAGCGCCATTTTATGCCCGGCTGGAATAGCCGCCCTGGTAACTACCGCTGTTCCGCTTACTTCTATTTGCTGCTCCGGACTGAGTGACACGCGAGCGACCGCGACATTGTCACGCGGATTCAGCAGGATCGCCGAGTTGGCCGCGGTGGGCGGAGCTTCTATTTCGTACAGCATGGTGCTCTTCTTTACTGTACGTGTTACTAGCGGCGCAATTTTAGCGTTACATGCTACTGTACGAGACGATCTCTAGAAAGACACCTCTTCACTGAGAATGCAAAGGATCCCGACGGCAACGTACCGGTTGCAACTACATGACGAGTTTGGCTTCGACGACGCCGCCGCGATAGCCGACTACCTTCACCAACTCGGGATTTCGCACGTTTACAGCTCGCCGTATTTGCAGGCGGCTCCTGGCAGTAAGCACGGGTATGACGTGGTCGATCACCACAAGGTAAACGAGGAACTAGGCGGCGCCGAGGCTCACGACCGTTTTTCAAAACGCCTGGGCGCATGCCATTTGGGGCAGGTGCTGGACATTGTTCCGAACCATATGGCAATCAGCGGACGCCGTAATCGTTATTGGTGGGATGTTCTGGAAAATGGCCCATCCAGCCGATACGCCTTTTACTTCGATATCGATTGGCAACCGCATGAAGAGAAGCTGCGCAACAAGCTGCTTGTGCCCATTCTGGGGGATCACTATGGCCGGGTATTGGCGCGGGGAGAGATCCAAATACAGCGGCAAGGTGGCGAGTTTCTGGTCAAGTACGGCGATCATGAGCTACCCGCCGCTCCCAAGTCCCTGCCCCCGATCCTGACTGCTGCCGCTTTGCGCAGTGGATCGGATTACCTCATTTTCCTGGCGGATTCGCTGATAGCATTGCCCAGCGCGACCTCCACCGATCACGCCAGCATTACGCAGCGGCATCGCGATAAGGAAGTAGTTCGCGTGCTGTTGGAGCGTCTGTTCAACGAGGTGCCATTTATTGCGGAAGCGGTGGAATCCGAGCTGCGGGAAGTGAACAGCGATCCTAATAGGCTGGATGAATTTCTGGACCAGCAGAATTATCGGCTGGCTTTCTGGTGGTCCGCGAAACAGGATCTCGGGTATAGGCGTTTCTTCGATGTGAATACGCTGGTGGGCCTGCGCATGGAGAACTCGAAAGTGTTCGCCGATACCCACGCCCTAATCCTCAGATGGTTGCGCGAGGGCGTGCTCGATGGAATCCGAATCGACCACCCCGACGGCTTGCGCGATCCGCGGCGCTACTTCGAGCGACTGCGCCAGGAGGCTCCGGACGTGTGGATTTTGGGTGAGAAGATTCTCGAGCCGGGCGAGCGGCTGCGCTCTGAATGGCCTATCGACGGAACTACCGGCTACGATTATCTGAATCAGGCCGGCGGCCTGTTCGTGGATGGCACGAATGAAGAGGCGTTTACCAACATCTACGCCGATTTCACAGGCGAGCCCACGGATTATGCCGCGGTGTGCCGCGACAAAAAGCACCGGGTATTACGCGATCTGTTGGGGAGCGATATCAATCGCTTGACCACTCTGTTTGCGGAGATCTGCGAATGTCACCGCGATCGCCGCGACTATACCCGCCACGACGTGATTCGCGCGATCCGAGAACTGGTTGCCTGCTTTCCTGTCTATCGCACTTATGTTGTGCCGGAGCGGAACGAACTTTGTGAAGACGACGAGCGCTACGTGAACGAAGCGGTGGAAGCGGCGAAACACAATCGTCCCGAGATCGATGCGGAACTTTTCGATTTTCTGGGCGACGTGCTGCTACTGCGCGTGCGCGGCGTAATGGAATCGGAGTTCGTCATGCGCTTTCAGCAATTCTGCGGCCCGGCCATGGCGAAAGGCGTGGAAGACACAACTTTTTATTGCTACAACCGGCTGGTTTCGCTCAATGAAGTCGGCGGAGATCCAGGTCATTTCGGCATCTCGCCACGAGCGTTTCACGAATACTGCACCGAGACGCAGAAATCTCATCCTCGAACGATGCTCGCTTCCTCGACGCATGACACGAAACGTAGCGAAGACGTACGGGCGCGGATCAGCGTGCTTTCAGAGATTCCGGACAAGTGGAAGGCTGCCATTGAACGCTGGGAGCGCATGAACGCCAAGCACAAGAAAGGCGGATTTCCCGACCGGAATACTGAATATCTGATCTATCAAACGATCTTTGGCGCATGGCCGATTGGAACCGATAGGTTGCTCCCTTATATCGAGAAGGCATGCCGGGAAGCAAAGCAACAGACGTCCTGGCTTTGGCCGAACGAAGAATTTGAAAAGGCTACTCGCGAGTTCCTGGAAGCGATTTACAACGATGAGGACTTCGCGAAAGATCTTGAGACCTTCGCGCGCCCGCTGATTGAGCCCGGACGTATTAACTCACTGGCGCAAGTATTGCTGAAACTCACCTCGCCCGGAATCCCCGATCTGTATCAGGGCAGCGAGTTGTGGGATCTCAGTTTGGTCGATCCCGACAATCGGCGCCCGGTCGATTACGATCTGCGCCGCCGCCTGCTAGCGGAATTGCCCACTTTGAAAGTCGAGGAAATCTGGAAACGAATCGACGACGGTTTGCCGAAGTTGTGGACTATCTATCACGGCATTCGCGTGCGCCGGGAACGAGCGGCAGCATTCGCTGACGAAGGCGCGTACACGCCGCTCACGGCCGAAGGCGTCAAAGCCGATCACCTGGTTGCCTACATGCGCGGCGATAACGTTTTCGTAATGGCGCCGCGTCTCGCCGTTAAATTAAGCGGCAATTGGGCCGACACGTCGCTTTGTGTTCCATCTGGAAGTTGGCGAAACGAATTGTCCGGCTCGATATTCGAGGGCGGGAAGCTACAGGTAGGCGAAGTTCTGTCCCGTTTCCCTGTGGCGCTGCTTACCAAAGAGTGACTTGAGAATGCACACGTTTGAAGTTTGGGCGCCTCTGGCTCGCAACGTCGCAGTGCGGATCGCTGACGCGTCGCATCCCATGCAGCCGTCCGAAGGTGGCTGGTGGAAGGCTGGCGTGGCGGGAGCCGGGCCCGGTACGGAATATAAATTTTCAATCGATGGCGGCGATCCGATCCCGGATCCGAGATCCCCCTGGCAACCTTACGGCGTCACAGGCTCATCCCGCATCTTGGATCATTCCGCGTTTAACTGGACCGATCGAAATTGGCAACCGAGGCCGCTCTCGAGCGCTATCGTCTACGAGTTGCACATTGGAGCGTTCACTCCCGAAGGAACTTTTCGCAGCGCGATAAGCCGGCTGGATTATCTGGCGAGTCTGGGAGTCACGCACCTGGAGCTGATGCCGGTAAACGAGTTTTCTGGTTCGTGGGGATGGGGCTACGACGGCGTAGATCTGTATGCGCCGCATCACGCATATGGCACGCCCGATGATTTGAAGGCGCTGGTGGATGCCTGTCACGCGAAGGGTCTCGCGGTTCTGCTGGACGTGGTATACAACCACTTCGGTCCCGTCGGCAATTACCTGGAGAAGTTCGGCCCGTATCTCACCGAAGCTTATAAGACGCCGTGGGGACCGGCCGTAAACCTCGACCATAAGGATAGCCACGAGGTGAGGCGATTCTTCTCTGACAACGCGCTAATGTGGCTCAGGGATTATCACTTCGATGGCTTGCGCCTGGATGCTGTTCACGCCTTCACGGATCGCTCGGCTATTCATTTCCTGGAATTCCTTGCCGCGGAAGTGGACTCGCTGGCGGCACAGGTAGCGCGGCATTTAGTTCTGATTGCCGAGAGCGATCTGAACGATCCTCGCGTTGTGACTAGCCGCGGGGCGGGCGGATACGGAGTCGATGCCCAATGGAGCGACGATTTCCATCACGCGCTGCATGGCGTCTTGACGGGGGAACAGAAAGGGTACTACGAAGATTTCGGCTCGATGGCGCAACTTGCCAAAGCCTTCCAACACGGTTACGTCTATGACGGAATCTATTCGCCCCATCGCGGCCGGTTGCATGGCAGGCCGGTGAACGGCCTCTCCGGTCACCATTTCCTGGCATTCGCGCAGAACCACGATCAGATTGGCAATCGTGCGCAGGGCGAGCGGCTGGCTCATCTGGTCAGCCTCGGCAGGCAGAAAATGGCTGCCGCTCTTGTTTTGACTTCACCCTTCGTGCCGATGCTCTTTCAAGGCGAGGAGTTCGGAGCATCATCGCCCTTCCAATACTTCTCGCAACACGAAGATTCGGAGATGGGCCAGAAGGTCTCGGAAGGTCGGAAGAATGAATTTTCGGCCTTCGGATGGCCCGCCGATGAAGTTCCCGATCCTCAAGATCCGGCCACCTTTCAGCGCTCGAAGTTGAATTGGGAAGAAATTGATGAGGAGCCGCACGCGGCGTTACTGGATTGGCACAGGAACTTGATCGCGCTTCGCCGTTCGCATTCCGTTTTGACCGATGGCCGGATGGATCGTGTAGAGGTGACCTTCGATGAACGCGCGCATTGGTTCGTGGTGAAACGGGGCGGGATCGAAGTTGTTTGCAATCTCGCCACAGATCGCCAAGCGGTCCCGATCAGCCGAATGCCAGAGAGCGTTCTAGCTTCGGAGGGATGCTGGCACTTGCGGCCCGGACTGATAGAATTGCCCGCTGATTCAGTGGCGATTCTCGGCGCTGTGGCGCTTTCAAGGCAGAAGCATTTCAGTCAACACGCGTCCGCTTGAACCGCTCGGCGTTTGGATCTCGAGCATTGTAGCGAGCGTGGGCGCGATATCGTTCGGCTCGATGGTCTCGTTATAGCGGCCAGGCTTAATACCGGGTCCCATAAAGAGCACCGGAACATGACGATCGTAAGCGTAGGGCGAGAAGTGCGTCGTGCCGCTGGTACCAGGAAGGTAATTCGGTTCCAGCACTATTGCAATATCGCCGCTGCGCTTGGGATTGAAGCCGCTCGTCTCAGCTAGGGCGATGAAATCGCCTGAAATGCCGTTCTCTAGCTGCTCGCGCGTGTAGACTCGCGCAACGTGCAGTTTCGCATCGGATAAAAGGGCTTCTCTGGCAACTTGGTATATTTCAGCTTGCCGTAGCTTTGGAGTTGCGGACAGCGGCACGATCCAGGTAAATATTCGTTTCGCCGCCCCCGGGAGTGATCCATTCCGCCGGGCCGAAACGGCTGCTTAGCGCCGCTTGGACCACCTTCTCCGCGCTACCCGACACATAGCCGCCGGGCATCTTATCAGCTTTATCGCGCTCAGGAGATGAGGCGACGCCATGATCCGCCGAGAGCACGATAATCACGTTCCTCAGGCCAACTTTTTGATCGATCGTGCGAAAAAGCTTGGCGAGGAGTTGGTCAGTCCGAATGGCCATGTCCCGAACCTCCGGCGCGTCCGGACCAACTCTGTGGCCGATGTAATCGTTTGACGAGAACGATACGGTCAGCAGATCGGTCGCGCCGCGCTGTCCCAATTTTTCGCCGCTGATGGCTTGTTCGGCGAACTGCTCAATTAATTCATTTCCCCAGGGGCTCGCGTTTAACTTCTCGTAGGGCAATTTGCTGCTGGGCGCCGCGTGAAAATCCCACTGCGGGAATCCTTCCCACCTGCGGTCGACATACTTCGCGGGCAGCTTTTGCTCATTGAAGCTCTTCGCCCAAGCCGGCAGTTCCTCGACATAGAAAGTGCTGCTGACGAAATTGCCGGTTGCATCATCAAACCAATATGCGCCAGCGGCGCGATGGCCGGAGGGAAGAATGGCTCCGCGGGCCTTAATGGAAATGCCGATCACCTTCGATTCGGTGTGAGCGTTGCGAAGCTCGTCTCCTATCGTGCTGACCAGGAGTCTGCGTGGCGAGGCGGGGTCAGCGTCAGTGCACTTAGAACCTTTTTCCTGCTGCCGGCCACCGACCGTCTTTTCGTTCCAATCGCACACACTCGTGACGATCTGCTCTTCGTCGCGCTGGTACCAGGCGTTGGCGACAATGCCACTGACTGCGGGCATGGCGCCAGACATGAAGATGCTATGGCCAACGGCCGTGACGGTAGGCACCTGCGCATAGAAAGCGTTGGTGAAATCCGCGCCTTGCGTCAGCAGTTGGTTTAAGCCGCCATGATAATCGGCGTGAAAACGAGTCAGATAGTCGTAGCGAAATTGATCGACGATGATTCCCACGACTAGCTTCGGTTTGGGCGCGGAGGAAAGCGCAGCCGAAAACAATGTTGCGAGAATTGCGAGGCGACGGACACACATGTCGCCTCAGGGTAGCAAAGGATTACGCCGGCGGAGCGACGGCTTTCACGTGCGGGCTCTCGCCACCCAGCCACTGCGGATGGGTCGCCGTGCTATCGAAATGAGCGCTGGTCTTGAATAGTTCCCAACGACCGTCAGCGGCTGCAGGCGCGGTTCGAGCTAACAGCGCGTCCATTTGCTCCTTCGTGACTTGCTGATAGGTTCGCGCCGCCTGAATGGCTTGATCGAGAATCTCCGGCTTATCGATTCCGGTAATCACCACGGAGGTGGGCTGGTTGAGCGCGTAATGCAGACACTCCATGGCCGTCGCTTTGCCGCTCTTCAGAATCGTTGTATCGCCCATGCTCTTCATGCCCAGAACCCCGATATTGCGCTTTACCAACACCGGGACGACGTTCTGCCCAAAACTCCGGAAATGCGCGTCCATAACATTGATGGGCATCTGCACGGTGTCAAACGTGAAACCATGTTTATCGGCAACTTCCAGCATGTAGAGATGAATGTGCGGATCTTTGTGGCCAGTGAAGCCGATGTACCGCAATTTGCCTGCCTTCTTCGCATCTAAAGCGGCTTGGATTGCGCCCTCTTGAGCGAAAATCCGGTCCGGATCGTCGAAACGGATAATCTCGTGGAACTGCACCAGGTCGATATGATCGGTTTGCAAACGCTTCAGCGACTCGTCAATCTGTTTAGCCGCTTCCTCCTTGGTGCGGCCGTCGATCTTGGTCATGAGAAAGACGCGCTTGCGATAGCCGCCTTCTTGCAGCGCCTTACCCATCCGCTTCTCGCTGTCGCCGTTGTTGTAGTCCCAGGAATTGTCGAGGAAGTTAATACCGCGATCGACGCCCGAATGGATCAGTTTGATGGCGTCAGCCTCACTCACATTCGGCCGTCCCAGATGGAATCCGCCCATGCCTATACAGGAAACCTTCTCTCCCGTGTGACCCAGCGTTCGATAAGGTATCCCGTTCTGGCCCGTATCGGCCCCTGATCCTAATCCTGGCGAAATGATTCCGGCTCCCATGGCTATAAGCACCTCTCGTCGATTGGATTTCATTGCGTCCATCTCGGCAGTTAGATGTTTCAGCGGGCAAAAGAAAACTTAATTTTCAGCCCCGGTCCGGCGTCGCGTCCGGCGGAATTTCTTTGTACTTGATCCCCGCGGGTTTGGCGAACAGCTGCTGTCGTAAGGCACGTCCTGGTAGCTGATGTACTCATACGTATACGTTCCCTCCGGCGTTTGCCAGCTTAATTTGATAGGCACGTGCGTGCCGGATTTCACCACCAGCGTTGCTTTGCCCTGCGCGGTCTTCAACTGGTAGGCATCTGTGGGCTTTGCGTTGATAATCGGTCCTGCTTGCTTTGTCGCGCCTGCCTCTTCAAAGAAATCGAACTCATCGCCGAATTCGAGACGATCCAAATTCGCTAGTTTATGTTTGGGGTCGAAAGGCAGCACGATCGGGAGATGAAGATCGTTGGGGCCGCCCTGATCCACGGCATGAGTTCCAGTCTTGTCCATCAGGTTCACGCTATAGGCATCCGGCTCGGCGATGATCGTTACCTTTTGTAGCTGCTGCCGCGCGTCTGGCGGATCTTCCATGCGGGCGAAGTGCGCCCCGGCGCGATAAATCTTCCTTGGCATGGCAGAATGCGAGCGTGGCTTAATACCAGGCCCTATCAGCCGCACCTCGATCTTGGTCATTGTCGCGGGTGGCTGAACGTCGGAGGTCTGCGCCCAAACCAGCGCACAGGAGCATACACTCAGTAACGCGCTAGTTAAGCAACGCATGCAATCTAATTGTGGGATCACCGCAGCGGAAGAATCGTTTCACCCGGATGGCCGACGCTGCGTTAGCATTGTGTTTTCAACACGTGAATACGGTTCTGGAGCTTCGCGCTCTCACCAAGCATTACCCTACACATCAAGCCGTAGACGGGATCTCGCTGGCCATCGAGCGGGGCGAATTCTTTTCGTTGGTAGGGCCTTCCGGCTGCGGCAAAACAACCACGCTGCGCTTGATTGCGGGATTCGAGGAGCCCACCTCCGGTGAGATTCTGCTGAACGACAGATCGGTCGCGGGGCTTCGGCCATACCAGCGCGATGTCAGCACGGTATTTCAGAATTACGCTCTCTTTCCGCATTTGACGGTCGCGCAGAATGTCGCATTCGGACTGGAGCGCCATCGCGTGAACAAGAGCGCGATCAGAGAAAGAATAGAACGCACGCTTGCTCTGGTTCAGCTTTCCGGCAAGGAATCGCGCTTGCCCAGCCAGATTTCCGGAGGCGAGAGGCAACGCGTGGCATTAGCTCGCTCCTTAGTATTGGAGCCGCAGGTATTGCTTTTGGATGAACCCCTTTCGGCGCTCGATCCCAAGCTGCGCAAGCAGATGAGGAACGAGTTGAAGAACCTTCAGCGGCGCGTCGGGATCGCGTTCCTATTCATCACTCACGATCAGGAAGAGGCGCTGTCATTGTCCGACCGAATGGCCGTCATGAATCGAGGAGTGTTGGAGCAAATCGGCACGCCGCGAGACTTGTATCAACAGCCGAACTCGCGCTTCGTTGCCGAATTTCTGGGCGAAGTGAACTGGGTGGATGGCGCCGCCGTCCGGCCGGAGGCGATTCGAGTTTCAAAAGAACATCCCGGAGATGGCGTCCGCTCGTTGCCTGGTATCGTGAATGGCGCAACCTTCCTGGGAAACTGCGTTCACTTGCAAACGCGCCTCTCCGATGGCGCGGATTGCACCGCCGAATTAGCTCAAGACGAGTGCGCGTTTCAGCCCGGCGATGCGGTCCATGTGTGGTGGCGCGGCTCGGACGAACTTCGTATCTCGAGCGCTGGTTGATTGCATGAACAGGCTGCGGGCTATTTTCCTGGCGCCCAGCGCGGCCGTGATGATGCTGCTGTTTTTCCTGCCGCTGCTGATCATATTGGCCTACAGCCTGCTGACCCGCGGCCCATATGGCGGAGTTACCCGGCCGTGGACGTTCGAAAGTTATGGACGCGTGTTCGACCCGCTCTATGGAGAGATTCTCTGGCGTTCCGTTTGGGTAGCCGGGATCTCGACGGTGCTGTGTCTCGCGCTCGGATATCCTCTGGCGCTGTACATTGCACGCTCCGGCCGCCGCAAGACGCTGCTACTGAATTTGGTGATGCTGCCGTTTTGGACCAGTTTCCTGATTCGCACCTACGCCTGGATGTTCCTGCTGCGCGACACGGGCCTGGTGAACACAGTACTTGAAGGCGCGCATATAATTCGGCAACCGCTGCCGCTGCTTTTCAATTCGGGCGCGGTGATCCTCGGATTGGTGTACGGATATCTTCCCTTCATGGTGCTGCCGTTGTATGCCACGCTCGAGAAACTGGATCCGGGTTTATTGGATGCGGCGGAAGATCTCGGCGCGTCTGCTTGGGCGGCCGCCTGGCATGTAGTTGTGCCCCTTACCAGACCGGGAATGATTGCCGGATGCCTGCTAGTCTTCATCCCATGCTTGGGCGCGTATCTAACGCCCGATCTGATGGGCGGCGGCAAGACGGTAATGGTGGGCAACCTGGTGCAAAACCAGTTCACGACCGCGCGTGATTGGCCGTTCGGCGCAGCCGTTTCGCTGTTGCTGATGCTGCTTGTCCTGCTGGTCACGCGCCTCCTCATACGCCGCAGTGAGGAACTGTTATGAAACGATTCCTGGCAGTGTACGCCAGCGCTGCTTATCTATTTCTCTATCTGCCGCTGGCCGTTCTGGGATTGTTCAGCTTCAATTCTTCCAAGGTAGCCATCTGGCGTGGATTCACGTTGGCAGTGGTATGGACAAGTTTTTCACAACCAGGGGTTGCTGGATGGAACGATAAACAGCTTAATCATTGCCGTGGCCGCCACCGTTGTATCTACCGTCATCGGCACCCTGGCCGCCTATGCAATCTGGAAACGAAGATCGCCGCTGCTGACGAACTCGCTTTATCTTTCACTTCTCACGCCGGAGATCGTGACCGGAGTCTCCCTGCTCGCCTTTTACGAATGGGCTTTCCGGTTCTTGCGCGTGCAGCTAGGAATGCATACCGTAATCCTGGCGCATATTTCCTTTTGCCTCGTTTACGTCGTCATGGTGATTTTGGCGCGATTGCGAACCTTCGATGCAGGCCTGGAGGAAGCGGCGCTCGATCTGGGCGCCAACGATGCTCAGGCCTTCTGGCACGTCACGGTTCCGATGCTGCTGCCCGGAATCATCGCCGCGGCGCTTCTCTGCTTCACGGTTTCCTTCGACGATTACGTAATCACCAGCCTGGTTGCGGGCGTGAATTCTGAGACGCTACCCATGATGATCTACGCCATGGCGCGACGCGGCGTTAGCCCGGAAGTAAACGCGCTGTCGGTGATGATCACGGTTGTGCTGGGAGTTTTCATTCTTTTTGCAGGTCGCCTGGAGCAGAGCTCGATTACGGGAGAGCGCCGGTCTTGAATCGGCGCGCTTTCCTGAGTTCGGTTGCGGGGGCTGCGCTGAGTTGCACCTCCGGTCGCGAGCAATGGCTGAATGTCTATAACTGGGAAAACTACGTCGCAAGCACGACGATTCCCAATTTCGAGCGGGAGTTTCACTGTCGCGTCCGCTATGCGACGTACGGCAGCGCCGAAGAGATGTTAGCGAAAGTGATGAGCGGCAATTCCGGTTGGGATGTGGTCTTCCCTTCGAATAGTTTCGTGCAGCCGATGCGTGAGCTTGGCCTCCTGGAGCGGCTCGAGCATCGAATGCTGGCGAACCTGGCGAACCTGGAGCCTCGATTTCAGTCGCCCGAGTGGGATCCTCATCTGGAATGGTGTGTCCCGTACATGCACAGCGCCACTGGAATTCTGTATTCGAAATCCGTATCGCGCCCGCCGCTTGCCTGGGCGGACCTGTGGCGCGATTCCTATTCGCGACGCGTTACGATGCTGGACGATCCAGCGGAAGTATTCGCAGCGTGCCTGAAACGTCTGGGCTGCTCGATCAACTCCGGAGACGCTCACGAACTTGCCCGCGCGCGCGATCTGGCCATACGGCAAAAGCCTTTACTTCGCGCCTATCTCAACGAAGAAGTGCGAGATCAAGTGGTTGCCGGAGACGTTTTAGTCGCCCAACTCTGGGCCCAAGTTGCGCAGGTGGCAATGGACAACTCCGCGAATCTGGCGTTCTCTTTCCCAACGGAAGGATTCGCGCTCTACGCGGATAACGCTTCCATTCTCCGGGAAAGTAAGCATAAAGACCTTGCGTACGAGTTCGTGAATTATCTGCTGGAGCCGCAAGTCGCTGCCAATATCGCAACTGAAATGCGAACCGCCACGGCTAATGGAGCGGCACGCGCGCTCTTGCCGGCGGCGCAACGAACCAATCCGGTTCTGTATCCAAGTCCTGACGTGTTGCAGCGTGGCGAATGGTTCAAAGCTCTACCCGGTCCAGTGCAGCGGCTCCGCGATCGCTATTGGACAGAAATCAAATCGGCATGACTGGCTTACAGCAACCGCCGCGAGCGCGGCTTTGCCAGACGCCTTTCTAAACGCGTCTTGCGATGGTTCAAGGCCGTCGAAGCGGCGTGTTCAAGCGCCTGATTCGTGAATCCCAGAGCAACCGCGTAGTTACTCTCTTCGTGTTCGTAATATTTCGCCAGCTCCTCGAGTGCGCACACGCGGTATTCGTTTCGGCAGCCGGCAAGTTCCGTAAACAATTGCAGCGCCGCTTGAGGACGCTGCAATTTTTTCTCCAGCAGTGCGATGTCCCACAACGCTCGGAACAGTAGCCGGTCCGGGAGTCCCGCATCGACGGCTCGTTTGAAAAGTTCGCGTGCCTGCTCATGCTCCTCGGCGGCGAGAAGCCAACGCGCAATGCCGGCTAAGTCTTCGCCTCGCCTTACGCCGACTCGGGCCAGCGATTCCGAATCGGTGCTGCGGAAGGCCGCGGGTACGATTGCGGTCAAGCAGGCTAGCGTCAAAATATCGATCGCATTGTGATGAAAAATCGGCACGAGGCGCTGAGCCTCGCGTGAACGCAGATATTCGAAATAGACGTAGGGAATTAATTCGCCCGGCAGATCACCCTCGCGGCAGACACCCAGGATCTGCTGCTCCAGTTGCATTAGGCGGCAGGTTTCCAGGCGCAACTTCCACAGCCTGCGGGCGCCATGCAGAAGATCAAGATGACCCAGGCGCCCAAAAGGTGGCTGGCGCCGTGCCATGCGATAGCGCGTCTCGAGCAGCGGCTGGTCATAACTCTTGCCGTTATACGTAATCAGGACATCGAAGTCGCTGAGGTGTTCCTCCAAAGCGTGCAGCACGCTTCCCTCTTCCACGTACTCGCGCACAAAGAATTGCCGCACTTTAAAGCCTTCGGGCGTGATTCGACCCACGCCAATCAAGAAGGCGTAAGTACCGCTGCCCCCTACCAGGCCTGTTGTCTCGGTATCCAGGAATGCCCAGCGCTGCGGCGGCACGCGCGCGATTTGGTTTTCACCCAGAACATCGAGTAGATCTTCCGGCAGGTCCGCCAGCGCGCCGATGTCCGCCGATCCATGTTGCTTATGGGAAGCGAACAGGCGCTCCGTCTGAAAATGTTCGCCGAACTCGTTACCGACGACTTGCCCTTCAGACCATTCCTCAATAAACCATTTGGCGGCCTTGTTGATTGCGATCGGCGGCGGCGGCAGCGCTTTCTTCCGTTCCGCGAACCTGCGGTCGACAGCGGCAACGCGCTCTCTCAGGCGAGCTAGCTGTTCATCGATATCCAGCATCTATTCGCCATTTATTTGCCAGTATACGTCGTTCTACCATGGTGGTTCATGAGGATTTGCACGAGATGGGTCCTGCTTGGGATAGCTGCCTTCGGATCAAATTTGCCGGCAGCGGACACCTTTGACATCAAAGCGCATTACATGAAGTACGAATACCGCATCCCCATGCGGGACGGCGTGCGACTGTTTACCGCCGTGTATGTGCCCAAAGATACGTCAGAGAAATATCCGATTCTCATGACACGAACGCCGTATAGCGTTGCTCCTTACGGCCTCGATAAATATCCTCCTAGGCTTGGACCGTCAAGAGCTTTCGCCGAGGATAAATTCATCTTCGTCTATCAGGACGTTCGCGGGCGGTTCATGTCGGAAGGGCAATGGATGGAGATGCGTCCCGAAAAGGATGTGACGCACGGACCTGCCGATACTGACGAGAGCACCGATACGTACGACACCATCGATTGGCTCCTCAAAAATGTCGCCAATAACAATGGCAAGGTGGGCTTGGTCGGCACTTCCTATCCGGGCTTCTACACCAGCGCCGGTCTCATCAACGCCCATCCTGCACTGGTCGCCGCTTCTCCCCAGGCGCCCATGTCCGACATCTACATGGGTGACGACGCTTATCACAACGGCGCGTTTTTTCTGGCCGCGAATTTCGATTTCTACACCTTCTTTGGTAAGCAAAACAATCCGGAATTGCCGCAACGCGAGAAGCCGTTCGATTACGGCACCAAAGACGGATATCAGTTCTTTCTGCAAATGGGTCCGCTGATCAACTCCGACGAGAAGTATCTTCATTACCTGAATCCTTACTGGACGGACATCGTTAAGCACGTTAATTACGATGAGTTTTGGAAATCACGCGACATCCTGCCCCATTTGAAAAGCATCACGCCGGCGGTATTGGTAGTGGGCGGATGGTTTGACGCGGAGGATCTTTCGGGAACGCTGAAGACCTATCGCGCCATTGAGAAGCAGTCGCCTGCAACGGTGGACAAGCTCGTGATGGGCCCCTGGGTTCACGGGGGTTGGGGCCGCCTGGGCGGCGACAAATTAGGCGATGTCTCGTTCGGCTCGCGAAACTCTGAATTCTTCCAGGACGAGATAGAGCTTCCCTTTTTCCGCCACTATTTGAAAGACGCGCCCGATCCCAATCTGCCCAAGGCGTTTGTGTTTGAAACCGGGAAGAACATCTGGCAGAAGAAAGAACAGTGGCCTCCCGCGAATGCCTCGCCCCGGAAACTTTATTTCCATGCTCACCGGGAATTAAGTGGCGAAATTCCCGTCGAAAGCAACGGATTCGACGAATACGTGAGCGATCCTAACAATCCGGTGCCCTATTTCAACAAGCCCACAATCGACATGGCTCGGGAGTACATGGACGCCGATCAGCGTTTCGTCCAAGCGCGGCCTGATGTTCTCACCTATCAGACCGAGCCATTGAAGGAGGATGTAACAGTCGCGGGCCCCATCTCGCCTTCGCTCTTCGTTTCGACCAGCGGAACGGACTCCGATTTTGTAGTCAAGGTGATCGATGTCTATCCCGAGGACCAGCCGGGTGTGCTGAGTGGTTACGAGCAGCTTGTGCGAGGAGAACCGTTTCGTGGGAAGTTTCGTAATGGCTTTGAACATCCCGAGGCGTTCAAGCCTGGCGAAGTTCAGCAAATTCACTTCACCATGCCGGATGTCTACCATTGTTTTCAGAGAGGACACCGCATCATGGTGCAGGTGCAGAGTTCCTGGTTCCCGCTGGCGGATAGAAATCCTCAAACTTTTCTGAATATTCCAACCGCCAAACCGGCTGACTTCGTGAAAGCGACAGAGCGGATTTATCGAGACAGCGCTTCTGCTTCCTTTGTCGAGCTAAATGTCGAGACGATAGGTGATCGCGACTCGAGCAGCGAAACAATGAGGACGGGAACGGTTATCTAAATAAGTGATATGTCTCTGACCGATGCACCGAAAGAACCCGAGCGGCAATCAGGCTCAGTATTGAGGGCAATTCTCCCCTACACGACTGTTGCGTTGATCATCGCGGCTCTTTACGTTGCCTGGACGTTCTACTCGCGCCACGAAAGTAATCGCCGGGCAGAGGAAGCAGCCGAGGCGCAGCGCGCCGAAGCTAACAAGCGCGTTGGAGAACTGATCTACGGATCGGGCGAGATCAAATTCACGACCTTTGGCGCCGACAACGGAGTCCTCAAGCGTGGAGAAACTACCGAGCTTTGTTATGGAGTGGTGAACGCAAAAACAGTAAAGCTCGATCCGCCCGTCGAGCAGGCCAAACCTTCCTATCATCACTGTCTGGAAATTGCGCCGAAGAGAACGACCACTTACACGATTACGGCCGAGGATGGAAAAGGGAACAGCAAGTCGGAATCAATCACCGTACAGGTGAAATAGAAAGGGCCGCCACAACGGCGGCCCTCGTCTAGCAGCTGCAATGCAACTTAACGCCGGTATCCTGAATAGCCTCTGTCTCGATCACGGTTCCAGTTCCGCTCATATCGACGCTCACTCCGTCGACCGCCAAACCATGCGCCACCGTAATACGGCCCAGACCCAACATATCCTTCCACGTACGGTCCAGGGACAGTATACGGCGCAGCGTACTCGTTAGCGTACGGCGCGGCGTACTGGTTTGCATACGGCGTCGCGTAAGGATCCACATACGGCGCCGGGGCGGTGTACCCGTAATAGCCGGGTGCAACACCAAGGTAAACACCTCCGCGCCGCTCATAGCGCTCAGGATGATGGCCGTCTCTATCTCTCCACTGGGCAAACATAGTGGAGCTGGCGAGTAGCACTCCGGCGACTCCTACAAAGATTTTCTTTTTCATGGTTCTACCGCTCCTGCTCTATAAACGTGCGCGGCCGCAGGTCGGGATACCCGCTTCACGTAGCTTTAATGGCCCATCCCCTGCGTGCGG
>CAWCHX010000017.1:0-465509 GCA_963795445.1 uncultured Acidobacteriaceae bacterium | reverse complement strand
AGCCGATATGTTGCTCGGGTACTATTCTGCTGCAGCAGCCTTCGTACCAGGGGCGTTCAGCAGTTCAAGCGTTGCAGGTAATCCGCGGCAATATAACTTCCAATACTTCGCTCCTTTCGTGCAGGACGATTGGAAGGTGAGCAGCCGTCTCACCGTGAATTTAGGGCTAAGGTGGGACCTTCGGACGGTCCCTTACGAGACTAACAACCACATGGCCTGGCTGGACACCTCCAATCCCATGGGCGGGCTGTGTATCGCGGACAAAACCCTGACGACTGACGGTATCGCTCCTCCGGGGAATGGCATCTACCGGTACTGCGGACGGCGGAATCCAGCAGACTCTGAGAAGCACGATTTTGCTCCGCGTGTTGGTTTTGCCTACCGTCCTTTGGAGAAAACCGTAGTTCGCGCCGGATACGGCATTTTCTGGGACGGTATCGAAGGCCGCGAAATCGACGGCTCCGCTGATATTTATCCTTATGTCAGCCGGCTAGCTCTGCAGCAGACGGCTGGAAATATTACACAGACTACCAATCAGCTGTTCCCGAGCTTTACCAGCATTTCTCCCGTCACTCCGGCAGCCAACAGCTTCATCGCGGTAATCATGTCGGAGAAGCCGCAGAACCCCTACATGCAGCAATGGACTTTATCGGTGCAACGCGAACTCGCCCGGAACACCACTTTAGAAGTCAACTATGTGGGGAATAAGGGCACCCATCTCCTTTCGCGCAACAGCATCAACCAGGCTTTCCCCATGTCGGATCCGGTCTACTGTGCGGCGAATCCGGCACTGGGCGATTGTCCTTTGAGTGCGCGGAGACCGTACCCGAACTTTACAACCTATATCGACAGCCGTTGGGACTCCTGGTCGAGCTACAACGCGATGAATGTCAAATTCGAACGACGCACGAGCTCGATGGCGATCACTTCCGTTTACACATGGGCAAAAAGCCTCGACGATAAATCGGCTGCCGCAGGGATAGGCGGAGGTCAGGCCGCGGGAGGTTGGCAAGGCTTCTTGAACAACCACGACACGTCGCGCGACTACGGCCCGTCGGACTTTAATGTCGGCCAGCGTTTCGTCACAAGCTTCGTTTACCAATTGCCAGTCGGTCGCGGAAAGCGCCTGTTAACCGGTGCCAGCAAACCGGTGGATCTGCTTGTCGGAGGTTGGCAACTAACAGGTGTCGTGACCTTCCAGCAAGGCTTTCCAATGTCGATCCTAGCGGGTGATACCACTGGGCTCTTGGATACCGTTGGATTGAACCGCGCCAACCAGGTCGGGAGCACCAGCGGATTCCACAAGAACCTGAACGAGTGGTTCAATACGGCGGCTTTCCTTCAGCCCGCACCAAACGAATTTGGAAATACCGGCCGGAACATCCTCACCATGCCGGGCATCGAGAATTGGGATCTGGGAATATTGAAGGACTTTGCGTGGACTGAGAGACTGCGGCTCGAGTTGCGACTGGAGACTTTCAACACGTTCAACCATCCACAGTTCTATCCAAACCCGCTAACTTCAGCCTTCAGTGGCGGGGGCGGCACGGTCGTTAACAACGTCGATTCCCCAAACTTTGGGCAAGTCACGGCGGCGGCCCCAGGCCGTATCGTTCAACTTGGCGCGAAATTCATCTTCTGACTAGTTCTTGTTCTACATCCTAACGGCGAGTCCGCTGGGCCCGCGAAACGTCCCGGCGGATTTCGCTTTTATTGAAAGTGCTTTAGGGCAGATGTTACGCGCACGTTGGAATTTGTCTCGCGTGATCCTTCTTTGTAGCTGGGCGCCGGCGCTTTTCGCTCAAATGCCCAGCGCAGACGAGGTCGCATACTACTCTGAGGTGGGACAATCCGCATTGGCACAGGGGCGATACGCTGAGGCCGAGAGTGCGTTTGAGAAGCTGAGAGAAGCAGAACCAACTGTCGCGGAAGTCCATGCCAACCTTGGGGCGATCTATTTTCAGGAACGCAAATACGACAAGGCAATCCCCGCGCTGCGACAAGCACTTAAACTAAAACCGAATCTGTCCAAGGCCGCAACCCTATTAGGGATTGCGCTGTCGGAAACAGGCAACTATAAAGACGCGATCTCCGGACTCGAAAAGGGATTTGCGCGCGATCCCGACCCACAGGTGAAACGGATGTGTGGCTTGCAGCTTCTCCGGGCCTATTCGGGGATGCAAGAGGACGAAAAGGCCGTGCGGACGGCTTTGGAACTGAACCGGCTTTACTCGAACGACCCGGAAGTTCTCTATCACACCGGCCGGATTTACGGAAACTTCGCTTACTTGACGATGAAGAAGCTCGGTGACATGGCGCCGGACTCGCTATGGCGCAATGAGGCGGCTGGCGAAGCATATCAAAGTCAAGGCGCTTACCAGCAGGCAATCAGCGCGTACGAGAGCGTGGTGAAGTCCCACCCCTCGCAGCCAGGTATCCATTTCCGGATTGGCAGGACCCATCAAGAACGCGCGCGCTCGACGAACTCGCAGGAGGATCTAACGGCAGCCACGAGGGAGTTCCTGCTCGAAATGGAAATCGATCCCAGGAATGCAAACGCCGCCTACGAAATCGCCGAGATTCACAGGGAGGGCGGAGATTTTCCTCCGGCGGAGACGTATTTCAAGATGGCGCTGAGTTATTACCCTGATTTTCAGGAGGCCGAGGTTGGACTCGGAGCGACGCTCATCGCTTTGAACCGAGCATCCGAGGCGTTGCCGCATCTGCAAAGGGCTGTGAAACTGGGCCCTGGTGACGAAGCCGCGTGGTACCGGTTGTCTCAAGCCCAGAGAAAGTTGGGTAACAAGGAAGAACAACTCCGGGCCCTTGCCGAATATCGACGGCTGCATGAAAAGCGCAACATCCAGCCGGGAACGCAAGACCTCTTCTCGGGTTCCGAAGTGAGCAAACAACAGGTCGAACCCACCACGGAGCCGTGATGAGTCTTGTGGGAAGCCTGAAACGCCGCGCCTTTTGCTCATGGCTGTGCGTTGTGCTTCTGGTGTGGAGCGTAGTGATCAGGCATGCGATTGCACAAACGCCTGAGTCGCAGAAGAGCTTGGATCTTGGAATCATTGTCGTGCCAACAAGGCAAGACATCGATGAGGTCATCAGGGAATTGCGCGGCGGCATGGATTTTTCCGTTCTAGCGAAGGAGAGATCTATCGATGCAACCGCAGTGGACGGCGGCTACCTAGGCAAGACGACTCCGGAGCAGCTCCGTACAGAATTGCGACAGGCGATCGAAGGGCGCCAGCCAGGGCAACTCTCGGACATCGTGGAACTGCCCAGCGGGTTTGCCGTGCTGAAGATCTTTAACAGCGCTCCACCTCTCACGGATCTGAATCCAAAGCGAATTTCGTCTCTGATGGCAACAGGAGCCATCCGCTACGGTGCGCCACTTTCCGGACAGGTCGAGGCGAACGCCATCCTGCAGCAATTTCCCAAGCCTGAGGGATGGAACCGTGACTTGCAGCAGATCTGTAAACTGCGCAAGGAGTCTTTGGCGCAGGCACGAGCTGGCCTGAGGGAGGCACTATATGCCAAAAAGCAGCCGCAGATGGACCATGACGCGATCGTAGACCAAATCAACGGCCATGCGGCCCTTGCGCAGTTGTTCGCGTACGACGGCGCGATGGACGACTCAATTAACGAGTGGAAAATCGCGTACAAAATGGCTCAGGACAAAGTGCCGGTCTTTATGCCAAACCTTCAGGAGAGTTTAGGCACGGCCTATCTGCACCGCTCGGAAATGCGCAATGGCATTTATATCAACTCAACCAACCTGGATATCTTTCCTCCTTTAGAAAACGGAGCTTCCTATCAGGAATCGGAAGACTCGAAACAAGCGATTGCGTACTACCAGGAATTTTTGAACAACAATCCGAAGGATCTCGAGGTTCGCTGGTTGCTGAACTTGTCGTATATGACGTTGGGACAATATCCCGCCGGTGTCCCTGCACAATACCGGATTCCCGAAAGTGCGTTCCATTCCGCGCAAAATGTAGGCCGCTTTGTTGATGTGGCTCCAGCGGTCGGGCTCAATGTGATCCGGGGCGCGGGCGGGCTGGTCGTGGACGACTTCGAAAACAATGGCCTGTTAGACGTGGCCGTGTCAAGCCAGGACGTCTGCGATCCGCTGCACTATTTTCACAACAACGGCGATGGGACGTTCAGCGACTGGAGCGCGCGAGCGGGCCTTCTCAATCAACTGGGCGGGCTCAACATTGTAGACGGCGACTATAACAACGATGGCTGTATGGACATTCTCGTCCTGCGCGGAGGTTGGGAATTCCCGCAGCGCAAGTCTCTACTCCGCAACAATTGCGACGGCACGTTTACGGATATCACGGACGCAAGTGGGTTGGGTGCGAGCGTTACGTCAACGCAGACTGCCGCTTGGGCGGATACCGATAACGATGGCTATCTCGACCTGTTCATCGGGAACGAGAATAGCCCCGCGCAGTTGTTCCACAACAAGCGAGACGGGACCTTTGAGGAGATCGGTCATTCGGCGGGCATCGATCGAATCGCGTTTACGAAGGGTGTCACAGCAGCCGATTACGACCAGGACGGGTTCGTCGATTTTTATGTAACCAACAACAACGGCGTCAATTTTCTGTATCACAACAACGGAAACAACACCTTCACGGAAGTGGCGCGACAGGCTGGCGTGCAAGGGCCCGTGTTCAGCTTTTCGACATGGTTCTTCGATTACGACAATGACGGCTGGCCGGATTTGTTTGTCACCGGATACATGACCTCTATTTATGAGGCGCTGAAAACATACGTACGGCAACCGTTCAATGCAGAGACGGTAAAGCTCTATCGGAACAAACACGATGGAACCTTTGAAGATGTAACTGCGAAGGTCGGGCTCGACAAGGTGTTTATGCCAATGGGCACCAACTTCGGCGATATCGATGACGATGGATACCTGGATATTTACCTGGGCATGGGCGCGCCATCCTATACGGCTCTACTGCCACATACATTGCTCCGAAATGACGGCGGTAAAGCATTCATCGACATCACCCAATCTTCGGGAACCGGAGAGCTGCACAAGGGTCACGGGATTGTGTTTGCCGACCTCGGAAGGCAAGGACGCGAAGACATCCTCGCGGAGGTCGGAGGCGCCGTTCCCGGGGACAAACACGCCATGCGTGTGTTTGAAAATCCCGGGAATCGTAACGATTGGTTGAACCTGCACCTGGTAGGCACACGGAGCAACTGGGCTGCGGTGGGCGCCGAGATCAAGATCACGGTGCAAAACGGAAGCGGCGCGCCGCGCTCGATCTATCGGGTGGTGGGACAAACGAGTTCCTTCGGTGGAAACCCCATGGAGCAACACATCGGTCTGGGCCCGGTCGCTCATGCCATCAACGTCGATGTGTATTGGCCGGCGACAAAGGCCCGCCAGCATTTTGCCAACGTCTCCAAAAACCAATACGTCGAGATTCGTGAATTCGCCTCGAACTACACGCCCCTGAGGCGGCAGGCCATTCCACTCGGCAAGAGAAATTTCGCACCCGCAAGCGCGACCGCGTTGAATGCGGTAAAGAGTCCAAAATGATCAGAGCGACTCTACTGGCGATGTGCCTCTGCATCTGTATGGATCGGTGTCTGGCGAATGAGAAGCGCCACTCCACCGGCGGCATGGTGCTAGGCGTCGATGCCAACAGGAAGTCGGTCGTGATTTCGTGCGACGCCATCCCAGGCTATATGGACGCAATGGAAATGGTGTTCGAGGTGCGTTCTCCACAGGTATTAGATGGAGTACATAGGGGCGCTCAGGTGCAATTCACAATGGTTGAAGACGATTCGCGCCTCTTTGCGGACGACATTCGGGTCGTGAGAAATCTCAATGGTGAAGCCGAGCCAGTCGAAGCGGCACGGCTAAATATTCTTCATCGGGTGCTTGATCCTGCGGCCAACGAAAAACAGGTCCAAACGGGTCAAAAGGTGCCGGACTTTGCGTTGATCGATCAAGAGAACCGATCGATCCATTTATCGCAATTCGAAGGCAAGGTGGTTGCGCTGACCTTTGGTTATTCTCGGTGCCCAAATCCGAACTATTGTTTTCGTCTGTCGAATAATCTGGCACAACTAGGACGCCGGTTTTCCGGCCCCAGGGCTAACGACCTGATATTGCTTACCATCATCATCGATCCTGCCAATGATTCAGCGGGGGCGCTGGGTGCATATGCACAAACGTGGAAAGCCGATCCGGCGAAATGGCATTTCCTGACGGGTTCGGTCGAACAGGTGCGAAAGGTGGCTTTGTTATTTGGCATGGATTTCTGGGACGACGAGGGTTTCCTGACGCACGCGTTTCATACGGTTGTGATCGACCGCGACAGACGACTAGTCGCCAACATTGAGGGCAATGAGTTCACGGCGAAACAATTGGGTGATTTGGTTGAGAGTGTTTGCTTGGCGGCCGGTGGTGAAGATTTTCTAAAATTGATCTTCCCGATCTGGACGAGTCTCTTGAGATCGAAGCGTCTGACCATTTACGCTCCGGAACCAAAATATAGTCAATCGGCTGGCGGTGCCCCTCGCATCGAGAATCGGCGAGCCCCAGGCACTCTTGCGCCCCCACGCTACGATGGAGCCGGCTAGTGTTAGTCAACGTAATGCGGATGCGCGCATGAAGCAGTTCGAGCCAGGGCCTCATATCGCCATAGATTGGAGCCGTTTTGGGCAATGATTCCTGGCGTTACACGGCCATTCACGTAAATCAAGCCCTCGTCGAGATCAACCAGCTTCGCCGGATTGCGACAAGTCCGGATCAATGGCGGCGTAGTCGTTCAGAAGTGGGGCTGTTGAGCCATTCGCTCCGCCCAATGAACCATTGGCAGACCGGGAACGGGTGCTCGAAAGTGCGGTATTCGGGAACCTTTTAGAGAGCCGATATAAATGGTTCCCAGGGTCGGGTCCGCCGAATGTGACACTCGCCATCCAGGGCGCGATGCCGCGCCCCGTGGCAAACAGCAGCCGCGCGCTTATACCACTTCCGCGATCGAGCCGGCTCCAAAAGGATATGGAACGCCCGTCCCAGAGCGAGCAGCGCCTGGCGTGTCGTGCGGATTCAGTTTTTCCGCAGCGAGCAGTTACCCAACTGCTTCACGCGGGCCGTTCAGTTCGAGCAGATCGAGACCGAGAAACAGGTTGGGAACAAATACTCATTTGTCGATGCCTAGCGCCCTATGGAACGTCGCCTCGGCTTGCAAATATTTCTTGGATTCGTACTGCATAAGTCCGGTATTGCTCAACGATTTGGCGGCTTCGTCCGTCCGCGCAGCAGCTTGAAGACAAGTGGCCAGAGTGATATTAAGAGACGCACTACCAATACAACTTCAACCCGAACTGGACATCACGCGGCGGAAGTGTGGCGGAGATTCGCCCAAACGCGGAATCGCTCAGATTCGCATCGGGCGCATAGAAGTTCGCCCGATTAAACGCGTTGAACATTTCAGCCCGGAACTGCAGCTTGAGGATTTCGCGCCAGTAAAACCACTTCTGAATTCCGATGTCGAAGTTTTGCAGTCCCGGCGAGCGGACGTTGGACAAATACCGGGGCGCATTGCCGAACGTAAATGGCGCGGGCTTGTTGGAACGCCGCGGTGTTGAACCACTCCTGCAGGCTCGGATGGCTCACGGTCGGGTCCCCGACCAGGTCCGGCCTTTGGTTTCCTCCGAACGAGCTGGTATTGTTCACCCCTCCGACCACTCCAATTGGGAAGCCCGACTTGAACGTAGAGACGCCTGTGATTTGCCAGCCGCCGAGCACGGCATTTGTTACTGCGTTGAAATTAGCGCCCACTTTCTTGCCCTTGCCGACCGGCAGTTCATAGATGTAACTGATAACCACGCTTTGCGGAATGTCGGCGGCATCCACCGATTTCTCCTCCGCCAGATTGTAATAGTTGCGAATCGGAACTGCAGTTAGTTTGTGCCCAGCTGTTGGTTCCGCTGGTGTTGTCAGTGAACTTCGAGAATGTGTAAGAAGCAAGCACCTGCAGACCCGCGCTCCAGCGATGTGTGTAGTTCACCTGGAGTGCGTCGTAGCGGGACCAACTGTTATCCACCTGCGACATGTTGATGTCACAGAACTCCGGGTATGGTCGCAACAATTGTCCATAAGCAATGGTCGCGCTGTTCAGGTTGCAACCGCTGCTGGCAATCTTGCCGTAGAACGGATTGGGTACCTGCTGCAGCAACTGGTTTCCGAGCGCCAGATCTGCTGTCGGCAACTGGTTGAAGTTCATGGTTCCTTGTTGGATGTGAACGCCCCGGTCGCCGACGTAGCTGACGTCGATCATGTCGTTTTTTGTCAGCTGCATATTGCACTCCCGCCATCCACTGGATCATGTAGGGATCCGGGCGGCTGACCTCGGTCCCGCTGGTGGTGAATCCGACGTTGGTCAGCGCACCCAGGCTGCTGCCGGTTTGGGGAAGCAGCCCGCCTGGGAAAGCGTTGTCCAGCGTGTATTGCGGGGTGAAGCCATTCGACTGCAGCGCGACCCACGGCGTGGATTGCCCGTATCCTTGTGTCGAACCGCCTCCGAAATAGGACGGGACGAAGAAGGTGCCGAATCCAGCCCTCACCACCAGTTTGTTGGCCGCCTGATAGGCCAGCCCGATTCGTGGCGAGAAGTCTGTCTTCTGCGGAATATACAAGCCGCGGCGAACGCCGTTCACGCCGTTGAAGACCACTGCGCCGTTGACCGTCGATCCGAGCGCCGAGCTGATCGGATTGACGGCATTGATATCAAAAAAGGACTGCTGGTTGAAGCGCTCCACCGGCGCTGTCTGGTATTCCCAGCGCAGACCCAGATTCAGCGTGAGCTTGCGGGTGACTTTCCAGTCGTCCTGCACATAGGTCCCGTAGTAGTGCTTCGAATTGTACGGAAGCACCGAACGCCAGTCGAGCCCCCGGTCGCCACCCCAGCAGTAACGAGGCGAAAGCGTCCCCGCTTGTGGCCGGGCGATTCCGTCCGCGGATTTGGCCCGGCGGTTGCGGCCTGATCGAAATTGAATGTAGTGGGATAGATGCGCCCGCCGCCGGTTTGAAGGATGACGTTCATAAAGCCCGCCGGAGAGGGAATGTGCGCCGATCGCTTTACTCAGACTGGCCGACGAGGTATAGGTGTTGCGCGGAAAACCACCTTCGCCCGATCCGTTCTGTGGTCCCAAGCGGCGCGTAGCCAGCTACGTTGACTACCGGGAACTGGTCCGATGTTGTGTTGACGAACGCGGGCAGACCGAGTTTGGTCATGTCAAACGGATAGGCCTGCACGACGTTGCCTTCGATCCAGTGATTGAGGCCGAAATTCAGGCTAAGCAACAGTGGTCGGATTCAGGACCCATGTAAGCCCGTGGCGCCGTCGAGGCGGTTGTTCGGCTGGCGAAGACCTGGGCCGCCGGGATCGTTTGCGCCATAGAATGCAGGGTTGCCGACTTTGTATTCGTTCTTGTTGGACCAGCGAGCAAAACTCTGCACGTTGTCTGTGAAGTTGTGGTCCACTCGGATGCTCCATTCGTCGGAAGCCGTTGGCGCCGGCGCGGCGGTGACGAAGTTGTTCGCCAGCCCGCTGTGGTCGGCTTCGGATAGTAGCGATCAGGTTTCTTGGCCACCGGCTCATCAGCGATAGCCGGAATCTGGTTGTCTGGAAACGGTTCGCGTGTGAACCCGTTCGCGGTTTGCCGGGTCGAGAATGGATTGTACAGAGCCTGCGGAATCGCGGAAAAATCTCCGCTCCTCTCCGCCGGCGGTGGGCACTGTCGTCGTATAGTCCACAGGCGAGGATTGCCTCAATCCCTCATACGCTGCAAAAAAAAACGTCTTGTTCCGCTGCGCGTAGAGTCCTGGAATGTACACCGGTCCGCCACCGACGATTCCAAACTGGTTCCGGTGGAAAGGCGCCTTCGGGAATCCCGTTGCATTGCTAAAGAAGAAGTTCGCGTCCAACTTGTCATTGCGCAGGAATTCGAACGCGTCCCCGTGGAAGCTGCTGCTGCCGGACCGTGTCACCACGTTGTAAACATTGCCAGTGCTCCAGCCGTATTGCGCCGTAAATCCGTTGGTTTGTATCTTGGCTTCCTGAATCGAGTCCATGGACGGCACGTACATGACTCCGCCCCAATCCGCGGCGGTATCCCAGTGTCCGTCGAGCAGGTATGCAGTGGTTCCAAAATATCCGCCGCCGAAGTTCAGGAACGAGATGTCCTGATCCGCCGTCCCCGATTGTCCGCCTCCATTGAGCAGTTGCAGTTGCGACGAGTTGTTCACCGACGAATTCAGCAGTACCAGGCCGAACGCGTTGCGAAGATTGACCGGCAATTGCTGGATCTGCTGCTCGTTGAGATCGGAAGAAACGTTCGCATTATCGGTCGCCAGAAGTGGCGCCTGCTTCCCGAGACAGTGACTTCCGTTTGCACCTGCCCCACGTTTAAGGTGATGGTTTCGCTGGCGGACTGACCGGCAGCAAGCTGGATGCCTTGCTCCTTGTAATCTGGAAAACCCGGAGCCTCGACGACAGAGAGTATGTGCCGGGCGGCAGCAGGGCGAACGAGTACCGCCCCTCGGAATCGGTCGTAAATGTTCGGGTGATTCCCTTTCTCGGGATTCGACAGTTACCTTCGCGCCGGGGACTGGCTCCTTCCGAAGCATCGTGGACCACCCCGCAAACGATGCGGTGAACGCTTGCGTTTGGGAGCGTGCCGCCGGCGGAAGGAGCGCAAGGCTACGGCTGCCAGGCCAATGCTAAGGCCAAGCACGATCGCCGAGTATTTCTCAACATGGAAAGACCCTTTCTTGTTCTGGCACTGACTGGGCCGACTGCGAGCGCCGACCCGTTTGGTTAGCTAGCGTATTTCTTAGCGAACGGTTTCCGCAAGGTTCTTTACTGTGCGTTACCGTGCTACGCGTACGTTCCATTGGCTTGCAAAGCTTCCGGTAACGGTAAAGTAGCTGTGGGGCTTCCGGTGGCGACAACAGTTCAAGCAGCGATAGCGGAACCGGGGTCCGCACCCGATCCCGCGACTGATGCCGTCACGGTGCGAGAGGCGCTGGCCGACATCTTTCAGAGCGCGCCTTTTAGGACCAGCCGGCAATGTCAACTTTTTCTGACCTATGTAGTCGAGCGCAGCTTACCGGAGAAACCGGTCTGTTACGCGAACGTGTGATTGGGGCCGAGGTGTTCGGCCGCGGAGCCCGATTACGAACCTGGCGACGATCCCTGTCGTTCGGGTGCGGGCGGCCGAAGTGCGCAAAAGGCTGGCGCAGTATTATCAGAGCGCGCCGACGCGCCGGTCCGGATCGAGATCCCGGCGGGTTCGTACCGAGCCAGTCTTCCATTTAAGGCCGATCAGCCTGCTCCGCGCCCGCCAATCCACCCAGTGTGGCAGGTTCTCGGTGGAGCTGGGCTGTGGCATTGGCGCTCTTGGCGATCGCGACCGGATCGCCCTGTGGCCGTGATTGCCGTCCTCGGCGCCTTCCGCCGCTGGACCGGTTCTGGGCGCCCGCGATCGCCAGCCCGAAACCCATCTTGTCTATAACGCCACCACGACGGTTTCCCGTTCCCCGAGCTTCCGGCCGATAGCGCGCAGGATTTTATTGCCATCCGGGGACAGTACACTTGCATCGGCGACGCCTACACCAGTGTGGTGCTCAGCTCGCTGCTTCTCGCGAAAGGGAAACCTTATCAGATGCGATACGGCGACCGATCTCACGTTTGGCGATCTTACGATACGCAGCCCTCGATTCTGATCGGAGCTTTCAACAACGCATGGACGCTTCGGATGACGAACGAACTGCGATTCGTCGTTCGATAAGCACCCGACCATTCGAGACCGGTCGGACAACCGCGTTATATTTTCCAGCCGACTTGAAGCCGGACGGACGCACGACGGAGGACTATGCGATCGTGTCCCGCGTTTTCGACTCCAATACGGGCGAGTTGCTGATTGCCGCTGCCGGGATTACTCAATATGGCACGCGAGCAGCGGGCGAGTTTCTCACCTCTGGACCGTTGATGGCGGCGCTGGCCGCGAACGCGCCGGGCGACTGGCCGAAGAAGAACCTACAGGTCCTGTTACGCACGAAAATCGTTGGTGATACGCCCGGGCCACCGAGTATCGTCAAGAGCTATTTCTGGAAATCCGGCGGGCGAATCCCGTGTGGCTCGGATCTGCAAGCAAACTGAAGTGATACCCGATTAGGAAATGATGGTTCTGCGGGGCAACTCGGTACGCTCAGAGTTGGAGAGTTACGCCGGGACTTCGGCCCTGGGCAACCGGCGTCGCCGAGGTGCGGCGTTTTCTGAAGACAACGCGCAAACATCCGCCCGTAACTGCTGAATGCAGGTATGGCCCGGATACTGGATATTTGAAACCGGGACGCACCCGTCCTATGCAGACAGACTTGCCCGGACAGAAGCACACCAGACGATGCTGACCCGTGCGTTCAGCGGGCGCCCGGGGCGCAGTATTGTAACTGCATACGTCCGTGCTGCATACGGCTCCCACCTTGGATGAATGGGTTGCGCTCAATTGGGTGATCGCACAGCCCGGCATTACTTCGACGATCATTGGAGCGCGCCGGATGGATCAGTTGGAAGATAATCTGAGTGCATTGGACTTTGAGATTCCTGCTGAACTTCGCAACGAGCTGAACGAAGCCAGCAAGCTGGACCTGGCCCATCCCTACATGTTCTTTGAGCTCGTTCACGCAAGCCCGCATCAATGGCGGCGTAACTGGTTCAGAAGTGGGGTTGTTGAGCCATTCGCTCCGCCCAGTGAACCATCGGCAGGCCGGGAACGGGCGCTCGAAAGTACGGTATTCGGGAACCTTTTAGAGAGCCGATATAGATGGTTCGCAGATCGGGTCCGCCGAATGTAACGCTCGCCATCCAGGGCGCGATGCCGCGGCCGGTTGCAAACAGCACGTCTTCCGTGACAGCGTTATTTAAGAACGCATCTTCAAGGGCTCGGACTTTTTGCGGGTCTCCTTCATCCAGAAGCAGTTTGAAGTCGCCTTCGGGCGTGAGGACGAAAAGCTTGTCCGAATAGACGCAGGTACCCCAAAGGTTTCCGTAGCTATCGAACGCGATTCCGTCCGGCCAAGCGCCGGTTCCTAACTTGGAGGGACCGAAGATCTCCCGGTCCTTCAGCTCGCCTTTTTCAGTCACGCGCAGTCTGCTGACGCATCCGCCGGTTGTTTCGACCACATACAGATACTCTTCGTTCGCGTCCATGCGGATCTCATTCGTGAATCGGAAGCCGTCGGCTACGATGCGGAAGGTTCCGTTTTCGTATAAGACGATGTAGCCATCCGCGAGATCGGTCCGGAGGGCATGCATCCAATTTTTGATTTTGGTCGAAACGGTGACCCAAATCCGGTCTCGCGAATCGCGGAGAACGAAATTCACCTTTCCGATTGGCGCGCCTTCGATGCTGTCGGCCAGGACTCTCGAGGCGCCGTCGCGCGACATGATCTCCAGACGGTCCGTCCCGAAATTTGAAATCAGAATTTCGCCGTTGCGCGCAAATGCCAGGCCGTTGGGCAGAGTGCCTTCGAGGTAGCGGGATGCTTCGGTGCCGGATGATGCGAAACGATCGGAGTGCTGTTGCGTGATTACCTGCTGCTGTGCCATCGGGGTTCAGCCGCACGACACCGCCTCGCGCATCGGCCGACCACAGAGTACCGTCCGGCTCGGCCAGAATGCACTCCGGCCTTTGCAAACCGTGCCCGATGTAGCCGATTGCGGCCTTATCGATCTCGAAATTGAAGAATCGGGTTCTCAGCCGGGGAACTCGACATCGTTCGAAGAATTTGTAATTGCTCAGGTCGGTCGCCGGCGCGAAAAAGCAGGCCACCTTCATCTCGTCGATCACCGGTGTTTTGCAGCATGTGGATCGCGCCTTGCGGAAACAGGACCGCCGTGCCGGCGCGGACGGAATCGATGGCGCCATCCACGTAAACGCGGCCGGAGCCGGAAAGAATGTAAATGACCTCTTCTCCATTCGGATGAGAATGCGCGGGCTTGACGGTCTTGCCGGGCTGAACTCGAATGACGCACATGGATAGATGCTGCGCACTCAGCCGCTCTTTGTTAACGAGCCAGCGCAAGTGGCGGCCGGGCAAATCCAGTTCTTCTACATCGCTTTCGTGTATAAGAGGTACCGACATGATTACTCCCAACGTGTCTCGATGGCTGCGCTGAATGGAAGCGGCGATTTGCGCGGGCGCCAAGCCAAATGCGTTGAGTAATTCGTCGTAGTTGCCCGAGTGAATGAATTGCGGCTTTCCGTCCGCGTCCAGTGTATTGATCGTGAGCACGCGGCTGACCGTCGCTTTGCGCCGCCGGAAGAGAACCTTCAGATAGTTCTGCCAGATGAAGCCGTTGTTCTGCTCCGCGATGCACAGGAGTTTGCCCGAATCGTGCAAACGAAGCAGAAGGTCTTCATCGATGGAAGGCATATCCACGACACCCACAGCAAGACCTTGCTTGAGCGCATTCCGCCGCCGCAGCGAGCGCTTCGTGAACACCGCGTCCGCTGCTCACGATCACGGCTTGCTCGTTTTCGGCTTCACGAACGATATAGCCTTTTCCGAATTCGAAACGGAACTCCGGGCCGTAAATGACGGCGGAAGGCGCGCGCATTACGCGCAGATAGACAAGCCCGCGATTGCCTTCCATAATCCACTGCATGATGGAGAGCAGTTGCTGCGGGCACGAGACATCAATGATCTTCAAATGCGCGAGCCCATCGAAGATCGTGATATCATCGTTCCCCATGTGGGTGGCGCCGTTCGTGCGCGTCTCGAAATTGGCTGCCGTGGAAAGAAGCGTCAGATCGAGCCCATGGCCTTCGCTGAGCCAGCCATCGTGGGCCTGCGATGGCTTCCAAACGCTCCTGGTGGCCCACGGCGATCCTTCGCAGCACTTTCCAATCCCAGAAGGGACAGAACGTGCTGATCCAGGCGTTGTATCCGAGCACCGCGAACGCCTCGCCCAGATTCATCATGTTGGCTTCAGCCACTCCGGCGTTCAGCGCACGCCGCTGATCCACGGCTCCGACACCGGCTTCGAGCCCGCTGGTAGAGGCCAGATCCGCATCGATCAGAGATCACGCGAGCGATCTGTCGCGAAGACCTTCATGGCGGCGGTCACGATGTCGCTTGCAGCGTATTCTTTGCTGCGGTCCAGCTTCGGAAGCAAAGCGGGATCGTATTCGAATCGCTTTGCTGCGCTTCGGTACGCGCTGCAGCAACACAGGTCCGGGATCTGCTTGTACGACAGTATCGCCCCAAGCGTCGCCTTGAGCTCCAGATGCATGCGCATGCGCGAATCTCGGTCAACTTGTCCTGGAGTTCCGCATTCAGGCTTTTGTAAAACGCCGTGAACTCTTCCACGCGGACACGGCGCTGTTCCGCGTGCAAGCGCGAGTTCCTGAGCAACAAGTTTCTCCGGCACGACGACTTTGTGCCGGTTCATGAAATCGGAGAACGATCCGTAACCCTTGGTGCTGTGGCAGATGATCGCGGTCGGTTGGCCATTGCGCGGCTCGTATTTGAATTTCTCGAGCGCCGCGTATACGGCGTCGTACTGGCTCGCGTCCACGCTGTGAACCCGCCAATTGAACGACTCGAACACCGATTCCAGGCGCGGCATCGGAAACACCATTCGGTTCACGATGTCGAGTTGTCCATTGTTCTGATCCACCAGCACGCAGAAATTATCCAGGTGCTTCTGGCCGGCGTACATGACCGCTTCCCAGATGGTGCCTTCCTGCAATTCGCCATCACCTGTCATGCAATAGGAATCGAAGTGCGGGTTCATGCGCCCGGCAATCGCAAAGCCTTGCGCGACAGAGAGTCCTTGCCCCATGGGTCCAGTCGCAATGTGCACTCCTGGCAGAAGCGGCCCCGGATGGCCATTCAGGCGGCTTTCATAAGAACGTGAATTCTTGAGCCAGGCACGATCGAAATAGCCCAAATCGGCATAGATGGAAGCCAGCGCCGCAACCGCATGTCCTTTGCTGAGGACAAAGAGATCCTGACCGCGCCTGGTCGGATCGGCAATGTCGATGTCAATGAAGCCGCCGTAGTAAAGCGCGACCAGCGGAATCACCGCCGATGACGCGCCGCCTGAATGCAGGCCCTTATCCACTGCATCCCTGCTCTGCTCGATATTCGAGATGCGGACATCGGAATCTTTGATTTCAAGCAGCTTTAGAATCCCTTGGCGGAGCACGAGTTGCTCGGGGATTACCTGAGCGGTTGACAGGCGATGCGTTGCCGTGACGGAATTGGTTGCCATCGGACTTCTGTCTAGGAATTCGCCGTGCTGGCCTGTTGAACTTCGAGCAGATGACGCACGTAGGTCGCGATTCCGACGTCCGGGCGATTGGCCCAAATGGGTGTACAGTTCGGATATTTTTCGTTTGAGCCCCAGTACTGCGCGTTGGGGAAGCGCTCCAGCATTGCCTTTCGCGCAATCGCCGACCACAATGACGTCGCCTTCCACTTCCTTGATGTCGTGGAACTGCAATCCCGTGAAGATATGGAGAGGACGTTGTAATTTGTCGAGTGTTCCGTCCGCGGCGAGCTGGTCCAATTGAATGCGCACGATGGCGCGGCATCCCGCTTCGCAGCAGTTCCCCATGGTCAGGTTGACGTTCTTGAATTGGCCTTGCAGGACCGAATTCTGGCGTCTGAAGCGGCGCTTCACTTTTTCGACCGGCACTCCGGCCACTTCGATTTCGTCCATGCGGTTGGTACCCAGCCCTTCGGCCGCGCCCAGCACGGTAGAAGGAACATTCGTGCCGGGATTTTCCCAATCCATGATGGCTTCGCAGATCGTATCGACCGCCACTGGATCCGGGCCGCCGCAAATTGTATTGAAGTCCTTGATCAGATCGTCGCGAACGGCACTGAACGGCCCGTTACCCTGGCACGCGTAGAGCGAATCCATCACGAACCACTTCGGATTAGCGGCGCGAGTGAGATTCACGATCTTCTGATAAATGTCGTCGCGGTGGCAACGCACCATCCAGTCGTAGTCCGGTAAATTTCCGAACTGGAGCTTCAGCGCGCCCGTGAAGGTAGTGTGCAGATGAACCTTCCACTTGGGCAAACCAATGTAGCAGTCCGCTTCGCGAACAGCGCGCGGAACAGGAAACTCGTTGAACGGGATTGGCCGGTCGATTTTATACATATCGAACGGCACATTGTCGAACGGATATAGTTCGACGCCGGTGCGTTGCGCCACCTCCGCGATACCGCAGACCTCCATCGCATTGCGCGTGTCCGCACCCATCGCGCAACGTTCGCCGATCCGAATGCTGGACGGATTCTGCTCTTGTACCAATTCGATCAGAGCTTCCAACATGCGCGGATCGGTGGTAAACCCTGCATTCGCCGGAATTGGAATTACTGTGTTGATCTTGATCAGCACTTTATCGCCCGGCTTCACGATGTTGTGCATTCCGCCCATCGTCTGGTCAGCGATATCGCGGATCATCTGCTTGACCAGATTCAGTTGATCCCGGCTATACTCAGCCGGTTTGCCAAGATCGGCATCCGAATGCGCGATAGCAACCGTCGTCTTTTTTCCCATAACGTTAACGTCCGATCATCGCGGTTTCCGCTGCCTGCTTCGCCAGGAGAGTCCCAGCTCGCGAATGGCAGCGCTTAAAACTTCCGGGACCACTCCTTGGGCCAGCGTTCGATGACAACCTTTTTATCGGTATAGAATTCAACTCCGTCGCGACCCTGTCCATGCAGAACCCCGAAAAAGCTGTCCTTCCAACCGCTAAAAGGAAAGTAAGCCATAGGCGCCGCCACTCCAATATTGACACCTACATTGCCCGTGGGAGCTTCGTAGCGAAACTTCCGCGCAGCAGCCCCGCTCGAAGTGAAAATCGATGCAGCGTTCCCGTATGCGCTCCGGGACAGGATTTCGATCGCCTCGTCCAGGTCCTTTGCGGACTGCAACGCCAGCACCGGGCCGAACACTTCGGTTGTCGTTAGCGGATTATCAGGATGAATGTCAGCCAGAATAGTGGGCTTTAGGAATGCGCCGCGGGAACCGTTCTGAATCTGCGGCTTTCGCCCGTCCAGAATCGCCTTTCCGCCACTCTCGAGTCCTTTGCCGATCAGGCCTTCGATTCGCTCTTTACTGGCAGGCGAGATGACAGGCCCCATCTGGATGCCGTCATCGAGTCCGTTTCCGACACGCAGATTGGCCGCAATTTCAGAAATTCTTTCCGTAAACTTCTTGCTTGGCATCGCCCACCGTGACCGTCGCCGAAACAGCCAGGCAGCGTTGACCCGCACATCCGAACGCGCTATCGCTCACAATCTGCGCGGCCATGTCTAAATCGGCATCCGGCATGACCACCACGTAATTCTTCGCACCACCTTGGCACTGCACCCGCTTGCCGTGGGCGGAGCCTTCCGCGTATATGTATTTTGCAACCGGTGTAGAGCCAACGAAGCTGATGGCGCGCACTTCCGGATGATGTAAAAGCGCATCCACCGCATGCCCTTGCCGCCTACTACCAGATTGACCACACCTTTCGGCAAGCCGGTTTCGTGCAGAAGCTCAATCAAGCGGCGCGCCGTTAATGGCACACGCTCGGAGGGCTTCAAGATAAACGTATTCCCGCAGGCGATCGCATAAGGCAGGAACCAGAGTGGGATCATCGCCGGAAAATTGAACGGCGTGATAGCTGCTGCTACCCCGAGCGGCTGACGAATCATGATCTCGTCGATACCACGCGCGATATCTTCGAGATTGTATCCCTGCATTAACGTCGGAATGCCGCAGGCAACTTCCACGTTTTCGATGCCGCGCTGCAATTCGGCTCGAGCCTCGGCCAGCGTCTTTCCGTTCTCTTGCGTGGTCAGCCGCGCAATTTCATCCGCGTGCTGTTCCAGCAGCCGTCTAAATGCGAACAGATAGCCGATGCGATCCTGCGGCGGCGTCCTGCGCCAACTGGGAAAGGCTGCGGAGGCGGCGGCGACGGCCGCATCCACTTCCTCCGTTCCGGCCAGCGGTACGGTTGCCAGCACCTCGGATGTGGCCGGATTGAAAACCTCGATGTGCTCCGATGTACTGCTACGCCGCCACTCTCCGTTTACGCAGTTCAAAGCCGCCGTTTCGACCGATCCCAGAACGCTCATGTTCTGCTAATGCCTCCCAAATTTGAAACGGCAGCGTTCGCCAGCATTGCGGAAGGCGCAATGAGTGTTGCACATGTACATAATGAACGTATCAGGCGGCGCACTATAAAGTCAAGCCAAGTCAGCGCTGCGATTGCGCGATGTGCTCTCTCACGAACCGCGCCTGATCACTATCCGGACCAAGCGACTTCTCGTAAATCGTGAGCGCCTGCTTTAACAGCGCAACGCCAGCGGCTGACTGGCCGGCATCCCTCATGAGCATTCCGAGGTTCGCGATATCGGCCGCTGTTTCCGGCCGGTCCGGACCATAGAGCGAGGCATCGATGGCAATCGCGCGGCGATAAAGCTGGCCGGCCTCCCGCAAGTTTTTCTTATTCCAGAGAACATCCGCCAGATTGGTGCAGGTCATTGCTAATTGCATGCTTTCCGGTCCGAACTTCTCTTCGGAAATGGTTAGAGCCGCGCGCTCCAATTTCTCGGCCTCATCCAGTTCCCGGCGGCCCTCGAGCAAGTTTCCGAGCGTGTTCAGAACTCCGACCGTGACCTGTGGGTCCGCTTGGGCCGCAGCTCTGCTGAATGGAGAGCGCGCGCCGCAGCAGAGGCTCGGCTTCGAGATCGCGGCTGCGGGCGCGCAACTCAAGCGCATACTCTTGCAAGATAAGGGCAACCCGGGGCGAGTCTTTTCCGGACGCCTTCTCCTCGGCTGCGAGAGCATCTCGGTAATAAATGTCGGCGTGCTCGCGGTCCATGCCGGCGAGTTTCGCGAAGGAACGCGAAGCCACCCGCGGGTTCGATCCTTCCGCCGCCCGCCTGAAGAGATCGAAAGCCTCATCTCGCTTGCCTTGCGCCTCGAGCGCGCGGGCGAGGCTTTCGCGATCGGCATCGACTGCCGGATCCGCGTTATGCTCGTCAATCGAAAGGGCGCGCCGCAACGGCTCCTCGGCTCGTGCGCTTTCTTTCACCTCCAAAAGGAACAAGCCCAGGTCCGATGCCGCGCGCGCGACTTTCGCACTGTCCGGGCCCGATACCCGCTCCCTTTCAGCAAGGGCCATGACATATACCGGCACCAGGGTCGACACGTCAGCCGGTACGATGATTCCGTCCATAGATTCGTCTTTTGCGAGCGCTGGCCGCAAGTATTTAACAGCCCGTTTTGAAGGAATCAGATTGCGCCCGCGTGGGTCATAGATGCCGATCCAGTGATTGGTGAACGTGAGGTTCGCGCTGGTTGCGACCTGCGGCATGTGGCAACCTACGCAAGTGCCGGATGCGATCGGACTAGCGTGCGCAACTTTCGGATGGCAGGAGAGACATCGTGCATCGTAAGATGATGGCGATGTTTTTAGAGGCTGATGGGGATTGTGGCACGTGAGGCAAGAGAGCGCGCCGTTGCTGTTGCGGAAACAAGCAGAGCGGTGCAAATACGCAGGTTCGTGGCGCACATTCCAGGCATTGCTCCAGTCTGTATTGTCGTCCAGATCGCTCGCTTGGCGGTGGCACGCGCCGCACAGGACATTAATCTGCATCGCCGTCAGCCGGGCAGGGTTCTGAATCGGACCAGCGCCGCCGGATTCGGCGTGCTTGCGCCCGGGTCCGTGGCACGCTTCGCAATGGACGCCGGGCTCACTTGGCTGCACCTGAAAATTCGGGGCGAGCGTTATCGGGCCTGTCGAGTGGCAACGAAAACACTGCAAAACCGTGGCGACTGGATCGAACGTGCGATACACCCGATCCGCTGAAGTCGTATGACCCGGCGTGAGCGCGAGCGATTTCGTAGCGGCGTAATAAGTCAAACCATGTTCGACAATGCTATCCTCGCCGGTCTGGCTGACCCAGGTGGTTGCCTTAGTGCCGGCGCCGAAAGCCCACTGCGCATGCCTGCCGGGACCGGGATCGGTTGGCTGCGCTCGCCTCAGCGCATGCGCGTGTTCGGTCTTCGATTGCGATTGGAACTGCAATCGGTGACAGTTGCCGCAAGCGGCGCTTCCGATGTAGCCTGAAGGGCTATTCTGCGCGCCCAACGGTGCCACGCAACCGACAAATAAAACGCGTGGCACATGCGTTCAGGCTGTGCGTCTTCATTCAAACGTGTACTGGCTCAAAAACAGTTAAAAGACTAACCGCATCGCGAGCTGTATCAGCCTCGGCTGATTGACCTGGGTCGTAATTTGGCCTGTCGTCGCGTTTGCTGCCGTGGTCACGCTGTTGTTGGGAGGTCCGAACTGCACTCGGTTGAACAGATTATAAAACTCTCCCCGGAATTCCAGATTGAAGCGTTCTGTAATGCGTCGTCTTCTTCAAAAGCGAGAAGTCGTAATTGGCAATACCGGCTGTACGCAGCGTCGGATCGGTGGCGCCTTCATTCCCAAGCGTGTAAGCGGCGGGAACCGTGAAGCACGAGGCATTGAACCAGTCGTTTAGCCGCGACTGCGCCGAGCCGCTGGTTTGCTTGTTACAGCCAGCCAGCACGTTGGGGCGCCGGCCGTAGCCAGGGCCCATTGCCGTGCCGGTTGCGGTCAAGGCAATCGGGAAACCATCCTGGAAAGTGGAAATGCCGCTGACGCTCCAGCCGCCGACCAGCTTGTTTTCGAAGCCGTTTCCGCCGCTCAGAAACTTATGGCCCGGGCCGAACGGGAGATCGACCGCATAGCTCACCGTCAGGCGGTTGCGTGAATCGAAGGTGGCCAGCGCTTTTTCCGCGCTCAGATTGTTGGGGTCCTGCAGACTCGTCAAGTAGCCCGGGCTCCCCGCGTTTTGATCCAGCCAGCCGGTCAGGCTGGCAACATCGGACAAGAGCTTGGAAAAAGTGTAGGCGGCCAGCACGGTACCACCCTGCGTGAAGCGCTTCTCCACTTTCATCTGCAGGGCGTGATAGCTGGAGTCGAACACATTGGCATAGGCTTCCGAAACACTGGTGTATTCGGAGAAAGGCAGAAGGAGTTGCGCCCGCGTTACCGTTCGCGCCGACAGCGATCCGGTCTTGACCAGGCCGTAGATAGGGATTCGGGACCTGGTTATTCAAAGCGCTTCCCAGCGATAAATCCGGAAACGGCAGGAAGTCCGACTGCAGACCTCCAGTCGGCAGGTGAACGCCTTTCGACCCTGCATAAGCCGTTTCGAGCGCTACACCACCCGGTAACTGCCGCTGCACGGTGAAGTTCCATTGCCCCTGATAGGGATAGCGAAGAGATTGGAGTGGGATGTTGCTGAGCCCACCGCCAAGCAGCAAAGCCTGAGCTTGAGCGTGGGGGGAGTTGCCGGGGGTTTGAATGAAGCCGTTGGGAAACGGATCGCTGAGCGAATAGTACGGCGTAACGCCGCCGTCCAACGTAGCAAGCCACTGCGTGTTATATGAATTGATCGTCTGCGCCCATGGGGCGACGCTGAACTGGAGATTGGACGGGAGATAATAAATGCCTCCGCCGGTTCGGATTACGGTCTTGTCGTTTAGGCGGTAAGCGAGGCCTGCGCGGGGAGCGACAAGGCCAAAATGCTCTCTCATCATGCCTTTCTCCGGCATTTGGGGAGTGTTCGCGAAATCCACCGCGCCGTAGATCGGCTGTCCATTCAACGTAATCCCTGCCGCTTGCAACGCCGGATTTATTTCGCCAGGGTTGAACGAAGCAACGCGGTTGTACCGCTCCCTCCAGACGCCAGGGATCTCCCAGCGAACACCGCCGGTCACGGTGAGTTTCGATGTTGCCTGCCAGGTGTCCTGGGCATAATATCCCTGGTAACGCAGGGACTCCCACGGGACCGAAAAGGCCGTTTCATTCCCGCTGGAACCTAAACCGAGCAGCATCGAGGCCAGAGCGTTGCCGGTGGCGCCGGGATTGAGCCCGTTCGCGCCCGTAAAGTTATTTGTAAACGTGAACGAACCGCCATCGAACGTCTGGTAATAAGTGTTCTGCATATCTCGCCAGTCGGCGCCGAATTTCAAGGTGTGTTTGCCCTTTACCCAGCTCAGGTTCGGTGTCAGCAGATAGTCGTTTTCCGTGGACAGAATATGCAGGCCGCTGGCAGTTGTGTAGCCGTTGATAGTGAAGCTCGGAATCGAGGTGCCCGGACCGCCATGGATAATCGGGATCTGCTGATCCATGTAGGCCGGAAAGCCGAATGTCTTGCTCAGACTGATATTGGGGTACGATTCGAGGCGGTCATACGGAAACCGCACATAAGATGCGCGGATGTCGAGAACCATATTGGGCGCGATCAGGTAAGTCACTCCCATAACGGCTTCCTGAGTGGTGAAGGTTTCCGGAGAGTAAGGATCGTTCGCATAAATTCCGTTGTGCATGGGCGTGCAGGCCTGGTTCAGCGAAGACCACCGCGAATACCGCGCAAAGACCCGGAGCTTGTCGCTTACGCTATCGTCGAGGCGGCCGTTCTCCTGGTTGTTGTTCCCGCCGATCGTACAAGTCGTGGAATAGTTGTTGATTGTTGTGTAAGGCTGGCCTGGCAGGTTGGGCGCCGCCATGAGAGGGAAGCCGAGAATCTTCGCGGCGACCGGGTTGATCCGGTTCGCGGGAATGACATTTCCAGGGAAAGGCGTACGCGCCGTCCCCGCGCTGAACGCGGCGGCCGCAACGCCACCCGGGCAGGGCGAGTTTCCGGTTGTGCCGCACTGTGTCAGCGGATCATAAATCGGGATCGTTGCGCCCGAAGCGTTCTTATAGCCGGAAAAGTCTCCGGTATACATGGCAGGAAGCGGCTCCGTCCCGAGGTAATTCGCCCCCTGGCGGGACGCAAACGCTTCCCAGCCGGCGAAGAAAAAGATCTTGTTCTTCTTTATAGGCCCACCACCATCGAGGCCGTACTGATTCTGGTGGAACGGCGCCTTCCCCTGGCCGGTTGCGTTCGCGAAGAAAAGATTCGCGTTCAGATCGGTATTGCGGAAATATTCATACGCGCCGCCATGAAATTCGTTGGTGCCCGACTTCGATGAGATATTGATGACGCCGCCCGAATAGCGGCCGTATTCGGCGCTATTACTGTTTGTCTGTACCCGGAACTCGGCGACCGCATCCGGACTCGGCACCATGTTGACCAAGTTGCCGAGGGCGGAGTTGGCGGGAACACCGTCATAGTAGACCGCGCCCTGATTCGCCATGCCGCCACCGATCTGGTAATTGCCGGCCGCGAAGATGTTCTTCCCCGTGATCGCGTTCCCACTGGTCGTGCCCTGTGGCACGACGCCCGGGACCAGCGCCGTCAGATTCATAAGGTTGCGGCCGTTTACCGGCAGCTCCTCCACAGCTCGAGTATTCACGACCTGGCTCAGGTTCGCGTTGTCCGTCTGTAACAACGGCGGGGTGGCCTGGACTTCAAGGGTCTGAGTCACCTGTCCAAGTTCCATCGAAAAGTCCTCGCGGACGGTACCCGACACTGTCACTTGAACGTTCTGGCGGGTGACTTTCTTGAAGCCGGCTTGTTCTACCGTCACCCGATATACGCCGGGAACCAGATTGAGGAACTGATAATCGCCTCCCGGACCGGACTGCGCCTGATGCGTTTCGCCGGTTTCAACATTGGTGAGCGTGACGGCCGCGCCGCGCAGCACCGCCCCGGACGAATCGGTTATCGTGCCCACCACAGAACCATAAAACGCCTGGCCGAAGACAGGCACACTTACGATCACGGTAATGCCCAGGAGTAACGCAAGAATAAGCACTGAGAATTTTTTGCTGCACATTGCGCACCTCTACGTGGTCCTCAAAATCGGAATTTGGCTGTTGCTTATGCTGCAATGGCCATTGACCAATACCCACGCGGATATTATCAGCGGCCCTGACAGAAGTCAAGAGAAATCGCTCTTTACGGCGTTAGCCGAACTTCGTCACGACCACTCCCTTGCGGTCGTGGCTCGGAAATGAGGCTTGTGGATTCAGCGGTTTGGCCGAGCCGCGCACGCGAGGGCTTGTGAAAACATCGCGCCGTTCTGAACGCGATGTGCTGCAAGCGATTGATAAATGTAGCCGAGCCGCGACCGCAAGGAAGCGGTCTTGCGATTTTTTCACAAATCCGCGAGTAAGCGGCTCAGTGGCGAAGTTCGGTGAGTGGATCGGATCAACTGGACGTGCGAGTGGTGCAAGCTCCGATCGAAACGCCGACCGATGCTTGCGTCTGAATCATTCCGTTGGGAGGTTACCAGCAGGCAGCGAAAAGGCAACGTAGCACTTCACACCCGGTGGAGGAGTGGTTCCACCCGGAGCCATCCGCGCGCCGGCGGGAAAGCCAGGGCCGCCAACCAGCGCAAACAGAATGTATTCGCGTCCGTTCACCTCGTAAACCGCAGGTACTGCCATCGCGCTGTTGGGGACGTCGCGCGAGTAGACCACCTTACCGGTCTTTTCATCGAGCGCGTATAGCTTCGATTTATTGTCTGCGAACAGCACGAGCCCGCCAGCCGTCACAACGAACGCACTTCTCGGCGTGACGTTCCCGCGCAGCTTGTCGCTCGGACCGGCCTCGGGCGTATCACCGTAGGGCGTCTGCCAGATGATCTTGCCAGTATTCAGATCATAGGCCGTGATCGTGCTCCACGGCGGAGTGATGATGTAGCCTTCCTGGCCGTAGCCGGTCTTGTAGCGTGCCGGCGGTGGCGTTACTCCTTTTGGATAATCAGGCTCCAGCCGTTCCATGAGCATGTTGCCCGGAACACCTGTCCCGGGAGGCGCTTGATCGGATTTGTCCAGGAACTCGACCACGTCTGCAATCGCTTCAGCGTTCATACTGGGGAAGCCCGGCATGGCGCCTCTGCCGTTCTTTACGATGTTGCGCACCGCCTCGGCGCCAAGGCGCTTTACGGCATCGTCAATCTCTGGGCCGCGATCGCCCTTGAGATCGGGACCGTGACACGCCTGGCAGGAACCCTCATAAATCGTGCGCCCGAAACGCAGCGCCAGTGGTGGACCGCCCATACCGAATCTGCCGCGCCCGCGCGCGCCAGGCTCAATGCGGCTAGGAATCGTGCCGCCCGATGTTCTCGGCTGTCGATTCGCCCGGTTTCACCAGCTTCAAGATGGATGGAAAGTCCTTAGACTCGACAAAAACAATTCCTTTTGCAGCGTCTGCTCCGGCGTCCCAGTAGAACGCTCCGCCGTTGACGCCAGGGATCGAGACGGTATCGGTTAGGCCGGGGGGCGTGAACAATCCCCTCTTATCTGCCTTTGCAAAACGTTCCTCCCAATGCACCTTCTCCTCGGGAGTCATGAAGGCGGTATATAGGTCCTTTTCGGTCATGCGCTGGCGGGCAAACGGAGGGGGTGCGGTGGGGAAGGGCTGCGTCGGGGAGGTCCATTCACCCGGCACCTCCGACTTCGGCACAGGCCGCTCATCGATCGGCCACAGCGGCTTTCCGGTCACGCGGTCGAATACATACAAAAAGCCGTTCTTCGAGGCAAGCGCCACCACATCCACGGTTTTTCCGTCATGTTTCACCGTTGCCAGTTGAGGTGCGGCTGCCGGATCGTAATCCCAGATATCGTGATGCACAGTCTGGAAGTGCCACAAGTATTTGCCGGTGCGCGCATCAAGGGCCAGCAGCGAGTCAGCGAACAGATTGTTGCCCGGTCTGTCGCCGCCATACAGTTCGTACTTGGCGGATGAAACGGGGAAATACGCGATCCCGCGCTTCTCGTCGATGGTGATCTCCCCCCAAACGTCAACCCCCCCCATATATTTCCAGGCATCTTTCGGCCAGGTGTCGTATCCCAGTTCGCCAGGATGCGGAATCGTGTGAAAGACCCAGACAAGTTTGCCCGTGAGGACATCGAACGCGCGAAGATCTCCAGGAGGTGCGAGGTATCCTTCGCCAGGAAAACTTCCAAGGATGATCAGATTTTCGAAAATTCTTCCGGGAGTTCGGGAGGCCAGCGGAATCGGAGCGCGGTCGATTCCGATCTTCAAATCCAGCCGTCCGTGATCCGCAAACGAATCCACGGTTTTTCCGGTCACGGCGTCGATTTCGTACAAATATCCGGCAGATGTAACCAGGATGCGGCGGTCTTTGCCATCTTTGCTTTCCCAGTAGTTCGCGCCTCGCTGCCCGGCGATTCCACCGCGGCCGCCTCCGCCGCCGGCGCCGAACGGATGTTCCCACAGCTCTTTACCGGTGGTCGCGTCCAGAGCTACCAGCGCTCCGCCCTTCGCCGATACGTAGGCGATGTTGCCCACCACGAGCGGGCAAAACGTAGTCGGTCCCGTCTCCCGCGGGGTACTGCCATGCCACTTCGATTTTGCTGACATTCGACAGGTTGATTTGCTTTAGCGGCGAATAATGCGCGCTTGCAGACCCCCCAAGATAATCGCTCCAGCCGGTGTCCGGCTTTTGAGCAAGAATTCCATTTGCCAGGACGGCGCAGAGCCCGCAAACCAAGAAAAACGATAGGAACGAGCGAACTTTCATCGGGAGTCGATCCATGATTCGTTGTCGAACCGCGCGATCAGGAACGAAAGGTGATGCCATGTTTTTCGAGATACGCCTTCGCGATCTTGGCGTCCTCGAGCGGTGGGACCGGTTGCGGCGGCGGTGAATCAAGTTCCACCATCACCATTCCCGCAGTCTTGCGGCCGTTCATCATTGCGAGGATTGCCGGAATGTCCACTTTGCCTTCGCCGAGCGGGCAGTAACCCAGATAGTTCGGGCCGCCTGAATAGTCTTTCAGGTGCATGTGCTGCACGTAAGGGAGGAAGTCTTTCACCACCTGTACCGGATCCGATCCGCCTTTCTGCAACTGGCCGATATCCGGACCGAACTTCATCACGCGAGTGTCCATCGCCTCCAGCACAGCGTAGGTTTCATCGCGCGTCTCAACGCAGGTTCCGGTGTGCTGATGCAGCACCGGAGTGAGACCCATGTCCATAACGGCTTTACCGAGTTCGTTCAGCGTCGCGACAATATCGTCCTTGTGTGCCTTGAAATCGTAGCGTATTACGCCGGACGCCGTTCGGACCGACGACGATGACGCGGCCGTTGTACTTTTTCACCAGATTCGCCCAGCCCAGAGTTTTCGCAATTGAGTCTTTGCGCCGGGCTGGATCGGACAGGTTCGTGCCGCAATAGGCGGAGATGAGCGGCAGGTTGTACTTCTCGAGAAGCGTTCCGAGCGCCGCCGTGCTCCTCCATCGCCTCGATCTGGTTTCCAAAGAGCTCAATGCCATAAAAGCCCAGGCTGGAGATATCGCGGATGGCGGCCTCGACGTATTGCGGGTCTTGCATCGGATTGATGGCGGGGCGAGGTCCCACAGGAGGGCCGAGTGGAATCCAGGTGAGACCCGTATGGCCGATCTGCAGCGACAGCTTGCCTGCGGCCAAACCGCGCGAGCCGAACATGGCAACTGCCGAGAGGGTTTTGGTGAAAGTGCGACGATTCATTTTTCGATCCAGTTTATTTGGCTCCGCGCCTTTGCGCAGTGCTTTGTTGCGAATGTGATTTTCCCCAGAAGATGAAAGTGCCGCGGTTGGTGGACGTGACGATGTCCATCGCGCCGTCCTCGTTCAGATCCGCTGCGAGTACAGTCGAGCCCACTCCGGATCGGTTGTGAATCAATTCGGGCTCGAATCTCGCGCCGCCCGGAGCTTTGGGATCGCGGATGGTTCGGAACCAGTAGAGGACGCCCGGGCCGTACGGGATCGGGATCGACGTAGCTCTCCTGATGCGAGAAGACTCGCTTGCCAACGACGAAATCGGGAATACCGTCACCATCGACATCAGCGACGGTTGCGCCGTGCAGCTCGGAGAAGGTGACGTTTTCAGGATTTTTTGTCGAATAATCGTCCATGATCATGTGTTCAACGAATGAAATGTTGCCGCTCGAATCGCGCTTTTGCTCGAACCAGGCGAGCCCCCAGCCATGTGCTTCGAGGCTGGTCACAACATCGTTGAGTCCATCGCCATTGACGTCATAGATACCCATCTCTGCTCCGCCAACGCTGCCGCCCGCTCGCGGCCAGCGGCTGAAAGCAAACGGATGAAACGGCCACGGGCCTTCGGGCGTGCCTTTGGGAGGCTGCTCCCACCAGCCCTGGGGCGAAACGATGTCCATGCGCCCGTCCCCGTTAATATCCCCAACACCGAGCCCGTGCTGCGCCGCAACATAAAAGCCGTCTTTTGAGATTTTGTGAATCGGCCAGGGCGCAGTGGGATTAGCGGGATCGGGGCTGGCCCAGCAGACCGCGCCTCCGCCGACGAAGACAGCGTCGGGCTTTCCGTCGCCGTCAACGTCCTTGAAAACGGCGATTTCGGAAGTGATCGTAGGCAGGACGTCATACTTGTCCCAGCGGCGCAACTCCCCTCTTGGATTGACGTAGAGCGACATGGCCCTACCATGTGAGATCAGCACATCCGGCCAGCCATCGCCGGTGAAGTCCCAGGCGAAGTTGACCATCGCGGGCGTTAGCTGCGAGCTTACGTCGGATGTCTTGCTCAGGTAGATTTCGCGCGAGACCTTGTAATCGGGACCCAGGTAGTAGAAGGGGCCGGACACGATGTCGAGAATGCCGTCGCGGTTAATGTCGGCCGCAGTGGCGGACCAGCCGTAGTAAAAATCGTTGATGTGCTGCATGCGGAAACGGCTGGAGACCTCTTCATCCGGTCGAACGCGACGCCCGAGGTCTTTGACTTCCACCTGCTTGAAGCGCACTTCCCCTGTGCCGCCGACGTAGAGAGCTACAGGTCCGTAATTCGAGATCTCCTCGTCGGCCTCGCCATTAGTGGTACCGGCTTCCGGCCCGTCGTGGATCCAGACGCGGAGAATGTTGGCATCGAGAATGACTTCGAGCGGATTCCACTCGTTCGGACGATACGAGTAATCAGGACGTTTATAAGGTGAATCGGGAGGGAGCCCGCCATACATGAAGCTGCGGCGTGGCGAATGTCCTGAGGCTCTGCCCACCGGCGGTGTTGTGCGCGGAACGTATTCGCGAACCATCCCGCCCGCGGGATGAAGCGGTTCCCGGCTCAGCTCGTGCCCCTGCGGATCCAGCTTCAGCGCGAACGCGCCCGCGGGGTTCTCGCCATCCGGCAATGACACGTAAACCCCGCGGATTCCCTCCGCAGTTGTTTTGGTTCGCACCATAATGCCGGTGCGGCAGCCGCCGGTGCAGAGATACGTGGAAGCGAACTCAATGTCTTCGAGAGACCTATCGAGAATCAGCCACCCGCCTGCGGCGCTGCGGGGCTTTCCCACGATCTCTCCATTTTCAGCGCGCCAATCGGCATCCCCCAAGGTTCGGAACGCTGTGATGGATGAGCCGGTAAAGATCCAGTCCGGCACGAAATTCCGGTTGGCGGCAACGGGACGCACGAGCAACCCAATACCCGCGATCACGATTCCTAAACAAACGATCCGCTTTCTCATAGCTTGGCCTTCAGTTCCTGGTTTTTGTATCGCGAGAGCGCAAAAGTATTGCATGATACGCAAGAGCGGTTGCAAATACCCTTGATGTTATCAGGGCCCAGTCGGCGGGTCAAGATACCTCGCGTACCTCGCTGTTCACGCAGACATGTTTGTGAGCCGCCGGCTCATCTGCATTGCATAATCTAAATAGGTGCCATGCCTGCTTCGGCTACAACGAAGAAGACTTCTCGCGAAACGCCCTCGATTCAGAGCCTGGATCGAGGCTTGACCATCTTGGAAACGATTGCAAAATCGCCTGTTCCTGTGTCGTTAGACGATCTGGCAGAACTGCTTCACATCGATCGGAGCAGCGTATTCCGGTTGGCGAATACGATGAAGCGGAGAGGCTTTCTGGCCTACCCGAGCAACCGCAAAGATTACATTTTGGGCCCCGCCATTTGGAGTCTTTCCCGCGAGTACGATTGGGGCAGCACGCTGGCCGATATTGCTCGCGAAGTTTTAAAGCGGCTGGCAAACACTCTATCCGAGACTGCGCACCTGGCCGTGCGGGAAGGCAAGCAAGCGCTGTTTATTAACCATGCGGCCAGCAACCAAGTTCTATCCGTAGCGGGGCAAACCGGAGAATTGGTCCCGCTGTACTGCACGGCTCACGGGAAAGCTCTGCTATGTGACTACGCGAAAGCGGACCTGGAGAAACTGCTCGGTCCGGGACCTCTATCGAGCTATACTTCCCGGACCATCACCTCTATCGCTAAATTGGCCTCAAACTGCGCGCAGTACAAAGCCCAGGGATTTGCGACCGACGATTCGGAATATCTGGAAGGACTGCGATGTTTGGCAGCTCCTATCCGGGACATCGAAGGTTTCATTGTAGGATCCATCGGCATATCGGCGCCGCTGGCCCGGTTCCCTGACGAGCGAAGCAGTGCTATCGCCAAAGAAGTCCGCAGAGCTGCGCAGGAAATCGAGAAATTGATTGCCAATCCCGAGAGTAAATCTCAGGATGGCGAGTAGAATGCTTCCTCTTCGCCGCGAGGCCCCTTAATTTCAATCTCACCAGATCAAGCATCGCGTAGGTTGCCGCTTCAGCCGAATAGAAGCACTCGCCACAGACAATGGAACTCGCCTATGTGATCCGGTCGCCGATCCCTAGTCGGCACTCCGCGCCAGTCTTTATTCAGGCCGGAACCGATTCGCTCGATGCGTCCGACGGTCTCGTAACCCAAGATTACCGGGAGCAGAATCGGCAGCTGACCCAGCCACAGATGTACATCCGTACCGCAGATCCCCGCCATTTCGACCCGAACCAGGCATTCTCCGGGCCCGAGTTCATCCGGCAGCGGATACTCACGAATCTCGAGCGGCTTTTGATATGCGGTCAAAACCGCGGCACGACAAGCTTTCGCCGGCATACTTATTCGGACTCATTCGGATTGTATTTCGCGGTTATTTGGACCGTTCCTTCAGAATCGCCTCGATATCTTCTCTGGGAAACGGCAGCGTCTTGATGTTCGCCCCGAGCCACTCTGTAAAATCGGCTTCGATCGGCTCTGACCAGCGTGTATCGATTTGGCCGGCCGTATACTTCTTCTCGCGCAGCCGTTGATGACCGAAGATCGTCGCGCAGCCGCGTGATCTCGGAATACTTCACCACGCGATCGGCGAGTTGTGGCGGAATAAAAATCACGCCGCCGTCTTTACCCAGCACCACGTCGCCCGGCATAGCGGTCGCATGCCCGATACGCACCGGGCCATTGATGCTAACCATCGTCGAGTTCAGTCGCGGGCCTGACGACAAAGATCCAAAGTGGTGTGAAGGATCGTAGTACCGCACGAACGAGACGAAATTCGGCAGCTCCCTCAAGCCTTCAATGTCGCGCACCGCACCGTCGTAGACGATTCCGTTTCCGCTCCGCGCATAGATCGCGTTCCCGACGTTGTCGCCAATTGAAGGTCCGTCCTGTTTCAGTCCGAAGTGGTCGCACACATAAACATCCCGCTGCTGCAGCATGTCAACCGGCCAGGCATTCTGGGCGCCCATACGGTGCTCTTGTTTGCCTTGTTCCTCGACAACTTTCTGGACATCCGGCCGGCCGGGCACCCACTGGGCCGTCAATGCCCGGCCCACCAACACTTTGTCCGGGAAGATAACGAACCACCCGTCTTCGTATTGATGGTTAAAGCCGGCCTCCCGCAGCACGGCCCAGGCTTCTTCAAGCGTGACGTTCTTGATGCGGTCGAGGATCGCATCCGGCACCTTCGGCCGACCATCGTCGAAGCGCTCGCCTTGCCAGTCGGCCGTGTATTTGATTACATCTTCCTTTGTGAAAAACCCTTCCTGCGCAACCGCGTTGCTGCTGAGAAGGGAAAAGGCTATCAGCAAAAGGGGGAAATATGATTTGCGCATCGTTCCCTAAGCCTTTGCGGACGGCTCAAACCAGGGCGTGCCTGGCACTTGCGCCTTGCGCGCGGCCGCCTCGTTCATCTCGACTCCGATACCCGGCCGGTCGGAAACTGTAATGTATCCCTTCGAAATGATCTCGCCCTCTTTCACGAATTCTTTCCAAAGATCAACATGATTAATCCAATGCCACTCACACACCAGGAAGTTGGGGATCGATGCGCAGACATGCGCCGAAGCCATCGTTCCGATCGGCGACACTACGCAATGCGGTGCAAACGGCACGTAGTAAGTCTGCGCCAGATTCGCCACCTTTCTGGCCTCTGACAAACCGCCTACTTTCTGGATATCCGGCATAATAATGTCGGCCGCCTGCTTGTCCAGGAGCTCACGAAAACCCCAACGCATGTACAGGTTTTCACCGCAGCAGATGGGCGTCTTCGTAGAATGCCGGATATCGGCCATGGCATCGATGTCCTCGGGCGGGACCGGCTCCTCGAGCCATAACAACCGGTACGGCTCGACCGCAGCCGCAACTCGTTTGCCGGTGTTTGCGTCGTAGCGCCCGTGCATGTCCACCGCCAAGTCCATCTGCTTTGGAATTGATTCACGAGTGTGCTTGACCCAACTCACCATACGATCGATTTCGCCGTTGCTTGCGGTCCAATTTACTGCGTCGAAGCGGGCCGGATCGCGCGCCTGATCGATGTCGATCTTCATGGCAGTAAAGCCGTTCGACTCGATCCACGGAAGTTTTCGCTCTGCTTCTTTTCCTAGCGGGTCATCCATGTCCGAATCGCAATACATCCGCACGCGATCGCGGAATTTCCCGCCGAGGAGCTGATAAATCGGAAGATCCAGGGCTTTACCGGTAAGGTCCCACAATGCCGTCTCAAGACCGGTGAGCGCAGTTACGTACTGGCCGCCCTGCGCGCCCGCGAAGATTCCGGCCGTACGAATAGACTCCCATAATGCATCCACGTTCAGCGGACTCTTGCCGATCAGGAAACGCCGAAAGCTTCGGATCAACGCCGCGGATCCAACGGCCGCGTCCGTAGATTCACCCTGCCCGATCAGGCCTTGGTCCGTGTAGATGCGAACATGCGTCTGCAGGCCGTGGACCATCACTTCCGCAGTGCGAACGTCGGTGATCTTCAACTTGGGCCGTTGATACGGAGAGGTTGATTCCTGAATGGCGCGAGATAACGCGGGAAGCGCAAGCGCACCCAATGCGGTCCCTGCTGAATGCCGGAAAAAAGATCTTCGAGTTTCACAGTTCATATTTCTAGCCACCCGTATCTATCTCCCGAATTAGAACAAGTATTTCAGCCCCAATTGGAGTTGCCGCATCGCTGTCGAGGTCGCCGTGACCGTTCCGAAGGCCTGACCTTTCGCCAGGATATTTAGATTTGGCATTGCCCAGTTTGGATGATTGAGAACATTGAAAGCCTCAAACCGGAACTGGAGAAAGTGACTTTCCTTGTACGGCATCTTGAATTGTTTGTGCAGTTCCGCATCGAAAGCTATAATTCCGGGCCCTGTAATCGAGTTGCGTCCGACATTGCCGAACTGCCCGGGAGGAGCTTCGGTAAATGAAGTCAGATTCCAGTATCTGGAGGGAGTCGGGTTATCGAGGTACGGGCTGATACCGGTATAGTTAGGCCGATCATAACCGCCGGCTCCCGTACTGGCATTATCGATACCGCCGATGGTTAGAGTTCCGGGCATTCCCGTTTGAAGAGTCAGAATGCCGCCGGCCTCCCAGCCGCCAATAATCGTATTGAGGACGGGGTTAGTAATATTGACGAGCCTCCCGTTACCCACCGGCAAATCGTAGAGGACCGAACTTACCATCCGGTGACGAGTATCAAACGCAGAAAGTCCGCGTTCGCATGCCAAGCAAAAGCTGTTCTGCGGGTACAGCGTGTCGAAACCCTGGTTGCGGATTCCGCTGGTTGTATCTATGGATTTCGACCAGGTATAGGAAGCGATCACGCTGAAGCCCTGGCTGAATCGCCGTGTCGCTTTCAAAGCAAGGGAGTTGTAATCGCCGTTTCCCCCATCTTGCACGTATTGAATATTGCTGAAGCCGGGGTAGGGCGCCCTCGAAGAAACACTGCCGACGGTACCGGGAATGGATTGATTTACGTCCTGAAATCCCTGCAGATGCCTGCTGGCGCTGCCCAGATATCCTGCCTCGAGTGCCCAATTAGGAGAGACCTGCCGCTGGATGTTGAATAGGTACTGCATGACATAACTCGTGCGGTGGTCCGGCGCCATCGAATAGGCGTATGGGGTGGGCACGTTGGCAATTGTGCCGCTGCCGCCTGGAACGGCGTTGCTATAGAAAAGGCTGGGTGTACCTGGAGTGGAAGTAATCGTTACTCGGCCCGCAATGTTCCGCGCCAGATCGAAATAGGCGTTGCCGATGTCCTGGTTGTAAAAGATACCGAAGCCAGCGCGCACCACCGTATTCGAGTTTGGCGACCACGCCATTCCGACGCGCGGCGCAAAGTCCGTGTAAGAAGTGCGCATTAGTTGATAGGGCAGGACTCCGTTATCACATGCCGCGCTGACCGTCGTCCATCGAATGTTTATGGGCGGAGGCCCTGCATACGGATCGGCGCAGTTGCCCTGCCGGAGCATATAAGGCACCGCGGGGGCGGGAACCTGTGGAATATCAGCAATGTGCGGGACGTTAACTGTGAATAAGTTATTGAGAGTATCGGTCCACGGGGGCGTCAGTTCGTAACGCAAGCCTAGGCTCAAGGTGAATCGCGGCGTCACCTTCCAAGTGTCGTCGACGAAAGCCGCCTCGACGTTCCGCTGGAAGTTGGCGTTGGCCAGCGCGACGGCCACTGTGGACTGATATATGTCACCGAGCAGGAACTCAGCAAACGCATCGCCTCCTGTTTTGGTCGAACTCTGTGTCGCATTCGGCTGGAATCCAAACTGACCACGTGAAAACTGATTCCCGACCTGATTGAAGTTTTGGCGGTTGTATTCGAACCCAAATCGAAACGCATGTTTGCCATGAATCCACGACAGGTTATCGACTGCCTGGGTTGTGTTGTCCTGGATGACATAAGGCCCATCCTGCGTGTCGCCGATAGAAGTGAATCCGTCTCCCGCAAAGGAAACAAACGGAACACCCCAAGAGGCTGGAGTTCCAGATTGCAAGTTCGGGATACCGAGAGCTGACACCGTATCCATGTTATAGGCTGAATACGTTCCTAGCGAGTTGGTGAGCCGTGTGTAACCGAAGCGGGCTTCGTTCACGAGCGTCGGCGAAAAGGTCCGCGTGTTCGTCCCAAGATACTGCTCATAGTTAGTCAGGATCTTGCTTCCGGTAATACTGATGCCGGTAGAAGCCTGGTCTTCATCGCCCCAACTATAGCGTCCGCTCCACTGCGACTTTGCCGATTCCACGAAATCCATGCGCAGCGTGAACTCATCGCGGTTATTGGGAAAAGAGTTCATTTTTGTGTAGTTGTTCGATATCCCGGAAAGATTCGAAGCGACGTAGTAGTTTAGAAGCTTCTGCGAAATTGGGTCGATCCGGTTTGCAGGGATCTTGTTGCCCTGAAATGGAACCTTGATTCCGCCGTTCGTGGCGGCGCTCGCGGGATCGTATATCGTTGTACCCAGTGCGCTGAAATCGCCTCCTAGCATCGCGGCGGTTGGAACGGAATAGGCGGATTGCGAATTCTGACGCTGCGCTTTCCATTCGTCGTTCGCCATAAAAAATAGCCGGTTGCGCAGGTCCAGGAGTTTGGGGATGCGAATCGGCCCGTCGATTTCGAAGCCATAGTCGTTCCACTTGAAGGGCGATTTCGAAGGGTGATTGGCGGTGAAGGCGTAGGGCACGGCATCGAACTTGTCATTGCGGATGAACTCGAACAGCGCGCCGTGATAGGCATTACCGCCGGATTTGGTCACCACATTGATCTGAGTGGATTCGTGGCCGTACTCGGCAGGGTAGATCCCACGTCTGGACCTTGAACTCCTGAATCGCGTCGATCGAAGGAAGCACTACATACGTGTTGAAGTCGGGGTCGGTGTTCGCGACGCCGTCAAGGCTGTAGTAGTCGAACATGATGCGGTTGCCGCCGGCGGAGATGGATTGCGCAGCGCGATCGCCACCCAACCGGCTGCCAGCTTGACCCGATCCGGCAGAGAGCGTGTTGGCGTTAGACGATAGCGCGACCAGACTCAGGTAATTGCGGCCATTCAGAGGAAGCTCAGTGACGCCCTTATTATCGATTACGGTTCCCAGGGACTCGTCTTCCGATTGCAGCATCTCGGCTTTTGCGGAGACTTGAACCGATTCAGTGACTTGTCCTACTTCAAGGGTGAAATCGAGGCGAACGCTCTGTTGAACTTGAACCTCAACGTGAGGGCTGTTGGCGATCTTAAAAGACGTGTGTTCCGCTTCGCTGTATAAACCCCGGGCGCAACTGAGGGGAAAGTGTAGTCTCCGGAATCTGACGAAAGCGTAGTTCGTACAGCATTCGTTGCCTCATTCGTGAGAGATACTTGCGCGCTCGGTATTGCGGCTCCAGTGGGATCGCTGATGTGGCCGGTTATTTCCCCAAAGGTCTGCCCGAAAACAGGAATCGCCGAGGCAGCCAGCAGCATCGAAGAACAACGGTAAAGAGCTGTCTTATTGGCGTTTGCATAATCCACCTTCTTGGGTGCAGGGCCGGCACAGTCTGCAGGCCACCGTACACGCCCGGTCAGTTCCTTCCTGTCAAACAAGTTTTTGCGAGCTACTCTGCGCTTAGTGTTGAAATCCTAACGCATTACTTGGCCGAGAGGCTAGGTTTGGTACCGTGTCCTACGCTTAATTGCCAATTGAATGTTGGGGTTATAACTATTCAGAAGGTCTGTTGCTCCGTTGGCTAACCGTTAAAAGCGGGGTTTTAACGTCCCCTCCGCACGCCGATGGGGGTGTGATACGATTCGCCACGAGCAGTGAATGCCCGAGAATCAAGGACTCAGCGAATCAGGCAAGCGGGCCGTCCGGACGGAACTCAATCACCTGCTGCAGAGCGATGCATTTCGTACTAGTAAAAGGTGCCGCGAGTTCCTCGCGTACATCGTTGAGCGCACAATCAGTGGGCCGAGCGGCACGCTCAAGGAACGCTCCATCGGAACGGACCTGTTCCAGCTTCCGCACGACTATGATACGGGCCAGCACACGATTGTACGTGTTACAGCGACCGAAGTGCGAAAAAAACTCGCACAGCATTATTTCGCCGAAAACGGTTCTTACCATGCGGTCAGAATCGACTTGCGGCCTGGATCCTACACTGCCGAGTTCAGGTGGGAAACGCCGGCTGTCGATCCGCCTGTTCGTCCGCACCGCATTGGGCTCACAAGGCGCTGGGCCATTGCGCTCGCGACGGCAGTATTGGTGACAGCGGTCGGCTTTGCTTTGTGGCGGTGGCTTGCGATAACCCGCGCCTCGGCGGGCGCGAAGCCGCCTCGTGATTCAGGCTCCTTTGCCAACGGTAGGGTCTGGCACTGGCGATGTTCGAACCATCGTGGGTTCTACGAGTCCCTACATCGATCGCAGTGGACGGACGTGGGCGCCGGATCAGTTCTTTTCCGGCGGTACGGTGGTCGTTCGCCCCGTCTGAAAAGATCTTTCGAACGCTGGACCCGGATCTCTATCGCCATGTACGTCGTGGCGATTTTCGGTACGACATTCCGCTCGCGCCGGGTTGTTACGAACTGCATCTCCATTTTGCTGAGACGGGCTTAGCAGATTTCATCAGCGCAGAATCGAGCGGTGAGGGGCAGCGCCTGTTTGCGATCTCTATTAATGGGAAGCGTGTGCTGGATCAGTTTGACGTTGTCGCCGACGCCTTCGGCGCCGATGTGTCAGATGAGCGCGTGTTCCGGGATATCTCGCCAGCCAACGATGGGTTCCTTCATTTGAGTTTCACGTCAGAGAGAGGCACCGCTATGCTGAGTGGGATCGAACTGCTGCCTGTGAGTCCCGGGAAGGTGAGGCCTGTCCGAATTCGGGCGGGTTGGACATCATCGTGGCAGGATTCGGCCGGAGTGCAGTGGCACGCAGACTCCTATTTCCTGGGCGGAAATGCGTTGGTCCGCAGTACGAATCCCGTTCGAGAAACCAACGCGATACCAACGGACATGGCACTGTACGCTAGCGAGCGGTGGGGACATTTCTCGTACGCGCTGCCTGTGGCCGACGGTCGGTACAAGGTAACGTTAAAGTTCTGCGAAGCTCACTACGGACGCCAAAACGTCGGAGTGGGTGGGATTGGCAGTCGCGTTTTTGATGTGTATTGCAATGGAGTGGCCTTACTCCGGGATTTCGATATCTATAAGGAAGCGGGAGGAGAAGGCCGGCCTCTGGACCGAACGTTTTCGGGCATCCGGCCAACCGCGCAAGGCAAGATTGTCCTCACCTTCGTTCCTATTAAGGGAATGGCTTGCGTGAATGGCATTGAGGTTACGCAATAGCCGGGCTACTCGCGCCTGCTGGGGCTTCCTTTAACATCATCGGCTAACCGTACCAAACCTAGCCGGTGGCAAAATTCCATGGCATGATACGGAATCGATTGCTAAATCAAAGACGTGCACGCCTGCAGGAACGGTTTGCCGCGCAATCAGCGGCGGTCAAGCCGGACGCGCTCGATATTGCCGACATTCAGCATTTTCCTGTGCGCGAGCCAGTTTCACGGAACCGGTACTCGCTACTGCGTGTGACCACGCGGTCCGGACTAACCGGTTGGGGGGAATGCGGATTCGATGCGGCGGCGGATATCGAGCTTCTACGGTCCGCCTGGGTTGGAAGACCGGCACATGCATACGCAACGATTATGCCTTCGACCTCATTCCGGGCGGCGCTCGATATTGCCTGCCTTGACATCCTCGGCAAAGCCGCGAACGCGCCGATCTACCGCATTCTCGGCGGTCCCACCCGGAACAAGGTTCGGGCGTACAGCTCGCCCTATTCGCAACCGTTCCCGGTGGCAGTAATCGGCGTACCTGCCCCAGCCTGGCGGAATCAGGGTAAAGCCTACCAGAATCGCGTTCTGGAGCTGGTGGACGCGGTTCCCGCCGATCGCGATTTCGTACTGGCGGGCAACGGCGTCCTGACACCGGGAGATGCGGCGTCCGTTGCCACAACACTGGAATCAAAGCATCCGCTGTGGTTTGACGAACCGTGTGCTCACTCGAATATTGAAGCCGTGCGCAAGGTTGCGGACGAAACCGTTGTCCCTCTTGGGTTCGGCGCCGGCATAGATGACTCTGGAGTTTTCCAAACGCTGCTGCGCGAAGGACTGGTGGACCTTGTGCGTCCTGAGATCGGTATTTTCGGGATCAGCGGCGCCAGGCGCATCGCCGCGCTCGCGGAGACGTATTACGTCGCCGTTGCGCCACGGCACAATGGTGGCCCAGTGGGAACCGCCGCCGCGATTCAACTAGCGGCGAGCATTCCGAACTTTTTTATCCAGCATGTACCGCTTCCAGCAGCTGAACAGGATCGCGCGATGCGCGGCGAGATTGTGTCTCCTGTGTTCGAGACCGGTAACGGCGGCTTCCTCGAATTGACAAAGTCACCGGGTCTCGGAATTACGGTGCGCGAGGCCGCTCTGGAGAAGTATCGTGCGCCGTAGGAATTTTCTCGCTCTTGGGTCCGCTGCCAGCCTCGCCATGGCCGCGAGCCCGAACCGCACCAGTCCGGGCATGAATTGGTGCGGCTGTTCGTTCGTGCCACAAACCGGTCCAGTGGCGTTTCAGGCCTTCTCGGATTTGAATTCAGGCCTGAAAATCACCGGTTTGAAGGTGTTCGGTGTTTCCTTAAACCCCAATTCCGATCGTCCTTATGTGTTCGTGAAACTCGAAACGAACCAGGGGCTCATCGGCTGGGGCGAGGGAACGCTGGAAGGAAAAGCGGGCGCGGTCATGGCGTGTATCAATGATTTCCGCGATTTTCTGATCGGGGCAGACCCCATGCAAGTGGAACACATCTGGCAATCGATGTATGTCCACTCGTTTTATCGTGCCGGGCCGGTAATTGGATCCGCTATCTCGGGTATTGACCAAGCGCTGTGGGATCTGCGCGGCAAAGCACTGGGAATGCCGGTCTATAAGCTGCTTGGCGGGCCTTTTGATCCGCGCGGGGTACGCGGCTATTATCACGTTGATGGAGCCAGCCGCGATCAATTGATGCAGATCCGCGAGACTGCTCAGCAACAGGGTGTAACCTGCGTCAAGTCCGGCATTCCCGGATATTACGAGTGGCTCGAGCGCAGACCGAAAATCGAACGGGCCATCAAAGCTATCCAACTCCTGCGGGAAACTCTCGGTCCCGACATCGACATCGCGGTCGACTTCCACGCAAAGACAAGCCCGAGCGTCGCTTCGATTATCGTGAAGGAGATCGAGCCATTGAATTTGCTGTTCATCGAGGAGCCGTGCCCGCCTGAGAATGTTCAGGCCATGGCAAGAATTGCGCGGCGATCGACTACTCCGATCGCCACTGGCGAACGGTTGATCGCGTCATATGGCTGCCGCGAGCTCATCGAAATGGGCGTTATCGATATCCTGCAGACCGATATCAACCATGTCGGCGGCCTTACCGCGTTGTGGAAGGTTGCGGCGACGGCCAACGTTTCATCCATCTCTATGGCGCCGCACGCGTGTGAAGGGCCGATTGGCGGGCTCGCGACGATTCACGTGGATGCCGCAATGCCGAACTTTTTGGTTCAGGAGATCTGCGGCCAGGTGAAGCCGACGCGCACAGACAAAATCTGGGAAGAGTGGTTGGGATTCCCCGCTATGCGCATGGTGGACGGCCGCTTCCCTCTTTCCGAAAAGCCGGGTTTGGGATTCGAACTATCCGAAGCAAGCCTTGCCAAATATCCGTTTCGTGGCACGCGGCCAATGGCGCGAGTCTTTCACGAGGATGGTTCGGTTGCTGAGTGGTAACCAGTAGGAGAACGTATGAAATTTTTTACTCTGGCGTTGTTCACTTGCGCACTGTGCTGGGGACAGGCAGCAGACGACTGCAAGCCTTCGTCGCTCAATATTCCGGGAGCGCCATACCCATGTGTCTACCCGGATCATCGCGTGGCGTTCCGCGTGGCGGCGCCGGATGCACAAAAGGTGCAGGTGCGTTTGGGCGGGAGTCACGACATGACCCGCGGCGCAGACGGCCTGTGGACAGTGACTATACCGCCTCAGGTGGTCGGGTTCCACTACTACAGCATTGTTGTGGACGGCGCAGTAATGGCCGATCCGGCTACTCGGACATTCTTCGGGTCGGGATGGGACAACAGCGGAATTGAGATTCCGGCCCCTGATGCAGATTTCTACAGCGCGAAGGACGTGCCCCATGGCGAAGTGCAGCAGCGTTCGTATTACTCGAGTGTCACGGGAAAATGGCGCCGCTGTTTGGTCTACACGCCAGCGGAATATGGCTCCAATCAGCGGACCCGCTACCCCGTTTTGTACTTACTCCACGGCTGGGGCGAAAACGAGGAGGGCTGGTACAAGCAGGGACATGTCGATTTGATCCTGGATAACTTGATCGCTGACAAGAAAGCGAGACCGATGCTGATCGTCATGGATAACCTGAACGCGGTCAAACCTGGCGAGGATGCGAGCCTCTATTTCGCGCGAAGCATCATTGCCAGACCCAGCCTCGCCGATGTTCCGCAGGCGGGCCCCGGCCGTGGAGGGTTTCCCCAACACTGGGGTGACACGTTCACGCAAATGATGTTCACAGACCTGATTCCGATGATTGAGCGAACGTACAGAGTGCTCCCCGGGCGCGAGAACCGCGCGATGGCTGGACTTTCGATGGGTGGGGCGCAGACCTTTAAGACCGCACTCAACAACCTCGATAAGTTCGCCTACCTGGGCGGATTTAGCGGAAGCTGCGCCGGCAGGGACGCCAGTTTTGATCCGAAAACCACATGCGGCGGAGCATTCGCCGACCCCGCCGAATTCGATAAAAAGGTGAAGCTTCTGTTTCTGGGAATCGGCTCGGTGGAAGGCCCGGGCACAAAGAACTTCAGCGAGGCCTTGACGAATGCCAGGATCAATAACGTTTATTTCGAGTCGCCCGGCACGGCCCATGAATGGCTGACATGGCGCCGCTGTCTCAACGATTTCGCTCCCCGGCTCTTCAGGTAAACGGCTCTGAGGAACAATGAGATCTCTCTTTGCATGTATTCTGCTGAGCGCAACAAGTATCTACGGACAGAGCAAGGCCACTCTGACCCTTGATCTTCAGCATCCGAAAGGAAAGGTAAGCCCTACGCTGTATGGGCTGATGACCGAGGAGATTAACTACTCGTATGAGGGAGGCCTGTACGCGCAACTGATCCGCACTCCCGAGTTCGTGAACGGATGGGACCAACCGGCGCATTGGTTTTTGATGCCGCGCGGCAAAGCGCAATTGTCCTTTCACTTGGATAAATCTGTTTATCGGTTAGCTGATCGCAAGATATCGCTGCGAGTCGATATCAAGCAAGCCGACGCGACCAACGTTGCGGCGCTGGGAAATGAAGGCTATTGGGGAATTCCAGTGAGGCCATCCACCACATACAGAGCAGTAATCTACGCCAAAGGCCGGGATGTCGGAGCGATGACCGCCAGCATCGTCAGCGATGATACAGGCCAGACTTTTGCCAGTGCAACCAGTGGACCCGTTGCAGATGATTGGCGCGAATACGATTTGCAGCTCACTACCGGTTCTGGCGCCCCGGTTTCCTCTTCGAACCGCTTCGTTCTAAGCTTTCAGTCAGCGGGCACCGTCTGGCTGGATTACGTATCGCTGAAGCCGCCTGCTTACCACAACCGCGCGAATGGAACTCGCATTGATCTGATGGAGAAACTCGCGGCGATGAAGCCGGCGTTTCTACGTTTCCCGGGAGGAAACTACATTGAAGGTAACCGGGTAGCGGAGCGTTTCGATTGGAAAAAGACTATCGGTAATCCAGCGGATCGGCCCGGTCACCTGTCACCGTGGGGATATCCCTCCAGTGATGGCTTCGGTTTGCTCGAATTCCTGGAATGGTGCGAGGACCTGCATATGCAGCCAGTGTTGGCCGTCTATGCAGGATATTCGCTGAGAGGCGAGCACATCGAGCCCGGACCGGCTTTACAGCCGTACGTGGATGATGCCCTTGATGAGATCGAGTATGTCATCGGAGACGCATCAACGAAATGGGGTCAGCAGCGCGCCAGGGACGGTCATATGGAGCCCTTCCCACTGCACTATGTAGAGATCGGCAATGAAGACTTCTTCGACAAGTCGGGAAGTTATGACGGAAGATTCGCTCAGTTCTTCAAAGCGATCAAAGCTAAGTACGCGAGTCTGGAGTTAATTGCTACGACCAAGGTCAAAGGAACCACCCCTGACCTTCTGGATGAGCACTATTATCGGCAAGCGGAAGAAATGTTCGCAAACGCCGGCCAGTATGACAAGGCAGATCGCAAGGGGCCGAAGATATTCGTCGGAGAATGGGCGACACGAGAGGGCACACCTACGCCGGACATGAACGCTGCGTTGGGTGATGCCGCGTGGATGACGGGGCTCGAACGGAATAGCGATCTCATCGTCATGTCCTGCTACGCTCCCTTGTTCGTCAACGTCAATCCAGGCGGAATGCAATGGGCGACGGACTTGATCGGGTATGACGCGCTTCGGAGTTATGGTTCCCCGAGCTATTATGCGCAGGTCTTGTTCAGTAATCACATCGGCGACGAGATTCTGAACGGCACATTAGAGAGCGATGATTCTCGCGTCTTTTACTCTGCTACCCGGGATTCCAAATCCGGTACGCTCTACCTCAAAATCGTCAACGCTTCCACCACGCCGCTTGATCTCAGCATCAAGCCGGAGGGCGGCGCGGTGATGTCGAATTCGGGGACAGTCTGGACATTGAAGGGCGCGTCGCCGGCGCAAACGAACTCTACCGCTATCCCGGAAGCAATCACACCTTCGCAAAACCAGATCGACAACTTGGGGTCAGACCAGTTTCAGCGATTCGCCCCGTTATCCATCAACATCATTGAGGTTAGGGGGAATCGATGACAGCAAGCCTGTATTCTGCGGCGGCTCTGGTGCTGGGATTGGGCTTTGCGACTGGGCTTGCCGCGCAGGTAAAGACCGAAGTCCCTGCGCCGGTAACCGGCGCAAAGCCTGTGAGAGTGGAGCATATCAAGATTCACGGCGCAGCACTCGAAGGGAACCTGGAGGGCGACGCAGTGGATCGAGACGTGTTCGTGTTCCTGCCGCCCAGTTACTCTGATGAGCCTACGCGCCGCTATCCGGTTGTATATGCGCTACATGGCTACTCTATTGGCGCAGAGCAGTGGACTCACGAGATTCATGTCCCTCAGACGATAGAAGGTGCATTCGCGCAGGGTGTGCACGAGATGATCGTCGTTTTGCCCGATTCCAAGACGATTCACAACGGCTCCATGTACTCGAGTTCGGTTACGACTGGGGATTTCGAACAGTTCATTGCACACGATGTGGTTGCGTACATCGACGGACATTACCGCACGATTGCGAATCGGCAAAGCCGCGGTCTCGTCGGGCATTCTATGGGGGGATATGGCGCAACACGGATCGGCATGAAGCATGCTGATGTTTTCGGCAGCCTTTACGTCATGAGTCCATGCTGTTTATCGCCGCGTCAACCCGGACCAGCAAATGGCCAAAATGAGAAAGCACTCGAGGCCGTCAAGACGGCTGAGGATTCCGCCAAGTTGCCATTCATGCTACGCGCTCAGCTTGCCTCGGCGGCAGCTTGGTCACCTGATCCAAAGAATCCGCCGCTCTACCTTGATCTGCCGGTCAAGGATGGCGCACCTCAACCTGATGTACTCGCGAAGTGGACGGCGAATGCCCCGCTTGCCTTTATAGATCAGTACATCGACTGTTTGCGTCAGTATCGCGCAATTTCGATCGATGTGGGTGATCAGGATGGTTTGCGACTCGATACCGCCAAACTGCACGATGTTTTAGAGAAGTACGGAATCGCGAACACGTTCGAAGTCTATCCCGGCACTCACACCAGTCGGGTAGCGGATCGCTTTCAGAATCACGTCATGAGGTTTTTCAGTGAAACTCTTAGATTTCAGTAACCCGCGTTTACCGACTAGTTTGGCGCTGACATCTACGGAGCGGAACCAGGCGGCGCAACATGTCGCTCCACAAAATATTTAGTGTTACCGCCCTGTATCGGCCTTCGGTGTCACAAACGAATATGCGAATCCCACTGTTTACAGCAGCCGCAGTGTGCCTTGGGTTTACAGCTACTGCGGCTCAGAATAATCAGCCGCCTTCTCCCGATCGGCTGGCCGTGAGCATCAATGTACAGCAGACCGCGGAGCCGGTTTCGAAGTACGAATTCGGCATGTTCATCGAGCACATCGGCCCGCTCATCTATCGCAGCCTTTGGTCCGAGATGCTGGATGACCGGAAGTTCTATTTCCCAATTTCATCCGCGCAAACAGAACCCGCCGCTCCGCGATCGACCGGTCCCTCTAGGCAACTTCGCAAATGGGTTCCCGTAGGTCCGGATGGCGTCGTGCTGATGGACAAAGATCGGCCGTTTGTCGGTGACCAGAGCCCGCGCATCGAGCTGGATTCAACCACCCTGCACGGCATTCGGCAAGCGGGTCTTACTGTGGTGAACGGTAAGAAGTATACCGGCCGGATTTATCTTCGCGGCACTCCCAAGGCGCGCGTGAAGGTGTCTCTCATTTGGGGCAGCGGCGCTGAGGACCGGCAGACCCTCTTGTTTGGACCACTCAGCAGCGAGTACAAAAAATACTCACTCAGCATCACGGCGAAAGCCGACAGCAATGATGCAATTTTCGAGATAACAGGTACAGGCAGTGGCAATTTTCAGATCGGCACTGTTTCGCTGATGCCGGCGGACAATATCGATGGATTCAGACCCGATACGATTGCCTTGCTGCGCACGCTTCATTCCGGCATGTGGCGGCTGCCGGGCGGCAACTTCCTTTCCGATTGGACCTGGTACAACGGCGTGGGCGACATCGACAAGCGTCCCCCGACGTTCGACTATGCGTGGAACGCCATGCAGACCAACGATGTAGGTCTGGACGAGTTCATGACCCTTTGCAAACTAATCGGCGTCGACCCGTACATTACCGTGAATGCCGGCTTTGGCGACGCCCATTCGGCAGCGGAAGAAGTCGAGTACATAAACGGTTCGGCCGATACGCGGCTCGGCGCGCAACGCGCCCGGAACGGCCATCCTGAGCCTTACCACGTCAAATTTTGGAACATCGGCAACGAGCCTTGGGGCACATTCCAGCTCGGGTATACCGAGCTCAAATATTACGTTCTCAAGCACAATGAATTTGCCGCTGCCATGCGCAAAGTGGACCCGTCCATCACGCTGATCGCCTCGGCGAAGATGCTGGAACCCATGTTCCTGAAAGGCGAAATGCGTGCCAAGTATGTGGACAATATCCAGCCCTTGTTCGGATCGGACATTGACTGGACCGGCGGCATACTGAAGAACTGCTGGGGAACATTCTCGGGCATCGCCGAACACTGGTACGAGCAAGCGGGCAGGCACTTCGATATTCAACGCGCTAAGAGTCTGCCGCCGGGCGCACCGACCGAGGACGCGTGGGTGAAGTATGACCCGACAACGCTAGAGTTTGCCCGATATGCCGGCGATGTGATCCGCCGTAAAGCGGAAGAATGGGAAGGATACCAACAGCGGTTCCCGGGTATGGTCTCCAAAAAGATTTTCCTGTCTGTGGATGAGTATGCCTACTCTGGCGGTGCCAGGCGCACCGGCCCGAATCTTAAATTGGCGCTGGCCTACGGGATGCTCTTCGACGAAATGATGCGCCACACAGATTTTCTCACCATGTCGGCGCACACGATGGGCGTCTCGACGCTCGACATCACCCCGACGGCTACGACCCTGAATACGACCGGCCTCATGTTCAAGCTGTACCACCAGTTTGTAGGAACCATTCCGGTCGCCATCACCGGCAATTCCCCGCAACCCCCTACGGACAGCCAGCGCTATGCCGATGAGCCGAAGACCAGGTCCGGCAGCCCAACGTATCCGCTCGACATGTTTGCGGCGCTCACGCCCGATCACAAGTACCTCGAACTTGTTGTTGTCAACGCGACGGAATCGGAGCAGAAGTTTGACCTGAACCTCACTGGTGCGCGGCTTGAAGGAAAGCCGGCAGCGTGGGAATTGACAGGAAAAAATCTTGATGCAGCCAACCGGGTCGGACAAGAGCCACAGGTTGGAGTCAGGGAAATTTCGACAAACGCCGTTTCGGGCGCGATCTCCGTTCCGTCGATCAGTGTAACGTTCTATCGGTTTCCGGTGGCACAGGCACAGTGATGATCCGTCTCGAACGAAAGCGAAGGAGAAATTTGGGGAGATTCGATGAAGGCACAAGCCTGGCTGTTCACGGCCGCGGCATTGTGGATTGGGCTTACAGCGACAGCCGCAGCTCAGAAATCGGAGCCGGGGGCTCCGGAGCGGCTGACCGTGACCATCTACACAACACAGACTTCAGCGCAGATCTCGAAGTATCTCTACGGCGGATTCATGGAGCACGGGGGCGCTTATTATCGCGTCGTGTCTGCCGACTCTGGAGAAGCACTCTGGTGCGGCGCAGCCAACGCGCGCAAGTGGCTGGGATCGCCTCGCCCCTCTGATGGACCGATGGGTTCCAATGCCCCACATCCTGCATCCTCATCCCAGTGAGCGCTTCCACGCCACTCATCGTCAGTAAGAGCCGTATGCGTAAACGCGCTCGTACGGATCTGTGCGGGGGGCGGTCAGTGATGATCGTCCCTACCGCGACAATTGACGATCCAGTTCATTTGTTCGATCGCTACTATCCAGGGCCACGCTGAAGAAGCAGATTGCAGTACCAGCAAGCAAGGGCGAGATTTTCAAGCTGAGTTTGTCCGCCGTGTTGCTTTGCAATAATGTGTTCGATGTGGAAAGGACGACGGAACGCATCCTGAGGGAGATGACAATACTTACACCGGTTCCCGGCACGGCGACGCACTGCCGCGCCTAAATCTTCCGTCAAGGCTGCCGCAATGCCTGGCGAGCTTTGGACTGCCAGTATGCAAGCAAGTCCCCGATGTTCACATAAGCCTCAAGCTCAGCTTGTTCGTCTTCTGTTAACAAGGCTTCGTTCGCCTTCGCGTTCAGTTCATCGGCGCGTGCGGCGTCTGCTGCTGGAAAGTCGAGCGCTAGAATACCTTGGGCGAGCGGTTTTGTCATCCCGCGATCAGGTAGATCGAAAACCTTTCGAAGTATGTCAGCATGGGCACTGGGACGGAAAACGCTCTGAGCCATCGCATCTCCAGTTTACGCCGATTGAGCGGCCCGGCAATTCAACTCGATGCTTCCATCGTTTAACACCCGTTCTCGCGAGCGTCCGTTGCACCGGAGTGAATCGCGGATTCGGCATCTCCGTCCGTGTAGTGTTCATGTAGTGCTGGACGGAGGATATAGAGGACGTATTGGATATAGAGCAACGCAGAATCAGTAACTTACTGGTTCCAGGAGCAGCAGGCGTCTCCGACTCCCATTAGCTTCCGCCAGTCTTTTGCAGCCATTCCCTCCGCGCCCAGCCTGAAGATAGTGACGATGAAGTTTACTGCCCCGCCGGAAAGGACGGGCGCTGCGTACGAGAAGATCATGGTCATGCTGTGCATGCTGAAAATCTGGTCGTAGACCTCCGCGCGAGAATGGCTTCTTCTGGACGGCCGCCATTTGACGACTACTTTGCGGCAAGAGTGAAATAGAACTTCGAGCCTTTTCCGGGTTCTGAGGTTAGCCAGATTCGCCCACCGTGGCGTTCCACTATTCTCTTGCAGACAGCCAATCCGATCCCAGTGCCGGGAATCTCGTGCCCATGGAGCCGCTTGAAGGGAGCAAAGATCCGGTCGAAGTTGTTTGGCTCGATCCCCAGGCCGTTATCGCTCACTTCAAAGCTATACTCTCCCGAATGGGTCTTTGCGGCTGATACATTGATGCGGGGCGCCACACCGATTCTGGAATACTTGATCGAGTTGGTAATCAGATTCTGAAAAAGTTGAAGAAGCTGTACCGGATCGCCCACTACGGTTGGCAGGGCACCTTGCGTAAATTGGGCGGAGGTCTGCGCGATAAGCGACTGCAAATTAGATCGCACTCCATCGAGAACGGCATCGATACGCACATCCGTTTTCGCCAGAGTTTCCTCCCCTATTTGGGCGTAACGAAGGAGCGATTCAATGAGCTGCTGCATATTGCCAGCACCTTTCACAATAACCGAGATGAACTGATCTGCCGTGTCATCAAGTTTTCCTTTGTAACGCCGCGCAAGGAGCTCTGAGTAGCTACTCACGGTCCGAAGCGGCGCTTGCAGGTCGTGTGAAACGATGTGTGAGAATTGCGCGAGATCGTCATTCGACCTACGAAGCTCCCGCAGAAGCTCCTCCCGTTCCTTCTCACTGGCCTTGCGAGCTGAAATGTCTTGAGCGATGCTGACCACGCCGATCATGTTCCCTTCGCTATCTTGCAAGGGGGCTTTCCCGGTAAGGAATGTGCGCTCGCCGTGCTCTTTGGTAAGCATGATCTCCTCGACGACCCCTGGGCTGCGGGTCTCCAGAACGGCGGTATCCTGCTTATGTAGCGGCCCGCATATTTCCGCTGGGAAGAATTCCTCGCAGGGATGACCAACGACCTCTTGAATGCTGCGGCCGAGCATCCGGGCGGTTTCCGAATTTGCAAACACGTACCGGCCCTGGGTGTCTTTTATATAGATCGCATCAGGCGTGCGATCCAGGATGGTTTGCAACATGCTGTCGCCGGTCCGGTTCGGGCTGATGTCACGGATGATTTTGCTGTATCCGACATGAGTTCCGGCCCCATCTGACACACTACGAAGCACGCCATCGACAAAAACGCGGCTGCCGTCCTGTTTCATATGCCAGCGCATGTCCGGAGCGCGCCCCTGTGCGCGTGCCTCGTCAAACTCGCGGTCGTCCAGCCCTTGTTCGCGGTCTTCTACCGTAAAAAGCACGCTGGCGTGCTGTCCGATGAAGTTGTCTTCGCTATAACCCAGGATGTGTTCGATCCCAGGGCTCCAACTCGTGATGCGCCGATCCACATCCATCAGAAAGACGCCGATATCCTTCAGCTCTTCGAGAAGAGCGGGGAATTGCTGATATTTCGCCGACACTTCATTGGCCTCATGTGTCTCCTTCCCGACGGTCAAGGTCACGACGCGGGCTGATTGTGCGTGAAACGACCGCTAGCTGATTTGTGCGCCTGTGCCCACAAAGGCAGGTCTGCCCTGGGCGAACGGACTCTGAAAAAGAGCCAGTCTGGAAAGGGATGTACTGGTATTTTCAGTATCGCAGGCCGGCGTTGGCCCGGCAGCAGTCCGCGCTATGCTGCGCAAAGATGACAATGAAACAGTTCAGGCCTTCGGAACGGCAATCTGCCCTCGAGGCGCGCCGCAATCTTAAGATGGCCCGGTCTGCCCACGACTACGTGCGTGGCAACACGTTGCAATTTTACGAGTGGCTCGAATCGGCAGCCGGAAAGCTGATACCTGACGGCCCGCCGGTATGGATTTGCGGCGACTGCCACATCGGAAATCTTGGCCCCATCGCGAACCTGAAACGTCAAGTAGAGATTGCTATCAGAGACCTAGATCAAACTGTAATCGGGAATCCGGTCCATGATCTTATCCGCTTGGGATTGTCGCTCGCTACTGCGACTCGCGGTTCGGACTTGCCGGGTGTTACGACGGCCGTCGCGCTCGAACAAATGATCGAGGGATACGAAGAGGCGCTTTCCAATCGCTCCAACGATTACAAAGATTTTGAAAAGATGCCCAAGCCGGTCCGGATCATTGTGAAACAGGCATTGAAGCGAGAATGGCGGCATTTGGCTGAAGAGCGTATCGAAGATGTCGAGCCCAGCATTCCACTCGGGAAACATTTTTGGGCTTTATCCAAGACCGAAAAGAAAGACATCGAACGCCTTTTTGAAACGAAGGATGCACGCCACCTCGTAACGTCCTTCCGTGATCGAGAGGACGGGGCGGAGATTCAAGTGATCGATTCGGCCTACTGGATGAAAGGATGTAGTTCGCTCGGCCGGCTTCGTTATGCAGTGCTTCTTCGCGCCGGCAAAGGTGGGTATGAGAATGGAGGGCTGTGCCTGATCGACATCAAAGAAGCGACGAAGACGGCAGCCCCCCGAGTGGCACATAGTTCGATGCCCAAGAACAACGCGAAGCGCGTGGTCGAAGGCGCCCGCAAGCTCTCGCCCTTCCTTGGCCAGCGGATGCTCGCCACAAGTTTGTTGAATCGGGAAGTCTTTATCCGTGAATTGATGCCCCAGGACTTGAAACTGGAGCTGGATCAATTGACCCGCGAAGAAGCGGCGTCGGCTGCGCGCTACTTGGCGACCGTCCTAGGAAAGGCGCACGGCAGGCAAATGGATGTCGAGACCCGAAAGAAATGGCGGGCTGAACTGGGCCGAAATCACTCTAAGAATTTGGACGCACCTTCGTGGCTTTGGAGGAGCGTGGTCGAGTTGGCAGCTAGTCACGAGACCGCGTACCTGGAACATTGCCGCAAATACGCGATGCGGAAAAACCGTTAGCAAAGGGGCCAACCGACGACAGAACGATCTTGATCGGGCAGCCCTGGATTTAATTGCGGTCGCTTCCGAACTACGATCACGCCGTAACGCGAATTGTGCGGCTGTGTAGATCAACGTCGTAAGATTCGTTAGTTTGCCGGTGCAGCAAACAGCAACAAATTCCCATCCGGATCCTTGACGATGAAATTCTTGGAACCCCACGGCTGCTTTTTCAATGTCTGGTGAAAGGCAACACCAGCGGACTGAAACTCAAGAAACAGCAGCTTGATGTCGTCCGCTGTAGCGACGGTCATAGATACCGACAACAGTTCCTCCCGATCGCGGACCGTCGACTCAATTAGTGTTCGCTCGATGCACCTTAAATTGAGACGCGCCGCGTCGCGACCCACCTGCGCATAGTAGGGAGGTCTGCCATAACTGAATACGAGCCCAAAGCCTAACTTCTCAAGGAAAAATTCGCACGATTTCTTGATATCGGTGACGAACAGTTGCGGCTCCGCGCCGACAATCGTTACTTTGGATCGCGATGATTTCGCCTTGAGCGACATGGTTGAAAGTCCAGTTTTCAGGGCTTGCCAACTATCGAGCTTGCTGTTTTGCGACCATTGCCTCCACGATGAGATCGTAGGTGGGCATTGCCCTTCGGCGACCTGCCGTTGCATCCTAGATGCGCAGATTACAGTATCTGCGGCAGTATCAGTAGTTGTCAATTGAGAGATCGTCGTAGCTCTTTAGAAATGTCCCCTGTTCCGCGATAGAATGTCCCTTTTTGAATTTGTATTGTTAGCCGGGAGGGGGTGCAGGGAGAGCGAGGCATTTGGTAAGGAGTGCAGCATGGTAATTCTAAGCGAGTGGCCTCTCTCTCCGCCGATGTATTGATTGTCGGCGCCGGTATCGTGGGTGCGGCTTGCGCGCGCCAACTGGCAGGCGCAGGCCTCCGCGTCGCAGTGTACGAGCGTACAGCCGTGGTCGGCGGCGGCGCTACAGCCGCGGGAATGGGTCATCTGGCTGTCATGGATGATTCTGATGCGCAGTTCGCGCTAACCAGCTATTCGCAACAACTGTGGCACGATTTGGCAGCGCAGCTTCCAGCAAACGCAGAATATCTATCGTGCGGATCGCTTTGGGTGGCGGCAGATGAAGAGGAGTTTCAGGAAGTAGAGCGCAAGTATCGCTTTTATTCGGCGCGCGGAACTCCGGCGGAAGTTTTGGACGTCCGGCAATTGCAAGAGGCAGAGCCCAATTTACGGCCGGGGTTAGCCGGCGGACTTCTCCTGCCTGCCGACAGCGTTTGTTACCCGCCTTGTGCTGCCAAGTATTTCATCGAATGGCCGGGAGCGCCGGGCATCGAAATATTCATGGAAAAAAAAGTGGCGCGGATCAACGAATCTGGCGTTGAGTTGCAGGATGGAACGCGGGTCTCCGCGGGTATAACAATCCTGGCGACAGGAGCCGCTATTTCCGAACTCGTGCCTGAAGTCGAAGTCCGCCCCCGTAAAGGGCACCTCCTGATCACAGACCGATATCCGGGGTTTCTTCGCCATCAATTGATTGAACTAGGTTATTTGAAGAGTGCCCACTCCACTACCTCAGATTCAGTCGCGTTCAATGCCCAGCCACGTGTCACCGGCCAAATCCTGCTCGGGTCTTCGCGGCAATACGGTGCACAAGACTCGCAAATCGAGGCAAAAATTTTGGGCCGCATGTTGCGGAGGGCGATCGAATACATGCCGCTACTCGAGGGAATGTCGGCTATTCGAACCTGGACAGGGTTTCGGGCAGCGACGCCAGACAAACTCCCGTTGATAGGCCGCTGTCCGGGATATCAAAAGGTCTATCTTGCAACAGGGCATGAGGGCCTGGGGATTTCAACATCAATGGCAACGGCCCGCCTATTGACGGATTCGATCCTCGACCAAGCTTCTGCAATCCCGCGCGAACCATATAGTCCGGATAGGCGGTACGCGCGCCATGCCTGATTTAATTGAAATCGAGCTGAATGGGAAAGTGGTGCGTGTGGACGCCGGAATTTCCGTAGCGGCGGCCGTTTTTCTTGCGGGTGAAACCGGATTCAGAACCTCAGTAAGCGGTGAACCCCGGGCCGCTTTATGCGGGATGGGGATTTGTCTCGAATGCCGCCTGACAATCGACGGCGAATCTCACTGCCGAAGTTGCCAGATCCTAGTAAGACCGGGCATGAGGATTCAAACCTCATTATGACGCCCGATGTAGCGGTGATAGGCGCCGGTCCTGCTGGAATGGCGGCTGCTATCCGCGCACGCGAGAGTGGCGCAGAAGTCGTCGTTCTCGACGATAATTCAACGCCCGGAGGCCAGATCTGGCGTGGTGGAGAACGGGGACAAGCCGGGTTACAGGCGCGCCATTGGCTTGGTCAGTTTAAATCGTTAGAGACGGTCACGATCAGCAACTGCAGAGTTATTTCCGGCAAATCGAATCCGCTCGAGCTGCTGCTTGAGACCTCTAAAGGAGCGCGGGAAGCCGCACCAAAAACTCTCATTCTTGCCACCGGCGCGAGAGAAATGTTTCTTCCCTTTCCTGGATGGACATTGCCTGGCGTCATGGGTGCCGGGGGCCTGCAGGCTCTAGCAAAGTCTGGGTTGCCGGTCGCCGGGAAAAACATAGTTGTCGCCGGAAGTGGGCCGTTGCTATTAGCGGTTGCCGCCTACCTTCGCAAGCACGGCGCACGCGTGAAGCTGATAGCGGAACAGGCCTCGCGCGCATCCTTGGCGCGCTTTGGGTTTCAACTCGTTGCAAGCCCGGGCAAACTCCTGCAAGCAGCGGGACTGCAGCTCTCGTTGCTGGGCATACCGTATCTTTACGACTGCTGGATCGAAAGAGCAGAAGGCGATAACAGTCTTCGCAGGGTCACGTTACGACGCGGTACAAAGACGTGGATTGAAGATTGTGACTATGTCGCAGTTGCTTACGGTCTGTATCCGAATACAGAGTTGGCGTCCTTACTCGGCTGCAGGCTCTCCGGCGTTACCGTGGTTGTTGACGAGCTACAGCGTACTTCCATTGAAGCGATCTATTGCGCCGGAGAAAGCACCGGCATCGGCGGCGTGGATCTTTCGATTGTGGAAGGTGAGATCGCTGGCTACGCGGCGGCAGGGCAGACGGATAGGGCGCGCCGGTTGTTTGCCAGACGGAAACGCGCGCAGGCGTTCGCGGAGGCGCTGAACAAGGCGTTTGCGTTACGTGACGATCTGAAACGATTACCAAGCCCAGACACGTTCGTTTGCCGTTGCGAAGACGTCACTTTTGAACGGCTGCAGAAGGTATCGTCGTTTCGCGCCGCCAAGCTGCACACCCGGTGCGGCATGGGACCGTGCCAAGGCCGGGTATGCGGTCCCGCGGCAGAGTTTCTTTTCGGATGGACAACGGAGTCTTCTATCCGCCCTCCCATCTTCCCCGCCCGCTTGGGGACGCTCGCTTCGAAACAAACGGAATAAAAGGAGATATCGACGCACCATGAAAAAAATGGAATGGCAAGGTGTAATTCCCGCGATTACCACCCCCTTTAACCAGGACCTGTCTGTTGATTTCAGATTTCTTGATGAACATTGCAAATGGCTGATCGATAACGGCTGCAAGGGCCTGGTTGCGCTGGGCTCCCTAGGCGAGGGCGCGACACTGACCAGGAAAGAGAAAGATCAGGTACTTGAGGCGTGCGTTAAGGCTGTAGGCGATAGGGCGTTCGTGGTCGCCGGTATTTCTTCGTTGAGCACGGCCGAGGCAGCATCCATTGCGCAATCCGCCCAGTCGATCGGGTGCCATGCCGTAATGGTTCTGCCGCCGTATGTCTACATCGGGGATTGGCGTGAGATGAAAGGACACGTTGATACCGTGTTCCGGGCCACGTCGCTTTCAGCGATGCTCTACAACAATCCGATTGCGTATACGACCGATTTTCTCCCCGCCCATGTTCACGAGCTGCTACAGGAGCATTCGAATCTCCATGCAATCAAGGAGTCGAGTGCCGACGTGCGTCGTGTGACGGCATTGCGAGCAATAGCAGGTAACAGACTCCGAGTCCTGGTCGGCGTTGATGACGTGGTGGTGGAGGCTGTGTATGCAGGCGCGGTGGGGTGGATCGCCGGACTGGTGAACGCGTTTCCGAAAGAATCGGTGAAGCTATTCGATCTCGCCTCGCAAGGCAAGCGCGATGAAGCGTTTGAGCTTTATCGTTGGTTTCTTCCGCTGCTACGGATGGATACCGTGCCGAAGTTTGTGCAGTTGATCAAGCTGGTTCAGGAAGCTGTGGGTATGGGCAATCAGCGCGTTCGTCCGCCGCGGCTCGCATTGGCAGGCGAGGAACTTTCGGAAGTGAAAAAGGTTATTAGCGATAGTCTCGCAAACCGGCCGAGCTGAATCGGGCAGAAGCCATTGTGAACGTGAAACGGAGTTGGCCCATGCGGAACCGAAGTTTGCTTTCTGGGCTTTCGCTACTGGCCGCAGCAGCGGCCCTTTTGTCGAACTGTTTGGTGCGGATGAGAGGACTTGAACCTCCACAAGGTTGCCCTTACTAGAACCTGAATCTAGCGCGTCTGCCAATTCCGCCACATCCGCAGAGTGGGTGGACCTCATCATTGTAATCCAACGCGTGCTAATATCGCGCGCAAAGACATGCTGCGCCTTCCTCTCGTTCTGTTCGTGTTCCTTTGCGTATTCTTGCAAACCGCCGCAGTGGCGGCGGAGCCAGTGCGTCTCATCCTTGATACCGACATTGGGAACGATATCGACGACGCGTTGGCTCTCGCGCTGATCCACGCGCTGGAAAACCGTGGAGAAGTCCGTCTGCTTGCCGTCACCATCACCAAAGACAACCGCTATTGCGCTCCCTTTGTCGATCTGGTGAACACGTTTTACGGCCGTCCGGGCATTCCCATCGGAGTTGTCCATCAGGGGAAAACTCCCAATGATTCTCCCATGATTCAATTGCCTGCGCAGCGCCGTGATGCAACCGGCAACTACGTGTACCCGCATCGCATCCAAGACGGATCACAGGCGCAAGAGGCCGTTCCATTGTTAGCCCGGACATTAGCGGAACAGCCCGATCACTCCGTTACCATCGCCCAGATCGGATTCAGCACGAATTTGGCCCGGCTCCTGAAAACGCCAGGCGGACGCGACCTGGCACAGCGAAAAGTAAAAGTCCTTTACCTGATGGCCGGCAATTTCGTCAAACCAGAACCAGAGTATAACGTCTATACCGATCCGGATTCCGCCAAAATCCTGTTTAAAGAGTGGCCCACTCCGATGATCTTCAGCGGCTTCGAAGTTGGTCTCGCCGTTCTGTTCCCGTACGAAACCATTCAGAAGGATTTCGGTTACATAGCGAACCATCCGATCGCGGAGGCTTATCGCATCTACGTTCCAAAGCCGGAAGATCACCCGGCGTGGGATCCAACCGCGGTGCTGGAAGCAATTCGTCCCGATCGTGGATATTTCGACCTGGGCCCTGCTGGGCGCGTGAGGCTAGGGATTAAAAACGTCACGATTTTCACTCCTGACGCGCAGGGTAACTGCCGTTACCTGATCGTCAACCGCGAGCAGGCAGCGCGCGTGCGCGAACTTCTCGGCGCGCTGGTTAGTGAGCCGCCGCAGTTGCAGCCATCATCCGCTGGCGCCCGCAGAATGATCTTTTGAATCGGAAGCGCGCGGGCCAGCTAAAATGAAAGTAATGCCTGCAGTTTCTGTTAGCGCGAGCAGTTCCGCGCCCGTGCGCTCACCTATCCTCACGGTTATCTTGGCTTGGCTCGTGCCGGGCGCCGGCCATTTCCTGGTAGGCCGCCGGGGACGTAGCGCCATTGTGTTTCTAACTGTTTTAGCATCGTTTGCCATTGGTCTTCTTATGCGCGGCCCTTTTTTTGAGCTAAGCGCAAACGGCGATCTTCTTTCCAGGCTCATCCAGTACGGCGGCTTCCTCGGCGACCTGGCGACAGGCGCGTTGTACTTTATCTCGACATGGTGCGGCTACGCGCCGCCGGATCAAGCCGGTCACGTGGCTGATTACGGTTCGAAATTCATAGTGGCGGCTGGACTGCTGAATATTTTAGCGATGGTGGATGCTTATGAGATCGCGACCCGCCAAAAGGATTAACGAGTAATGCGCCTGGACCTCAATCACTTTCAGACTTCGCTTCTATTCGCTCTCTTGACGAGCATCATCCTGGGGCTCGTCACGAAACGCACGGATCGCGAACGTCTTCGCTATGGAGCCTACTGCTTCGGATGTTTCATGCTGGCTCTTTTCGGCATCGGCTGGTTTATGCGCCTGCTGCATGGGTGACGCCTCGCTTGCCAGTGGTTGTTCTCAATGAAGACGTTTTATATCGAGACTTTCGGGTGTCAAATGAATGCGCACGACTCCGAAAAGGTAGTCGGCACGCTTCTTCAGCAAGGTTACACACAAGTTGATGGGCCGGAACAAGCCGAGCTTGTTCTCTATAACACCTGCAGTATCCGCGACAAAGCGGAGCAGAAGGTTTTTAACCGTCTACAGCAATTTAAGCGTGGATCCGGTAAAGATAAGATATTCGGCGTTCTTGGCTGCGTCGCGCAGCAGGAAGGCGAGCGCATCTTCGAGCGTGCGCCGCACGTCAGTCTGGTGGCGGGATCCGCCAGTTACACCAAGCTCCCGGAAATGCTGGTTCAGCTCGAAGCAGGGAATCGCCGCGTCACGGGTCTGAGCCTCGATACCGAAGAAACGTTCGACACGCCATTCACGCGCCGCGACAATCCGCACCGGGCTTATATCACGATCATCGAAGGTTGCGATAAAGCTTGCGCGTATTGCGTGGTGCCATTCACGCGTGGTCCCGAGCGCAGCCGGACTAGTGAAAGCGTCCTGCGGGAAGCAAATTCTCTCGCCGAGTTCGGGTACAGCGAAATCCAACTACTCGGACAAAATGTAAACAGCTATCGCGATCCGTCGCCGCCGGGATGGGACTTCTCTCAGCTCCTGGCACAAACAGGTAGCATTCCCGGCATTCGGCGCGTACGATTCACGACTTCACATCCGCGTGATTTTGTGAAAAGTATAATCGACGCAATCGACGAGAACCCCGTGCTCTGCAATCACGTCCATTTGCCTGTGCAGTCCGGCTCGGATGCTGTGCTCTCCCGCATGCAGCGCCTCTATTCGCGCGACGAATACATGCGCCGTATCGAGTGGATGAAGAACGCCGGGCGCAAGATCGCAATCACGACGGACATCATCGTGGGTTTCCCCGGTGAGACCGAAAAGGATTTCCAGGAGACGGTTGGCCTAGCGGAAGAGGTAGAGTACGATTCCATGTTCATCTTCAAGTACTCCAAGCGTCCGAACACGTCCGCGCTGGCGTTTGACGATCATATTCCCGAAGAAGAAAAGACCCGTCGATTCATGTTTCTCCAGGAGCGCCAGCGCGCCATCCAAATACGGCGCAATTCCGGCTACGTCGGGACGACAGAAGAGGTACACGTAGAAGGGTACAATCTTGCGACGGCGCAGTGGATCGGGCGTACAACCCAAAACAAGACTCTGAATTTTTCGGATCCGGGTCAACAGGCTCCCTGCGATGGGCGTACATTGATTGGTCAGTATGCGGATGTTCTGGTGACGCGCGCAGGGCCGAACAGTTTGGCTGGAGAGCGCGTGCAGGAACGTTATGTCCAATAGCTTGCCCGGGAGGAACGCATGGAAGTAGAGATGAAAATCGGCGGTCTCATGATGGACCAAGTGACCAACATGCCCATCGTAGTTTTGAAGGATTTGGCGGGCGACTCAGTTCTGCCGATCTGGGTGGGCATCTACGAAGCCAACGCGATTGCGCTCGAAATCGAAAAAGTCACGACCGCCCGGCCCATGACGCACGACCTGATCAAAGTACTGCTGATGGGGCTCGATACCTCAATTAAGAAGGTCGTGGTCAGCGAACTCAAGGACGACACTTTCTATGCCCTGATCTGGTTGGAACGGGGAGGTAAGTTGATTAGCGTGGATTCGCGCCCCAGTGACGCACTGGCTTTGGCCGTCCGTCACGACTGCCCCATCTACGTGGAAGAAAAGGTTCTGCAATCTTCCAAAAATTCCTCAACGGTTTCGGAAAAGGTCAACAATGAGGAACTACGGAAATGGCTGGAAAACCTGAACGACGAGGACCTCGGGCGATATAAGATGTAGCGGGCTTGTGTGGTAGAAGCCCCGGAGCCGACGCCCCCGAGGCTTCTCTGATATCGGACTCTATCCGCGACGGCGTCTTGCCGGCGTCGGCTTCCTGGGAGGAGCGGAAGTCTTGACGCCCGGGATGGTAGGATCCTTAAACGTCAACATGTAGGGGTCCTTGGTGTAGCTATCGGCGACCCCGGAAAAGTCCAGCTTCTGGCCGACCTTAACCTTGTCCAGCGCCTCAGGAGGCAAGGGATTGGAGAACACTAGAGTCGCGTCGGGCTTGGCCGGATCCTCGACCCCGAGCACGACCTTGATCGGCTTATCCGGAGGATCGACTGAAATCACTGTCCCAGTGAAGGTCTTGCTAGGGACCGCATCGCCTGGGATTTCTCGATCCTTCACATCGCTGTCGAAAAAGCCGTCGCCTTTGTCCTGCAAATTCTGTTTGACTGCATACCAGATTTTGAAGCCCGGGTCGGACGCTATTCTCTGGTTCATGTCGCTTGCTTCTTTGTTCGCAAGATCCACGGCGCTGGTGATGGAAAAGCCAGCGGGAGGTAAAGCGTTGGTCTTGGCCTGTGCGAGCACTTGGTCCGCGCCATCCGCTCCGCCGTGGTAATCCTTGTAGGCTTTATTAAAGAAATCTGTCAGCGTGGTTCGACCGGCCGGCGGAACCGCTGGTCCAGGACCCGTATACTGCGCGGCGCGAGCGTACTCGAATAACGCCTCAGGGAACTTCTTCTCGTCATAGAGCAACTTCGCATAAGCGGCGGATACCGTACCCTGATCGGGATTCGCCTCCAGGCTTGCTTTATATTCGCTCTCGGCAGTTGCATTATCTTTGGTGCCGGCCGCCGCCCAGCCGAGCGCGACGTGCGCCAGGCCGACAATCTGATTCTTAGCCGTTTTCCAGGCGTCATCGCTCATACCCGGTTTTTTCATGGAATCTACTTCATCCAGAACGGTGTGGGCGGCGGTTTGCACCTGGCTGGCTAGATCCGCTGATGGACTATTGCCGCCAACCTGCGGACCCATCAGCGACAGATAATAAGCGGCCGTGAAGTTCTTCGGATCGGCCTTCAGGACCTGTTCGCATTTGTCTATCAGCGCTTGCCGTTGACTCGGGTCAGTGCCCGCGACTTGAGCGAGCGTGGCGATAAACGCCTGAGAGCGCTCCGTCTGATAATCCGTCTGCGGGTATTTGTCCTGCCAGGTATTGAGAAGTTGCAGGCGCGCCTTGGGATCTTGGGTCTGCGTGATCTTTACGTAAAGGTCGTATTCCGCACGATCCTTCCAGTTCTTCGTCGGTTGCGCGGACTGTCCCGCTGCTGGCTGCTGCGCTCCGGCATTTTGAGCGGTGGCGATAGGTATAGCGACCAGGCTGGTCAAGAGAGCCAAGGCAGCCGTCGCCACGATAGGTCTGTTTGTTCTCAAAAAGGAAAACTCCACAACTACCTCCCTCAGAGGATTCTACGTCTTTGATTCTGGATGCGGATCCTTCCTCAGGTCAATATCCCGCGTAAGGCTACCGCAACGGTGCGATCCACCACCCAAGAAACTGGATGGGCAAAGCCGGAGTATACCGGATAGCTGGTTAAACCCGCAACCTTTCTACCAGTTTAGATGCGAGGCTTAGAAAGTTTGTTCCTTCGGGCGCTCACAAGGACAAATTCGGGCATCCGCCACCACATGGTATGATCCCACTTCCATGCGCCTTGCCGACCTCCTGGTGATCGCGGCCTACCTGCTATTTATTACCTGGTTTGGAGCGCAATTCAAAGAAAGCCAAAAAACTCTCAAGGACTACTTTCTAGGAGGCCGCGGAGCGCCCTGGTGGGCCATCGCCTTCTCTATTGTTTCGGCAGAGACTAGCACTCTGACTGTAATCGGCACTCCTGCCTTGTCCTTTGCAGGAAATTTTACATTTCTGCAACTAATCCTGGGCTATTTACTCGGCCGAATTGTGATCTCGGCGTTATTCCTGCCCCAGTATTTCCGGGGTGAGATGTACACAGCTTATGAGTTGATGCAGCGCCGTTTCGGTCCGCATGTGCGCAAATTCACGGCCGGAACCTTTCTTCTGTTGCGCGCCTTAGCCGAGGGCGTACGTGTCTTCGCTGTTTCGATTGTGGTCTCTATCGTACTGGGAACGGGCGAGATTGTTTCGATCGCGGTAATTGTCTGTCTGACGCTCTTTTACACCTTTCAGGGCGGGATGACGGCGGTCATCTGGACGGACGTTGTGCAGATGATTCTGTATGTCGGAGGAGCGCTGGTCAGCTTCTTCCTGATGCTCCATCTGATCCCTGGAGGCTGGCCGCATGTCGCTGCTCTGGGCCATGCCGCGCACAAGTTTCAGATGTTCGATTTCCGGTTTTCCTTCACGCCGGCTTTCTTTCAGCGGACGTATAGCTTTTGGGCCGGCTTACTGGGCGGTTGTTTCCTGACTACCGCCAGCCACGGGACGGAGCAACTGCTGGTGCAGCGGCTGCTTTCGGCGAAGAACGAGCGCGAGAGCCGCCTGGCACTGTTTTCCAGTTGGTTTGTCATCTTTTTCCAGTTCGGCCTGTTTCTCGTCATCGGCGTGCTGCTGTACGTTTACTACCAGGACAGCGGACGACCGGCGCCTTCAGTTCCGGAGCGCACCTATCCCGAATTTATCTGGACTCATCTCCCCATCGGATTGGCGGGTCTGGTGATTGCCGCTATTCTCGCCGCCGCAATGTCAAACTTGAGCGCGGCTTTGAATGCTCTCGCGTCTACCACAATCATGGATTTCTTCAAGCCGCTTCGCCCTCGTCATTCGGAAAGCTATTACCTGCGTCTCGCCCGGTGGTCCACCGTTCTTTGGGGCGCCATTCTCTTTACAGTCGGATTGGCTGCTCGCCACTGGGGGCGCATTCTCGAAGCCGGTCTTTCCATTGCGTCTGTCTTATATGGCGCTTTGCTGGGAGTGTTCCTTCTGGGGGTCCTCACGAAGCGTCCGGGTGAATGGTCAGCCATTCTCGGCATGAGCGCGGGCTTTGCTGCCACGCTCCTGCTTCGGAGCCATGTCGCTTATACGTGGTACGTCTTGATCGGCTCAGTCGCGACATTTTCCGTCGGCTATGGAGCAAGCCTCGTCTTGCGCGAGCGGCCATCCGTGAAGGCGCCCGTTTAAGATCTTCTTCAGATGCGTCGCTCCGGCCCCAGTCTTCAGCGAGTCCTCGGATTGTGGAGCGCCATTGCGATCGTGATTGGCACGGTGATCGGGAGCGGCGTGTTCATCGTCCCGTCAGCCATGATCCGGTATGTCGGCTCGGTCGAGAAGCTCTTCGTTGTCTGGGTAGTAGCCGGGGTGCTGAGCCTCTTTGGCGCTTTGACTTACGCGGAGCTCGCGGCGGCTATGCCGGAAGCCGGTGGCGAATATGTATACCTCAGCGCTGCGTATGGCCCGTTCTGGGGATATCTCTATGGGTGGACTCAGTTCTGGGTTGCCAAGAGCGGCTCCATTGCAACGCTCGCGGCCGGCTTCTATACGTATCTAACGGCCTTTTTTCCGGTTTTAGGTATTCCCCTCGTAGTGGTGCCGTTACATATCGGACCCGGCGGAAGTCTGCTGGAGATTCATTACGGTCAACTGGTCGCCATCGCCGTTATCCTGATCTTGGCTGCCGTGAACTACGTGGGAGTTCGTTCCGGCGGCAACCTCCAGGTGTGTGTCACTGCCGTCAAGATGCTGCTGATTGCTGGAATAGTCATAGTCGGTATGTTCTCCGGTAAAGGTGACTTCTCGCATTTCGAGGCTCATATCGCCACCGTGGGCGGTATGGCAGGATTCTTCGCTGCCATGGTGAGCGCTCTCTGGGCTTACGACGGATGGAACAACGTCAGCATGGTGTCTTCTGAGATCCGTGAGCCGCAACGCAATTTGCCGCGATCGCTAATTTTCGGAACGGCTGCCGTTATCGCGACATACCTGCTGGTCAACGTTTCCTATTTCTACGTTCTGCGTCCCGCGCGCGTTGCGGAAAGCCACCGCGTTGCTGCGGATATGATGTCGAGCCTGTATGGAAATGCCGCGGCGGGAGCCGTAACGATTGCGGTATTGATCTCGATTTTCGCGGCTCTAAACGGCTCTATTTTGTCGGGTTCGCGTGTCCCTTACGCGATGGCGCGGGACGGCCTGTTTTTCCGATCCGCCGCTGTGGTCCACCCAAAATACAAGACTCCCGGAAACTCAATGATTCTGCTCTGCGCATGGTCCTGTGTAGTCGTTTTGAGCGGCTGGTTTGACGATCTCTACAATTTCGTGATTTTTGGTAGCTGGATATTGTATTTATTGACAGCTGTTTCCGTATTTGTGTTGCGCAGAAAAAGACCTGATATGGTGAGACCGTACCGTGTCATTGGGTACCCTCTTGTGCCAGTACTTTTCATCTGTGTCGCCACCTTACTGCTATTCAGCACTATCCAAACAAGACCTCGGGAATCGCTAATGGGCTTGGGGTTAATGGCTTTAGGAGTGCCATTCTATTTCTACTGGAAAAGACGAGCCGCGTAGAACTAAATCGTAAAAAGCGAAGACCTTTCGGGAAAAAGGGGCAAAATCCTACAGTACTTCTAGAACTGGTAGGCCATAAAGGTGCGCGGGTCGCCTTGTATTCTCGCCCGAATCCGCTTTAAACTGCCTCTGAAATGGTGTGCGTCACGGAGCGTAACCATGCTCCGAAGCGGTATGCAGGGGCATCACCCGGAACCGGTGGTGTTACGAGGAGGCAAAATTTTGGACGTTGATAAAATGCTGGCCGAGCTACGGCTCGAGCGGGAGCAGATTGAAGAGGCGATTCTTACGCTGGAACGTCTCGCCAGAGGCCGTGGCCGGCGGCGTGGCCGCCCACCGTCGTGGTTGAAAGACGCCGCCGCTGCGCTAAATGGCGAAGATCATTCTGAGGCGCTGGTTACGCCTTCCGAGCCGCGGCGCCGGGGTCGTCCGCCCGGTAGCAGGACCAAGCACGCCGCTCAGCCATTGGAAGTCTAACGGCGGGGCATCCGCTGCTAGTACAGCAGATAAGGCTTTCTACGTTCCGCGAATTGGTTCGCCTCTTGCAGGGCTTGAGACCAGATCGCAGTGGCGTCTTTTCCCGTTTGCAATTCGCCGAGCGTCTCGTGATTGCCAATCAGGTAACGGCATTTCTCGAAATCGATTTTTCCGGGGAAGAGCTTCTGTAATGCTGACCGCCAGCTCGATGCCCAGCCGCGTGCTGTCGAACGCCTCACGATCCGTAATAACGAACCGGATCCCATCAACCTCCACGCCTTCGAAATTAGAGGAGGTGGGCCGGAACTTCGTAGGATAGACTCGCACACCGGGAATGAAGCGCGAATTCAGATAGGTCGCGAGCGCCTGCCCATCAATCCAATCCGCGCCGATTTGCTCAAAGGGCGCGTCGGTCCCTCGTCCTACTGAATAGTTCTTCACGGCTTCTAGCATTGCTATGCCCGGATAGAGCAAAGCGGCGTTTAAGCTCCGCATATTTGGAGACGGATTCACCCACGTCAGAGTAGTTGCGTCAAACCAGTCACCGCGCTGCCAATTCTGCATTTTGATCACGTGAAGGTCGGCGGCCCAGTGCTGCTCAGCATTCGCCATGGTGGCCAGCTCACCGAAGGTCATGCCGTGACGAACCGGCATGTCGTAACATCCTACGAACGAAGCCAGATCATTTTGCATTGTAGGACCTTCGACATGCGTGCCCGTGATGGGATTAGCGCGGTCCAGCACGAAGAAGGGCTTTCTTGCCTTACCGGCTGCCTCCAGCGCGTACAGTAGCGTGCAGGAATAGGTATAAAATCGTGCGCCGACATCTTGAATGTCGTAAACGATAGCGTCCAAGTTCTGCATCTGCCCTGCAGTGAGCCGCCGCTGATTCGGCTGATAGAGGCTGACCACGGGAAGACCCGTTTGTGTGTCTCTGCCGCTGCTGACCTCGGAATCCTGTGTCCCAGCGATGCCATGCTCCGGAGAAAAGAGCCTCACAACTTGCACCCCGGCGGCCAACATCATATCGACATTTCGATGGCCTTGCCGGTCCAGACCGGTTTGATTTGTAATCAATCCGATGCGCTTGCCTTTCAGTTCACTGAAACCGTCCTGTTCCAGCACATCCAGGCCGTTTAGCGTCTTCACGTCCCGGCTCAGGACGCGGTGAACACCGGCTCCGGTCAGAGTCTCGTTGTAGCTGGTAAGAGACACGCCCTCGGGTACAGTCAACCCGAAGGAGGCCGCAACGGCCGTGGCCACACGCGATCGCAAAGAGGTCAGCGATTTGATCCCATGGGGATGCACAACATTAGTGAGCAGGATGACAAACGAATTCGTTGTTTGATCGAGCCACATCTCGGTACCGGTATAACCGGTATGTCCGTACGACCCTATCGGGTACAACTCGCCTCGGTTGCTTGAATAAGGCGAATCCATATCCCACCCAAGGGCTCTTAGAATGGGTTGATCCGCGGGAGTGGCGGGTTCGGTGAATTTCTTCACCGTCATCGGTTCGAAGATTCGCACGCCTTCGCGCTGCCCCATCCCCAGCATCATTTCCGCATACTTGGCCAAGTCGTCGGCGGTGGTGAATAAACCCGCATGCCCGGCCACGCCGCCCATGTATCGGGAGGTCGGATCGTGAACTAATCCCCGTAGCGGCTGCCCCGTATCTTCATCGATTTCCGTCGGGGCGATGCGCTCACGCAATGCGGCAGGCGGTTGAAACTGGGTGTCCGTCATGCCCAATGGATCGAAAATCTGCTCGTGCGCGAACTGCGGCAGAGTTTCGCCGGAGAGCCGCCGCACGATTTCACCCATCAGAATAAAATTGATATCGCTGTAGATAAAGCGCGCTCCGGGCGGCGCAACCGGTTGGGTTGTGAGCGCCCGTTCGATGCCGGTCTGGTAACCGCTCCAGCGAGGTTTGAGGACCAGGTCCGGGGGCAGGCCGGAAAAATGAGTCATCAGCAGGCGCACGGTAATGCTGCTCTTGCCGCCCTGAAACTCGGGTAAGTACTTCGTGACGGGATCATCAAGCCGGATCTTCCCTTGCTCGAAAAGCTTCATAACGGACGGAGTAGTAGCGACAACCTTGGTGAGTGAGGCCGCGTCAAAGATCGTGTCCACCGTCATGGGTTCGCGTTGCGGAACCAGTGATCGAGAACCATAGGCATTTCGATAAATCACCTGCCCGTTATGGCCGACGATCAGCACTGCGCCCGGAATGAGCCCACTCTGAACCGCTTGATTGACAATCGCGTCCACCTGCGGAAACTGCTGTTCGGGGGATTGCTGCAGCGCACCACCGAGTGAGGTGGCAAGCAGCAAAACGATGGCGATGAATCTCATAAGCCAGTTCTCTCACACCAGCTTTGCGGCGAGGCGCTCGAGCAATTCAGCCAATTCGACGTCTTTTGGCGTGATCCCGCCAGTGTTGTGGGCTTTTCATCATTCAGGCTCCATCCTGGAAGCCGCTGCAATGCGGTCCGTCGCTCCTGCTCATTCAGCTTGTTTGCTGGCATGGGGCCATTGTAGTGGTAAGGAGGCGGATCGCTCGATAAAAACTTGCCAATCAGTGCACACGTGTGCACAATAAGAGAGGAGTCATTTGCCATGCACACTGTCCTCGAGAACCAGTCTTTAGAAAATCAGCCTTTAAAAGAACTCGACGAATGGGATGATTTCGTCGCGAACCGGTACAAGCAGGGGAAGTCCGAAGAGGAATTCCGCAATTATAAAGAAGACGCGAACCCCACGGTTACCGAGTTTTATCGGCAGAATCATGCGTACCAGACGCTCGATTTCGTGCTGCGCAAGAAATCTGAATATTGCGGGCTAAAACGCGGCAAAAAGAGCATCTGGGAAATGGCGGACTATTTGAACACGCTTGTCGATGACAGCGATCCGGATACCGACCTCACGCAAATCGAGCATCTTCTACAAACTTCCGAAGCGATTCGCAACGATGGACATCCGCGCTGGTTTGTCCTGACTGGATTGGTTCACGATCTGGGCAAGGTGCTGTGCTTGTATGGCGAACCGCAATGGGCCGTCGTTGGGGACACGTTCCCGGTTGGCTGCGCGTATTCCGATCAGATTGTGTTTCCGGAATTCTTCGCCGCCAATCCCGACAGCAAGGCGCCCGAGTATCAGACGAAGTTCGGTATCTACCAGCCTAATTGCGGTCTGGATAACGTGCATCTATCGTGGGGTCACGATGAGTACATCTATCGAGCGACGCGGGATTACCTTCCTGAGCAGGCGCAATACATGCTGCGCTACCACTCCTTCTACGCCGGGCACAAGCACGGCGCATATCGCCACTTAATGAGCGAGCATGATGAGCAAATGTTTGAATGGGTGCGCAAGTTCAATCCCTATGACCTTTATTCCAAGGGGCGCTCTCGTCCCAATCTGAAGGAAATCAAGCCGTACTATGAAGACTTGGTGGCCGAATTCTTTCCGGACCGCATTGACTGGTGAGGCGGCGGGTTCAGACGCGCAGTAGATCCGCGGACAACCAATTCTCCACTTAATATCAAATTCTTTTCCGCCTTCTCGCCTCTTAGCAGTCCCAGCAGAAGTGCCATTGCTCGATGGCCTATTTCCTTCATTGGTTGATGCACTGTGGTGAGGGGCGGCTGCAAAAGCGCCGCGAAGAAGATGTCATCGAATCCGACAATTGACAGCTCTGCGGGAATAGATAGGCCGCATTCTGCTGCTTGTTCCATCACGCCCAGAGCGGACATATCGTTGTAGCAAAATATGGCCGTTGGCCGGTGGCGGCCGGAAAGCAGTTTCCTAGCCGCATTTCGAGCTCCTTCTGGTTTGCCGTCACCCCGAACGACAAATTCTTGCCGCACGGGCAAGCGTGCTTGAGCCATTGCCTCCTCGAACCCGGCGAAGCGTTGCGTGTCCGATTGCAGCCCAAATTGATCGCCCACATACGCGATCTTCGTGTGTCCGAGTTCGATGAGATGCCGCGTGGCCCGGCCCGCTCCTTCAACATTATCGATTCGCACCGAATAAACGAAGTCGCTCGGGTGTTGGTTGTTAATCAGCACTATGGGGATGCTGAGTTCCGAGAGTAGCGGCACGTAGAGTGCGCCGACTCGCGAAGAGGCGACCAAAATGCCATCGACGCGGCGCTCCTGGAAAGACTGCACTACAGTAATCTCCCGTTCCGGGTCAGCTTGAGAGTTCGCGAGAATGACGGAATATCCGTGCTGGTTGGCGACTTCTTCAATGCCGGCCACGACTTCGCCATTGAATGGATCGGCAATAGAGGTGACCACCACTCCGATTGCTTGCGTCTTTCGCGTGACTAAGCTGCGCGCGACGGCGCTGGCGCTGTAACCGGCGTCTTTGGCGATTCTTTGTATGCGCTGCGTGGTTTCAGCTGGGATGAGCGGACTGTTCCGCAAAGCGCGCGAAACCGTTGAATGTGAAACGCCTGCCAAGCGTGCAATATCTTTGATCGAAATAGCCATGCGCCGTGGAAAGGCTGTTTTCTTCTCGCAACAGTAAAATGCTTTCTTTATGGTGTCAAACTCTTGCCTGGTCTGTATGTCTCTTCTCGCGCTTGTCATGCCGCTCTTCGCGCAGCAGCCGCAACTCGACTTTCTCAACCACAACCGTCCGGTCCTCGATGCACACAACTGCTATCCCTACGACGGGCGATGGACAAATCGTATAGATCGCGCGCTCGAGAGCGGATTTCCGGTATCCATAGAACAAGATCTGGCATGGTATGCCGATCCTGTAACCGGCGCAGGCCGCGTGGTGGTCACGCACTCGGCAGAAACCAACGGCTCAGAACCGACTCTCCGGCAATATTTCTTCGAACGGGTACGCCCGATCGTTGAGAAGGCGCTTAGCGACAACAATCGAACGCAATGGCCGCTGATCATCTTACATTTCGACTTCAAAGATAATCAGGCGCCGCTTCTGCACGCAGTATGGGATCTGCTTGGCGAATACCAGTCCTGGATTACCACGGCACCGAAGAGAGCCGACCCAACTGAGCTTGCGCCATTCGATCCAAAACCTCTTCTGGTGGTGACGGAAGACTCCGATGCGCAGGAACAGGTTTTCTTCAAAGAGGTGCCTGTCGGCGCGCGCCTTCGGCTGTTCGGCTCGGCGCACACTAACCCGATTAGCGCGAATTCTCAGCAGGAACGAAATCACCTGTTAGCCACGGTGCCAGTGGAACAGCTACTGAGCCAGCCGCCCACCAATTACCGGCGCTGGTGGAACAATTCCTGGTATGTGGTCGAAGAAGGTGGACAGCCGCAGGCGGGCGCTTGGACGTCCGCTGACGCGAGCCGGCTTCGCGCTCTGGTGGATCACGCGCACCGCTTGGGCTATTGGATCAGGTTCTACACGCTGGACGGCTTTGCGCCAGCGGATGATCGCGGCTGGGGCAACGCCTACAACTTTGGTTCTCCTGAGGCGGTTCGGCTTCGCTGGAAGGCAGCTCTTGATGCAGGCGTAAATTTCATCGCGACGGATCAGTATGAAGATCTCGGCGCGTTTATGCGCTCAAAGTAGATCGGATAATTGCGCTAACCGCACGGACCGCCAGGGCCCTAGCTTGCGGGCGGTTCACTCAAAAATCGGCGCCAGTTTCGCCAGCACCTCATCCACAATCGCGTCGGAGATCGTTTCCAGCTTCCTGCCGCTGCGCGCGGTGAGATCGACAGCGCGGGGCTGGTCGCACCGGACAACGCCCGTCGTTTTGCTGCCGGCGCCTGTCAGCGGCACGGCGAAACCTGCCGTCCGCGCGAAATTCCCCCCGGTCGTGACCGGGAGAACCACAGGCACTTTCGTTACACGGTTGAAGGCCTCCGGCGAGACGATCAGCACCGGCCGGCGGCCCATTTGCTCGTGTCCCGACGTAGGATCGAGACTGACGAGCCAGATTTCCCCGCGCTTCATCAGATGAGCTCGCCGCCGACTGGCTTGCTGTCGAGCCATTGTTGCTCTTCGTTGGCGCGCGGCGCTTTGGGATCGCATTGGGCGAGCAGCTCGTCCAGGGTATAGCGGCGACGCTGCTGCGGCTCGACGATGAGACGGCCGCTTTCAACTGCGATGCCGACCTTGGCCCCTGGCTTCAGGCGCAGGATCTCGAGCAGCGCGGGCGGGACGGCCAACATGACCGAGCCGCCGACCTTGCGCAGACTGGTCGTGTGCATAGGACGTCTCCGTATATTATATTTTAATATAACATATCGGGTTGTCGTTGGCCATCTCCTTAGATTGAGCTCTATTTGCTCAACTTCTTGAAATATTCCGCCACGGCATCGCGATACTTCTCCGGAGAACCCTCCGGCGCGCCGCTTCGCGCCCCTTGCGCTTGTTGCTGGCCGACACGTTTGCTTAATTCCACTTCCAGGCGCTCAAGACTAATAACAGCATCTTGGCTGATGCGCGAATCGAGAAGCCCCGCTTCGGCTCCAGTGAGATGTTGGAGATTCCACAGCGCCCCGTTGATGTAGCCGTTAAGAGCATGATCGCGCGGATCCATCTGGGCGCGGAGACCGTTTAACTGACCGATAGCATCCTGAACTCCGCCTCGGTCGATACCAGGACCGCCGCGCTGGTTGTAGGACCCGTTTCCCGCCTGTTGGCGGCCCTGCTGTCCAGGCTGTCCGCCCTGTTGCCCCGATTGACCGCTTTGCTGCGCTTCACCGCCCTGAGCAGCACGGCTCTCAAGTTCTTCACGCAGCGTGCGCACTTGGTTGAGCGCTTCAGCCGTCTTATCGTTTTGCCCATTTTGGCCGGGCTGACCGTTGGCTTTAACAGCGTCTTGCACACCGCGAAGCTGGCGAGTAAGCTGCTCCAGACCTGCTGTTACGCTATCCTCCATGCCGATGTTGCGATCGCCGTATCCTTCGCGCATCCATTCGGCGTCTTTCTGCATGCGCAATGCCAGCTCTTTTTGCTCGGCATCGGAAAGCGCTCTCCGCAATTTTGAAGAAGCATCGGGCTGCGCGCCTGCCATGTTTTGAGCTTGCTGCTGCATTTCCCGTTGCAATTGCTCGAGCTGTTGCGCCAACCTCTCCTTCTCGGCTGCTAGACCTTTCTCTTGTTCAGTTGCGGCGCGCGTGGGCTGCATCTCTTGCGGCCAAGTCCGCCGCCTGAATCCATAACCATAGCGGCTGCTGTACGGGTCGTTCATCTCAGGCATCTGTTCGCCGCCATCCGCAGAGGCGGACGACTGGCTCCCACCGGCGTGGCTGCTTGAACCCTCGACCCCGTACATCTGCTTTATCCGATCCGCGTTCTCTTTCTGCGCGTTTGCAATTTCCTGCGCTCGTTGCGCGAGATCGGAAACGGAATTGCCGGCCTGCTGATGCAGCATCTTGTTTAACAGGTCCTGTGCCTCTTGAAGCTGAGCAGCAGCGCGTTGCCCGGCGGTTGCATCGCGATTGCTGACCGCTTTGCGCATCTCGTCTTCGGCTCGCTGTAGCGCGTTCATGGCTTGCCGCAAGGCTTCCGCGGTTTGCCGGTTCTGCTGGTCACTCTGCGACATCCGTCCGCCGCTTGTCGAGCGGCCGTTCTGACGCGCTGATTGAGAAGACTGGGACGATGAGGAAGAAGAAGCGCTCTGCTGTCCATTTTGATCGGGAGAACTAGTCTGCTGACCTTGCGAGTTCTGAGCCAACTGCTGCATCTGTTGCCGCAGTTCCTCGGCCTCGCGCCGCAATTGTTCTTCCTGCCATCGCTGTTCGAGAGCCTGCTGCTGCGAACGCTGCGCCGCTAATTCCTGCTGTCTTTGCGCCAGCATTTTTAACCGTTCGAAGGCTTCATCAATGGCCTTCTGTTGATCGCTTGCGGAAGAAGAACCGGACTGCCCCGTCTCATATTGGTTCTTGGATGTGTCGAGCTCAAGATCGAACATGCGCGCCAGATCTCGTTGTGCTCCACCGCCGCCGCCGCCGCCGTTCGACTGTCCGAAAGCGACCTGAATATCGCGGAACAGCGCCTCGGCTCGAAGCAACGATTGCAACGCTTTCTGTTCAGGAGGAAGAGCATCGTGCCATTTACCCGGTTTCAGCTCCGAGACGGCGCCGCCCATTTCCGACGAGGCCTGCGTCATCAGCTTTGAAAACTGTTCGAATTGTGAGCTTGCCGAGCCGAGTTCGCGGCTGGCCATTCGATCGGCGAGCGTCTTCGCCTGCTCTCCGAGCTTGCTTTCCAACTCCGAGAGGAAGCGCGCATCCTGCTCAAGGGCCGCACTGCTCTTCTTTCCGTTTCTAACTTCATTGAAGGTGGCGGCGATAATCTGCTTCTGCCGCTCGGAAATGTTGGCGTCTTGATTGCCCATGCCCATGCCGCTCATCCCGCTAGCCGCCTGCTGCGACTGGCTGAACTTAAAGTCAAATGGCTCGGCCTGAGCGAAGATGATGTCACTCTGCGATGTGGTTTTCGCGTCACGGGCCGTCGCATAGAGGCTGACCAGGTCGCCAGGCACGACTTTGAAGTTCTCGAAATACAGAGTGGTTGTTCCTTGGGCTTCCTTTCCACCCTTGGCCTTTGAGAGCGGGATCACCTGTTCTGGGCCGCCATTTACCGAATAGTGCAACTGAAGATCTTGAACTCCGAAATCGTCGGAAGCATCCACCGAAACGGGCACTTCTTCTATCGGGCTTACATGCGGATCGTGGCCAGGCCGTAGGATCTTTACCGAGGGCGGTTCGTCTTTTTTGGCTTCGATGAAGTAGTCGTCACTGATGCGGATCGCGTCACCCCCATCAATAGCCGCTACGTGATATGAGCCGTCTTTCTGAATCGGCAGGCGCGCTGTCAGCCAGTTTCCTTCGCCACGTGTCAGTTTGACTTTAGACCCGTTTTCCATCACGAGCACACCGTACTCGAGCGGTCGATCCGTTAATACCGAAATATCAGCCTGACTGCCTTCGACAGCCCGGATATCGCCACCCGGATCCTGAACCACGTCCTTCAATCCCAGCCCGGAAGGGAAGTGCAGGCCCACACGTACGCGCTTCACGCCCGGCAAGTCCTTCACATTGATCGTGAAGTGCTTCGATTGCGCTGCATCCGCGCTCACGTAGTATTCGATCGGATCTGAGACCCCTGCGAAGAGAAACTGATATCCATTGCCCGCAGGCCTCGCCTGCATCCCGGTTTGCTCCCACTTCAGCGCGCTTCCGTACTTCGCGTGCAGCATTACGCTGTGCGCCGAGAACCCAAATAGCTGGGCCGTTATAAGTTGATCGGATCTGCGCCGGACAGTTTTATTGCCGGGCTGAACGCCGACATCGTAGAGCGGCCGCGTGCCCGCCTTGGCACTGCCGGTCCAGAGCAGGGAAGCGCCATACCCCCAATATCCGGGCCCCGCCGCGATCAGCCATAGCAGCACCGCCGCCGCCACCGCTCCAGAGCCGAAAAGTCCCAGCAGCGAGCGTGTCGACGCGATTTGCTCGGGCTGATGCTCGTGCGCCACACGCAACGCATCCTCCGCGACTAGTTCCATGAATGGATTCGCGGGATCGGGCCGTTCGGAGACGGTCAGGAGACGTTCTTCAAAACCGGGAATGCGCTGTTCCGCGAGCCGGGTTACACGCCGCCGGTTTAGCTTCAATAATGGCAGTCCGAATAAGAACGAAATGGCCGCGGCCAACGCCAGAAAAAGCAGAATCCGCAGAGGCAGCACGACATGTTGCGCGAATGCATAGCGGTTACTAATCCAGACAAGAATTACCGTCAGCGTCAAGGCACAGGCCGTAACAAGCGCCGCGCCTCGCGATGCGGCGAAGAGCCGTAGACGCACTTCCAGGCGTCGCAAATACCTGTTCAGTTGTTCAAGCGCCGTCATGCCGTCTGCCTTTCCTTCAAATACCGGCTAGCAAATACCGATTCGACTACTGTCGCCAACAGCACCAGAGCCAGCGCATAGCGCCACAGACTCCAGGGCCGGGTCTGCTGCTCTTCGCCGGTTTGCGCACCCCCGTTTCGGGAGTTCGCCTCCGCTGCTGTATTCCCAGTATTGCGCCATAATGTGAGCGTTTCATCGGACACGGTCGTCAAGTCGGATTCCCGCCGGTCCGCGTGGACCGCCATCAATGTCCGCCGCCCATTCGCGCGTTGCACTTCGTAGAAGCCGTTTCGTGCTAAATCGAAGCTCAGGGCCTTGGTGGCCTCGCTGAGAGGCAGTTCGTGCTTTCCGTCTGGTCCGATCACGTCCGCGGCCGTACCCTGGTCATGCGTGCGGCGCAACGCAACCGCCGTCCCGGCCACTACACTGGAGGCCGTTTCTTCCGTACCCGCTAAATAGTGTCCGGTTTGTACGACGAAGGGCAAGAAAGAAGAATGGAGCGGAAAGTCGTTCGTCGAATTGTCTAGAGTCGAAGCGAAGATGAGAACGCGTCCTTCACCCATCGGTTCTTCCACCAGCAGCGGAGAGCCGTCCGCAAGTCTCGCCAGGATACGCGCATTTGCCTTGGCCGAAACATGCGCCGCCTCCGCGAATTGCACGTTTTCAAAGCGCGCCGCGCCCGCCAGCGCTGGATGCTGATTGTCGACAAAGCCTGCTCCCTGCGTCTGGCGTATGTCACTGACGTAATCGCTCGATAGCGGAACGCGTCCTGATCGCATTGTGTTAGGCCCTACCGCAATCAGCACCGCCCCCCCGTGTGACACGTATCCGCAGAGCGCTTGCGCAAGCTTCTGCCCCGGGTCGCCGGTATCGTTCAGCACCACAAAGGCGTACTTTGAAAAATCAGTAGCGTCAGCCTGTTCCAAAGGCGCAGGTTGAACAATCAAACCGGTGTCCGCGGCGGATTCCATAGCAGCTTTGTAATAAAATGCTTCACGGCTCCGGCCACCCGCATATAAGAAGAGCACACGCCGAGGATCCGATCGCTCCACCGAGAACGGGAAGGCATCGTCGTTTGGCAAACCATCGTGAGGTTCCATGCGAATTTGCCCTTTATGCGCTCCATAAGGCACGTCGAATGACAAAAATTCCACTTCCGCGCGGCCGTTTGCCGGTATCGTGACTTGCTTGGAAGCGACCACCCTGTCATCGAGAATTAGCGAGACTTGCCGAGCCGCTTCCTGCGTCTGCCATCCGGCGACGGTGGTCGTCAAGCGCGTATGGGTCGTATCGTAGACATGCGCGGAAGTGTCGACGGTTTCAACCGCCCAATTGGGAACATTCCGCCCTCCGACCTCGTGAAGTTCAAGCGCCGTGTGCGGTCCTAGCAGCAGGTCGCGGAAGCCCGGCATGGAGCTCTTCTGCATATCGCTGATGAAATGTACGTCAAGCTGCATGCCAGTGCTTTGATCCATAACGCGCAATGCACGGGCAAATTCGCCGAATGAGCTGGCAGCATCGTTGGGTTGGATGGAATCGATTGCGGCGCTCAGCACATTCTTGTCGAGCTCTGGTTCAGTCAAATTGTCGACATTTGAATCGACGGCAATGATTTGTACCAACTCGCGTCCACTTAAGGCGTTTACCAATCGATGGGCTTGCAGCTTTGCCTGCTGGATCCGGTTTCCATCTCGCATACTGAATGAGCGGTCCACCGCAATCACTGTTAATTTTCGGCGGCCCGCCAACGTCGATGTCCGGTTCACAAAGGGATTCGCGAAGGCGAACGCCAACAATAAGAGCAACGCAATACGGAGCGCGAGCAGCATCAGATAGCGCAAGCGCCGGTGTTTGACCGAACTCTGCACTCGCCGCTCGAAGAACATAAGCGAACTGAACGGTTGCGGTGTCCTCTTATACTGGCGCAGCAAATGTAGCCACACGGGAAGGCCGACGGCCACCATCCCGGCCAAGAACCAAGGGGAAAGAAAACCCATTAGATCCTTCCCTCCCGGATTGTGAAATACTCGCGCAACCCTGCATCGAGCGGCCTGTCTGTACGCAGCAGGAAATATTCGAGCCCGGCGCTCTGCGCTTTCGAGCGGAAATTCTGAATGTGCGCGCCTATCTTCTGCTGGTACTCGGTCCGCGCGTATTCGGGCGAAGCTTCAATCGTGTCGCCAGTCTCCATGTCAAGAAGCAAAACTGGCTCGCCCAGCTTCGGCTCCAGTTCCTGGGGATCGAGCACGTGAAATAAAATCAGTTCATTCCCCCGAAACCGCAGCGGCTCCACCGTCTTGACGATGGTGTCCGGATCCTCGAAGAAATCGGAAATAAGAACGGTGATTCCGCGGCGCTTCATGAATTGCTGCAACTCGAAAAACGGCCTTCGGAAGTCGGTGCGTTTGCCAAGCTGCGCATTATCGATGCCGTGCAGTAATCGCATCAGTTGGCCCTGCCTCGCGGAAGGCCTGATGAAGTTCGCCACATCGTCGTGAAAGACAATCAGCCCGGCGCTGTCGCGTTGTAGATGAGCGAGATAGACCAGAGCGGAAGCCAAGAATTTCGAGTAATCGAACTTCCGCACGGGACCCGAGCCGAAGCCCATGCTGGCGCTCGCGTCCAGCAGCACCATGACCGACGTATTTGTCTCGCCTTTATAGCGTTTCAGATACGCTTTCTCGGTCCGCGCGAAAACGTTCCAATCGACGTGCCGCAAGTCGTCGCCTGGCGTATAGGCGCGGTATTCCGCAAACTCCTGGCTGAAACCGAAGTCGGGCGAGCGATGCAGGCCGGCAATGAATCCGTCGACCACTGTTTTTGAAACCAGATCCAGGCCTGAGATCTCAGCCAGCACGGCAGGATCGAGAAAGCGGTTTGTTGCTTCTACCGGCACTTCGTCCCTTGTTGGTTCTCTGTTGCTTACCCGCGCGGCGCCGGCTTCGAATCCAGCAGCTTGCGCAAAATGTCGTCCGAGGTTAGCCGATCCGATTCCGCATGGAAGTTGAGCAAGACGCGATGCCGCATGATCGGGATGACGAGCGCCCGAATGTCGTCGTAGGAAACGTGAAAACGCCCATGCATTAACGCTCGCGCTTTTCCCGCGAGTACAAGGAATTGCGCGGCTCGAACGCTGGCGCCAAAATTGACATATTTCTTGACAAAGTCGGGACTGTCGCCGTTGTGTCCCGGCCGGCTCGAGCGCACCAGCTCGACCGCGTAACGCGCCACGGACTCGGCGACCGGAGTCATGCGAACGAGGTGCTGGAACTGAAGAATTTCTTCATTGTTCGTAACTACTTCGGCATGGGGAAGCTGCGTCGTAGTGGTTAAATCGACAACTTTCAATTCGTCGTCCGATGACAAATAGTCGAGGACCGTATTGAAGAGAAAACGGTCGAGCTGCGCCTCGGGAAGAGGATAGGTGCCTTCCAGCTCGATGGGATTCTGCGTCGCTAAAACGAAAAACGGCGGCTCAATTCTGTACTGATGGCCGCGTACAGTGCAAGACAGCTCCTGCATGGCTTCGAGCAGCGCGGATTGCGTCTTCGGCGGCGTGCGGTTGATCTCATCAGCCAACAAAATATTGGAAAAGATCGGGCCTGCCACAAAAGTCCAGGTGCGATGGCCAGTACCCGGGTTTTCCTCGATGATGTCCGTTCCCGTCATGTCGGAAGGCATCAGATCGGGCGTGAATTGAATGCGATTAAACCGCAAACCCAAAGTTTGCGCTAAGGTGCGGACGAGCAAAGTTTTCGCGGTGCCGGGCAAACCCGTCAATAGACAGTGCCCACCCACAAAAAGCGAGATGAGCACGTGCTCGATGACTTCTTCCTGGCCAACGATGACTTTGCGGACTTCCCGCTTGATCTCGGCCTGCGCTTCTTGAAAACGCTTGACGCGGTTCTTGACCTCAGCCGAGTCAACGGGAGGTGCAGTGGTGATGGTGGACATTATTATTGGCTCAATTGAAGGAGAAGTTGCTGCGCTGGTTTAAAACCGGGCGCCGCTTCGAGCGCCATCAGAACCTGATCTTTCGCCTCATTTGCCCGGTGAGCTGCGCTGAGGGCTTTCGCTAAATCATAGTGTGACTCAGCCTGATCGGAAGGCTTCAGAGTGAGCACGGCTTGAAATTCCCGAACCGCGCCGTTGGCATCGCCGCTGTCGAGCAGCAGGCCTCCGAACCTCCGATGAATCTCCTCGTCTTCCGGATAGACGTAGTTCAATTTTTTCAGAGTCGTTTCCGCTTGGCTCGTCTTGCCTGTTTCCTGCTCCAGGCGCGCTAGTTTCTTCAACGTCTCAACGTTGATTCCACCCGCATCGCGATAATTTTCGAGCTCCTGAATCGCGGAAGATTTGTCGTTCTTGTCTAGATCGAAGTCAGCGCTCCACTCATACAGGCTGCCGTGGCCTACATAGTCACGGTAATAGCCGCGGATACCATCGGCCTGGCGCAGCGCATCGTCTTTCTTCCCACTCTGCAGATCCTCAAACGCGACTTTCATGCCCTTCTTCCAATCCTCGAAATGAAGCACTGTGTTCCCGGTTTGTTCATTGAGCCAGGCCGTGAAATCTTTATCGAATGCGGCCGCGGTCTCATGCAGATTGTCTTGAATCGCTTCGGCGCTGGTCTTTCGTGCCGCATAGGAATGGATCATCCCCACGAGCGCATCGTTGCCCCACCTTTGCGCGATGTAATCGCAAATCCTGCCAGCCTCGAAGTAGGAGACGAGTACCTGATTCGGGTATTCTGGGCGCACAAAGCCGCGATCCAGTTCCGAAACCGGCAAAAGCTTTTTCTGCTGAAGTGCGCCCACAATCTCCGGAGTGAGGCGATCGCCCCAATCGGGCGACGCCGCCCCTTCCTCGTGTACTGCCAATCCCTCGGTAAACCAGCGCGGAACCAGATGATTGGTCGCGGTAAGCACATACACGTGACTCAACTCGTGCCACATGGTGCTAGCCCAGTTGAAGTCTCCGGGCGCGCGCGCTGAAGGACTGTCCATGGCGACCACTAATCCGAACGTGACGCCGAGAAGACCACCCTGGCCCGGCAGACCCAGCGTGCGCACCACAAAATCTTCGTGATTCGGATAAACCTCCAGCCTCACCGGCCCGGGCAGTTTCATTTTGTACTTTTTCTCGTAAGTCGCAATGGCGCGCTGAAGTTCCGGCTCGATATATGGCCGCAATAACGCGGCTTCCTTCTTATTCAGCATCAGCTCGGTGGTTGCCGGTCTTGAAGGTCTCGTAATCGCGCAAGGTATCGAGAAATCGCAACGCGTTCACGGTCTGGGCATCGCGCCAATGGCCTTCGTAGCAGCGTTCGAGCTGCCGCTCCGCCTCGGCCTCATCGCCAAGCCGCATCAGGTTCATGCCCAGCTGCGATCGCGCCGCCCAGAGATTAGGGTTCAGATCGAGAGCCTTACGATAATATGCAGTCGATTCCTTGTAGCGCCGGTTAATCTCAAAAAAGTGGGCGCCCATCGCATACGCCTCGCCGTAAGCCGGATCCACTTTGCGGATGCGGTCCATCCACTCGGATTGCAGCTTGTCACTTAGCCAATCGATGGAAGCGAGGACGGCCATAGCATCCAGCGCTTCGTTCGAAAGGGCAAGCGCTTTCTGCGCCTCTTCTCTAGCCAAATTCCCATCACTATCTTCGAGTGCGAGATACGCCAGGAACTCGTGAGCTTCGGCAAATTTCGGGTCGTGCTGAAGTGCCTGATGCGCGAAGTCGATGGCCTTCTTGTCGTACCCCTCGGCAGCGACTCGCGCCAACCCCAGATAAGCGGGTGCGGCATTCGGATCAATTTCCAGAGCCTCTTCGAAAAGCTTCGCGGCGTCGCCCGGTTGGTAATGGTCCAGGTAAAGTTGGCCCCACGCCACCCGGAGCGCGGCCAATTTCGGCTGCTCTTTAATTGCGGTTCGGAACTCCTGGTTCGCGTCATCGTACCGGCCGAGCCCCTGATAACCCTGCGCCCGGGCAAATGAATTCGAGTTTTGCGATAAAGCTGTGAAACAAGCCTGCGCCTGTTGCAATTTCCCGTGATGCTGTAATTCCTTGCAGTCGTCCACTGTAGCGGCAAGCAACGGCGCTCCGAACGCCGCGACGATCGCTGCTAAGACGCGCAGAGATTTCATCGGTCTATCTCCGCTTGCGTCCTTGCCAGTTCCAGCAACAGAGTGGTGAGCTGTTGTTTGTATTCGTCCTCAGGCATGGCCGCTTTCTGGTATTTGAGCCTGTCGATTTTCGCCTCTAGGTCGTCCTTCTTCGCAAACAGCCGCTGTTTTTCCGGGGCCAAAGTTTGCGCGGTATCCCCTTGCGGACGTATGAGCGGAAAAACCGAAGCCAACATTCCTTGTCCATTTTCCGGTTTGGGATCGCGCACCGCGTTAGCACTGCCCGTGTCGGTCATCATGGCGTGCTCAGTCGCGAGTAGCTTTTCAGACTCGAAGTAGGCGGTTGTCTTCCGTTGCGCATAGACAAAGGCCTCTAACGCCGACACGGTTCCGTTCTTATCGGTATCCGCTGCTGGATCGCGCAGCGCGTCTATCCAGTAGCGTGCAAACACCGGAGCGTTCTTTTCCGTTCCCGATTTCGTGGCTGTAACGACGATGCGGTCTCTACGCGCAAGCGCCGCGAACGAAGCGCCGCTGCAGCTCGTCATATTCACCACCAGCTGACGGCGAGCGGGAATCCGGTTCAGCAGCGAAGCCAACTCACCTGCCGTAATATCCGGACCCGGCAAATTGAATTTGTAATCTGTTCCATCGAACGTGCCGTGTCCAATCAGGAATAGCGCGAACGCATCGTCCGGCTTTAACTCGCCTGCCAAGTGCGACAAAGTCTCCTGCAGACGCGCGCGCGTAGTGGCGCTTCCACTGAGTGTTACGACGTGCGCGTCAGGGCCATTCGCGTGTAGTTCGTGGTCCAGATCGGTGGCCCACTTCGCGAATTGAATGTCGTATTCAGAGGTGCCCCCCAGGCCCGCAACTGTCATGTAATAGTTGGCGCCGGGCAAACTGAATGCAGCGCAGAAGAATAGAACCGCCGCTCTCATACCACGCCCCATTTACGCCGAAGCAGCCATTCCGTCGAACGCAGAACGAGCACCAGCAAAAAGAAAACCGGCATGTTCCACAAATCTTTCATCTCGCGAGAGGTGATTCCTGCTTCCGAGTACGAGATCTCCTGCGCCAGCCGCTTAGCGTCCCCAGGTTTGTAGTACCTGCCCCCGGTCTCGTCCGCCAGCTTCTGCAGCAGTTCGCGATTCTGCTCGCGATGGAAGTTCTCCGCCACGCCATCTTCCCGCCGGAAGGTCAGCACGTCGCTGCCAAGCGATTGTGTACCGCGCTTGGCATTCACTTCTGCGATGTACGATCCCGCCTTTGGCGCATTCCATTCGGCCGAATAGATTCCTTGCGCCAGCGGCTCGGGGCGTAGTGGTATCGTCTCGCTTGAACCATCGGGCCCGATGACCCTCGCTTCCACCTCCGCGTCGCTCGAGGGCAAATACGATTTGTCGCGAACCTCGGCGCGTAATTGAATGCGGCCTTCATCTTCAAGATGCGCGTTCGGCGTGGACGCCACCACTCGCGACGGCGTAGAGCCTGCGGTCCAACGCAAAAGCTGCCTCCAGAAAGTCTCCTGACTCACGTCTCCCACCGGCTGCTGCATCCGCCATCGCCAGCTGCCGCCGGTCGCGAATACGGCAGTGCGGCCGCGCCCATAGTTCTCCGTCACCAGTAAAGGCAACCGGTTCCCACCCGCATCCACCCGTGCCAGTACCACTGCGCCGGGCTTGGGCGTTCCCGGATCTTGATAGTTCGCCAGGTAAGGCAGAATCTCCCAGTGCTGCAGGCTCTTTTCCGGATCGTCTTCAATCCGGCAAATCAAACTCTTCTTTCCGGCGTCGGTGAGTTCCGCCGCCACGAACGTACGTTGAAACGTGTTTTTTCGCGAGGGCAGATTCACAGGCAGCAACTCCGCCAAAGGCGGCACGTTATACCCGCCCTCCGACAGCGCCCACCGTCCGCCCAGAAACAATAGACCCCCGCCGCGGCGATCCACAAAATCTTTAATCATCTGCTGCTGTGTTGCGGTAAAGAAACTGGATTCCACACTCCCGACAATCAGCCCTTGAAAATCGAACAGTTCTTCGGGCTTGCTGGGAAAACCATCCGCCAGTTCGTTTGGATTGGCAATGCCCTGCCGATAGATCTTGTTCTGAGTGGTCCGCAGCATCGAGACGATCTGCAATGCCGGATCATCTTCCGCCGCCCGGCGCAGAAACTTAAATTCCCAGCGCGGCTCTCCCTCGACATAGAGAATCCGCCGCTTGGCATTATCGACCGAAAGCACTCGCGTGAGTTGATTGTTTTCCGCGTTGGATTCGCCCGGCAACGGATCGAGCTTTGCCTCGACATTTCGGACCCCTGCCTTGCCGGCGCTGAACTCAACCGATTCAATCTGCTCCGGGCCATTGGATAATGTGAGGTCACGGCTGGCCAGCACGGCGCCTCCACCCGTGAGGACGAGGCGCGCATGCTTTCCGCCGAAGCCGTTCTGACGAATCGTGACTTGTGCTTGCAGACGCGAACCAGCAAGCGCCTTCGCCGGTACCTCGAAATCGTCTAGCTCAATATCGTTCGAGAGCTGTTCTTTCCCGATTCCAATCGTGTTTACGGGCAGTCGTCTGCGCCGGATCTCAGAAAGCGTGTCGAGATCTACACCGCCCGAATTGTCAGCGCCATCGCTCAATAAAACCACCGCGCCTATGGGCAAGGTTGCCGCTTCATCCGCCAACTGGCGAAGTCCCGTGCCGATCTGCGTCGCAGTTTGTCTCGTGTTGAGCTGACTCAAATTTTGGATGCGCTCTACTCCCGCGCCCAGGCGATAGAGCCGCACCTGAAAACGGTATTGCAGATCTTTCAATAGCCCGGAATTGAGCATGTTGATCGCTTGTTGCTGGCGCGAATCGCCGGTATCCTTCAGCGCCATGCTCCGGCTGTCGTCGATGACCACCGCGATAACATTCTGCTGTGGCTTTAGCGCCGTCACACTAATAGCCGGTTGCCACAGCAAAAGAAGCAACACGGCCACGATGGCAGACTGCAGCCCCCACAACACTAGCGTCCGCAAACCGCGCACCGAAGGCGCCAGTTGCCTCGGTTTGCGCCAGACAACCCAGGCCAGCAGCGCGGCTCCCCCAACTATTCCCGCCAAAAGCATCCACTTCGGCCAGGAGCCCAGCAAGACAAGGCTTCCCTTCGAAAACACGCTCGCCGGATATTTGAAGAGAAACTCGAACATAGGACCCGCTTCTGCTCAGTGGGTCATCGAATAGAGCAGATAATTCACTCCAATGCGGAATCCGAGCGCGGAGTATTGTTCCGGATACTCCGGATTGTCCGCATGCTCCCACGAGTCGCCAAGATCCATGTTGTGGCAAATGGCAACGATCACTCGCCCTTTATCGTCGTAAATGCCTCGCCATCGCGGTTGATAACCGTCTTTTTCGTACGTTCGATGACTCCGGACGAACTGCTCGCCCGGCACCTGGTAGCGCTCATCCAGGTCGTAAACCGTGTGAAAGATGGGATCCGAATTCGCTAGATCGACAATCGGCCGGTCCGGGAAAACCCTCTTCATGCTCGCTTCGAATGTCTCCCATTCAACCGTGCCGTGGAAATCGTCGCACATAAAGAATCCGCCGCGATCGAGGAAATCGCGCAGTTTTGCAGCCTGCAAATCCGTCAGGTCCCAATGGCCCACTTCCACCGCATACAACCACGGCCAGTTATAGATGTCATCGCCGTCCTCTGCCGCCACTGGCTCCTCTGCCGAACGAACCTGAATTCGAGTCAGCCGCCGGACGGCCGCTGAGAGATGCCGATCTGATCTTGGATAGTCAATTGTCCAGTTGTTCATCCGCCCCCGCCAGGAGGGTACGGCCCGGTACATGAAGCGGGCAAAAACCCATTCACCAGGCACGCTAAAATCCGTCGGTATCGGATAGTCGTTGTATTCCCAAGCCGGATATTCGCGAAATTTCCCCGGTTCTTGCGCTTTGCGGGACGTGCGCTTTCCTACTCCCGAGGGGTCATTCGGAAAAATTCGCGGATCCGGAATCGGACCCATAGCCTGCACGGCGCTCAGCAGGACCAAGCTCGGAACGATCGCGAAAAGCACGCCGCGCAAACGCATAGGTTTCTAAGCGCACAGGACGATTTGCTGTCCGTTGTTCGCGCTAATCTTCATTCTTCGAGACTGGCTGGCGTCAGAATAGCACGTCTACCCTCAGCGCCTGTTTAGAATGACGGACCGGCTTCGAGAGGCGTTACCGCTACGTTATTTCGCCAATACCCACGCCAGAATAGCGCTGCCCGCCGGCGTCAGAAGGTACTGTCGGCCGTCAAGTTCATAGGTCGTCGGAGCTGCCTGCATCCGCCCTCCCAAGTTCATGTGCCATAGCGTCTTGCCGGTGTTTGGGTCCAGCGCCAGCAAGTTGTTTGCGTTATCGCTAGTGAATAGAAGATTTCCCGCCGTGGTCAAGACCCCGGCGCTCCCTTCACCGTCTCCGATTTCGTGCTTCCAGCGAATCGCACCGGTGTTGTAGTCGATCGCCTCTAGTACAGAGTTCGCCCATAAATTCCGGTCGCGTCCTGCCCAACCTTCCGGCTTTCCCTCCGCCGTCATGTAAAAAATACTCCACAGCCGCCGTGCGCTCACATAGAACAGCTTCGTCTCCGGATCGAAGCTCGGCGCAAGCCAATTCGTCGCTCCGTCGGAACCCGGCGACACCAGCGTTCCGTCAGGCCGCGGCTCTTTCGCGGGATTTGGAATCGGCTCGCCTCGCGAATCGATTCCTTTGGCCCAATCCGTCGCGATAAACGGCGCCGTTAGAATGTGCTCGCCCGTCGTGCGGTCCAGCACAAAAAAGTATCCGTTGCGGCTCGCCTGTGCCAGTAATTTCCTGTGCACGCCGTGATATTCGTCGTCGAAAATGATGGGCGTCTGAACGGCGTCCCAGTCGTGGGTATCGTGCGGAGAGGGTTGGAAATGCCAGTTCAGCTTCCCTGTATCCGGATTCAGCGAAACAATCGAGCAAGTGTAAAGGTCATCCCCTTTGCGGATCGCCCCATTCAGAACCGGATTCGGGTTTCCGATTCCCCAATAGAGCTGATTCAGTCCCGGATCGTACGTGCCCGTCATCCAGGTCATACCGCCGCCGTGCGCGATGGCGTCCGTACCTTGCGGCCAAGTCTCGGCTCCAGGCTCACCGGGCGCCGGTTCGGTATTCCATTTCCATTCCACCTTGCCCGTTTCCGGTTGCAAAGATTCCAGGAACCCCGGAATGTCAGTCACGTCTCCCGACACGCCCACGATGACGTGATCGCGAATCACCAACGGCGCCATCGTGGCGAAGTAACCAAGCTTTGGATCGGCCAGCTCAACGTTCCACCGAAGCTTGCCGTCCTTCGCGCTCAGACAGATCAGGTGGCAATCCGGCGTTTCGAAGTACAGCAGGTCCTTATACATCCCCACGCCGCGATTCCCAATGTGATCCCCCGTAGACTCGCGGTAGTAATGCCAGATAATGCGTCCCGTGCGCGCGTCGGCTGCCCAGACATTATCCGGTGTCGTGAAATATAGAATTCCGTTTACTTCAAGCGGCGCCGACTTGATCCCTACGGATTGCGATTGCAAAATCCAGGCCAGGGTCAAGGTTCCAACGTTTTCTTTATTGATCTGCGTAAGACCGCTATAGCGTCGCCCGGAATAGTCGCCGTTGAATGTCGGCCAGCCGCTGGCGAGTGGCTTCAGCAGATCCTGCGGATTCAGCCCTACATCCGCGCCCAGACAGGCGAGTGGAAGAGAGCACACTAACAACGTCGCAGAGATAAATCGCTTCATGGCTATTTGAGAGTCTCCAGATAAGCAAAAAGGTTATGAAGATCCGCATCGGTGTACTTGGCCGTCAATTCCCGATGCGCAGCTAGCGGATCGTGGATTTCGACCTGTACGTCGTCTCTCGCCCAGGAGCGATACCATCCGTCTTGGCACATTACGCCCACGTTGAATTCATCTTCGTGCATCACTTTGCCTTCGAATCGCGTGCCATCCTTCAGCGTTACAACAGCCGTCTTGCTGCTGTTCCTGCCGCCCGGATACACCATCCGTTGCTGCAGGTCGATGGGTGAATACTTCTTGGCGATGCCCGCCAGATCTCCGGTCACGGAGTGGCATTGTGCGCACCCGCCGGCGCCGTCGAAAAACGCTTTGCCCTCCCGCGCGTTGCCCGTCAGAAGCTTGGCCAATGGATAATCGCCCGGCACGTGAGCGCTGTGGAGCGCAGCGCTCGCTTGATGATGAAGGAACGCCACGATGTCCGTTATCTGGTCATCTTTCATCGTCGCGAAGCTGGGCATTCCTTTGTCCACCCGGCCGTTGCGAATCACCGGCCCGAGAAGATTGCCGTGATCATCGTGGCTCAACAAGGCGGAACGGACCAGATCTGGCCCGCGCGAGCCCGTCGCGTCATTTCCGTGGCAGAATCCGCAGCTCGATTTAAATAGCGCTCGTCCTCGCTCCACCTCGGCTGGATCTTCAGTCGGCTGTTCCCGTGCCTGGGGCGCAGGGGTCGCTTGATGACCCTGTGCAGCCATCAGCCCAGGAAAACAAACGAAGTCCATAAAGCAGGTACCATCCGGCAGTGCGCGCGTTCATAGAAAATCCAGTATTTCAAAGCCGCTTTATACCGTGAATATTTCGATCGCGTTTGCCAGCGACTTAATCGGGTCGTGAACCGGCGTGTACTCGTGCGCCACGACACCCGCAAAACCTAGATCCGCAATCGATTGCGCCACAAAGTGGTAATTCAGCTCTTGCGTCTGATCGATTTCATGTCGTCCGGGATTGCCGCCCGTATGAAAATGTCCCAAGTATTCGAAGTTGTTGCGGATCGTCCGCACGATATCCCCCTCCATGATCTGCATGTGGTAGATGTCGAACAACAGCTTGATGCGCGGCGAGTCTACGCGCTTCATCACATTCACGCCCCAGACGGTGTGATCGCACATGTAGTCCGGATGGTTCACCTTACTGTTCAGCAGCTCCAGGCAAACATTGATGCCCTTATCTTCAGCCCGGGGTTTGACTTTGTTCAAGAATAAAACGCAATTGTCTGCGCCTTCTTCGTCGGACATGCCGCGCCGCGCGCCGGACAGCGTGATTACGTTCGGGCACCCAGCCGTTGCTGCGAGATCGATCGCCTCTGCCATCGATTTCTCCAGACGCTCGTGGTTCTCCTTCCGGTTGATACCGTCTGCAATCGTGCCGCCGTATGGACTCGGCAGCATGGTCGGAACCAATCCGTTTTTCTTGAGTACCGGCCAATCCGCCGGAGCGATCAGATCGAATCCGTAGATCCCGAGCCGTGCCGCCTCACGGCACATATCGTCGAGCGCCATCTCGCGCCCGCGAAAGACTCCTTTCGTCACGCTCTGTTTCAGCTTTCCTCGCTGTGCCGTTGCCGGCGTTTGCGGCAAACCGGACGAGATCAGAGCAGCAGTGCTGGCCAACGTAGGAACAAAGGTTCGGCGTGTCATTACAACCGCGACCAGTTTATCGTTTCCACCGGCGGTCCGGCCGCGGGTATTACATTAGGAGTTCCCTCTCGCTTATGCGAAAGTTGCTGCTGCCATTTCGGCTCCTGTGGTGGACCATTACGCTTCAACTTCGGCAGCGCATTCGGCTGCTGGCTGAGAGAAGACTTCTGCTCGAATCGGGCCTCTTTGCCCCTGAGTTTTATTTGCAGCACAATCTCGACGTCGCGCAGGCCGGAATGGATCCCGCGGAACACTACCTGAGTGCTGGGACCGCCGTTACACGCCAACCGCACCCGCTATTCGATACGAATTGGTATTTGGCGGAAAACCCGGACGTCGCAACTGCGGGTCTGAATCCCTTGCTTCATTACCTGCAGAGCGGCTGGAAAGAGGGCCGCAAGCCACATAATCTGTTCGATGTTGGTTTCTACCTGGAGCAAAATCCGGACATTGCGCAGGCGGGCGTCGAGCCCCTGGCGCACTACTTGCGTTCGGGCGGCTTCGAGGGACGCGATCCGCATCCGCTTTTCGACAGCGATTTCTATCTTGCGAAGAACCCCGAAGTAGCCGCGGCGCGCGTCAATCCGCTGCTGCACTATGTGACTCGGGGCTGGAAAGAAGGCCGCAACCCACACCCCTCCTTCGATGTTGCCTTTTATCTGAAACGGTATCCGGACATTGTGGCTGGCGGGGACCCCTTGCAGCATTATGTTGCTTCGGGCGGCTTCGAAGGACGCGATCCGCACCCGCTATTCGATACCCACTTTTATCTCGAGCGAAATCCTGAGCTCAGGGGTTCGCAAGAGAATCCCTTGGTGCACTACATGCGTCACGGCACGCGCGACCCGAACCGCTATTTCGATGTCGCGTACTACTTGGAGCACAATCCGGGCGTGCCAAAGGCAGCCGTTGCCGCGGTGGAGCATTACCTGCAAAAAGGAGCCTCTGAGGGCCGCAACCCGCATCCGGCGTTCGATACGGCCTGGTATCTGTCACAAAATCCGGAGGTCGCCAGGAGCGGTGAGAATGCGCTGCTCCATTTCTTGCGGCGTGGGCGTCGGGAAGCCCGCGACCCTCATCCCCTATTCGACAGCAAGTTTTACCTCGACAAGAATCCTCACATCATCGCTGCGGATGTGCCTCCGACGGATCACTACTTCCACTCCGGCGCCATGGAGGGTCAGGATCCACATCCGCTCTTTGACAGCGACTGGTATCTGGCGCTAATACCGCACGGGGCAAATTCGAGCGAGAATCCTCTGATCCATTATTTGCGTCGAGGATGGAAGGAAAAACGCAGTCCCTCCCCGTTTTTCGATGGCGCCTTCTATCTCGAACAGAATCCCGACGTGGCAGCAGGATGTATTAGCCCGCTGCACCATTACCTAATCGCGGGCGCGGCGGAAGGACGCGACCCGAGCCGTTGGTTCGACACCGACTGGTATGTTGCCCAGAACCCCGAGATCGTGACGGCGGGTTGGAATCCGCTGGTGCATTACGCGCTAATAGGCGCCGGCGAGGGCAGACGGACACGGCCCTTAGCTGCCGCCGGCAAGCAAGAGACCGCCCCAAAACCCCGCCGCCCGCGTGTTGTCTTCGTCTCCGGTGAACCGCACACCCCCGGGCATCGCTACCGAGTCGCTAACCTCGCCAGTTCTCTCGCTCCTCAGTTCTTTGACACGACGATCATGACCAGTGCGGAAGCGCCGCAGAGGCTCGGCGAGATCGGCAGCGCTGACATTGTATGGATTTGGCGGGCGCGGTTGTCGCCGGAAACGGCGCCGCTAATCACTGCTGCCCGTGACGCCGGCGCAAAAATTCTCTTCGATGTGGACGATCTAATGTTCCGGCCGGAGCTCGCCTTGGCTGAGCTGATTGACGGTATTCGCACGCAGAACATGTCTGAAACCGAGGTGGGGAAATTCTATAAGGCGGTAAAGCTGCTGCTGCTCGAAGCGGATCGCTGCACGGCGCCGACGATTCCATTGGTGCGCGAAATGAGAGGCTTTCACCGGCCGGCCACCCTGATTCCGAACGGCTTTGATCGAGAGACGCTGGCATGCTCGCGGGCTGCCCTGCGCGCGCGCAGGTCCCATCCCGAGGATGGGCTGATCCGCATCGGCTATGCAGCTGGTTCGCGCACGCACCAGCGCGATTTGGCTGTCGCCTCCCACGCCATCGCAGCCGTATTGTCAGAGCATCCCAATACTCGCCTGGTCCTATTCCGTCGTGCCGTGGGGCTCGAAGAGTTCCCCGAGTTCCAAGCTGTCCAAGATCAAATTGAATGGCGCGATCTTGTGCCTGTGGAGAAACTTCCATCTGAATACGCTCGATTCGACATCAATCTCGCGCCACTCGAGGTTGGAAACCGGTTTTGCGAAGCCAAGAGCGAGCTGAAGTTTTTCGAAGCGGCGCTGGTCGGCGTACCCACAATCGCCTCTCCGACTCGCCCGTTTAGGGATGCCATCCGGCATGGTGACACGGGGTTGCTCGCAAGGAGTGGTGACCAATGGTACGAGGGTCTCAAGCGACTCGTGCATGAAGTGGAACTGCGGCATAGGTTGGCTGACCGGGCTTACCAGCATGTCCTGTGGCTCTATGGGCCGGAGCGGCGCAGTCTGCTTGTGACACGCCTTGTAAATGAGTTGCTTGCGCCCCCGCCGCTCCGCTTCGATCTTTTCCGCTCTGAGATGCAGACCGATAGTGCCGCGACGATGCCTGAGATCGCGGTTCCGGATTACGATGTTGTGTGGCAATCCGAGCGCCGAGGCAGCAGCCGGGTCTCGGTCGTAATTCCGCTTTTCAATTACGGCCACTTGCTGGAAGAGGCGCTTGAATCCGTTCGTCGGCAAACCATTCGCGATATTGACGTGATCGTAGTAGACGATCGATCCACCGACAACTCTGCAGCAGTCGCGTATCGCTGGGTCCAGCAGCATGCGTCCGAGTTCAATATGGTGGCCCTGCTGCAAAACCGGGAAAATTCAAAGCTGGGCCGCGCGCGCAATGCTGCCGTAAGCTTTTCCGATACTGAGCTCTACATGGCGCTCGATCCGGACAACGCGTTGCACCCCGATTGCCTCGAGAAATGCATGGCGGCTTTAGATGAGACTGGGGCCGCTTTCGCTTATCCGACCATCGACCTGTTCGGCGATCGAACCCAGCAGATTGGCTTGATGGAATACGATCCGGCCATGTTCCCGTGCACCAACTACATCGACGCAATGGCGATGGTGAGAAAGGCCTGCTGGATCGCCGTCGGCGGCTACACTCCGCTGGAACCGGTGGGCTGGGAGGACTACGAATTCTGGTGTAAGTTCGCCGAGAAAGGCCTATTCGGCGTTCGCGTCCCGGAAGCTACTGCGCGCTACCGCGTTCACGGCAACTCCATGCTGCGAACAATTACTAATCTCCCGGAGAACAAGCCTCGCGTGCTGCAGGATTTGACCGCGCGCCACCCTTGGCTGCAGCTGGACATTGCAGCCGCCGGCGAAAACGAGCCTTCTACCTCGAGCGCTGTTCACGGTCTGGTAAGAGACCAGAGCCCGGAACGTGAGGCGAGGGGATTGGACCGTCTGCTCCCTATATTGCGCTGTCCGCAAACCGGAGAGCGTCTGCTGCGCAAAGACGAGGTAACACTCGCTTCTGAAATCAGCGGCCGCTGCTGGCCTATTGTGAAGGGCAGACCCGTGTTCACGCCAGAAGGCCGGGAGGTAGCAGTTAAACCAGAAACTCACGTCAGCAACGAACTGCCGGAGCGAGCCACAAGCCTGATCGAGGAAACCGCTGGCCTGGTCCTGAATCTGAGCGCTGGTGCAACGGTCAAACGATTCCCTAACGTTATTGAACTTGAATACACAATCTTCAAGCACACCGATGTCGTCGCGGATGTCCATACCCTGCCGTTTCAGGATGAAGTGTTCGAGACCGTAATCGCCCTAAATGCCTTTGAGCATTACCGCGAGCCCGAGGCCGCGATGGACGAAATTCGCCGAGTGCTGAAACCAGGGGGACGGCTCTTCCTCCACACTGCATTTTTGCAGCCGCTGCATGAGGCGCCACATCACTACTACAACTGCACTGAATTCGGTTTACGGCGCTGGATGCGGCGCTTCAAAGTGGAATCTCTTCGTGTCTCGCCAAATTTCAACCCGGCCTATGCGCTGTCTTGGTTGGCTTCCGAAACGGAGGACGGATTCCTCCAAGGCGTTTCAGCAGAGGCGGCGCGCGCCTTCGCTGCATTACACCTGGCAGACTTGGCCGGAATCTGGCGCAATCCCGAGTCCCCTAAATCAAGCGAGTTGTTGACCCTTTTCCGTCAATTGCCGCCCAGCATCCAACACAAGCTGGCCGCAGGCTGGGAGGCGTTGGGAAGAAAGGTCTGATCCCTATTGCGGGGACGCTTTGATTTCAGCGTGCCCGCCGTACAGCGGCGTGTTGCGAAATCTAATAAGCGCTCGGAGCCAGTTGACCGCGTCTCGCACTAATTTAATTTTCTTGCCTTCTTTGATAGATCTCGAGACATAGTTCACTGGCAGCTCCAGCGGCCTGTATCCCTTCCGCACCAGTTTGATGACAATCTCATTGTCAAAGTCGAAAAGATCGCACTCAAAAGTTAGTCCCCATATGCAGTCGCGCCGGAACACTTTGTACATCGTAAAAGGGTCGGTTAAGCTCTGCTTATAAATAAAGTTGAATAGCGCCAGAAACAGTACGTGACCCAAATTGAAATAGGCAGCCAGCGCCGGGGAATCGGTGAATTTTCTTATCTTCCAAGTAGTCTTCATGGCGCTGTGCCGCGACCCCAGGACAAAATTAGCTTCGAAGCGCAAGAGCGGCGCGAGTAGCGCCTCATAATCGTTCAGATCGTATTCGAGGTCCGCGTCCTGGAAAAGAATGATATCGCCTCGAGCGATTGCGAGGCCGGCTCTGACCGCAGCGCCTTTCCCCTTAGGTTTGTCCTCCAGGATTATCCTCACACGAGGATGATCGAGATATTTGCGGACTTCCTCTCTCGTGCCATCGGTCGAATTACTTTCTATGACAATGACTTCGATATCGACGCCTTCAATGGACTTCTGCAAGAGCTGATCCATCATGACAACGAACGTGGCTCTTTCGTTGTAAACAGGAACGATGACCGAGAGCAGCGGTACCGCCGGTACAGCTTTGGGTCTGATAAGAAATTTTGTCCGTCCCGGCTCCAGCCCCCGGTCCGGCATGATGATGGGATCTCCGAAGCCTGCCTTCAATAGCAGATTCTGAAGCGTGTCTACTGAAAAATAAAAACGGTTCCCTCGATTGAACTCCCACCACGAACTGCGAAACTGCCGCGCCGCTTTGCTGTCCGTAGTCGACGATACGACCATCAGGCAGCCCTTATCACCGAGGATACGTTGCACTATTACCAGGAGACCCAGCGGATCCGGCACCCGCTCCAGTGAGCAGAAGAGAATGCACAGATCGGCGGCCGCGGGTAATTCCGCTCCTGCATTCAGTTCATTCATGGAGTAGGAGAACGTCTCGAATCCTTGCTGCCGCGCCGTCGAATCAAGTTGAGGATCTGCGCCAATTACTAGCAGCCGGCCGCTTTGAGAGCCCGAATATTCGATGAGCTGCCGAATCGTCTCCTTTGCGTGTGCTTCGCTAATCCTGGCGAATTTCTCGGCTCGTGGAGTCTCGGCCTGCCCGGAGGCTCTGCCATTTTCCGGTTCCGGGTTAAGAAACAGCAACCCACACGTTTGACAGCCGCACACCGGAGACTTAGCCATCAAGAATTCGTATTCCAAGTGCAAGGATCCGCAAATCGGACATTCTCGACGAGTCCTACCGATGAACTCGCGTTGACGGTTTGCTGCTCGTGCGGCTGCCGTGATCATTTCGGCGCGCCATCCTTACTCGCCGTGGCGATCACGCCGCTCGAAATTACCTTTACAGGTCTTCTGGCAAGTTTCTCTGGAATGATTCTACCCGCCATCTCTAGCGCTCGGCTCCAAATAGGAATTGGATAGCGCCGGAAGTGAGCGCGCACGTAATTGAAAGATAAAGTTTTGAAATTCCTATGAAACTGCACAGTTCCAAAATTACACTCAGTAAGTAAACGTTCAAGTGACCGCCGATCGAAGTAAAACAGGTGCTCCGTTTTATATTCCATCCAGCGTTTGCCCATTAGCCGGCGAGACCAGTTATCCGTGCTGGGTGTCACGATAAAGACAAGTCCTCCCGGGCGAAGGCAGCGATGAACGCGTTGCAGAAAGCCTTGGGGGTCGCGCACGTGCTCGATGACATCCGAGAAGGCGGCAACGTCAAATTCACCGTCCGGCAATGCCACCGTATCTACCTCGCCGCATTCCACAACTTCAACGCCCAGCCTGCGATTCGCTGTTGCGGCGGCGTGTTCGGATGTCTCGATGCCCCGTACCTGAAACCCCGAATCTCGCGCTTGCAACAGAAAGTCGCCGCTGCCGCATCCAATCTCTAGAAGCCTGCCTCTCTGGCCATCTCGCATCGACAGAAGTTTATTGATGTACAGTTCAGCAGTGCGGCGCTTCAGCCGAAGAACGTCTGTTTCCGAAACGCCTTCACGTTCACTGAAGAAGTAGCTCGCTGAATAGACTTTCGCCAAAATTTCTGGCGCAGGTTGGGGATCAAGAAACTCGACATGGCACTCGGAACATCGAAAAACTTTGTAAACGCTCACCTGAAGTTGCTCAACTATCTCGTTGCCACAGCATATCGGGCAACTTGACGGCGCTAAGATGATATCCGATTCATACACGAGTCTCGAAGCCGAATGAAACAACATATACCACGCCGGGCGTAACGTGAGACTTGCCTGGTCCGCAGCCGCCTTTCGCTTGGCGTCAGATCGAACAATTGCTCACGACACGTTTCGCGCCGCGCTCATTTTGCTCCTCGTGTTGAACATCGAGTTTTTCCCTTTCATCTGGGGAAAAAAGACCTTCCTCGAGAGTGCGCAATTTTGTGCGAGCGTGTTGCCCAAAGGCGCATGGGCAGGTAAGCCCGTAGACGTTCTGCGCTACGGCAAAACGCTCGACCCCGCCGCCGCCGCTTGGTTTATGGAGCCCTCGATGGCTATTACAGGTTCCCAGTATCTACAAAACAAAACCCTGCCGCTCTGGAATCCTTACCAGGCATTCGGCACGCCGTATGCCGCTGATATGCAGTCGCAACCGTTTTATCCATTGGCCATTCTATTTTCTCTACATCTAACTCCAAGAACATACAATCTGTTTATTTTATGCCGTCTCTTCGTTGCTGGAGTTTTCGCATACTTATATCTTCGGCTGTTCGTATCTTTCACGCCAGCGCTGGCTAGTGGAATAGCGGCAATGCTGAGTGGCTATTACGTGCTATTCATATCGCTGCCGTATCTCAGTGTAGAAACACTCATACCAGCGGCTTTGTTGGCGGCCGAGATACTCATCAGGAAGACCTCCCATAAGAGTATGTGGGGGTTCGCTTTCGTGTTCTTACTGGCGATCGTGGGCGGGATGCCGGAGAGCAGCCTGCTTCTATTTGCGTTTGTTTATGCTTATATGGCCTTTCGCCTGGTCTTTGATTCAGACCTTCGACGCGGATGGTTCAAGAGAACGCTCTATGTCCTCGGAGCTTCGTTACTTGGTATAAGTCTCGCCGCCTTCTTATTGATACCGCTGTTGGAATTCATGCGCCATTCGTACAACACTCATCAGCCGCCATACATTCATGGCGTTCCTGGCCTTACGCATGACCCCTTCGGGCTGTCGATTCTAACGTATATCTTTCCATTGCTCTTTGGCGAACCGTTCGCGGGTACTCTCCCGGAGTATGCGGACGGCATTCGAAATTACGTGGGGATTGTAGCAATCTTCATCGTGCTGGTGGCAGCCTTTTGCCTCATACGGCCGATGAAGCGCCGTAATTGCGCATTAGTCCCAATTACATACTTCTTTTTGGCTACCATCGCGATAGTTCTCTTAAAGAGATATGGCTTTCCCCCGATCAACATGTTGGGTAAGCTGCCTTTGTTTAGGATGGTCCTCTTCCCGAAATATGACGAACCGATTCTCTCCATCTCAGTGGCTGCGGTGTGCGGAATTGGCCTGGAACGAATTCTCAAGAACGAAGCGTCCTTGCGGATTCAGGTCACCGCGCTGATTGTAGCTTTTCTGGTTATACCTTCGGGCGTCATGGCTGCTCGAGAGGTTCTCATAAAGGAGCTGAGGACGGGGCACGTGCTCCCGGCGTTTCCGGCGATTGCAATCGGGCTGCCTGTTTGTCTGCTGTTTTGCTTAGCCATCTGCTGTATCGCCTTCAAGTCGAGGTTGTCGGTTGGCTCCGGGGCAAGCAGGGCGTGTACTCGTTTCACCATAGCTATATCTGTATTGCTTGTGGCCGAAATGTCCTTGAACTACATCCCGGAACTGTACTATGCATTCAATAGCCTTCCGGATATATCAGAAAACCCATTTTTGGGTGCCCCATATATCGAGTGGCTGAAGAGTAGAGTAGGCGCCGATCGAATCTTTGGCCGGGAGAGCGAGCTGATTCCGGACTGGGCATCTGTCTTTCAACTAGCTGATATCCGCGATCTTGATGCTTTGTATTACAAAAAGTATCTGCCTTTTATCCGCAACTTCTTTTTGCAATCCAGACAGTCGACGGAAGATGAACTTCGAGATCGCTTTACGGGAGGCACTTATGATTACAGTTTTGCCGTCGCAGCACAAAGAAGATTATTACAGCTTACCTCGGTGCGGTACCTTTTGACCCGAACTCCTTACGAACAGCCGTCATTTAGACTGGCTTATGATCGAGAACTTAAAATATATACTTACGACGATGTTCTCCCCCGCGCCGCGTTGTATTATCGCGCGGAGATCGCAAAGGACGAGTCAGAAGTCCTTCAGAAGCTGGCGAATCCGAACTTCGATATCTATCGGACTGTTCTGCTAGACGCAACGAAACTCAGACTCGATCAGCGCTTCCGCATTTTATATGTAAACCAAGGCCCCTCGCGGCCGGTAGAGGCGCAAGCCATAACATCATACGAGCCACAGACGGTGGAAATCAGTGCTTCGCCGGTACAGAGCGGAATCCTAGTACTGAATGATTCCGACTACCCGGGCTGGACTGTGCAAGTGGATGGTAGACCCGCTGAATGGTTCACCGCTAATTACATCTTTCGCGGCGTTCTCCTCGGACCGGGAAGACACCATATTCGCTTCTCTTATCGGCCGCGTAGTTTCTACTTGGGAGCCGCAATAAGCCTCTTGACGTTGCTTGTGCCGATGTTATGGAGTGTCCGTCGTCGCTTGTTTCGGGCGAACCAGGCTGTCGTTGCCCAGCCTTAGGTGCGATTCGCGTGCAAAACTTATGGGCCGCTCATTTCTTTGGGCGTGCACGCCGGCCCAAGACCGGGATTGCCCGGTTCGTAATAGTAGCCGTGCCACAGCGGAGTGCCATCCAGCGGATTCCCCGGCCACACGGTCAAATTAATCCCATCGTTACTGCTGCAAGCCCGGAAGGTTTCGAATTTTCCGTTCTGATCCAGATCTGCTCGCGCATGATTGCTGTCTATCATCGAGAAAGGCGCGGCCGTTCCAACCACAGCAATTAACGGCATCAGCTTTGGTAAGAACGATCCCGCGGGAACATGGATGTCATAGTTCGACACAGTTGAATCTACGTCCTTACTCACCGGACAGGCGCTCTCCGAGGGTGCTCCAATTTCAACTTGTGTAAAGGTCTGCGGCAGCATCGGCGCCACCAGAGTCATAGCCGTGCTCGGAGCCAGAGTGGCGTTTCGAATGGCCACGCAAGTCCTTCCCCCGGTACTCACCGCTACGCCTAGCTTCGGCGCATACGCGGCTGCGACCGGTCCGGGGCCGGTCGTCACGCTGCCACTCTGCGGGCCTTTGTTCCTGCTGCAAGACGCAATCGCAAGACAGGCGGCTACTGCCACAATTCGTTTCAAGAAATCCTCCCGGGGCGGTGATATACACCCGTATCGTGGACGCAGTCCGCGCTTAATTCGGTATCCTTAGCATTGTTTGTCAGCTAAGTTTCTCTGCCTTTTTGTTTTAGCTCTGCCGCTAACAGCGGCGGAGTCTTGGAAGCTGCCGCTTTTTACCAGTGATCCTCGCAGTGTCCTAGCCGCCGCAGCGCGCTACACCCCGCCCGAAGGCAGCAATGCCGCCGTGCTCGACTATTCGGTTCAGGTTCAAATCGACCCTACCGGAAAAATGACCAAGACCACGCGCATTATTACGGAAGTGCTGCGCGCCCAGGGTATAGAAGGGGCGCGGCGAATTGCCTCGGCGTGGACTCCATGGAGGGAGGATCGGCCGAAGTTGCGGGCTCGCGTCATCACTGCGGACGGGCAGCCTCATATTTTAGACGAAGCCGCTATCGACGAAACCGGGCCGCCAAACGCGCCTGCGGCCGGTGACATGAAAATGCTTTCGGCGATTCTTCGGGACGTGGAACTGGATAGCGTGATCGAAGAAGAGATAGAACAGAAGGATCGCGAAGTTGTCTTTCCAGAATCGCGGTATGGGGAAGTTATCGCGAGTTCCCCTTTCCCGATCTTACATTTTCAAGTTGAGATAACTGCATCTTCTAGTCATCCCATAAGAGCCGAAGCGCGCGGCTTTGCCGATGCCCCCCATATCTTCTCCGAATCCATGGGTCAAGCGCAAAAGGTGATGGCCGAGAGCTCAAATATTTTTCCTGGCCAGAATGGAGGTTTGCTGCCGCCCGAAACTGCGCCAGTGCCGGCAATCGCCTTCACAAATGTTCCAGGCTGGCGGAGTGTCGCCCAATGGTACGCGGAAATGGTTAGCAAAGCAGCTATCCCGCAAGTCGCTACCCGTCCTGCCGCATCAGGTGACCAAGTCACGACTGTCGAGGACCTCTTTGAAAGCCTCAGAAAAAAAGTTCACGATAATGGAGTTCCTCTTGGCGTCTCGCCGTACGCGCCGCTTAGTCCGTCAGAGACTCTTGAAAAAGGCGCCGGAGGGTCCCAGGATGAGGCTGTTCTCTTGATCAGGAACTTGAATGAGGCGGGAATTACCGCCAGGGCAGCGCTGATTAGCGCCGACCCGCGGCCAGACGTTCTGCGCAGCTTGCCGGGAATCGAGGCCTTTAACCGCGTGCTCGTTTATATTCCTGGAGAACACCCGCTTTGGATTGATCCCGCTGCCGAATTCACGCCGGTTTCCCGGCTGCCCTTGGCAGACCAAGGTCGATTGGCTTTAGTCGCCGACCCTGAAACCACGGACCTGGTCCGCACTCCCGAAAGTACCGCCGCCGAAAACTTGCAGATCAATACAGAGGAAATTCAGCTTTACGACGGAAGTAACGCTACCGTGACCGAAACTATCGAATCCCACGGCGCGTTCGCAGATTTGCTTCGGCCCATCGCCCAGGCCGCTAGCAGTACCGATGGCGTCGAGAAGGAGAACGCGCAAACTCAACTGGTACGCCTGGCCGGCGCGCAACGGGTTACCAAAATCGATCCCGGCCAGCCTGGAAAGCTGCTTCTCCCGTGCCGTATCCAAACCTTCGCGGAAGGTTATCCGGCCAGCCACGTGTCCGACGAGGAAGGTTTCATCGATCTAGCCGGTCAGGTTTCGACGAATTTCCGGCGATTGGCCGCGGCCTTGCGAATTGCCGATGAAAACAGCGGGACCATGGCAGGCTCTCCGCCGCGGAAATTCGACTATTATGTTCCGCCCGCGTTTACCGAAGAAAGTAAGTACCATATCGTTCCGCCACTGGGGTATCGCTTCAAGCAAGCTCCAAACATAACGGGATTCACCGTCGGTCCGCTCGCCTTTTCTGCAACAACAAAGTTGGAGGCGGATGGCAGTTTGCGGATCACGTATGGCCTCGTCAGTCCCAAAGGCCGCTACACCTCTCAAGATGTCGCCGCAATGCGCCGCGATGTCTCCAAGATCACCGGTAGAACCGCTTTACGGCTCGTGTTTTTCAACGTCGCTGAAGAGAAACTTGCCAACGGAGAACTCAAAGACGCCATTGCATTGCTGCGCCAGAATGCCTCGCCCGCGCCGTCCAACTCAAATGCTCAACTCCGGCTGGCAAGCGCCTATGTCAACGTTGGTGCTCGCGCGGAAGCCGTAAGGCTCTGCCAGAAGCTTATCGACAAGAGCCCGAGCAATTCTGCTGCTTATGCGCGCCTCGGCTGGATATATACGCACGACGAGTTTGGCCGGCAATCGAGTTCTGGCATGGATATGGCCGCCTCGGAAAAAGCGTATCTCAAAGCCATTGACCTGGAGCCTCAGCCGGCATACCTTCTTCAGCTCGCAACCCTATACACATACAACTCCGCGGGTATTCGCTTCGGAAATTCGGCTCGTATCGAGCAGGCGCTGCAGTTGTATCGGCAAATCGGCTTGGACATTCTGGCGAGAACTGGCGCCGTGAATGAATACGCCAAAGCGCTCTTGTTTGCCAGGCAATATAGCGATCTTCGAAAGCTCTTTCTGTATCCTCAAGCCGACCACGCCGATCCGGCAATCAAACTGGCCGCGATTGCAGCTGCCGGGGGCGCCGCCGACGTGAAGGAAGAAGCGCAATATTTGTTCCCCGATGCCGCTCAGCGGCAAGTCGTGCTGGTTGAGGCTGCTCGATATTTGTTGAACTCACGGGAGTTTGGACCGGCAGCAACGCTCTTTGATATGGCCGGTGGCGCAGGGCACGGCATTTCTGCTAAGGATCTGGCGGCCGTGAAGAAGACCAGGGATTTCGACGAAAGCGTTGCGTCGAAACACCCCGCCATCGCCGTTTTCCAGCGGTTTATATGTGCGATATTCAATCCACCTGATCCGGACGCTTGGAAGAAATTAGTTGTGCTCGACGCGCGCGATCTTTCTGTACCTGGACTCCGGCTAACGCTGCTTCAGCTTCTTAATGGAAATCAGGAGGCGCTACCTTCGGCATCGGCCGGCCCCTTCGTTGCCGACGTGCTCGCGACCAGCCTGGATTTTTCCGCCGATGGAAACGAGCAGACTGGTTTTCGAATTCGCATTCCGGACCCCGCCAGAAAAGCGACCCTGAAAACGGTAGGCTACGTAGTTAAACGCGGAAGTGAATATCTCCTGCTTGGCTTAACCGGCGTTGCGGCCTCCAGCGGAGAAGCGCTCGCCAAGGCGCAGAGTGGCGATCAAGTTTCGGCCCGGCAATGGCTGGATTGGGCTATAGAGGAAGTGGGTCCGTTGAAAACAGCGGATCCGATGTCGGGGTTCGCCTTCCAGCGGCTATGGCCGCCAAAATCGACCCCCGCGCCCGAGCTTGTCAAAGCGGCCGCAGCCAGTCTGGCCGTGCTGGGAACGGTTATAAAGAAGCCATCGCGGCGTTGAACCAACTGCGCGAACAAGTCGCGGAGCCCGACCTGCAGACCACTATCGACCAGGCGCTGGCGCAAGGATTCTTGAGGCATCAGAACTACACCGAGGCAATTCCACTCTTGCAACGGCTTCAAAGTAAGTGGCCGGAATCGAACAGTGTCCGCGAGAATTTAGCCCAAGCTTTCATCTATACGAATCAATTCCCTCAAGCTTCGGCCCTAATCCAAACCATCGAGCAGACCGAACCGGGTAGTCTGTCCGGAATGCGCCTCCGAGCTCGTTTACTGGCGCAGCAGATGAAATTCTCAGAATCCGCAGCTCTTGAAGCGCGGATCTGTGCGAATCCGAAAGCTTCTCCTCTCGATTGGAACGACCAGGCGTGGGTGAATCTTTTCGCGCAACCGGGCGAGAAGCCGATGCAGGCGGCAGCGGAAAAGGCTGCTGAGCTCGACCGGAATCCCGCCATCTTGCATACTTTAGCTATCGTCCAAGCGGCCAGCGGAGATCTCAAAGACGCTCGCGCGACTGCGTACCGCCTGATGGATACTGTCGACGATCCCGATGAGTCGCTGACCATTTTTGGCCGCATCGCGGAACAACTCGACCTGCCCAATGTCGCAGCTGATTACTACAAGCGAGTGAAAAAGTCAGCCGGAAACTCGACTCTCTCAACATACGCCTTTGCGCAAATGCGGCTGAAAGAGAGCGCAATTGCAAACTCGCCCGGACCGGCTCCGAAGGCCCCGATCTGAAGGCGATCTACCGAAATACTTCGAGCCGGCCGATCCGCACCTCAATGTCCGGAGAATAGTGGCACGTGGGCTCGCCAGAAGGCCGCGGCACCCCCGATCTTTCGATCAAGTTCTCCTCCAGGCGCAACAGTCGGCCCCGGTGTAAAGGCCAGGGCTCATGCTCAATTTGCGCGAATCTCAACCCATTCCCGCCAATCGTATATAGCCGGTAACGCGCTGTCAGGAAATTTTCGAATTCGTTTGCGGTGATCGGCTCCCCTGCTTCAACTGCAATATTGGTGCGCGCCGATCCAAACGGCCAGTTCCGCTCACTTTTATATTCCGCTCGCCCGTCGCCCGCCTCGACGCGCATAGCCGCCCAGCGATAGGGCAGCCGGTACAGTGCTCGTGCGCCTAGCACGGCAGGCAATCGGTCTGCTTCAAGCGTAAAGAACCATATTCCGCGTTCGCCGTCTGGCCCTCGCACGTATGTCCTCACATTGGTCTCTGGGAAATGCGAAATCCAGGGCAAGGAAGGCCCGAACGGCAGCCGCAGATCGGTCAGCAGAAATGGCGTCAACCCAACCCACGCCGCGCCGTCGAAAGTATCCAGGGTGATTTGCCGGGGCAGCAAACTCCGTATCGCATCCGGCTCATAACGCCAATGCAGAAATGTCAGGAACCGCCAGCGCTGCAGCATCACGGGCCTGCGCACCGGCCGTGGAGGAAACGGGCTGATACGATCCAATTCTCAAGCTACCGCGGCGCGTGCTCAGGGTTTGTCACAGTTCTGAAATGAGATGCTCATGTAGTCAACCACTGGATTCAGCGTCTGCATGGCGGCATCCGATGACCAAAACTCCGCATCTCCCTCTACTTGTTCCAGCAGCCGGCTACGCTCATCGGAAGGCGCCCCGGGTGGCGGATCGAGCCGGATCGTCAGTCTTCCGCACGCGCCCGATAGAACTTCCAAGCGGCCTCCGTTCCAGGAAGTGATCGATCCCCCGTAACCCCAATCGAAGCCGTTCAGTTTAAATTTGCGCTCGTTGACCTTTTCGAGCATTTTCAGGTTCGTTCCGAAAGTGATGCCGTCCGGTGTGTGCCATCGGCAAGTATTCTGTGGCTCGCTAGAGCGGCAGAAGATAATCCGGCGGCTATGCGCGTCCGCGGCGTCATCCTTCCAAAAAATTGATAACGAGATATTCGGCTGATCCCCAAAAACCTTCGTTCCCCATTCCCTACCGCCGTCCGTCGTCACTATCTCATCGTCTTGAACGTTCTTGGCCCCGAAAATCCGCACCAGGTCCGCGCGCGTAGTCGCAGCGGTGATCGGCCCTACCCGCTTGCCCGCGACAATCAGCCAATCGTTCAATTCTGCGGAGCCGGTTGTCGCCAGCGCGAAAGTCAATATTGCCAGCGCGCCCACGCTCCGGAAAAACATCATCTCAATAGTACGACCGATCGCAACGCTACCGTAGGAACATGAAGATCATCTCTTCCAAAGAAGTGCTCAAAAACAAGCTCTTCAGGATCGTTGACGAAGTCGCTAAGGACCCGGGCGGATTTGAAATCCACCGCTTCATCGTTCGCCATCCAGGCTCGGCCGTGATGATGGCCGTCGATGAGAAAAATCGCGTGCTGCTGGTCAAGCAATTCCGCCTTCCCGCCCAGCGGGATCTGTGGGAGCTTCCGGCTGGCCGCCTGGATCCGGGCGAAAACCCGCTACAGGCAGCCAAGCGCGAACTCCGCGAAGAGACCGGTTACAAAGCAAAGAACTGGCTGAAATTGGTTTCTTTTTGGCCCAGCCCCGGGTACGTCGACGAGAAGATGAATATCTTCTTTGCACGCGGCCTAACTCCGGGTGAACAACAACAAATGCCGGACGAACGCATCGAGATGCGTTGGTTCACCAAAAAAGAGCTCGGCCAGCTCATCCGCGCCGGAAAGATTCACGACGCCAAAACCATCATCGGCTATTTTCTGTGGCTTGATCATCAGCGGCGCTCCGCTAAACGCTGAAGTGCGCCAGCCTGGAGCGCAGGCGCTCATACGCTCGAAACAACAGGCTTTTTACCGCCGATTCCGAACAGTTCAATACGCGGGCGATCTGTGCATAATCGAGCTCGTCATATTTGTGCATGATTACCGCTGCCCGCTGATTTGCCGGCAGGCTTTCAATCGCGCTCCGTATTTCGCGAGTCTTAACGCCCGCCAGCAAGTACTCTTCGATTGTCGGATTTCGATCCGGAAGCTGCAGGCAAGCTCCGCCGTCTCCTTCCTCCAGGCTCTCCCGATTTTTCTCATGCCTGCCGTCGCGCAGCCAATTGATCGCGACATGGCTCGCGATGCGGAATAGCCAGGTGGTGAACTTCGCCAGCGGCTCATACGTCTCTCGTGAACGATAAATGCGCAGGAAAACTTCTTGGGCCAGCTCTTCCGCCACGCACTGGTTCTGCACCATGCGATACAGGAAGTGAATCAGAGGTCTTCGATGCCGTTCCAAAAGCAGGCTATAAGAATGCGCGTCACCCTCGCGCACCCGGCACATCAATTGTGCATCCAGTTCGACGGCGTAATAAGCCGTGGGTATTGTTAAACCGTGTTGACAGACGGATTGTCTTCCAATCGGCTGTGTACTCAATTCACCGCCCCCACGTACCCAAACGAGGGCGCGGTCGGAAAGTTTACAAGACTTACACTATTCGGTGGTGAGTGGCCGTTCCATCAATTCGCGGATCGCCTTTCGGGGATCTTTCCCTTCATAAAGAACCTCATGCATCTTGTGAATGATCGGCAAATTAACGTTCTTCTCGATCCCAAGCTGGTGCGCCGCCCTGCACGTTCCTATTCCCTCGGCGATCATGCTCATTTCCCTTAGGATTTGCTCCAGTTTGCGTCCTTGCCCAAGCTGGATGCCGACGAACCGATTGCGTGATAGATCGCCTGTCGCCGTCAGCACTAGGTCGCCTAAGCCGGCCAACCCGCTCAGCGTCCGCGGATTGCCGCCTAGTCCCACCGCCAGCCTGGTAATCTCCGCCAGTCCTCGCGTGATCAGCGCCGCAACGCTGTTGCTTCCCAGCCCTAGCCCGCGGCAGATTCCCGCCCCAATGGCGATTACATTCTTCAGGGCTGCCCCGAGTTCCACGCCAATGACATCGTTGCTAGCGTAAAAACGCAGTGCCGGAGTGGAGAATGCCCGCTGCATTTCTTCGGCAAACGCCATGCTTTCCGCCGCAATAACAACCGCGGCTGGTTCGCCGGCGGCGATCTCTTTTGCAAACGTAGGCCCGGAGAGAATCGCCACGGGGTGGCCAGGCAACATCGCCGAGATCACCTGTGACATCCGGCACAGCGTTCCTTCCTCGATCCCCTTTGTGGCGCTGACAATTCTCGCCCGATTCAACAGGCAGGGCTGCACGAGCTCGAGTAAGGCTCGCAAATAACGCGAGGGAATAACGCTGAGCACAACGTCCGCTTCTTTCAAGACGAATGCTATGTCCCATGAGACATCTGCGTGTGCGGGCAAGTGCAACCCTGGCAAATAGCGGCAGTTTTCGCGTGTCGCTTGCATTTCTGCCGCTCGCTTTGCATCCCGCGCCCATAACCTGACAGAATCGAAACGCGGCGCAAGCGCAATCGTGAGCGCGGTTCCCCAACTGCCCGCGCCAAGTACACACAAACGCGTCATGGGAATCTTGGGCTGCCTGTGTGGCGCAGCCTCATATTGCCCGTCCGCCTTTGAGAGAAAACGGCGGCTCTTTACCACTCCTCAGTCGCGCAATATTCGCCTTGTGCCGGTAAATAATCAGCACAGAAGCGGCAATCGACGCGATCAATATTGGTTCAGGTGGATGGCTGATCAGCCACGCTACCGGTGGAAAGCAAAGCGCCCCGATAATCGATCCAAGCGAGACGTACTTGGTCAGCGCGAACACCACGAAGAAAATGATAGCCGCAACCGCCACTGCGATGGGCGCGATGTATAGAAACGCTCCGATGAAACAGGCGACTGCCTTGCCTCCCTTAAACCCCAGCAACACCGGATAGCAATGTCCCAGCATTACTGCGACCGCGCCCAGCGCCAGTGCCAGCGAGTCATTGTGCGTCAGTAGCGCAGCCGTCCAAACCGCCAGAAACCCTTTTAGAATGTCAAGCAGCAGGACGATCACGCCAGCCTTGCCCCCGACGGACCGGTGAACGTTCGTAGCGCCTATGTTTCCGCTTCCCATCGTTCGGATATCTTTGCCCGAGGATAGTCGCACAAACCAATACCCGAACGGCAGCCCGCCGATAAAATATGCCGCCACCGTCGAGATTGCGATAGCAAAGAACGAAGGAATCGACGCCACCTCCAAATCTTACGAAGCGGCCAGCGCGTTCTCGAACTTGTATTCCTGCAGCTTGCGATAAATGCTTGCGTTCGAGCCTGGATCGCTGCGAAATAGCGCGAACTGTACCACTGAAAACTTGCCGAGTGGCGTCGGCTGCATCTCTTGCACCTTTTTCCGTAGACGTCGCAGTGGTACCGGATTCTTGATCCGCGCCAATGTGAGGTGCGGCGTAAACTCCCTGTCCTCCTTCTTGATGCCGAGTGGCTCCAGGCGCTTTTCAGTTTCCCGAACCAGGCGCAGTAACGGTTCGCCCCCGTGAATCCCAGCCCAAAGCACCCGTGGCGAGCGCTCATTAGGAAACCAGCCAAGATCTTTTAGCTCCACCTCGAAACTCTCGCGCGGCGGAAGAGCCGAAAGCGCTTCGTGCAGCGCGTCCATTCGCGATTCCGGCCACTCTCCTATGAATTTCGTCGTGACGTGAAGGTTATCGAGCGGACTCCATTTGACCAATGCCTCGGGACGCAATGCGCTGAGAAGACGCTCCAGCCGCAGAAGAATTTCAGAAGGTAGATCGATGGCGGTGAATAGTCGCATTGGGAATGCCCGTGCTAATGTTCTAGCGTACTTGAGCTCTCCTGACAAATCTCAATCTGCGATAGTACGCCAACTCCCGCAAGATCCTTGGCCGTTACGGCGCCTCTTGCGGGAAACGGAACCAACGACTCTTAATTCTTTCGAACGCCCCGCTATCGACCTTGCGCCTGATCTGGTCAGTTCCATTCTCCTTCACGGTGAAACAGCCGGCATGATCGTCGAAACGGAAGCTTACCTCGGATTGGATGATCTCGCGGCGCACGCCTCGAAAGGAAGGACGGAGCGAACGAAAGTTCTCTTCGGTCCCGCGGGCCGCGCGTATGTGTATTTCATCTACGGTATGCACGAATGCCTGAATGTTGTCGCGGATCGCGAAGGCTCGCCTGGTTGTGTGCTCATTCGCGCTCTCCAGCCGCTCTGTGGTTTATCCCAGATGTATAAGCGCCGTAATTGGCGCGGACCGGTTCCAGGCCTCGCGAATGGCCCTGGAAAGCTCACGCAAGCTCTTGCGATAACGCGCCAGCACTACGGCGCGCGCTTCGATAAAGGTGAGTTGACGATTCGAAAATGGCGCCACCAGCCCCAGTTTGAAATTGCCGTAACGCCGCGCATCGGAATTACCGAATGCGCCGATTGGCCTCTACGTTTCATATGGGCCGGACATCCCTGCATCAGCAAACGTGTTTAAATAATCGCGATGCGCTACTTCATCTCGCTAACAGTGTTTTGCCTTTGCGCTGCGGCTCAGCAGCCGCCCACCCTCGCTAAATTAGATCAACGCGTGAAAGCAAAGATCCAAAGCTTTCCCGGAAAAGTGACGCTCTACGCCAAGAACCTCGACACCGGCGTCAGTTATGGAATCCTGCCCGATGATCCGGTGCAAACTGCCAGCACCATAAAACTCGCCATCATGGTCGAGTGCTTCGCCGAAGCAGCCGAAGGCAAGCTCAAAATGACGGAGCCGATCAAACTCACTGATGACGAGAAGGTTTCAGGCAGCGGCCTCTTGCAGGATTTTTCAGATGGGGATCAGCTTCCTTTGCGAGATGTCATGGATCTCATGATCGTCGTCAGTGACAACACTGCCACGAATCTGATCCTCAATCGCATCGGTGGCAACGCCGTGAATGCGCGCATGGCAAAGCTCGGACTCGAACAAACTCGCGTCATGCGCAAGATACTCGGCGACGGAACTAACCTGAAACCGCACCCGAGCGGCGTTACGGAAGAAGGCTCTAAACCTGAGAACAAGAAGTGGGGTATCGGCCGCAGCAGTCCGCACGATATGGTGACGATTCTTGAGAAGGTCTATCGCGGCGAACTCGTTAGCAAAGCGGCTTCGGATGAGATGCTCACTATTCTGAAGCGCCAGCGTGACCACAACGGCATCGGCCGCGATCTGAAGGACATCACGATTGCCAGCAAGTCTGGAGCGCTAGATCACTTGCGGAGCGACGTGGGCATCGTTTATTCCAAGCAGGGTCCTATCGCCATGGCCATCACCGTCGCGGATATTCCAGAGATTGATTACACGCCCGATAATCCGGGGAATCTGCTGATTTCCGCGCTCTCGGACATTATTCTCGAAGAGCTAGCTTCGAATCATTGATTCGAAATCGACGTGACCTTCGCCGGAGTGGCTGCTGTTCGCACCGTTGGATACTTGATCCCCAACTGCTCCAGATATGTATCGTATTTCGCCGGATCGTAGTAGTACTTCCTCATCTCGGGACGATACTGCTCCATCGTTTTTTGATTCAGCCATAGTGCCGGTTGATCCTGCGGCCGCATCAGCGGCGTGTACTTAGTATCTTTCGTCTGCACATTCCGATAGAACTCCCAAGCCTGCCGAACGATCTCCGGATGAAGAAGCAAATCGAGCATCGTCATCGCCTGTACCTTCGCTCCGGCCACGATACCCTTGTGCGCAATCGGAGTCGCCATCGCAATCCCGTTCGCCCAATTATGTCCGGGCAAATTAGGGATATTCGACGGATAACGAAGCGTGACGGTAGGAACGTTCCAGGAAATATCGCCGATATCATCCGAGCCGCCGCCCATCTTCAGCTCTTCGGGTATGGGTCCCTTCAGTTCGTCGAGCTTCGTCGCCAAACCCTTCTCCGGCTGCCCTAATTCCTTCTGCAACGCCTTCGCTAGCGTCTGGTCTGCGGCGCTCCATTCCGGCAGGCCCACCTTCTTGATATTTGCGTACATCGTTTCGGCGACGGCTTTGTTGAAGTAGGGCGGCCACGCGGAGCCTAGCACGCGCTCGGTGAAACTCGTATTGGTCATCAACGTCGCGCCTTGCGCCATCTTGTCGCCGATTTCCCACATCTGCTTGATATGCGGATAATCGGTTTCGCGGAAGTAGTACCAAACCGATGCGTTCGGCGGCACTACGTTGGGCTGATCGCCGCCGTTCGAAATCACGTAATGCGATCTCTGTTGCAAGCGCAGATGTTCGCGCCGGAAATTCCAGCCCACGTCCATCAACTCCACCGCGTCCAGTGCGCTGCGTCCTCGCCACGGAGCCGCGGCCGCGTGCGCGCTTTCACCCAAAAACTGATATTCCACGGACACGAGTCCGTTCTGCGCGCCGTCACCCCAGGAAACGCCCAGGTTGTTGGCGACATGCGCGAAAAGCACGATATCGACATTCTTAAACAGGCCCGCCCGGACGTAATAGGCCTTGGCGCCAACCAATTCTTCGGCAACGCCTGGCCAGATCTTGATAGTGCCCTTGATGTGCTCGCGTTCCATCAGTTTCTTAACTGCGATGGCTGCAATAATGTTCAGCGGTTCTCCCGAATTGTGGCCTTCGCCATGCCCCGGCGCGCCCGCAATGATCGGATCGTGATAAGCCACGCCCGGCTTTTGCGAGGCCTGCGGAATACAATCGAGGTCCGAACCCAGCGCAATCACCGGCTTGCCTTCACCCCACGTTGCCATCCACGCCGTCGGGATACCGGCAACGCCTCTTTCAACCTGAAAGCCTTCCTTCTCCAGCACGCCGGATAGATACTTCGAGGTCTCGACCTCCTGAAAGCCCAGCTCCGCGAAGCTGAACACCATATCGTTCATGACTTGCGCTTGCTTCTTCATCCCGTCGATTTGGCCCGCTAGGTCGGCCTTCAGAGCCGCTTCACGTTGCGTATCGGCGGCCCACAATGGCTGGAGCGATGCGCAGAAGAACACAACTAGAACGCTGCGGGAAAACGGAAAATGCGCGATAGACATAGCAACGGCCTAGTATAAGACGCCAGAATCGTGCCTGAAACCAGTTGTTGCTTCTCGTGTATTAATGTTTCTGTCTTTTGTGCCGCTTGACCTTGTGAGGTTTCGGGTGAGTAGAACCGTCGCCCCTCGCTGGTAAAACCAATGGAAATACGACTAGAGCCAGAACGACCGCAAGAAAAAGTCTCATCTGAGAAGCCTCATGTTGATAGTTTCCTCAGATCGGAAACTTCTCAATATCGATAGTGATCCGCCTTGTACGGGCCCTCGATCGGCACGCCCAGATACTCCGCCTGCTTGGAGGTCAACGTGGTGAGTTTCACGCCGATCTTCTCCAGATGCAGCCGCGCCACCTCTTCGTCTAGCTTCTTCGGCAGCGTGTACACGCCGATCGCATAGGTGTCTTTGTTCTTCCAAAGGTCAATCTGCGCCAGCGTCTGATTGGAGAAGCTGTTACTCATTACAAAACTCGGATGCCCGGTTGCGCAGCCCAGGTTCACCAGGCGCCCTTCAGCCAGCATGAAAATGCTGTGTCCGTCCGGAAACGTGTACATGTCCACTTGCGGCTTGATGTTCGTGCGCTTTACGCCTTTCTCCGTATTCAGCCGGTCCACTTGGATCTCATTATCGAAGTGGCCGATGTTACACACAATCGCTTGGTCCTTCATGTAGCGCATGTGCTCGATCGTGATGATGTCTAAATTCCCAGTGCAAGTGACGTAAATGTCGCCGCGGCCAAGGGTGTCTTCTATCGTCGTCACCTCGAAGCCTTCCATAGCCGCTTGTAGCGCGTTGATCGGATCGATTTCCGTCACCACCACGCGCGCGCCCATGCCGCGCAGCGAATGCGATGAGCCCTTGCCCACATCGCCGTATCCGCAAATCACCGCTACTTTACCCGCCACCATCACATCGGTCGCGCGCTTGATGCCGTCAGCCAGCGACTCGCGGCATCCATAAAGATTGTCGAACTTCGATTTCGTCACCGAGTCGTTGACGTTGATCGCAGGCACCAGCAGCTTGCCGGCCTCCTGCATTTTGTAGAGGCGGTGAACGCCGGTCGTGGTCTCCTCCGAAACCCCGCGCCATTCCTTGGCAATTTTGTGCCAGCGCTGTGGATCCTCTTTATGGACCTTCTTCAGCAGGTCCTTGATCACTTCTTCTTCGTGGCTGCCGGACGGCGAATTCACCCACTCGCTACCTTCTTCCAGTTCATAGCCCTTGTGGATCAGCAGCGTGACATCTCCGCCGTCATCGACAACCAATTGCGGACCACTGCCATCGGCATGGCTGAGGGCCTGGTATGTGCACCACCAATATTCCTCGAGCGACTCGCCTTTCCAGGCGAACACGGGAACCCCTGTTGCCGCAATTGCCGCCGCCGCATGATCCTGCGTCGAGAAAATATTGCAGCTTGCCCACCGAACCTCGGCCCCGAGAGCGGCCAGCGTTTCAATTAAAACTGCGGTCTGGATCGTCATGTGCAGCGATCCCGTAACCCGGACACCCTTCAGCGGCTTCTCTTGGGCGTATTTCTCGCGAATCGCCATCAAGCCGGGCATCTCGTACTCGGCGATTGAAATTTCCTTGCGGCCCCAATCGGCCAGCCCTATGTCGGCGACCTTGTACTCAGCCGCAGTTCTATTCAGAGTTGCTGTTCCCATTCCTATTCATGATACCGGGAACAACCGGCTTTCTCAGTACCAAGACTTCGGATTAATCACGCTGCCGCGGGCTCGACGTTCACATTGTGAACAGCCGCGTATCCGATTGCCACCACGCTCACGAACATCATTAGCACTTCGCTGTCCCCAAGGTTGTATTCGGTCAAACCGCCCACCAGCACGCCTATGGTCACAGCAATGGTTCCGTGCAGCACGAAGAGCTGTTGAGATCGCGCGCGGCCCACCCGCAAAATGGCGCGAACACAATCCCAAACTGTCATTCCGATGAACCAAAGCATCAGCAAGAGCCCCGGCACGCCTCGCTCCGCCGCGTACTGCACGTAGACATTATGCAAATGACCGTAATAGCCCAGCGGCAGTGGACGCTGCATGTCCGCTGGAACGTACGCATCGAAATTGCGCCTGATCTCTTCTGGCCCAAGCCCAAACCACGGGTGCGCCTTGATCATCGCGATGCCTGTCCAAAACGTGACCACGCGGAACCGATTCGAGTCCGTCTCGCCATGCGGTGCGATCACCGATTTCAAGCGGTCACGCGTGCTAGCCGGTGCCACGAAGAACGCGAGTGCGACAACCGCGGGAACCAGAAGCGTCATCTTCGGGCGCCAAACCCAGACCAGGTACAGCACAGCCGGAAAAGTCGCCAGCCATATGCCCCGATCCCAGCTCAAGACAATGGCCGCCGAAAGAATCGCAATGCTTGCGTAAACCCAACCCGGCATTCTGCGATTCGAAAAGAACCACTGTGCCAGTAACAGCGCCAGCACGCTCAATTGCAGCGCGCCGAACGTCAGCCAATGACTTTCGAACCCGGTGATGCGGTGGCCGGTATACGCCACGTAAAAGTTTTCGCCAGTTTGCCGCGCATGCTGGTATTTCAAAACATACTGGGCCAAGCTCCATATCCCAGAGGCCGTTGCAGCAGCCGTCCAGGCCGCCATTAAACAAAACACCTTTGCGAATTGCCGCGCGAACACGCCGTAAACCAAAGGAATAAACAAGAATACGAAGAATTTTCGTATTTGCGCGCGGCCGCCCCAGGGATCGGGCGAGAGCACATCCGCGAGTGCCGTCCACAGGAAGAACGCCGCTAGCGGTATCCAAATTCGCGGAAATTCCAGCTTGTGTCGAAACAAAAGCAGCAGCAGAATACCCAGTCCTAGCAGGCTTTGGCTAGCCGCAATCGAAACTTGAATCAGAGCCGCCGCGGCAATAGCAATCACCAGCAGAATGCGGTTCTGTGTCTCTTCCCTGCCAGGCATGAACGCACCAGTATGACAGAATGAAAGGCGAAACCCCCAGCTATGCAGTTGTATTTGCTGAGGCACGGAATTGCCGAAGAGGGCTCCGCCGGTCGTGACGACGGAGACCGCGCCTTAACTACAGAAGGACGCCGCAAACTGCGCCAGGTTTTGCAAGCAGCCGCCCAAGCCGGCGTTGAGCCGACCTTGATTCTCACCAGTCCCTTGAAGCGAGCCGTTCAAACCGCCGAGCTCGCCCAAAGCGCTCTCAAATACGAGAATGAGCTACTTCGCACCAAAGCCTTAGGTCCCGGCTCCACCGTCGAGCAAGTCTGGGATGAGATACGCGTTCATCGCGACGAAGCCTCGCTGTTGCTCGTCGGCCACAATCCGCTTTTCAGCGAACTCGCGGCTTATCTGCTCGGCTCTCGTAACATTCAATTTGACTTTAAGAAAGGCGCTCTTCTGCGGGTGGATATCGAGAGCTTTCCAGTGCAGCCGAAAGGTGTTCTACGATGGCACTTAACTGCTAAATTGGCTGCTGATCGCGAGTGAATTCGCGCTCTCTAAGCGGCAACTTGAAAAAGAGTATACCGTCTATTATGTAGATGGGTCTTCCGATGGTTTGTCTAAATGCGCGCAGTCGTTTTGTATCCGCACGCGCCATTTTGATATTCGCGGCGCTCTTACCCTCCATCTGCGCTTCGCAAACGCCTCCCGGCCAGACCGCTCCCGGCGGCCAGGTCCCTAATCCATCATCGCCAGCAGTCTCGCAAGGTCCCATTGAATTCGAGTCTCGCGGGATGGACTATCAGGCTCTCACGAAAAACGGAGTCACGGTGATGTTCGCTCCGTTGCCTCCCCACATTAAGGACTACAACATCGTGCAAGTCACCGTGACGAATGGATCGCTCATCTCGTGGACCGTCAAACCGAGCGATTTTAGTTTTGTGCGCCAGGATGGAAGCGTACTCCAGCCCGTCTCCGCCGACGACGTGGTGGAATCGCTTCTGGAAAAAGCGAGCCGCAATGATGTCATTAAGTTGCAGCTTCTCTATGAAGACACTATCTACGCGCTCACCAACTTCCGCTCCACGAATGGTTACGAAAAGCGCCGTGAAGCGGCCATGGCCCAGTTTGTGAATCGTGGCTTCAAGGCTGCTGCAGCCGCTTCCGCCATCACTCTTGCCCCAGCCAGATTGAAGCCCGGTGACAGCACCGATGGAGCTGTTTTTTTTGAGAATCGAAGCAAAGAGAAAACGCTCGGACCCGGTCGCATGATTGCCCATACCTGCGGAGAAACGTTCGAGTTCATTGTTTATCCGGAGATCAAACTTCGCTAGTGTCTGAGCCTCCCGAACCCGGCACAATTAAGCTAATCGACCTGCACGCCCACACGACTGCATCTGACGGAAGCCTCACCCCGGCAGAACTCGTTTCCCTCGCCCAACGCCTTGGTCTCGCTGGCCTTGGCATAAGCGATCACGATACCTTTGCCGGATACCAAGAGGCAGTCCCATTTGCGCGGAATGCAGGCCTCGACCTGGTTCGCGGCATCGAGTTGAATTCGAGATTAACTCTCCCCGGAAATCGCGGTCATCGCCACGTTCATCTACTCGGCTACTGGCCTTCGGCTTCGCCCTCCCCGGAATTCGATCAATGGCTTAACGGCGAGCGCGAAGATCGCCGCAATCGTAATCGCCGTCTAGCCGAGGTGCTCCAGGCCCGTGGCGTCGACATCACCTTGCAAGAGGTGGAGGCGCGGGGCCGGAGCTTGGCCGGACGCACCCACTTCGCTCGCATCCTGGTTGAAAAAGGATACGCGCAAAACTCTGAAGATGCTTTCCGCCGCTATATAGGCGAAAACGCCCCTAGTTATGTCGAGCGCCAAAGTCAGACCACGCAAGAGGCGATTCACAAGATCCGCTCCGGAGCCGGCATTCCGGTCGTCGCGCATCCTATCCGGCTCGCCATACCTCGCGACGTCGAACGGGAAGTGCTCGTCGGCCTGAAGAATGCCGGCTTGCTCGGCTTGGAGATTTATCATTCCGAGCATCCGCCAGAGTTGCAAGCGTACTATCGCCAGCTTGCAGAAGAGCTGGATCTGCTTCCCACCGGAGGTTCCGATTTCCACGGCGCTCCGAAACCAGATACTAAATTGGGCGTGGGGATAAATGGAAACCTGCGCGTCCCCTACGAGTTTCTGGAAAGAATGCGCCACCTCGTAAAATGAGGCGTGTCTGACGTTCTCCCCAGAATCCGCTTCAACCTGGACTTCATGCCGTCGCCCGATCCCGCGCGGCCGGGGCTCTTCATTCGCGATCCTTATCATTACTCCGATGCCACTTTGCTTGTCCCGCCCATCCTTGTGCAAGCTCTCGAATGCTTCGATGGCAGGCAATCGCCGCTTGATTTGCGTTCTGAATTGGTCCGCATAACCGGTGAGATCCAGGTCGGCGAGATAGAGCAGCATCTATTCGATTCCCTCAACGAGGCCGGCTTCCTGGAGAACGACCGCTATCGCGAGCTCAAGGCCAAGCGCGAAGTCGAATTCGCGCAAGAGCTTAAACGCCAGCCCATCTTTGCCGGTGCTGCTTATCCAGGAGATCGAGTGCAACTCGCCGAGCTGTTGACGACCCGCGTTGGCCCATCGCAAGGCCTCGCCAGCACCATCGGCATTGCCGCTCCGCACGCCAGCCCCGACGGCGGATGGGATACATATCGAGCGGCCTACCAAGCCCTTCCCTCGCTCGAAAAAGCGCGCGACACGACCTTCGTCGTTTTGGGAACATCGCACTATGGTGCGCCCGACCGTTTCGGGCTTACCAGAAAGCAGTTCATCACGCCATTCGGCGAGGCCCGTACCGACACAGCTTTAGTGGATGAGCTGGAACGCGCTGCGGGCGAAGCCGTTCGAATGGAGGATTATTGCCACTCCGTCGAGCACTCGATTGAATTTCAGGTTGTCTTCCTCCAGCACCTTTACGGACCCGCCGTGCGCATCCTGCCCATCTTGTGCGGTCCCTTCGTCAAGAGCGTCCATGAAGGTTGTCTGCCTGAAGCAAACGACCGCGTCGCGCAATTTTTCGATGCGCTCGGCAACATCGCCGCGCGCGAAGGATCGCGGCTGTTCTGGATTCTGGGTGTCGACATGGCTCACATGGGTCGGCGCTACGGCGACCAGTTGCGCGCTACTGCGAATCTCGGTGAGATGCTGGCCATCGAGCAGCGTGACAGGCAGCGCATCGGCCAGATCGGAGCCGGCGACATCGGCGGCTATTGGTCTTTAGTGCAAGATGGCCACGATGATCTGAGATGGTGCGGATCGGCGCCGTTTTATACCTTCCTGAAAGTAATGCCCGGCGTCCGCGGAGAGCTGCTCGATTACCATCAATGGCAAATTGATCCTCACAGCGTCGTCACCTTCGGCGCCTTGCGTTTCGAACTAAGTCGTTCTGCTAGCGTAAGGCGAGACGTGACCATCGAGATCAAGAACCGGCGTTGCAAGCGCTCATCCAAGCGCGGCTGAGAGCGGCGCGTTTGAAGACGTTGACGAGTTGCTTACGCAGGCGCTCGATGCATTGCCAGCTAGCAGCGAGAGCCGCAATTCCACATCCAGGAGACCGAAAAAGAATTTTGCTCAGTTCCTCCTTGAGTCCCCGTTGCGCGACTCGGGTCTTGCAGTAGAGCGGCAAAAGGACGATCTGCGTCCGATTGACCTGCGAGCGGATTCCTCATCGATACCAACGTTATCTCGGAGTTTGTTAAGCCGCAACCCAACTCGCAGGTGATACTCTGGCTTAAGTCTGCCAGTTCTCAATCCCTCTTCGCCAGCGTCCTGACGTTGGGCGAACTGCGGCTTGGAATTGAAATATGGCGCCGAGCAAGAAGCGCACCCATTTGGAGCAATGGCTGCAAGAGGGACCGGAATGGTTCGAATCTGGAGGGCTACTTTCCGAGTTGCCGATCCATCCAGAGAGGGATCACGAATGCCAGAACGGCCACTAATGCACGGGCTCGATCAGCATGATGTTTGTGCTAGCGTCCAGCTGGCCGTACACCATGCGCCGCTCATCGGGCGAGACGCAAAAACTCGGATCACCGACCCAAATCGGTCCGGCAATTGAACCTAAATGGGTTACCCGGTGGGTGGCGAAACTGAGATATTCGATAGGCCGCTCTTTCGTCGGAGCCGGGACGGGCGGCTTTCCCGGAGTCATCCCCACGAAGTAAATGCCATTCCTGCCCAGTGCCCACCAGCCATGATTCACGAGATCGTCCATCACCTTTGTGGCCGGCCCACCGCCCACCGGAACGGAAAATAACTGCCCGACACTGTTGGTCAGCGTGGCGCGAAAAAAATAGATTGCAGAGCCATCCGGAGATTCCACGGGTTCGAAGCCCTTTTCCGATGTCAGGCGCTGGGCCCGCTCGGGAGTAATTTCGGTCGCTTCGGCAGGCGCCTTCCACATGCTCCAGCGCGACGGATAGGTGGTGGCAAAGTAGATCCACTTCCCATCTCTCGACCAGCGTGGACGCACCTGGTCGGCCGGCCAGCGTGTGACCTTGCGCACGGGGCCGCCGTCAACGCCGACTTCGTAAATGTTGCTGTGCGAAGCATCCCGCGCATCGAACACGATCCGGGAGCTATCGGGCGACCAGCGCGGCGACCCGGGTGACTTCTGTTCCCTGCCGAGAGAGGTAAGCACAGTCGGATTCCTACCCGCGGAATCGCTTCGCCAGATTTCGTTGAAGCCTCCGCGGTTTGAGGTAAACACGATCCACTTCCCGTCGGGCGAAAACTGAGGACTGGTATCCGCGCCTGTTGACGCCAACAACGGTCTGACACTTGAGCTGCGCTCGCCGGGACCGAGGTCGATTTCGTTCAGGCCAGCGTGAGAATAGCTTCGCTCATATGCGATCAGCTCCCCTAACCGACCGGTCGATACCGGCTCCCGTCCAACGGTGGGAAACTGAGCGCCTTCGGTATCGGGAATCGCGATGGGCTCACCGGATTCGGGGCGGGCTCGCCAGAGACGATATCCCACGTCAGCGGCCATGCTTAACACGATCTCATCGGTATCCGTGGTCCAGCTCCAGCCCATGATTTCACCCAATCCCTGTGTCAACCGTACTGGGGCACCGCCCGAGAGACGTCGCACATATATGGATGCGTTCGCGCGATCACCGCTGCGCCGTGCATATCCGAGAAATTTTCCGTCCGGAGAAATTGCGAAAGGTTCGAAATTGTCGGGGTCCTCGGCAGGCGATGTTAACGCTCGCTGCTGGCCCGTTGCCACAGATACGGCATACAGGACGTTCCCTGAAGGCTGCCTCTTCGATATGAGCACCGATTCAGCGTCCGGCGTCCACGATACGAACTTCCCGTCCGTATCCGCCATTTTTCGGGCCGACCCGCCGACCGGAGAAACCAGCATCACGCTGTGTTCACCGCGGATAAAGGCGATACTGCGCCCATCCGGCGACCAGGCGGGGGCGCGCTCCGGTTCGGGATCGCTGGTCAGTCGCCGAACGGGCCCCCCGTCGCGCGTCGTGATGTAGAGGCCCGGGGCCGCCGCGTTCTCCCCTTCCCAGGAAAAAACGATCTCACTCCCGTCAGGCGAAAAGCTCGGAAAACGTTGATTGCCGGTCATCGAGGTAATCGGCCTGACAACGCTGCGGCCCGGCGCGGGCGGTTTTGCCAGGAAATGCCGGACAACGGCAACACCGGCCGTGATGAGTACAATGGCAACGGCTGCGGTAGCGATCCAGGCGAACGTGCGCCGTCGGCTGACGACGCCCGGCGCAAGCAGGGCCGAAGAGCGTGGTTCGAGCGTGATCATGCGCGGCCCGGCGCTCACCTCAGCCCGGTATCGGAAAGCCGGAATATAGCCGCCTTTCGGCAGCTCGATAATCACCCTTTCATTCACCCCGGTCGAGGCGTAATACTCGGCCAGCTTTGATCGAAGGCGCGTTCCGTGCACCCGGACCACGGAGTCGGTCCGGGGATCGTACGCTGCGTCCCGGTCAAAGACCTCGACGCCGACTGTGTATTCCTTCAGATCGGAGCCGCCCCCACGGACCGCGGTCTCGACCAGGTAGCGGAGCATTCTGCTCAGTCGATCGGCTCCGGCAAAAGATTTGTCTGCGAGCATGGCTTCGAGCTGTGCCGTGATCTCAGCTCGGCTTGGCTGCATACCTCTCTGTCGCTCGGTTGCCCCTGACATTGATTATTCGCGGTGAAACCCTAAAGGTAGCGGTATTGTAGCGCGCTGTAGCCTGCCCTGCAAGATACCGCAAGTTTTTGAAACCGCGGCAGATCACCGTTGTGGCCGGTACAGCCTTGCGCGGCGCCAGGAAACGCCTTACGATCCCCTTCACGAGGCCCTACGCAGCATGAGGCGGCGGCTCTCAGGAAATAAGCGAAGGCCGGGGAAGGCGGCCAAGGACGGCCAGCGGATATGGCAAAAAATCAGGTTCTATCAGTAACAACCCTAGTTTTCTCTTTCTCGACGCTTCTCGGAGCCGCGAACGTTTCACCCGATCTTCAGAAGGCGGTGAATGCGGCACGCTATCGCGTCGAGGCCGATGCGGCGGGGTACCACGCCACAAATTACGCGCAGCATCTTGAAATGCAGTTCGAGGGTGTGAGCACCGAGTTCACCTATCAGGGCAAACACTTCTCACTCTCGCTTGTGAACAACGGCTCGGTAATCCGGTCCTCTGTATCCGCAAACCGGGTCACGTTCGATCATGGCCGTGTCCAGGAATGGTTCGTGAACAACGCGGCGGGGCTGGAGCAAGGTTTTACTGTACTTGCACCCCGCAGCGGCGGAAGTCTAGCACTCGTGCTTCAGACCGCTGGCGATCTGCAAGCGGCGGTTTCCGGTAACGAAATCGTGTTTCGCGATGCGACAGGAACTTTGCTGCGCTACGGCGGCATACGGAGCTGGGATGCAACGGGCCGTAAGTTGCCCTCCCGCCTGCGGGTGGTCAACCGGCAGATTCGGCTGGAGGTGGATGATGCCGGCGCGCGCTATCCGGTGACGGTCGATCCGGTTTTACAGACCGAACTGGAGAACCCGGACCAGAAAAATTCCACGGAATTCGGCTCTTCTGTCTCCCTGAGCAGCGATGGCAAGACAGCGTTGATTGGCGCACTCGGTACGAACAACTTCACAGGGGGAGCTTATGTGTTCCAGCGCTCCGCCGATGGCTGGGCGCTGGCGGCAACGCTTGCCGCCTCCGATGGAGCCCGTGAGGACGCCTTCGGCAGCGCTGTGGCCCTGAGCAGTGATGGCAACACAGCGCTGATCGGAGCACCCGGCAAGAACGACACACAAGGGGAAGCGTACGCGTTTACGCGTTCCGGCGCCACCTGGAACGAGCAGCAAAAGCTAATCGCGTCCGGTGGCGCTTCCGGCGATTACTTCGGCTCCTCGGTCGCTTTGAGCAGTGATGGCAACACGGCGCTCATCGGAGCATACGGGAAAGACGGCTTTGAAGGGGCAGCCTACGCGTTTGCGCGCTACAGCGGCTTTTGGAATCAGCAGCAAGAGCTAACCGCGTCCGATCGCGCTCCCAACAATAGGTTCGGGTACTCTGTGACACTGAGCGCAGGCGGCAACATGGCGCTGATCGGAGCACCCAAGAGCAACCTCGAAGGGGCAGCGTACGCGTTTACTTCGTCTGACGGAAGCTGGTCGCAGCAGCAAGAGCAGCAAGAGCTAACCGCGTGGGATGGCGCTGCGAGCGATCAGTTCGGCATATCGGTGTCACTCAGCAGCGATGGGAACACGGCGCTCATCGGAGCAGACAACAGGAATAGCGGCCAAGGGGCAGCGTACGCGTTTACTTCGTCTGACGGAAGCTGGTCGCCCCAGCAAAAGCTAATCGCGTCGGGTGGCGCTTCCGGCGATTACTTCGGCTCCTCGGTCGCTTTGAGCAATGATGGCAACGCGGCGCTCATCGGGGCCCTCGGCAAGAACGGTCTGGCAGGGGCAGGGTATGTGTTTACGCGGTCCACGGGAACGTGGTCGCCGCAGCAGACGACACTAACCGCTTCCGACGCTGCTGCTGATGACGAATTCGGCAGTGCTGTCGCGCTCAGCGGCGAGGGGACCGCATTCATCGGCACGCACGGGAAGACTCTAAACGGTATTTTAGAGGCCGGAGAAGTCTACGCTTTCACGATAACCGACGTAAGCGTGCTTTCTGCGCCGTCGGGTCGCAGCTTCACGCTGAGCGGGACCGGCTGCCCTTCAGGTACACTCATCACCCCGTATACCGGACTCTGGAGCGGCCCGTGTACGCTGACCTGGCCTGCGCCAGACTCTAGCGGCGATACTCGCTACACCTTCCAGAATTGGTCCGACGGGGATACCAGTAATCCGCGTACCGTGATCCCTGAGAGTATAGCCGATCCCGTGCTGAATCCTCTTACCGCGAATTTCCTGACCGAATATCAGCTGACTACCAAGGCCCAGCCCGGCATAGGCGGCAATCTTGTGCCGCAGCCTGGCGCTGCGAACTGGTATGCGGCCGGGACGGATGCCGTCGTCAGCGCTTCGGCTACTCCGGGTTTCGTCTTTACCGGTTTCGAGGGCGCGTTGAGCGGCGAGAGTTCGCCGCAAGTGCTGTCCATGAACGCCCCGAAAGGCGTCACCGGCAAATTCATGGCCACACCTGCCGCCTCCGAATCGGGAACCATTTCGGCCAGGTCCGGAACTGCAGGCGCCCGCCAATGGACCATCAACATTACCAACAACGGCCCGGGCACTGCATACAACCCACAACTCGTCGGCTTGATGCTGACGCAAACGTTCGGAACAGCCTGTACCCCGGTGCGAGATTCACCGCTCCTGCCGTTTTCTTTTCCAGACCTGCAGTTAGGCGCCACCGCGCAGACTACCGTCACATGGGATTTCAGTAGTTGTCCGGCGAACGCGCGGTTTACGGTGACAGTCGATTATGTTTCGAACGGCGGCGCTTCCGTCGGGCTCATTCAACTCGTTAATCAGTTTCAGTAAGTAAAGACTCGGAGATACAAAAGAATGCGGAAGATACCGCTGATAATCGCGGCCCTTTTCATGACGAATGGCGCCGTCGCGGCTACACTTACCCTCGACAGCAACACGCTTTACGGCATGCCGGGCGACCTGGTCGGCTTTGGCGGGACCATTACAGCCACCCCCGACGCTTACGATACAAGCACGCCCTGGATCGTCATCGACGGGGCGGATTTCGTACTCGACATGGGCACATACCCGGTGGGCGTGTTTACTCCGATCATCACGAACAACTTCGTCGTGGTCGGACCTAATACTGGCAATGGCGAAGTAAATCCGTATACGCAACACTTTGATGCAACGCTTGGCACTGGAATCGGTTCCTACGAAATCAACTCTTTTCAATCTGTCGGTGACCAGGCGAACGGAACCCTCGTCATCAGTTATTCAGAATTTAGCGTCAGCCCCAATGATTCTTCTTTCGATCCCGATAATGATTCGTTAGCCGATGGAGCGGTGTTGACGCTGACTGCCCCCGTATCGGTGATCGTCGGTGAGGCCGGCCCGGCGTCGAACGCTGTCCCGGAGGGGTCAACCTTCGTACTTAGCGCTCTGGGTCTCATGCTTGTCCTGGCCTCGCGCGTTCCTCGGTCCCGGATTGTTCGTGGACGCGCAAACTGGAAAATTGGCTAGTGCGTCTCGCAATGGGGTCCAAGCTCCAATCCGCCGAGATTCGAGACCAGCGACTCACCGCGGAGCAAGTGGTGTTACTTCGTGTCTTCCGGCGAGCGGTTGACGGATAACTCGGAAATTGGAGCACCCGGCAGATAGCTCGCCAGTAACGCTATGACTCTATCTGGAGTGACTCGGTGCAGGAAGGCCGGGGCGTGGCGAGGAGTTGGGCGCCGGATCACTTCGGATAGAGACGTTTGAAGGAAGGCGCCGCGTTTGCGGCGGACGCGGCCGGTCTGGCAAAGCGCTGCTATGGGATTTAAATACGATTTTCGAGCTTTGGATCGAGTGCCGGAGCGAAAAGGCCGGCAAAGCTGATCAGTTGAGAAAGAGTTTTGAGCATTGGATACACGTGCAAGCTGCTGTGAATATGTGATCTGAAAGCGCGAGATGGTTGTCGAAAGCGCAAACAGAACACACGTGTAGTGTGCCTGTCGAAACACTCATTGATTTGGCCGGAACTGGCGAGCCATTAAGAGCTGCCAAGGTGAATCCTCCATTCCGCCGATTGCGAGTTGAGTTCCCCAACGGTAAGTCTCTGCAGAAGAAGCATCGGGCCACCGCAACGCGGACATAGCCATAAGAGTAAGAGTTAGGTTGAACCGATTGCGGCTATACCCATCGCGTTGCCATCAGCAATCACCGGCTGGTCTCTTTTGATGGGGAACAAGTCACTTTCTGTTGGAAGGACGATGCCCGCGGCAACAAGCAGCGCCTCATGACACTCCGTCATTGGAGTTCCTGCGGCGCTACGTGCAACATGTTCTTCCGCACGGCTTCGTGCGCATTCGCCAGTTTGGATTCCTTGCCAACCGGCACCGTTCAGAGAGCATTGCTCGGATCCACCAATTACTTGCTTCCGAGCCACAATCGCAGGAAGCGCTCGTGGCCGCTTCTTGCGAAGCGAAGTGGCAATGTCCTCGCTGCGGCAACTGAGAGTTGTGACGCGCAACGTGAAAGACTTTGAAGGTTTGGGCGTTTTAATTTTCAACCCGTGGAAGTCTTAGTCCTCACTAAGTAGTCTATTGCGCGCCGCCGCCCCACCAATAACCCGGTCTCGCGCGAATCTTCAATCCGGGACGATCTACCACAACCTTGATGTTGTGAAAACCCGGTTCGTTCTTGTCGTTGGGGTTATAGCTCAACAGGTATTGGCTATTCAGGTCTGCGCCAATGTCCGTTATGGCGGTCTCTAAAGTGCGCTGCGTCGCGAAGCTATACATTCGTCCGCCTGTGAAATAGGAAAACGCTTCCGCAGGGCTTCTCTTGAACAGGTCGTGTATGGACCGCGCGATCGGAGCAACTCCATTAAGAAGGTTCCCATCTTCTTCCTGGAGAACGCTGGTTTGATTTCGGGGGCCCATTCCACCAGCAATATTCGGGAGCGCCTCCGGGGGCAGTCCGCCATTCTGCGGAGGCGGATAATCGGGCTTTTTCATGAAGGCCGTCAAGAGCCGTGAAATATCGACGCAGTAGATAACCACGTTGTCGAACTGCATGGACCGTACCGTTTCCTGCAGGTGCGATTCGCTGCCTTTATCTATGTTGCGGCTCAGCAACACAATCACCCGGCGGCGCACATTTCGCGGATCGTGGCGCTTGAGCATATGATCCGCGTCGAGTACGGCATCCACCAACCGTGCGCTGCTCGATCCCGCCGTGAGCTTTTGCATCGCATCGTCCAGCTTGCCCGGATCGTTCGTGAAGTCCTGTAGATGCTGCAGCCGATGATCGAATGCCACGACAGCCACATCGCCGTCCGTTCCGGTAACCAGTCCTTGAAAGAGAAGTCCCGTCCTCTTCAACTGTGGAAGCACCGGTTCTATTTCGGAGTTCGCCTGCACTACCAGCACAACCGAAAGCGGCAATTGGCTGAAATCGGCGCTCACTTTCTGCAACTTGTCGTTATCGTAGACCTCAAAATCGGTGGTACTCAGGCCATTCACGTATCCATGCCCGTCTGGATCCAACACAGACGTCGGAACCAGCACGTATTGCGCTGTAATACCCGGAATCTTAGAAGGATTGTCCGCGTTTACAGGCTGAACCGTCGGCCCTTCCGTGCCGGGGGATGAAGCATCGGGAGTATTTGACGGCAATTTCTTGGGTGCGGGTCCCAACTGGCCGGGTTGCGGCGGCGGTCCCGGCGGAAGTTGTCCTGGCGGTAAAACTTGAGCCACGCCCGTCGTGCCCATCGCCGCCAGCAAGACGAGCCAAGGTAAATACCTCATATGTCCTGAGATGCCTCCGGTTCCTGCTGAGTTTCTATTACCATCCTCAGTTTCTCACCCGAAGCAACTCGGCTGTCATTTGCCTAATGTTCCGTACGCCCTTCAAGCAGGTCAATGATATGCGCTACCAGGTGCTCGATGGCCTCCAGCGAATGCAACGCTCCTCGCGGCGAACCCGGGAGATTCACTATCAAACTTCGGCCTCGCGTTCCAGCTACCGCCCGCGACAGCACTGAAAACTTCGTCTGCTCCATTCCTTTCGCGCGCATCAACTCTCCCAGCCCGGGGATCTCGCGGTCGAGGATGCTGCGGGTCGCCTCCGGAGTAACGTCGCGCGCGGCAACGCCGGTACCGCCTGTCGTCAACAGCAGCGATGCGGTTCCATCGTCAGCCCATTCCCGCAGTTGCGCCGCAATCCCACTCTGCTCATCGGAAATAGTTTTAGCCGCAACGACAGGCCAGTCCAACTCGCGGCAGCGTCGTTGAAGGGCGGGGCCCGATTGATCCTCTCGCGTGCCCGCAACGGCCGAATCGCTCACCGTCAGAATCGCCACCGTTATCATTTCGCCGCTTTTTTTCGCCGGTATGTCCCGGATTTTCCGCCCGTCTTTTCGAGCAGATGAATTTCGCGGATCTCGATACCCTTATCCAGAGCCTTGGTCATGTCGTAAATCGTCAATGCGGCAACTGAGGCGGCGGTCATCGCCTCCATTTCCACGCCCGTTCGAGCGGCAGTAGCAGCCGTCGCCGTGATCTCGATCCCGCTCTCTTCCACGCTGAATTGCAATTCCACGTGGGTGAGCGGTAGTTGATGGCAAAGAGGGATCAGGTCCCATGTCCTTTTCGCCGCGCTGATCCCGGCGATTCTTGCTACCTCCAGCGGGTCACCCTTTGCATTTGCTGGCAACGCTTTGATGACGTGCGGGGCCATCGCGACAAAGGCGCGAGCAGTCGCTGTACGGCTGGGTGATCTCCTTTCCGCCGACATCCACCATCGAAACCTGGCCGGCCGAATCGTAATGCGAAAGCCTCTTTTTCATGCTTTGAGCATCACTCGGATCGAGTCGCCGATTGCCCAGCTTTCGCGATCGTGATCCGCGACCAAAAAGACATTCGCCTTGGCAAGCGCCGGAACGTCACTCGATCCTTGCCACGGGATATGCCGCAGCGACTGTCCATCCGTATTAAGGCGTGCAGGAAGGAAGCGCGTTAAGCCGAGTTTGTGGCGAAACGGTGCCTCAAAGCGCGCCGACAGCAGCGGCAGAATCGGTTCGTCTTGTCCTCTGAGCAGCTCCAGAGCCGGACGGGCGAAGAGTTGAAACGTGATAAGCGTCGAACCGGGATTTCCCGGCAGCCCGAAAACCGGCTTGTCTTTCCACGTCCCGAATGCTGTTGGCTGACCCGGTTGCACCCGCACCCGCTCGAAATGAAATTCCACGCCCAGCTCGCGCAACGTCGGCTTTACTAGATCGTACTTTCCCGCCGAAACGCCGCCGCTGACCAGTAGCATGTCGTATCTGCAATCCTTGCTCGAGCAGCGGACGCAGCGCTTCTTTGGTGTCGCGGGCGACCGGTAGAATCGTTGGCGCCCCGCCTGCAGCACGAACAAGCGCCGCCAGCATATAGGAGTTCGAGTTACGAACCTGGTGGCCGGCTGGCCGCTCGTCCAATTCGACAATCTCATCGCCCGTGGCCAGGATCGCGGCCGATGGGCGCGCCAAGACGCGCACAGACGTGCTGCCGGTCATCGCCAGCGTGGCTATGTGGCTGGCATCGAGCGGCATGCCTTTCGGGATCAGGGCCGATCCCTGTTGCGCTTCGGCGCCCCGCGGGTTGATGAATTGGCCCGCCTCGGCGCGCTGCTCTATTTTGACCTGCAATCCGCTCCTGCGGGTCGTTCATTCTAGTGACGTGCTCTACCATCACTACCGCGTCGGCGCCCTCCGGCACCGGTGCGCCCGTCATGATCTCCAGTGCCTCTCCATCCTGCAGTGGAGCCTGTTGTTCTTCTCCGGCGCGGACTTCTCCACGAATCCGCAGCGTTCCCGGAACGTCGCTCGACTTCACCGCGAATCCGTCGCGCAACGACCGCCGCAGGGCAGGGTAGTCCCGGTCCGCTAGAAGCGGTTCAGCCAGTACGCGCCCGTGCGCCTGCTCCAGAGGAACCGATTCTATTGCCTGCTTGCTTCCCAAAGAGCGCACAATTTCGATAACCATCTGGCGCGCTTCTTCGAATTCGAGCGCTTTTTGGCGGGCAGCTTCCGGCACGCTTCGGATTGTACAATCACGCGCTCCCAAACGCGCCCCTTATTCGCTACCCGTGTGCAGCAGACACTCCGCGATTCGTTCGGGCAGCTTGGTCAGTTTTTCGCGATCGTTCGGATCGTCGATTGCGCCGGCCGAAATCTTCGCGCCCAACATCTGCGATCGTTGGAAACTCGCCAGCGCCGCGTGCCAATAATTGCCGTCCGTCGGGCCGCCTTTTAAGGCGAGTTCGCGGTTCGCAGCGCCCAGCTCATAACAATCGAGAGCATAGTTGACGTCTTCATCCAAATTGCCCGGATCGCGCCCATGAAGCGAAGCTCCTACTCCTGCGGCTTGTTCCTCCAGGCTCAGCGCTTCGTTCAAAGATCCCGCTTGGCATCGGGCCACCCCAGTCATGCGGAGCGCCGTTTCGTATTCCGATTGTGCCCGGAAATCGTGCGGATCCGCAGCGGCTACTTGACGCCGCAACGCGATCGAGCGGTTCAGTGTATCGGCGGCTTGCTTTTCGTCTCCCAACTCGTGCAGCGACCAGCCGAGCTCAACCAGATCGAATGAAAGATCCATGCGCGCGGTCGGATTCTGTGGCTCCGCCGCCAATCTCCCTTCATCGATCTCGGCTGCCTTGCGCTCATGCGCGATCGATTCGGCATAATTGCCTAATGCGGAGTACACGCTGGCGATATGCTTCTCAACCAGTGCGACATTCCTCTTCGCTTCCGCCGAATTATTCTCTAATTGTTGAAGCCGTTCGTAGTCGGTAAGCGCTTGGTTCCACATTGGTAGAGCCTCTTGCAGCTTCTCCTGTCGCGTCGCCGCGAATGCCAAATAGAAATGCGCCAGGGCGTGATCCTTCAATCCGGCATCTCCGGGACTGGAATGCGCGATGTCTTCGAAAAGCGCAATCGCTTGCTGCTGTATTCCCGGTGCCTGCTTCAGACGCGCTCGCGGCGTCAGCACTGCAATATCGTTGTCTACCAGCGCAAGCGAGCGTTCCACATCCCGATTGCCCGGATTCTTACGGTGCAGCTCCAGCAGCAGCGCGCGCGCCTCGTTGTAACTCGCCAATGCCCTTTCGCGATTGCCTACATTCGCCTGCTCCAAATCGCCCTGAGCGGCGCCGATTTTCATGTAAGCTTGCGCCAATTCCAAGGTGAGAGCCGGATCGTTTCCACGATTTTTCGCCAACGCATTAAGGTATTCGAGACCGCGCGCGACCAGCAATTCCCGGGCCCGGCTGGAGCCCGGCAAATCCCGGATCGCATCGTCGAGTTCGAACACCACCGAGTGCGCCAGCGTTCGCACCTGCTGGAATCGCATCTCGGCTTGACGCTTTTCCCGCCAGGTGACTATCCCGGAGATCGTGATGCCCACCAGCGCGGCGGTTGCCGCTATGACCGCCCAGCGATTCCGTTTTGTGAACTTGCGCAGCCGATACAAGAATGTGTCAGGCGCCGCCTGTACCGGGAAGCCGCCCAGGAATGACCTCAGGTCATGGCTGAACGCATCCACAGTGGCGTATCTTCGCTCCGGTTCTTTGCGGAGCGCCATCATCACGACGTTTTCAAGATCGCCTGGAATGTCTGGAGCCTGTTCCCGTAACGGAATTGGATTCTCTTCTAAAAGCTGCCGGAGAGCCGCCGCCGTACCCTCGCAGTTTCCGTACGGATGCCGGCCGCTTAGCAGCTCATAAAGCAACACACCCAGAGAATAGATATCTGTGGCGACCGTCAGAGGCTCGCCTCTGAGCTGTTCCGGACTTGCGTAGCAAGGCGTAAGCGGCGTGCCCGTCGTTCTTTCCAAATGCGCGTCACCGGCCAGAATTCTTGCCACGCCGAAGTCCAGCAGTTTGGGGACGCCTGCTGGCGTGACCAGCACGTTCTTCGGCTTCAGATCCCGGTGAATAATCAGATTGCGGTGCGCGTGGCTGACTGCGGAGCAGACCGAAATGAAGAGTTCAAGCCTTTCACGCAGGCCTAGCGCGCGCCGCTGGCAATATTTGTCGAGTGGTTCGCCTTCCACATACTCCATCGCGTAATACGGCTGCCCCGTTTCGGCTGTGCCGCCGTCCAACAAACGGGCGATATTCGGATGGTCAAGCTGAGCTAGAATCTGGCGCTCGCGCCAAAATAGCTTCGTAAACTTTGTACCGTGAACTCTACTTCCGATCAGCTTCAGCGCGACCAGTCGCTCGTACTCGCCGTCATCGCGCTTTGCCAGGCAAACGACTCCCATTCCGCCACGGCCCATTTCACGAATAATGCGGTAGGGACCGGCGCGCTCCGGCACTTCGTACACCGTATCGTCATCGCCGTCGGATGAGATCGTGCTGTCCAGAACCTCGTCGGAAATCAATTCGTCAGCGCGTTCGTTGAAAGCCAGAAACTCGTTGACCTCGCGATGAAGCGCCAAATCCTCAGCGCAAATGTCCTTTAGGAATCGCTCGCGCTTCTCGGGTTGGACTTCGAGAGCCTGGTCGAGAATCGTCTTGACCTGTTGCCAGCGTAAGGCGTTCATGCGCTCCTATGTTGACGTACTCGCTCGCCCATGCAACTCGCGCGCCAGCCACAACTTGGCGGTCCTCCACTCCCGCTTCACAGTGTCCGCCGAGACGCCGACTACCGAGGCGGTCTCTTCGATAGTCAAACCGCTAAAGAAACGTAGCTCCACAATCTGGGCCTGCCGCGCATCCATTCCCTCGAGACGATTCAAGGCTAGATCTAGGTCCTCAATGGCCACGGGACGCATGTCCGCGGCGTCCGGTTCTGCCGTGGTAATCTGCAGCGCCGTCCCGCGCTTGCGCGCGCTCCGCGCGACGGCATAATTCACGAGTATGCGCCGCATCATGCGGGAGGCGATACCCAACACTTGCGCCCGGCACGACCAGTCGATCTTATTTTGCTGGATCAGCCGTAAGTATGCTTCATGGACTAGCGCTGTCGGCTGCAGCGTGTGGCCCTGCCGTTCGCTAGAAAGGTACTCTTTGGCGATCCGGCGCAGCTCCTGATACAGGGCCGGCATAGCGGCATCGATTGCCGTGCGATCGGCTTTGATGACACCGCTCGGCCGCGTTCCCTCATCCTGCTTGGACATTAGACTGCCATTTTCAAGACTGAAGCAGACCGCGCCGCATCACCCCGTAATTTTACCTGCTCCAACTTTCCCGCTTTTCCTGCGTTACAAGATAGAGGCGATCATAACGGCAGCTTGTGAGAGCAGGGCGGCTCGGCTGTATTCGCTTCCCTGGGGGTTGGCATCCACCGTGCCAGCCTCGGTTCGGAGGACAAGCGGGCCCGTTTTTAGCCGCTAACGCTCACCGGCCGGCAGCCTCGCTCTCGAAGGCTGCCGGTTTTTTAAAAGACTCTGTTCGTGGCGGACGAACCAGCAAGGGCAGAATGACGGAAATGGCCATCACCACGGCAATTACATATAGTGCGCCCTTATATTGCCCGCTCGCCTGGCGCATGTGCGCAATCAACAGCGGTCCAAATGCACTCGCAAAGCCCCAAGCGGTTAGCATCAGCCCATAGATTGGACCTACGTTTCTCGCTCCAAAATAGTCGGCGGTAAAGGCCGGCATGGTGCCGAATCCTCCGCCGTAACACATCAGAATCACGAATGTGACGGTCCCGATCACCGCGACGGAGTGGATGCTTGGAAAGAACCAAAAGAGCAGTACCTGGATGGCAAACATAATTACGAAGGTCATTCTTCGCGTGACCAAGTCCGAAACCCAGGCCCAAAATACGCGTCCTGCCGCATTGCCCATGGACACGACTCCGAGCAAACCTCCTGCCACGACAGCATTGATATGCGCGAACTCCTGAAACATGGGCGCTTCTTGAGATATCACCGAGATTCCCGCGGAAGTGTTGAGAAACAGCAGAAGCCAGAGCGTCCACCATTGCCAGGTTTTAAGAGCCTCGCCTAAGGAGTAATCCCGAGCCGAGCGTTGCCCGGCTTCGAAGACACTCGGATTCCAGCCAGCAGGCTTCCAACCCGCAGGCGGATTCTGCATGAAGTACCCGGCAATTAGAGTGACAATGAGATACGCGACGCCCAGATAAGCAAACGTCTTCAGAACGCCCACGCTTAGAATCAGCCGCGCTGCCACGGGACCGGTGACTAGCGCGCCCGCGCCGAATCCTCCTACCGCAATGCCCGTGAGAAGGCCTCGACGATCCGGAAACCATTTGACGAGAACCGCGACGGGCACAATATAGCCGAACCCCAGGCCGATTCCTCCGATCAAACCATAACTGAGATAGAGCCACCACAAGTTGTTAGCGGAGAAGCTTGCCAGAAATACTCCGATTCCATAGAGCGCGCCACCAGTCATAGCGACAACGCGGGGGCCTTTCTTGTTCATCCACAGGCCACCAAAAAACGCGGCCAAGCCGAGGACGAAGATCGCGATTGTGAAGGTGAGTGTAATTTGCGGAATGGTCCAGCCAAATTGCTTAATTAAGGGGTTGCGAAACACACTCCAGGCGTACACAGCCCCCAAAGCAATCTGCATGAAGACGCCCGCGACTGCGATGCCCCAACGATTGGCAGACTGCATTGAATTCTCTCCCTCCCGATCATCAGGCATACGGCGCGGGTAAGCCAAGCTGCAGGCGGTGCTCACGCATAAGCCATTGTTCATGCGTCCGTACTCGTACGTCGCTCATCGGTCTGGCGGTACAGAGCAGAATGAATCCTGCTTCCTTATCTTCCGGGAGATAAGAGACCGCGCTGGTCTGATCTACTTCGCCGGCAAGAAGACGGCCGGCACATGTTAAGCATCTGCCTTGATGGCAGATGGACGGAAGCGTGATTCCGTTCCGCGCGGCTGCATTCCAAATGAACTCATTCCGATTGCAGAGGAAAGATCGCTCGCCATCGGGCGTCTCCAGCACAACCAGGTGAGTCTCAGTTTCATCCATGCAGCCGCACGATGCCGCTCCTTTATCTCACGGCTTATGGATTATAGAAACGGGCGTTCTTACTGTATGGCGCCTCGCCCGGTTCGCCGCGCCGGAAGTGACCGGACGGAATCGACTTACCGTCACGTTCATGAGCCAGCAATTCAATGAACCACGCCTCGTGCTCGATTTCTTCATTCAGGATTCGCGCAGCCATGTCATACGTTCGCGGGTCCTTTCCGAACGTCATATCGCAAACCGCGCTCCAACTGCGGATGGCGCATCGTTCCGATTCCAGCAAGAGCGTCAGAATGTTGACGGCAGTCGGAGGGTCAGGCAGCTTTGCCGCCGCGCACCCTGCCTGATTGTGAAACTCCGGCAGATCGTTCGGCAATTCACCACCGAGCTCATAAATCCGAGGCACAATCAGTTCCCAATGCGCCCGGTCTTCGAGACGAGCGTCTTCGCAGATCTCCTTGTAATCCTCATAACCCGCGAGATGCATGCGCAAAATCGTGTAGTAATAATAGGTGCTTGCGAATTCCGCCGCGGCGTTCGCAATCAGTGTCTTGATCAACTTCTCGACGTCAACTCCACGCGCCCGAATCACTTCCACTCCAACACGCTGCGTGACGTCGCCATATGCGACTGGTGTTACTCCATCGGCCATAGGTCCTTCCTTTCAACACCAGCCTATTGAGCGCCCAGCTATAGGTCCAATATATGTTTCCTATTGACTCCATAGGATTGGGGACTGGATGGAGAATAAAAGAAGTGGAAATCCATCAACTGCGTTATTTCTGCGCGATTGCGAGAAATGGCACCTTTACGCGCGCCGCGCAGGCAGAACGGGTCGCGCAGCCTTCGCTCTCTCAGCAGATTTTGAAATTGGAAACCGAGCTGGGTGCGAAGCTCTTCGATCGGCTATCCAAATCGGCCCGGCTGACCTCGTTCGGCGCGGCGTTCCTGCCCAAAGCGGAACGGATTCTTCGCGACTTGTCCGAAGCTAAAACGGAAATCCTGGAGATGAGCGGAAAAGATAAAGGTGAAGTGTCCATCGGCGCCATTCCAACCGTTGCGCCTTATCTGCTCCCTCCCGTACTCAGCGGTTTTTCACGGCAACATCCCGGAATCGTGATCAACGTAATCGAGGACACGACACCCGTTCTTCTCGACCGGCTGCACGCCGGAGAGGTCGACTTGATCATCGCCGCATTACCACTCGACGGAATCGAGTTGCTTTCGCTGAAGCTGCTGCGGGAACCATTTTTTCTGGTCGTGCCGGATTCGCATTCACTATCGCATCGCAAGGTGATCAGACTCGAGGAAATTCCCAAAGAGAGCCGGTTTCTGTTGTTGAAAGAGGGGCACTGCTTTCGCGATAGCACGATCGAGGCGTGCGCGAAATCCCGCGTCGTGCCGAATGTCGTGTTTGAAAGTGGACAGTTCGCGACAATTCTGGCGATGGTCTCTGCCGGCATGGGCATCTCGGCCGTTCCGAAAATGGCGGTTCAGTGGGCCCGAGGATGCCGTTTCATCCGCATCGCAAATGACCAGGCAACTCGCAGCCTGGGGGTGACAATGCTGAGCCGGCATTTTCAAACGCGAGCGCAAAAGGTCTTTTTGCAACACTTGTTTCGAATCGCCGCCGCCTTCCCTAAGAAGGGCCGTAATCTGGGACCGTTTCCAACTGCTCGTCCGTAGAGGGCGTTTTGGCATTTCCCCGATCGGGCAAACTCCAACCGGGTAGGGCGTAAGCCGGAACATCGCAAGGCACGGTGTCGCAAGCCACAGTGGTGCGCGGCTTTTTGGCATCTACTGCCGGTCATGGCCGGCACCGAACGCAGATGTTTCGCCTTCGATGATCTGCTTGGCTTTCGCTTGGAGTTCCACGGCAGCCATTTTGGCGAAGGCGAGTTGCTTGAGGTGCTCATCCCGATGAATGCGGTCGTAGTGGTGTTCGAGAGCTTTGAACCAGCGGAAAAACTCGCGTTGGGCGGTAGTTTGATAGCGCAGCGCGTTGGAGTAACGGTGGTCGTGATTGGGAGTCCATAGGCCGGCATCACCGGGGAGGCGGTGTTCGACTTCTTCCAGGCGCTTGCGATTGCGTTTAAACATCCAGTGAGCGCGGCCGGTTTCTTCGACCAGCATGGCGGCGATATCGTCGTCTTCGGCGGGTTCAAACTGGTCATACCAGGCCTGCATGGCGGCTTCGAATTCGGCGGGATCTTCGTCGGGGAGAACGGTTTTGGCGGAGCGCAGCCGTGCGTAAGGCGGTTCATGCTGGAACGCGCTTTACCGTTAATGCTGGTCGGACCGGTAGAGTGGCCCGGACGGATTTCTTTTTCTTTGGGCGCGGGCGACGGCTCAGATTCCGGCGCGTCGGGCAAATTTTCTTCGAGGATGAAATCGTTCATACGCGTGCTTCCGTGTATGAGTGTAGGGGCGGAAAGTGCGGCGCGACGGCAGGCGTGGCAGGGAAGCTGTTGATTCGCGGTGAAAAGAAAGATTTTAAAAAATCGTGAACGTGAAAATTCGGGAGGGCGGTTAAGGCGTTTTACCGAACGAACTGGTTTGGGTTCGTTCTTTCAAATCGAGGAGCGTTGGGCTAGGACGTGAGAAGGTACGAGTACGAGTTGGCGGAATAGGTTACGGGTTGGGGCGAATATGAGGCCAGTGGCGGGGTTCAGCGACGAAAGGCGTTTGTGCGAGTGATCTGCGGAAACTGCCCACGGCAAGGGAACAGGCACCGGGAGCGCAGCGCGCCCCATGGCGAAATGGATTGCTTCGGACGGGGCTTGATGAGTCAGAAAGCGAACATCTAAGCTCCGTATCATTCATCACCTTGATCGTTGGCCCCATCTTCCTCGGCGAGTGAAACAGAATGATAAGCCTGCCTCTCACGTTGCTCCTCGTATTCTCGACGTCGCTCATCCATCTTAATTCGTAAATCAACATCGAGCGATCTGGCAAACCCGTCCAGATCGGGAAACAAGGAGCCACGGTGGATATTTGCGACTTGCAGGTGCTGAAGAAACGTAAAACGCAGCGAACCGCTTACTTGAAGTTTTCTGATCTTGGGAGTTGAAACAAGGTTCGGGTGAATCACCACCCTTTACGAACAGGATTCGATTGATCGAGGGATAGAGTGCCCAGCTTGATTTGGATTGGCCCCGAAACCCCCAGCCACCTTGCAGAGGTTTGCACCATGCCAAAAACTCCTCCCATGTCTCGGCTTCCTCAACGTATAGAAATTTGTCGAATGGCTTGTCCCCGAGGTAATCGTCACTGGCCGTAGTCCAGCCGTCGACGAACATTTTGAACTCGTTGTACCAGACGTACTCGTTGGTGTAGTGCTGCTTCACAGTGGGATTCTAACGCTTGTGGGAGTTGAGAACTAAACTATCATCGGCGTCTCTTTTCGCCCGAAGGTACGTCGAGGAACATCCTTGAAAGCCGGAACGGGTGGTAAGCTCCCGTGGGTCAGCGATCCGGAGAGGAGTTCACAACTTGGAGGTCTCGTGCGGATGCGCGGGAATCGGCGGGAACTGCGTTAGGAACGATAGGCCGGCTTGTTTCCCGCCAGCTTCTGTGTGGCGCGTGAGCCAGGAGCTACTGGAATGACGCTTGGTAGTCGCGTTCGCTGAAAACATGGCCGGTATCGCCGGACGGAGCGCCGCATTGCATAATGTCGGCTGGAGCTGCGGCACTAGCAGACCGTCTAGTAGACAGGAGACGAATGTTCTACTAGAATGTCTGCTAAGCGAATGGCTCACAATAACTCTAGTGAAAACGGAATCGAGCTGCTTCAGGGCACGCTCGACATGCTGATTTTGCGGACCCTGCAGTGGGGATCGCAGCATGGACACGGGATCGGGCAGGCTATCCGGCAGAGTTCGGCGGATTTGCTGAAAATCGAGCGCGGGTCTTTATATCCGGCGCTGCATCGGCTGGAGGCTCGCGGCCTGATCTCGGCGGAATGGAAGAGTTCGGACCTAAACCGACGGGCAAAGTATTACCGGCTGACCGCGGCGGGAAAAAAGCAACTGGTGGCAGAGCAATCCAAATGGAAGCTTTTCGTTCGCGCTATCACCCGCGTCATGCGTCCGGCACAAGGGGGCTAACGATGCGGTGGCATTTTTGGCGCTGGAGACAGCGTAATACCGATCTCGAGGATGAGATTGCGCACGATCTGGCGGCCGAGGCGGAGGAGCGAATACGCTCGGGCATTCCACGCGAAGAGGCCGAATGGGCCAGCCATCGCGACTTTGGGAACGTGCTGCTGCTGAAGGAGGATCTTCGCGAAATGTGGGGCTGGACATCATTGCAACGGCTGGGCCAGGATATCCGTTACGGTTGGCGCACCTTGTGCAAGAATCCGTTGTTCACGGCCATGGCTGTGTTATCGCTGGCGCTAGGGCATCGGCGCGAATACCGCGATCTACAGCGTCATGGACGCGATTATGATTCGAGCGCTGCCGGTTCGGAATCCCGGCGAACTAGTGATTCTGAACTGGCGCGCGAAACTAAACAGGAGCCCGCCGTCGTCCAGAGTCATTCCGGCGAGCAGCTTACGATGAGCCGGGAGGGGGTAAAACCAGCCCGGATTTCCCATGGCCGGCCTACGAACTTACTTCGCGATCACAACAACGTCTTCTCGACGCTCTTCGCATATCAAAACGGCGGGGCAACTCAACGCTAGCGGTCCACGGGCAGGCCGAACTCGGCCCGGTTGAATTCGTCTCGGGCAATTTCTTCAGCGGCCTCGGAATCGTTCCGGCTGCGGGGCGGCTGATTGCCGAGGGCGATAACCTGGCTGGCGCATCGCAGGTGGCGGTCCTTAGTTACAACTACTGGCGCGAGCGGTTCGCGGGGAATCCGGCGGCCATTGGCCAGATCGTCAGCATCAACAATATTCCATTCACGATCGAGGGCGTCGCCGCACCGGAGTTCTTTGGCGTCACCCCGGGTTCCGCTCCGGTGGTTTACGTTCCCATCGTGAACCGCCCCTCGCTGGCCCGAAACTACGGCAGACGAGCACGACACGATGTTCATCGATCCGCATTTCTATTGGGCCGATATGATGGGCCGCCTACGTCCCGGCATTACGCTGGCGCACGCGCAAGCCGAACTTGCGGCACGATTCCATCAATTCGCGCTCGGCCTCGGCGGCGAACGATAAGGAGCGGGCCGACCTTCCGGCGCTTTGGCTTGAGGAAGGCGGATCCGGCGTCGACTCGCTGCGGCGGCAGTATTCGAAGCCACTTTTTGTCCTGATGACCATGGTCGCTTTCATCCTGGCTATCGCTTGCGCCAATATTGCGAACCTGCTTCTCGCCCGCGCCGCGGCGAGGCGGCGCGAGATCGCGGTGCGGCTCAGTCTGGGGGCAAGCCGCCTGCGCGTGCTGCGGCAGTTGCTGACGGAGAGCGTGCTGCTGGCGCTGCCTGGAGGCATTGTGGGCCTAGGCGATTGCGGCTGCTGGGATTCGTTTCCTCGTTTGGCTGCTGGCCGGTGGCCGCGAAGATTTCAGCCTTCGCCGCGAAACTCGATTGGCGCATCCTCGCCTTCACGATCGCGGTAGCGTTTGCCACGGGGATTCTTTTCGGCCTCGCACCCGCGATTGCAGCCACGCGCTTGGACATCACCCCGGCGCTTAAGGAGACTCGCGCCAGCGCCCCGAGCCGCCGTGGACACCGCGTCGGCCTGAGCCAGTTTCTGGTTGTCTGCCAGATCGCCCTTTCGCTGCTGCTGGTGCTGGGAGCCGCGCTCTTTGTCCGCACACTTGCCAAGCTTCATTCGGTGGAGATCGGCTTCAACCAGGAGAAGCTTCTGACGTTCAGCTTGGATGCGAGCCAGGCGGGCTACAAAGACGCGACGCTGAAGGCGTTCTATGCCCGCATGGACGAGCGATTCCGGGCTCTGCCGGGCGTTCGAGCCGCAACAGCAACGGACATGCCGCTGGTTGCCGGTTGGAACAGCTCGACCATTGTCGTTCTGCCAGGTGTTCCCAAACAGGAAGGCCGCGGCGGCCCGACCACGTCCTTTATTTCAGTCGGTCCGACGTTTTTCGAAACGATGCAGCTTCCGGTTTTGCTTGGCCGTCCCATCGACTCACGCGATGTGGTTGGAGCGCCTCTTACTGCCGTGGTGAACGAAGTCTTCGCTAAAAAGTATTTCTCCAACCAGAATCCCATCGGGCGGCACTTTGGGTTGGGCAACTCGGACACACACGACATGACGATCGTGGGTGTCGCGAAGAACGCTCGCTATAACTCGCTGAAGCGGGCGATTCCGCCAGTGGCATATCTCTCCTATCTACAGGACAATATCAAACGTCCGCCTGTCGCCATGTTCTTCGAACTGCGGACGGCGGACAACCCTCTTGCGCTTGCGGAGACCGTTCGCAGGACTGTCCATGAAGCCGCCGCGAACGTCCCTGTCAAGAGCATGATGACGCAATCGCAGCGCATCGACAGCACCATTACCCAGGAGCGCACGTTTGCCGATCTCTGCACCGTGTTCGCGGTCCTCGCGCTTATGATCGCGTGTGTCGGGCTGTACGGCAGCATGGCCTATGCGGTCTCGCGTCGCAGGAATGAAATCGGTATTCGAATGGCGCTGGGGGCCGAACGCCGGCGTATCATGTGGATGATCCTGCGCGAAGTGCTAGCGCTTGCCGCTGCGGGACTGGCGATTGGCCTCCTCTGCGCGTGGAGCGCCATGTCCACGATCAAATCTTTTGTGTTCGGAATCAAACCCGCCGACCCACTGGCGATGTTGTTGGCGGCTGGAACCCTAGTGGCTGCGTTGATTCTGGCCGGTTACGCGCCCGCAACGCGCGCATCGCGCATCGACCCACTTACCGCATTACGGCACGAATAGTGCAAGCGCGATTCCGAAGGAAACAGAACCGGGATACGGTTGCGACCAAAGCCGATGTTCGCGTATCCAATCCATATGGAATTTCGACAATTAGGAAAGAGCGGCCTGCAAGTGCCGATTCTCTGCCTGGGCACGGGCACGTTTGGCGGAGGGAATGAATTCTTCCGGGCATGGGGTGAGACCGATGTGAAAGAAGCGACACGCCTGATCGAAATCTGCCTGGAAGCGGGAGTCAATTTCTTCGATACGGCGGATGTGTACTCGCAAGGCCTTTCGGAGGAAATCCTGGGCGAGGCGATTCGGCAGGCGCCACGCGAGAAGCTGCTCATTTCCAGCAAGGCGACGTTTGCGTTCGGTGAGGGTCCGAACAACGTGGGCTCGTCGAGGCACCATTTGATCCGGCAGATCGAGGGGAGCTTGAAGCGCCTGAAGACCGATTACATCGACGTCTATCACATGCATGCCTTCGACGCGCTAACCCCGGTTGAAGAGACGCTGTCCACGTTGGACCAGGCGGTACGGCAAGGCAAGGTGCGCTATATCGCGGCTTCGAATTTTTCAGGCTGGCACTTACAAAAATCGCTTGACCTCAGTGGGCAGTATGGATGGCCACGGTACGTTTGCCACCAGGTTTATTATTCGCTAGTGGGGCGCGATTACGAGTGGGAGTTGATGCCGCAGGCGCAATCGGAAGGCCTTGGCGCTTTGGTGTGGAGTCCGCTGGGTTGGGGGCGGCTGACGGGGAAGATTCGCCGGGGCCAGCCGCTGCCGGAGGTGAGCCGGCTTCACAAGGCGGCTGAACAAGGGCCGACCGTGCCGCCTGAGTATCTGTACAAAGTGGTGGACGCGCTAGAAGCGCTTTCGGCCGAGACAGGAAAGAGCGTGCCGCAACTGGCGCTGAACTGGCTGCTGCGAAAGCCGACGATCTCGAGCGTGATCATCGGCGCGCGCAACGAACAGCAGCTGCGCGATAATCTGGCGGCGGCGAGCTTTGTATCAACAGCCGAACAGGTGGCCAAATTAGATGAAGCGAGTCAGCCGCAGGTGGCGTATCCGTATTGGCACCAACGACAGTTCCAAAATCGCAATCCGCTGCCCGGCTCATATCGTTTGTGAGCGACGCCGGTTACAGCGCACTTTCTAGCCGAACGTAGCTCGCTTCCATTCCGTGCTCCATACCGGTCGCGAGCATGCGCGCCCGTGTTTCCGCATCGGGCAGGGTCATGCGCACCGTCATCAAAGTGCCGGCGCCGTCCGGATCGAACGTCGTTTCAACGTGGTTATCCGGCGTCGGGTCGGGCAAATACATCCGCTCCACATGAACGATTCTGCTGTAAGGCTCCAGCACCAGATATTCGCCGGTCAGGTAGAACCCGCCCCCTTTGCCGTTGGTCCACTCGTACCGTATGTTCCCGTTTGGGCGCGCGTCGCTGATGCAAACGGGCATCGTCCACCCTTCAGGGCCCAGCAACCATTTCCGGATCAGTTCCGGCTCTGTGTGTGCACGGTATATGGCCTCTGGCGGCGCGGCGAAGCGCCTTGTCACAACGACATGTGTATCGCCTTCTGTCGTAAGCGTCATTTTGTTGCTCATCGTGTTTACTTTCCTTTCTCGGGTTTCATGTCTGCCAGAATCTCGTCCAGCCTGTCGTAGTTTTTGGCCAAAGCTTCCCGCAGCATCGCCAGCCATTGATCAATGGCTTCGATACCACCCTTTGCCAGCCGGCAAGGGCGCTTAGCGCCGTCCACTCGACGGACAATTAGGCCTGCGCCTTCGAGCACTTTCAGGTGCCGTGAGACTGCGGGTTGCGTCATCTGGAAGGGTTTCGCCAGCTCCATGACGGTTGCTTCGCCAAGGGCGAGACGGGCCAGGATTGCCCGGCGTGTCGGATCGGACAGCGCGGAGAAGGTAGTATCGAGGTTCGGCATCCCGGCGGTATATAAGCTGAATGTTATATAACAATTGGATTATAGTCAAGCGGAAAATTTCCATTATGATCGCCGCGATTCCGGATCTCTTCTTCCGCGTCGCTTCGTAGCTCGTTTCCTGTACCTTGAAGGCATGGAAGTACACTTCAGCTCAATGACTTCGCCGCACAGAGCGGACGCGAAACTAGCGACGAGCGATCAGCTACCTACGAGGTTGGGCTTGTAGTCAGACTCCAACGAATTGGTTCCGTACGGAGCGCTTCAAACGTGGATCTTCATTGGTCTGATTGTTCTGCTCTGCGCCGGTCTGCTTACGCACGGTGCAACAGTGCCAGCGCTGGCAATTTCTTTTTTCACGTTTATTTGTTTCCTCGCGTTTGTGGCGCGGCTCCGTACATAGTACGAGCAGGCATTCCCGACTGTACCCGCGAGGGGAGGAATACGCGGTAGAGCCTCAGCCACCGCACCACCTGTACCGAGTAGATGCCACGCCGCCAAGACTTCTTCCTGTGCGACTCTTCGGCGCTCGCCAGAAGTGACCCGCCTCTGCTCTCTAGGAATGACCCCTCGGACCGTTATAGCCTTTTGTAGTGGCCCATATCCAGGGCTAAAGAATCCATCCGAGGAGGTCCGCCGCGAGAAAGCGGGTGGCATTCAGTCGTTGCTAGTGAGCTGTTTTCCTCTGCTCCTCGGACGGCCCCTGTGTAACTGCAAACACTATGAAGCCCCCGCTGGCTAAGGCCACCGCGGCCCCGGCGTGAAGGAGCGCGGAACCCTGCATGCCCTCCCATTCCATGATCGCTCGCGCGTGATCCAGTCCGAGAAGCGTCGCCGAAAGTCCTTGCAGGCACACCACGGCTCCCAAGGCGCGCAGAGTCCTGGGCCAGCGAGAGCTCGAGGCAGCCAGGATTAGCCCGAGCCCCATGGCGGAGCGAACAGCGACGACCGCATAGAATAGGGCGGGCGTCGCGAAGTACGATCGGCGAAGCATCATCCCGACATCGGGGGAAGCGATGCCCGCGATGCCACCGACGATACTCAACAGAGCGATGGGCAACGCGGCAATTCTCATGTCTTTTTTCATTCGATCCTCCTGAAGAAAACGGGTCGCGGCAAAGTGAAGCCCGACCGGGGGCTCGGGCAAGACCTTACCGATTGCTGTCACTGCAACAGATCGGTTGCCAAAATCTCTGCGACGGCTCGCCGCGCCAACAGCGGCAGGGTAGCCGTCTTTGCCGATAGCCGAAGGGACGCTTCGAGGTCACAGTCTCTCTCCAACACTGCTATTAATGAGTTAACACCCTGTAGCAACTACAGAGTCAAGCAAAAAAAAAATGGAAGTCCTGAACAAATGACAATAGGCGAACTTGCACGGAGCACGGGATGCGGAATCGAGACTATTCGGTATTACGAGCGTGAAGGATTGCTGCCAAAACCAGGCCGGACGAGCGGGAACTTTCGACGCTATGGGCAGGAGCACGCCGAACTGCTATCGTTCATTCGCCATTGCCGTTCCTTAGACATGGCGTTGAACGAAATCAGGATTTTGCTCAGATTTCGGTCCGCACCGGACGAGAACTGTGGTGAGGTGAACGCGCTTTTGGAAACCCATATCGGTCACGTGGAAGAGCGGATCGCGGAGCTGCAAAGCCTGGAGGGCCAGCTTAGGGTGCTGCGGGACAAATGCAGCAGCGGAAGATCGGCGGTGCACTGTGGGATTTTGCAAGGACTTGGTCGTGCCCCGGATGGCCGAGACGCATCCGGTGACAAGCATGTTCCGCGTACGCATTCGACCAAGCCATAGAGTCGCAATCTCGAGACATAGCATCATCAGACGGTCTTCGCTGTGGAAGCAGGTTCTGCGCAAAGTTGTCGTAGCGCTGCTGGTCTACAATTTTGCCGCATCCGGCTCACTGAAAGTCTTTGGAGATTAAGTGGTCACTGAAGATTTCCGCGGCTGGGGATATCCGGATTGGATCCGAATCACGCTGGGCCTGGTGAAATTAGGGGCTGCGGCGCTTCTCCTTTGGAAACCAGGAAGGTGGCTGGGCGCCCAAAGCATGGTCGCTGTGATGGACGGTGCCATTGCGACTCTTTTGTCGCATAACGAGCTGCTCGAGGCGCTTGGACCCAGCGGTGTGCCGACCTAACGGAGGCTTACGACGCGTGTTCGCGAACGCGGCGAGCAGCGGTCTCGACTGCACCGGCGGCTTGCGCCGTCTTCTCTCTGGCGGACTTCGAAGCGTCGCCGAATTTCCGATGCGCCATTCCGCTGATTTGTCCAGCCAGCGAGGCTGCGGTCTCGACGCCGGAACTGAGGCCTTCCCGTCCCTTTTTAATGGCTTGTTCCATCAGGCCGAGCGACCAGTTTGTGCAGGCCGGGATAACCAGGGCGATTCCCACCGCCGTCAATCCGCAGCCGAGTCCTATTAACGCGGCGCCAATCAAGCCGTTATTCGAATTGTTCTTCATTTGTCCTCGCAAGGTGCGACGCACCTATATATATGTATGGAAATTAGAGGTGGGTGGTTTCGGTATATGTGCCGAAAACGTTGCGGAGCGTGTCGCAAATCTCGCCCAGAGTGGCGTAGGCGCGAACCGCGTCCAGGAGATAGGGCATAGTGTTTTCAGCGCCTTCGGCAGCGCGGCTAAGTGCATCCAGCGACTTTCGGACTGCGTTCTGGTCGCGGCGGGCGCGAAGGTTGCCGAGTTTTTCCTCCTGTTTGGTTTGGGCCATGGGGTCGATCTGCAGTAGTTCAATGGGCTGATCTTCGGATTGGAAGCGGTTGGCGCCTACAATGATGCGCTCGCCTTCTTCCACTTCGCGCTGATAGCGATAGCTGGCGCTGGCTATTTCACTCTGCGGGAAGCCTGCTTCGATGGCGGCGATCATGCCGCCCAGCCGGTCGATTCGCTGGATGTAATCGTTCGCCGCGGTTTCCATTTCGAGCGTCTGTTTCTCGAGGAAATACGAACCGCCGAGAGGATCCGGCGTATTGGTAACGCCGGTCTCATAGGCGAGAATCTGCTGCGTGCGAAGCGCGAGCGTGACGGCCTGCTCACTGGGCAAAGCATAGGCCTCATCGAGAGAATTCGTATGCAGAGATTGCGCGCCGCCCAAAACTGCTGCCATGGCCTGCCAAGCGGTTCGAACAACATTGTTATAGGGCTGTTGCCAGGTGAGTGAACAGCCGGCGGTTTGGGCATGGAAACGCAGTTTCAGACTGCGCTCGCTGAGCGCGCCATAGCGGTCACGCATGACATAGGCCCAGATTTTGCGGGCGGCCCGATACTTGGCGATCTCCTCGAAGAAATCGTTGTGAGCATTGAAAAAGAAACTCAACCGCGGAGCAAAGTCATCGATTTCGAGCCCGCGCTCGAGAGCCCAATCCACGTACTCGATGCCGTCGCGCAAGGTAAATGCGAGTTCCTGCGCGGCCGTGGATCCGGCTTCGCGGATGTGATAGCCGCTGATCGAAACCGGGTTAAAGCGAGGAGTATGAAGAGCCCCGAATTCGATGGTGTCGGTGACCAGCCGCATGGAGGGACGCGGCGGAAAGATGTATTCTTTCTGAGCGATGTACTCCTTCAAAATGTCGTTTTGCAATGTTCCGGAGACGCGATTCCAAGGGACGCCTTCCTTTTCGGCAACGGCCAGGTACATGGCCCACAGCACGGCAGCGGGCGAGTTGATGGTCATCGAAACGGTCACATCGCCCAGCGGGATGCCGCGGAACAGGATCTCCATGTCCTCGAGCGAAGAGATGGAAACGCCGCACTTGCCGACTTCGCCTGCGCTCATCGGATGATCGGCGTCGTAGCCCATGAGCGTCGGAAGGTCGAAGGCGACGGACAACCCGGTTTGCCCCTGCTGGAGCAGATAGTGATAGCGGCGATTGGTTTCTTCGGGCGTGGCAAACCCGGAGAATTGGCGCATGGTCCAAAGCCTGCCGCGATACATATCGCGATGGATGCCGCGCGTGTACGGGAACTCGCCCGGATCTCCGAGCTCGCGCGCGGGATCGAAATTGCTGAGTTGCTGGGGGCCGTAAAGAGGCTCGACAGGGGCTCCGCTAATGGTTGTAAACGGACGTTCGATGATCTTCATGGCCGCGAGTCTGTCGCCGCTAGTATCGTAGCGTAGGAACGCGAGCAAATTCAGCTTAAGGGCGGCAGTCCAATTCGCTTCAGCAGTTCCAAGTAAGCAGGCTCGTTATGAAGATTGCGAAATCTGGGGTCGATTCTGAGATCGAGGAGCGCCGATTCGTGGCGATCGTAGGCCCGCTGTAGATATTCAAGAGCAGCTTGCCTTCTACCCAGTAGCGCGGAAGTGGCCGCCACGTCATAAGCAGGCACGCGGCCCTGGGCGTAGAGCTTACTCTGGGTCTGCAACATGTTTTCGAGCATGGCTGTACTGCCGCCCCGAGTCCATCCCCTCTCGCTAGCTTTAACAATTTCGAGCGCCTCGGGGCGATGGGATAACACGGCTGCCGCCCGGGACTCGGACAAATAACCCTCCGTAGTTGTTGCCATCCAGATAAATTCTTGCGAGGTAAGCGTGGCTCGAGAGGAATGCCGGATCGGTGAGTTCCAACTGCTTCAGGAGCGTGATGGCCTCTCGGCTGCGGCCAGAGAAGAAAAGGCTGGGCGGCGGGTTACTTGCCGGACTTGGATTCAGGCTGCGCGGCCTTCGAAGAAGGCGTCTTGCTGGTGAAGGATCGCCGGCGGATCGCTAAAAACGATGGAGATGGTGTCGAAACGGACCTGGTTCCACTCGATGCCTGCACGGGTGGCGTAAGCGCGCGCGGCGCGGACGATGTGTTTCTGCTTGTCACGATCGATGGCGCGTTCCGGGCTGCCGAACTCGGCTGAGGTGCGCGATTTCACCTCGACAAAGACGACGATTTCGCGATCGCGCGCCACGATATCGATCTCCGAGTCGCCGCTGCCAGGCCGATAATTCCGGGCGAGAATGGTTAGCCCGGAATTTCGCAGGTAACGGTGAGCGAGATCTTCTCCGCGTCTACCGAGAGCGGCGTCGGGCGGCATCGTTTGCCGCTGCCGGAATTGCCTCGCCTTGTCACTTAATTTCCAGATCAATTGGCGGGGCGAGATACCGCGATGGAGTTTTCGAGGGCTTCCAGACGCCACTCGATCACCTTGCCCCGGATCAGGTAGCAAAGGTAAAACTCCCAGAAACGGCGGAAGCGCCGCGATGCGTTGACCAGGAATTCAAAGCCTAGATATCTCCACAAAGCAAGTAACCGCACGTGAGTCGAAATCTCACGAAAACGCGCGCTCGAGTAATACCCGAAGCCGCCGTGATCTTCGCCGAAATGGCGCAGCGAAAAGCTATTGAGATGCCAGCGGTGAGTGGGATCGCAAAACGAGCTGAAATCCGTGTAGTGAGGCGTGACAATTATGATCTCGCCGCCCGGGGCCAGGAGCCGGTGGAACTCTTCCATGGCGCGGACCACATCGGCGACATGCTCGATGACGTGAATGGCGCGAATTTCGCGGAAGGCGCCATCGCTAAACGGAAAAGGAAAGCGATCGAGATCGGCGATCACATCGGCGCGCGTATTGGGATTGCGATCGACACCGATTGCGCCGGGATATTTGTTGATCCCGCAACCGACATCCAGAACCGGAAGCTGGTGTCTGATGCGGGGCGCGGAGACCGATGGTTCTACAGCCGCGTTTATTGTTCCAGAGCCCGCAGACACTGCTCCAGTGTAGCGATTGCGAAGTCCGCCTGATCGCGCGTGATCACGAGCGGCGGGCATAGGCGGATGCTGCTGGGGCCACAGCCCAGAATCAGCAATCCACGCTCAAAGGCGAGCATCTCCAGGCGGTCACGAAGGTCGTGAGCAGGTTCCTTCGTTTGCCGGTCACGAACCATTTCGATACCGATCATCAAACCGAGCCCGCGCACATCGCCTACATATTTGAAGCGGCGCGGCCACTCGCGCATGCGATCCAGCATGTATGCGCCGATGCGGGCGGCGTTTGAGATCAGGCTCTCTTCGAGTAAGTCGATGGTGGCGAGGGCGGCCGCGATGGATACGGGATTGCCGCCGAAGGTGGAAGCGTGCGCGCCCGGGCCCCAGTTCATTACTTCAGCACGCGCGACGGTGGCGGAAAGCGGCATACCGCTGGCGATCCCTTTCGCGAGAGTAACGATGTCAGGCGTGACGCCGAAGTGCTCCGAGGCAAACATGCGGCCGGTGCGCCCCATGCCGGATTGAATCTCATCATGGATCAGCAAAATGCCGTATTTGTCGGCGATGCGGCGAAGTTCCTGGTGAAACTCGGCCGGAGGCACCAGATAGCCACCTTCGCCTTGAATGGGTTCGACCACGATGGCGGCCACTTCTTCAGGCGGCAGAATGGTTTTGAAGAGGCGATCCTCGAGTTCACGGATGCAATCGCGAACGCAAGTGGAGGGATCGTGTGAGCGGTAAAGATTCGGGTACGGGATGTGATAGACGGGCAGCGAAGGATGAAAGCCGCGGCGCTGGACGACTTTGCTGCCGGTAAGCGAGAGCGCGCCCATGGTGCGGCCGTGAAAACCGCCGAAAAAGGCGATGAATTTATCGCGGCCCGTGTGATAGCGGGCCATTTTGATGGCGGCTTCGATGGCTTCCGAACCCGAGTTGCCGAAGTAGACGCGCTTGGGGAATTCGCCGGGCGCCAGCTTGGCAAGCTTCTCAGCAAGCTCTACCATGCCTTTGTAATAAAAATCGGTTCCGGACATGTGCAGGAACTGGGCGGCCTGCGTCTGAATCGCGCTGACTACGCGTGGATGCGAATGACCGGTCGCGACCACCGCGATACCGGCATTGAAATCCAGAAAGCGATTTCCGTCCACGTCTTCGACCATGGCGCCCTCGCCACGCTCGATCACGAGCGGATAACAGCGCGTGTAGGAAGGGGATAAGACAGCCTGATCGCGCTCGATGATCTGGCGCGCCTTGGGCCCGGGCAGCGACGTCACCAGATTCGGCAGCAATGGATGTGCCGCAGTCTGCACCATAAAAACACCTCAATTTTGAATTACGGAAGAACCAGATGGGAGAGAGGGCCGCGCGGAAAGCGGAGCTAGTCTGAGCCGAAGAGCGAGGGGCGGGTGCTGGCTGGGATCGCCATACTTCCAGTTTAGAGCAGAAATGCAGGCTGCGGAAGTGGCCTAGGAGGGGTAGGGTGAATTTGCTTGACAAGCACTATGTTGATATACAAGTAGTTTGTTGTCGACTCGAACTAAACTTAACTCCGCGCTGCATAGCGACGGCGGGTCCTGTTGCTGCTGCAGCACCCGCGGCTGCGAGCGGACTCGCTTACGATCACGCTGCAACCCTTGCACATCGATGCGAGTCCGGGCAGCACGGTAGCTTTCTCCGGTAGCATTTCTGCTCCGCTGACGAATAGCGCGCCCATATACCTCAATGGGGACACGCTTACCGTCGCTTCTCCGCTTAGCGGGGACGATACACCGTTCCAAAATAATTTCCTGCTGGGTAACTACATCATTAATCCGGGGAACAGCTTTTTCGATGTGTTCTTCGACATCACTGTGCCTTCCAGCACACCGATGGGCGATTACTTCGGCTTCTTCGATATAGCCGGAGGCGCCGACATGAGCGCTCAGGGCTTATTAGCAGCCTTGCCATATGACGTAAACGTGCCGGAGCCGAGCGGCACTCTGCTGCTGGGCACGGGTCTGGTTCTCGTGCTGGGGGCGATCCGCCGCCGACGGCGGCGCCGCGACTAAGAGGAGAAAAGCCCATGAAGGCTTAACTCAAGGCCGTCAGCGGCGCTTCTGCCAATTTTTTACTCGTATCGTCACTGCCGGAGTTCTCATGCTCGCGGCTGTACCGGTGATGACTCCGCCGGCGGCGCGCGCTCAGGCTACGGACAGCGTGGATTTCAGTACGAGCCTAACGCGGATCGACGGGTTTGGCTTCTCCGATGCATTTGGACAAAGCCAACGCTCTTGAAGAGCTTGTCAGCGACACAACAGAGTCAAATTCTCGACCTGCTGTTCAACCGGCAGAGCGGAGCGGGGTTCAGCATGCTGAGGCTAGGTATCAATACCGATTCCAATATCGAGCCAACCAGTCCGGGTACGCCCGACGGGACGCCTATTTACGTATTCGACGGTTCAGATGGCGGGCAGGTGTGGCTTGCGCAAGAAGGTCAGAAGTACGGGCTCACCAAATTCTTCGCCGACTCCTGGAGCGCGCCGGGATATATGAAGACCAATAGCAGCCCCATTAACGGTGGCAATTTGTGCGGCGTCGTGGGTACGAGCTGCGCCAGCTGGCGACTGGCGGCAAGCGTATGCCAATTACCTGATACAGTACGTCAAGTTCTATCGGCAAGTGGGAGTGCCGATCAGCGCGCTTGGCTTCATCAATGAGCCAGATCTATAACGTCCCCTATGCCTCGATGGTATTCTCGCCCGATCAAGCGGTTGATTTTCTCAAGGTGTTCGGGCCGGCGGTCCACTCATCCGGTTTGCCGCTCTCCACGTTCTGCTGCGATGGTTCCAAATGGTCCGTGTCGACCAGTTTTACACAGGCGATCGACGGCCGATCCAGTAGCAGCTTCGTACGTCGACATCTACACTTCACATGAGTACGGCGCACATGCGACCACGCCGCTACCGATCAAGCGGGACGGTATGGATGACGGAGTGGAGCAGTGGCAATGGCACGTTTAACGCTCTCTGGGATTGCGGCGGCTGCTCTGGCGGTCCAGACGGGATGTACCTGGCGAACGACATTACCCAGGCATTTAATCGAGGAAACGTGAACGCCTACATCTATTGGTGGGGGACTGCTAATGGGCCGGCTGCATTGATTGAAACGTCAGGCGGGACTTACACGGTTGCGAAACGTTTCTATGCCATCGCGCCGTTCAGCCGGTTTGTGCGGCCTGGGGCCTATCGGGTAGGCCGCCAATACCAGCAACTCCAATCTGAATGTTGTGGCGCTTTCGCAATACCGATGGCAGCAAAATCTTCAGCATATTGAATAGCGCTACTACGGCCATCCAAACTGGTTTCAGCAGTGGATCAGGGCACCGCCAACTCCCTGGTTCAGACCTATCTCACCGACACCAATAATCCATCCGGAGACGGATACGGCGATATTGCACGGACAGGATTTGTCGGTGAATTTGCCGCCGCGATCGCTGACTACCATCACCCTGCCTGCCGCAGACAATCGCCGGGCACGATTCAGCTGTTCACCACAGCGACCTTGCAGCAAGCTCGGCGACGGCAGTTATCAGGCTACCGTTGAAGATCGCCAACAACGGAACCGGTACCGCGCAGGGCGTGCAGTTGACCGCAGCCACACTAGGCGCTGCTATCGGCAGCACGCTTCCACAAGGGACGCTTCCGCAGTCGTAGGAACTCTGGGTCCCGGCGGTTATACGATTACGCCGGTGAACTTTCCTTTGAATGCAGGCACGCCCGGAGCGATGGTGATTGAGAAATACAGCGGGACTTATGCGGGCGGCACGTTTCGACGGAGTATCCGCGCAGTGTTGCCGTAATTAATTGAGCTTGGCACGCGGGACTTGCGTCCAACGCGCCAGGCAAAGCACTTCCGGATTATCAGTTCGCATACGTCGCTCTACAATCTAGCACGGCCTAGATTAGGTTGTCTTGGGCTTCGCCAATAAATCTCGGATTTCCGTCAATAGCTTCTCCTCCGGCGTTGGACCGGGCGGTGGTGGCGGAGGCGGAGGGTGATGCAGTTTGTTGATTAACCTGACCAAAAGAAAAATGGTGAACGCGACAATCAGGAAAGTCACGATAGTGTTAAGGAAATTGCCGTAAGCGATCACGGCCGTTTTCGCCTTGGCAGCGGCTAGCGTGGCATAGTGATTGCCATCGAGGGCGATGAAGTGATTGGGGAGATCCTGCCCGCTGCTCAGTTTCCCGAACGGCGGCATGATGATATCGTTCACAAGCGAGCTAACAACTCCGCCGAATGCGCCGCCGATAATCACGCCGACGGCGAGGTCGACCACGTTGCCTCGCATTGCGAAGGCCTTGAATTCCTGTACAAATGACATAGTTTCCTAACCGCAATTATCTAGTTTGCCTAATTTTGTAGCCAGGGCGTACCGCCGCTACAATGGAGCGGTGCCTGAAGAAAAGACATCTTCGCCAACGTTCGAAGCGAGTTTGGAGGAACTGGAACGCATTGTCAAGGACTTAGAAAAAGGCGATTTGCCCTTGGAACAAAGCCTCGCGCTTTTCGAGAACGGGATGCGCCTGAGCGCCGAATGCAAACGGCAACTGGAAGAGGCCGAGTCGCGCGTGGAAATTCTGATGAAGAAGGGTTCGCAAATGGTTCCAGTTCCGTTCGATCCCGATAAGCCAGTGAAATGATAAAAGCGGACCAGACCAGCTTGCAGGAGTACGTGGCGGAACAGGTGCAAGCTATCGATCGCGTGTTGGGCGAATGGGTTCCAGACCCGGGTGTCGAACCGGTTTCCATTCACCGCGCCATGCGCTATAGCTTGTTCGCAGGCGGGAAACGTATCCGGCCCATTTTGGCGATCGCCGCGGCGCGTTCGGTTTGCGATGCGCCCGATGGAGTGGAGCACGCGGCCGCCACGCTCGAGTTGATTCATACTTACTCGCTGATCCATGACGATCTGCCGGCGCTCGACAATGACGACCTGCGCCGCGGCCGGCCGACTTGCCACAAAGTTTTCGGCGAGGCCATGGCAATCCTGGCGGGCGATGCGCTATTGACGCTGGCGTTCGAGGTGCTCAGCCGTATTGGAATTATCAGCTCCGATCAGAAGATTCGTTTAGTGGAAGAGCTCTCTCGCGCAGCGGGCACGGTGGGCGGCATGATCGGAGGACAGGTCCATGACATCGAGGGAGAACGCAAGCGCCCCACGGCGCTGTTGCTGGAATCGATCCATCGAGCGAAAACGGGCGCGCTGCTTCGGGCGAGCGTGCGCATGGGCGCGATCTACGCCGGAGGAACGGACGAAGAACTCGCTGCCCTTTCGGAATACGGAGAGCACGTCGGCTTGGCCTTCCAGATCATCGACGATGTGCTTGACGTGGAAGAATCTTCGGCGGCGTTAGGGAAAACGGCGGGCAAAGATCAGGCCCAGCAGAAGATCACGTTTCCGGCCGTGTACGGTCTGGAGAGGTCGCGCGAAATGGCCGAAGAAGAACGAATGGCGGCCCACGTTGCGCTGCGAATTTTGGACGATCGAGCGGAGCGCTTGCGCCAAATCGCCGATTTCGTGGTTCAGCGGAAGGCGTGAAAGCGCGAGTGGCGGCAAAAAAGCAGCGGCTCGACATTGCTCTTGTCGAGCGCAACTTAGTAGAATCTCGTGAAAAGGCGCAAGCGCTGATTTTGGCCGGAAAAGTCAGCGTGGACAGGCAGAAGGCAGACAAGCCCGGCCGCGCCATCGCGAGCGATGCCCGAATCGAAGTGGCGCAGCCGCTCAAATATGTGAGCCGCGGTGGCTTGAAGCTGGAAGCGGCGCTGGCGCATTTCAACGTGCGCGTAAAGGATTGCATCTGTTTGGACATCGGCGCTTCGACGGGCGGCTTTACCGATTGCTTATTGCAGCAAGGCGCGGCGCGCGTTCATGCCGTGGATACGGGCGCAGGGCAGATCGATTGGAAGCTGCGCAACGATTCGCGTGTGATTCTGCACGAGCGGGTGAATGCGCGTTACTTGACCTTCGGGCAAATCGGTGAATTGGCAGAGGTGATGGCGTGCGACGTGAGCTTTATTTCCGTAACGCTGTTGATTCCGGCCCTGGTCCATGTGATGGCGCCACAGGGCGATTGGATCATCCTGGTTAAACCGCAGTTCGAAGTTGGACGGGAGCTGGTGGGAAAGGGCGGCATTGTACGTGACCCAACGGCGCATCGCATGGCATGCGATAAAGTGGCCACCGTTCTGCAGAGAGCGGGTTTTACGGCCGAACTCATGGAGAGCCCCATCCTGGGTTCGGAAGGCAACCGTGAGTTCCTTCTTCACGCCCGCGCCGGTCCCGCTGGGGACCGTCACGTTCCGGCAAAATAGAGTCAAGTTAAGCTATCGCTTTGCACCCCAGAAACAAAATGCGTGAGATCGCCACGGTCGGCATCATTTCGAAACCAAAGATCGCGCGGGCTGCCGATATCGTTTGCGGTCTTCTCGAGTGGCTGAAAGAGCGGGGTATCGCCTATCGCTGCGATCGGCAGACCGCCGAGTACGCGAATCTGGAGAAATTTTTTCCACGCGAAGAGTTGCCGGACGGAACGGATTTAGTGATTGTCCTTGGGGGCGACGGAACATTGCTGTCGGCGGCGCGAGTGGTGGCAGGCCGGGAGATTCCGCTCTTCGCGGTAAACCTGGGGCATTTGGGTTTTCTGACCGCCATTCCTTCGGAGGATCTCTTTCCGGAACTGGAGCGAGCGCTACGCGGCGAGCATCGCATCGGCAAGCGGCGCATGATCGATTGCGAGCTGGTGCGCGGGGAAAATGTGATTGCAGCGCACTCGGCCCTGAACGACATTGTGATCACTAAATCCGAGCTCGCCCGGATGATCGATTTGGATACACACGTCGATAATCATTTTGTAGCAGCGTACAAGGCGGACGGCTTGATTATTTCGACCCCCACCGGATCCACCGCCTATTCGCTTTCCGCCGGCGGACCGGTCATTTTCCCTTCCGTGGCGGCATTTTGCCTCACGCCTATTTGCCCGCACATGCTGACGAACCGTCCTGTCATTGTGCCGGATACGAGCGTTATTCAGATTCTTGTCTATGGTGAAGACGGAACCTTTCTCACGATCGATGGACAGGTGGGCGTACCTCTTTCTAAAGGCGATCGTGTCGTTTGTCGCGCTTCGCCGCATAGCATACATTTGATCCGGCCTCCGAAGAGTCTCTTCTTCGACGTTCTCCGGGAGAAGTTGAAGTGGGGAGAGCGCTGACCGGATGCGCTTCGTGAGGAAGCTGTCGCTCACTTCGTGGATTTTCATCGCGCTGGTTGTTGGGGTTCTGCTCGGCATTGTTTTTCCGGAATTTTCGAGAAGCCTTGCGCCGATCAGCAACATTTTTCTGCGGCTGATCAAGTCGATTGTCGGCCCGTTGTTGTTCGGCACAATTGTCTACGGCATCGCGTCGGCGGGCGAGCTGAGAACGATGGGGCGGATTGCCGCGAAGTCCCTGGTCTACTTCGAAGTGGTGACGACGCTGGCTCTTGTCATCGGACTCGTCGTCGTGAACGCTCTTCGCCCAGGCGGCGGTTTAACGATAGCGGGAGAGAGTAGTCCCGCGCCCGTTCTCGCCAAGCCGATTTCGCTGATCCAACTCATTGAGCACGCGGCTCCCAGCAACATTTTCGAATCGCTGGCGCAGAATGACGTGCTCCAGATGGTAGTTTTCTTCTTCCTCTTCGGAGCGGCTTGCGCGGCAATCGGCTCGAAAGCGCAGCCCGTGGTGAACTTCGCGGGAGCCGTAGCCGAGGTGATGTTCCGCTATACGAAATACATCATGTATGTGGCGCCGTTCGGTGTGGCCGCGGCGATTGCGGTAACGATCGGCTCGAAAGGCATTGGCGTGTTGTTTGGATTGGGAAAGCTGGTGGGCGCGCTATATCTAGCGTTGGTTCTGTTCCTCGCGCTTGTGCTGGTTCCAACATTGCTGCTGGCCCGGGTGCCCATGGCGCGCTTTTGGCATGCCGTGCGGCAGCCGTTGTTAATCGCATTTTCGACTGCTTCCAGCGAAGCGGCGCTGCCGTTGGCGCTGGAAAACATGGAAAGGTTCGGGATACCGAAACACATCGTCGGCTTCGTCCTGCCCACCGGCTACAGCTTTAATCTCACCGGAACGACGCTCTATCTTTCGCTCGCTTCCATCTTCATCGCGCAGGCGGCAGGTGTTCACATGCCGCTGGGGACCCAGATCACGATGATGCTTACGCTGATGCTGACCAGCAAAGGCGCCGCCGGCGTTCCCAGAGCGGCGCTGGTGCTGTTGGCCGGGACGGCCGCGACATTTCAACTTCCGCAGGAAGGAATTACCCTGATCTTGGGCGTTGACGCTCTGATGGACATGGGCCGCACCAGCGTGAACGTGCTGGGCAACTGCGCCGCAACTGCGGTTGTCGGCCGTTGGGAACGCGTGCCGCTGAAGCGAGTGGGCGAGGAAGTGGAAATCACAGCTGATCGGGTATAGCGTTTTGGTCAAACACGAACGCCGCAGAAGTTTGCATTAGTCGTCTACATCGTCGAGGAACAAAACTCGAACGAGGGTTGTGCGATATAGTGGCTTGCTCTTGCGCTCTACTGTGATGAAGTCGACGGCGCTCATTACCTGTGCGGATGCAATATGCAGAGCGTCCATCGCGGCCAAGCCGTGTTTCTCTGCCTCCTTCGAAGCCAATTCGAGGATCGATAGCAGCTTGTCTGCCGCAGGAAACGAGGCGTGCGAGAAGAATTCGCTGTAGAAAGCAATCTCCGCGTCATTCCTGTGATAACGCGCCTTAGGTAGCAGTTCTAGCTCTAGAAAGGCGCTCGCCGCAAACTTACGATCCGGGTTACCGATGATAGTCTGAGCTCGGCGTCGAAAGACCTCCGGGCCTTTGTGCGCGATCAGAAGTATACCCGTGTCCAGGTATGTGACGCGCGTTATATGAGGCCACCTCGCCGGCGGATCACTTCACGCCGGATTTCATCGAGGCTGACCGTCAACATACCCTCGGCAATGGCGGCGTCACTGATCGCGCGAAGCTTCCGCCCGAGATCGGATAAAGGGCGATCGTTTCCAGAATGCTGTAGTCCAAGGCGATCTGCTCGTTTCTGGGGAGCCTTCCGACTTATTGCTCTCAAAGCCACTTGCTATTCCACTATAGCTTCTCTTCTAAGGTCGCTCTCTAACGCAATGTATCCGCTCGATCGCGCTCGCCTTGCCGGTGCTCTCATCGGCGTGAATGACGGCGCCGTGCAATTCTATTCCGTGGCGCGCGGCTTCCATGCGCCCGCTGAGGCCCGTCAGGAACCGGCGTAAGATGGTGTCCTTATCTACGCCGATGACCGAGTCGTACGGCCCCGTCATTCCTGAATCCGTTTGATAAGCCAGACCACCGGGAAGCACGCGTGTATCGGCGGTCGGGATATGCGTGTGAGTGCCGATCATCGCGGTCGCGCGACCGTCGAGGTGCCAACCCATGGCGACTTTCTCACTAGTCAGTTCGGCGTGAAAATCCACCAGACGAATCTTGATGGCTGGATCGAGCGATGCCAACAATTCATCCGCTTTCCGGAAAGGACAGTCGATGTTCGGCATATGCGCGCGGCCTTGCAAGTTAAGCACCGCATACCGTACACCATTTCGCGCTGTGGCGGTGTACAACCCGCTGCCGGGCAGACCATCCGGATAGTTGGCAGGTCGCAGCAGCCGCGGCTGATGCGGGTAGTAGTCGTGAATCTCGCGTTTGTCGAAGCTATGATTGCCGCCAGTCAGGACGTCCAATCCCAAAGCCAGCAGTTCCTCCGCAATCAGCGGCGTAATGCCAAAACCGCCGGCGCTGTTCTCGGCATTGGCGATCGCTAAATCGATTTTATGTGCGGTGATGAGCTCGTTGAGGTTATCGGCGACAATGCTGCGGCCACCCGAGGCGAAAATATCGCCGATGAAGAGGATGTTCATTCACAGAGGGGAAGGAGAAAACGTTGCCTGCGAGAGCTTCCGCTTGACCTCCGTCATTGACCCCTAAGAAGGCAGGGGGGAATCCTCCGAGTGCCTTTAGGCTTCTCCATAGCATCGTGAGACACCGGAGCCTGCACACCAGCACTTAATTCGAGTTGGACTCCATGACATTGACTATCGGATCAATTATAGGGAGACCAAGAGGTACGCTCTCGCAGGAAACGCTTAAGAATCAGAATAACAGAAAATGGCGCTGCGGCGGCTATTTTGCGAGCTAATTTGCTTGCAATCGATCGGCGATGTCCTTTTCCGAAATCGCCCCTTCTCTAATTACGCGCCAGAACGGTTCCGTGATGTCGACGGTAGTAGAACCGGGCCCGGTGCAGAGCCCGCCATCCAGCACCAGATCGACACGGCCGTCCATCGCGGCAAAAAGCTCTATGCCGCTGCACAGAGTGGGCTCGCCGGAGATGTTGGCGCTGGTAGCGATGAGAGCATGTCCGCTCTTTTCGATGAGCGCGTTCAGCGTGTTCGAAGTTGTTTGCCGGATAGCCAAGCGGCCCGTATTCCCCGTCACTTTCAGGGGCACCTTAGCCGCGGCTGGAACAATGATCGTTAGCGGTCCCGGCCAGAAGTGGCGGGCCAATATGTAGAAGCGGCTGTCGAGCTCCTTGGCCAGATCCTCCGCCATCAAAGTGTCTGAGATCGCCATCGGTAAGGAACGAACAGTCTCACGCCCTTTAGCGCTGAATACGCGGCCAACCGCCTGCAAATTGAATGGATCCGCGACCAGCACATACAACGCATCTGTGGGAACGCCGATGACGCCGCCACGGCAGATCTCCGCCACGGCTCGATCGATGGCGCCGGGATAAGGGTTTTCTACGTCGATTTGAATAAGGTCGGTAGCCACGGCAGACGCGGTGTTTCGATACCCGATGCTTCCGGGTAAAGGTTATTCCGTCAGTTTAGCGTTCGCCGAGAGCCTCGGCAACTTGCACAGCCATCTCATATCGGCCGAATGGAGCGCTAAGCTGCGCGCCCTGCACCATCGCGCGCACACGCCCGCACATCTCTTGCGCGATCAGAATTCCTTCCGCGCGAGCCTTCTCCGCGCTATCCGCGCGGCGCATCCGTTCCATGTATTGCCGCGGAACGGGTACACGCAGCTCATTCACCATAAATTCGGCGTTGCGATAGCTGGTGAGAGGCCAGATGCCGGCGATGATGGGCAGTCCGTATTGTTCGGTGTTCTTGAGAAATAGCTCAAGCAGTTCCAGATCGAACACGGGCTGAGTGACCACGTATTCCGCGCCCGCCTCCACCTTCCACGCAAACCGGCGTAGCTCTTCTTGCATGTTGAGAGCGCCCGGGTTTGCGCCCACGCCGATTAACAAACGAGTCTGAGAACCAATCGGGTTGCCGCCAATATCGAGACCCTGGTTCAAATTGTTGACGATGTTTGTCAGGCCAATCGCATCCACGTCGAAGACGGCGCTGGCGTCCGGATAGGTGCCCATGCGCGGCGGATCGCCTGTGATGCAAATGAGATTTCGTACGCCGGTGGTATGCGCGCCCAGCAGTTCCGATTGAATGCTAAGAATGTTGCGGTCGCGGCAACAGAAATGCAGCACAGCTTCAATTTGCGCCTGCTGTTGAATGAGCTGGCAAGTCACCTGCGCGCTCAATCGCGCGCTGGCGCGCGGACCGTCGGGAACATTAATGCAGTCAATGCCGTGGTCGCGGCAAAGTCGCGCGCCCGCGATCTCTTTCGAGGCATCTACGCCGCGCGGCGGCAGAATCTCAACGAATGCGACAAATTTGCCCGCCGCCAGCTTCGCGCCCAGTTTCGACTTCTCCGCGACCGGCGCCTTGGCGAGACGCTTGACTTCGGGTTTCCCTTCTTCCACAACAGCCGCCACGGCCGTTCTATGCTGAACAGGCTGCAGGGAACGCACTTCGCTGCAAATCAGCTTGATGTGCTCGGGCGTGGTGCCGCAACAGCCGCCGATCATCCGCACGCCGGCTTGCAGAAATCGGCGCGCATATTGCGCCATGTACTCGGGCGAGCAGAGATAAATGTTGCGGCCTTCTACGGTTGCCGGCATTCCTGCATTGGGCATTGCGCTGAGCGGCTTGGTGGTCAGCGCCAGCATCTTCTCAATCGTTTCAAGCGCAACCTTAGGGCCTGCGGAGCAGTTCACGCCGATGACATCCACCGGCCATTCGCTGAGACTACGCGTGAATGTTTCGGTACTCGTGCCATCACGAAGAGTCCCGTCGTCGTTGACCGTCACATGCGCGACTATCACCATCTCCGGCCCTGCAGCTTCACGCGCGGCGTAAATGGCCTCGCGCAATTCGCTCAGCTCGTAGAAGGTCTCGAGCACAATCAGGTCAACGCCGGCAGCAATAAGCGCGTCAGCCTGCTCCCGGAAAATCGCCCGTGCCTCCTCAAACGAGGTTGGGCCTAATGGCTCAATTTGCGTTCCTAACGGCCCCATGGCGCCGGCGACGAAGGCTTTTTCCCCGGCTGCCTCGCGCGCCAGGCGCACGCCAGCCTCATTGATGGCACGCAGTTTTTCAGCGAAGCCAAACGCGCCCAGCCGGACACGGTTGCCGCCGAAGGTATTGCTCTCGAGCACTTCCGCGCCCGCCCGCGCGTACTCCTGATGAATTTCCTTGACCAGTTGCGGCGATGAGAGATTCAATTCATCGAAGCAGCGGTTGATAAAGATGCCCTTCGCGTAGAGCATCGTGCCCATTGCGCCATCGGCGACGATGATCTTGGATTGCAACTTTTGACGGAACTCGGCGGCGCGGGTAGCTGTGATGGTCTCAGTAGCGGTCATGTGCAACACGGTCGAAATTGCCGCGGCGCGACACCGGGATCTCGATTTCTGGGACGGATAGATAATTGTATCGCGAGAGTGTCCTACAGGCGCAAGCTGATGGAATCGCCGGGCGAGGTTTTCAGAAGCCTGGCCGCGCTCGCCTGGTTCATACCCACCTCGATGTATCCGGAGCTGCCGAAATAGGCGAAACAGAGGCCTTGCGGCATCTCGCCGAAGGCTTTACCGAGACGCGTTATTTCGTGATCGCCTGTGCGCAATGCGAAAGGCTGAGACGTCATGCCGGAAAAACCTGCCGCGTTGAAATTCGTAATCACATTTCCGAATCGATCCACGCTGAGTACTTTGCCTCGCCACACACCGGGCGCGGTCTCTTGGGGCAAGAGATCTGCCAATAATTCGATGTCGGCGGCCACGGGACCGGCGTCCTCCGGTGTGGTGTTGCCGCTCGCCAGCGCTGCCGCTACCGGGGCGAATATATCTCGTCCATGAAACGTTGACGACGGCGATTCGAGCCAGAGGTCGCGATTCGTAATCTCGCGGGCTTTGGCCTTTGAATCGCGCGCCACAATCATGCTAAGCACGCCGTTGTCGGGAGCGATGAAGCATTGCTCGAGAGCTTCGACGAGCAGAGGTCTGCGCGCCGTGCCGACGCCTGGATCAACCACGATGATGTGAATGGTTCCGGCCGGGAAATACGGCGCGGTCTGATCGATCGCATACGCGCCGGCATAGACTCGAAAAGGCTGGAATCTCGTGCGAAATATCGACCAGCCGCGCTTCCGGACAGCGGCTCAAAAGCACGCCTTTCATGGTCCCGACGTAGTGATCTGCTAAGCCGAAATCCGTCGTAAGAGTGATGATCGGCGGCGCCGCAAGAGCCTTCATACGCTGTTAGAATTGTATTGAAGACCTCGCATCGCCCTCAGCCGCGCCTGTTTGCGCAGGCTTTTTGTTCATAATTTGCTTTATTTCGACCACAATGCGACCACCTTTGTTGCGCCTGAAGTCGCTGAGACGATGGCGGCTGCAGTGCGCCAGGTCTTCGGAAATGCGTCGAGCAGCCACAGAGAAGGCCAGCTAGCGCGGCAAAAATTGGAGCTATCGCGCAGAACTATTGCGGAATACCTTCACGCCGCGCCGGCTGAATTCGTCTTCACCAGCGGCGGAACCGAATCCAATAATCTGGCGCTACTCGGCCTGATTCGAAATTTGCCCGGTAACCACAAGCACGTTCTGACAAGCGCCATCGAACACCCGTCAGTCTTGGAGCCGTGCCGTCAACTTCAGCGCGAGGGCGTTGAAGTTACCTACGTCCGCGCGAGCCCTGGTGGACTGCTGGACGTCGAAGATATCCGGCGCAATTTGCGCGCTGAAACCGTGCTCGTGTCCGTAATGCACGCGAACAACGAGGTAGGAACGATTCAGCCGATTCGAGAGATTGCTGAACTGGTGCGTGAGCGCCGCGCCGCGGGACAGAACATTTTTTTCCACTCGGACGGAGTTCAAGCTTTCGGCAAAATCGACGTCAATGTGCAGGAACTCGGCGTGGATCTTTACTCCATGAGCGCGCACAAGATCTTTGGGCCGAAAGGCGTCGGTGGTCTATTCGTGCGCAAGGGCACGCCGCTGCGCGGGATTCAATTTGGCGGCAGGCATGAGCGCGAGCGCCGGGCCGGAACTGAAAATGTTCCAGGAGCAATGGCGTTTGCTAAGGCCATCGAACTTTGTACGCCAGACGAGATCAGCTATCTATCGGCATTGCGAGATTTTTTCGAAGCCGAGGTTCTTGGTCCAATGGCGGACATCGAGATCAATGGCGCCTGCGACTCGCGCTTGCCGAACACAAGCAATCTGTTGTTCCGGGGGATTTCGGGCGAGGCATTGGTCATCGCTCTCGATATGAAGGGCATCGCTGTCTCAATGGGGTCGGCTTGTAGTAGCGGCTCCGTCGAGCCTTCTCATGTGCTGCTGGCGATGGGCCGTAGCCGCGAAGAAGCTCAATCGAGCGTGCGATTCTCGTTCGGACGATACAACACCGCCGAAGATCTGCAGTCTTTGATCCGTGCTGTCGAAGGTTCTCTGGCAACGCTGCGCAATGCCGCCAGACTGGAGCGCCGCCTTGTCGTTTGACGCCGCAGCGCCGATTGCCGTCGCCATGTCCGGCGGAGTCGACAGCTCGGTTGTGGCCGGACTGTTGCAACAACAAGGTCACCGCATCGTGGGCCTCACGATGCAGCTCTGGAATCAACGTCGACTGCCGGAATTAACACCCGAGGGCGGCTCCGTGGGACGCTGCTGCTCTCTCGACGACGTTTACGATGCTCGTTCGGTTGCGGGCCTGCTGGGGATTCCTTATTACGTCGTCAACTTTGAAGAGCGTTTCGAGCAGCAGGTAGTAAAACCGTTCGTTGAGGATTACCTGGCTGGCCGCACGCCGATTCCCTGCACGCTTTGCAATAACTTCATCAAGTTCGATCAATTCCTTGAAATGGCGGACGGCGTGGGCGCTGAAAAGATTGCCACCGGCCACTACGCGCGCCTCAGCTTTGATGAAACTACGGAACGCTATCAGATGCGCGCCAGTGTAGATTCCAGCAAGGATCAAACTTATTTTTTATTTGGTTTAACACAAACTCAATTAGCGCGAACATTGTTTCCATTAGGCGGCATGGTGAAGTTACAGGTGCGTCAGCTGGCAAGAGAACTTGGCTTACCGGTCGCGGAAAAGAACGATAGCCAGGAAATCTGTTTCGTGCCTAATGGCGACTACGCTGCGTTCATCGATGGGTATTTTCGGGAGCAGGGCATTGATCCGGCCGATACGGAAGGTCCCATTGTTGATGCCGAAGGCCGGGTGCTCGGCCAGCATGGCGGAACCCATCATTTCACGGTCGGCCAGCGGCGCGGTTTAGGTATCGCTGCGGGCGAAGCCGCTATACGTCATTGCTACCGAACCCGAGACACACAGAGTTATCGTTGGCCGCAACGACGATCTGATGAAGACGTCGTTAATGGCCAAAAACGTGAACTGGATTTCCATTGCACCGCTCCGAGCGCCGCGTCGCGCGCAGGTCAAAATCAGAAATAAGCATGTCCCCGCTCAGGCTACCTTGCTGCCGGTTACGGATGATGGGCGCATTGAGGTTCACTTCGATCAGCCGCAGCGGGCAGTGACGCCCGGACAAGCTGCGGTGTTCTACGACGCCGATCTGGTGCTCGGCGGCGGGTGGATCGAATAAACTGCGGAATTGGCCGAAAAGAAAAGTTGGCTTCAGGTTCGCGCGGAGTATGCGGTTGCGGCAACCCTCGTCGCAGCTCTTCGTGTTCTTCCCCTCAGTGCCGCTAACCGATTCGCCCGGATAACCACTCGTTTCCTCGATCGCCTGGCGCCAAAGCCTCGCCGCATCGCCCTGAAGAATCTCTCCTTCGCCTTTCCGGAACTCGATACGCGCCAGCACAACCAGATTGTCGATGGTCTGTTGCGGACCATTGCGCGAATGCTAGTCGCTTTAGCGCGCTTCCCGTCGCTCGACCGGTCGAATATCTCGGAATGGATAAGTTACGAAGGTCTGGATAACTATCTTGACGCGAAGCGCCTTGGCCTGGGCGTATTGGTGGCGACGGCGCATTTGGGAAATTGGGAACTTAGCGCGTTCGCCCATGCGTTGATGACCGAACCCATGCACGTGATGGTTCGTCCGCTGGATAATCCGCTGATTGACCGTCTGGTAAAAAAGCGCCGCACGCTTTCCGGCAACCGCTTGATCTACAAAAGAGATGCCGCGCGCGGGCGTAGTCAAAGCGTTGAAGAACAACGAAGCGGTGGGCATTCTCATCGATCAAAACACCACGATTTCAGAAGGCGTGTTTATCAATTTCTTTGGAAAGTTAGCGTGCGCGGGGTCCGCATTCGTAAAGTTAGCCCACCGTTCCGCCGCCCCTGTTGTCCCGGGATTCGCTCTATGGAACGAAAGCGCCCAACGTTACATCCTGCGATTTTACCCGCGAGTTGAAATGAGCGGCGATGTCCAAGCAGACACCCAGCGCATCCACTCCGTGTTTGAACGGATCATTCGCGAATATCCCGACCAGTGGATGTGGATCCATCGCCGCTGGAAGACCCGGCCCTCCGGCGAGCAGCCGTTGTATTAAGTGCCTGAGGCGTGATGTTTCGCGACGGATCGCTGGTCCAGGCCTAACACCGCCGTAACAATGCCAGAGAGCGACTGCGGAATCGAGATGGATCCCTTGTAGGTCATGTACGGGTCGTTGTTCGAATCGTCAACCATGCAAAGTTTGATGCCGAACGCCTCGTCCATTTGCGTTACGTTCCCTTCAACGCGTAAATTGCGCCCGACGATGTCCTCTTCCACTACCGTAAGACCGTAATGTAGAACGAAGGCGGACACGGCGGCCATATCGTTTGGATCGGCGTTAGTAATCGCCGCCGGATTGTCCCTGGAGCCCGAAGCCAGCTTCCCGGAAAGTAGCTCCTCACCGGCGTCGGGGTCTTGACCGCCGGCGCGCCGAAGAACCAGCGTTACGGTGACTACTTCCTGATCGGGATTCGGAATGTCGCTAAACTTGTCGAACATTCCATGCTTCGGTTTACTGCCAGGTAGCTTGGAACGTTGAGCGCTGGTTGAACCAGCGGATAGGGTCTTCAACAATGCGGCTCCATTGGGGCTGCCAAGCCCGGTGCAGGGGTCCCATCCGGCTTTGGCGCTGTAATAACCCAGTTTGCTGTCGTCGTTGTTGCCGCTTGTGATGTCGTGAAAAACCGACTCGCCTAACGGATAGAGCTTCGGATTCAGAAATCCCACATTTGTTCCCAGCTGTTCGTTCATCAGCGCAATCAGAGCGGCCCATAAGGGCGCCACGGCGCTGGTTCCGCCGATCACTTGATTTTGTCCGTCCACCAACACCTTGTAGCCCGTGCTTGGATCCGCATCTCCCGAAACGTCAGGGACGCCGCGCCCCACAAACTTCGTTTCCGGCTGCTTCGGAACGCCAGCGGATGCTTGGTAAGCCGGCAGAGCGAAAATATTGCTCACGCCGCCGCCAGTGGCGCCTTCGTTGCTGGCAACTTCGTCCCACACAACTTCGGAAGAGATCTTGGTTCCGGAGCTTGCCAGCTTCGTGCCTCCACAAGCGAGCGCATAGGGGCTGGAAGCAGGGAAGTCGACATGCAGCTTGCCGTCGCCCGCTCCGTCAGTCGAGCCGTCATCTCCCGCCGCGACAGTGACCGTGACCCCCAGGCTGGCCGCATCCTGCAGAGCGGCGTTCATAGCTGTGTATGCTTGTTGCGTCCAGCTATCTTCCGGGCCGCCCCAACTGATCGAGACCACCGAAGGTTTGCGCGTGGTGTCATGCACCGCGTCGGTAATGGCGTCGACAAATCCTTGATCCGTATTGGGCGCAAAGTAGACCGCCAGGTTCGCTCCAGTGGCGATCGCTCCTACTACCTCGATATCCAGCATGACTTCGCCGTCGGCGTCTGATCCAGGCGAGTTCTGGCCGCCGTCCACGGAAACCGCCGTAACAGTCGGCTCCGGGATTCCTAGGCCCTTGAAATAGGTTTGCAAGTCCGTTGTGCTGTAGCCTCCGCCGAGTTCGATGATGCCGACGGTTTGTCCTTCACCAGTTACGCCAGACGGGTAACTGTACAGTGCCGCCACTTGCGGCGGAGTATATGTCGTAGACGTGGTCTGTTTCTTTTTCCTGAAATGCGGCTTCGCGATCGGGCGCGTATCCAAACCCAAAACGGCCACCACCACGCCATCAAGCTCTGTTGGAACGGTCAGCGCGCCCGTGCGTCCGCGGAAAGTATGCCCGGTACCCGCAACCCGGTAGCAGACCAGGTCCGCGCCGAAGGCTTTCGTCATCGCGCCGGCGCTTCCGGTCAGCACCACCCGGCGCTTCTGCGCGCTGCTCTCGATCACGGTTAACTGATATTCGTGAGCGAATTTCTCCACCAGCGCGATATCGTCAGGGTTCGCGCCATGTCGTTGCGTAAACTCTGCGTGCGTCAAATGGGCCTGGATGTCGGCTCCAGTTGCGATGGCAGGGGCGGCGCCCTTCCGTCGCAAAACTACCGTGACGCGCACTGTATCGTCCGGTTGAATGCTTCCAACCGGTTCCGAGCCTGCGCGTGGGTGCCTGTCGCTTCCAGGCACGGTGGTTCTGTTTTCAAAAGCCATGATTGATATTCCTCGTTCTGACTTGGCAGCGACCAGTGTATCGCTGCCTTACAATGAGGCGATTACCCAACCGTTCATGGTGCAGGAGACTACAACCGAAATCCACCAACTCACAAAGCTGGAAGAGTTTGCCGGCGCTGTGCGCCTGCAGCGCGAGATCTGGGGTTTTCAAGACGTTGAGCTGTTGCCTCTTCGCTTATTCGTCGTCGCCAGCAAGATTGGAGGTCAAGTACTCGGCGCATTTCATGGCTCCAGGATGATCGCATTTTGCCTCTGCATTCCCGGCCTGAAGCCGGGCGGCAAATCTTATCTACACAGCCATATGCTGGGCGTTTTGCCGAAGTACAGAAATACCGGCCTGGGCAGAGCGTTGAAGCTGAAACAGCGCGAGTATGCGCTGGCGAGCGGCGTGGACCTGATCGAGTGGACCTTCGATCCCCTCGAGATCAAGAACGCATTCTTTAACATCGAGCGTCTCGGCGCCATCGTCCGCCGTTATGTGCACAACCAATACGGCACTACGAGCAGTCACCTTCACGGCGGCCTCCCGACGGATCGCCTCATCTCCGAATGGTGGATCCGTTCCTGTCGCGTAGAAGCATTCTCCAGCGAACAACCGTTTGAACGTCCTTCGATAGCAGGCGAGCATCTCCGTTCCCGCGGACATCGCCGATTTGCGGCAACGCGATCCGCAGCAGGCGCGTGAAGTGCAGGCGTCTATCGGCGAGCAGTTCGACCGCCACTTCCAGGCGGGCCTGGCGGTGATTGGCTTCGAGAAAAGCGATCGCGCGGGAACATACTTACTCGGCCGATGGGAATGAAAATAGATCAAATCATTTTGCGGCATATACGTATGCCTCTGGTCCACTTTTTCGAGACCAGCTTCAGCCGGACGCATGAACGCGACATCGTGTTAGTGGAAGCGTTTGCAGACGGCATGTCGGGCTGGGGCGAAGTCACAGCCGGAGAGAATCCGTTCTACAACGAGGAATGGACCGGCTCCGTGTGGCCGCTGTTGCTGAACTACGTTGCGCCGCGGATACTAGGCCACGAATTTTCTTCGCCCGCGGAGGTCGCGCGCCCGAACCGCGCACATACGCGGACACAACATGGCGAGAGGCGGCATGGAAACCGCCATCTGGGATTTGCAGGCGCGTATCAACAATGAGCCCCTATGGAAGACCATTGGCGGCGGCTCGCGGCGCGAGATTCCTTGCGGTGTCTCGATCGGCATCCAGGACACCGTCGAGCAACTTCTCGAAAAGATCCAGACAGAACTCGCTGCCGGTTATCAGCGCATCAAGATGAAGATCAAACCGGGTTGGGATGTCGATGTTATCGCTCGCGTGCGTGAACGTTTTCCCGGCATCAAGCTTATGGCGGACGCGAATTCCGCGTACACGCTGAAAGATCTCGAACATCTAAAAAAACTGGATCAATTTTATTTGATGATGATTGAGCAGCCGCTGGCCCATGACGACATCCTGGATCACGCTGTCCTGCAAGGATCGCTCGATACGCCCATCTGTCTCGACGAGTGCATTCGTTCCGCTCATCACGCCGAGCAGGCAATCCGTTTGAAGGCCGCGCGAATCATCAATATTAAGCTGGGGCGCGTGGGTGGCTTCGCCGAGGCGAAACTCCTGCACGATCTCTGCCTAGGGAAATGCATTCCGGTCTGGTGCGGAGGCATGCTGGAATCGGGAATTGGCCGGGCGCACAATATCGCGCTCTCCACTCTTCCGAATTTCGTTTTGCCGGGCGATGTCTCAGCCAGTAAGCGCTATTGGAAACGCGATATAGTCGATCCGCCCATTGAGGTAACGCCTCGCGGCGCTATCCAGGTCAGCGACGCGCCTGGATTCGGTTACGAGTTGGACCAGGATTATCTCGAAAGCCTGGTCGTCCGGCGCGAGGTTCTCGAGAGTAACTCGGAAATGTTTGCCGTATTCTGATAAAGATGCTCAAACCGAGTATTTTCCGCGAGTACGACATTCGCGGAATTGCCGACGAGGAACTGCTCGACGCCGGATGTCGAGTCGCTGGGCCGCGCGCTAGCGACGTACCTGATCCGTTACAGCGGCCGCACCATTTGCCTCGGGTGCGATTGCCGGCTTAGCGGCTCGCGTATTCACGACGCTCTGCTCGCGGGACTGCTTAGCGCCGGTGCGCATGTGCTGGATATCGGCACGGTCCCAACTCCGGTGCTCTATTACTCTACGGTTCATTTTAAAGCGGACGGTGGCGTCATGATCACCGGCAGCCATAATCCTCCCGAGTACAACGGCATTAAGACAGTTTGCGGTACGAGCTCACTCTACGGCGAAGCCATTCAAGACGTTCATAAGCTCATTTTGCGCAACGATTTTGAATCCGGCGAAGGATCCGTCAAGAATGTCGATGCTGTCACGCCTTACGTTGACGAAATCGCGTCGCAATTTCATTTAGAACGTAAGCGTCAAAGTGGTGATGGATGCGGGGCAACGGGACTGCCGGGCCGATTGTGCACCGAGTACTCGAGAAGCTCAACGTCGAGGCGGTAGAGCTGTTTTTCGAAATGGACGGCCATTTTCCAAATCATCATCCGGATCCGACCGTTTTATCGAATCTGAAGCATTTGAAAGACGCCGTTCGTAAGCACAAAGCAGATTTGGGGATTGCCTTCGATGGCGATGGAGATCGCATTGGCGCCATCGACGAGAACGGCAACGTGATCTACGGCGACATGCTGCTGCTGATTTTTGGCCGGGAGATTCTATCTCGCAAACCGGGCTCAACCTTTATCGGCGAAGTAAAGTGCTCCGGAGTGATGTACGACAAGCTGAAGGAACTCGGCGGCAATCCCATCATGTACAAGACCGGCCATTCGCTGATCAAAGCGAAAATGAAACAGGAACACGCCGAATTGGCGGGCGAGATGTCGGGCCATATGTTTTTTGCCGATCGCTATTACGGCTACGACGACGCCATCTACGCCGCCTGCCGGCTGCTGGAGATCGTCGCTAAATCCGGCCAGCCGCTCTCGCATCAACTCGAAGGAATCCCAAAGCTGGTCTCCACGCCGGAGCTCCGAATCGATTGCCCGGACGACCTCAAGTTTAAGGTCATTGCAAAAGCGGCCGAGATCATCCGCCGTCGCATCAGATCATCGACATCGATGGAGTGCGAGTACCGTTCGATCAAGGCTGGGGCCTGGTTCGCGCCTCAAACACACAACCGGTATTAGTCATGCGCTTCGAAGCGGCATCGAAAGATCTGCTTCAGAAGTATCAGCAAGAAATTGAAGCAGCCGTGGAGCAGGCCAAGAAAGAAGTAGCCGAGTGATGCTAATTCTTCGGCCCGATATTCTCGGTTCGCCCCGCTAGCGGCTTAATCGCCGGTCCTCCGCAAACGCCGACTCCAGTATTCAAGAGAGCGTTAAGCAAATTAACCAGAACCGCATACACCACCTGTTCGGTGACAGGTTGGCGGCCTGGCATGCGAAACGTTCCCGGCAACTCTTTCGCGATCTGCAAACGCACCGCATGCGGCAGAGCGCGTCCGCTCTTGTCCCGCTGATTCGCTAACCACATGGGTGTCTGCAGAACGCTTCCCGATTTTCCGTCCACATAAAATTGACAACGCGAGAACCAGCCGAGGTTCCCTGGATCCGCGGCATCGAACAAAAGCAGAGGCGCCTGCCGGTCCGTCGCCGAAACATCGAGCGACAACACTCGCTGCTGGTCGTCGATCTTAAACTCAAAACCGGCCTGACGCGCGATGTTGCCGATAAACTCGGGGTCGAGCTCCAGCAATACGTATTTATTCGGTCCAGCCTCGAGAACTTGCATCGGCCTTTATATTCTAGCGGTGATGAGGGAGGCTTAGCTTCCCGCCGCCAAGCCTCCCCGCAGGCGCAGCGCGTGTTTTCGATAAACCTCATGATCCGCTTCGCTAAACTGCACCAGCTTCACAACGCGCACCGGTCCGGTATGGTCGTGCAGCCATTCTGCCACCGTCCTCACCGCGATGTCCGCCGCTTCCTCGAGCGGATATCCATAAATGCCGGTGCTGATGGATGGAAAACTGATGCTCTCGACGTCGTGTTCGGCCGCGAGTTTCAGGCAAGTGCTGTAGCAGGATTTGAGCAAGCTCCGCCTCCTCGTGCTTACCATCCCGGTATCTCGGCCCAACGGCATGAAACACGTACTTCGCCGGTAGCCGGCCCGCGCCGTCGCGACCGCGCTTCCGGTTTCACATCGCCCGATGCGCGCCCGAATCTCATCCAGCTCGCGCATGATTTCCGGCCCGCCTGCGCGATGAATCGCTCCGTCCACGCCCCCGCCGCCCGCCAACTCCGAATTGGCCGCATTCACGATGGCGTCCACCGCGATTCGAGTGATGTCGCCCTTCAGCAACTGAAGTTGACAGAGGCCCAGCTGAATGACGAAGTCCGACGACATGCGTCTCACTTACATGCAAGCCGCGATGGCTTCGAGCAAGAAATCGACATTCTCTTCTGTTGCCAGCGGCCCCATAGTTCCGATGCGAAGCACCTTGCCCGCAAGCTGCCCCAATCCGGATGCGATTTCGATGCCGTACTTGTCGAGCAGCCTTTGGCGAAGCTGCGCTTCATCCACGCCAGCCGGCGGAATAGCGGTGGTTAAGTGCCAGATGCGATCCTCCGGGTTCTTCACCAGCGGCTCAAATCCAAGCCGCGTCAGACCCGCAATCAAACGCTGGCTCGCGCGCAAATGGCGGTCCCAGCGATTCCGCAATCCTTCCTCTTCGATCACCGCCAGCCCCTGATGCATGGCGTAGTACAACGGCGGCGAGGGCGTGTGTTGATACACGTGCGGAGGCTCGAAATACTTTCCCATCAAACGCAGGTCCAGATACCAGGTGAACGGTTCCTCGCCGCGCTTGTCCAGCCATTCCCAAGCTCTGGGCGAAACAGAGATTGGCGACAAACCGGCAGGACAGCTCAAGCCCTTTTGAGAGCAACTGAACGCTACGTCAATGCCCACTGCGTCGAGTTCAACCGGCATCGCGCCGAGCGAAGTTACGCAATCCGCAATCACCAGCGCGCCCGCCTTTCGCGCGGCTGGCGCAATCGCTCGTCCCGATTGATAAGCGCCGGTCGAAGTCTCAGCTTGCACAAATCCAACCACGTTCGGGCGTTCGCGCTCGATGAACTCCTCTGCCTCTGCGGCAGTGAAAACCTCGCCCCACGGCTTCTCGATGCGAACGACATTCGCGCGCTGCCGCTGGCCCATTTCGGTCATGCGATTCGCAAAGTGCCCTGCCGCAAAGATCGCGAACTTCGAACCGGGCCAGACGAAATTCGCAATCGCAGCTTCCATCGCGCCGCTGCCGCCCGCCGGAACGGGAAAGGTCATCTGATTCTTCGTGCCGAAGACTTCGCGCAATCCCGATCTGATCTCGTTCGTAATCTCAAGAAAATAAGGATCGCGAATGCCCAGCACTGGCTGGCTCATCGCCTCATAGGCTCGTGGGTCCACCATCGAAGGCCCCGGGCCCATACAGCGAGCCGTTTTGGAGGGGCGATGCGCTTGGTCTCTGTCGTCAACATCTCTTCAAAGTATCAGGACGCGTCGGGCGATACCGAATGTCGACGAGAGCTATTCAATCGGCATGAGGGCTTGAACATGGCGAAGAAAGACAGAACGATCCTGGTCACTGGAGCGACCGGCCACCAAGGTGGGGCGGCTTTACGGCATCTGCGTCAGAAAGGGTTTCCCGTTCGCGCGGTAACCCGCGATCCCGATAAGCCCAAGGCCAGGGCGTTGGCGGCGCATGCGACGGAAATCGTGCGTGGCGACCTGCTGGACGTTCCCTCGATCACGCGCGCGCTGGACGGAGTTTACGGCGTCTACTCCGTTCAGAACTGGCAGGACGGCGCGGAATCGGAGATTCGTCAAGGCATCAATCTGGCGGACGCCGCGAACCGGTCCGAGATCAGCCACTTTGTTTACAGCTCCGTCGGCAGCGCCGACAAGAACACCGGCATACCGCACTTCGACAGCAAATTCAAAATCGAAGAGCACATTCGCGGCACGGGTCTTCGCTATACCATCCTGCGTCCGGTCTTCTTCATGGAGAACTGGCTGGGCATGAGAGAAAACATCGATAAAGGGACGCTGGCGCTTCCGCTGAATCCGGACACGCGTTTTCAGATGATCGCAGTCGACAATATCGGCGAGTTTGTCGCCTTGGCTTTTGAGCACTCGGGACATTGGCAAGGACGCGCGGTCGATATCGCCAGCGACGATCTTTCGATGTCGGAAGTGGCGCAAGCGTTCAGTCGCGCTTCCGGCCGCGAAGTGCAATACCAGCAGGTTCCCTGGGATCAATTTGAGAAGCAGATGGGCCATGAAATGACTGTCGATGTGGAAGTGGTTTCAGGACGTGGGATACCAGATCGACATCTCCGCTCTTCGCCAGGAGAATATACACCTGACGACTTTCGAGCTGTGGTTGCAATCCAAATGGAAAACGGCCTGATTATAAATCCGGTTTGCTCGTAGCCAAAGCGCGTTCTGAGGCCCGCAAACTCGCGAGCGTTTCATCCACGGAGTGCGCCTGTAGCTGAGTGATGGTATCCCCGATAAGGCTCTTTCCCGCAGCTTGATTGATGGCTGCTTGGGAGTTTCCGGTTCCCTTTGCCTGGCGATTGCATCGAATCCGCCCATTGTTTGAGATCGGCAATCACAGCGTCTTTCGGCGCGTTTTCCGCGTGTGCTTTTTCGAGGCGGCGAATCAACTCGCGGGTAGTTTGAAGCGTGAAGCGGCGGCGCTCGATGAGCTGCGCCACCTTCTCAGGGATCCCACTCGATGTTCCGTCCGCGAAAAGAGCCGCTTGAATCTTCACATAATCGGGCACGGCGCCCACAGTCATGTTTGCGACCTGAATGCGCTTCTCGGCGCCCGGAGAGATGGGCTCGGAAGCGGCCTCATCCTGCCATAGCGAATAGGAGCTGCCGGGATAGTTGACTAACTCGATCAGAAACGCAGTGAGTGGCTGCGGCGAGACATTCCGAACATAAAAGATGGAACCGCCGGTGGTTGGCTCGACGCGCAATTGGGGCAGGGGCATTTCCGCGGCGGCCGATGACAGCGTCAACAGAAAGACGAGCGCCAATTTCTGAAGTAACATCTCAGGCTATTATCTCCGGCGACGCGGATGGGGACGCCGCTCGCGGGCAAGCGATACACTTGCTGTGAATCGAAAAAATGCGATCCTCATTTCTTCTTTGCTTCGCTGCGGCCACATGTCTTTCCGCGCAGGTCCGCTTTACACCGGACGAGATCGCCGTCAATATCGACGGCAAACCTTTTACAACATTTCATTACGGGTCCGATGCCGGTAAGCCGTTTCTTGCTCCTCTACGGTCTGCTTCCGGCAAGATCGTGACGCGCCGCTTTCCCATGGAGAATGTGCCAGGCGAAAGCCGCGACCATGTGCACCATCGCGGCCTGTGGTTTTCCTACGACGATGTGAACGGCATCAAGTTCTGGGAGAACGATCCGTCCTATACCAAGCCGCACATGGGCCGTATCGTTGTCCGCAACGCCGAGTGGAAAGATGGCGATCGCTCCGGTACGCTCACGGCCACCATGGATTGGCGCGATCCGAATGGGAAGGTGCTTCTGGTGGAAAATCGCAGCATGATCTTCTACTCGGATCCGAAGCTGCGGACCATCGACTTTCACATCACGCTCACAGCCGCGGAGGACGTGACCTTCGGCGATACCAAGGAAGGCGCGTTCGCCATCCGGCTGGCCGATAATTTCACCGAAAAGAAAGGCGGCAAGATGGTGGACGCCGACGGTCGAACCGGCATGGCGAACGTGTGGGGGAAGCGTTCGAACTGGGTGGATTACACGGCCGAAGTGGACGGCGAGAGGTTGGGCGTCGCGATCTTCGACAATCCCCAAAACCCGCGTCATCCGACGTATTGGCATGCACGGGATTACGGTCTGTTCGCCTTGAACCCATTCGGGCAAAATGCTTTCGATCCCGATAAGGAAGAGAGTCATTGGAAACTGCCGGCCGGTCAGAAGCTGGTCTTCCAATGGCGCGTGGTGATTCATCCGGGTGACGCCGAAACGGCCCATGTAGCGGATCTTTACAACCAGTACGCAGCCAAGCGCTAAGCCGCGATAAAACTGATGCAAGCCGTTACAGAGCCGCGCCCGAAGGAAGCGGTCAAGATGAAACGAATCATTCTGTCCTGGAGCAGCGGCAAAGACAGCGCCTGGATGCTGCATGTTCTACGCCAGTCGGAAAACGTCTCAATCGCCGCGCTCGTCACGACCTTCAACTGTTCAGCCGACCGGGTCGCGATGCATGCCGTTCGCCGCTCACTTGTCGAAGCTCAAGCGGAACGAATCGGATTGCCATTGTGGCCGATAGAACTTCCGTGGCCCTGTTCAAACGCCGTCTATGAAGATTTGATGGGCGGCGTTTGCCTGCGAGCTGTTGCGGAAGGCGTCACGGCCATCGCTTTTGGCGACCTCTTCCTGCGGGACATTCGGGATTATCGCGAGCGGCAGCTTCGAGGAACCGGCCTCGAGCCGCTGTTTCCTATTTGGCAATTACCAACGGATGATCTTGCCCGCGCGATGATTGGCGCGGGTGTGAAGGCGAAGGTCACGTGCGTGGATCCAGCCAAGCTCGATCGTTCGTTTGCGGGTCTGGATTTCGATCTCGATTTCCTGGACCGTTTGCCGCACGCTGTCGATCCGTGTGGCGAGAATGGTGAGTTTCATACGTTTGTTTATGACTCGCCCGTTTTCTCCCGCCCCATAGACAGTCACGTCGGCGAGATCGTGGAACGCGATGGTTTCGTCTTCGCTGACGTTTTGCCGGAAGCGCTCGCCCGATGCTAGTATTTAACATCCGTCAGGTTGCTGATGCCCGATAACACGCTCGCCTGGTATGCCGACGATGGTGCCGACGATTTGGACACGAGCTTTGCGCTCAGCTGGAAATTGCGCCGGGGAGGTCCCGCTAAAGACGATCTCGGCTCCGCGGAATTTCGCACCAGCGATCAGCGCTGGTGGGGACTCGACTACACCAAGTCCGGGGCTGACCCGACCAACTGCGCCACCTTCGGACCGTTCGAGCAGCTCGCCGAAGCACAAGCTGCGGTAGAAACATCGGTCGGTGACCGCGCGCTCGCCAGCCGCTTCGGCTCAGTCTGAATCCAGTGGGCGTGAAATAACGCAGGCATTGATGCCGCCGATTCCCATCGACAGCTTGCCGGCGAGAGCGGTAGGCGCCTCACACGCGCTATCGAACACGAAGCCGCTGTGAAGATCGGCAATTAGCGGATTCAGATCTTCTCGCGCCAGCGGCGTTGGAAAGAGTTGGCCTTGCTCGTATCCGAGATACTGAGCCGTTAACTCCCAGCCGCCGCCAGCGCTCATGCCATGTCCGAAGGTGCCCTTTCTGGCCGTGACCAGCACTGAATCCGGCAAGAGAGATCGCAAAGTAGCCATTTCGGCGTAATCCCCCGGAGTAGCAGTTGCGTGCAGATCCCACGTCCCAATCGCCTCCGGCCCGGCATTCGCATCTTGAAACGCTTGGGACATCGCCGCCTTCGGGCCGTCAATTGACGGCGTAATAATGTGATGCGCGTCGGAGCTGAGTCCTACCCCCAGCGGTTCCATCCCAACCGGCTTGAGGCCTTTCTTTTTCAGGTATTCGAGATCCCCCACGATCCACACGACTGAACCGCCCGCCACATGAGTCCCCTGCAGTCGGGTTAGCGGAATAGAAACGTTTCGATCCGCCGATATCACGCGGGCGCTGTAGAACGAGCCGACGGTGAGCGGATGAGGAGGTGGATCCGTAGCGCCAACCACTACTACTTTTGCTTCTCCGGATTGAATCGCTCTCATCGCCAGCCCGAGTGCAACGCCGAATGTCGAGCACGCCGCAACTGGAGCAAAGGATAGGCCGCGTATTTTGCCGAGAATCGAAATCTGAGCCGCTGCGCTATTGGGAATATTCCAAATCAGATTAGCGGAAACCTTCCAGGGTGGTTCCGGTGCTTGCCATTTCTCTTGGAGTTTCGTGCGGCGTTTTTCCTTCTCCCGAATAGCGTGAAGTTTTGCCGTTTCCACGTCTCCTTCGATCGTCAGGCCATCGATCTGAGCAAGCTCTTCGAGATATTCCTGGAGCTCCGGCGAACGCGCCATCCAGTAGCTCGACCAAACTCGTTCCGCTGCCGGGCGCGTCTCCTCGGGCGCGGTCTCGGGAGACGCAGGAACATCCTCAGCTTGCCGCTCCTCACCAGCGCGCGCAAGATAACTGCGCAATTCCGAATTGTGCTCCGGCTTGGCCCAAAAGCTGTTCCAGCGGTTCTGCGCTTCATACAGGGCGATGCTTGCCTGGTAAGTAGTATCCAAGCTTCCCAGCCCGGTTCCCACATAAACGTGCGCCTGCCCGCGAAGCTCTTCCAGCTCGCGTTCAATTTCCGGATTCTGAGAGAGGGCCTGAATGAACGCGCCTATGGCGTAATGCGCCGGCAGATCCATCTTCTCTTTCAGCATCTGAAAGTGCCGCGGCGCGAAACGTTTTCCAATCCACTCCTGATAATCCGCGAATCGAAACTCGGGAATGCCAACGAGAAAATTATCCGGCCCAAAACCGTTAAAAGTGGAAAGCCAAGTCTCCGAACAAGCTAAGTTCCTCTTGAAGACATCAATGTTTGGAGACTTAGGCGCAACAATTCCCCATCCGAATACTCCGACTCTGACAGCCATGTGCATATTATTCCGCGTACGGCTGAGAGCGGATCGTCCGAATCTTCGCCCTACCCGTACGTTTTCACCGCTTGTGCGATAGCGGGTGCTGCCTTCTGAAGATCGGCAGGGACCATTGCTGGCGTTACCTCAATCGCCGCGTCTAACGCCAGGAACCAGGGCTCAGCGATCACCGGAATTTCCGATGCATCCTGCATGTTTATGATCAGAACGGCGGTGCGTCTCCCGTTCTCGCTTACGAAATAGGCTGCTTCAGGCTTTTGTTGTTCGAGAATAGTTTGGATAGCCCTAAAGCCATCCTTCTTTGCCGCCGCGTTTCCTGCTTCCACGGGGAACGAAATTTTGAATAAAAATCGCATGATGATCTTTTCCTCTAAATGGATTGGACTCTAGAAGGATCTTACTCCTGCGGTCGAAATGCCTGCGCCGCCAGCTCAAATCGGGCTGCTCTTTTGTCCCTGTGGCCTTGCCAATAAAACTGTGGCATTCTCCTGTTAGTAAACCGAATCGTGGAAAACCTGCTGATGGATGTTCGCTATGCGCTTCGCGTGCTTCGCAAGTCTCCCGGGCTCACGGTCGTAGTCTTACTTACTCTGATGTTGGGGATCGGAGCAAACGTCGTCGTTTTCGGAGTGCTGAATGCCGTTCTGCTGCGCCCGCTGGATGTGAGCGATCCACACAGCCTGTATCAGGTTCGCCACCAGGCGTGGATGATCGGACGGCTACTGACTACGTCGTATCCCGCCTTTGAGGATTTTCGGCGGCGAAACACTACCTTCAGCGGGATGGCCGGGATCTATGGATATTCTCAAGCGGCGCTGGCTTGGCGCAACGCGGTGAGGAAGGTCCACGGCGATGAGGTCACCGGCAATTATTTTGATCTGCTGGGGGTGCGGCCCGAAGCAGGACGATTCTTTCACGCGGTGGACGAGCATGGCCCCGATTCAGCGCCGTATGTGGTGTTGAGCGATAGTCTGTGGCGAAGCGCGTTTCAAGCTGATAAGGCCGTAGTCGGGACGACAGTGGAGCTCAACAACCATCCGTTTACGGTGGTCGGCGTGGCGCCGGCGCGCTTCCATGGCACGGAGCGGTTTGTGTGGCCGGACTACTGGATGCCAATGCTGAACGAGGAGCAGGTCGAGGGGTCGGATTACCTGCATAGCCGCACATCCATAACTGTTACGGTGATTGGCCGGCTCAAGCCGGGCGTGACGCCGCAGCAGGCGACGGAAAATCTGAATGCCATTGCGGCCGAGCTGGCGAAGGATTATCCGGAGACTGATGACGGACAGTCGCTGCGCCTGATCCATCCGGGACTCTGGGGCGACGACGGTGATGTCATCCGTGGATTTCTCTATAGCGTGACCGTGCTGGCGCTGCTGGTGCTGGCGGCGGCATGCGCGAACCTGGCAACTCTCTTTGCGGCGCGCGCGGCGGATCGCAGCCGGGAACTGGCGCTCCGAGTGGCGCTTGGATCGAGTCGGCGGCGGCTAGTGAGGCAACTGCTCACTGAGGCGGCGATGATATCGCTGCTGGGCGGAGCAGCGGGGCTGGTGAGCGCGCGCCTGCTGCTGGGTGTGCTGAACCGGAGCGATCCGTTCCTTGGCCGACTGACTGTAAGCGTGGATGCGCGGGTGTACCTGGCAGGCCTGGCATTGACACTCGGAAGCGCGCTGTTGTTTGGAATGGTTCCGGCGCGGCAGGCGTGGCTGAGCAGTCCCTTGCAGATGATGAAGAGTGGACCGCCGGATGCTATGCGCCTGCGTCGGTTTGCCCTGCGTGACCTGTTGTTGGGCGCGCAAATTGCAATCTGCACGCTGCTGGTAACGGCCTCGCTCGTGGCCGTGCGCGGCATGGTGCGCGCGCTGCATGTCCCGTTGGGCATCCGGCCGCAGGGCGCGATGCTGGTCGATTTGGACCTGAGCCAGGCGGGACAGGCAGGCGACGTCGCGGTCGAGAAGACCAAAGAGATGATTGAGGCGGTGCGGAGCATCCCCGGCGTGACCGCGGCGGGTACGGTGAGCCGCACGCCCTTCACTGGCGGACTCCATGGGATTCCGATTTTCCGGCCGGGGACGACAGAGTTCAAGCTGAACAATTCTGTACTGGCGGCGTACGTGTATCAGATGTCGCCGGGATACCTGGCGGCTGCCGGCACTCGGCTACTGGGCGGCCGGGATGCCTCATGGCGTGACACCGCAAAAACGCCGTATGTGGCGATCGTGAACGAAACCTTCGCCCGCAAAATGTGGCGCGAAACGCCGGCGATCGGACAGCGCTTCATCGTGAGGGGCAACCTGACGGAAGTGGTAGGCCTGGCCGAGGACGGTAAATATCATGACCTGGAAGAATCGCCGCAACCTGCCGTGTATCTGCCGTTATCGCAAAGCGAGCAGAGCGAAACGGTTTTCGTGGTGCGGTCGCGGCGGACGCCGAGCGAGATGGCGGCGGCGCTGGAACGCACGCTGAGCGCTATCGAGCCGAATGTGCCGATCGCGCTGCAGAGCTGGCCCGATGCGCTGGCGTCTGAGCTGTTTCCGGCGCGGGCCGCCACAGTGGCGCTGGGCGTCATGGGCCTGCTCGCGGCGATGCTGGCGGTGACGGGCATTTCCGGCATGGCGGCCTACAGCGTGAGCCGGCGCATGAAGGAGCTGGGCATTCGCGTGGCGCTGGGCGCGCGTAAGAGGCAAGTGATGAGCGCGGCGGTGGGGCGGCCCATGGTGCTGCTCGCGGTAGGATCGGCGGTCGGGCTGCTGTCGGGCCTCTTCGCCAGCCGGTTACTGGCGCGCATTGTGTATCAGGCGAATCCGCGGGATCCCGTGGTCGTAGGCGGCGCGGTGCTCACGATGGCGCTCCTAGGCATTGCAGCGTCCGCCATTCCAGCCCGGCGAGCGCTTGCCGTCGATCCATCCAAACTCATGCGGGAAGAGTGAGGCAGCGCGCCCGGCAGCCAGGCGCAATATTATTCCGCCCGTAAGGCCGAAAGCGGATCCACTTTCGTAGCGCGCCGGGCTGGAAACCAGCAGGCGAGAGCGGCTACGAAGAGCAGCAGGCAAGACACGGCGGCAAAAACCAGCGCGTCGTTTGGCGCAGTTGCAAACAGCAGGGCCCCGATGACTCGTACCAGCTCCCACGCGCCAGCCAAACCAACCACCAGGCCGGCTATAACCAGTCCCAGCCCTTGCTGCATCACCATGCGCATGAGATCCGCGCTCTGCGCTCCCAAGGCGAGGCGAATGCCCAGTTCTTTGGTGCGTTGCGCTACTAGGAACGAAAGCAGGCCGTAGAGACCCACCGTCGCAAGCAGCACGGCGATTCCAGCAAACGCGCTGAGCAGAAATGTTGGAAAGCGGCGGCTTTGCGTTTCGTAATTGATATAAAATTCCATGCTGCGAACGAAATAGAGCGGTGTGTCCGGAGCAACCTCCGCGACTGCGCGTCTTACCGCGGGAGCGGCTACCAGCGGATTCGGTGAGATCGTCCGTACCAGTAAATCAATCGAACTGGCGGGCGTCTGACCCATCGGTCGCAGGAACTCGGGCGTTGCCGGCTGGTCAAGCTGCTCGCGTCGCACATCCCCGATAACGCCCACAATCGTGGCGTAGGCATTCATTTCCTGTGGCGAGCCCGGCTTAATCCGCTTTCCAATCGGATCTTCACCAGGAAAGAATTTGCGCGCGAATCGCTCGTTTACCAGAATCACAGGCGGACTATTAGCATCGTCGTGTGCGCTGAAGTCTCTGCCCCGCAGCAGAGGAATTCCCATCGTCTTCAGATAACCCGGCGCAATCACGTTAGACGGCGCGCCCGGGACATTCTCAACCCGCGGAATGGGCCGCCCTTCTATCAGGAACAAGGAGAACCAGCAGTCCTTTCCGGCCAGCGGTAGACAGGCCACCGCCGTTGTTCCCAGCACGCCCGATACGGAATTAACTTTGTCGATCAGCTTGTCCACGTCTCTATTTGCCCCCGGATTCAGGCGTGCTGTCAGTAGATGATCTGTGCGGAAGCCAGGATTTACTTGGTCCAGCCGCATCAGGCTCTGAGCCAGCAGACATGCTCCTATCAGCAACATGAAGGCTAGCGCGATTTGCGTCGTGACCAGTAAACCCGTGGCCGAGAGCTTGCTGAAGTTGGCGCCCGTCGTTCGCGTGCCGCTGCCAAGTGAGTGCGCCGGGTTCAGGCCCGACGTTCGATAAGCCGGAATGAGACCGAATAGGGCCGTCGTGAGAACTGTCAGCAAAAGCGTGAAGCCCAGAATTCGCGGATTGATACCGATGTGTACAAACCGGCTGAGCTCAATCGGCAACAGGCGAACCATCAATGGGAGTACCGCGGCGGCAATTGCACAGCCCGCGATGGCGCCGCTTATCGCCAAAGCCGCGCTCTCGGTCAGCAGTTGCGATATCAGACGTCCGCGCCCGGCGCCCAGAGCAATACGAACGGTGATTTCTCGCTGCCGGCTGACAGCTCTCGCCAGCAGCAAATTCGCGACATTGGCGCATGCGATGAGAAGCACAAAACAGACCGCGCTCCAGAGAACGAATAGAGGCCGGCGAATCGGTCCTGTGATTAGTTCAGTCAGCGGATGTAGCCTAACCGTGATTCCACCGTTCGAAGCCGGATAGCTTTGCTGCAGCCGGCCGGCAATGGTCTCCATTTCACGCGCCGCGGTTGCAAGCGCCACATCCGGCCTCACCTTGCCCACGACCAGCGTTCCATAACGATCCGCGCGCGTTCCTTGCGATCGGGCATAGAGACCGATTGGGACGTACAGGTCGCCTGGATAGTAAAAGCGAAACGATGCAGGCAGCACGCCGATGATCGTGTATGTACGGCCACTCAGATCGATAGAGCGGCCCAGAACGTGAGGATCAGCTCCGAAGCGCTCCTTCCAAAGCGAGTTTGAGAGCAGGGCTACAGGTATCGCTCCAGGGCGATCGTCCGGCGCTAGGAAATCCCGTCCCAACACTGGATGCACGCCCACCAGCGAAAAGAAAGTATGCGAGCAGGAAAGAACATACAGGCGTATTGCCTCGCCGTTTCCAACCCCGTGTCCGGTAAAGTTGACGCTGTTGGCCTGAATAGCCGCCATGCCGCTGAAGCTGCGGCTCTGGTCGCGCCAATCGGTGAAATCCAACCACGAGGCCATCATCTCTTCCCCTTTTCGATTCGTTTCTGAAAGGGTGACGATCCGGTTTGCGTCGGGGTAGGGAAGTGGCCGCAGAACAACCGCGTCGACCAGGCTAAAAATCGCGGTGTTTGCTCCCACGCCAATCGCGAGCGTCAGGATGACTACGGCCGAGAAGCCGCGGCTGTGAGTCAGAGCGCGCAACGCGTACTTGGCGTCTTGAAAAAGATGCTTGATAAGTCTCAGTATAGAAGCGAAGCCGAGCTGGAGCCGCGAATTTGGGCAGCTTCATGCTCTAAGAGCCAGCGCTTGCGCTCCATACCGCCGCCATAGCCGGTCAGCGAACCGTTCGCTCCGATGACGCGGTGACAAGGTACCACCACCCCGATCGGATTCGAGCCATTGGCCATGCCAACCGCCCTCACTGCGCTAGGCCGGCCGATTCGCTCCGCAAGCTTCGCGTACGAAAGTGTGCTGCCGCAGGGAATCTCGCGCAGCGCGCGCCACACGTCGCGCTGAAAGGCCGTGCCGGTTGTTTTTACCGGCAACGTGTCTATCGCCGTAAGTTCTCCCGCAAAGTAGCTGCTGATCGCATTCGTCAACCCGCTCGGATTGCGGGCCGGTTCAAGCCTGCATCCATCTTCACCATAGTGAAGCCGCAGCAGGCGGCGCATGCGTGCCTCGTGATCCGTCCAATCGATCGCGCGTAGATTTCCATCGTGGTCCGCCACGATCAGCATCTCGCCTATCGGCGTATCAATTCGATCGATCGACAAGTGCAGGATCTCACCCATGTATGCCTCGATTTACTGTTATCGCCGTGGCGTCCGCGGCCCATAAATGCTGCGCCGCATAGGCGCGCCACGGACGCCATGACTCCGCGCGGTCTAGAAGACGAGTCGAGGTGGACCGTACACCGTCCAGTCTCGCCGCGCCGCGAAGCAGCCCGATATCCGATGCAGGAAAGGCGTCCATCTCTCGTATAGCGCGCAGTGCAATGTATTGCGCCGTCCATTCGCCAACTCCCCGAATAGCCCGCAGTCGCGCGATGGCCTCTTCAATCGTTCCAAACGGGCGAAACAGATTCGGGTCCGCTACAGCAGCTTCCGCCAATGCCTTCAGCGACGATTGACGCGCGCCTGGCATAGCGAGCCCCAGGGATTCCGCGGCCGTAAGACGCTGCGCTGTGGGAAAAATGCGCGACAGTCCAGGGTGGCTCACGTAGCCGGTCGGCACGGGCGTTCCATGAAGTGCCACAAGCTGTCCCGCCAGTCGGCGTGCCGCGGCGACACTGATCTGCTGGCCAAGAATAGCTCGCACCGCCAATTCAAACCCGTCCCATCCGCCGGGCGCGCGCAACCCTGGACGTTGCGCCACTAAAGGCGCAAGCAGCGGATCGCAGGAGAGGTGGGCGTCAATCGTCTCAATGTCCGCGCCCAAGTCAAACAAGCGGCGTACTCGCGTCACAATCGCCGGAAACGATCTGACATCCGGAAAATGAATCGTAATCCCAAGACTCTGCCGCTGCGGCAGATGTCCAACTTCGACGCTTCCGGCAAAGCCGCCTATCTCAACCGTACGCAGATAACGCCCATTCTCGACAACTTCAACCCCTGGTATCGCGCGCGCCTCGAGATAACCGAGCATGGAAGTCCAGTCATACGGAGGCCGATAGCGCAATTGCAGCGTCACCCCCGCTCCCGCCGGGCTCGCAAAACTTTTTCGCCTCAACGCGCTGGGAGGGCGCTGAAAAAGCTCCTGGAATGTTTCATTGAACCGTCGCACGCTGCCGAATCCAGCCGCCAGCGCAATCTCCGTCATCGGCATTCGCGTTTCGTGAATAAGCTGCTTGGCAAAAAGCACCCGCCGCGTCTGCGCCACCGCAATGGGCGAGGCTCCCAGATGCTGCTGGAACAATCGCCGGAGTTGTCGTTCGCCTAGGCCCAGGCGTTCCGCCAATGTTTCTACGCTTCCGCCTGCGCCGTCAAGAGCGCCGTCGGTGATAAGCGCCAATGCTCGTGAAACCGTGTTCGAAGTTCCGCGCCACGAAGCCAGATCGGGCGCAGTCTCCGGCCGGCAGCGCAGGCATGGGCGAAAGCCCGCTTCCTGTGCCCCTGCTGCCGAACCAAAAAAACGGCAATTCCCGAACTTTGGAGTCCGCGCCGGACATATCGGCCGGCAATAGATCCCGGTTGACGCGACGCCTACAAACAGCAACCCGTCGAAACGCGCATCACGGCTCTGCAAAGCGCGGTAGCATATCTCCCGATCCGGCAGTTCCACATGCGAAGTTTCTCACTTCCTGAAGCGGCGCGCTCGCGCTTTTCGGACATGATCACCCGCAAAACGAGAGATCCAAAATCCTGAATTCCACCCTACGCGGCTTTATTTCTCCGAAGGGCTATCGTCGGCCTTCAGATCGCCCAGTGCATACTGAATGCCCGCCCGCAAGTGCTCCAGCATCGGCGTCATGGCATAAACCCGTTCGCTATGGCCATGGCCTTCATAGAACACGCGGCCCCTACCTTCGCGCCGAATGTAGCTTAATGCGTAATCGCCATCCGTACGCGGATTTACTTCCTTCGCTTTATCGGCAGGGCTCATCTTGTCGTAGTCGATACTCGTCAATACATGAACATTTCTGCGTGAGAACGATGCTTGCGCGAAGGTATACGTCTCATCGCGTATTTCGAATTCCTGGCCGTGGAACATTGCCGTCAGAGGACTCTTCGGATCGTCAATCTTCACCGTGATGAGTTGAGGATCGGGCCAGTGAAACTTGAAATAGCCGCCGATCAGCTTGTTGAACTCGGGCCATTGCAGAACCGGTTTCGCTTCGGCCGCCGCTCCGCCCGGACGATTGCCGCCCCTCCCGGGCAGCCGGCATCAGGACGCTATTGAAACGGTCAATAAAATCAGCCCGGCTGATCGTTCCACTCTTGTTTGTGTCCAGTTTGTCGAACCAGGTATCGGCCAGCGCGGCGAACTCCTGCCGCGTCACTTTCCCGTCATTGCTCTTGCCGGCCTGCTCCAGAAACTGAGTGGCCAGAATATTCGCCGCTCCGCCGCGGCTAGCGCCTCCCCCGCCGCCACTGGCAGCCGCTGAAGCCGCAAGGCAATCGGTGTGGTAGGAATCGGTAGCGGCGTGGATCGCCGCAATGCCCTTGCCGCTTCTCACGAAATCCATGAACGCTGCGCGGCGAACCGCCGTTACCGCCGGATCCTTATCGTCCAGAAAGCACCCCGTTGTACTGTCCAGGAAAATGGCATCGTACTGCTTCAGATTGGCCGCGCTGATGTCTGCCGCATCGTAACTGATCGTCGTCGTCCACAAGCCTCCCTGGTTGCCCAACTCTTCCACCGTTTTCGCCGCAAGCGGAATGGACGCATGCACGAACCCACCGGGACCGGTATGCGCGTACACCAGCACTTTACGCGCCCGCAACGGTTTGACGCCCGGCGTACTCGGCAACGCCGCCATCATAGCCTCGATGTCCGTTTGCCGGGCCGTCATTGGTGTCGAATTACCGGCCGGGTTGAAGCCGCCGCCCACTCCACCTGCTAGGGGCGGAGGTGGGGGAAACAGAACATTCAGTCCAGCCAGCAGTTGGTCGTGTGTCAGCGATCCTGTACTGGCCGCATCCCAACTCGTAAACCAGCTATTGAACGCCGACTCCATTTCGCTTCGGGTCAGGGTTCCGTCTTTATCCGCGTCCAGAGCGGTGAAGAGCGCTGCCGCCACACCGCCGCGCCCTCCCGGGGCGCGTGCCGGCGCCTGTGCTTTCAAAAAGCTCATGGTGATCGCCAGCACTGTCAAGGCGCTCGCCGTAACCAACTTCGTATTCATTGATTTTATTGGTTCCATATCATCCTCTCGCGTCGCATATTCAAGCCGTTTTACGCGGCCATGTTACGCGATTGCCGCTCCGCAGAGCCATGTTTCCGATGTGCCCGGCTTGCGCCGCCGTCACCCCGGCCTCCACCGGCGCATTGGGCTGTTTGCGGTCTCGTACGCAATCGAAAAAGTTCTGCATGTGCGAAATCGTTCCGTCCACCGCGCTTCGCTCCGTGAGTATCGGGTTCTGCTTCACGCTTTCCCGATAAATGGCAAAACCCGCGCGGTCGATTTTCAACATCGCCTTCGTCCCACGAAACTCAAGTCCTCCATCGTCAATCGACGACACCATAGTGCCTTCGTATCCCACCTCGAATCCCGGATACCGGAACGCCGATTGGATCGTGTCCGGACATTCCCAATCGAAAACATATCTGTCGCCCAACGTCTGCGCGAGTTGCGGTTCAGGCGTTTTCATCGCCCAATGCACAACGTCGATCCAGTGCGTGAACAGATCCGTCATGGCGCCGCCGCCGAAATCCCAGTACCAGCGCCAGAACCGGAATTTTTCCTCGCTATACGGCTGCTCGGGAGCCGGCCCCAGCCATCGTTTCCAATCGAGCATGTCTTTTTCGATCGGTTTGCGCGGCGGCCGCCCCTGATAGTTCTGGTACCAGTAGGTGCGCACCTGCGTGACTCGCCCGATATTCCCGCCCTGAATTAGCTCGACAGCGCTTTGGAAATGCAACCAGCTTCTCTGCTGCATTCCACACTGCAGCACCCGATTGGACGCGCGCGCCACTCGTGTAAGCGTATCGCCTTGTTCAATGGTGTGAGTGACCGGTTTTTCCAGATATACGTCTTTGTCAGCCGCGATCGCGTCGCACGCCATCTGTACGTGCCAATGGTCCGGGGCGGCGATGATTACGGCATCCACCTCTTTCTTGCTCAGCAGCTCGCGGTAATCCACGTGCGTGCTGATGTCGCTTCCACGGGTATCGCGAACTTCATCGCGGCGCGGCTCATAGACGTCACAAGCTGCGATCAACTCGTACCCGCCCGCTTCATCGGCGGCGTGCAGCAAATCGCGCGATCTGCCGCCGCACCCAATCAGGCCGACGCGAATTGTGTCGTTGGCGCCCAGCACGCGTGTGGCGGCGAGGGCCGTAACCCCGCTTGCCATTAGAAAACTCCGCCGGTTCGTTCGCATCGCCGCCATAGTATCAGCCCTTACTACGGTATGATGCGCAGGGAACGAGATGAGGAAATGGATTAGCGCGGCGCTGCTTATGACCGCTGCCGCACTCGCGCAGCAAACCCACACTCAATATGAGCCGCCCAACGCGCCGGGAGCCGGTCAGAGGCTGCTCGCGCAATTTGTGGGCGACTGGGACGTGGTCAAGACGTTCTTCCCGGCGAGCGGGAAGCCGATCGTGACGAAAGGCGCGTGTAAGCAGTATATGATCCAGGACGGCAAGTTTCTGCAGTCGGATTTTACCTTCTTCAATTCTGACGGAACCAAGAGCACCGGCACCGGAATCTCCGGTTTCGATTCCAAAACAAATCGCTTCACCACGGTGTGGTATGACTCGCGGCAAACGACGATGTCAATTCGCCAGAGCGACGGCGCCTTTGACGGCAAGAACATCGTCCTGTGGGCTACGCCCCTCGATTCCGAGCATCCTGGGCGCAAGACCGTCGCGCGCGCGCACCTTGAGCAAGACGGCCGCGTTCTCCTCCATCGTCATTTCATGATCGATGACAAAGGGCAGGAGCGCATGATGATCGAGTTGCGGATGACGCGGAAGTAGCTGCAGGATCTTTTCAGAGCCACGACCCAAGGGAGTGGTCATGACGAACCTCGGCTACTCCACTCGTAGCGCGTCTGTCGGATCTACGCCCGAAGCGCGCCGCGCCGGAATGAACGCAGCCGCGACTGCCGCCGACCCCAGAATCAGGATCGCGGCCGCAATCACGACGGGATCCGACGGCTTCACATCATAGAGCTGCGATTCCACCAGTCGGCCTAACGCCCAAACTAGCGGTAAACCAAGCGCGATGCCCCAGGCAACCATCGTCAGCGCATCGCGCAGCACCAGCCAAACCGCCGACAAGCGCTGTGCCCCCAACGCCAGCCGAATCCCGATCTCACGTGTACGCTGCGTCACTACGAACGACATTACGCCGTATAAACCAACCAGCGATAGCAACAAGGCAAGCGCGCTGAAGCTGCTCGACAGCGTCGCCAACAGGTGCTCCGTATTCAGCGATCGATTCACCTGTTCATTCACTGTGCGGAAATCCACTATCGGCAATGCCGGGTCGACGCCGCGAATGATTGCGCGAATCGTGTGCAGCGCGCTTTCCGGAGTCCCACGCACTTTGACATAAAACGTGCCGCCCGCATCGTTGCCTTCGAGATATGGAAAATAGGCTTGCTCGGACTCCTCTCTCAGCCCGCGATAATTAAAATTCGACATCACGCCGACGATCTCTATGTTCGGCTTCGCGTCCGGTCCGTTGCCCTCGCAAATCCGCGCGCCCAGCGGATTCCGCCCTCCCAGGTAGCGCTTTACGAACGCCTCGTTCACAATCGCCGAGCGCCAGCCCGGGTCGCCTGGCGAGCGCTCATCCCGCCTATCGAAGTTGCGTCCTGCAACAATCTTGATCCGCATCGTCTTAAAAAATTCAGGCGTCACGGCATTCAAGTTAACGGCATCCTCGGTCGCGATTCTTTTGTCTGTCAGAATCGTCACCGGATTGTTCCAGCTCCCGCCCGTCAGCAACGGAAAGCGCGCGACCGCGGACGCCTGCGTGATGGGCGATTGACGAATAAGTTCATCCAGCCGCCGAATCATCCGATTCCCGTCCGGCCCCGAATATCCGCTTTGCGCAGAGTGAATGCCGAATGACACCAGGCTCGATGTGTCGAATCCCGGCCCCTTAGCCATCAATGCCTCCAGAGTGCGGGCAAACAAAGCCGCTCCGATCACCAGCGTCAAAGCCAGAGCAATCTGCGCGGTCACAATCACCTTGCGAATTCGCACCGCGCCCAATGCCGTTCCGCCCCGCTCTCGAAGCGATGTGAAAAGTGAATGCCGCCTGCCCTGCCACGCTGGAGCAAGCCCGCTCAACAAACCGGCCGCCAGACTCGCGCCCAATGCAAACAGCAAGACCCGCGAATCCACTCCCGCGTGTAAAGCGTTTGGAGCGTTCCCTTGCGGCAGAAACGCAATGAGAGCTTGCACCGCAATCGGCGCGGCTGCGACCCCCAGCGCTCCGCCCGCCAGCGCGATGACCAGACTATCGGTCAGAAGTTGCCGTCCCAGTCGTCCTCGCGAAGCGCCCAGCGCCAGCCGTGTCCCCATCTCGCGCTCATGCGCCGAACCACGCGCCAGGAACAGGCCGGAGACGTTCAAACAGGCCAGGCCCAACAACACGCCAGTCACCGCGAAAAGCACCCATAATGGTTCCACCAGCTGCCGCCTCAGCGAGGAATGACCCTGCGGCGCGGCAGTCAGCGTCAACGACGAATTCAAGAAGTTGCGTCTCTGCAGGGATGTGATGGTGGGAAAACCCGGGCGGCGCATGTCTTCCCGCAACATCGCTTTGAACCACGGCTGCAGTCCCGCCTGTGCTTCATGCACGGTTATGCCAGGCTTTAACCGCCCCAGCACCTGCAGCCAGCGCATTCGGCGATCTAGATAATCCTTGAAGCCGGGTATCGCTTGCTCCGCCATCGATGCAGGAATCCAGATCGACGGAACCTCGCCGACATCGATGCCCTGAAACGTAGCGGCTGCCACGCCGATGATCGTCATTGGATGGCTATTCACCAGCAGCTTGCGGCCAACCGCATCAGGGCTGCCTCCCAGCTTCATCTTCCAAAAGTCGTAGGAAAGCACGGCCACTGGATTCGCGTTCGGCGCGCCATCGTCTCCAACCGCCAGCACGCGTCCTAACTCTGGCCTCACTCCCAGCACTTGAAAGTAATTGCCGGATACAACCTCGGCAGTCGCGGGCTGAGCGTCCCCGGCTGCGGTTCTTACGCTGACGGGTGTGAGCGCGCGGCAAAATACACCCTCAAAAAATTGCTTCTGCTCATCCAGATCGCGGCAGATGGGGTAGGACATCAGGTTGTAACTACCGAACCCAGGGTCCACCTGATTGCCTTTCCAATCGATCAGGACCAGGCGTTCAGGCTGTCGCACCGGAAGCGCATGCAGCAGGACTTGATCCACCAGTGAGTAAATGGCCGCCGTGGCGCCAATTCCCAGCATCAGCGAAAGCACCGCTGTGACGGTGAAGGATGGCGTCTTGAAAAAGGAGCGTAGCGAGAAGCGCAGGTCGTACGCCAGGTCTCGCGCCCATCGAGTCAACCAGACGTCTCGCACCTCTTCTTGTATTTGCGTCAGGCCGCCCAACTCCACGACGGCTTGCCTGCGAGCTTCGGCTGCCGGCAAACCGGATTTCTCCAGATCGCCGGTTCGGCGCTCGAAATGGTACTGCAACTCGCGCTCGAGACCAGTCTCCAGCTTCCCCCGGCGGAACCAGTTCGCCATTTTCCCGATCATCGGCTGCCTTCCTTAAAGATCAGCTGGACCGCTCCCGTTAATCGCGCCCAACTATCCTTCTCGGCCGCGAGTTGCTTGCGCCCCGCAGCCGTCAGCGAGTAGAACTTAGCCTCCCGGCCTGTTTCTGATTCCTTCCATTCCGCCCGAAGCCACCCCTTTTGCTCCAGCCTATGCAGGGCAGGATAAAGCGAGCCCTGATTCACTTGCACCACCGACTGCGAGATTTGGTGCAATCTCTGGGCGACGCCGTACCCATGCGCCGGCTCCAGCGACACAATCTGCAGAATCAGCATGTCCAGTGTGCCTTGCGGAATCGGAAAACGTGAAGATGTCAATGCCTCAACCTTCTACCACTCAGCATACGGCACAATAGGTCGAAGGTCAAGGTATACCGCTACAAGGGTGCAGCGTCGTCTCGCGAGAAGTGATCTGGTACCGGAAGTGCTCCGGATCGAGGCTGTCGAGCCGGCCCTCGGCCGTTTCCCCCTGCGGATTGTTACCCTTCACAAAAATCTTCGCTGCTGTACGGGCCTCCTATTGGCTAAAGAGCGCCTGAATATTTCGGCTGCCGCGCACGATGTGAAGAATCATTACGTCCTCGTCTTCGATGCGATAGATGATGATGTATTCGCCCACGGGAAAACTTCGCAGGCCGGGGCGTAAATCTTCGTCACGGCTGCGGCCCATGAACGGGTTGCGAGAGAGACGGTAAAGCCGCTGCGTGATGGAGTCAACGAGCCGGTCGGCAACGTCCATGCTGCCGCTTTTCTTTGCGATGTATAACCAGAGGTCGTCCAACTCGGCTTCGGCTTCAGGTGCAAGGCGGTGTGCCACTAGCTGACGGTGGATTGCTCGGCGGCGAGGCGGGCGCGTCCGCGCTTCTTCACGTCTTCAGCAAGCTCGCGCATGGATTCCTGAGTGATGGTGCGGCCTTCGCCGCGTGCAAGGCATGCTTCGGCCGCATCGACGGCCGCCAGAATTTCCGCGCGGGTGCGCTCGCGTTCTTCCCACAAGGAAAGTGCCTGTTGCACGGCGTCTTCCGCCCGGTGAATGCGGCCGCTTTCGATAGCCTGCTGGACGAATGCTTTCTGGTCGGCGGTCAGTTGGACTTCCATAACACCTCAACCGTAAGGATTGCATGGGGAAATGTCAATTGTCCGTTCGTTGCTGGCTAGGTTGGAAGCGAACACTCCTCTATCGTCCGATTCGCCCGAGAACCCGCGAGTCACACGTCTTCCCAATTCCCCTATACCTTTTCCCCTGACCCACTTACCGCTATCCAGCCCCTCACCCGCCGCAAGGCCGTTATAGAACTTAAAGCAGTAATTCAGTACTAACGCCCGACGCCGCCGCGCGTCCCGCTTCCATTTCTAAAGGAGAAAATCGTATGTCAACCCCAGCGCAAATCGCTGCGAATCAACAGAACGCGCAACACAGCACCGGCCCCAGGACCATCGCGGGAAAAGCCGCTATGGCGCATCACAATCTACGCCACGGCTTCACGGGTGCCTTCTCAATCCTTGCTTGGGAACTTCAGGAGCATTTCGATGCCATGCTCGCCGAATTCACTCAGGAGCACCGGCCCACCACCTTCACCGAAACCATCCTGGTGCAAAGAATGACCCAGTCGCATTGGCTCACCATGCGCGCTTTGCTGCTCCAGAACACTTGCTTCAACCAGGAAAGCCCGCTCGAAACTGTCGACAAGCAACTCGCGCTCTATATCCGCTACCAAACTACGCATGAGCGTGCTTTTCACAAGTGCCTGAATGAGCTTCTAAAACTCAGAGCCGAAAAGAGAAAGGCCGAAATTGGGTCTGACTCGCAGAAGCGCAAAGAAGGGAACGAGGCCCGCAAAGAAGCGGCCGCCATACAGCGTCAAAACAACGAAAACCGCAAGCAGGAGCGGCACCCATGGGATATTTTGCTTACTCAAGCGAAGGTAGATAACCAGGTATTGCAAAATATGAACCTCCCGGGCTCCTCAGATCGCGTTGGGGCGAGCATTCAGCGCATCATCGCGCTGGAAAAAGCCGCCTAATCGCGTCCAACTCAAATCTGCACGCATCGTTCACACCCCAACCGCGCTCCCAAAACTTGTAACTGAATGTTCACCACAACCAGTGAAATGCGCCCACTTAGCGGGCGAGTGAATGCCCCTACTTCTTCAGTACGGGCGTTTTCAGGATTTGCAGTAAGTTGTTATAGTCATCGGTCCACGGACGTAGCCCTTCGCGCGAACCGATCGGCGCCGAGTGCATCTGGATTGCCGGGTTTTCGAGCACGCTCGCGTTGTTGGTGACCAGCACCCAATCGGAGGCCAGTATCAAATCCTCTGGACGCTCATGGCTCCTGACCAGAATGGCGTGATAGCCGATACCGTTCGCGATCTGCGCCACGACCGGAGCGAGATCAAGATAATCGTTCGAAACATGAAAAGCCAGAACACCTCCGGCGTTCAGATGTTTCAGGTAAAGCATCATCGCTTCACGCGTGAGCAGATGTACCGGAATAGCATCGCCCGAGAACGCGTCGAGAGCCAAAATGTCGAAGGGCGGGGCAGTCTCATGTTCAAGCGAAAGCCGCGCATCGCCTTCGACAATTTGAACCTGCGCGTGTGCTTCGCGCAAATAGAAGAACAGAGATTCGGCGATATCGACCACCTGCTGATTGATCTCGTAAAAGCGAAAAGTATCGCCGGGCTGCCCGTATGCGGCCAGCGTGCCGACGCCGAGTCCCACCAGTCCCACGCGCTTCGGGCGCGTGAAGGCTTCCCGCAGCGCGATGCCGATGCCGGAATCGGGACCATAGTAAGTAGTTGCTCGAAACCGCCGCGGAGGCCACAGGAATTGTGCCCCGTGCTCAATGGTTCCGTGAAACAACGTGCGCGTCTGCTCTGGGCCGGCTCGCGGCGACTGCACCACGCGCAGCGAGCCATAGAAGCTCCGGCGCAGAGACAGCGAACGCTCGTGATACGCCTCAACGTTCGAGCCGGCGACAAGTACCATGCATGCCGTGACACCGATCCAGAGAAACCGGACCGGCCAGGCGCCCTCGCGCCAGAACAGCAACAAACCCAGAGCCCCTGTGAGCACCAGAGTGACCGAAAGCTCGTAGACGCCGCTGAAAATAGCAGGCGCAACGATTCCGACGAAGATTGCGCCTGCTGCTCCCCCGGCGGCGATCATCAGATAGAAGCCGGTCAGATCGGCGGTGTGCGGACGCAGCCGGTTCAACTCGCCATGGCAGAACATACAGCAGATGAAAAGACCGCCCAGTGAAACCGGTAAGCTGACCTGTATCGCCTGGATCGCATTGATGTTGTAAATGGCATAACCGAGAATGCCCAGGGCGAAGGCGAGTAAGCGCAGCCAAAGCGCGCGTTGGTAGATCCGTTGGGTCCCGAAGCTAAGGATAAAGGTCAGCAGGTAAATGGCAAGTGGCAACACCCACAGCAGCGGAACGGCGGCAATGTTCTCATCAATGTGATTGGTGATGGAAAGCAACAGCATCGAACCGCAAGCGGCGAGAACAAACCAATAGGCTTTGCGCCAGGGCGGAGTCCATTCGAAATCAGCCTCTTTCTCTTTCTGAATAACCGCCGTGCGGCTGCTCCAAGCTGCCCACGCGCACAGAGCGGCGAACGCTACATAGAGCGAAGACCAGCACACAATTTGTGTACTGGTTCCGAGAGCTGGTTCGATCAGCAGCGGATAGGCGAGCAGCGCTCCCAGCGATGCCAGATTAGACACCGCGAACCAACGATAGGGAGTCTTGTAGCCCCCGCGTGCCAGCCAATCCTGCAAAAGGGGAGTGGTGGCCGAGAGCGCGATAAAGGGAAGCCCTACCGTGGCGGTCAACAGGCCCAGGATCAGCCATAAGGGATTCTCGAAAGGTGCTGGCTTCCAACGTTCAGTCGGACCGATAGGCAGCAGAGCGAGCGACGCGATTAAAAGGATGATATGCACCGCGCTCTGAGTCCGCGGTTTCAGATAGCGCGTCAGCAGGCGCGCGTACAGATAGCCGGCCAACAGCGCCGTCTGATAAAAGACCAGGCAAGTAGACCAGACTGCGGCGGACCCGCCGAACCAGGGGAGAATGCGCTTGGCGATAAGCGGCTCGATGGAGAACAACAGGAAGGCGCTGGTGATGAAAATCGTGGCCGCAAAGCGAGCCGAATAACTTTGGGACAAACCTTCAGGCTAGCCGACGGGCCTTCGCTGTTATACTGGCGCGCGGCGCCCTCACGTGCGCAAAAACTTGATTGTCACCGCGCAGCAGCACATCCTCCAGCAGCAGCAGGAACATTTCCCGGATGCTGGCGGAACGTTTTCATGGTTGCTGTCGGGCATTACGCTGGCCACCAAGATGATCGAAGCGAAGATTCGCCAGGCCGGTTTGTCCGACGTTCTTGGAAGCGCTGGCGAAACCAACGTGCAGGGCGAGACGCAACAGAAACTCGACGTCTACGCCAACCAGGCGCTGCTGCATTGCCTGGGCCTCAGAGACTCAGTCGCCATCCTCGTCTCTGAAGAAAACGAAGAGCCGGTGACGTTTGATCGCGCGCCCGAAACAGGCAAATACGTCATCTTCTTCGATCCACTGGATGGCTCGTCAAACATCGACGTGAACGTGAGTGTCGGCACCATCTTCTCTATCTTTCGCCGGCCTAATAAAGCTGGCGACGATGTAAGGGCGGCAGTGCTCCAGTCGGGTTTCAAGCAGGTTGCTGCCGGCTATGTCGTGTATGGATCGTCGACCATTCTCGTATACACGGCCGGTAAAGGTGTGTTCGGTTTTACACTGGATCCCACCATCGGAGCCTATGTTCTGAGCCACGACAACCTGCGCATGCCCGAACAGGGCAGCTTCTATTCCGTCAACGAGGCCCAGGCGCACACCTTTCCTGAGGTTTATCAAAAGTACCTGACCGTTCTGCGCAACGGCGGTTTGGGACGCGACTACAGTTCGCGTTATGTGGGATCGCTGGTAGCGGATTTTCATCGCACCATGCTCAAAGGCGGCGTCTTCCTCTATCCACCGACTAAAGGCTATGCAGGCGGAAAGCTGAGGCTCTTATATGAGGCCAATCCCCTCGCCTTCATTGCTGAACAAGCGGGGGGATTGGCGACCAGCGGCAAGCAGCGAATTTTAGACATCGAGCCTACCGACATCCATCAGCGCACGCCGCTGGTTGTGGGCAGCAGAGCCGAGGTGGAGGAGTTCCAGAGGCTCTGCAACCACGAATCCTAATTAACAGTTGAATTAGCGGCCACGGCCTCCGCCGTGAAAGCCTCCGCCGTGAAAGCCTCCGCCCATGCCGCCGCGGAATCCACCTACAGCGTGAGCTCCACCCATGCTGCTGTGGAAAGCGCCGCCGTGAAATGCATGTCCGTAATAACCGCGTCCGTAGTAACCGTGTCCGAAGTATCGGTAACCATACGGCGCCGCGTATGCAAACCCGGGTGAGTAGAAGCCCCAGCCGAATGGGCTGTAGAGCAGTCCCGATCCAGGCATGAAGGCATAGAAGCTCCAGTAAGGATCCCAATACCAGCCCGGGCCATAAGCTCCGCCGTAAACAGCGTAAGCATTAGCGACGTTGATATTCGCTTGGGATTCATCTTCGCTTCTTACCTTGCTCCACACGTACAGCGGATCGGTTTGGGCGCTCTTTGTGTTGAAGTCGCTCTTCTTAAGCGGACTTGCGCTAGCGAGCAAAACCTCGTTGCCTTTTTTCAAAGTGGTGTTTTGATCGGCCTCGGCTACTTTAGCCTTACCGTCGAGCACCTGGACAGATTGCTGGTTTGCGTCGAAATCGTATAAGCCCTTCTCCTCAATCTGCGTTGTGGCTCGATCCATCGCCACGCTCATGTTGGTACCTTTGACCAACTGCGCCGCTTCGATCATTGCCGAGCCATGTACGACGCCTACTTTGACGTCTACCAATCCTGCCGATAACATTCGGACCTCACTGTCGTGTCCGATCCTCAGAAATGCACCCGGGGTCAGCAACACCTCCGCGTAACCTTTACCCGTGTCGATCACCTGGCCAGGTTCAACCACCGTTGAACGTACCGAGCTCGATGATAAATTTTGCCCGTTTAAAGACACTTGCCCTTCGACGTAATTCAGAGCACCGGGAGGAGGCATTGTCCCGGGCTGCATGGGGCCGTTGGGTTGGGCAAAGCCCAAGGCTGCCGTGGCAAGCAGGATCGTCATCCCTTGCCAAGCTTTTCTCCATTGCCCTTTCATATTTTGTTCTCCTACACATTGGACGCACGGCCCCTCCCTTGGGTCGCAATGGCGACATACTAGATCAGGAGCGCTCGGTAGTCAAAATACGGTAGGCGTGCGAGAATGCACCGCAGGAGCATCTCGTGCAGCAGCGAAAAGAGAACGAAATTGCCTAACCGTTCGCTTCTTGAAAGCGATCGCCGCTACAAATACCTCGACACGCTCATCACGCTTTTCGTCATAGTTCTCCTGGTCTCGAACATCATCGCGGGCAAGTTCTTCGCGATCGGTCCGCTGCGTGTGAGCTGCGCGCAAATGCTGTTTCCCATCACTTACATCTTTGGCGATATCTTCACCGAGGTGTACGGCTATGCAGCTTCGCGCCGGGCCATCTGGTACGGCTTCTTCGCCTCCTTCATCCTGGTGACGCTCAGCTTTATCGCCGTCATTATTCCGCCTGCTCCCGAGTACAAAGATCAGTTCGCCTTTGCCACTATTTTTCAGCCGGTCGGGCGCATCGTGCTCGCAAGCCTGATTGCCTATTGGTGCGGCGAGTTTGCGAACTCGTTCACGCTTGCCAAACTGAAGCTGTTGACCAAAGGCAAGTATCTGTGGACGCGCACCATCGGATCTACGATTGTCGGGCAGGCAGTCGACACAACCGTCGTGATCTTCGTAGCCTTCTATGGAATGCGGCCTCTAGGAGTGCTCATTCAGTTGATCGTCTCCGGATATCTCATCAAAGTGGTCTATGAAACGCTGATGACGCCTATTACTTACGCCGTTGTTAACTATTTGAAACGAACGGAAGGCGTGGACTACTTCGATTACGAGACAAATTTCAGCCCCTTCGCCGCGAAGGAGTAATTGACTAACTCACATCCGCGGGTGGCCGGAGTAGCTTCACGGGCAGCGTTAAGGCGCGGCCATTCCGGACGATGGTCAACGTGATGGTGTCGCCGACGCGTTTGCTCGCGATGGCGCGGGTGAGCGCGTCTTCCCGATCTATCGGCTGACCGTCGATGGCTACGATCAGATCGCCCCCGACTCCCAATTCGACGTTTCCGATGTCCACCACTTCGCGCGCCCCGCGAATACCCGCGACGTATTCGGACGAACCTCGCACGATCCCCTGCACCAGCAGACCGCCGCGGCGCGGCAGGTTCAACGCTTCGGCCAGATCGCCCGCCACGTATTCAGTCGTGATGCCGATCTTGGGCCGTTCGGTCACGCGTCCTGCGCGGTAATCGACGAGGAGCGCCTTGGCCCGGTTGATTGGAGATGCGAAGCCGATACCGATATTGGTGCGGCCCAGGATGGCTGTGTTGATGCCGATGACATTGCCGCTGGAATCGAGTAGCGGACCGCCGCTGTTTCCGCCGTTGATAGCGGCGTCGGTCTGGATCATTCCTTCCAGCCGCTGGTCCGTTTCACTGTCGATGGCTCTCCCGATGGAACTCACAACGCCGGCCGTTAACGTTCCTTCCAGGCCGAATGGATTGCCGATGGCCAGAACTTTTTGTCCCACTTGCAAATGATCGGAATCTCCCAGGCGCAGAGACTCTACCTTCCGCTTCGGAGTGATTTTGATGAGCGCCAGGTCGTCGGACCGATCGGTGTCGATGGCAGTGGCGTAGTATTGCGTCTGGTCCGACAACGTCACCTGAATGCGGCTGCTGCCGGAGATTACGTGATAGTTGGTCAGAATGAACCCGTTCTCGTCGATCAGGAAACCGGAGCCGAGGCTTTGAGACGCGACCGGTTGAAAGAAGAAATCGCGGCGTACGGCCGTGCTGGTGATATAGACAGTGGCCAGCCGGGCGGTCTTATAGATGTCGATGTTGTTCTGCTCCTCCGGCGTGAGGCCCGCGCTGCGGACAGGCAGCGGCTCGGACCATTTCAGGGCCGTGCGAAAGAGCGGTGCGGCCAGGCTGCGAAGGTTCCAGCTTGCGCGTGAAGTGACCCAAACAAAACCGAACGTGATTATCAGCGCAAGGAGAAACGTTCGAGATCTCATAATTGCAGCAATTCCTCATGAATGCGGGCGACCTCGTGAATCGTTTCTTCTTTGGAACCGCTGGTATCCACGATGTAGTGAGCGTATCTTTTCTTCTCTTCCACCGTCATCTGTTTATCGAGTCGCGCCAGCACCTCTTCACGCGTTAGATGATCGCGTTTCATGCCGCGCGCGATTTGAACTTCCAGGTCGCATACGGTCAAGATGAGCCGCTCGTACGCCGTGTAGCGGCCGGTCTCTATCAGAATAGCGGCTTCAATGACCGCAATACCGTGCGGATCCCGGGCCGCGAATTCATCCAAGATTTCCATTTCCAGCCGAAAAACGGCCGGATGAACGAAGCTACTCAAGCTCTCGAGCAGTTCAGGACGGTTGAATACGATGGCCGCCAGTTTCTTGCGGTCGATGCTGCCAGCGGCGTCCAGGATCTCCGGGCCGAACGCCTGGACTGTAGGGGCATACGCTTCGCCATCGGGCAGCAGCACGCGGTGGCCTAGCTCATCGGCATAAATTAAATGACAGCCGAGACGCTCGAGTTCTCGGGCGACAAACGATTTTCCAGTCGCATAGCCGCCCGTAAGGCCGACTTTCATCATCCGGCCTGCCTATTGCCCGGCGTGCTGTTCGGCGAGTTGAACCGTGTTCGCCATCAGCATTGCAATTGTCAGCGGCCCCACGCCGCCCGGAACAGGTGTGTAGGCGGAAGACATTTCCTGCATTGCGAGCGGCTCCACATCGCCGACCAGGGCCGTGCCGTTCTTTTCGAAAGCAGTTAGGCGGCTGGGGCTGTGAGCAAACAGGCGCTGCGCTTCGGCCTTGTCAGTTATGCGATTCATGCCTACATCGATAACTACCGCGCCCGGGTTGATGTAATCGGCCGTGATCATAGCGGCTTTGCCAATGGCCGCGACCAATATATCGGCGCGCCGGCACTCTTCCGCCAGATCGTGCGTGCGCGAGTGACAGATCGTGATGGTTGCGTTCTCGTGCAGCAGCATTAAAGCCATGGGCTTTCCGACGATATCGCTGCGGCCCACCACGACGGCCTTCTTGCCGGCAATCTGAATTCTATAGCGCTTCAGGAGTTCGAGAATGCCTGCAGGCGTACAGGCCCTGGGAGCCGGACGATTCGCTACCAGACTGCCGACATTGAATGGGTGGAATCCGTCAGCGTCTTTTTTGGGATCGACTGCTAGCAAAACCTGCTCACTGTCGACCTGCTTTGGCAAAGGCGTTTGAACCAGGATGCCATCCACTTCCGGGTTGGCGTTGAAGCTCTCGATGATCTGCAACAGTTCTTGCGTGGTGATATTTGGGGGAGGAGTAAGATCGAGGCTTTCTATTCCGAGTTCGTGACAGGTTTTGATTTTGTTGCGGACATAGATTTGCGAGGCGGGATCGTCGCCGATGAGAACAACGGCTAAAGCGGGCGGACGTTTTTTGGCGCGAAGCGCGGCGATTCGGGGCCGTAATTCGTCTAAGATTTCCTGATTTATTTTCTTGCCATCCAGGACCACCCCGCTCATGCACTCGTGAGGATAGCAGAAGGTGGGAGCCGGTCAATCTGCCGCCAACTGAGTTGCCATAACCGGCAAAACTGGTCCGTCCTCTTGCTGGACTAAAGCCTCGAAAAGCTTTCCATACAGTCGTTCCCGGCGGACCACTTGTTTCTGGCGTTTCTTCAGGAACCGAAAACCGAACGGCGAATAGCACTCGAGTTCGCAAAGGTACGGCTCGGTATAGAAATCGGGAGCATCGGCGGCAGCACGAACCAGAAGCGAGCGCGAACTTTCTTTCAACAGGGCGTTTAGCGTAGGCGTACTGTTCTCGAGAGCATCCATATCGCGCATCACTTTTGCCGCGAAATGAAAGAGTTGATTTGTGAGCGCATTCAACGGCCCATGCGCTGCGGCTTGGGAGAAAAGGGTCAGAGATCCGCGCCGAATATCTTCTTGCAGGTCCTGAAGATCGTCTCCGAGTTGCAGGAGCACTCCCCACTGGAACGCAAAACGCGCTTCGCTCTCGCTGAGAGACCCAGCGGCGAGATAAGCATCGGCCAGCACCGAAGTTCCGCCCTTCGTACAACTCAACCGGAGTACGTCGGCCGCGGAGGCTTGCCCCGGCTGCTGCAATTGCCACAGACTTTGTTCCTGCGCGTGATGAATCGCCAGCAGTGAGTCATACACCTGCCGATATTCGGTCCTGTCATATTGAGACTCGATGCAGTCGACCAGCCGCCAGATTGCGGCTTCTCGCGCGCCTACTGGAGCGATGGATTCTCCTCCGAGCCGGCATCGAAACCGCTCGCTGAAGCCGAGCTTTGCCTCAGAAGAAATGCCCGGATCGTCCATGTAGTTGTCGCTGTACGGGTACAGCATGCTGTAGGCAAAGATCGAAGGCGTCAGGCGCATCGTTTTGCCCAGCAGCGCTTGCAATCCACAGGCTGTCCAGGTATTGCGGCATGCCTGCAGAATGTCATTCATGCTCACTTGTGGATCGAAGCCGCGGGCCCACCGCGCCAAGTCGATCCCGACTGCGAAAAAGCCGTCTCGCAGCAAGATTTCCACACCGGGATCTTCCACATCTACAGCGGCGCTTGCAAACTGGCCAAAGGCCACCGCGATGCGCGCCTGCGTCTTTTCGCGCTCGGATGCGGTTCGAGGGATCTTACGCAGCTCACTCTCAATGGCCTGAATGCAGCGGTCGGCCACCATTTCGCGTTGGCGTTGTTCGTGGACGCTGAAGGCGCGGCCAATCGGCGGGGAATCGGTCTTCGTGCCATCCCAGAGAGCGACGACCTCTTCCACCAACTCCGTCACTCGCCGACAAAAGGTCTGCTGCATCTTCAACCAGAGTTACGGAAATTGGCGCACCGTGTTCCATTCTCGCTTATGCTACAGTCCGCTTTAATGCGGAAATTATTCATCGCCGTCGCGGGAATCCTGGGAATCGGCCTCGCTATGCAGATCATCGCCGAGGAACGAGTCGATCTCAATGTAGTGAATCGAATTCGAGACGAGGCTTTCGGTAGCAATTCGAGAGTCATGGACACGGCTTTCTATCTGACCGACGTGTACGGCCCGCGTTTGACCGGATCGCCGAGCGCCAAGACAGCCGGTGACTGGGCGGTAAAAAAGATGACGGAGTGGGGTCTGGTGAACGCCAAGCTGGAACCGTGGGGGCCTTTTGGACGCGGTTGGTATTGCACTCGCTTCACGGCCATGATGAAGGAACCGGAGTTCTCTCCGCTCATCGGTTTCGCTCGGCCGTGGTCTGAAGGTACGAACGGCCCGGTAAGCGGTGAGGCGATGATGGCCGTCATCACGGGCCCGCAGGATCTTGAGAAATACAAGGGCAAGCTCAAGGGCAAAATCGTTCTCACTGCCCAACCGCACGCGTCTGAGATGATCACAACGCCATTGGCCCGCCGCCTCAGCGATGCCGAACTTCAATCCGAAGGAACAGCGCCAGATCCGACGACTGGCAACCCGGCCGGTCTGCCAATTGGTTTCCTGCTAGGGCCGCCTTCGCCGCGCGGCGGAAACAACGGCCCGATGGGTCCGGCCCAACGCGTGAACATGCGCGAGTTCCGGAATCAGCTCAACAAGTTTCTGAAAGACGAAGGCGTGCTGGTCGCTCTGACACCGGGAACTGGCACGGATGGCGGTGATGTCTTCGGCTCGGCCGCTGGATCGCAAGACCCGAAACAGGAGGCCCCGCCTCCATCCGTCGTCATTACGAATGAGCATTACAATCGCATCGCGCGCCTGCTGCAGAAGAACATTCCGGTCACTCTCGAATTCGATATTGCAGCGAAGTTCACCGAACCCGAGGATTCGTTTAACGTGGTCGCCGAGATTCCAGGCACGGATCCCAACGCAGGAGTGGTGATGTTGGGCGGACATTTTGATTCCTGGACGGGTGGAACCGGGGCGACTGACAATGCGGCAGGCTCCGCCGTCGCGATGGAAGCGGTTCGAATTTTGAAAGCGCTCAATTTAAAGATGCAACGAACGGTGCGCGTGGCGCTTTGGACCGGAGAAGAGGAAGGGCTGCTGGGCTCGCGCGCGTATGTGAAAGAGCACTTCGCCGATCCGGCCGACATGAAACTTAAACCGGAACACGCCAAGCTGTCGGGCTATTTCAATCTAGACAACGGCAGCGGTAAAATCCGCGGCATTTACATGCAGGACAACAGCATGATGCGGCCGCTGTTTGAAGCGTGGTTCGAGCCGTTCAAAGATCTAGGCGCGTCGACGCTGACCATTCGCAACACCGGCAGCACGGACCACATGTCGTTCGATGCGGTCGGCTTACCAGGTTTCCAGTTCATTCAAGATCCGCTCGAATACAGCACACGCACACACCACTCAAACATGGATCTCTATGACCGCTTACAGGCGGGCGATCTGGAACAAGCGTCCGCGGTTATGGCGTGGATGGTGTACAACACAGCCGTGCGTCCCGAGATGCTGCCCCGTAAACCGTTGCCGAAACCGCGCCCGAACCGGGAATTCGGCGCCGGCGCTGGAACTAGATCGAACGCGCCGACTCCCACGAGTGGCGAGTCCGGCCCGGGTTAACGGCCGTTCAGTCTCTCGACGATCGTGATTGCACTCGCCACAGTGAAGCGAAGCTGCGTCCCGGTGGGCAGAACGACAGTCCTGTGATTCCCCAGTGCGAGCTTGTCCTCCGCGGAACCGCTGTCCAGCGCCGAGCTGATGCCGGCCCCTTTTGCCGCACCCGCAACTGCTCCAACGACCGCGCCGAGCGCAGCTCCCACGGCCATTTTTGCGGTGTTCTGAAGATTGCCGCGAGCGCCCTGTTGCTCCCACTGGTTAGTCTGGATGGAAACGAGTTGTCCGTCCGTCGTACTGATCTGATTCAACGTCAGATCCAATTCCGATGCGCCTCCGATCACGCGAGCTTTTCGCGCGTATACTACACGGCCGAATACCGGCGAACCTTGATCGGCGATGATGAAGCCGTTGACGATAAGTGGCGCATCCAGCGTGGCGCGAAACATCTGGCCGGCGTAATTGTGGTCGCTCGAAAGAGGATCTCCCAGTCTTATCGCCAGGTTGGTTCCGGGCTGGAGAGTGACCATGTTGGATTGCAGCCGAGGATGCGATTCGGGAACCGGCTGCGGCGCGACATATTGTGAACTCTGTGTGAGTGGCGGAGAGGACGGATTGACCAGAGGAACCAGCACCGGCGGGGCTGCGGGAGCGGCAGTATTGACAGTTTGCGCGACAGGCTCGCTTGGCGGAATAAATCGGGGCGGCGGCGGCTCCAGCACGACGCGGGGAACTTGCACGCGGGGGCTGGTGAAATTCCTTATGCGCAGGGTTCGGGGCGGCTCGACAGGCCGAGTTGCAGAAGGCGTGTTTCGCGGAGGCGGCTGTTGCCAGCTGCCGGAGTCGTCGCCGATCACGGTCGGAGGCGCAGGCGGGGCTGGCATAGCTTGGTCAGGCGCGCTAACGGCATCCAGGTGAATGGGTTGCGCCGCTTGCTGCCGCACCGAATAGATGAGGGCACAGCCTACCGCAATCACAACCCCCGCCACGAAGACTGCGATTATCCTGACGAGCCGCGCCGGATCCATAATGAGCCCTACACAGTAAACGCCAGCGTACACCTGGACGTTTCAGCCTAAGGCGTTAAGCGGGCTTCATCGTCAGTTTACCGGGCGGGCGATGCGCGTCATTTGCTCCCGATTCCGGCGGCGGATGGGCTCCGCTTTTGCGGATTCCAGAGCTTCTTCCCATTTCGGATTGCCGGGATCCAAAGCGATGGCTCTTTCAAATAAACTCAAGGCCCAGCTCAATCTCGCTATCCGGAGTGCTCCGGACGAGCATTGTCCCTGCGTCACTTGGATTGTCGTGTGTTATGTAAAGCCTCATCGCCGCGCCCGGGGACTCCGGATGATGCTCCACGACCCAGTCCCTGTATCTACAAGAGAAAACGCTTTGGGGAACTCCGGATGTTCTCAATGCGTAAGAAGAAGCAATGGAAGCACTCATGGCCGATATCCGGCAGGCTCTGCGCCTGCTGCGAAAGAGTCCCACCTTTGCAGCGGTGGCGATTGCGGCATTGGCGCTTGGGATCGGCGCCAACACCGGGATCTTCAGCGTTGTCGATAAGGTTCTGCTACAGCCGCTGCCCTATCCCGAACCGGATCGTCTAGTCAAACTGGGACGGCATTATCCCAATGGAGCCGGCTATTCCAATTCAATACCGAAGTACATGGTTTGGCGGCAGAACAATGTGTTTTCCACGATGGCGCTCTATGACCAGCAGGGTCCGGGGCTGAATCTGAGCACGGGAGATCGGCCGGAGCAAATAAAAGGACTCCATATCTCCGCTGACTACTTTAAGGTTTTCGGAATTAGTCCGATGTTGGGTAGAGGCTTTACTCAATCGGAAGATACGCCGAATGGACCCAAGGCCGCAGTGATCAGCGATACGCTGTGGAAGTCTCATTTCGGAGACGACCCAAAAATTCTGGGAAAGATTATGGTGCTGAACGGCGAGCCGTACCCGATTGTCGGCGTGATGGGGGCTAATTTTACGCCGGACCCGCCAGCCGATGTCTGGATTCCATTGCAAGCAGACCCGAACAGCACCAACCAGGGGCATTATCTCGCGACCGCTGCCCGGCTGAGGCCCGGCGTCACGATCGAGCAGGCGCGCGCGGAGATGAAGCTTCGTGGCGAAGCATTCCGGCGATTGAATCCCAAGTGGATGGACAAGACGGAAAGCGTGGCCGTGACACCAATGCGAGAGGCAATGGTCGGGGACGTAAAGACGGCCTTGCTGGTGCTCGGAGGAGCGGTTGCTTTCGTATTACTGATCGCGTGCGCGAACGTAGCCAACCTGCTGCTGGCGCGCGCCGCGGTCCGGCAAAGAGAACTTGCTATCCGGGCGGCGATTGGCGCGAGCCGCTGGCGCATTGTGCGGCAGTTGCTCACCGAAAGCGTGATTCTTTCCGGGGCGGGAGGCATTCTTGGATTTGTGCTCGGCGCATGGGGAGTCCGCGCCTTGTTGCTGCTGGTACCGGGGAACATCCCGCGGCTGACAAACCCTGATCAGGCACAAAGCATCTTGTCGGTTCTCGACTGGCGTATCGCACTATTCACCATTGGCATTTCTTTCTTAACCGGTATTTTGTTTGGGCTGTTTCCCGCACTGCAAATTTCCAAGACCGACCTGGCCTCTACCTTGAAAGAAACCAGCGGAAGATCGGGTACCGGGCGCAAACAGAACCGAGCCAGGAAGCTTCTGGTGGGCGCGGAAATGGCTCTTGCGCTGGTGCTGCTTGCTTCCGCGGCGCTCCTGATCAAGAGTTTCGTAGGACTGAGCAAGGTAAATCCCGGTATCGATCCGCAGCATGTGCTCACGCTGCAAACATCGCTTGCCGGCGGAAGGTATTCAAGCACGGCGAAGGTCGACAATTTCGCCACGCAGGCGCTGCGGCGAATTGAGAGCGTGCCGGGCGTGGAAGCGGCGGCAATTGCAGTGGTTCTTCCCACAGATTCCGAAATCGATCTGCCGTTCACCATCGCCGGCAAACCACCGAAGGCGGGCCAGCAGTTTAATGGCGACGAGCAGTATCGGTTTGTCTCGCCGCATTACTTCGCTGTATTTAAGATTCCTCTTTTGCGCGGCCGCTTACTCAACGAAAGGGATGTCAGTAATTCAGCCAAGGTGGTGATCATCAACCAAGCCATGGCGAAGAGATATTGGCCCAAAGAAAATCCAGTGGGCCAAGTGATCACGATCGGCAAGGGACTAGGGCCGCAGTTCGATGACGATCCGCGCCAGGTCATAGGCGTGGTTGGGAACGTACATGAAGTCAGCCTGAGCAACGAAGACCAGGCCGTCATGTACCTCCCGCAGAGCCAGGTTCCCGAAGGTATCACGCAACTGGCTAATAGCGTGATCCCGCTCTCCTGGTGCATCCGTTCAGCGATGGATTCGGGTTCCCTCCAGGCCGCTGTTCGGAAGGAAATTCAGGCTATTGACGGGCAAATGCCTATCGCGAAAGTGCGAACCATGGAAGAGGTGATGGCGGCGGGAACTGCGCGGCAACATTTCAACATGCTTCTGCTAAGCATCTTTGCCGGGATCGCGCTGGTCTTGGCGGCCATCGGCATTTATGGCCTGATGTCTTATTCAGTGGAACAGCAAACGCAAGAGCTAGGCATCCGCATGGCGCTTGGCGCCGGCAGGCCTGAAGTCATGAGTTTGATTGTGAAACAGGGTATGACTCCAGCCCTCATTGGGGTGATGGCTGGATTGGCAATCGCCTTCGGCTTGACGCGTTTGCTTGCCAGCTTGCTCTATGGAGTCAAGGCGAGCGATCCGGTAACGTTTGGCGTGGTCGCGGTAGTACTTGCAGGTGTCGCCCTGTTCGCCACCTACATTCCAGCGCGACGCGCCATGAATGTCGATCCCGCCATCGCTTTACGGGAAGAGTGAGCCGAAAGAACTACCGTTGTTTTAAACCTTATCCGGCACAACGTACGGAGCGCGGTATTTGCGCTTCAGCATAGCGTTAGCTTCGTGATCTCCGACGCACTCCATTTTTTCCGAATCGAACGTGATTGTGCGGCCCAGGCGATAGGAGAGATTGCCCAGGTGCATCAGCGTGGCTGATTTGGCGCCTTCTTCGATAGGAGCGTTGCGCTTGGATGGATCGTTGGCGCGAACAGCCTCAATAAAGTTGGCCCAGTTGTTGCCGCCTTCCTGGCGCTCAGGCCCGGGGTGACGCTCCTTATTCTTCGAGTTCAAATCGAAGAGATACGACCAGTATTTGTCGTACCACTCGATGCAGAGATAGCCCTTGGTGCCATAGAAGATATTTCCAACGCTGCCGCTTTCATCGCCGCGGCGAATCTTATCTTCGAAGTTCGTCGCCCAGTGGCGCACTTCGAAAGTCAGCAGCTTGTTCTTGCCGCCTTCACGGAATTCGTAAGAGACGGACATGGTATTCGGCGTCTGCTGATCGTCATCGAACATGTAGTGGCCGCCGATTGCGCTCACTTTATATGGATAGCTGACGCCCAGTCCCCAGCGAGCGATGTCGAGCTCGTGAATGCCTTGATTGCCGAAGTCGCCGTTCCCGTAATCCCAGAACCAATGCCAGTTGTAGTGGAATCGATTCTTGGTGAAATCGTGCAGCGGAGCGGGGCCAAGCCACTGGTCGTAATGCACGCCAGCGGGAACCGGCTCGACCGGCTTGCGGCCGATGGTGTCGCGCCATTTGTAGCAGAGGCCGCGGGAGTGATAGATATCGCCAATGAGACCGTCATTCATCTTGTCCATGGCTTCGCGAATGGCGACTCCGGAGCGGCTGTTGGTTCCGTGCTGGACGATTTTGCCGTATTTCTGAGTGGCGGCGACGATTTGCTTGGATTCGAACACGTCATGCGAGCAGGGCTTCTCGCAATAGACATGCTTTCCGGCCTGCAACGACCAAATGGTCTGAAGCGTATGGCTGTGATTCGGCGTAGCGATTGAGATCGCGTCGATGGACTTATCCTCAAGAAGTTTTCGAATTTCCCAATAACTGGCGGGCCTTTTTCCGCTGGCCTTTTCGACCATATCCAAGCGGTCGTTGAGAATGCCTTCATCAATGTCGCAGATTGCCGCGATCTCAACATTCGGCATCTTTAAGTATTGGTTGAGGTGCGCTCTTCCTTGCCCGCGTACTCCTACACAGGCGACCCGGATAGTGTCATTAGGGCTTGCCAGTTGATTGCTTTTGATCTGTGCCGAGGCGAGAGCACTCGTAGCGCCCATTAGGAAATATCTTCGATTCATAGGGTTAAGTGTAGGAATAAGATTAGACGATTTTGACGGCCTATATGTTACGGCGGCGCATAATCGGCGACTCGGCGCATCTAACGCTTGTGGGTCACCATTCGCGCCTTCGATATTCGCGGCGCACTCCTGAAACGGTGAGATTTTTGCGCCGCGCCGCGCCGGCTTTCTTTCGTCAGGTTTCAAAGGAATATAAGCGAGAAACACTAGCGGCCCCGAACAGACCGCGGCCGAAGGAGTGGCCGGAGCAAGGTCTGCATGCTGCCTGGCTGGGGCACAGCACTGTAGTTCTGAAGCTCGATGGCTTTACGATTCTGACCGATCCGGTCTTCAGTGGGCGCATTGGCCTGAATCTCGGCCCATTGACGTTGGGTATTAAGCGGCTGGTGGATGTTGCCGCGCCGCTATTCGATCTGCCGCCCATTGACCTGATCCTGCTCTCGCATGCGCACATGGACCATTTCGATCTGCCCAGCCTGCGGCAATTGGAAAGCGCGCGAACTCAGGTTGATTACGGCCGATCGCACTTCCGACCTGCTGCGGCCGAAGCGCTACGCGCAAGTACACGAGCTCCGCTGGAACCAGACTGTGCATGCTGGACCGGCAAAAGTAACTGCTTTTCCGGTGGCTCATTGGGGTGCTCGCATGCGGAGCGATATCTATCGAGGATATAACGGATACCTTGTAGAAGTAGGGCGGCATCGCGTGGTCTTCGGCGGGGATACGGCGTACACCGATTCATTCCGCCAGGTGCGCTCGGCGCAGCCGGTCCATTTGGCGATCATGCCGATTGGCGCGTACGATCCCGTGGATACGTGTTCACTGCAATCCGGAGCAAGCCTGGGCGATGGCTAATCATGCCGGCGCCGAATTCGTTTTACCGGTACATCATCAGACGTTTCAATTGAGCCGGGAAACACGTTTTGAGCCGATAGAACGCCTGGTCGCGGCGGCCGGATCCACGCCGGAGCGCGTGTGCATTCAGCGAAATCGGCGCAGAATTCCACCTGTGAGAATTCGTGCTGGGATCAGTTCACGTTTTTGTAATTCAAGAGCCGCCAGAGATTGCTATAGTCGTCCGTCCAGGCGCGCAGATTCCGGGGCACGTTGATTTTCAGCAGCTGTCCCTTGAAGAGAGGATGGCTGAAAAAACCCGGGCGGTTCGTGATGAGCACATAGCTTGAGCCATAGATCTCATGCGCATCGTCCTCGTCATTGTCTACTTCCCAGGCTTGCTTGCCAGATGCGGTGGCCGCCAGCATGGCTACCGGCGCGAGATCCAGATAACGATTTGAGATGTGAACGGCAAGCACGCCATCCGGCTTCAGATGGCGCCAATAGACGGCGAAGGCCTCACGCGTTAGCAAGTGCACGGGTATAGCGTCGCCCGAGAAAGCGTCGATGACCAGAATGTCGAAGCGTTCGCTCGATTCGCGCGCCATCGAAAGACGCGCATCGCCAAGGACTAAGTCAATGTGCGAAGGGCAGTCAGACGAGGTACGTGAACTGATTACGGGCGATCTCGACAACCAGCGGATTGATGTCGTAAAAGCGCAGCGTATCTCCAGCGCGGCCATAGGCGGCCAGTGTTCCGGCTCCTAATCCGACCACACCCATGCGCAACGGGCCGGCAGATTCCAGTACGCGCCAGGTGAGGCCGATTCCGGAATCGCGCGCGTAGTAAGTGGTGGGTTGGTGTCGTAGAAGCGGGCTGCGGAATTGAATGCCATGCGTGATGGTGCCATGATTCAATTGGCGAATCTGATTCCTCTGATCCAGCAGATCGTCTACCCGCAAAGCTCCATAAAAATTACGCGCTTGAAGGATCGCCGATTGATCTTGCCGCCAAGTGTCGCGGCAGACGTAACCGGTCAACACAACCGTGCCGGCGGCGGCGCCCATCCACAAAGCGAACGTGAGATCGCGTTTGGGCCATTTGCGGCGCTCGCGCCAAAGCACAATCAGCAGCAGCACGGCGCAGGATACGAAAGCGATGGGATACTCGTACATCGCATTGAAGAGATGGGGCGCAAGCAGGGCAACGAACAGGCCTCCCAGCGCGCCACCGGCGGAAAGGCACAGATAAAAGGTGGTGAGCTGCGAGGCGGGCGGCTTCAATCGCGCCAGTTCGCCATGACAGGCCATGCAACAGATGAACAGCGCGATGGAAAGCAGAGGCAAATTGAGCCCCACCGACTCATTCTCCAGCGGACCCGCGCCCGCCACCAGGCAGCCCAATGCGGGAAGCACGAGCGGCAGAAAGATGAAGCGCTTGTACCAGCGTTCACTCTCGAAGCACAGGATGAAGGTAAGGAGATAGATGCTAAGCGGAAGAACCCACAACAGCGGCATGGGAGCGATATTCTGGGTGAGCAGATTCGTAACCGCAAGGAGCAAGGTAGAGGCGCAGGCGGGGAGCGCAAGCCAAAGGAGGATTTGAGCCGTGCCGGATCTGCCTTCCGATTGCGGGGCTGGCGATGCTGATTCCCGGCCGCCCAGGCGGCGCGCAAAGGCGGCGGCGCCAACACACAGAACGGCGAACAACGCAAAAGCCCCGGACCACATCCAAGCCTGTTCGATGGCCGGTCAGATTCGGCTCGACGAGAATCGGATAGGCGAGAAGCGCGATCAACGAGCCGGCATTCGAGAGCGCAAAGTAACGATAAGGAAGCGCGCCGAGTTGCATGCGCGCATACCAGCTTTGAAGAAGCGGAGTGGTGGAAGAAAGCAGGACGTAGGGCAGACCCACGGACATCGCGAGCACACCGAAAACCAGCCAGGTGGGATCCTGACCGGGTTTGGGTTGCCAAATCGGGTTCGGCAGGATGGGCAACGCGGCCAGACTGGCGATGAGCAGAGACGCATGAAGGATGGCCTGGTGCTTGGTACTCAATCTGCGCGTGAGGCCGTGGGCGTATAGGTAACCCAGCAGCAAACCGGCTTGGAAGAACAGCATGCAGGTGATCCACACCGCCGCAGAGCCGCCAAACCAGGGAAGGATCAGCTTCGATGCCAGCGGTTGGACCAGAAACAGAAGGCAGGCGCTGGCGAAGATCGTCGTTCCGAAGAAAACGGGCAACAATTTTCTGCGCACGCTTTTCGCGTCGAGTGAACTGTGCCGGTGCGGCGAAGGTGGACACGCTGGCGCTTTATTGTGCTGAGCTTTTGCCGAGCGCGGTCTCGATGGCTTTCGACGCCAAAGGAGCGATGACTTCGTAGCCAGCATCATTGGGATGGAGACCATCCAACGTAAGGTCTTTCTTAAACATGTTGTGGTCATCGAGTAGAGCCGAATAGTAATCGAGATAAACGAGCCCGTTCTTTGGCGCAGTAATCCCGGATCCATCCATTCAGCGCGATGATCTTTTCGGGCGGGTGGCGATCCGTTTGCGGCCGGATGTAGTCGCTGACCGGCATTACGGAAGCGAGAATAACGCGAATCCCATTGGCTTGCGCGAGTTGGGCCATGGAGGCCAAGTTACCTTCAATTTCTTCCAATGTTTCCGGGCCGGTGTTCCCGGCAATATCGTTTGTTCCGGCAAGAATGAGCACTGCCTTCGGCTTTAGCGCGATCACGTCGGGCCGGAAGCGGATGAGCATCTGCGGAGTAGTCTGGCCGCTGATCCCGCGATTCACATACGGCTTTCCGGGGAAAAACTTTCCGTGAGTACGGCCCCAAGCGTCGGTGATGGAATCGCCCATAAAGACGACTCGATCTTCACCCGGCGCAGGCGGACTTAGCTTCGCATTGTCCTCGCGATAACGCGACAAATTCGCCCAATCCTGCAGCGTCTTTTGATTTCTAGCGAGCTGCGCCTGAAGCTTGGCGACATCCGGCTGGCCGGCGAACTGGTCGGGGTGGGTCGCGCCAGGCACGGGCAGAGAAGCCTGGGAATAGGCGAGCGTAGAGAAAAGGAATACGACAGCGAAAGTTTTCACGGGAATCCTCTCGTAGGAGGTTACCGCATGAGAGACGGAGGGCCGCTCCCTTACGGTCGGGGCTCTGTTTCGATTTATGTCCGGTCACTAGGCGGAGGCGCGGCGCTTTACGTCGATGTTGAGGCGCTTGATCTTCTGATTCAGCGTGGATAAAGGGATGCGCAGCGATTCGGCAGCTTCGGTTTGGCTGTAATTTACCGCTTCCAGCGCGTCGATGATTTTGCGGCGTTCAAAATCGGCCACGATTTCGGGCAGCGACGCGTCGGCGGCAATCTTGCCAGTATTGTCGCGCGAAATGCGCATGCCGCTGGCTTGTTGAAGCTGGTCAGGCAATACATGCGCGGGTACAGAGGCAGAGGTGGCGAGCACCACGGCGCGTTCGACCGCATTCTCGAGTTCGCGAACGTTGCCGGGCCAATCGTGCTCCAGGATTACCTGCATGGCCTCGGGCTCGAAGCTGAGGGTAGAATGCCCGGCACTCAAGAACTTCTCGTTTTCGCGGCAGTAACGAGTGAAGAAGTGATCGATGAGAAGGGGAATGTCGTCTTTTCGCTCGCGTAGCGGCGGGAGATTCAGGTTGATGACATTGAGCCGGTAATAGAGATCTTCGCGAAATTTCCCTTCTTCCACCAGCTTCCGCAGATCGGCGTTTGTGGCCGCGATCAGGCGCACATCCACGCGTATGGTTTCATTCGAGCCGACCGGCATGAACTCGCGATCCTGCAAAACGCGCAGAAGCTTCACCTGAATGTCGGGGCTGATGGTGCCGATTTCGTCGAAGAAAATTGTTCCCCGGTTGGCCGTTTCGAAATAACCTTTTCGGTTGGCGATGGCGCTGGTGAATGAGCCTTTCATGTGGCCGAACAGGGTGGATTCGAGAAGTTCGGAGGAAAGTGAGCCGCTGTTCACAGGGACGAAGATTTGATCGGCGCGCGCGGAATGAGCGTGAATGGCTTTCGCAATCAGCTCCTTGCCGGTACCCGTTTCTCCGGTGATCAGAATGGTCGCGCGGCTCGGCGCGACGATCGAGACCTGATCGAGCAAGCGCACCATGCGTTCGCTCTTGCCCACAATGTTGGGGAAGGCGTAGCGCTGTTTCAGGGCGCGCTTGAGCTGGGTATTTTCACGCTCGAGATGACCCTTGGCGATCATGCGCTCGATTTCGATCAGCAGCTTCTCGTTATCCCAGGGCTTGGCGAAGTAATCATTGGCGCCGGATTTCAGGGCGCGCACAGCGACTTCGATGGAGCCATAGGCGGTGAGCATAAAAACCGGCGTTTCGCGGTCCCGCTCGCGAATATCGGCCAGCACATCCATGCCGGAGCGGTCGGGCATCATCAGATCCAGCAGGATCAACTCGTAGGCGCCCGACTCGAATTTCTGGAGGCCGGCGGTAGCGTTTTCCGCCAGATCGACGGCATAATTCTCGCCGGTCAGCAGCAACTCCAGACTTTCGCGAATATCGACCTCATCATCGATGACGAGAATGCGCCGCCGTTCCGGAGGACCGACGCGGTCAGCCGGCAAATCTTGATTGGTAAACGCCACTACAGTGGTTGTATCAGAGACGCGAGTCTCGGCGCAGGCGGCTTTTTCCAAACGAACTCCAGGTGCGGGGACAGGGGTTGCGGCGAGGCGGGTAGCAATCGGGCCAAATAAATTAGGTCTATCATTGTCAGCTACTTGAAGCTATCCACAAGACGAGTTTGGACGGGCGGCAGGCGGATACTCGGGCGAAAGGTTACAGCATGCCTGAGGACAGCGAAGAACATCCGGGACATTCAACGGGACCTCGTTCACCAGACGGGAAGGAGCGGTCGAGCCAGAACTCGACCAAGCACGGCTGCCGGTCACGGCGAGTGATTGTGGGCGACGAGCGGCAGGAAGATTTCGATGCGTTGAGCGCAGGTTGGATGCAGGAATTTTCGATGGAAGGGCAAGCGGGAGAATCGCTGCTGGAACCGCTGATCTTGAATGACTGGCTGCTACGGCGCGCGATGCGCAATTACCTGGAAGTGGAGAGCGCGTTAGCTGAGATTCATCCGATGGAGTGGACGGATGAACATCACAAGAAACTGCAATTGTTTCTGCGGTATAAGACGTCGGCGGAACGTTCGTTTTACAGGTCCTGGAGCGCGCTGAGGGGGTTGCGCAAGGATCTGCGGAAGATAGAGCTGTCGGTGCAGGAACTGCATTCAAAAGTGGAGGAATTGGCGAAGGAGATGGCGAGACTGCGGGAGCGAACGCAGCCCAAAGCGGCGGCGAAGAAACGTTACGCGAGGCGGCGTGGCGGCGATGAAGGTTCGGGGGCGGGCGGCGGGGGGCGTTGCGCTTTAGTCACCGACTAGGAGCACGGCCAGGAGCCGCTATGATCGAAGGTATGGCGACGGTCCGCATTACAGAAGCCGAACTTGCTCGGGATGTTCGTGCCGTGCTCGAAAAAATCGAGCGGGGTAGCGAAGTCATCATCGAACGTGAAGATCACCGGGCTGTGGCCGTCATGAAGCAGCCGCAACCTGCGGGCCGCATGATCTCGGAAGTGATCGCGGACCTGAAAGCGCGCGGCTCAGAGGCCGTCATGGATGACGAGTTCGCCCATGACATCGAGGAAGGCATTAAGGCGCACCAACGGCCATGGAACCCGCCCTCCTGGGAATAGTCCTCGACTCCAGCGTCCGCGCATTGGCGGTGAGCAAGCAGCGAAAGGGATCAATCTCCCGCTCGGTGATCTCATCATCGGGCCTGCGCACTGGAACTTGGATATGCCATCGGCACCAGTAACGTCCGGGACTTTAGCCACATTCCCGGACTGAATGCCGTCCAGCTCTGAACAGCGGTACTTCCCAACCACCCGAGTGGCGGCGTGGTCACGATGAGGGTTCGAGGGTTGACAGCGGGAGGGGTGGCGCATGCGGGAGGTTGAGGAAGCGCCCGGTTCTGACGAAGACGCTCAGATGAGAACAATTTAACTGGGCGCATCGCTTCGGGGAATCGGTCACAATAGAGGAGAGATAGCAATGTCACGGATGGCAGTGGATCCTAGGCCGGCCAAAGCGGCAGAGGTCATAGCCCATGCAGTAATTGCGCTGGATGGTCAGGCTAATGCCATGCGATGGCTGAAACGGCCTAATCGTAATCTCACGAATAGAACGCCGCTCGATGTACTGTTTCAGGGTTCCCCCGACGACATGCAGGAAGTTGACGAATTGCTCTTCGCCCTTGAAAACGGAATCTATACCTAGTGCAGGTCTGGCGGATCTGTAAAACGATCCACGCTAAGACGTCTTTTTCAGGACGCGGCGGTCTTAAGACTCCTGGGAGGTGGCACGAGAAGGGACACCTCATTGTCTACACTGCGCAGTCACTTTCGCTTGCGACGCTTGAATCATGGGTGCACGAAGACCCCCAGGGCCCGCTCCCTAGCTATGTGGCAGTTCCAGCCGACATCCCGGATGATCTCTTGGTCCATGAAATAAGCGAGGCAATGCTGCCGCATAACTGGCGAGAGGCGACGCCGTATCCGCTTACTCTGAGAGATTTGGGAACAGCGTGGCTAACGTCGAAATTGTCGGCAGTTGCGCGAGTTCCGTCAGCAATAACTCAGACGGAATTCAATTACCTGCTGAATCCTTCTCATCCGGCCTTTAAGAGAATTCAACCCGGCAAAGCGATTCCCTTCGAATTCGATCCGAGAATGTGGAAAGAAAGAATCCGGTGATCGCGGCACCCGCACGCGATTGCAACGGAATTAGGAAGAACTCATGCCGGCAGGGCTTCGCGGCGGGTCTCCACTTTGATAGCGCGCAAGGAGACGTTGGGAAACTCCAGGCGGAAACGCGTGCCGCGGCCAAGCGCACTTTCCACCTCGATAATGCCGTTGTGCTCCTGCACGATGCCGTAGGTGATCGAAAGGCCTAAGCCAGTTCCTTTTTTGGGCGCTTTGGTGGTGAAGAACGGATCGTAAATGCGCGCCAGATGTTCCGCGGGAATGCCTTGGCCCGTATCGGCAATTTCGATGTGGGCAAATCCGTTTTCGGTCCAGGTGCGAACTGTCAAGGCGCCGCCGCCGGGCATCGCATCCTTTGCATTGATGAAAAGATTCAGGAATACCTGCTGAAGCTTTCCCGCATTTCCCCGCACCGGCGGAAGTTCGTCCGCGAGGATGAGCCGGGTACTGACGCCCGCTTTTTGAAATTGGTGTTCTACCAGGGTTGCGGTTTCGTTCACTACCCGGTTCAAATCCACTTCCCCGAATTCGGTCGGGGAAGTGCGCGAGAAGTTGAGCAAAGAATTGACGATTTCGCTGGCGCGGAATGTCTGCTTGGCGATTTTTTCGAGGAGCTTCGATTTCTGATCGTCGCCCGAAACTTGTTTCGCGAGCATCTGAGCATAGGTCGAGATCACGGCGAGCGGCGTGTTGACCTCGTGCGCAACGCCCGCCGCCAGCAAGCCGATTGAGCTGAGCTTGTCGGCTTGGACCAGCCTGCGCTCGAGTTCGTCACGATCGGTAACGTCGTCGAAGATAATCAAGCGGCCGATCTGCTCCAGATCCTTTGAAACCAGCGGAGCGATGGCGAGATTCACAATCGACTCACGAACCACCGGCGCGCCTTTCGCTAGCTCCAAGCCCCCGTGACCGTTGCGGGGGGCGCCATTGGCGGAGGCTACCGCGGCAGCAGCGCGGGGACGCAAAGCGATCTTGTAAACGTTGTGAACGCCCTGCTCGCCACGCACTTCGTCGAACCTTCGACATAGGTCAGGCGGAAACAGCTCCGACAAGCGCTTGCCAACCGCTTCGTGGCGCGAAATTCCAGTCAGTTTCTCGATTTGCGAGTTCCAGCTTTCCACGCGATCGTCCAAGGCGGCGGCGAGAATGCCGACGTTGATGGATTCGACGATATTTTCGCTGAACTCCTTGAGGCGCTCGTATTCATCGGCCTTGCGCTGGAGCGAGCTATAGAGGCGGGCGTTTTCGATGGCGATGGCGATGTAGTTGGACAGCGTGACCAGCAGCTCGATATCGTCACTTGAAAGAAAATCGCCTTCGGTGGTGCGGCTGACGCCGAAGAAGGCGATGGTTTTGCCGCGGCACTTGCAGGCCACGTAATAGGTGAAATCGAGCTCCGAAATAGTGTCTCGAACCGACTGCGGCCATTCTTGCGAAACGATGTCGCGTAGATACTTAGTGCGCTCAAAAAATAGGTACGGCTTGTCGGCGGATTCCCCCAGAAAGTCGAGATCGAGCGGATGAGCCGAAGTCTTCGCGGGGCGGCCGGACTTCTGGGTCAGCGAATGCAGTTGAAATCGGCCGGATGTTTCGTCCACCAGGAAGAACCCGATCTGTTGGATCGAAAGCGTCTTTAACAGCCGGTCCGACACCTTGGCCAGCATGGCATTCTGATTGGTCTCGGAGCTGAGTTCGCGCGCGAATTCGATGAGCGTGAGACGGGCGTCGTAGCGGTCGCGATAGAACACCCATCTATCAAGCTGCTCCTGGATCCAGCGGCGGATGGGCTGAAAGAGAAATGTGGCGAAGGAGATGAAAACGACGAAGGCGGGCGGGGTGATGGTTTGGGTGTTGAAGATGAGGAAAATCAGTCCGTAGAAGGTACCGATGACGGCCAGAGTAGCCAGCGTGTAAACGTAGCCCTGCTGGAAAATAATGTCCACGTCCATGAGCCGGTAGCGGGTGATAGCGTAGGCCCAAGTCAGCGGAATCAGCCCCATTGAAAGGACGCTGAGATTCATCACATGACTGGGAACGGCTCCAGCGATATAGGGCAGAGCGTAGAGCAAGGCGAATGGGGTTAGCCCGACCAACGCTCCGTTGCGCAGATACTTCAACTGGCGCCGCATGACGGGATCTTCGGAGCGGGCCAGGTCTAAACCGAGCGATACGGCTCCCGCGAAATACAGCAGCAACGAGAAGGCAAGTGTTGCGCGGTCGAGCAACCAGCGCACTTCCAGCAGCGGCGTGGAAAATTTGAGCAGGCCTTCGGCGGAGGCGGCAATGATGAAGAGCATCACGGCGGAAGGAACGTACAACAGAAGCCAAGAACCGCTGCGGCGGAGGAAGCGGGGGCACAGATGGAAGGTAAGGCAGAAGTGCAGGAAGATGGCAGGCGCGATCAGGTTGGCGGCGAGGTTGCCCCAATACATGGCTTCATCGAAGGTATTCAGATAGCCCGAATAGTGGAAACAGGAAGCCACGAACGAGGCGATGCAGAGAAGGAAGAAGTGCAGCGATTTGGCCGCGCTGGTGCGGCGGTAATAGACGAACAGCCCGATGGCCAAGTACGCGATGCCAACGGCGTATTGGTAATACAGAGCAGAATCGCGGGGCGCGGCCTGAATGAAGATGTTGCCCTTGCGGAACTCTATGCCGTCACGGCGGAGAGTGTAGCGGGTGGGGCCCAGGGGAACGCCGTCAGAAAGGGGAATTCGCCAGAGCGCCTGCGGAACATCGAGCGATTGCCGAATGGCGTAGTCGCCGATTTTGACAAGCTGATCGCCCAGATGAATATCGGCCTTGTCGCCGGGGCCGCCGGGCACTACATAGGCGGCGACCACGTGAGTCTGGCCCTGGGGCGTTTTTTGATCCACCCAGGTGACTCCGTCATCGTGGAGCGTGTAGGTACGCAGGTGTTGGAAACTCAGGACAGCGGCGATTATGGTGGCCACTGCACAGAGGAGCAGCAGAGTTCCGGCGAATTGGTTTCTGGATTCGCTCACAAAGCACTATGACGAGTGGTACGCCCCATTCGCCATATTCCGATTACACAAGAATGCTTATGTAGCACGTGTTCAACCATTTGACTGGTTCGCGTAAGTTGCTGGTAAGACTACATCATAACTAGTGGGAACGAAGAGCGGCTTGGCTCAATTCTTCATTTTGGGAGCGCCTCTACGGAATCCGGTAGCGGCGCCGCTGCCACGTCATGGACGTGTAACGCAGGAGAACGCCTGCGGAAGGGCTAGGGAAAGGGAACCTGGGGCACCGATTCTACGTCCGAGGCGTTGACGTTGAATTGAAACACACTTACACTGATAAGTACGCCCCCACAGTCCAGAGGAGTGGTTTTTCCCGTATGAAGTCTTTGTGTGCCTCCCGCTTAAGTTTTCTGGTTGGCATTTCGATCGCGGCGCTTGCCGGCGGCTCTTTAGCCGCGCAGGACAAGGCTGCCAATGCAAACAGCAGTTCCAGCAATAACGAGACGGTTGCGAAACCACTCACCAAGAAGCAGTTGGCGAAGAAGCAGAAAGCGCTTGAAAGAGAGCTCGCCGGGCCCTGGAAGAAGTGGATGAATGAGGATGTCGTCTACATCATCACGGATGAAGAAAAGCAGGCGTTCAAGCGCCTGAAGACAGATGAGGAGCGGCAGCAGTTCGTGGAGGCTTTCTGGCAACGGCGCGACCCCACTCCCGATACCGAAGAGAACGAATACAAGGAAGAGCACTATCGGCGCATCGCTTACGCCAACGACCACTATGCTTCCGGTATTCCGGGCTGGAAGACGGATCGCGGCATGATCTACATCAAGTACGGCGCGCCGGATGAGATCGATTCGCACCCTTCGGGCGGTAGCTATGAGCGCCCAGCGGAAGAGGGCGGCGGCGAGACTTCTACTTATCCATTTGAAGATTGGCGCTATCGCTACATCGATGGGGTGGGGACGAACGTAAACATCGAATTCGTCGATACGACCATGAGCGGCGAATACCACATCAGTCTCGATCCGGAAGAAAAAGATGCGTTGCTGTACGTTCCGGGCGCGGGCTTGACCATGTCGGAACAGATGGGCATGACCGATAAAACCCAGCGCTTTACCCGCACGGATGGAACGCACTTGGGGGTGGGCGATCAGCCGCTTCCCGAGAGCATGAACGAATTCACGCGGCTGGAACAATACGCGAATCTGCAGAAGGCGCCAGTGATTAAGTTCAAGGATCTGGAGGCGGCGGTTAACTCAACCATCCGTTACAATACCCTGCCGATGCAGGTACGCGCAGACTACATCCGCGTTACGGATGCGACGGTTCTGACCAACCTGACGCTGCTGTTCAAGAACAACGATCTGAATTACGCCACCAAGGACAAGGTGGCCAAGGCCACGATCAATCTGTACGGGCGGATCACGTCTCTCACCCGGCGTCCGGTGAATTGGTTTGAGGATACGATCAGCGCCGAGCTTCCGGCTGAGATGTTGCAGCAGGCCATGAGCGGTTCACAGATTTATTCGAAGACCATTCCGCTGGCGCCCGGTACATATCGGTTGAACGTGGTGGCCAAAGATGTGGTTGGGAACACCATGAACAATTTTGAAATGGCCCTGGTTGTTCCGCACTACGATGAAGACCAGTTAGGATCGAGCAGCGTAATTCTGGCGGATCAATTGGAGCGCGTTCCCACCAAGAGCATTGGCGCGGGGCCGTTCGTCATCCGCAGCTCAAAGGTTCGGCCTCGCGTCGGCGATGTGTTCAAGCAGGGCGAGACCATGGGTATTTATACGGAGTTCTACAACTTCGGCATGGATGAGAAGACGAAGAAGCCGGAAGGCTCGATTGAATACGACGTCGTGAACGCCAGCAATCAAACGGTTCTCAGCCAGACCGAGGATGTGACTTCGATTCCAAACGCTTCCGCGTTCATTGTGACGGTGGAGAAGAAGCTGCCTTTGAGCAGTCTTCCTCCGGGGAAGTACACGCTCCGGCTGAAAGCGACGGACAAGCTGAAAAACCAGAGCCTGACGCCTTCGGCCCAATTTACGGTAATATCGTAATATCTCGGCTAGTTTCAGATCGAGACCGCGAAAGGTGATATTGAGGTCGAGTTTCGCGAGCAACCAGTTCGGCATCGCGCTCCTGGCGGTAGGTCTGCTGGGCGCGGGAGGCCAGAGCCTTGCGGCGGATCTATCTCTGCCGGTAACAGGCAACCTTCTGGGCTCTGTGGTGGACACAAGCGGCACGCCTCAGATGGGCGCGACGGTCCAGCTTTTCAATAAATATGAGCGCCTTATCGCGAAGACGCTGACCGCCCCAGATGGACGTTTTGCGTTTGCGAGCCTGCCGGTCGATTCTTATTCCGTGCGCGTTTCACTGGCAAGCTTTCTGCCGGCCGCGCGCGACAGGATTGCGATCAAAGCGGGGCTCGACAGCGTGCTTCAGATCCACTTGGCGACCTTGTTCAGCAATGTAGAGGTCAGCTACACGCTGCCGGATGGGGCGATGACAAATGACTGGAAATGGGTGCTACGCTCGTCGCCGGCAACGCGTCCTATTACGCGCTACCTGCCGGTTGAGATCGAGACGTCTTCCAGCGCCGGGTTGCGGCCAAGAATATTCTCCGGAACTCACGCCATGCTTTCGCTTTCCGGAGGCGATAGCGGTCTAATCGATTCCGATTCCACGCAAGGGGACTTTGGCACGGAATTCGCGCTCTCCACGAATGTGTTCGGTAAGAACCAAGTGCAGGTCGGCGGTACGTTCGGCCAGAACTCCAATTTCGGTCCGGCGGCAATGGGTATCGCGGCGATTTACAGCCGGAGCGACAGCGGTGGTTTCGGTGAACCTCCCGAAGTAACTCTGACGATCACGCAACTGGGCGGGATAGGAGCGCAGATGCCGGGCGGCCAGGGCGTTGCCGCGAATATCGGAATGGGGAATGCTCCGGTTCTGCGCACGATGTCGCTGAGCGTGTATGAGGTGACGGACCCGTTGGACAGCGTCCATATTGAATACGGGATGACCGGGGAATCCGTGGATTACCTGCAGCACACGAGTCGAATCAGTCCATTCGCGCGCATGACTGTCGATCTACGCAAGGCGGGACAAGTTATCGGCGCTTATAGCGACGGCGGCCGGCCGGACGAGCTTGCCGCGCATCAACAATACCAGTCAGCAGCGGAAAGCGATAATCGCGATGAATCGCTGATCGATACGGTGAACACTCTGGCGCGGCTGCCGCAGCTTTCCGAACGGAATGGCCGGATCGAGCTGCAACGAACGCAGAACTTCGAACTCGGTTATAACAAGACGGTTGGTTCGCGCACGTATGCGCTGAGCGCTTTTTACGAGGATGTCTCGAATGGGCGGCTGAACGTGGCGGGCGATTTGTCGGCTCTCGATGGCGGCGATCTGTTCTCCGACGGCATTTCGAGAACGTCGACATACAACATCGGTAATTATCATCGGGACGGTTACATAGCCTCGGTAGCCCAGAGGCTGAATGATTCGCTGGATATAGCGCTGGCCTACGGCCGCATGGGAGGATTTGTGGCGGATGCCGCTGGTCTAGCGCAAAGCGCCGGTGGGCAGGAGAAGTTTCTGGAGGAAGGCAACCACAATATTGCGGCTGCAAATTTACACGCGCGCCTTCCGGTTTCCGGCATGCAGATTACGGCGAGCTACGGCTGGGTGGATAGCGGCGCGGTGGTTCCCCGGCACATGTTTACCACGCAGAACACCTATATTAATCCTGGTTTGAACATAGATGTGCGGCAGCCGCTGCCTACCTTGTTTGGCCTGCCGGGACGCCTGGAGCTGACCGCTGATCTGCGGAATCTACTCGCGCAAGGCTACTTGCCTTTTAACACCGGAGACGGTCACACGCTGTTGATGGTTCAGGCTCCGAGGGCTATTCGGGGCGGACTTAATTTCATTTTTTAACTCGGATGTACCGAGGTACGGACGTGGGGATCGCCGCCCTGGCGGTCTTGTTGGGGAGCTTGTGTTTGGCTGATGCGGCTGAAACCGCACCGCCTACCTTTGCCCGCGATATCGCTCCGATTATTTACCAGAGCTGCGCTCCGTGTCACCGTCCAGGCGAAGCGGGTCCATTTCCTTTGCTGACGTATGAGGACGTGAGGAAACACGCCCGGCAGATTGAAACTGTCACTCACACCCGCTATATGCCGCCTTGGCCGCCGCAAGCCGGTTACGGTGATTTTCAAGATGAGCGGCGGCTATCGGATGCGCAAATCAAATTGATAAGCGATTGGGTTCGCGCTGGGGCGATCGAAGGACCAGCGGCTGAAATCCCACCTGCGCCGGCTTTCACCGAAGGGTGGCAACTCGGCCCGCCCGACATGATCCTGCGGGTGACGCGGCCTTTTACAATGCGCGCTGCGGGACCCGATGTCTTCTGGAACTTCGTCTTTCGACCCGACATCACGGCGACTCGTTACGTGCGGGGCATCGAAATCCGGCCCGGCGGCGATGCCGGGCGCGCGCAATGTTCACCATGCCAATCTGCTGATCGCGCGCGGAGGATCGGTTAGCCGGCTCGAATCGAGCCCGGGCGCGGGATTTCCCGGAATGGATCTGACGATCGATCGCAATCCGCTCGATCCAGACAGCCATTTTTTGTTTTGGAAGCCTGGAACCGCGCCGCATTTTGAGCCGGAAGGGTTCTCGTGGCGGCTCGATCCAGGCAACCTGCTGGTGCTCAACACGCATTTGCAAGCTACTGGTAAGCCGGAGCAAGTCGCGCCGGACGTGGGTCGTCTATTTCACCGATAAGGCGCCAACTTACTTTCCGATTCTGGTTCAGCTTGAACATGATGGCGCCCTGGATATCCCGGCCGGCGCACGGGACTTCTTGGTCTCAGATGATTTCCGCATGCCGGTGGATGCGGATGTGCTGGCGGTGTATCCGCACGCGCATTACCTTGGGCATTTGCTGGAGGGTTATGCGACGCTTCCGGACGGCACGCGCAAGTGGCTGATCCGCATTCCGGATTGGGATCTCAATTGGCAAGCCGTTTACCGCTATCGCGAGCCGGTGTTTCTGCCCAAGGGATCAGTTATGTCGATGCGCTATCACTACGACAACTCGACCGCGAATCCGCGCAATCCAAACAATCCTCCCAAACGCGTTCGCGCCGGCAATCAAGCGACCGATGAAATGGGACATCTATGGCTACAGGTTCTGCCGCGGGGCCGGGGCGATCATCGCAGGGAGATACAAGAGGCGCTGATGCGCCATCGCCTGGAGAAATATCCGAACGATTTTTCGGCTCACTTGAATTTAGGCGCGATTTTTTTGTCGCGGCTTCAGATGCAACCCGCGGTGACGATGCTGGAAGCTGCGGCGCGCATCGATCCAGGGCGGCCGGAAGCGCACGACATGCTAGGCTCGGCGCTACAGAATCTGGGACGTTCCGCGGACGCGATGATACAGTTCCGGCTTGCATTGCAAGCGCAGCCGGACTATATCGAGGCGCGGTATAACCTGGCGAACGCGCTGGCAAAGGCGGGGAAGCTCGACGAAGCAGTCGAGAATTTCCGGCCAGTGGCAGCCGCCTATCCCAAGGTTGCGAGATTGCAGAATCAGTTCGGTGAACTATTGGCTCGCGACCGAAAATATGCAGAGGCCGTGACGCAATTCGATAAGGTACTTGCTCTTGATTCCTCATACGAAGACGCACGCAAGGAGCGCGATTTTGTGTTGCAGCAGATGGAAGCGTCACATGCGCGATAGACTGCGCTTCCGAAAGCACCAGACGGCCAGCAGAAAACAGACCAGCGCGTAATCCAAGCCGTAGGCCAGCGCGGTGAGATGTTCGGTCCAGGGGGTGGGTTGCAGCGACGCTTGCGTGACCGTCAGAAAGCGAGTTTCCGACAGTAGTTCAGTGGACGGAAGCAAAATGTAAATTCCGGCGCGCAGCCATTCCGGAAGGAACATGGCTGAGCGAGACGACGGCACTACCATGGACGCGCCCACGGCGATTATCAAAACAATGCCGAAGGCGACAATAGGATGCATCCAGGTGACCAGCAGCATGGCAATGGCGCTGTACACGGCATAGCGCACCAGTGGGTAAACGATCAGCACCCAAGGCGTGGAGTGGATTGCTTCGCCGCCAATCCATGCCAACAGGTAACTCAAACCCAGCATGGCGAAAACATAAATGAGCATCAGCAGTTGAACGCCGAGATATTTCCCGAGCAGGAACTCCCAGCGGCGCACTGGCCTGGCCATGACGGCTAAAATCGTGCCGGATTTCATTTCGTTCGCGACGACCTCCGCGGCCGCCCACGCCGCCAACAAGCTGCCGAAGCCACTCACGAGCGAGCCCACGGCGCTGACGATTCCTAGAACCATGCCTTGCAACTGTGCTGTACTCATGGCGCCCGCCGCGGCCTTCACCGCCAGCAGCGGGGTCATCATCAGCAGCAATATGCAAAGAAATGCCGCCGAAAACAGGATGATGATTTTATCGCGCAACAGGCTGCCAAACGTATTTAGCGCGATGGCGCGGATTTTCACGCTTCTGCTCCCGAACCGCCGAGTAACTCCAGGAAAAGCTCCTGAAGGGTGCTTCTCACCGGGTTCATGCTGATGATGTCGCAGTTCGCGCTCCACAGCATCTGCGCGGTCTCGCGCTTCAAGGCCGCAGCGATCACGATTCGCACGTCCTGAGGGCGGCGTTCAATCAGCGCTCCTCGCTCGATGGCGATTCCCTCGGTCTCATCCGGCAAAGTATCGACGATAATCTCCACCCGGCCGGCGTCTGCGAGCAGTTCACCCAGCCGGGCGGCGCGTACTAGCCGGCCACGATCGATGATGACCACGCGATCGCAAATCTGCTCGACTTCAGGCAGGATATGAGAACTCAGAAAAACGGTCTTCCCCTCGGATTTGAGCGCTGACAGAAGCTCCAACACTTCCTTCCGGCCCGCCGGATCGAGGCCGGAAGTGGGCTCATCCAGAACCAAAAGCTGAGGATCGCTGAGCAGCGACTGCGCCAGACCAAGGCGTTGCACCATGCCGCGCGAATACTTGCCGATTTTCAAGTGCTCATAGCCTTGAAGCTTCACCTTCGCCAACAATCCGGCGATCAGGCTTTCATTTCTTGGCTTTCCTGCAAGCGCGAGGTGGAAACGGAGGAGCTCCGGCGCGGTCATGTATTTGTAGAACGCAAAATTCTCCGGAAGAAAACCAATTTGCTGCTTGGCGCGGACAGCGCCAGGCGGCTGGCCGAGCACGCGAATTTCACCAGTATCGGCGAATTGAAAACCCATGAGAAGGCTGATGCTGGTTGTTTTGCCGGCGCCGTTTGGACCGAGGAACGCGCACACTTCTCCCGGCTCGACCTGGAATGAAACATGCGATAAGGCGGTGACCTGCTCTTTTGAGAATCGGCGCTGGTAGAGTTTCGTCACTCCCTCAAACTCAATTGTTGAAGTTGCGCACCAGGGCCTCCCTTGGTAAGGGTCTTGGGGTCGATTCCGAGCTGCGCCGCCAAGACAAATTCCAAGCTCATGTCGAAGCCGAATCCGCCGTAAACCACGCGCCCGTTCTGGTCGATGACCATAAGGGCCGGGATGCCGTAAACGCCGTAGGCGCCGGCGATCTTTTGAGACGGATCCAGGAGAACGGGAAAAGGAAGTTTCGTTTTCTTCGCAGCGGCTTCCGCTGAATTGCGATCTTCGTCCAGATTGATGGTAAGCATTTCGAAAGCGGAATCCGGCTTGTGGGCGCGCAGGTAGAAGGAGCGCAACGCCGGCAGTTCCAGACGGCAAGGTCCGCACCAGCTGGCCCAAAAACTCAGGACGACCTTTTTGCCGCGATAATCGCGAAGTGAAATGGTGCGGCCATCCAGCGATGGCAGTGTGAAATCCGGAGCGGGTTTGTATAGCACGGCGATGGCCTGGTTGGGACCATGCGAGCCTGTTTCCAGCTTTTTGGCGCGCCAGGTGATCCATACCGTAAACACCACCAGACCTGTGATGGCCAAAGCGGCGGGAAGGGAAGGCCGGGAACGCATGCTCGGTGGCTTATTCTACACTTGTCCGGAGGAACATTTGTGCGAATCGTTACGGCTATTAAAAGCTTGATCTTTCTTTTTGCATCATTCGGCGCACTTGCGCAATCTTACGATCCGAAATTGTTCTCCGAGATGCGCTGGCGCGAGATAGGGCCGTACCGCGGGGGCCGGACGCGAGCGCTTTGCGGAGTGCCCAGCCAGCCTAGTGTTTTCTATATCGGCGCGGTGAACGGCGGCGTCTGGAAAACGAACGACTACGGCCGCACCTGGAATCCTATCTTCGACCATGAGCCGACCGGGTCTATTGGGGCCATCGCTGTCGCGCCGTCGGATCCAAATATCGTGTACGTCGGAAGCGGCGAAGGTTTGCAGCGGCCGGATCTATCGACGGGCGATGGCATCTATAAATCCACCGATGCAGGCCAGACGTGGACGCATCTTGGTCTCCGGAATGGGCAGCAGATTCCGCGCATCGCTGTCGATCCGCGCGATGCAAACCGGCTCTTTGTGGCTGTGCTGGGACATCCTTACGGACCTAATGAAGAGCGCGGGCTGTATCTTTCGACCGATGGCGGGCAAAGTTTCCAAAAGGTTTTGTATAAGGACGAGAACACGGGCGCGAACGATGTCGAGATCGATCCCGCGAATCCGGATATTGTTTACGCGGCGTTCTGGGAAGCGCGGCAGGGGCCCTGGGAGAACGCGGCCTGGGGCGGCGCTGGCGGCGGCATCTACAAATCCAGCGATGGCGGTAAGACCTGGAAACAACTGACGCAAGGTTTGCCGGCTGCTCCGGACGGCGTCGTTCAGGCGAACTTAGCCATCGCACCCAGCAATTCTAATCGCGTCTATGCGGCTGTCGCGAGTACGCGCGGGCTGGGCATTTATCGCTCCGACGACGCAGGCGAAAGTTGGTCGCGTATCACGAACGATCCGCGCCCGGCGATGCGCATCGGCGGCGGCGATGCACCGGTTCCAGCAGTCGATCCCAAGAATCCGGATGTTGTCTATAGCGCCAGCGTGGTGACTTGGAAATCTACCGACGGCGGCAAAACCTGGACCGGCATTCGTGGCGCGCCCGGCGGCGACGACTATCAGAGCATCTGGATTAATCCAAATAATCCCAACGTTTTCCTGATCGTGAGCGATCAGGGCGCCATCGTGACCGTCAATGGCGGCGAGACCTGGAGCTCCTGGTATAACCAGCCGACCGCGCAGATGTATCACGTCGCGGCCGATAACGCTTTTCCGTATCGGCTATGCAGCGGGCAGCAGGAGAGCGGTTCAGCGTGCGTGGCGAGCCGCGGCAACGATGGCGAGATCACTTTTCGGGAATGGCATCCGGTGGGCGCCGAAGAATACGGCAATGCGGTGCCGGACCCGCTGGATCCTGAGATCGTTTTCGGCGGGAAGGTCACGCGCTATGACCGACGCACGGGACAAACACAGAACGTAGCGCCCAAGCCGATTCGCGCAGCCGATTTCCGAACGGTTCGGACTGCGCCGCTCGTCTTTTCACCCGTCGATCCGCATGTGCTTTACTTCGCCGCGAACACGGTATGGAAGACGCGCGACGGCGGCAGGAGCTGGCAGCAGATCAGTCCCGATCTGACGCGCAAGACTTGGGAGCTTCCGGCAAGCGTGGGCAAGTATCGTGACCAGGCTTCCGCGCGGCCTTCGCAACGCGGCGTGATTTACGCGCTAGGACCGTCGCCGCTTGATGTGAATCGCATCTGGGCAGGAACGGACGACGGCCTGATTCAAGTGACAACCGATGGCGGACTTCACTGGACCGATGTCACGCCGCCGCAGCTTGCTCCCTGGGCGAAGGTATCGATCATTGACGCGAGCCACTTCGATCGCGGCACTGCATATGCAGCCATCAACACTTTGCGGCTCGACGATATGCGCCCGCACATTTATCGAACTCACGATAGCGGCAAAACCTGGACTGAGATTGTCAGCGGCATTCCAGATGGCGCTCCCGTGAATGTTGTGCGCGAAGACCCGGGCCGCAAAGGCTTGCTGTATGCCGGAAGCGAGCGCGAAATTTACGTGTCGTTTGACGACGGCGATCACTGGCAATCGCTCCGGCTCAACATGCCCGCTACCTCTATACGCGATCTTCTGGTCAAAGATGACGATCTGGTTGCGGCGACTCACGGCCGCGGCTTCTGGATTTTGGATGATGTGACGCCTTTGCGGCAAGCTACTGCGGCGGTGGCGGATTCTTCGGCTTTTTTATTTCGTCCTGAGACTGCAACGCGCGTGCGATGGGACACGAATACAGACACACCGCTGCCGCCCGATGTGCCTGCCGGACAGAATCCTCCCGATGGCGCGGTGATCGATTACTATGTGGGGCCGGCGACTTCAGGGCCAGTCACCCTGGAGATTCTGGACAATGCCGGAAAACTGGTGCGGCGTTATTCCAGTACAGATCCCGTGACGCCGATCGATCCCATGCTCGCTATTCCGAAATACTGGGTCCGGCCGCCGCAAGTTCTTTCGAGTGAACCGGGCATGCATCGCTTCCTCTGGGACATGCATTACACGCCTTTGCCGGATCGCCGTCCTAACTACCCGATGACAGCGGTGGTTCACGACACCGCGCCCGCGGCGAACTCGCCTTGGGTAATGCCCGGCACTTATAGAGTGAAACTCACGGTCAACGGGCAAAGCTATACGCAGCCGATGACGGTGAGAATGGATCCGCGTGTTCGTACGACTCGCGCCGGATTGATGCAGCAGTTTGCGCTCTCGAAACAGCTTTATGACGATGTGCTGGCAGATTCAGCGGCGCTCGAGCAGGTTCGCCTGATACGCGCACAATTGAAGCAGTTGCAGGATTCAGGCCAGCACCGGGGCGGCCACGGACGCAATAAAAGCAATGGATCAGAAAGCTTTGGGGCTGGAGGGCAATTCCGGCGGCGGCAGATTCGGCGGCGGGGGCGGCCGCGGTGGCGCGCAGACGCGGTCCCGACACCTTGGGCAGCATGAATGGCGCGCTTAGTCAGTTACTGCAAGTGCTGCAAGGGGCCGACGTTCCTCCGACGACGCAAGCGGTTGCGGCCGTGGCTGATCGCAATCGCGCCTTCGCGGCTCTGATGCAACGCTGGACCGCGCTGAAGGACCAGGATCTGACTAATTTGAACGCTCAGCTTAAGCAGGCGAATCTACCTGCTGTAACGCTGCAGGTGACGATAAGCTCGACGCGGTAGACGGGCGGTTAGCCGACAGCGACAGGTGAAGGCTCCAGGACGCGCTCGCCGATTTGCTGCCTCCACAGAGCATAGTAGAGTCCGGTATCCGCCACAAGTTCAGAATGCGTCCCTTGCTCCACGATGCGGCCTCGCTCGAGCACATAAATTCTCTCGGCATGCATCACGGTAGAAAGCCGGTGGGCGATCAGAATGGTCATCACATCGGAACGCTCTGCCACATCGCGAATCGTGCGGGTAATTTCCTCTTCGGTGATCGAATCCAGCGAAGACGTGGCCTCATCGAACACCAGGAGCCGCGGTTTTCTCAGCAGCGCCCGTGCAATCGAGAGCCGCTGTTTCTCGCCGCCCGATACTTTTACGCCGCCTTCTCCAATCAATGTGTCGAGTCCTTTGTCCGCCCTGGCCAGCAACGAGTCCGCGGCCGAGCGATGCAGCACGTCCAAGCAGTCCGCATCGGTCGCATTCGGCCTCACAAACAGCAGGTTTTCTCGAATCGTGCCGGAGAAAAGCTGGGTGTCTTGCGTGACGAAGCCGATTTGCGCGCGCAGCTCATCGGGATCGATCTGCTCCGCATTAATGCCGTTGTAACGAACCACGCCGGTGTGCGGCTGGTACAGGCCCACCAATAACTTCACTAATGTCGTCTTACCTGCTCCGGAAGGTCCGACGAAAGCTACCGTCTCGCCGCGCGCCAGATGAAATGTTACATCCCGAACGGCGGGCCGGTTTGCAGTGCGATGCTGAAAGCGCACGTCTTCGAAATCCAGCGACTGTAGATTTCCCAAGGGCGCCGGGTTCGCCGGCTTCGACTCCGGTGGGATCTGCAGAATCTCCTGCAGGTTGTTCAACGACGCTTCCGTTTCCCGATAGATATTAATGATGTTTCCGAGTTCCTGTAGCGGGCCAAAAATAAAGAAGGAGTAAATAAAGAGCGAGAAGAATTGTCCAACCGTGATGCGCTGCGTAAAGATGAGGTACAGCATCAGGAACAAGATGCTGGTGCGCAGCAGATTCACCGCGGTTCCCTGCAGAAAGCTGAGGCTGCGAAGATAGCGTACTTTCTTCAACTCCAGTTTCAGGATTTTCCCGGTGGTGGTATTCAGCCTGTTCACTTCCTGGCGCGCCAAGCCCAGCGTCTTCACCAACTCGATATTGCGAAGCGATTCAGTTGTGGCGCCCGCCAGCGCCGCAGTCTCCGCGAAGATCGTCTTCTGAATCGTCTTAATCTTCCGGCTTAACACGGAGCTGATGCCGCCGAGTAGAGGCACGGTCAACAGAAATGCCGGTGCGATGATCCAATCCACGCGCAGAGCGTAGACCGTGACAAACACCACGCCCACCGTGGCGGTAAATAGCACGTTGACGAAAGCCGTGATGAAACGCTCGACATCCGAGCGGACCTTCTGCAGCTTGCCAAGCGTTTCGCCGCTCCGCTGATCCTCAAAAACGGCATAGGGTAGGGAAAGCGAACGCTCTACTCCGTCGGCATACAATTGCGCCCCGGTTTGTTGAGTAACGACGTTGACGTAGTAATCCTGAAAATTCTTTGCTACGCGGGAGACGAATGCGACGCCCACCGCCGCGCCCAACAGCAAGGTCACGCCGTGTATGAACTGGCTGGTGGTGTATTGATGAAATTTCGTGGCGTAGTTGTCGATGATATAGCGAAAGATCAGCGGATCGAGCAAGGAAAAAATTTGATTTACTGCTGCCAACATCAGAGCCAGAAACACAAACCGCCAATGCTTTCTTAGGTAATAAATCAGTAGCGCCATATCCCCTCAATGCTGTCAGATTACCCACTTCGATGCGATCTGCCGGTGCAAAGAGCCAAGTTTTCGCAGGGGGCGGGGAATCGTCCCATACGGCCGTAAGAATATGGAGTGAGTGGCGCCCTTACTGAACGCACAAGGCCTGACCAAATCCTACGGGGCCACGCCGCTGTTCCGTAACATCGCGGTGAACATTTCCGAAGGCGACCGCCTGGGTCTGGTCGGCCCAAACGGGTCTGGAAAATCCACGCTGCTGGAGATCCTTGCGGGCCGCCGTGAGGCCGATGCCGGTGACATCGCGATACGCAAGAACACGCGCTTGAGCTATGTCGCGCAAGAGTCCCACTTTCGACCGGGCGACACGGTGAGAGCGGTTCTCAGGACTGCGCTGGAGCGCTCCAACTTGCCCGACGCCGAAAAGCAAGCGCGCGAAGCCGAAACCTTTGGCCGCGCTGGCTTCAGCGATCCCGAAGCGGACGCTTCAACGCTCTCGGGCGGTTGGCGAAAACGTCTAGCCATTGCCGAAGCGCTGGTGGTTGATCCCGACATCCTGCTGCTAGACGAGCCTACCAATCATATGGATTTGGCGGGCATCGACTGGCTCGAGAAGCTTCTGCAGAACTCCCGCTTCGCTTGCATTGTCGTGAGCCACGATCGCTATTTTCTCGAAAACGTCGCAACCGGCATGGCTGAGCTGAACCGCGTTTATCCCGGGGGGCTGCTGCGCGTGGTTGGAAACTATAGCGCGTTTCTTGAAAAGAAGAGCGAGTTTCTGGCTGCTCAAGCCAAACATCAGGAAGCTTTGGAGAATCGTGTTCGCAATGAAATCCAATGGCTGCGCCGCGGTCCGAAAGCGCGCGCGACGAAAGCCAAGGCGCGGATCGACAATGCCCGCGAAATGATCGGCGAACTGGATGACCTTCATTCCCGGACCCGCACTGCCAGCGTCGGTCTCGATTTCGCCGCTACCGACCGCAAAACCAAACGTCTGGCTGAGTTCAAAGACGTCAGCTATGCTTTCGGCGACCGCGTCATCTTCAAGCACGTCGATCTGACCATCAGCGCTGGAAAGCGCGTTGGACTGGTGGGCGCGAATGGCAGCGGGAAAACCACCCTGCTGCGTCTTTTACGCGGCGAGATTGAACCTATCAGCGGTGATATCGCGCGCGCTGCCTCTCTGCGCATCGTCTATTTCGATCAGAACCGCCCGCTCGACGCGAGCCTCACCTTACGCCGCGCGCTGGCGCCCGATAGCGACTCCGTCGTCTATCAAGATCGTTCCATTCACGTCGCATCGTGGGCTGCCCGGTTCTTGTTCTCGAACGAGCAACTCGATCAACCTGTCGCCAGATTATCGGGAGGCGAGCGCGCCCGAGTTTTAATAGCGCAATTAATGCTGGAACCGGCGGACCTGCTGCTGCTCGACGAACCTACGAACGATCTGGATATTCCAACGCTCGAGATCCTGGAAGAAAGCCTTACTGAATTTCGAGGAGCGCTGGTGCTGGTCACGCACGATCGCTACATGCTGGACCGGGTCTCGACTGTGGTCTGGGGATTGGACGGACAAGGAACCGTGGAGCGCTTCGCCGATTACTCGCAGTGGGAGAGTTGGCAGGCTGAACGGAAACGGCCGAAAGAAAAGATACCGGCGCCTACCATGAAACTCGATCCGGGCTCCGCGCCGGTGAGGAAAAAACTCTCTTACCTGGACGGCCGCGACTTCGACACGATTGAGGAACGCATCACCGAAGCCGAGCGGGCGCTTGCGGCGAAACACGCTGCGCTCGAAGAGCCATCGGTGTTCGGAGACGCACAACGTCTTCGAGAAGGTCTTCGCGAGCTAGAAGAAGCGCAGGCCGCTGTCGATGATCTTTACGCGCGCTGGGCGGAGCTGGAAGCAAAGATCGAATAGCGGAGTAGGCATCCTCATTGTTTAGCTCATTTCTGGCCCCTTCCAGCATCAGTGGATTCGGTGTAACTGATTTCATCGAACTGATTCTTCTTGGTCTTCTGACGGCGTTGGCGCAGCTTCGGCCGCGGCTGGAGCGCCTCGCCAGATCGGTTGCTCAAAGGACCACGCTCTGCTTCCTGATCGTCGCCGCGCTACCTATTTTGCTGCGGCTGGCTCTGCTGCCGCATCACCCCGTTCCGTTTCCGCGCATCTACGACGAGTTCGGCCATCTGTTCGTAGCGGATACGCTTCGTCATTTCCGCTTGGCGAATCCAGCCCACCCGTTGCACCAATTTTTCGAAACGTTCTTCGTTCTGCAGGAGCCCACCTACAGTTCCATTTATCCGCTCGGCCAAGGCCTCTTTCTCGCGCTTGGATGGATGCTGTTCGGTCTCCCTTGGGCAGGTGTCGTGTTGTCCGCCGCTGCATTCTGCGCACTCTGCTATTGGATGCTGCTTGGTTGGACCACTCGCCCCTGGGCTTTGGTTGGCGGGTTAATCGCGGTGATCGAGTTCGGGCCCTTGAACGAATGGATGAACAGCTACTGGGGCGGAGCAGTGTCGGCGATCGCAGGTTGCCTGGTATTCGGAGCGCTACCACGCCTGCGCGACAAAGCGCGTCTGCGCGATGCAGCATTGCTGGGCGCGGGTCTTGGCCTGCAACTTCTAACGCGGCCATACGAATCCATTTTGCTCGTCTTGAGCGTTGCCCTATACTTCGTTCTGCTGGTTTTTCATGAGCGAAGCTTGTGGCGCAAGCTGGCCAAGTTGGCGCCTGCCGTGCTACTCGCGAGTCTGCCAGCAATCGCCTTGACGCTGGTGCAGAACAAGCAGGTGACCGGTAGCTGGAGGACGCTGCCGTACTTCGTTAGCCAGTATCAATATGGCGTTCCCACCACGCTTACTATTCAGGCGAATCCCGTTCCGCATGCGCCCCTCACTCGCGAGCAGGAGCTGGATTACAAAGCGCAGCGCTCGTTTCACGGCGAAGGTCTCGATACCGTTGGCAAGTTTCTATTGCGCCTCGAATATCGCATCCGTTTCTATCGCTTCTTTTTTCTTCCGCCTCTGTATTTGGCGGCCGCCATTTTTCTAGTAAGTATTCGCAAATGGACTTTCCTATGGATCGCGATTGCTCTCGCGATGTTTGCGCTTGGTTCGAATCTGTTTCCGTATTTCTACCCGCGCTATATCGCCGCTGTTACCTGTCTCTTCGTGCTGATCAGCGTCACAGGTCTGCGGAAACTGGCGGATCTCCAGGTCCGTGCCCGTCCCGCTGGCCGTTATGCCGCCGCCGTAATTCTCTTGGTTTGTGTTGCGAGCTTCTGCTTGTGGTACGGAGCGCATCTATTCGAGAATCATGATGTTTCGGCTGAAATCGAACAGTATGAGACCTGGGATGTGATTAATCACAGCGATCCGGGCTCGCGCATTCTCGTGAATCAGGAGCTGGCGCGTTCTCCGGGCAAGCAGCTCGTGTTTGTGCGCTACTGGCCCAACCACATCTTTCAGGACGAGTGGGTTTACAACGCCGCCGATATCGATTCGGCGCAGATCGTTTGGGCGCGCGATCTTGGCGCCTCCGAAAACGAGGAGCTTCAGCGCTACTATCCCGGCCGTACCGTCTGGCTGCTCGAGCCTGACGCCAGACCCGCGAAGCTGAGCCGTTATGGAGCGGAGACGGGTCCGTTCCTGGATGTGAAATAACCACGCGACAGCGCTCCACATGTATCTCTTCCATCTATTCCGCTCGTTCTTGCCATTGCGTAATCCCATTGGATTCGGCGCCAGCGATTTCATCGTGTTCGCTGTTGCGGCGCTGCTGGTCTTCGTTGTTTTATCGTTGCCTGCCATTCAGCCGTATGCGCGGCGTCTCGCGGAACGGACCCGTTGGTGCATGCTCGTGCTCGGCATGTCGCCCATCGTGCTTCGTCTAGCCCTGCTGGTTGACAGCCCCGTTCCCACGCCTAGCGGCTCAGACGATTTCGGCTATCTCCTGCTCGCCGATACGCTGGCGCACCTCCGCCTGGCCAATCCCACGCACCCCATGCACCGATTCTTCGAGACAATTTTTGTTCTGCAGCAGCCGACCTATAGCTCGATGTATCCGCTTGGGCAGGGACTTGTACTCGCGTTCGGTCAAATCGTCTTTCACAATCCCTGGGCCGGCGTGCTGCTATCCTCGGGCGCCTTTTGCGCACTCTGTTACTGGATGCTCCGGGCCTGGGTTGGCGCGGAGTGGGCGCTGCTTGGAGGCTTGCTGGCGCTGTTCGAATTCGGGCCGCTGAGCTATTGGATGAACAGCTACTGGGGCGGGGCAGTTTCGGCTTCGGCCGGCTGTCTCGTATTTGGATCTTTGCCTCGGCTGTGTGCGAGCGGGCGTCCCCGTTATGCCGTGCTGCTGGGCATCGGTATCGCCATCCAGCTCTTGACACGTCCCTTCGAATCGACGCTTCTGCTGTTGAGCGTGATCTTATTTTTTGCCGTCTCCGGCCGATCGCGGCAAACTCGTTCGAGCCGTTCCGATTGTCCTTGTGGCTGTTCTTCCCGCTGCTCTGCTCACGCTTTTGCAAAACAAGGCCGTGACTGGTAGTTGGACAACCCTGCCATACGTGCTGAACAGATTTGAATATGGCGTACCGGCCACCTTCACGTTTCAGGCCAACCCAGCGCCGCACCGGGATCTCACGCCCGATCAGGATCTCGATTACCGCGCGGAAACTGCTATTCACGGCGATCTACCGGAGACGCCGGGCCGCTTTGCCGAACGTCTTATCGACCGTGTGCGCTTCTACCGTTTCTTCCTGTTGGCGCCTTTATACATCGGCTTAGCCGCCTTCATCGCCTCCGCTCGCACGGCGCGCCGGTTATGGGTGCTGCTGACAATCCTGATATTTATTTTGGGCACGAATTTCTTTCCTTACTTTTATCCGCACTACATTGCGGCAACCGCATGCCTGTTCCTGCTTGCCTCCGTCGCCGGGCTCGAATGGCTGAATGGGCTCACGCGCCCGGCCTGGTTGCAAGGCCGATATGTATCGCAAATCGTGGTCTTGTTGTGTACGGTTCATTTCCTGTTCTGGTACGGCGTGCACCTATTCGCAGGCGACTATGTGGCCTCTGCGATGGGCCAGTATGAGACTTGGGATTTCATCAACTACGGCGATCCCGAAGGGCGGATCGCAATCTCCAGGCAACTCGCGCGCGCCCCAGGCCAGCAGCTTGTGTTCGTTCGTTATGGCCCGCGTCATATGTTCCATAACTGGATCCACAACGCCGCCGATATCGATAGCTCGCGGATCGTTTGGGCGCGCGATCTCGGAACTGTTGAAGACGAACAACTCCGCCGCTACTATCCCGGGCGCAAAGCTTGGCTGGTTGAGCCAGACGCGACGCCGCCAACAATAACGCCGTTTGCGCCCGATAATTCGCCCTTCCAAGGAGTGCCGTAATTCGGCGATGCCAACGACCGATAGTTACAACGATGGCGCGGCAGCCATGCTACGCGCCATGGAGGACGCCACGCACTTTAATCGCTGGATGGCGGATGTAGTGGCGCCATTCATCGGAGACCGCGTCCTCGAAATTGGCGCTGGAATCGGTAATCTGACCCATTTGCTTTCTCCTGATGCCCGCGAATACATCGTCACCGACGTCGACCCCGAGTATCTGATGCATCTGAACGCGCTGATCCGCAACCGGCGCAATGTCAGCGCCACCGTGTGCGATCTCGCCAAACCTGAAGATTTCCTGCCGTTTCATGGGCGCATGGACACGGTGGTTTGTTTGAACGTACTCGAACATATCGAAGGCGATATGACCGGCTTAAGGAATATCTATTCCGCGCTTGCTCCGGGCGGCCGCGCCGTTGTCTTGGTCCCGCAAGGGCAAACTGCCTTCGGAACGTTCGACGAGGTGCTGGGCCACTGCCGCCGCTATTCCAGCCTGGAGCTAACCCGAAAAATGGCCGAGGCGGGCTTTCGCATCGAGCGTGTGCTTGAGTTTAACCGCGCCACCTACCCAGGTTGGCTGCTCAATGGAAAAATCTTGCGACGCCGCACGTTGAGCCGTTTCCAACTTGCTCTATTCGACTGGTTCGTGCCGCTGTTGCGCCGGATCGATCGCTTGCTTCCCTGGCCGCCGACATCACTGATTGCGATTGGCGTGCGAGAGCGGTGACCGATACTGGATTGTTAGCGTCGAACGCGCATCCGGAAGCGTCGCGCCTGCGCTAGATGAAATTGCCGGCGACCGCGCAATGTGCTTTCAATATCTGCGCAATCGGCGGCGCGCCGCGATCCCGATCTCATCTCATTGCGCTGGGAACCGCTGTTCGATCCCATCCGCCATGAGCCGGAATACCAGCAGATTATTCACCAGCTCGGATTTTGACTTGGCGCTATTCAATCGCTGCCGCGCTGATCGCCATGAAGCTGTTGATCTCGTCCGCGGTGTCGCCGCCGCCGTTAGTGAGCTGCATCATGAATACTCCCACTAGATCCTTTTCCGGATCCACCCATTCATAGGTGCGAAACGCGCCGCCTTTCACGAAGCTCCCGATGGAGTTGTATCGAAACATTCCTTCCGCATTCCGCACCACTTCGTACCCATAGCCATGGCCCACGCCCGGCACCCAGCCTGCTTTCATGTCGCCCGTGTGCGAAGTAGTCATCAGCGTAACGGCGGCGCTCGATAGCACGCGCCGTCCGTCGAGAGTGCCTTTATTGCGCATCATCATATTGAAGCGGAAGATATCCTCGGCAGTGCTCACGATCCCACCCGCGGGCCCCGGAATCTTAGGGGTATGCTGGACGTCCAACTGTCCTGGCGAGCGTTTCAACGCGCCGTCCTCTAGCGTGTAGAGCGTGGCTACGCGATTCAGCTTCTCATCGGGTACAAAGAAGTACGTATCTTGCATGCCCAGCGGCTCAAAGATGCGCTGGCGCAGGAACGCGTCATAGGATTGCTTCGAGACGATCTCGATAATGCGCCCCAGAACGTTGTATCCGATGTTGCTGTAGCTCCACTTCGTTCCCGGATCGAACAGCAACTGCGTCTTGGCGCCCAGCGCGGCCAGTTCCGCGAGCGTCGCCGGCTCCGCTCGACCGCGCGAGCTCGAACTGGCCGGCAGCCCGGACGTGTGCGCCATCAAGTCCTCAATATCGATGGGCCGGGACGGCGTTACGCCCTCACAGCCGTATCCGCTACGCGCGGCGCAGCCGCTGATTTTGATGCCCTTGTATTCGGGCAGATACTTTTCGACGGGATCGATCACCGAAATCCGACCCTCATCCACCAGCACCATGATGCCGGCGCAAGTGATCGGCTTAGTCAGAGAGGCAATGCGAAACATCGAATCCTTGCGCATGGGCTTCTTGCTTTCGACGTCCTGATAGCCCACCGCCTCAAAGCTGGCCACTTTACCGCGGCGGGCAACAATGGTCACCGTACCGGCGGTCTGGTGGGCATCCACGTACTCTTTCATGCGAATGGGAATGACAGCCAAGCGCTGGGCGCTCATGCCCGCGGCTGAAGGATCGGGTTTATTGACATCCAGCCGGTCAGCCGCGAAGGACAGCAAGGAACATCCAAGTAGAAGCAAAACGCGCGCGGAACTCACAGTCCAATAGCGTATCGCAAACAGCGGAACTGCCGGCTCTACTCGAAACGCGCTATCTCCGCGAACAATTGTTGTGAACAGCGATTCTTATCGCCGCAAAGTCGTGAAAAGCTCTTGACACACTCTTCACGGGGCTGTAAATTTCTCTTAAAAGCCGTTAATAGCGACGGCAAATTGCTCTCGGGGCCGGCAGCTCTGCTGCTTAAAGATCAGATTCTCTTCCGCGTCAGAAAGGGACCTATGCGGTTCACAGCCATTGCATTTTTCTTTATCTCCACAAGCCTTACTTTGTTAGCTCAATCCACGAACAATCAAGCGATCCGCGGTACTGTTCAAGATGCCAGCGGAGCGGTGGTTCCGAACTCGACCGTAACCGTGGTGAGTCAGGATACGAAGCTCACCAGGTCCGCCAAGGCGAATGAGAGCGGAAACTACGTCATCTCCGACCTTCCCATCGGCTTCTATGACATTACAGCGGTTGCTCAAGGTTTCAAGAAGTTCCAGTTAAACCACGTGGAGGTGACGGTGGACGCGCAAGTTCCCGTTAACATCACGCTGGAGGTCGGCAATGTAAATGAGACTGTTACCGTACAGGCCGATGCCGTTCGCGTAGAAACAACCAGCGGCGAGGTTAGCAACCTGATCACCGGTACGCAGGCCTCGCAAATCCAGTTGAACGGCCGCAACTTCCCTGAATTACTACAACTTTTGCCGGGAGTCTCGACCACGTATAGCAGCGCGTTCAGCCTATTCGGGGGGTATGGAGTTAGCAACAGCGCGCAGAGCATAAATGGAAATCGCACCGACGACTACGCCTGGAATTTGGATGGGGCGGATAACAAAGACAATGGCGGGGGAGGCAATAACTTCGTAAACATCAACCCGGACGCGATCGCGGAGTTTCGAGTCTTGAGTTCGAACTATAGCGCCGAATACGGATATAGCGCCGGAGCGGTCGTGAATATTGCGGTCAAGAGCGGCACGCAAGATTTTCACGGACTCGCTTATGAGTATTTTCGCAACAACGACATACAGGCGCGCGCCTTCAATGCCCTGACGATACCCGAACTACGCTACAACAATTTCGGCTGGAATCTGGGAGGTCCAATCTACATTCCTGGAAAGTTCAATAAGGATAAGAGCAAGCTTTTCTTTTTCATTGCGGAAGACTTCAAGCGTCTTCGTCAAGGAGCTACGAACACGTGGACCGTTCCCACGCTGGCGCAGCGGAGCGGCAATTTCTCTTCCCTTCCGGTTTCGCAATGGCCCAAGGATCCCGTAACCGGCGTGGCGTTCCCCAACGGCATGATCCCGCAGAGCAGATGGAGCCCGAATTCAGCGCGCTTATTGGACAATTACCCGTTGCCGAATTTCACCGGATCGGGCGGGAACTATGTTTTCAACGATGTTGCTCCGTTGAACACCAACCAATACCTCTACAAGGTCGATTACAACATCAGTAACAAGAACCAACTCTCTGTCCATTACTTCCGCGATTACTACACGTCCACTCAGGACCAGACACAACTTGTCGAATATAACCGCGATATTCCCGGCACGAACTCCAGCATTCAGTGGACTTATGTTCCCAATCCGACTACGGTGAACGTTGCGCAATTTACCTTTACCGGAAACGTTATCATCGAAAACACCGGTATCGTTCCGAATGCGTTGTTTATTTCGAACTTCACGCGAGCCGGGGAGGGCGTGACTTCCCCGATGCTGTTTAATGCTTCGAATGTCATACCTACTTTCGGAATCTCCGGGTACACGACGCTAACGGCGACTCCGCTCAATTTCAACAACTTTAACCGGATCTTCGACTGGAAAGACGACTTCTCAAAGGTGATCGGGAATCACGAGTTGAAGGCCGGCGCTCTGATTATGCGGAGCAGGAAGAACCAGAACAATATACCGGCCATCAACGGCACGTTCTCTTTCAATACTTCTGCTTCCGATACCACTGGAAATGCGGTCGCCGACGCGCTACTGGGCAACTTCTACACTTACACGGAGGCCAGCGCCGTCATTCAGGGCTGGTACCGCTTCTCACAAGTGGAGCCCTACATTCAAGACAACTGGAAGGTGAATAGCCGGTTAACGGTCAACGCCGGTCTCCGTTGGGCGTATATACAACCACAATATAGCGCGTTGGGTAATACGACGGCTTTCTTGCCTCAATACTACAATCCAGCGCAAGCCGTTATCGTTCAGAAGACCAGTCCAGGCGCTATCGTTCCGGGCATTGGTAACATCTACAACGGTCTCGTATTGCAAGGAAGCGGCTTTCCGCAGGCCTTTTCAAGCCGCTACCCGAGCATTGCCAATAACCCTGCCACTCAGACGCTGTTCCACGGTCTCCCGAAAGGAACCGCCTATACGGACTGGAACACTTTTGAGCCCAGATTCGGTTTTGCGTACGACCTCACTGGCCATCAAACCACGGTTTTGCGTGGAGGATATGGCATCTTTTACGAGCGAACTGAGGGCAATTTCATCTTCAGTGCTGTTGACGATCCTCCGTTCGTGCAGCAGTCCCTGATCTATAACGGCAACGTGGAGAATCCGGCCGGCGGAACAAACCAGGTGCTTCCCAGCACAATCAATAACTCTCATTACCTGGATATGAAAGTGCCCCGCACCATGAATTGGAGTCTGGGGGTTGAGCAGAAGGTGGGAGGAAGTTCTCTGATTTCGCTGTCCTATGTCGGGTCAAGCGCGGCTAATCTTTCCTATCAGGATGACATTAACCAGCTACTGCCTGGAACCGTGCAGGCGAATCCAGGAGTAAATACGAATGCGCTGCGTCCGTACTTGGGTTACGCCGATATTTACGAATACAACACGGGCGCTAACTTCATCTACAACTCGCTTCAATTTCAATACAGAAAGCAATTTCATCAGGGCGGATTAGTAAACGTCGCCTATACCTGGTCTAGCGCTCGCACGGACGCAAATGGTTACAGCTATACGCCGATGAACAGTTATAACCTGCGCGGCGATTGGGGTCCCTCTAACTACGATCGCAAGCAGGTCTTAGTAGTAAGTTATGTCTATCCGCTTCCTTTCTGGCTTAATGGGCAGAATTGGTATCAAAAAGTGCTCGGTGGCTGGCAGCTTTCAGGCGTGACTACGATTCAATCCGGCTTACCATTTAACGTTGTCGTACAAGGCGATCCGGCGGGCATTGGCATTAGTAACAATGAGCGGCCGGAGATTGTTGGGAATGTCTATCAGAGTACGAATAAGCTACAATATCTGAATCCAGCTGCCTTTGCCGTGCCGAGTCCCAGGACCTTCGGCAACATGGGCGCTTTTGCTCTTTACTATCCCTGGTTCGATAACTGGGATGCTTCCTTGCAAAAGGCGTTCCCGATCGGGGAACGGGTGCGGGCTAACTTTCGCGCCGAGCTTTACAATTTCCCAAATCACCTGTCTTACACGGCGATTTCTACTACGGTCGGCTCCGCTAATTTCGGCCAAGTGACCGGCGCAACCGATCCTCGAACCCTGCAATTGGCTTTACGGCTGAGCTTCTGAACGGGCCATTATCGGCTGGCTGCATCAATTCTTCGCGCGTAAGCGATACTTAGGCGGGCTCTTCGCGATCAGAATTCAGGGAATTCGAGGCCACTCGGGAATCCCTGGAGGATCGGGGCGCATCTCTCAATATTGAGTGACAATTAGTGGGCAAGCTTATCGATATAGCTACACCGACACCAAGAAAATCTGTTCTCAGAGCCTTCGTATTCGGCTCTATCGTCATCGTTCTGGCGGCATGCGGCAATAAATCGGAGCAACACGCCGCTCCCCCTCCGCCCGATGTCGGAGTTTCCACCGTTCAGCAGGAGACTGTACCCATCTACGGCAACTGGGTTGCTTCTCTGGAGGGTTTTGTGACGGCGAACATTCAGCCGCAAGTCAGCGGTTATCTCGTCCGCCAGAATTATCGCGAAGGATCGTACGTTAGCAAAGGCGAGGTGCTGTTTGAGATTGACCCGCGGCCTTTTCAAGCTGCGCTCGAACAGGCGCAAGGACAACTCGCGCAGGCCCGCGGCCAATTGGGGCAGGCGCAAGCCCAACTCGGCCTCGCGCAGCTGAACGTAAAACGCGACACTCCGCTGGCCCAGGCACACGCGATCGCGCAGAGTCAAATGGATACCGACGTGCAAAGCCAGCGCCAGAACGAAGCTCTTATTAAGGCCAATCAGGCGGGAATCGAGACCGCGCAGGCGAATGTTGCAACCGCGGAGTTGAATCTTGGCTTCACGAAAGTTCGCTCGCTGGTGGCCGGTATTGCCGGCATCGCAAATACGCAAATCGGCAATCTGGTAAGCCCGACAAGCGTTCTGACCACCGTTTCGCAAGTGGATCCGATCAAGGTGTATTTTTCTATCAGCGAGCAGGAGTATCTCGGCCTTGCCGACAAGATGAAGGCGGGCGGCGCCAGCGCCGATCTTCTGCGCTCAAAGAATCCTGTTCCGCTACAACTTACTCTGGCAAACGGAAACGTCTATCCACGCTCCGGCCGCATACTGTTTGCGGACCGAAGCGTGGATGCCCAAACGGGCACCATTCGCATCGTTGGGGCATTCGCCAATCCAGGCAATATTCTTCGTCCCGGACAATTTGGCCGCATTACCGCTCTTACTTCTCTTCACCGGAATGCGCTCGTCGTGCCGCAGCGCGCCGTATCTGAATTGCAGGGCCGCTATCAAATCGCGCTAGTTGAAGCGGATAACAAGATTCACGTTCAAACCGTGCAGGTCGGCGATAAGGTGGGCGACGCCTGGGTTATCGAGAGCGGTCTCAAGCCCGGCGATCGCGTCGTTTCCGAAGGAAGCTCCAAAGTGAGGGACGGCGAAACCGTCACTCCTCAGCCCGACAAACTCAAGGTGGTTTCTCCCTACGCATCGCAAGGAGAGGCCAAGTAGCATGTCGCGATTCTTTATCAACCGGCCCATTGTCGCCATCGTAATCGCTATTCTGATGGTGCTGGTGGGCCTTATTTCCATGCTGCGCCTGCCCATCGCGCAGTTCCCCTCCATCGTCCCGCCCGAAATCTTAGTGCAGGCCATTTATCCCGGCGCCGATGCCCGGACGCTAGAACAATCCGTGGCCACCCCGCTCGAAGAGCAGATCAGCGGCGTCGACAACATGAACTACATGTACTCGATCAACGGGAGCAACGGGCAGACTCAAATTACGGTTGACTTCGATGTCAGCACCGATCCTAATACCGATCAAATCCTCACCCAATTGCGGACTTCGCAAGCGCAGCCCCAATTGCCGGCCCAGGTAACGACCGCAGGGCTGACGGTGATCAAGTCGCTTTCTTCGCCGCTCATGCTGATTGGTTTGTATTCGCCGCACGGATCCTACGACAGCTTGTTCCTTGCGAATTATGGCTATATCGATCTGGTCGATCAGTTGACGCGCACGCCCGGCATCGCGCGGGTCCAGGTTTTCGGCGCCGGCCAGTATGCCATGCGCTGCTGGGTGGATCCCGACAAGCTCGCCAAATTGCAGGTGACCGTTCCGCAGATCGTCTCCGCGCTGCAGGCTCAGAACACCGTGAACCCCGCGGGACAAATCGGCGCCGAGCCTGCTCCGAACGGTCAGCAATTTACTTACACTGTTCAGGCCCAAGGCCGGTTGACAACCGCTGAACAGTTTGGCGACGTCATCTTGCGCGCCAACCCGGACGGCTCGAATCTTCGCTTGAAGGATGTTGCGCGTCTCGAGCTTGGATCGCAGACTTATAACCTGACGGGCCGCTACAACGGCAAGCCCTCCGCGATTCTCGCTATTTATCAGTTACCCGGCTCGAACGCGGTTGAAGCGGCGCAGAACGTACGCGTCGCGATAGCTAGGCTCGCGAAAACGTTTCCGCAAGATCTCGCTTATCAAGTCAGTCTGGACACTACTCTGGCCGTCACCGCCGGTATCCGCGAGATCCTATACACGCTCTTCGAAGCCCTCGCGCTGGTCGTACTGGTGGTCTACATTTTCCTGCAAGGATGGCGCGCGACAATCATTCCGCTTGCCGCAGTCCCGGTCTCCCTCATCGGCACCTTCGTTATTTTCCCGGCCCTGGGCTTCTCTATCAACACGCTCTCTTTGTTCGGCCTCGTGCTGGCTATAGGTCTCGTGGTCGACGACGCCATTGTTGTCGTCGAGGCGGTGGAGCGCCACATCGATGAAGGGATGAATCCGCATGACGCAACCATTCAGGCCATGAGTGAGGTCTCAGGCCCGGTGATTGCGACTGCTCTCATCCTGACCGCCGTCTTCGTTCCCACTGTCTTTATACCCGGAATCACCGGCCGCTTGTATCAGCAGTTCGCCGTTACTATCGCGATATCGGTCATCTTGTCCGCGTTCAACGCTCTGTCGCTGAGCCCTGCACTGGCCGCGCTCCTGCTGAGGCCGAAGAAGGAATCGCGCGGGCTGCTCCGCCGATTTTTCGATTGGTTCAATCGCGTGTTCGGCCACGCTACTGAAGGTTATGTCCGCGCATCTGGCGCGCTCATCAGAAAAGCTGGTTTTAGCGTGCTCCTGCTGGCGGCCGCGGCTATTGTCGCGGTCTTCATTGGGACCAAGCTGCCGGTGTCCTTCCTGCCGGAAGAGGATCAAGGCTATGTGTTTGTTGCGCTCCAGTTACCCAACGCCGCATCTTTGCAGCGCACCTCCGCGGCAGCCAGGCAGGTAGAAGACATCATTCTCCACACGCCAGGCGTTCAGGGATGCACCTCCGTTATCGGCTTCAGCTTACTAAGTAGAGTGCAGAGCACTTACAGCGCGTTTTTCTTTGTTACCGAAAAGCCCTGGGATGAGCGTACCGGCGAGGACCAAAGCTATACCTCCATTCGTAACCACATCGCCAGTCAACTTGCAAACGTGCGGGACGGCATTGCGTTCTCCTTTACGCCGCCTTCTATTCCGGGCGTCGGCACTGCCGGCGGCGTGCAAATGGTCCTGGAAGATCGCTCCGGCAGTAATCTCGCCACCCTTCAGCAAAACGTCGACAAGTTCATGGAAGCCGCTCGCAAGCGCAAGGAACTGGCCGGTCTCAATACCACTTCTCTTCCTTCTGTTCCGCAGCAGTACGTCGATGTAGATCGCGCCAAGGTGGAACGCCAGGGTGTTTCTGTCGGAGAGGTTTATGAAACGCTGCAAGCCTTCATGGGCGGTTATCTGGTGAACTACTTCAACCGCTTCGGCCGTCAGTGGCAAGTCTATGTCGAGGCTGAAGGCAATTTCCGCAATGCCGATGACGATCTCCCACGCTTCTACGTAGCCAATAACAGAGGAACGATGGTGCCCCTAAACGCGGTCAGTACTATCAAGCCCATCAACGGTCCCGAGTTCACCATCCGCTACAACGAATACGAAGCCGCGCAGATCAACGTCGCTGCCGCTCCCGGCTACAGTACCGGCCAGGCGATGCAGGCGCTGCAGGAAGTGTTTGCGCAGACCATGCCTTCCAACATGGGTTATGACTATACCGGCATGTCATTCCAGGAGCAGCAGGCGGCCGCGGGTGTTCCCGCCAGCGTAATCTTCGGCCTGTCGCTTTTATTCGTTTTTCTCATTCTTGCCGCGCAGTATGAAAGTTGGTCACTTCCCTTCAGCGTCTTGCTGAGCACGCCCATCGCGGTGTTCGGCGCGTATCTGTTTCTCTGGTTGCGGCATTTCGATAACGACGTCTACGCCCAGATCGGGCTCATCATGTTAATCGGATTGGCCGCGAAGAACGCCATCCTGATCGTTGAATTCGCCAAGCGCGAATACGAGGAGCACGGCAAGAGCATCGAAGAGGCTGCCCTGATCGGAGCCCGCATCCGTCTGCGGCCCATCCTCATGACCGCGTTCGCATTCATTCTGGGCTGCGTGCCGCTCTGGAGAGCCGTCGGCTCCGGCGCCGTTTCGCGAAGAATCCTCGGAACGGCGGTGATCGGCGGAATGCTATGTGCTTCGCTGCTGGCGATCTTTCTTATCCCGGTCATGTTCGATATCGTCGAGAAGCTCTCGCACCGCATCGGCCGTAAGAAGCGCTCCGCACTGCCGCAGCCGGCGGAGGGCCATGGGGACCCGGCATGACCCGGCGATCTTCCATTTGGCTAGCTGCCTGCTTGCCGATGCTTTTTCTCGCCGCTTGCACCGTTGGCCCGAATTATCAACGGCCTAAGGTGAACGTTCCCGCCACTTATCGCGGCGCAACACCAGACCAGACCTCCACCGCGTCTCTTGGGGATCAACAGTGGTGGACTGTGTTTCAGGATCCCGTCCTGCAAAATCTCATTCGCACCGCTCTTAAGCAGAATTACGACGTTCGCATCGCGGCTACGCGCGTGGTCCAGGCGCAGGCGCAACTGGTCATCACACGCGCAAATCAGTTTCCAACTGCCAGCGTGGGCGCTAACGTCAATGGAGTCCGTTCACCCGAGCATTCCCGGAGTCTTCAACGCCTACTCCTACGTCGCGGATGCGCTCTCGCTGGCCGGTTCCTGGAACCTTGATTTCTGGGGCCGGTATCGCCGTGCCACGGAGGCCGCCCGCGCTAACCTCCGCGAGACCGAATGGGGCCGCCGCGCGGTTTTCAGCACGCTGGTCGAGAATCTCGCGACGGCCTATTTTCAACTTCGTGAGTATGACCTGGAATTGGACATCGCCAAGCGTACGCTCGCCTCCCGCCAGCAATCGTTGAAACTTACCGAAACGCTGGAGCAGGGCGGCGCGACATCCCTGGTCGATGTGCGTCAGGCTCAACAACTGGTCGAGGAAGCGGCTGAAGCGATCCCGCAAACTGAACAGGAGATCGCCCAGGAAGAAGATCAAATCAGCGTTCTCCTGGGCGAGAATCCGCATGACATTCCGCGTGGCCGCGCCATTACCGAGCAGCCGCTTCCTCTGACCGTGCCGGCCGGCTTGCCTTCCCAACTTCTGGAGCGCCGCCCTGATATCCGCGAGTCGGAAGAGGCCTTGATCGCCGCCAACGCGAGTATCGGGGTGGCCCGCGCTCAACTTTTCCCGCAGATTTCCCTCACCGGGAATGGTGGCGTGGAAAGTATTGGCCTGGGCAATCTTTTTAATTGGGCCACTCGCACCTGGACCTGGACTGCCGGTGCCTCGCAGCCTATCTTTAACGCGGGCAGTCTTCGCGCCAATGTCCGCCTCGCGCAGGCGCAGCAGCAACAGGCTTTGTTCACTTATCAGCAAAGCTTGCAGACTGCCTTCCGCGAAGTGGCCGATTCCCTGAGCGCGTACCAGAAATTCCGTGAATACCGCGAGCACCAGGAAGCGCTCTCAACCGCGGCACAAGGCGGCGCCAGTCTCTCCGATATGCGCTACCAGGGGGGCGTGACTAGTTACCTGGAAGTCCTGACCAGCCAGACCACCTTCTTCGCTGCTGAGTTAAATCTCGCCCGCGCCCGCTTGAATGAGCGCTTGGCTCTCGTGCAAATTTACAATGCGCTCGGCGGCGGTTGGCAGCAGTAAAAGCCGAGCAAATCCTTTGAGCTGATATAGTGAAATCACTATATCGTGCTGGACCAAATGACTGGTGAGCTGCCCTTTAAACCGGTGATCTGGGTAAGGTCCAGCCGTAAGGATTTGCGCGAGTTTCCCGAACCTGTGCAGGATCACATGCGTTATGCCCTGTACCTTGCCCAACGCGGGGGCAAGCATCGCGACACGAAGACCCTGAGCGGCTTTGGCGGGGCAGGCGTGGTTGAGGTGATCAAAGACTTTCGCGGTGATACGTTCCGCGCGGTGTACACATTGCGATCGGCCGGTAGCGTGTACGTTCTTCACGCGTTCCAGAAGAAATCGAAGAGCGGACGCGAGACGCCTCGCCGAGATATCGAGTTAATTAGACAACCTCTGCGTGAAGCGGAACAGATTGCAAGGGAGATGGAATTATGAGCAAGAAGGAATACGAAATCGGCAGTCGTAACGTGTTCAAGGATATCGGCATCCCGAATGCCGAAGAGCACCTGATAAAGGCGCAGCTCGTATTTAAAATTGCCACGATCATGAAAAATCGCAGTTTGAAACAGATCGAGGCGGCCGTTCTGTTCGGTATCCGCCAGCCCGATGTATCCATGATGTTGAGCGGGGAGTTCCGGCAATTTTCCGTCGAGCGCCTTCTGAATTTTCTCGTGGCGCTCGATCAGGATGTGGAGATCGTCGTTAAGCCACACCGTGACAAAAACAACGCTCCGGCCTTGCACGTCTCCTAATATTTAGGTTTGCGTTGCACCGTCACCTATGTCCCTGCTCCGAACTTCCAGTCATCTTTCGGATAAACGCCACTTCCGCCGGACGATACGGCCTTCCATCGGCATAGAAAATGTCGTGGAACCACACCGTCGGTGACCGGTACACATAAGGCTGCTGCCAGGAATCCCACGGCAGAAACGTCTGCGTTTTTCCTTTCACGAATCCCCAGTTGATCGCCCCTACCTTATCGGCCTTGGCGATGGGAAGAATCCCCTGGAACGTGCTCTTCTCCCCGCGCGCCATGTATTCTGTGCAGATCAGCGGACGCCCATACTGCCGTAGCCAACGCACCCGCTTCTCGAATTCACTCGGGACGCCGTAGTTATGGAAAGACGTCACGTCGGAAAGCTCCAGTTGCTCCTTCGCCATGGGATCCAATTTCGCTGGATCGGACCAGTCGCCGTGCCAAACGCCGCTGGTCAACGGCTGTTCGGGTTTTGCCGTCCGAGCCCACGCAAACGCTTTCGGTAAAAGCCCCAGCACGAGTTGTACTTTGTCTGGCGGCTCCTCCTTTCCATAGCTGCTGTCGTTGTTGTTATCCGGTTCGTTCCACACGTCCCATGCCAAGACTCGCGAGTCATGCGCGAATGCTCCCACCACGCCCTCCACATAGGCCTCCAGCCGCGGATATTGCGACGGATCTTCCAGCGCCTTCGCGCCCGGGCTTTGCACCCAGCGCGAGTTGTGGATTCCCGGCCGCGGAGCAGGCTGCTTGCCCAGGCGCGGAAACGGATCCCAGCACGAATCGAACAGAACGAATATCGGCCTGATCTTGTGTTTTGCGCAGATATCCAGGAACGCGTCGATTCGCTTCGTGAACCCGTCTTTGTCTTGCTCCCACAGCAAGTCATGCAAAAACACCCGCATCGTGTTCATGCCCAGCCCTTCCGCCCAACCTAATTCCCTATCGATCAGCTTCGGATCGAATGTATCCGCCTGCCACATTTCTAACTCGTTCGCCGCATCGGAAGGAATATAATTGCTCCCCACCAGCCAAGGCTCGTCTGCGTACCAGGCGTTCGCTTTTTCTAGCGGCCAGCGGTCGTCCGGGCCCTGCTGGGGCGCTTGAGCGAGCAGAAATACGGCGCACAGCAGTAGCGAAAGCGCAGTCGCAACTCGAACCGCTCTCTCCCCCATCCATTTTCTATACTGCGGCTTCATACAGGTAACAACACTTCCTTTCTTCCGTCTAACACGACAGCAATCGCTTTGGGAGAACCATGAAGTTACTTCAGTCTTACGTTTTTCGCGCCGCCGTTGTCTCGCTGCTTTCATTCACCGGAACGCTACTCGCTCAATCCAACCGCGGAGCAATCACCGGCGCTGTAACCGATTCGTCAGGGGCGGCCGTTGCGAACGCAACTGTTGCCGCCAAGGAAACACACACCGCCACAACCTACAACACCAACACCTCGCAAGCAGGAGATTATAGCTTTCCTCAACTGCTTGTCGGCACCTACGATCTGACATTCTCCGCTCCCGGCTTTAAAACCGAGCAGCGCACGGGCGTCGTCGTTCAAATCAACACCACCGCCGCTCTGAACGTTCAGCTCGCGCTGGGCGTTACCACTGAGACCGTTACGGTCAACGCCGACATCCCCACTGTACAGTCCGCCACGTCCGATATTAGCGGGGTTGTCACGCCCCAACAGGTTGAGCAGTTGCCGCTTTCCCTGGGCGGCGTAGGCGCCTTCCGCTCGCCAGAAGCCTTCGAGTTCTTGCTTCCGGGAGTAGTCGGTCCCGGCACCGCGAACAATGGAAACGGGATTTACATCCAAAAAACCAGCGGCGGCCAAAACTTCGGCGATGACGTGGTGCTCGACGGTAATTCAGCGACGCGCCCCGACAACGGCTCCACGTTTGACGAAACCGCGCCCTCGGTCGACTCCCTTCAGGAATTCAAAGTCACCACCGCCACTCCGCCCGCGCAGTACGGCCGCACCACCGGCGGCATTCGTAGTTTTACCTCTTATTCAGGGACCAATTCATTCCACGGCCAACTCTATGACATCCTCCGCAATACCGATCTCGACGCCAATACCTATTTCGACGACCTGAACCTGAATACCTGCACGAATCCCCAGTGCCGCTCCACGTTCGCAACTCCCAAGGACATCAAGAACGATTACGGCCTCAGCTTAGGCGGGCCCGTAATCATTCCCCACTTGTACAACGGCAAAGATAAAACGTTCTTCTTCTTCGCATGGGAGCAGGTGCAGTGGCCTCGCAGCTCCGTCACCACAAGTTCTCTCCCCACTGCCGCCGAACGCGCTGGCGATTTCTCCGCCATTCTCGGCGCCACGGTCATCGGAACGAATCCTTGCAACGGCCAACCGGTGCTCGCCGGCGAAATTTTCGATCCACGTTCCCAAGCCACCAGCGCCGGCGGGACGCCTTGCCGCACCACTCCCTTATCCTCCAACGGCCGCCTGAACGTCATTCCAACAAGCCTCTTGGATCCCGTGGCTCAGAAGGTGCTCTCCTATCTCCCGGCGCCCACTACCTCAGGCCTGCAGAATAATTTCAGCTACCGTGCCTCATTCCCGACGAACAATACCACGTATACGGTGCGCATCGATCACAGTATCGGCAACGCCGACAAGATCTTTGCCGCCTACGACACGCGCCAGAACACGCTCCTCACCGGAGGTCTTCCCGCCTTGCCGAGCCCGCTCGACCCGGGCACCTGGCTTCAGAATTTCGTCACTCATTACGGCCGCTTCGGCTGGGACCACACCATCTCCCCCAGCATGCTGAACCATGTGAACCTTGGTTTCAGCCGCTGGAACAGCGCCAACAATTCGCAAGCGGCTTCCGCAGGAGTGAACTGGGCGGGGCAAATCGGGCTCGCCAATGTATCGGGTCTGGCTTTCCCCCAGTTCAATATCAACAGCGGCTTTCCCTCACTTGGCCAGCAACGGGCGGATGACACCATCTCCAATGAAGCCAGCGTCGCCGACAACGTCACTTGGGTCAAAGGAAAACACACCCTCACCATGGGCGGTGAATACCGCTGGATGCAGTTGAACAATCTTACTCAGGACAGCCAAGCCGGTTTCTTCAATTTCTCTAACGCCGAAACGGCCGCCGGACCGGGCGTCCTCGCCAACCAGGGTGGCTTCAGCTTTGCTAGCTTTCTACTGGGCCAAGTGGACAATGCCGGCCTCACCGCTTTCGCTCACTATCCGCGTTACACCCAGAATTACTGGGCTCTCTACCTCCAGGACGATTTCAAAGTCACTCAGAATCTGACGCTGAATCTGGGCCTCCGCTGGGACGTCGATCAGCCGCGCACCGAAGCGGACAACTTCACTTCCAATTTCGATCCCACGCTCGCTAATCCGGGCGCCGGGGGCAGGCCGGGTGCCCTCATTTTCGCGAGCAATTGCAATGGCTGCAACCCGCGCTGGGCCAGGACATTCTACGATGACTTCGCGCCCCGCATCGGCTTCGCCTGGTCGCCTGGCACAAGCGGCAAGACTGGCCATCCGCGGCGGTTATGGCATCATCTACGGTCCGCTCTACTATGCTGATTTCGGCAACAGTGTGAATGCGGGCTACGCCGCATCCCCCAATCCGTCTTCGCCCAACGGCTTCACGCCTGCGTTTACCCTCGGCGCTGGCTTTCCCGCCTATCCGCCCGCGCCCACGCTCAATCCCTCTATCCGCAACAACTCAGGCGTAGATTACATTAGTCCCGGCTTTGGAAAGCCGCCTATGATTCAGAGCTGGAGTTTTCAGATTCAGCAGCAGCTCGCGCCCGATCTCATTCTCAGCCTGGCCTACGTCGGCAACAAGAGCCAGAATCTCCGGTCCGCTGCCGCTGATGGCATGTACAACAACCTGCGTCCGCAGAATCTCGCGTTAGGCGCCAACGTCTTGAACGCGCAGGTCGGATCTTCCACCGCTAATTCTGTTGGTGTATTCTCGCCTTACGCTGGCTTCAACGGTCCCGTCGGCCAAGCGCTCCGGCCCTATCCGCAATATTTCCGCATCAACACCGATTGCTGTCTCGAAAACGACGGCATGTCCACTTTCAATGCCCTCGAAGTCATGCTGCAGCGCCGCTTCCACAGCGGCATGAACGTGCAGCTCTCTTACACCTGGTCGAAGACCATCACCGATGCTGACAGTTTCCAGCCCTGCTGCAATGCGGGCGGCGGCCTCTATCAGGACCCCTTCAATCTCAAGCTCGAAAAGGCCATCAGCTCCCAGGACATTCCCCAAATGTTCGTTGGCAGCTTTATTTACGAGCTCCCGTTCGGCAAGAATAAAGCCTTCCTGAATCATGGCGGTTTCGCCAACGCCATCTTCGGCGGCTGGCAAATCGGCGCCATCCTCCGGTATCAAAGCGGCCAGCCCTTGCCGTTTTACTGTGCTGCAAACAGCTTCAGCGCCGGTTGGGACGATTGCTTTCGCTTCAATCCCGTCCCCGGTCAATCGGTCTACAGCTCTGCCATGAACCAGCCCGGCTTCAACCCGCTCACCCAACCCTTCCTGAACAACGCTTACTTTGCCGACCCCAACCCCAACCCGAACGCTCCTATCGTCTTCGGCCAACTCTCCCGCGTCACCGGTTTCCGCATGCCGAATTACGACGAAGAGGACATGAATCTCGTCAAGCGCTTCAACATCCGGGAATCCGTCAACCTTGAACTGCGCGCCGACGCCTTCAACGTTGCCAACCGGCATGTCTTCGCAGAACCCTACAACCTGGGTCCGCAACCGAACAATCCCACCACCAACTTTGGCTTTATCAACGGCACCGTGGACACGCCACGCCTAATCCAGCTCGAAATGCGCTTGCGCTTCTAAATCGCGGAGTCAACGGGATCGAACTCGACAGGGCTATTCTGCGTATAGATCTGTTTGAGGGTATCGATCCTTATGAATTTGTGGCAAGACGCCCGCTACGCCGCGCGAAAGCTGCGAAACTCACCCGGATTCGCGATAACCGCGGTCCTGACGATGGCTCTGGGCATCGGCGTCACGACGGCCATTTTCAGCGTATGCGACGCCTTGCTTTGGCGGCCTGCGCCGCTGCCTCATCTCGACCGGCTGATGATAATCGTGCAGGCAATTCCCGGCGATCCCAACGATTGGAATACCGCTACACCTTTTGACGTGGAGGCGATTCGCCGCGAGAATCGCACGCTCGATAGTTTCGCCACTTGGGAGGATGGCCTGGCCAATCTCTCCGGCAGCGGCGAACCAGACCGCGTGATCCAATCCATCGTCAGCGCTAACTTCTTCCAAGTGGCAGGCGTTCAGCCACTCCGCGGACGTGCTTTTCAGCCCGGTGAAGATCAGCCCGGACGAGAACGGGAAGTCATTCTCAGCGATGGGCTTTGGCGCCGCCGCTTTGGAGCTGACCCACAAATCGTAGGCAAGCCGGTGCGGGTAGATGATCAGGCCTACACAGTCGTCGGAGTGATGGCCCCTAGCTTCGCTTTTCCGATGGCCACCGAAATGTGGACTCCCCTCGCCTTAACGTCAGCGCAGCGTAGCTCCCATACCAACCAAGTGCTCGAATCCATGGGCCGGTTGAAACCGGGACGAACCAGCCAGGAAGCTGTGGCCGACATCAACGCGATTGCGGCGCGCCTCGAAAAGGAATACCCGCTCACTAATAAGGACCGGCGCTTTTTGGTTTCGCCGGCAATTAAGTTCCTGGTGGATCATGAAACCCAGCAGTACCTCCTCATGCTGCTCGGCTCCGTGCTATTCGTGCTGCTGATCGCCTGCGCCAATGTGGCCAACCTGCAATTCGCGCGCGCCACGGGACGGGTGCGCGAAGTCGCAGTCCGCCGCGCGCTCGGCGCAGGCCGCGCCCGAGTCATCGCGCAGCTTGTCATCGAAAGCGTTCTCCTCTCCGTCGTGGGGGCGGGGTTCGGTCTCTTGGTAGCCAAGTGGGGAATGAGCGCCATTCGCGGCGCGATGCCTCCGGAAATTGCGCGCTACATTCTGGGATGGAACACGATTCAGCTGGATAGCCGGGCGCTGTTTTTCGCCATCTCGGCCGCGTTGCTCAGCGGCATCATCGCCGGCTTGGCGCCTGCCTGGCAGTCTTCCCACCCGAACCTCACCGAGGCCCTGAAAGAAGGCGGCCGAAGCTCTTCTGTCGGCAAAGGCCGGCAGCGCCTGCGCCACGCTCTCGTCGCAGCCGAAATCGCGCTCGCAGTAGTGCTGCTGGTGGGAGCGAGTTTGATGGTTCGCGGCTTCCAAACCTTGCTCAAGAATGGCGCCGCTCTGGAGCCCTCCACATTGCTTACTTTGCGCCTCGCGATCACCGATCAGAAGTATCACGAGCCATATCAGCAGGCGGACTTCTATCGTCAGGTGATTGAGCGCATCCAGGCGCTGCCCGGCGTGCGTAGCGCTGCCGCCGTCACGGCCTTACCGTACAGCGATCATTCCAGCGGCCGGCTTTTCGTCATTGAAGGAAGGCAGGTTGAACCCGGCAAGCAGCCCAATGGCATGTACCAGGTGGCCACTCCGGAGTATTTCAACACTTTGCATGTTCCGCTGCGTCAAGGGCGTCTACTGAATGAAAATGATGGAAGCCAGGCGCCCAAAGTCGCGCTGATCAGCGAACGCATGGCGCGCCGCTGGTGGCCCAATGAATCTCCCCTCGGGAGACGCATCAAGATTGGCGAAGTCGATTCGAAGAGCCCCTGGATGACCATCGTCGGTGTTGTCGGCGACGTTACCCACGATGCTTATGAGCGCGAGCCGCGCCGAACAATTTACGTACCCTACCAGCAGGCGCCCGAGCTGTGGATGGACGTTGCAGTCCGCGCCATCGGAGATCCCCTGAAACTGGCGCCGGCAGTCACGGCCGCCATCCGCTCAATAGATCCTGAACAGCCCGTCACCGACATGCGCACGATGGAGAAATCCATCCACAACAGCGCCATCGGCCTGAACTACATGGCCGCGCTGATGGGCGTGTTTGGCGGGATTGCACTGCTGTTATCCGCGATCGGTGTGTATGGCGTCATGGCCTATCTCGTTTCCGAGCAGACTCAGGAAATCGGCATCAGGATGGCTCTCGGCGCGCTGCCGGGTAACGTGTTAGGCGCTATCTTCCGGCGCGGTCTGCTGACGGCCGGCATCGGCTTGCTGGCGGGTTTACCAGTCGCATATCTGCTGGCGCGCTTGATGGCTTCGCTGATTTATGGCGTGTCGGCTAGCGACACCATGACTTTTGTGGCGATTCCTACGGCCTTGATGGCCGCAACCGCGCTGGCCATCTACATCCCGGCGCGGCGCGCGACCAAGGTCGATCCAATTTTCGCGCTTCGTTGCGAATAGACCCACTCCGGGTAAACTGTGAAACCATGAAGAAAAAGGATCTGACAGAAGAAAGGATCTGCGGCGATGACCATCGAAATTCAGAAACCCGAGCTTGAAGCGCTGATTCGTCTACGCATGAAGACCCGCGGCTTCCAGAACGTGGAAGATGCCCTCCTGCAGGCGCTGATTTCTTCGGACCTTGCCGCGCCCGAAAACGGCGCACCGGCGAATACAACTTCCCCTACGGGTGCGGATCTTATCACCGCCTTACAGGCCTCCCCCTATCGGGAGGTAGATCTTGAACCCGTGCGTGATCGCCCGGCAGTACGCGATCTTGCGTTCTGATGGCGTGGTTGCTTGACACCAATATCCTGTCGGAATTGCGGCGGCCAAACCCCGATCAACGTGTCGTGACCTTCATTGCCGGTCGTCCGCTCGCAGAGCTCTACATCAGTACCGTGACCTTTGCCGAAATCCGCTTCGGCATTGAACTTGTGGCCGATCCGACGCGTCGCTACCACGGCCTTACAATCGTCACGCGTGATCGCAGCGATTATGATAAAGCGGGTGTGCCAGTCGTCAATCCCTGGGATGCCTCTTGACGAGGGTCTTGAAGTCATAAGCTGTGCACGGCTCGCGCCACTCGTTCGATTAATTTTTGGTGCCTCTCGCCAACGCTGGACCCTTGCCATCCGTCTAAACGGCCGATGAACTTGCCAAGTATTTTTCCAGAGCTGCTCGAAAACGCTTGGCAGGACTTCCGTTACGGCGCGCGCCTTCTCCGCCTAAACAAGAGCTTCTTCATCGTGGCCACTTTGTCCCTTGCACTGGGGATTGGCGCCAACACCGCGATTTTCCAACTGCTGAACGCAGTACGCCTCCGCATGCTCCCCGTCCCGCGCCCGCAAGAGCTTGCCGAACTGCAAATCGCCAAGAATGAGCATTGCTGCTCGGGTAATTTCTCCGACCGCCGCCCCAATTTCACGTATGCCCAGTGGGAGCAGATTCGCAGCCATCAACAAGCCTTTTCCAGCATCTTCGCCTGGGGTGACACCCGTTTCAATCTGACTCAGGGCGGTGAAGTCCGTTTTGCGGAAGGCCTCTGGGTGAGCGGCGACTTTTTCAAGACTTTGGGTGTGCGCCCGCTGCTCGGGCGCTTGATCGCGGCCGAAGACGACGCTCCCGGCTGCGGTTCACCCAGCGCAGTGATCAGCTACGCTTTCTGGCAGCGGGAATTTGGCGGCGCCCCAGATGTGATCGGCAAGACCGTCTTATTGGATGGTCATCGACTTGACATCGCAGGAGTGACGCCCGCCAATTTCTTCGGCGTGGAGGTCGGACGCAATTTCGATGTGGCCGTCCCCATTTGCGCGGAGCCTCTGATCGCCGGAGAGGGAAGTCATCTCGCCAAACGGAATCATTGGTGGCTTGCCATTATCGGACGTCTCAAGCCTGGTTGGACCGTCACTCGCGCTGCTGCCCAGGCCAAGGCAATCTCTTCGCAGGTGTTTGAGAGCACCGTGCCGCCTAATTACCGGGCTGACGGCGCCAAATATTACGCCGCTTATAAGCTGACAGCGCTGCCCGCCGGCTCCGGTGTATCGTCCTTACGCCGAACCTATGAAGAGCCTCTCTTACTGCTGCTGGGAATTGCCGGTCTGGTTCTGTTGATCGCCTGTTCAAATCTAGCGAATCTTATGCTCGCCCGCTCCAGCACGCGTGAGCGCGAGATGGCCGTTCGCCTGGCAATCGGCGCAAATCGTGGCCGCTTAATCCGGCAGTTGCTGGCCGAGAGCCTCTTACTAACTCTAATTGGAACCGCCGCGGGCGCCTTTCTCGCCCAGTTCCTCAGCCGGTATCTGGTCTCCTTCTTGACCACTGGTGATAATCCGTTATTCGTCGAGCTTTCCCCCGACTGGCGTGTTCTCGGGTTCACCGCCGCAGTGGCGATTCTCACCTGCATTCTTTTCGGCCTCACCCCCGCACTGCGTGCGACGCGCACCGCTCCTGCTTCAGCCATGAAGGCGGCCGCGCGTGCTGTTACGGCCGACCGCCAGCGCTTTGGCCTCGGGCGCGCGCTGGTCATCGGCCAGATTGCACTCTCGCTCGTGCTTCTGGTTGGCGCTCTTCTGTTCGTGCGCAGTTTGCGGAATCTGCTGACCGTCGATGCGGGGTTTCGAGAGGACGGCTTGCTGATCGCCGGCATCGATATCTCCCGCCTTAATTTTCCTTCGCCGCGGCGTGCGGCGCTTTACCGCAACCTCCTCGACAGCCTGCGAAGCACCCCGGGCGTGGAGCAAGCCGCAACGGCGTCCATTGTGCAGGTCAGCGGCGACGGTTGGAATGACACCATCGAGATTATTGGCCAGCGCTCGAGCAAACGCCTGATCCCCTGGTTCGATCGCGTGAGCGCCGGTTACTTTCGGACCATGGGCACGCCCCTGCTCGCCGGCCGGGATTTCGACCATCGCGACACGACTTCCTCCCCGGAAGTCGCCATTGTGAACCAGCAGTTTTCTAAGAAGTTTCTCGGGGGAGCGAATCCGCTCGGCAAGCAGTTGCGCCTCCTCGCCGGTCCAGGCGAAGCGCAGCACGTGTATCAGGTCGTCGGCCTGGTGAAGAACTCCAAGTACCAAAGCCTCCGCGATGATTTTCAGCCGCTTGTCTTTCTTGCCGAAACCCAGAACAAGGAATCGGGACTTGGGATTAACTTCATCGTCCGATCGACCGCACCGCTCGGTTCTCTAACGTCAGCCATCAAGAGAACGATGCTGCGCGAGAACGCCGGCATCTCACTGGAATTTCAGGTTTTCAAAACGCAGGTTCGCGATTCGCTTACGCGAGAGCGTCTGATGGCTACTCTTTCCGGTTTCTTTGGTATTCTTGCCGCGGTGCTCGCGACCGTCGGCCTATACGGCGTCATTTCTTATATGGTTGCCCGCCGCCGCAATGAAATTGGCATCCGCATGGCGCTTGGAGCGAATCGTAATAAGATCATGAAACTCGTCATGAACGAAGCAGGGCTACTGCTCATAGCAGGATTGGTCGCGGGCGCTGTCCTGGCCCTCGTTATGGCGCGAACCGCAAGCTCCTTACTATATGGTTTGCAGCCGACCGATCCCGTCAGTATTGCGTTTGCCATCGCGCTGCTGGCGTGCGTCGCTCTAGCCGCCAGCTTCCTTCCTGCGCTCCGTGCTTCCCGAGTGGAACCCATGACGGCGCTGCGAGAAGAATGAGTATGCCCCAGTTCGAGGCAGCAGCGGATGCAATTATCACTGGCGACTCAGCAACGCTCGAGGAGCTGCTGCGCGAAGATCCGGATTTGGTGCGTGCGCGTTCGACGCGTAAACATCGGTCCACGCTACTCCATTACGTCTCGGCCAACGGTGTCGAGGATGTCCGCCAAAAGACGCCCCACAACATTGTCGAGATCGCCACGCTGCTGTTAGACGCGGGCGCCGATGTCAATGCCGAGTCCGACGCATATGGCGGCAGATCGACAACTCTGATGTTGACGGCGACAAGTTGCCATCCGGAAAACGCTGGCGTGCAGCTCCCGCTTTTGGATCTGCTGATCGACCGGGGCGCCATTATTGACTGGCCTGAAGGCAGCAGCACGGTGAATGCCTGCCTGCATAACGGGCGCGGGCAGGCGGCCGAGTACTTGGCGAATCGCGGCGCCCGCTTGGACCTGGAAGGAGCGGCCGGCGTCGGACGCCTCGATCTCGTCCAAAGCTTCTTTCAGGAAGACGGCGCCGTGAAGCCGCCCGCCACGGCGCAACAAATGCAGTACGGATTCTCGTGGGCCTGTGAATTCGGCCGAACCAGCGTCGTCGATTTCCTTTTGCAACGCGGCCTGACAGTGGACGCGAAGCTCCCGCCTAACGGACAGACCGGTCTCCACTGGGCCGCCTACGGTGGACATCTCGAGACAGTCAATCTCCTGCTGCAACGCGGCGCTCCGCTCGACGTAAAAGACGACAGCTATGGCGCAACGCCTTTGGGCTGGGCGCTGCACGCATGGCACAATTCTCCGCACCGGCTCCAACGCGGACGCTATTCCGAAGTGATCGCCGCGCTCGGTGGTGAGATTCCAACCTGAGCTGCCCCGAAAAGCTGCACCAATCAGGTTGGATCCATCCGATATGTAGCAGGTGGGTGCTTCCTATCAGCTTGCCGCGACGTCAATCTCATCGCTCGAGACCCAGGTTTCCTTCCGGGTAGCTGAAGTCGTATCGGCTCTCTCGCAAGCTCTCGACCTTGGATCGGGAGCAACTCAGTGGCACTCCGTGCGCGCTTGCATCCTAGGCATGCGCATCGCTGCGGAACTTAGGATACCTGAGCCGTTACAGGCTGATCTGTACTACGCGCTGCTGCTGAAGGATGCTGGTTGCAGCAGCAACGCTTCTCAAATCTATAACGTTCTAGCTTCCGACGACATCGCCGCTAAACGCGACGTCAAAAAGACTGACTCGACTCGGCTGGGTTGGGAAATGTTGCAGTATGCTCTCGCCCACGTTGCTCCCGGCAAGCCATTTCTGGAGCGTGTCCACGCCATTCTCCGCGTCGCCGCTCTACAGAAACGGCATACCCATGAGGTCACGGCGATTCGCTGCGAGCACGGCGCCAGAATGGCTCGACTTATGGGCTTGGCGGAGGGCACGGCAGAGGGCATCGGCGCGCTTGACGAACATTGGAACGGCGGAGGAAATCCCTACGGCCTTCGCGGCGAGGAAATTCCGATCACCTCCCGTATTATGCTGCTCGCTCAGACGCTGGATGTGTTTCACACCAGTTCCGGCGCGCAGCAAGCTCTCCAAGTCATCAAGCTGCGAAGCGGCAAGTGGTTCGATCCTGATATCGTTCGGGCCGCATGTTCCTTGGCCCAACGCGAGCGGCTCTGGAGCGGCCTCGAAACCGCTGCTCCGCTCGCTTTGGTGCTCTCTCTGGAACCTGGTCAAAGGATGCTGTCCGACGGCGATGTCAGTCTCGACGCTGTCTGCCAGGCTTTTGCCAAAATTGTCGATGCCAAATCGCCCTTCACCTACAACCACTCCAACGGCGTGGCGAACGCCGCCGTCGCCATCGCCAGCAAATTGGAGCTCCCGCCCGCCCGCGTTTTATTCATTCGCCATGCGGCGCTTCTGCACGACCTGGGCAAGATGGCTGTCTCCAACGCCATTCTCGAAAAGCCGGGAAAACCGGACGAAGACGAATGGCGTATTTTGCGTGAACATCCGGCTCACACCTGGAATATTCTTCGCTCTATCGGCGGCTTCGAGGAGTTGAGCGAGATCGCGGCTTCACATCATGAAAAATTGAATGGCACCGGATACCATCGCGGCCTAACTGCGGATCAGATCCCGATCGAAGCGCGAATTCTGGTTGTCTCCGATATCTTCGACGCCCTCGCCGCCAAGCGGCCTTACCGCGATGCTCTCCCTTTAGAAAAAGTCTTGGACATTATGCACAAAGACGCTCCCCATGCCCTGGACGCCTCCTGCCTTGAAGCTCTCGAGCAGTCCGGCGTGGGCAGCGATCAAACCTTCACCGATCTTCAAGCGCTCCAAAAGAAGCTCGAAAAAGCAAATTTGCTAACGCGGCCCAAGCCCCAGACTGCCGAGTCCCTGGCTATGCGCTACATCGATGGGGTTTACGAGTAGCTCTCACCACAGGTATTCGTTTCTAGGGCGGGTACTCCAGCGGAGAAGTGAACTGGATTAGACTCGAACTATGAAGTCGGCGCGACGCCTGACCGCAATCATCGAACGCGAGGGCGATGGCTTTGTAGCGCTGTGCCCGGAGCTGGACATTGCGAGCGAGGGTGCCTCTATTGAGCAGGCGCGAACCAATCTTATCGAGGCGCTCACGCTTTTTTTTGAAACGGCCTCCCCATCCGAAGTTGCCCGCCGCTCTCACAATGAAATCTTTGTGACCCAGGTCGAGGTCCCGGTTGGGTAGACTCCGAGTCCTTTCGGGCTCGGAGGTGTGTCAGCTTCTCGAACAGAATGGATTCGTTGCAATTGCGCCACCGCGTCATGCAAAAGCGTCTGGAGGCAACCACGATAACCGTTCCCGTTCCGCTTCACGACTCCGTCCGGCGCGGCACGCTATTGAGCATCATTAGGCAGTCTCAACTCCCGAGGTCGGTTTTTGAAAGCGAAAGGTAGCGTCTTGCGATCTGCCCGTTTTTGTTTCCCGCTTTAACACCTAGCTCACTAGTGGCCTCTCAACTCTGATACGATCTGTGGGCGACGGTGAACAAACGAACCTTCATTCAAGTCTTCTCCTCCGCCATCGCCGGTTCTTTCTTAGGACGGATCTCCCCGATGCTCGGCAAGGAGTCTCTCACCAACTGGTCGGGTAACATCACCTACAGCACGGATCGCGTGCATCAGGCCTCAACCATCGAGGAGATCCGATCGCACCTGCGATCTGAGGAAAAGTTGAAAGTGCTGGGCACGCGCCACTGCTTCAACTCCATCGCCGACAGCCGCTTCAACCTGCTTTCGCTGAAGCCGATGCAGGAGATGACGCTCGACGCGGGATCTGGCACGGTTGCCGTTGGACCCGGGGTCAAATATGGCCAACTAGGCCCGTATCTTGACGCGCGCGGATTTGCGCTGCACAATCTGGCTTCGTTGCCGCATATCTCGGTTGCGGGCGCGTGCAGCACGGCGACGCATGGGTCGGGCGAGACAAACGGCAACCTTGCCAGCGCGGTCTCAGGCCTGGAACTCGTTACGGCGGCTGGCGACGTTGTGAAACTCAGCCGTGAATCCCATGCAGCGGAGTTTCAGGGTGCTGTGGTCGGGCTGGGCGCCCTGGGCGTGATTACACGCGTGATCCTCAAGCTTCAACCCACCTATCAGGTGCGCCAGTTCGTTTATCAGAATCTTCCGCTTCGCCAGATGCAGGACCATTTCGATGAAATCCAGGCCAGCGGCTACAGCGTCAGTCTATTCACCGATTGGCGGCAGAAGAAGATCAGCGAAGTGTGGATCAAGAGCCGCGTGGGGGAAGGTCGGCCGTTCTCCGGACCACAGGAGCTGTTCGGCGCAACATTGGCTCGCCGGAATCTGCATCCGATTGAAGGGCCTCTCCGCGGAGAACTGCACCCAACAGATGGGAGTGCCAGGCCCCTGGTATGACCGCCTGCCTCACTTCCGGATGGGCTTCACGCCCAGCGCTGGAAAAGAATTGCAGAGTGAATATCTTCTGCCGCGGCGGCACGCCGTCGAGGCGATCCTGGCAATTGAGCGGCTGCAGGATCAGGTTAGCCCGCACTTGCTCATTTCCGAGATCCGCACCATCGCCGCCGACGACCTCTGGATGAGCACCTGTTACCGCCGGCCGAGCGTCGCCATCCACTTCACCTGGAAGCCAGACTGGCCCGCGGTCAGAAATGTTCTTCCGCTTGTCGAAAAGGAACTGTCTCCGTTTAAAGCCCGGCCGCATTGGGGCAAGTTGTTCACGATGGCCCCCGCTGAACTTAGGTCGCGTTACGAAAAGCTGGACGATTTTTTAAAATTGGCCGCGAAGTACGATCCGAAGGGCAAGTTCCGAAACGACTTTCTGAACAAGAATCTGTTCGCCTGACCCGGATCACGCGTCCGGCTGTTAATGGCTCAACGTTCGTCCGGCCAGCGCTCCTGTTATTTGCCCGTTCTCAACCGCCAGTGTCCCATTCACGAGCAGATAACGCACTCCGGTTGAAAGAATTTCAGGATTCTCAAAAGTAGCGCGATCGCGAATCGTTTTGGGATCGAAAATAACCACGTCGGCGAAGTAGCCCGTTTTGAGAAGGCCTCGCTCTTTCAGGCCAAACGTCCCGGCCGTCAGAGACGTACTGGAGCGAATGGCGAAGGGCAGCGTGATCGTGTGTTCGTCGAAAACGTATTTGCGCAGCTTGCGTGGAAAGGTGCCGTACTTGCGAGGATGGCCGGTCGATCCGTCGGAGCAGGTCATGACCCAGTCTTCCCGCATGAAATTCTTCACGTCGTCTTCGCGCATATTAAATGAAGCAACCCCGGCGCCGCCGGCTTTGATAATTTCGAGCGCAGTCTCTATAGGCGATTCTTTGCGCGCATCCGCAATCTGCTGCAGCGTTTTCCCGGCGATCTGTTTATCCGGCGAGGACGTGATGAGCAGCGATTCCGCGCCGCCGCGGCGCTCCAGATTCTGAGTCATCTCCGCTATCAAACGGGGCCGAATCGCGGGATCGGAGATGCGCTTCAACAGTTCGGCCGATCCTCCCGCTTCCGCCCATCTAGGCACCAGTGAAGCAGTAACGCTGGTTCCGGAAGCGATATAAGGATACTCGCAGGCGGTTACGTTCACACCTTCCGCGCGCGCCTGCCGCACGATGCGGATCACTTCCGTACTTTCGCCCCAGACATCTTTTCCCAGCGCTTTGATATGCGAGATGTGCACCGGAATCCCGGCTTCCTTGCCGATGCGAATGGTCTCTTTCACCGAACCGATGAGTCCAATCGAATACGAGCTTTCGTCGCGCATATGGGTGTCGTAGATGCCGCCCCGCGCAGCCGCTGGTTTGGTGACAGCGATGATTTCCTCCGTGGTGGCGAAGCTGCCGGGAGCATAATAGAGGCCGGTCGACAGTCCGATGGCGCCCTGCTGCATAGCCCGTTCCACCAGCTCCTTCATTCGATTCAGTTGCTGTTCGGAAGGCGCCGCATCGGCCATTCCCATCACTTCGCGGCGTATCGAGCCTTCCCCCGCCAGCAGCGCCGCGTTCGTTCCGATGCCTTGCCGTCGCCATTTCTCGAGCGTTGCGCCCGTTTCGATAGGAGCGTCCCCATCGTTGCCCGTAATCACCGTCGTGACACCCTGCATCAGGTAAGCATCGTTGCGGCTGCGAGCCGGATTTGAGAGATCGCCCAGCGTGTGAGTATGCGGATCGATAAACCCCGGCGCGACGATTAGGCCTTGCGCGTCAATCGTTCGCTTGGCCTGTTTTCCAGCGCCGCTTCCCACCAGCACAATGCGGTCGCCCGAAATCCCGATATCGACTCTTGTTTCCGGCGAGCCCGATCCGTCCAAAACCGAGCCATTGCGAATGAGAATATCGAAATCCTGAGCGAACGCCGCAACGCCAATCAGAACAAGCAGTAGTCGAATGCAAACCATAGCGGCCAAAATCCTCTTTCCGAATTTCAACACTTTCGTGTTGACTTAAACCCGCATGAGCAATAAGATTCTTTCAAAGTGCTTGGAGCACACATGGGGAACAGAGCAAATTTATTATCGAGTATTTTCCTTTTCATGCTGGCGTGTGTCCTGGTTTTGGCGCAGGTAGGCTCATCGTCGATCACGGGCGTGGTCTCGGACGCTTCCGGCGCCGTGGTGCCGGGAGCCAGCGTTCAAGCTAAAAACGAGGATACGGGCCTGATGTACAACGGGGCCACGACTGACACCGGGAATTACTCCTTTGCCTCATTGACGCCGGGACGCTACACCATCACCGTATCGAAGCCGGGATTCGAAAACTTCGTCAGCGTGCATAACGTTCTGACCGTAGGCCAGCCGCTGGTGGTGCAGGCGACTTTAAAAGTGGGCGCCGCCAACCAGGAGGTGCAGGTGGAAAGCAGCTATCAGCGCATCGATACCACCGACGCCACCGTCAGCGATGTGATAACCGCGCAGCAGGCGGTGAATTTGCCGCTGAATGGACGCAACCCGCTGGCGCTGCTGACGCTTGGAGCCCGGCGTGGTGCAGCGCACGAACTCAAACACGGGTTCAGGCACCCACGTGTTCGGTTCTCGCGACCGCGCGCACAACGTTACTATCGACGGTATTGACGCCAACGAATCCACCGTGCCCAATCCCCAATCGAACCTGCAGCGCTTGCAGCCCGATGATGTTCAGGAATTCCGCACGGTCACGCTGGATGCTACGGCCGAGGCTGGCCGCAACAGTGGAGCGAACGTGGAGGTCGCCACCAAAGCAGGCGCCAATAGCGTGCACGGCACCGCGTTCTATTTCAACCGCAACACCGATTTCAACGCCAATGAGTGGTTCAACAACGCGTCCCACATCGCGCCTCCACAACTCAAGCTGCATCAATACGGCGGCGATATTGGCGGCCCGATCATCAAGAACAAGACCTTTTTCTTTTTCAGCATCCAACCCAATCTGATCACCTTGAGCCAGCCGATTTCCGCCGCTTTCGGCAGCACGCCCAGGGTGTACACGTCGTCGATGCGGAACGGCATCTTCCGATTTGTGCGCGGAACGGTGACGGCGAACGGGAAAAGCTACAGCCAAAACTCGCCCGCTCTGGTGGACGCCGGCGGCAACCTGCTCCCTGGAATTGCCACCTGCAACGCCGGCAACAAGTTCCAGAATTGCGTCGATAGCTACAACATTTTCGCCAACGATCCCGCGGGCATCGGAGGCAATGCCGCCACCATGGGCCTGATTAACAGCGAGCCGCTGCCGAACAACTTCGCTGCCGCAGGCGACGGTCTAAACACGGGCGGCTATAGTTGGAACCCTCCTTCGAAATTCACCGGACCGCAGATCATGTTCCGCCTGGATCACAATTTCGGTCCGAACGATAACGTCTTCGCGCGCTGGCTGCAGAACAGCTACAACACCACCGAAGGCGATTTCACCAATGATCGCGCCATGGTCTTCCCCGGTTATCCGCCGCTCGGTGAAGCCGACCGCATCGGTAGGAATCATGGCGGTGAGTTACCGGCACACCTTCTCGCCCACCTTAGTCAACGAACTGACCATGGGGTTCAATCGCTTTGCCTTCGTCTTCACGTTCGGCGAATCGAACCCGGATTTCGGCAATCCAGCCAAGCTTCCACCGTGGTCGGATCAATGCCTCTTCGGTTCTTTTGTCAACATCACCAGCCCCTACTGCATTTCGCCGCACACCGCGCGCGCGGTCACGACTCCGCAGCTGGTCGATAACGTGACCAAGGTCTACGGCGCTCACACCTTTCATGCCGGCATCAACTACCGCTGGTATATCCACAACGACAGCCGCGGGTTCTTCGGCAGCAAGGCCGTAGTTCCGTGGATCTCGTTCAACGGCGCCCAGCGCCCGGGCAACTTCACCAATATCCCGGGGACGATCGGCGGCAACCCGGCTACCGCGCCGTTCTCAGGCGACATCAATACCTTGCAGCAGGCGATCGTCGAAGAGGCCGGCATTCCTTATTCGATCCAGCAGGGTTACCTTGCAAACTTCAACACGAATCAATATCAGGCCGCCCGCTACGCGACAGTCTACACGCGCATGCATGAATACGACACGTACATTTCCGATGAGTGGAAACTGCGCCCGAATCTCACCATGAACGTCGGGCTCCGTTGGGAATTCAATCCTCCGCCCTACGATGCGCAGCAGACGCTGGTCCCCAACCTCCCCATCGACGGTTCTCAGGGGCCGGTCACGTTTGTCAAAGCCGCGAGTTGGTTCAAGAACAACAACATCGGCGCCGTCGCGCCGCGCCTGGGTATCGCCTGGGCTCCCAACCAGAAAACGGCGGTGCGCGCCGGTTACGGGATGTTCTTCGATACGCTCTCAACCTTCCAGGTGACGGCCATGGCGGGCCTGATGCCCGGTTTCCTGCAGAATTGCACCTCAACCACCGATGCCAACGGCAACATCAGCACCACCTCCGGCTGTAACACTCCGGCCGGTACCCTAAATCGAATCTCGCAAGGCTATCCGCTGAATATTGCGGCGCCCACCATCACTCCATCGGTTGCGCTCTCGCCTCCTCCCGCGCCTTACAATCTCGCTCCCGCAGTGGGCGCGTTCGATCCGAATCTTCAAAATCCAACCGTTCACGAGTGGGATTTGACCATCCAGCGCGAGCTTCCGCTGCACGTTGTTTCTGAAATCGGCTATGTCGGCAAGCGCGGCACGCACCTGTATCGCGCCTACGACCTCAACCAGATCGGCACCAATCAGCCCGGATTCCTGCAATCCTTCAACGCGGCGCGCGCCAATGTTCTGTCGGGCTGCCACGCCGACGGCACCGGCTGTCCAACGGGTATCGCCGGCCAGTCTCCCACGCTGCTGCTCCAGCTCTCCTCCGCGTCCTTCATCAACAGCTCGACCTCGCTGGCGGACTTCCAGCGCGGCAACATCGGCGACATGGCGGTTCGCCTGGATAGTCAGGCTACCTCCAGTTGGCTGCTCGCCAAAGGATTTCCAGCGAATTATTTCCGGCCCAATCCCCAGTTCTCGTCGATTTTCTACCAGGATGCCGGCGGCGATTCCTATTACCAGGGCCTCTTCGTCTCTGTACATCGGCGCTACGAGCAGGGGCTGACCTTGGGTTTGTCGTATACCTTCAGCAAGTCTATTGACGACATGTCGGTGGACCCGACGGGCGCTGTCACCAGCGGCGGTCTGAGCACCTCCAGCTTCTCCCGAACGCCCACCGACGTGCATAATTTCCGCCTGGATCGGGCCCTCTCCGACTTCAACAACACTCACGTTCTGCTGATCAACATGCTCTACGATTTCCCCATCGGACACGGCAGGCGCTTCTTTTCGAGCGCGCCCGGATGGCTCAACCAAATCGTTGGCGGTTGGTCTCTCACCGGGATATTCACTTTCGAAAGCGGCGAGCCCTACACCATCAATTCCGGCATCCGTACGGTCAACGGGTCGCACAATAGTGAAGCGCTGGTCGAAGGGCCCATGAATCAGGGCCAGCTCCAATTCGTGAATGGCGTCAACGGCCCCGTGATGTACCAGGCCAGCTCGCTGATTACCAACCCCTCCGATCCGCACTATGACTGCGTGGGGATTAATGGCGGCCAGACCTACTTCTGTATTCCGCCGCCGGGCACATATGGCAGCGGAAGAAATCTTGCGCAGGCGCCGCCTTTCTGGAATCTCGATGGAGGTCTGCTGAAAGTTTTCGATCTGACAGACCGGGTCAAGCTTCAGTTTCGGGCCGAGGCCTTCAATGCCTTGAATCATCCCAATTTTGCATCGCCGCTTGGCCGCCAGTACGGGCAGTCCGACGATCACCAGCACCACCTTCGGCCAAACCTGCTGCCTGACCGTGTCGCTGCCCAGTTCGGCAAATGTTGTTTCCACCGGCGAGTCCTATCGCGTGCTGCAGCTCGGGCTGAAACTGAACTTCTGATATTTTCGGTTGAATCGACATTACAGTGATGGCAAGTAGTTGTTCCCGATATTTGTGCAGTCTGGCCCTGCTCTTCGGGCTCAGCGCTTCTATTCCCGCGCAAGAGGTCTCGCAAAGCGGGCGCGAACTCCAAGCGGCGCGGCCCATGGTCGAGCAGCCCGAGCGCGCTCCAAAGGCCATGATCGCCAGCGCCAACGAGCTCGCATCGCAGGTTGGACTTTCCATCTTGCGCAAGGGCGGAAACGCGGTCGATGCCGCCGTGGCAGTGGCCTTCGCCTTAGCGGTAGTTCATCCGGAAGCCGGAAATCTCGGCGGAGGCGGCTACATGCTCGTCCGCATGGCAGACGGCACGGCGCGCGCCATCGATTATAAAGAGACCGCTCCGGCCGCAGCCCACCCAGGCATGTTTACCGGCCGTCTCGATTCCACCGTTGGCTACAAGGCTTCGGCAGTTCCCGGTACCGTTGCGGGCATGGGGCTGGCGCACTCGCGTTTCGGCAAGCTGCCCTGGAAAGAGGTGCTCGAGCCGGCGCGCCGCCTGGCCCAACATGGCTATCCGGCCTCCCAGCGCATGGAAATCATCCTGGCCCTACAAGCTCCCGTGATGAAGCAGTTTCCCGAGACGGCCAAGATTTTCCTGCATGGCGCGGACACGCCTGTGAAACAGGGTGAGCTCATCAAGCAGCCTGATCTCGCCGCCACGATCGCTCGAATACAGAAACATGGATGGCGTGAATTTTACGAAGGCGAAACCGCGCGCCGGATCGATCGCGATATGGTGGCGCACAACGGCACCATCCGATACCAGGATCTGCGCTCGTACCAAGCCATCGAGCGCGATCCCGTCAAAGGCAGTTTTCGCGGCAACTGGATCCTGTCGATGCCGCCCTCGTCAAGCGGCGGCGTCACGCTGATCGAGATGCTGAACATTTTCGAGACTTTCCCTGCCCAGCTTGGCATGGAAGGCTCGTCCGAACAGCGTCATCTCATGATTGAATCGATGCGCCGCGCCTTCCGCGATCGCGCCGAATTCTCCGCCGATCCCGCCTTTTTTCCTGTTCCCGTCGCCTTGCTCACCAGCAAAGAGCATGCGCGTGACGTAGCTCGCTCGATTCAGCCCGATCGCGCTACTCCTTCCTCCACCATGCCCATCGACGCGTCTCCCCACGAATCGAATGACACCACGCATTTCTCGATCATCGATGAAGCCGGAAACATGGTCAGCAATACATATACGCTGAACAGCTTTTACGGATCTCAGGTAATGATCGCGGGAACCGGCGTCTTGCTCAACGACATCATGAGTGCCTTTAGCAATCAGCCCGGCGGCCGCAGCGAAATCAAGCCGGGCAAGCGGCCCATTTCCTCAATGACCCCCACCATCGTTCTGCATCCGGATGGCTCTCCCTGGTTTGCGCTCGGCTCGCCCGGCTCAGCGACAATTCCGAATACGGTCTTTCAAGTGATCGTGAACATCATTGATTCGAAGATGTCCCTGCGGGATGCGGTCGAGTATCCCCGCATTCACCAGCAGTATTTGCCCGATCGCGTGGATGCGGAGCCAGGAGCGCTGGTGTTCGACGTGGCCGAAAGGCTTCGCTCATTCGGGCATACCATCAATCCGAAACTACGCTCGCAGGGAGACGTGCACGCCGTCATGGTTGAGGATGTTTCCGGATGGAGGCTCGGTTGGTCCGATGGCCGCCGCGGCGGGCGCGCCATTGGCTACTAGCCTTCGACCGCGGAATCGAGGCAACACTATAGGTATTCCGCGGCGCCGCCCCACTCCTCCGGATCCTTATCCGCCACCGATTGCGAAAACGTCCAACAGTGGCCCGCCAAGTCATCGGCATTGTATTGCCTTTCCCCGTACGGGTGAGTAACCGGAGATTGGGTAATCCGCGCTCCATGATCTTTCGCCCGGTTGTAGTGGGCATCCGCATCCTCGATGCGAACAGTGAGTGAATGTCCTATGCCCAGTGGTGCGTTCATCTCGTTCGGGCGCATTTCCCTCACGATCACGGCTCCATCTCCCACATTCAATTGCACGCGGTGATTGCCGATGCGCAGACGCACGGTAAATCCGAATGCCTCACACAGCCAGGCTGCAGCCTGATTCGCATCTGGATACGCCAGCACCGGAATCACAGTGGCCCGGGGAATCGACCGGTTCGACAGCATCTTGTTCTCCCTGCATCATTATGCAAATGCGGATACCGGACTTCTGCCGCTGGAGTCCTGACCGATGCGGAGACGATCCTGGGTTCCTCGGTTACCCGCTTTCGGGCGCTTCTTTGTTTGGGCTGCCGGCATGTGAGTTCCCGTAGTCTTTGCTTCAGCGTCTTCTTTGATGCGCAGCAGGTGGTTCGCCCACAACTCTTCGAAGCGGCCCACCCAGCGCTCATAAATTTTCCGGATCGGTGCGACGTTCGACGAGTTGACCCGCTGCCGCCGCTCCTCGCCGGCCGCGCCCGCCACGACCTCATTCAACGCGATGAATTTGGCTCAGAGAATGCGGTGAACGAGGCGCTCGATGCATTTTGCGATAACAGAATGGCTGAGAGTTTTATGAACTACCGGAAATTCTAGCTTGGATAAGGCCGGGTGGAGCTGGGCGCGGTTATTTGGCAATTCAGTGATTTAACGAGAAGCGATCTTCACGCCGGATCGCCGAAGCCGAACAGTTCTCTTAGAACTTCGAGATCCGTCATCACACGGATGCTGTGCTCGCCGCAAAACGCCCGCACGGCTAAGGACGAAAAGTGCCGCGCATTTCGAGTGCATAGAATATCCGCAGCGCCATCCGCCGCCGTGTAGAGGACAGGATCGTCGGCCGGATCGGACACGATAACCGGCTTGACGATGACCGGTTCCACGAGATGAGCGGCGTCTGCCAGATTACCTGCAAAGCGCGCCGCTTCGCCGGTCGTGATCCGGTACCGCGCCTGAATCCGGAGGATAGAGCAGTACACGTTCGAGCTCGTCGAGAATGAACCGGGACAGAACCAGTACATGATGGCCCAGGATGATATCGAGGAGGCGCAAAGCAGGTCCAGCGGAACTGGTAACGGCTCGGACCAGGATATTCGAATCGAGAGTGAATCTCACCCGCGCGGGCCGCGGACACCCTCGAAAGCCTCGCTGAGCAGGTCTTCCAGTTCCCGATCGTTGATATCCTCCGCACGTGCGCCGATCGCACGGGCCTCGGCAATAATATCCCGCCGTAAACCTTGCCGTCTGGCGCTGTCGGGAGCCGCGTGGGGACGATAAGCATTGACGCTGATGGTCTCGTCATTCGAGCGCGCGCGCCCCAGCCAGCGTTCGACGATGAGTCGCTCGTCGCCCGCCAAATCGCTGGCCCTGTGTATGGAGTGATCCGGCATCGCGCTGTGGCTCTCTCCATTCAGGATAGCCGATTTGGCCGAACGCTTGTAATCGCATCGTTCCTCCTGTTCCCACCTCGTCAGGCGCCAGTTTTATCGCAATCAGCTGAATAACTTGCAAAGATCGGCCATACCAATTCCTCCTCCGATAGATCAGAATCTTAGCTGCCATCAAGGTGCTCGTTAGCCGTCGACTTGGCTTCGTTCGGTAAAACGGCTCGCCTTCGCGAATGGCTTCGTTTTTTCAAAAATTCATCCTCTGGAGGAGATAAGATTTTGGGTTCGTCTCGTAATCTAGCCGTCCATGCCTGGAAGCAGCCAGTTCGTTTGGCAAAAAACGCTGTTTGTTCGCCTCCAATGGGTTCGTTTCGCAAAATCCACCCCCGCTCCCTCACGCCGTGTCGACCCGCCGTGCCCACCATTGATAAACTAAGAATTTCCATGGCAATAAGCAAAGAGCTGCTGGAAATCCTCGTCTGTCCCGTCTGCAAAGCCAAAGTCGTCCTTAAAGAGGATGGAACTGGGTTGAAGTGTGTCGACTGCAAACGCGTCTATCCGGTGCGCGACGACATCCCCATCATGCTCGTCGATCAAGCCGCCATCGAGCCGTAACTTCCATGAGCATCCTGGAGCAAGTGCCGCATGGGTCGCGTGTGGCCGTCATCCGCCTGCGCTCGCTGGGCGATTGCGTTTTAACCACTCCTGGCCTGGCGCTGCTCAAGCGGACTCGCTCCGATCTCGCCATTGGCGTTGCTGTCGAGGAGCCCTTTCGCTCCGTCTTCGAAGGCAATCCGGCGGTCTCTGAAATTCTCCCGCCCAGTTGGCAAGCCGTGCGCAGGTGGAAGTCTGCGCTCTGCGTGAATCTTCACGGCGGCACGCGCAGTCAATGGATGACCGCGCTCTCCGGAGCGAAATGGCGCGCCGGTTTTGCTCACCACAACGTCACGTTTGCCTACAATTTCACCATCCGGCGCGCTCAAAAGATTCTCGGCGTGAATCGTAGTGTCCATACTGCCGAACAGCTTGCCTCCGCGTTTTTCGCCTTGGGCGTCCCGCTCGAACAAGTGCCGCGCGCCGAACTGTTCGCGTCCAATTCACCCCTCGAAGGCCGTTACGCAGTTCTCCACCCCTTTGCCTCTGCGCCTGAAAAGCAATGGCCCGCGAATCGCTTCTGTGAAGTCGCGCGTTACCTGCAGCTTTGGAACATCGCTCCAGTGTTTCTGGCCGGTCCGCAAGATGATCCATCCGCTTTCGCTGCTCACCGGGTCTTTCAAGGAACACTCAGCGAAGTGAAGGCGGTTTTATCCGGAGCCACGGTTTTCATTGGAAACGATAGTGGTCCGGCGCATATCGCCGCCGCGTTTGCCATCCCCAGCCTGGTTCTCTTTAGCGCTTCCAATCCGGCCACCTGGGCCCCGTGGCGCACCGAATCGGAAATCGTTGTCGCGCCCGAAGGATTCAGCAAAGTCAGCGTTTCGCGCGTGATTGCCTCCCTCGAGCGTTTGCGCATTTTCCAAGAGGCGCACGCTTGAAAGACCTCTATCGGCTGCTGCGGTATGCCCGGCCTTACATGCCGGCGCTGCTGGCCGCGGTCGTCTTCATGGCCGTTGTCGGTCTCTCGCAAGGTCTCCTGGTCAAGCTCATTCCATTGGTATTTGAGCGCGTGCTGAACCCTAACCCGGCTGACAACGCCCCGGCGCTTATTTTTTCCATTCCCCACACCTCGGTGCACATTCATTTGAGCCAGATCGTTCCTTCCTTCATACACAACATCTGGAGGATGGTCGGTTTCGGTATCCTGATGTGCTTCGTTGCCAAAGCAGTATGTGATTACCTCGGCAATTATCTGGTGAACTGGGTCGGAATCAACTCTATCCTCGATCTCCGCCAGGAAGTTTTCGATCGCGTCCTGCGGCAGGATGCTCAGTTCTTCGAAAAACAGAGCACCGGCCATATCATGTCGTCCATCATGATCGATATCGATCGAATTCAGGTGGCCGTCTCGACCATGCTGGCCGATTGGCTGCGCCAGATGTTCACCGCCTTCTTCCTGCTGCTGGCTATGGTGAGCCTCGATTGGCAACTGTCCCTCATCAGCGTGGTGATCTTTCCCGTAGTCGCTTTCCTGACCGTGCGTTTAGGCAAGCGCATTCGCCGCACCACCCGCCACGCGCAGGATATGGCCGCCGGCCTGAACCAGATTCTGCAAGAGACCATTAGCGGACATCAGGTCGTGAAGAGTTTCGGCGCGGAAGATTTTGAATCGAAGCGCTTCCGGCTCGCGGCCCAACGCCTGAAGATCGGCAATCTTCGATATGTCGCTCAACAGGCGCTCGCGTCTCCCATCATCGAAATCTTTGGCGCGCTCACCGGTATCCTCCTGCTCACTATGGCTCGGGCGCAGGTGAAAGGCAACGCCATCACGGCCGACAAGTTCACCGCTTTTTCAGCCGCGCTCATCATGCTCTACGAGCCCATCAAGCGGCTGACGAACATTCACAACATCTTTCAGCAAGGCATCGCCTGCGCCATGAGCGTCTTCAGGTACATGGACAGCCAGCCCGACGTCGCGAATAAACCCGGAGCCATCCGGCTCTCGAAATTCGAGAAGAGCATTCGCTTTGAAAACGTCCAGTTCAGCTACCCCTCGGCTTCGGATCGCGCCGTGCTCGAAGCAATTGATCTGGAAGTGAAAGCGGGCGAGATCGTTGCGCTCGTCGGTCCCAGTGGCGCAGGCAAGACCACGCTCGCAAACTTGGTTCCGCGCTTCTACGACGTCACGGCCGGCGCAGTCGAGATCGATGGCAAGGATATCCGCGAAATACGTCTCAGCAGTCTTCGTGAGAACATCAGCATCGTCGCTCAAGACACCTTCCTGTTCAACGACACCGTTTTCGACAACATTGCCTACGGACGTCCTGACGCCAAGGAAGAAGAAGTTCTATCGGCCGCAAAGACGGCGCTTGCGCACGAGTTCATTCAAAGCCTTCCTCACGGCTACGACAGCGTCATCGGTGAACGAGGACTGAAGCTCAGCGGAGGCCAGCGGCAGCGCATTGCGATTGCTCGAGCGCTCCTGAAGAACGCTCCCATCTTGATTCTCGACGAGGCTACTTCACACCTCGATACCGAATCCGAAAGGCTGGTGCAGCAAGCGCTCACTGTTCTGATGAAGCGGCGCACCGTCCTGGTCATCGCCCACCGGCTTTCCACCATTCGGCAAGCCGACAAGATCGTAGTTCTCGAACAAGGAAAAATAAGCGAAATTGGCTCGCATGATGAGCTGGTCGCCCGTCGCGGCATTTACCACCGGCTGCATGAATTGCAGCATGCGGATTCGAGCGTAATCGTTGGATAGCCGGTGAGTTCACACGCAAACGCCGTGCGCAGCATGACTGGCTACGCGCTGGTGCGCAGCCAGACCAGCGCGGGAGAGTTGACTCTCAGCTTGCGCAGCGTCAATCATCGCGGGCTGGATCTTCATTTCCACCAGAACGGCGAAATCGCGCAGTTCGAGAATGCTATGCGCGCTCTTTTGAAGCAGCACATCGCCCGGGGACATGTTGAAGTGCGGATGGCCTTGGCCGTCGACGTCAGCGCCGTCGCCTACAACGCCGATCTGCTGAAGCGCTATCTCGGCTTGTTCCGGCAGGCCTGCGACGACTCGAAAGTGAACTGCAACCCCGATCTGAATACGTTCTTCACGTTGCCCGGCGTTTTCGATGCCCGGCGCGAAGCCGAGCCGCTCGACAAAACCTTCGAGCCGCAAGTCATCGACGCCCTCACTGCATGCATAGGCGCGCTGAATGAGCATCGCGAGCGGGAAGCGCGCGAGCTACTTGTCAGTTTTGAGCGCGAAATCTCAGCTATCGAGGAGCAGGCCGCGCAAATTGCCGGCATCCGCTCCGAAGCTCTTCCGCATTTCTCGCGCCGCCTGCGCGACCGGTTGACTGAATTGTTGAAGGAATCGAATATCTCTGAGACTCGTTTGCTCGAGGAAGCCGCCCTGTTGGCGGACAAATCCGACGTTCAGGAGGAATTGACTCGTCTCACCGTCCATACTCAGGAATTGCGCCGCATCTTGCAAGGCGGGCGGCGAGATTGGCAAGCGCTTGGACTTTCTTCTGCAAGAGATGAATCGTGAAACCAACACTATATTGTCAAAGACCTCCGGCATGGGCGAAGCCGGGTTGACCATCACAAATCTGGGGCTGGCAACAAAAGCTAACATCGAAAGAATGCGGGAACAGGCTCTGAATATCGAGTAGCGTCGAAACAACGCATGACGACAGTCTTCATCATTTCGGCGCCGTCCGGTTCGGGAAAATCGACGCTCGTTTCGCGTTTGCTGGCGAGCGATTCCGGATTGAGATTTTCGGTTTCCTACACCACCCGCAAGCCGCGTGGAAACGAGAAGCCCGGCGAGAGCTACGTCTACATCGGGCGGCGGGAGTTCGAAGAACGTAGGGAGCGCGGCGAGTTCCTCGAATGCGCCGAGGTCTTCGGCAACTATTACGGCACCAGCCGGAAGATCCTGGATCAAGCTCGCGGCGAGGGTAAAGACCTGGTACTCGACATTGATGTCCAGGGTGCGAGACAATTAAAGGAAAGGATTCCAGAGGCAGTCAGTATCTTTATCCTGGCCCCTTCGCGGGACATTCTGGAACAGCGATTGCGGTCGCGCTCCGAGGATTCGGAAGAAGTCATCCAGCGCAGGTTAAGAGATGCCGCCGAAGAGATTTGCAACTACAGCCAGTACGATTATGTGCTGGTGAACCATCAACTGGAAGAATCGGTTGCCACGCTAGCCGCGATCGTCAAAGCCGAGCGTGTACGCCGCGTCCGCATGGAAGAACAGATTCGACCGATCCTCCGCAGTTTTGAAGATCGGCCCCCTTCGTTGTTTTAGGAGAGAAAAATTGGCAGACAAAATGAGAAACGCAAACTACTGCATTCCGGATGATGCGTCCTCGAGTACTTATCGGTTCATCATTGTGGCGGCGAAACGCGCTCGGCAATTGCAAAACGGCCAGCGCAGCGTGCTGCCCGCGACCAACAAGAAACCAACCATCCTGGCCATGGAAGAAGTCCGCCGTGGTCTGGTCCCCTATTCCGATCAGACCCAAGAGGACGAACAGGCCGCTGCGGCCGCGGCTCTGGCCCTGGCGGCGGAATAGCTGGCACGGCAGTCCAGCGCGACTGTCTGATCTCTAATTTTCGATGCGCGTCGTTCTTGGTGTCGGCGGAGGAATCGCGGCGTACAAGTCGGCGGAACTGGTGCGCGCGCTCCAGCAGCGCGGGCACGATATTCAGGTAGTGATGACGCGCGCGGCTCAGGAGTTTATTCAGCCGCTTACCTTCGCGGCGCTCACCGGCCGTAAGGTCATCACCGGCTTGTTCTCGCAAACGAGCGCGGATGAGACTCTCTCGAGCGCGGTCGAGCATATCGGCGTAGCTCAAGACAACGATCTGCTCGTAGTGGCGCCCGCCACCGCCGACCTGCTTGCGAAATTTGCGCACGGCTTAGCAGACGATTTTCTTTCGACTCTTTACCTGGCATTCACAGGTCAGGTGGTCCTGGCGCCGGCCATGAATACGGCCATGTGGAATCATCCAGCCACGCAGGCGAATCTCGATACACTGCGCGCGCGCGGCTGCTCCATCGTCGAACCCGGCGATGGCTGGCTGGCCTGTGGTACGGTCGGCGCCGGCCGGCTGGCCGAGCCTGAGCGCATCGCCGATCATGTCGAATCGCTCACCGCTCCCGAGCGAACCGATCTGAATGGCGAGTCTCTCCTCGTCACCGCTGGGCCCACACAGGAGCCCATCGATCCCGTTCGTTACATCAGCAACCGTTCCAGCGGCAAGATGGGCTACGCTATCGCCGAAGCAGCCGCCCGGCGAGGCGCCCGGGTCGTACTGATCTCCGGACCCGTCAGCATTCCGCCTCCGAAGAACGTCGAGCTCATTCCGGTCAGAACGGCGCGGGACATGCATAAGGCAGTGATGGAACATCTGGCTGAATCGACCATCATTATTAAAAGCGCCGCGGTCGCCGATTATCATCTATCCGAAGTGCCGAAGCAGAAGCTCAAGAAGACGGCCACCCGGCTATCCTTAGAACTTGACCCCACTCCCGACATCCTGGCTGAGATCGGCCATCAAAAGGGCGACCGCTTGCTCATCGGCTTTGCGGCGGAAACAGAGAACCTGATCGCCGAGGCGCGCCGCAAAATGATCTCGAAGCAATGCGACATGGTCGTAGCCAATCTCGTAAATCAAGACGGCTTAGGCTTTGAATCCGACCGGAACGAGGTCGAAATCATCATTCGTTCGGGTCAGACTGTTCATGCCGGCCCGGCCAGTAAGAAAGAGATTGCCGAGCGCATTCTCGATCAGGTGGCGACGCTGCGTCTCTCCGTTCGGAACGCATGACGCAAGAACAGGTTCGTCAGTATCTCGCGTACTACCGCGATCTAGGTGTCGATTCCATCTACCTGCGCGCGCCCGTTCCGGTGATCCCGGTCATTCTCACTGAAGGCGATACACTCGCCGCAATCCGCGCCGACATCGGCGATTGCAAGCGTTGCCGATTGTGCGAAGCTCGCCACAGCATCGTCTTCGGATCGGGAAACGAACGCTCGTCCCTTGTATTCGTCGGCGAAGGTCCGGGCGCCGATGAAGACGAGCAGGGCCTGCCGTTCGTGGGCCGCGCCGGTCAGTTGTTGACCCAGATGATCGACAATACCGCTTCGAAAGAAGGCATCCCCATCCGGCGATCCGACGTTTACATCTGCAACGTCGTCAAGTGCCGCCCGCCCGAAAACCGCACGCCGCTGCCCGACGAGATCGAGACCTGCGGGTCGTTTCTGTTTCGTCAACTCACGGCGATCAAGCCCAAAGCCATCTGCGTGCTCGGCTCGACCGCCATGAAGGCGCTCCTCAATCATAAAGAGGGCATCACGAAATCGCGCGGAAAGTGGCACAAGTGGCGCGATATTCCGGTGATGATTACCTATCATCCGTCTTATCTGCTGCGCCAATACAATCAAACCGCTAGACGCGAAGCCTGGGAAGATTTGAAGACGCTGCTGCATTTCGTCTATGACTGAGACTCCCCGCAAGGGTGAGCGCGGCTTGTTCATCACTTTCGAAGGCACCGAAGGAAGCGGCAAGACGACCCAAATGCGCCTCCTGATAGAGCGCCTGCGCAGCGCCGGCTATCCTGTCACGGAGAATCAGGAACCGGGTGCAACGACCATTGGTCGACAGATTCGCCGGATTTTATTGAACCCGGCCCACCAGGAGATGGCGCCTATGACCGAACTGCTGTTGATGTTCGCTTCTCGCGCTCAAGCTGCCGCGGAAATCATCCTGCCGGCGCTTCATCGGGGTGAGATCGTGGTGAGCGACCGCTTCACCGATTCGACTCTGGCGTACCAGGGAGCAGCGCGCGGCCTTGGTTTCGACACCGTTACTCAGGCGCATCGGCTCGCGCTCGGTTCTCTGTTGCCCGATATCACGATTTGCGTCGAGATCGAAATCGAAACCGGTCTTTCACGAGCTCACCATCGCAATCAGAGAAGCGTCGAAGATGCCAGCGAAGCCCGGCTGGACCGGCAATCTCTGGAGTTTCACAAGCGTGTCGCCGAAGGATACCGGAAGATTGCCGTCGCGGAACCCAAACGCTTTCGCATGGTTGACGGCCATGGTGAACGTGAGGCGATTGCCGAGCGGGTTTGGGCGGAAGTGAGTCCGCTGCTTCGGAAGGAGCATTCGTGATGTCCGCCTTTCCAAAGTTCTTCGGTAACCAAAATGTGGCCAACACGCTCGCCCACGCGATTGAGCAGAATCGCATACCTCAGACGATTCTTCTGAGCGGGCCTGAAGGCGTTGGCAAGGCGACCCTAGCCAGGCGTTTCGCCGCTGCTCTCCTCGGCGATCCTGCAAAAGTTGAGCGCGATGATTTGAGCTTGCCCGCCAACATCGAGGCAATCGAAGCTCGTGAGAAATGGAACTCCGACAAACGCGCCGATGACCCGCTATTCTTCTCGAGCCATCCGGATTTCGTCACCTTTGCTCCCGAAGGTCCTTTGCGCCAGATCAGCATTCAGCAGATTCGCCTCTTGCGGGAGCGAGCGCAACTGAAGCCGTCACGCGGCTCGCATAGAGTTTTTCTAATAGATCATCTGGAACGCGCCAACGAGCAATCCGCAAACTCATTGCTGAAGGTTCTCGAGGAACCGCCCGATCACCTCGTAATCATCGCCACCACCGAGAATCTTTACGATCTCTTACCAACCATCCGCTCTCGATCCATCGTCTTTCAGATGTCGAGGTTGTCCGACGCTGAGATGCTGGAATTCTCCAAAACGCATGCTTTGCCGGACGCAGAGATACGAATTGCCCTGTCAGAGGGCAGCCCCGGAATAGCGGCTTCGTTAGATCTCGAACAGTTCCGAAATCGCCGAGCGCTCATTCTCGCGGCGTTTGAATGCGGCGCCGGGCTGACCCCTTTTTCGAGCTGGGTTCAGTCATCGGAGTCCTTCACGTTAAGCAAAGCGGAGAAATTGGATGCGTACCTGAAGCCGGCTTATGCCGTACTCGCGGATATCCTGGCCGCGCTGCACGGACGAGCCGCCCCCAAGAACGGGGATGTTCAGCAACGGATCGGCAAAGTGGCAGAGGCAGTCGATTTCACTTGGGTAGAGCGCGCTGCAAGGTGTCTGGATGAGCTGGTGCTCATGGTACGCAGAAATATACAAAAAACAGGAGCGCTCGACGCTATGATTATTAATTTGCGTAACCGCTTGCAGAAGGTTAGCACCTAAATATAAACTGCGGCTCGTCTACACGGGACGACCGCCAATCCATCCGGGAAATCAGATTGAGGACAAATGATCGAGGAGAGGCGCTTGGAGTCCCTTATCAGGAAGCCCATACGTAGCAGTGTGGGAGACATCAAAGATGCGAACCGCCGTCCACCGGCGGCTAAAAAAAGCACGCCGCCTGACCAGACGAACGCCGAACAGTTTTACTATCAGAAGCAGATGCAGAGTAAGACCCATATGGTGGTGGTGCTCAACGATGGTGAGCAACTAGAGGGTGTTATTGAGTGGTACGACCGCGATTGCCTGAAGTTGAATCGCAACGGCGCACCCAACCTTCTGCTCTTTAAACGGTGCATCAAGTACATGCACAAAGCCGAGCCGGAATAGACTGGCCAGCGCGGCTTCTTAGCAATTCACGTAAAGACTGTGGCTCTGCATGGGCAGAATGTCGCGCCATTCGCGAATCAGATCGCGATATGTCTCGCCGGCGGGACGGATCTTGCGGTCTAAATCGTAAAGCCCAAGCGGATTCACGTTGCCGTTGTCACCGACCAGAGCGGTGTCCCAATCCACCTGGTCCGTGAGGCTGTAATAAGTAAACCCGAGAATAGGCAGACCGTCCTCCTGTAGCCGGTGAACGTTGGCCCATTCCTTGCGAATCCAGGCCGGTGCTCTCTCGATATTGGCGAGATTTGTTTCGGTATGCATGACCGGCAAGCGATAGCGGTCGAAATACTGGTGCGTGATGACGTAGTAGCCGAAGATCTCACCCGACGGGCTGACGGACCCATCGGCGCTCACCAGACGCTCGTTGGTCTCGTAATAATCGGTTCCCATCACGCAGTGTTCCTTACGGTGGTTGTCGCAAAACCAGTGGTACTCTTCGCGCGTCACGCCGTTATCCATCAGGTACTCGTACATGTCGAACGTGATGGGGTGGCCAAACGTCAGGTCGAGCGATAGAAAACGCTTCTGGTTATAAATGTAGGCGGTCGCCGGCGCAGGAAGGATTCTTGGGATGATTGAATTCCGAAGCCTCGCTCAATATGAAAATGGCCTTGGGATTCACATCCAAAATGGCGTGCATCGCGAGAACATTGGCTTTGCAGAGGTTGTGCAGGGCCGTCACGAAACTTCGATCGCTGGAAAGCCGCTCATTCCACCAGCCGAATTGGGCCGAAAACGTGGCCGCGATGTAGATTTCATTGATGGGAGTAATGAAGCGAACCCATGGATAGCGTTTGGCGAAAGCTTTGGCGTACTCCGCGAAATACCGCGGCCAATCTTTATTCTGAAAGTTTCCGATCCAGTCCGGCACGCCGAAGTGGCACAGGTCTGCGATGGGTTTGATACCAAGCTCTTTCAGTTTGCGGAAGGTCTGGTCGGCGAATTCCCAATCGTACTTGCCGGGTCCCAAGTGGGTTTTGTAGTAAGGCGGTCCATAGCGTAGGAATTCACAACCAAGTTCCCGGACGAGTTCGAAATCCTGCTGCCAGTGCTCGTAATGTCTGCACTTTGCCATCTCGTCGACGCGCTTGGTCGAGCCGTCGGGCAAGCGAATGGTGGGATAGCTGTTCTCTATCCCGGTGGCAAACATGAATTGGGCCACTATCTATTTACTCGCTCTGTTTTTTGGTTTTGTCTTTGAAGGCGAGCCGATAAGCTCTGCGTCCAGCCGCTTCTTCATAGCGCCGCTTTTCTTCGTCTGTCTCAGGCGCAATCTGCGGCAGCACCAGACGGTTGCCGGCTCTATCCACTCCGACAAACGTGAGATAAGCGGATGAGGTGTGTTTGAACTCAGTGGTCTGAAGATTTTCCACCCACACTTTTACTCCGACCTCCATAGAGGTGCGGAAGACTCTGTTCACTTGCGATTTCAATCTGACAAGTTCGCCGATACGAATCGGATGCAGAAATGTCATCTGATCGATTGAGGCCGTAACCACGGTGCAGCGGGCATGCCGCATTCCCGCGATGGCGCCGCATAGATCGACTAAATGCATGACGTGCCCGCCCAGCATGTTTCCCAGCAGATTCGCGTCATTCGGCAGGCAGACTTCCGAGTACTCGGATTGCGATTGGCGAACGGTTCGAACTTGCTCCGGTTTACCGGGAGCTGATGAGCCTTCAATCACGGAAGCGCTCGAGATAGCTGCGACAGAACGCAAGCAATTGCGCGCGCATGCAAAGGTCTTCTACCTCCGGCTCCATATGGCCCGTGTCCACGACAAACTGAACCGAATGCCAGCGAAGCGGCGCATAAAGTTGCTCCTCTACGCAAAGGATCTCGAGAGTTGTCGCAGTGCGCTTCGCGACGTTGTAGCGCAAGCACGATCGCACGTCCGCTACAGGGAACCGGTCGCAGCATCCAGTCGAATATCCGTGATTGCAGCAGCGAAAGCGCAATGCCGAGGGCGCCGCCAGCGCTTCTCCACTTGCATGGCACAAGCCCTCGTACTCGTTTAAGAGCGGGAGACGGGCGCTGCTGTGCTGAGGATCGGGCGCGACCCGTTGCGGCTCAAAGTACGGGCACGGCATACATGCAGTATCTCAGGCTCCGGTTGCGTGACTAGCGTTCACTCAAGCCGCCGTCTACCGCCAAAACCTGGCCGGTAATGAAATCAGGAGCGGTCAGGAAGAAATGAACGGCGTCAGCGATCTCCTCCGGCTTTCCGGAGCGGCGCATAGGAGTCGCGTCGATCATGAGTTGCGTCCGCTCGTCGACATCGTTAAAAGCAATCACTCCCGGCGCGACGGAGTTCACCGTGATTTGCGGCGCAAAAGCTTTTGCGAGCGCTTTCGTCAACATAATGACTCCGGCCTTGGAGGCACAGTAGTGCGCATGCTCAGCCCAGGCCCGGATGCCGCCTAGCGAGCTGATGTTAACGATTCGGCCGGCGCCCAGTTCCCGCATCTGGCGAGCGCCTTCCTGGCAGCAGAAAAACGTTGCTTTGAGGTTAACGCTGTGAATGAAATCCCAATCGGATTCGGTGATATCGAGCGGATCGATGCGCGTGAAGCGGGCAGCATTGTTTACCAGGCAGTTCAGCAATCCGAACTGGTCGCGAATGTCGCGAAACAGGCGGCGAATCTCGTCGACACGCGCGAGATCGGCCTGAAAAATTGGGGCGCCGTTGCACTCGCGGGCAACTTCCTCAGCCTCTTTGCGGGAGGTGTTGTAGTGGATCGCTACTTGAAAACCACGGCGAGACAGCTCAATAGCGATGACGCGCCCGATGCGTTTTGCCGCTCCAGTGACCAGAACTCGCGGACCCGCAGCCATGCTCAGACGGTAGCGAAGAACTCAGCGATAGCGTTCCTCGTGTAAGCGATGTCTTCGGGCGTGTGCGCGGTCGAGACAAAGGCCGCTTCGAATTGAGAGGGCGGGAAATAGACGCCCCGCTCCAGCAAGTGATGAAAGAATTTGCCAAACTGCGCCGCATCGGACAGTTTCGCTTCTTCGTAGTTCGTGATCGGACCGGCCTGGAAGAAGAGAGTGTACATCGAGCCGACGCGGTTCACGCAGATACCGGCAGGCGCATGCGCCGTCAGGCCGGCGGAGGATTGTTCAAGAGTGTCGTAGATGTCCGGATGATCTTCGATGTACTTCAACATGGCGATGCCTGCCGTCACCGCCACGGGATTGCCCGACAGCGTTCCCGCTTGATAGACCGGGCCCAGCGGCGCCACCTTCTTCATAATGTCCGCGCGCCCGCCGTATGCGCCTATGGGCAATCCGCCGCCAATCACCTTGCCCAGCGTCGTCAGGTCGGGCTTCACGCCATAGATTTGTTGCGCTCCTCCGCGGCTGAGCCGAAACCCGGTCATCACTTCATCGAAGATCAGAAGCGCGCCATGGCGTTCCGTGATGCGGCGCAAGCCTTCGAGGAAGCCCGGCTCCGGAGCGATACAGCCCATATTGCCGGCCACCGGTTCGACGATAACGGCAGCAACACTATCGCCTTCTTCCCGGAATACGGATTCCACCCGATCGAGATCGTTAAACGGCAGCGCAATCGTTGTTTCGGAAAACGACCGGGGGACGCCGGCGGTATCGGGCAAACTCAGCGTCGCAACGCCGGAGCCTGCTTTCACCAGCAGTGAATCGACGTGCCCGTGATAGCAGCCCTCAAACTTGACCGTCAGCTCGCGGCCTGTGAATCCGCGCGCCAGGCGAATAGCGCTCATGCAGGCCTCGGTGCCTGAGTTCACCAGGCGAACCATTTCGATGGAAGGAACTGCGTCGACGATCAGCTCCGCCAATTCGACTTCACGTCCAGTCGGCGCGCCGAAGCTGGTGCCAAGCTCCAGAACAGAGGCTATGGCATCGATGACCGGCTTGGGACGATGGCCCAAAAGCAGCGGACCCCAGGAGCAAACGTAATCGATGTATTCGTTGCCGTCGACATCGTAGATGTGCGACCCTTCGCCGCGCGCGATAAAACGCGGCGTTCCACCGACGGCGCGAAAGGCCCGCACAGGCGAGTTCACGCCGCCGGGAATATACTGCTGCGCCCGTGCGAACAACGCCTCAGATTGGGTGAGGTTCATACCCGGTTGTGGCCGAGGATGAGTTTGCGGAACAGGAAGCTCATCAGAATCTCATGCAAAGTAGTGTTGACGTTCCGGAGCAAGCGATTCTTGAGCTCGAGATAGGGCTGCGTGCCGGCAAAAAGATCCTGCATGATCTCGCGGAATTTGGGGCTGCGCTTCATAAATTCGACCATGCGGCTGGGGACCGCGCCGAAAAAGATAGCGCCACAGAACAAGCGCTTGGAGAGGCCCGCGCCGTAGGTCAGGTCGAGCGCAAAGTCACGCGCGATCATCTGGCGATAGCTCTTCTCCGGCTCGCGCCCCTCGAGCAAAACCTGGCTAGCTAAATCGCCCGAGCGGACTGCATAATAGAGCCCTTCGCCGGTGATGGGATCTACCAATCCACCAGCGTCGCCGACCGCAATCCAGCCATCACCCGCGAGGCGATTGTTTTGCCAGCCACGCGATTCGAGCGACGGAAGCATGTGTCCGAAGAACTTGGCGTCCTTGCGCGAGATACCTTTCTCGTCCATGTAGCGCTCCAGGCGGGCGCGCAGACATTGCGCGGATTCTCCCTTGCCGCCGATGCCGACAGAGAGGTGGCCCATGCGCGGAAACACCCAGATGTAGCCTTCCAGATTCGGCAAGAACTGTATGTCGATGTGGGCTTGGTCGCTTGGGCACGAAGTAGCCGAGCGCATACATCGTATCCTGCGCATTGAACTGCGTCCCGACATCGCGAAGCGGATTGCGGGCGCCGGTTGCGATCACGCAATAGTCCGCCTCGATGCGGCTCGAGCGCGTCCGGATCTGCCAGCCGGATGAGGTTCGGTCCAGTCCAAGGACTCGCGTTTTTTCGATCTCCGCGCCGGCCGCTTCCGCGCGCCGCAGCAGCATGCCGTTGAGCTCAGTGCGCGAATAAATCACCAAAGGCCGGCTCAGCGCCATTTTGCAGGCCCCGGCTTTGGGCGCCGCCAGCAGCGTGTCGGTCACCAGTTTCTTGGGGGTGTCATTCTCAAGCAAATAAGGATATTGAGAATAGGCCTTGTAAGTGAGGCCGCCGCCGCACGGTTTTTCCCAAGCAAGTTTTTCATCAATAATGATGGTCCTGATCCCGGCGCGAGCTAGCCTTTCCGCCGCGGAAGACCCGGCGGGCCCGCCACCCAAAACTGCAACGGTTTTCATTGGGGTGGCCCGCTAGCTCCTGGCGCCGGCATCGCGGCATGCGGGTTACCGGTGATGGGCGGATGGCCGGGCGGCAACTGATCTACACCCGCGTGATCTGCAGCAGCGTGATCTCCACCCGCGGGCGGATGTCCTGTGAGACCACGCCCTTGGGAATCCCCAACATTGACCACGACCCACTTACCGTCGCGAGCCTCCAAGGTGTACTTCATGACCATCCCGCTGTTCACGCTAGGATCGCCCTTTGGATGAAACGCTACGGTCGCGTACGCCATATTCTTATTGAAAGAAACCGAAGTTGTCGTGACATCCAGCGAATTCAGATCGAGACCGGACCTGGTTTGCAGGCGGTTGACGATCGCTTCCTGGACCTTTTCCTTGCTTTTGATGCCGTTTCCGCAGCTTACGAGCAACACGGCCAGCGCCCAAAGCGCCGCTGACGGACGTGACACCATCTGATTATAGCCGGACGTGTCCTAAGCGACACCCAGCGCAAACGGAGCTCGCGTTTCTTTCATGAATTTTCGGTTTGCAACTATTCTTCTTTTGGCCACCACTCCTAGCTGGGGCTTGACCATTCCCGCAGGCACCGAACTACAAGTGCGCCTCACCTCTGAAGCCAGCAGCGAGAAGCCGTCGGGCCAGCCCGTATCGGCTGTGGTAATCGTGCCGGTTTTTGTGAATGGTGTTGCGGCCATGGGCGCGGGCACGCGGCTAACCGGCGTCACCGCCGACGCAAGCGCCTTTCGCGCTGCGAGCGATCAAGCAGCAGAACAGGCTGCCACGCTGCGGATTCAGTTCACGCGCATTGCGGATCAAGCGGGGCAGGCGAAGCCACTGAATTCCGTAGTTGAGTCGGTAGATAACGCGCGCGAATCGGTGGACAAAACCGGGCTCATCACCGGCATCGCCGCATCGCAAACTTACGATGCTGAGATCGATAAGGGCATTAATAAGATCGAGTCGCGCTACCCGCAGTTTGCCCAGATTCTTTCCGGCGTGAAAGGCGCATTCGTGAAGCAGGTGGATGCGACGATCGATTTTAGGCCGGGGGTGGAACTCACGCTTCGATTGACCAAACCGCTCGACTGGAAACCGCCTGCCGCGCTGGAGCTGCCCGGCGCGATTGTGCCTGTGAACGAATTGGCCGCTCTGGTGAATGCGGAGCCGTTCCGAACCCAGGCGCAAAATCCGCCGGAACCGTCGGACCTGACGAATCTGATGTTCATTGGCACGGCCGATCAGATTCAAGCGGCGTTCCAACACGCGGGCTGGTTTGCGGCGGAGGCGCTGAGCCAATCCTCAAAAATCGAAACGGCGCGCGCGATCATTGAGAATCGTGGCTATAGCGAAGCGCCCATGTCCGTTCTTTATCTGGACGGCAGGCCGCCGGACCTGGCGCTTCAAAAACAGAACGATACGTTTTCGATGCGGCACCATATTCGCATCTGGCGCCGGCCTGAGCTGTTCCATGGCAAAGCGGTTTGGGTAGCGGCGGCGACGCACGATATCAGCATTACCTTTTCTCCCGTAAGCCGCTCGTTTACGCACGGCATCGATTCGAACATCGATCTCGAGCGCGCGAAAGTGGTCAATGATTTGCTTTTCGACGGCCATGTCCATGCATTGGCGCTGGTGGAGCGTATGCGGCATTCCTAGAGATCTGTCGAACGCGACGGGCGACAAGCTGGTGACGGATGGCAGGATGGCGGTGTTGGAGTTTTGAAAGTTTGGAGCGTATGAGGCGATTATTCGTCGACCTGATTTCCTATAAGCCCGTTTGGGGTCAACATTCATTTTCCGAGCATCTTTCATTCGGACAAACTCAATAGCGGCGACGATTAACGGTTGCAAGGAACTACTCGCGGGCGGCATAATTGCACTACATTCAATATCGAGAATGCCGCCAAATGAGCCGACCCCTGGACACCACTTCAGACGAATTTCGTAATAATCATTACACCTATGTGATCTACTGGAAGCCTCGCAAAGGATACGATGCCTTGCAGCCTGGGCATGCAGCGCTGATCATCGATAGCTCCAGCTTTAAGCGAGGCAGCCCCGCCTACTACATAAGTTGGATTGGGACTGGAACAAGTAAGGCTTTCGGAACGATTATCAATATGCAACGAGCCATCACTTATGTGGATGACTCCAGAGTGCTATGGTGGCTCCCCAGGAGATCTCTTAAACAACGTGCAGTTTTACAATCCAACTCGGCTGGGTCGCTCTAAGACATCTCCATATCGGGAACATGAAGGAGACATGGGACGACATGCGGCACAAGCAAGGGGCTCACTGGAAGCTGTTCGATAAAAACTGTGCAACTGCGGTCGCACGGATTCTAAAAGCCGGCGGTGGGGACGATTTCGCAACGCAGCAGTCGAAACAATTGGTGTGGTGGCCGACCGATACGATCAAGTACGCCAAATCGATGGGTAGCAATGTTGTCGAGACAAGTTCAGACTGAATAGAGCAGCAGCGCGAAACCGCTTCTAGCCGGGGATGCACGCCTGCTATGAGAGCGTCTTCTGTATGAGATCGAGAATGCGCCGCGGGCTGCTGCAACGAATATCGATCACATTTCGGAAGACGTCCACTTCTCCCGTCCAGTGTTCGCTTGCATTGAAGAAGCAGTTGAAGTTGCCGAGCGCGTCACACCGAACGTAAGCGAGGCCTGGGAGGTTGCTTAATCGTCCAAAAGTCGGCTTGGGGTCCGAGGGCGGCTGGCCCGCGTTGCAGTTCCGCAATCTGACATGTTCTATGCAATCGCGTCTGAGCCCTGACAGGCTCCGCGAGTAAGTTACTGAAGAGGTGAGGGCGTCCGATACCAGAGAAGTTATTTGTGAACTCTACGTTTGATGACCTCGTCAAGTATTGCGAGGAACGCCCGGATTTGCGTTTGGCATTACAAATCGGGTCGATGAACTGTTAAACCTCGCATTCGATGCTCTCGAGAGGGTCCGTGGCTGAGGGTCTGAGATCAGTTGGGGGTCCCGATCCGGCCCGGGCCAAGTCGCCTTCGAGGAGACTTCAATTACAGCCTACAACGCGAAGCGAATGGAGGGACCGCAAAGCAGTCGTTCCTTATGACGAGCGGCAGGGCTTCATCTAAGCGCTAGCAGCCCGCCTGGTGAGCAGATCGTCCAGCTTTGAAATCTGTTCACTCGTCGTCTCGACCATCCAAGGCTCGGGCGCTTCCTCCCTTGCATCTGCCATCAGAGTCTCGAACCGGGCCTTGTCACCGAGGCCATAACAAGCTTCCGCCATGGTTGCCTTGGCCCAGTATCGTTCCGTGGCTTTGACCTCCGGCTCCGCAAGGAGCTTCTCGCAAACTGGAATGACCTGCTTCCTAATGCGATTTGCCGTTACCCGGTCCGTTATCGCATCTTCTCCACATCGACGCGGCGGCACGCACATTCAGCAGGAAGGCAAAGTTGATGCCGTTGTAATAGTCGTTCCGGATATAGAAACCGCGTTGGTAGGCGGTAATCGCGGTGTCGAGCGCACTGGCGATCGCTTGTCTTTTCCCATAACCGTTTGTGGATCGCACCCCACAGCCCCAATGTCTCAGGATCATTCGATGTTTCCGGGTGGAGTTCCCGCAAAATATTGCAAGCCTCCCTCAAACCGTTTTCGCCCCCATCGGACTTGTAAGTAGCGAGCGCCAATTGCTGAAGAATATAAGGATCCGACCGCTGCCGCGCCCGCTTCAGTTTTCTTTTGCATCTTCTCCCGAATCTGCTCAAGCATGACTTTGACGACGGGCCACTTTTCACTTCTCCGTGCCACTTCGGCTTCGTTTAACAAGGCGCGCAGTGTCTCGTTCTTTTCCGGATCCACGGCAGGGTTTGGAATCGCCGCCTTAAGCGCCTCGACCTGTTCCTTGATTAGGCTGGGCGGATTCAAACGCAAAAACGTATACACCGGGCTATCGTCACTTGGCTGGGCCAGAATCTGCCGTATCGCGTCGGCCAATATTTTCTGAAATTTCTGAGCCTCACTGACGCCAATGTCCTCTCCCAAGTGTCGATACCGGCGGATCACGTTGTGTCCGACATCGAAGGGAAACGTGAGCTCACTCTCCGCAACGATGATGGTCGTGTACGGTCGAAGCGCATGGCGCACTCCGAGTTCGTAGAAGGCGTTCGGATTCATCGTAGACACATCGGCAACTACTACGTCGGCGGTTAGGAGCTGTTCGTACATTGGAACATCGATAATGCCGGCGTGGACGATCTCGTCTGCCCGGACACACTTAAGTCCGGCTGTTTCTACTGCCGGCTTAATGAGGTTCTGGTACGACTTGTCCAAGTCAAGTTTCCGCCCGCTTTGGTAGTCAGTTTTGATACCAAATCCCATTACGACGAAACACGTGCCCATTGAACCTCCTGAACGGAACGCAACCAGACTGGAGAGAATATCACAGCAGAACCGGTCCGGAATCAGGCTGGAGGAGAAGATCAGCTTCGGCGAGGCTGTTAAGAATGTTACTGCGTTACTCCCACGACCGCTTTCGACGGCCATGTCCATGCATTGGCGTTGGTGGAGCGCAGCGGCGTTCCTAGAGATGCATAGAACGCTGCTTGGATACGCATCGTTAACGGTGATTTTACGGGAGGTGATTTTTGAGAGCCGTTTTCGCGATCGTCGCGTGCGAACTCGGAGTGATAAAGTGTTGGAACACTTGACATCGGCGACTATCAAGCTTTTCCTTCCCCACGGAGATGCAAAGAGCCTACGCACTGCCGAAATCTCTAATTGGAGCGGCATGGCTTTCGCCGCGCCACGCACTGAGATAGGTGAACTTCTTGCCCGCCGGAACTTAAGAAAGCCGGCGTCTATCTCCTCATTGGCACCGATCCTCTTACTCTCGCGCCCAGAGCTTACATCGGGGAGGCGGAGGTCGTTTGCGAGCGACTGAAGCAACATAAGACAAAAGAGTTTTGGATCTCTGCGATCGTCTTCGTCGGTAAGGACGAGAGCCTGACCAAAGCGCATGTGAGGCATCTCGAATGTCAACTCCTCAAGGAAGCCGAGCGCGTCAACAGGTACACTCTCGAACAGAATCAGGCCGGCGGCTCGCACCTTCCAGAATCGGACCGCGAGGATATGGAGGTGTTTTTAGCCCGCATTCGGCAGCTCCTTCCCGTGCTCGGCTGCGACATTCTCGAGCCAATCGCTCAAGCCGCCGCGAAACTTGATTCCAGTACAGTTCTCTTCTGCAGAAATGAAGGAGCCGAGGGGCGAGGTCAGCGCACCGCGAACGGCTTCGTCGTATTCAAAGGCTCAACCGCTGTCGTGAAAGACCGCCCATCAGCCGCGAAATCTCCTCATGTGGTCGCTCAGCGCCACCAACTTATTGCCGATGGCACACTCGTCGAGCAAGACGGGTTCTTGGTCTTCAATAAAGATGTCGAGTTCTCCAGCCCATCCGCAGCGGCGGTGGTTATACAAGGAGGAAGCGCAGCCGGACCTGCGGTCTGGAAAACGAACGACGGAAGAACCCTGAAACAACTCGACGAACAGGCGTGATGCGCTCAAGACACCTGTAGAGCTACAATGTGCCAACTATGTTCGCTTACGACCCAATGCTTCTCGACGCTCTTCAGACACCTAAACAGTCCATTGCGGATGTCGTCGAAACCATGCAGACCGTTGGGGCGATCTGCATCGACGGCGATGGCCTGAAGTGGTTCAATTGGTTATATCTCCAGGTAACCCAGGCCGTCGAAACACGTATCGCTTCCGGAGGATTCTCAGATCCCGGGTGGCTCGCGGAACTGGATGTACAGTTTGCGCGGTTGTATTTCGGCGCCCTGGAGTCGGCGCTCTCGGATCAGCCATACGCCAGTTGCTGGCAAGCCCTCTTCGAGCGCCGTAATCAAGTTGCAACTGCCCGCATACAGTTCGCCCTCGCCGGCATTAACGCCCACATCAATCACGATCTTCCGGCGGCGATTGTCGCCACCTGCGAGATCGCTGCCACGGACCCTCAACACGGCGGTACGCAATACAACGATTACACCGCGCTCAATACTACGCTGGACGGTATCATCGAACCGGCCAAGCACAGTCTGCACCTGCGGCTTCTCGGCGATCCGCTCCCGCCAGTCTCTCACCTGGAAGACACTATCGCCGCGTGGAGCGTCTGTGCCGCCCGGGAAGCGGCATGGCAAAATGCCGAACTTCTCTGGCACCTTCGCGCTGTTCCGCCGCTTTCGTCTAATTTCATGGACACTCTCGATGGCCTCACGACAGTAGCCAGCAAGACCCTGCTAGTCCCCGTCCCGTGAAGCAGCTCGGTCCATACCGGATAGAATCGAATCGGCAGATTCGGGGACTTGCCTTTGTACGCGAGAATTGTATTCCTATTTCTCTTGACCCTCGCCGGTGCCAAAGCGCAATCGCCTTTGGATGCCGATGCGGCCCGCAAGCTGAATAGCGCTATCGAGGAGGGACTGCTGGGCAGCCATCTCGATTGCCGCATAGAAACCAAACCGCCGTTCCTCGATTTTGGGTTCCGGTTTGAATCCGGCTATCTGGTTCATTGCCCAGTCAAGCTTTTTGGCGGCGAACAAACGAAAATTTATACTTTCGTCCGGGTCACTCCCGAGGGTGGCCGGCCAGTGGCGCTCGGGGAGGGTTCCACCGTTCCCGCCATCCCGCCGAACATTAAGGAGACAGGTCGACATTCGTAAGTTGAAAGCGGAGCTTGTGTTTAGCGGCGGGTTTGCGGTGGGGGAAGGCCACTATTCGGTAGAAGTCATTGTTGGCGACAGTAAGGACCGCTTCATCCAAAAACGCTGGGAGATCAACGCTCAGCGAAACCGCGGAGAACAATCGGTTGCGGTTGCCATTCTTCCCGGAACGGTCGCGCCCCTGATGATTCACCCCTGGGATGGAAAGCTCGAACGCTCAACGACAGCCCTACGCATCACGATCCTTCTCGATGCTGCGCCCATCAATCCATACTCACTCAAACTGCGCGCCTGGGATCGAGCTCTGTTGCTCGATTCTCTTTCGTCACTGTTGACGCGCATCCGCTGCAACTCTGTCCGCCTGATCGCTTTCAATCTCGATCAGCAACAGGAGATCTTCCGCGACGATCGCTTCGATAAAGAAGGCTGGCTGAATCTGGCCATGAATCTGCGTGATCTGGAACTCGGGACTGTTTCATACAGCGTCCTTCAAGACCGGCAGGGCTGGTCCGATCTGCTGGTCAAACTTCTGAATGAAGAGATCGCGTCGCCACAAGCGTCCGACGCGGTCATTTTTTTCGGACCAACTACGCGTATCAGCGAACGAATTCCGTTCTACGCTGCTGCCCGCTTCCAAGTTGTCAAAGCCGCGATTCTTTTATATCGATTATTACCCGTATTGGCTCGGCGGCGCGCGAATTTCCCGACACTTTGGCCCGGCTTACTCGTGAAGTCGGCGGCAGTGTTCTAAAGATTCACTCGCCCGGCGAACTGGCGCAAGCTATCAAGCAGATCCAAACCCAGCTCGATGCCAAGCGAGAATCCACCGGCAGCCTTCAGTAGGTCGTCCCCAAAATTCACCTCGCGACTTTCAGGAAATCCGCGGCCTTTAATATCGGTATGCCCTCGAACTTATCAAGCCGCAACAGGTGGTCGTCGCCCGTCACGATGTAATCGCTCTTTGCTTCCGCCGCGCATTCCAAGATGCGGTTATCAGGCGGATCGGTCTTAATTAGATCGACTGTTCGTGTAGGCTCCACATAATCCGTGGCCCGCCTAATCTGACGCAACGTTTTCTCGATTTCCGCTTCCGGCCATTGAAAGGTATCGCCCCGCAGCACCTTGCAGATTTCCGCGATAATCGCATCCGACATCGCAAGGCGAATGCCGCCCTCTTCCGCCAGCTCAAGAATCTTGCGCGGGTTGCCGCCGAAGTTCAACGCTGAAATGTAGATGTTGGTATCGGCGGTTACCGAAAGCACCTACCGCCCGCGCTCTTCACGGGCCCTGGCAATAGCGAGAGCCACATCCGCAGGCGTCAAACCGCGAGATCTGGAGTGGAGCTCACCGAACGAAAGCACTTCTTTGAATTCCCGCCGGTTGAGATAGTGCTCGACCGCTTCCTTGAAGACCTCATTCACCGTGCGCTGTTGCGCCTGGGCGATTCTCTCCACCTCAGCCATAAGGCCATCCGGGAGCGTCAAAGTCTTGGTATCCTGTACCGCCATATTCAATGTTTGCATGTTTAGCCGGGCAAGGTAGAAGCCTAAGAGCCTGGGTGTACTCTTATTTTGCGAGAACACGGAACCTCCGATGTTCGTCCTCTCTATCCGGGGGCAACAATCTTGGCGACTGCCGTTCAAAGCACACGCGCAGTGACGCGAACTCGGCTGCTCTTTATTGACAACATCCGATGGGCGCTGATCGTACTTGTCATCTGCCATCATGCGGCGGTGACTTACAGTCACGTTGGCAGCTGGTATTACATCGGATGGCCCTAAGCCGCCTCTTGTCACCAAAGTTCTCTTCGGCACATTTGAGACTTTCAACCAGGCGTACTTCATGGGATTTCTGTTTCTGATTGCGGGTTACTTTGTACCAGGCGCATACGACGGAAAGGGCGTTGGGCGTTTCCTCCGTGATCGGACCGTTCGCCTCGGCATTCCGTCGGCATTCTTCATGCTTGTCATTCACCCCGTCATCGTCTATTGGCTGCTGCGCAACTTCTACGACCCGTCCCGTCCGTCGCTAACGAGTGCGTATGGACGATTCCTTTCGAGCGGCCGAGTCTTCAGCGCTTCCGGCCCGATGTGGTTTGCAGTGGCGCTGCTCATTTTCTGCGCAGTCTACGCGGGGGTGCGGCTCATCAGTCCGCGAGCATCCCGCGATAGAGACCAGGCAAAGTTGACTTCACCTCCGGGCCACAGGGCGGTCATCGCTCTCATTCTGGTCATGGGAACTTGCTCTTTCCTGGTGAGGATCTTTCAGCCGATGGGCACGAGCATTCTCAATATGCAGCTATGCTACTTTTCGCAGTACATACTGCTGTTCGTTGTGGGAGTCTTCGCCTATCGCGGGAACTGGCTGCTACAAATCGAACATTCATTCGGAATCCTGTGGATGAGGCTTGCCTGCACAGTGGGTGTTGCCGGATGGTTCGTCATCCTGGCGACATCGGGCGTATTGAACGGAGATTTAAAAAGTTTGTCGGGCGGCGTCCACTGGCAAAGCGCGGCTATGTGTTTTTGGGAAGCGTTCTTCTGCATGGGGATGTGTCTCGGGTTGACTGTACTTTTTCGTGACCGGTTCAATAGCCAGGGGCCGTTCTCCCGATGGATGTCCCGCAACAGCTTTAGCGCTTACCTGTTTCACACGCCCTTGCTGATTGCCGTGACCTTGGGATTAAGAGCGATGTCCGCGTCACCGCTGGTCAAGTTCATAGTTGCATGTGTATTGGCAGTGCCGATTACGTTTCTTATCAGCGGCTTCCTTCGCGAACGGATACCGGGGCTTCGCCGCCTGCTGTAGTGCGAGCCTATCCACGTTACAATAAACCTGTTAGCCCCTGCACTTCCGTGCAGCCGGGCATTTCCCGGAAGGTGGTGAAGTTTTAGTGGCAGAAGTCCACATACAAGACGGAGAGACTCTCGAGAGCGCTCTTCGGCGTTTCAAACGCAAAGTTCAGCAGGAAGACATTGTGAAAGAGATCAAGCGGCATTCTTTTTACCTCAAACCAGGCGAAAAGCGCCGCACGAAAGAAGCTCTTGCACGCAAGCGGAATCGCAAGAAGCGTCCGCGTGAGATGGAATAGCTAACCTTCCGAATAAAGTTAAAGCCCGCCGATCCTTATAGGTCGAGCGGGCTTATTTATTGTGCGTCGGCTTAGTGCCGCCGCTTCTCTTCTTTATAACCGGCAGGAATGTTGAATTTCGAGTCGTCCACAGAACCAGCCGCGTAGTTCGATGACTGATTCTCCATCTGAATCAGAGGCGCGTTTGGATCGCTGTTCCCTCCGCCTCCCATCATGCCCGCCATAGGTGACGAAACGCCGCTTACGCTGACGTCCGTCAGGATGGGATATCCATCCAGCTTCTGAGTTTCCTTCATAGCAGCGCCAATTCCAGAACCGGCAGCGCCCATGGAAGGAGACGATCCGGCAAAAGCGTACGCAAACTTTTCGGATAATCGCCTCGAATAGTCGGCGAGTTCCGGTGGCACGGAATCCGCGGGAACAAGCCAGGCGTCTACCTTCACAACCATCTGTCCGTTCGCGTTCGCCGATTTGGCGGTAAGCGTCAGGATGGTTTCGGTAGCCGTCTGTCCCTCTATTGTTCGGGTCTGTCCTGTCTTCTCGACCTTTACATCGAAATCAATATCGCCGCTCTGCCCCTTATTCATGCGCTGCTGCACCTGCTCCATTTGCTGTCGCATCTGGTCGAACGTTTCCACTGAATAAGTTCGTTTTGCATGATTGATGTTCGTCATCGTGCCTGCATCCAGATCGAAGATCGAGGAGAAGGTATCTCCGATTCGCGCCATTTTCGCGCCTTTCACATAGATAGTGAAGGTCTGATCCTGGAAAGCGGATTTTAGAGCGCCTCCGCCTAAGCGCCCCATTATGGGGTTGCTCGCCATGCGTCGAGTCATCTCGATCATGGATCCTCCGGGGTATTTAGTCGACTGCGTGTAAGTAACGTCGCCGAGCAGGCAAGTCGCCGCAGCGACTGTGACCGCGGTTACGCGTGAGAATGTCTTCAAGTTTTGTTCCTCCGATTAGTGGCTTGCAACTAGAATGCCACGGTTTTGCTAAAAACTACTCGTGTCATGCTAATTATTCGGTGGTTTCGATCCGCGAAATAACAATTGAGGATGCCGGAGCTGCCGCGAAATTAAGCGGCGAACTCGGGTATCCGGTATCTATTGAGGCGATGGAGACAGCGGATCAGAACTCTGGAATTGTTGCATGATCACGTGGTGTATGTCGCTTGTGTGGCGGAGCGCGTGGTTGGCTGGATCGACGTCGGCATTACCCACCATCTTCAGGCAGAGCCATATGGAGAGATCGGCGGCCTGGTTGTCTCCAGCGACGTTCGCAGCAGTGGGATCGGACGCCAGTTGGTCGCCAAGCCGAGCGGTGGGTGGCAGATCGTGGCATCGCGAGAATGCTGGTGCGATCGCAGATTGCACGCGAAGCAGCCCACCGCTTCTATCTGCGAGAGGGGTATTTGCAGACGAAGACGTCGGCGGTTTTTTCAAAAAGCTGAAGCCCTAAAGCTTAGTCGCCCATAGCGCCGACTTCTTCGCGCTTTTCAACTTCGACCGGCTTGGAGCTGGAGGCGAGCAGGCCATCGAGCGGAACGAAGCCGCCTTCAGGTTTCTTTTCGCCTAGTATGTGCTCGCGATAAAGGCGCATCATCTTTTCGTCTTCGATCTTCTTCTTCAAGGCCTCGTCACGCGCACGGGTCTTTTCTTCGCGGGCGTTCTTGGCGATGCCCTTTATTTCCAGATCGTGCTGGCGATCAGCCTTGACGTGCTCCTCGACCAGCACCAGGCTGTGATCCTTGCTGGCCAGTGGAACGGCTTTGTTGCCGGCGAAGATCTCGTGACGGCCGTGGTCTTCGTACCACTTGGTGAGCGATGCGGTCATGTGCATCTTCTCGATGATGTTTCTCCAACCTACGCCGGTATTGTAGGCGCAGAAGGAAATCTCGCCTTCTTGCGTGGCGTAAGGGATGATGCACTGCTCGGTGCGGCGAAAATCGTAATTGAAGAGGTCCTGGAACCACATGCCGGCGATGAAGAGGAAGTTCCAGCGATCGGCGCGGCGCTTTTGAATATCGGCGATGGTGCGATCGCCCGTAACTTTGCCGTACGCTCCCGAAGTAGCCTTCTTCGTCATGCCGAAGCACTTGTCGAACTTAGCAATCAGGTCGGTCAGCCTGAAATGTGTCGGCGATTTGAATGGATTGTAATTGCGCAGCAGGGCCAGGGTGACGCCTGCAACCGAGAGGAAGCGCCCGCGCGCCGCGTCATTGATTCGCGCAATGTCTTTCGCTAATTGATCGGCGTGCAGGAACGCAGTGACGGGAACATGTTCCTTGGTGTCCTTGTCGCACATGATGGCCATGCCGATGCCGCAGTTGGGGTGGCAGCCGCAGCTCAACTGGCCCCAGTCCGCCGCCGGACCGTGGACGAGATCCGCGAAATCGGAGAACGTGCTCATGAAACTAATGGGGAACCAGTCGCGTACGGGCTCGCCGATGCCGGTCTGGTTTTTCACGTCATGCGCTAAGTGGGAAAGGGTATAACGCTGGGCCTGCCTGCGCTCGTCGGTAATGGCCTCATCGCGGCCGGTAAAGGAAACCGGCTGGAATGAAAGGAACGGAATCTTCTTCGGGTTATCGAGAGCGAACTGAACCACGTGTCCAACTTGCTCGTTATTAATCCCGTTCAGAATCGTGATCACCGGAACGATATCGACGCCGGCGCTCCAGAGATTCTCGATAGCGCGCAGTTTGACGTCAAAGAGATTGCCGACGGCGCGATGCGAATTCGCGGCATTGCCGATGCCATCGAATTGGAGATAAGCGTAGCGAAGACCCGCTTCCGCGGCCTCTTTGGCGAACTCGGGGCGTTTGGCGAATTCGATACCATTGGTGGCAGCTTGCACGCTGTTGTATCCGACCTGGCGGGAATAGCGCACCGGCGTCGAGGAAATAGGGCGAGAGCGTCGGCTCTCCACCGGAGAACTGTACCGACATCTGCCGCCGCGGTTTGATTGAAATCGCGTTGTCGAGCAATGTCTTGATGTCTTCCCAACCCAGCTCATGCACGAAGCCGACTTGATTGGCATCCATGAAGCACGGATCGCACATCATGTTGCAGCGGTTCGTCAGATCGATGGTGAGGACGGAACCGCGCCCGTGCTTAATGGTGCTGGTGCCGTGGTTGTGGAGCGTTTCGTCGTTGTGCGCGCGGATGTCACGCCCCGGAAACACATCCTCGAGATGCTTCGAAAAAGCGGGATCGATGGACATCAGGTCTTCGAACTCGCCGTGCTTGGGACATTCCTTGACCATCAGGATCTTGCCGTCGCGCTCGATGATCTTGGCCTTGATTTCGCCGACCGGTTCGTTCAGCAGGATCTTGTAGTCGATCTCACCGGCGACGATCTTGTTGCGGATTTCCGGGATGCACTTGGGGCAAAGGGAATCTGTTTCACGCGGCCAGCCCAGTGGCGGTTTGGATTTCTGATAGCTCTTGAGGAGCGGTTTGTCCGACCACTTGGGAGTGAACGAGGGGTTCTGCGCGATCTGATTCACCCGATCGAAAACTTTCCAGGCGACATTGGCGCCGGTTGTCACTACTTTTTCGAAATACTTAACTGGTTTGTGCATGCTCAGTGAACTTGCGAAACTCCTTCAAAAGTTGGCCGGGCGTGTTCCAGGGCCGGAATACCACCAGTATAGGTAATAGGTAAGTTCTTGATAACCAAAAGGAATTGAACAGCACTGATCCGGGGTTGTATGGAAATTTAGCGGAGCTGAAGTGAGGTCGTCCTAAGCCCCGAAATTCTTCCGTATCAAAGACTTAAGGCCCCAGATAGCCCTACCAGGCCCGAAAGAAGCCATCCGACTGCGCCACCTCCACGGGCACCCCGAACAGCGAAGTGAGCCGGGTGGAAGTCAGGATCTCCGCTTTAGGGCCATCGGCAAAAACAGCGCCGCTTCGCAGGAGGACTACCCGCTCGATCTCCGGGATAATGTCCTCCAAGTGATGGGTAACCAGTAACAGACTGACTCCGCTGGCGGCAAGTGAGCGAAGCTGATCGCGAATTTCGCGTAGTGCGACCAGGTCCAGGCTGGTGGTCGGCTCGTCGAGCAGCAAGGTCGATGGATCGTGTATCAGAGCCCGGGCAATCAAGCAGTCGTCGCGCTTCGCCCGAGGAAAGCTCATCCAGCCAACGATCGGCGAGATGGCCGGCATCCAAACGAGCCATGGCATTTTCGGCGGCGCGTTCCATTTCGGGCTCGACGTGATGATTCGGCCAGATCCCGATGGAGCCGAAGAAGCCGGACAGGACTAGCTCGCGGCCGGTGATGTCGCGCGTGCACTGCGCCATAAGATCGTTGCTGACGATGCCTAAATGCCCGCGCAGCTCAAAGATATTCCAGTTCTGCTGCCCGAGAATTCGCAGCCGCGTCTCAGGCCGAACCAAGGGATAGCATTCGCGCGTGATGAGCTTGATAAGTGTCGATTTGCCGCTGCCGTTTGGGCCCAGGATTGCAACATGTTCTCCGGCGGCAATGCTGAGATTGAAGCCGTTCAGCGCCAAGCGTTCGCCGCGCTGGACGAAGACGTTCTGAAGTTCTAGGAGGGGAGCGGTCAAAATAAAAGTTAGCAGGACCGGATATTTGGCAATTACGACGGAACAGATCAAGGGTCTCGCGCACGAGTGCGGATTCGAGCTGGCGGGGATCGCTCCGGCTTTGCCGGCCGAGGATTTCGAACGCTTTCAGACGTTGGCGCGCGGCAGGGATGGCTGGAGAGATGGCTACCTGACCGACCGGCGCGGCGATTTGCGCAGCGATCCGCGGCAACCTGCTTCCCTCAGCCAAAAGCATGGTGTGTGTCGGAAAGCTCTACAACACGGGGGCTCCGCACTCGACCGAGATCGAAGATCCGGAACGTGGTTGGATTTCGCGCTATGCCTGGGGCGCGGACTACCACGATGTGATGCGGCGAGATCTCGAACTGCTGGTGAGGCGGATCAAGGAAATATACCGTGAGCCGTTCGAGTGGAAGATCTGCGTCGATACGGCGCCGCTGCTGGAGCGCTCCTACGCCAGGGCGGCCGGGCTCGGCTGGATTGGAAAGAACACTTGCCTGATTAACCAGCAGCAAGGGTCCTGGTTTTTCCTGGGCGAGCTGCTTTTATCCATCGACCTGGAGGCCGATACGCCGCCGCCTGACCGGTGTGGTACCTGCCGCCGCTGTATCGACGCCTGCCCGACTGCGGCCATTGTGCCCGGTGAAGATGGCGGCTGGCGGCTGGATGCGCGAACTTGTATCTCCTATTTAACAATCGAGAAACGCGGGAGTATTCCCGATGAGATACAGGGAGGAATTCGGAATCACGTGTTCGGCTGCGACATCTGTCAAGATGTGTGCCCTTGGAATCAGCGCGCGCCGGAGACGCCGATCTGGCTTTCCTGCCGGCGGAGTTCGCGCCTCCCCTTGAGCAATTAGCTGCCTTGACGGAAGAGGAATTCCGCGATCGATTTCCGGAAGTCGCCAGTGTGGCGCGCGAAGTATGCGGGCTTTATGCGCAACGTGAGGATCGCCTTGAAAAACGCCGCCGCTGCTGTGATTCTGCTAGGCCTCGTTTGCGGCATTTCGATGGCGTCCGTTAAACCAGAAGACCCCACGAATAATCCCGGGTTCATTCATTTTTATAACAACGAATTCGATGAGGCGATCGCCTACTTTGAGCAACAAGTGAAGGCGCATCCCGACGATGCGGATGAGTACAACCACTTGGCCCAGAGCATTCTCTATCGGGAGATGCTGCGGGATGGAGCTTTAGAAAGTCAGCTTGTGAGTGGCAACAACCCGTTCTTACGCCGCTCCAAGATGGAGATGACAGCGCAAGAGAAGCAACGCTTTGCCGATTGCATCAGCCAATCTTTAAGCCTGAGCCAGGCGCGGCTGCAGAAAGATCCTAAGGACGTACTGGCGCTTTACTCGCTGGGCGTCGCGCACGGCCTGCGCGCCAACTACCTCTTCTTGGTCGAGAAGGCGTGGATGGATTCCCTGCACGAAATGATTGCCGCGCGAAAAGCAAACCAGGAGATTGTCCGCATTGACCCGGACTTTGTGGATGCGCGCCTGATGCTGGGGCTTAACCAATACGTGGTCGGTTGCCTGCCGTTCTACATGCGGGCTATCGGTTCTATCGGCGGTTTCCACGGCGACAAACAGGGAGGCATCCGCCAATTGGAATTGGTCAGGAAAAACGGAATCATGAATCGCTACGATGCCGAAGTGCTGCTTGCGGTCATCTATCGGCGAGAGCACCGTTCCGAAGACGCCGTTCCACTTTTGCGGGATCTAGCTCAACGCTTTCCGCACAATTATCTGTTCCGTTTCGAGCAGGTGCAGATGTATAGCGATCTCGGCGATAAACAATCAGCGCTGAAAGTATTAGCCGACATCGATTCTCTGAGGCGCGAGGGAGCACCAGGATATGGAAACCTGCCACCGGAGAAGCTCGAATACCTGAAAGGCAACCTGTTGTTTTGGTATGGCGATCTGGATGTTGCGCTCTCAGATCTAAAGCAAGTGACTCGAAAAGCCGATGAGCTTGATTTGAACACCGCTGTTCTGGCATGGCTAAGGCTAGGACAGGTGTATGACTTGCGCGGAAACCGCCAGCAGGCCGTGGAAGCCTATCGGGAAACCGTGAAGACGGCGCCAAACTCAGATGCCGCCACGGAGGCGAAGAGCTACATCTCGAATCCCTATCGGCGCAAACGAGTGGCCGGGTAATTCGAAAGCGCTAAGCGCGACATATTTGAACGGAGATACACTAACTGAGCGATGCAAACTCTAACCAGCGTTAAAACTGCGGGATCGAAATACGACTTCTATCAGCAGATCTGTCGAGCAGTTGAACGAGCTGCTGGGACAAGAAACGAGCTTCATCGCCAACGCCGCCAACACTGCGGCACTGCTGTTTCATTCCCTGCCGGACGTCAACTGGGTCGGCTTTTATATCGCCGAGGGCAAGCAACTAACCTTAGGGCCGTTTCAGGGAAAGCCGGCCTGTGTCCGCATCCCGTTCGGCAAAGGCGTTTGCGGCACGGCAGCAGCGAAGCGCGAGACCATCATTGTTCCGGACGTGAATCGCTTCCCAGGGCACATCGCCTGCGATACGGCCTCGCAATCTGAGATTGTGGTTCCGCTATTGAACTGGGGAAAGATGCTCGGAGTTTTGGATATCGACAGCGCCAGCCTTGACCGCTTCGATGAAGATGACGAGGAAGGCCTGGAATCGATCGCGTCTGTTTTTGTCGCTTCATTAGCCACCAACGACCTGCCCGATCTGAGCGACGAAGCCGCCGACGCTTAGCCGCTTGCCCCTAAACTGAAGGTTGGCAGCATCCTTTTCACAGCCGCCCAATTTAGAAGACCTGGCGAGACGGGCCCGGCAGCTTGCCGCGATTGGCCAGCTCCAGGCCGCCAAGGACCACTGGGCAGCCGCGCTGCAGCTTCTCCCGAGCGATTCCCCGCAACGCAGCGCAGTCCAGCGCGAGATTGAAAAGCTCAACGCGAGGCTAGCGCCCAAGCCGCCCATGGACTGGAAGAAGCGGTTTGGACCTCTCGGTGTCCTGATCGCGGCGCTCATCAAGTACAAAACTTTGGCCCTGGTGCTGCTGACCAAAGGCAAGTTCCTGATCAGTATTTTGCTGTTCGTGGGGCTGTATTGGGGTCTGTATGGCTGGTGGTTTGCCGTGGGCTTGACCGGTTCCGTCCTCTTGCACGAAATGGGGCATTACTTCATGGTTCGGCGCTTCGGATTCGCCGCTGAGCTGCCCATGTTCATCCCAGGCTTGGGCGCGTACGTGAAGTGGAACGGCCCCGGCGTCGATCCGGGAGTGCGCGCCCAAATCTCGCTGGCGGGACCGCTGTTCGGTTTCTTTTCAGGACTGATTGCCTATGCGATCTTTCTTTCCACAAATCAGCCGGTATGGCTTGCCATCGCGCAGTTTGCCGGTTGGCTGAATCTGTTGAATTTGATTCCGGTATTGATATTCGATGGGGCGTCGGCGATGAACGCGCTCGGCATGCAGGGCCGCTTGGCAGTGCTGCTGGTCAGTCTGGTGCTGTTTTTCATGTTGAGCGAATACCTGTTTCTGTTTGTCGCCATTGGGACTGCCTACCGGATGTGGAAGCGCGACGTTCCTGCAGAAGCAAGGCAGGGGATTGCTTACTACTTCATTGCTTTGATCGTGGCAAACGGGTTCCTGAGCTGGTTCGCCTTGCACCAGGCCAAGACACTGTTCGGACGCTAGACGTCGCGCCAGAAAAGCTCGGCATCGGCACGACGCACGTAGTTGGCATCCAGAGCGGCGGGGGAGAGCCAAGGACTTTGTTCGGCGCAATAAGCAACCGCAGAGGCCAAGCCGAGAGGGGCTGGGGTCCAGGGCATGGCGGCGAAGCGGGTCCCTTCCAGGGCCGTCCGGTCGAGAGATGAGATGAACTCATAGGCAGGCTCGGTTAGGCTTTCGAGCCAGGCGGAGAGCTTCAGAACGGCCTCGGGGACGACTGGCTCGAGGTTGGAGTTATAGACCGCGGCGTAGACTTCGCCGCGGCGCGCGTCGAGGATAACGGCCCGGAGGGGGAAATTACCAAACGAACTCAGGGCCTGCAGGTTCGAAATCCCAACAGCTGGCTTACCCAAGGCTTCGGCCAGTCCTTTGACGGCTGACAGGCCGACCCGGACGCCGGTAAAGGAGCCGGGACCGCTGGCGGCGGCGAAGCAGTCGATTTTTTCCAAACGAACTCCCCCGGCGCTTAGGACCTGCTCGATGGCGGGGAAGATGAGATGGGCGAAGCCTTCGGACGAGTGAAGGGTAAGCTCAGATACGATTTGGCCGTCAGAGCGAAGCGCCAAGCTGCCGCACTCGGAGGTCGTGTCGAGGGCCAGGATGTTCACGGGCCGAGCCGGTACACCTTGTCGAGTTCATAAGCCTTGCCGTTGGCGTTGATCGCCATCAAGCGGACGCTCAGGTCGGAGCCGGGTCCCTTGATCAGTTCCTTGGGGACAGTCAAATTACCGAACGAACCCACCGCGAGCAGGCGGGCGCCTTCGCCTCCGGCCACGACCTCGCCCCACCAGACGTACTGGACCTCGCGGGTGGCCCGATTGGTCTTAGTGAGCTTAATTTTGAACGGAGTAGAGATTCCGGCGAGGATCAGATCTCCTGGCGGATCAACGATTTCGAATGGGTATCTTTGAAGTATCGGTTTCAATTTCCTGGACGGGCGGATCGACCGATTCAAAGTAGTAGGATCTGGCCATCGACTCTTTGTGACCTTCACGGGGCACTTGCAAGACCCAATCATGGCTGTTGTCGGGAGTCTGGCGGCTGAAGACCTCGCCCCGGTAGTCCTTGAGCGGAATCTCTTCGCCGCTGATGGGATTCACCCAAACGGGGTTGTATTTGTGTTTGGGAAGGGTGATCTCGACGATGCCGGGCGTTTGGGCATAGGCGAGATATTCGACTTCTTCGAGACCGACCGCGCGCGCTCCGGAAACATCGAAGTAAGGCTCGAATTCCCAGTGCCGGGTATCGGCAATTATCCGGTACCAGGTCTGAACGGCCTTGACGTTGGCTTCGTTTCGCAGGGATTCGTAGGACACGCTCGGGTACTCGCCGTTGGTTGTGCAGTTCCAGAGCTCATGCCGGAAGCCCTCGGGATCGGTGGCCGTAATGACGTGGATCTCGGGCTGCTGGGTGAACTGATGCTCGACGGCGGCGACTTCAGGATGAGGCGATTCTTCGATCAGGTACGTCATCCAGCCGTCACCCAACAGGGGATAGGAGGAGACGCGTGCGTCTGTGGAGCGGGGATGCTGGAAGGGATCGTACTTTTGCAAAAACGAACCCAATTCCTTCAGCACGGCACGGGAGCCGACGGTGTCTTCGAAATGTTCGATGCCTTGCCAGGTGACATTCAAGCCGCCATAGCGCGCGATGAGAAAGCGCGCCAGGGGTTCGGTCCGGTCCCATTGGTTCGAGGGCTCCGGAACCGACAAACGACTGATCAGCGAAGATGAGGTCGAGAGTGAAGCCGCGAGTAGCGGCGGCCAGGATACGGTCATCGAGCGCGGCGAAATAGGCCAAGTTCGGTTGCCCACCGGCGGAGAGCGGCTTCAGCGCCGTCCGAAGGCTCAACAGCGGACCTCGGATGTGAGTGAAGCCATCGTGCTTTCGGGCATCGAGCCAAGCCTCGAGCGTGGGCTGATCGACTTCCAGGAAGGGCACGGCGGCGGCGAGCCAAAGGTGAGGCTGCTTGTTAGTAGTGCGCCAATGCCGCAAATTTGCGACGCTGACCATTCCGGCGCCGCCGGTCTCGGCAACGTTGAAGGTTGACTCCTGGTTGTCGTAACGCTTTATGGAACTGGTGATGTGATAATTCCACGTGCCCGATTCGGTGGGCGTGAAGCGAACCCGAAGGGCATGCGGTCCGTCCCAGAACGCACGCAGCAGATAGGTGATATGCGCGGGCGAGCGGAACTCAACGTTGATGAGTTCATCTTTATAAGGAGAAGTACCAGGCGCCAGTTCATTGTCGTGCCAGTCGAAAGTCAACTCGCAGGGCAGGAATGCACGGGCCCCCTGGGAACACGAAGAGAGGGTCGCGGCGCCGGCGGAAAAAGCTGAAGAGGATGCAGAAGGCCCAAAGAGAACGGGCCACAAAACGCATATAGAGCCAGAATAACGTGCAGGCGCAGCATCTTCGGCCTGAAACAAATTGGGGATATTTTGTCACTAAAGTACTAGGACGGGGCAGCGCGCAACTTGTAACTTGGCGGGAACGTCTCTACAATTGAACGAATAGAATCGAGCGACCGGGTTGTCGATAAGACCATATTGAGCTGCTTATGGACATCGTTGGTGATCGGAAGTTTGTCGAAGTAGCGGGAGACAAAACGCACGAGTTGCCGCCGCTGCTGGTGAAGACTGTGCCCGAAGTGAAACGGCTGGACAAGATGGTGGGCGTCGCGGCCGAGATCATCGAGCAAGAGGACATGGTGCCGTCGGTGGCGGGCGACAAGATCGCCGGCGAAGAATCAGTCGAGCGCCGCAAGATGGATTTGGCGCTCAACCTGGTCGATCAATACCTGGGTCTGCTGAGCCATTGGCATTGGGGCGATGCGGTGGTCGAGTGGATTCGCCAATGCGAAATCACATTCGGCACGCGTCTCGAATTGCGGCATTTGCTGAGTAGCGATGTTTGGCCGCATGCGGGGCGCAGCAGTTTTGTGACGTTGCTCGAAGACAAAGCGGTCAGAACGCAAGGAGTTCGTTTGGAGAAGGCGGTGGGACTGAGACTGGCGTTCCGCCAAATGCCTCCGATTCGCTGCTGCTCCGACCAGTTCTTGTTTTACCTGAATAACTCGGTGGCGCAGAGCGCGTATCGAACGTGGCTCAACATGACTCCGAGTCCCATTTCGTCTCTACCGCCGGAGCGATTTCAGTTCGATGTCGTGAACATGTCGCTGGACGTGCACTAAAAAGAGCATTCGGCTTCCGCTCCGTTATAGTCGCGGCTCTGTCGCAGCCTTGGGTTCGTCGGACTGCTTTTCGCCTTCCTGGCTTTTCACAAATTCCAGGATGTCGAAGCGCTTGACCTCGCGGTCGGGGAAGAAGCTGTTGATGGCCGCTTGCTCGTCGTCGAAAATCTCGAATATAGTCGTTAGCTTCGTCAGGATGAGGAGCTGCGCGCTGCGCTTGGTACAGGTGCAGCAGCTTCATGGCCCCGCCGGCCTCTTCACTCTCGGAGTGGCCGATCACCAAAGTTCCCAAACCGGTGCTGTCGATCATGTGCGACTGCTTCAAGTTCAGGATGGTGTTCTTCTTTCCCTGATCCGCGAGCTGGCTGAATTTGCGGCGCAGGTCCGCGACTTCGGAGCCGGCAACCAACCGGCCGTTCAGATCCAGAATGACGATGCCTTCGATTTCGCGCGGCTGCACCTCAAGAGGCATAATGTCCTCTCAATATAACGCTGTTCGCGAAGGCTCTCGCGATTGGTAGAAATGCGGGCGCGGCGTTTTCCCGGATGCGGAGTAAAGTGGATATTGCTCCGGGAGGGAGCATCGAGTGTTGGTGCATGGTTTGAGTCGCTTTGCTGCAGGCGCAGGTTCCAGGGGCCGCCGAGCACCGCGTTGCGAACATCTTCAAGACCTCTCGCCTCGCCCGCTCAGTGGGAACACGACATCGCGCTTTTCACGCTGGCGATTACGGGCGCCATTTTCGTCGCGGTGGCGGCGCTGATCATCTACACGATCATTCGCTTCCGGCGAAAGCCGGGGGATGACGCGCATCAGGAACCCCCGCAGGTGTACGGCAGCAATCAAATTGAAGTTGCCTGGACGGTGATCCCGATTTTGATTGTGTTCGTGCTGATCGGAGTTTCCGCGCGCGTGATCGCGAGCGTTCAGAACGCAAGCCCGCCGGCATCGACGCTGAAAGTGAGACTGGTCGGACATCAGTGGTGGTGGGAGGTACAGTATCCGGATTACGGACTCGTGACGGCGAATGAAATTCACGTGCTCTCGTCTCCGGACGGCAAGACGGCGACGCTATCTGCAACTCGAGAGCGCGGATGTGATCCATAGTTTTTGGGTACCGCAGCTAGCAGGAAAGACGGACTTGATTCCGAATCGCACCAATTACACCTGGATCGATCCGCGAGAACCGGGAGTTTACGTGGGCAATTGCGCGGAATACTGCGGAACACAGCACGCCAACATGCTGCTTCGGGTAATCGCGCAAACGCCGGCGGATTTTGGAAACTGGATGGCCGAGCAGCAAAAGCCGGCTGAGGACAATGCTCAGTTAAGCGAAGCGAAAGCGGCATTCGGATCGCTGGCGTGCGTCAATTGCCACACGATCAAAGGCACGCCGGCGGTGGGCAAATTCGGTCCCGACCTTACGCACCTGATGAGCCGGCAAACGCTGGCGGCGGGAGTTCTTACGAATACGACGCAGAATCTGCGCGAGTGGGTGAACGATCCGCAGCAAGCGAAACCCGGCTGTTTGATGCCCAGCATGAAATTAACAGATAAAGAACTGGATCAGGTCGTGTCGTACTTGCAGTCGCTGAAATAGGGCGGAGATCTTATGGCAACCATCGATTATCCGTTGAAGGATCCGAAAGCCGCGGAAAGCCGAGTTCTCCTTTTCGGAGACGCTGTACACGTGGGTGGCGACGGTCGATCACAAGCGCTTGGGATTGATGTACGTCGTTTCGGCGTTGCTGTTTCTGGTGGTCGCCGGCCTGATGGCGTCGGTGATGCGCATGCAACTGGCGTTTCCGAACGGCCACGTGGTGGGGCCGGACACGTTCAACCGCCTGTTCACGATGCACGGAACGACCATGGTGTTCCTGGTGGGAATGCCGATGGTGGCGGGATTTTCGAATTACCTGGTGCCGCTGATGATCGGCGCGCGCGATATGGCGTTTCCGCGCCTGAATGCATTCGGATTCTGGATCTTCCTTTTCGGCGGGCTGCTGCTTTATTTCAGCTACATCGGCGGAGGCGGGCTGTCGGGTTCGGGATCGGCTCCCGATGTGGGTTGGTTTGCGTATGCGCCGCTAACCGAGAAGGCGTTCTCGCGCGGGTCGAGTACGGATTACTGGGCGATCGGGGTGTTGGTCGCGGGGTTCGGAAGCATTGCGAGCGCGATCAACGTGATTGCGACGACGTTCTCGCATGCGCTGTCCGGGAATGACGCTCAGCAGGATGCCGATGTTTGTGTGGGTAATGCTGGTCGATTCATGGCTGATTATCATTGCGCTGCCGCCGCTATCGGCCGGGCAGATCATGTTGCTTCTCGACCGCTACCTGGGGGCGAACTTCTTTAACACGCAGGCAGGCGGATCGGCCGTTTTGTGGCAGCATATTTTCTGGATTTTCGGCCATCCGGAAGTCTACATTCTGATTTTCCCGGCGTTCGCGATTTTGTCCGAAGTGATTCCGGTCTTTTCGCGGAAGCCGCTTTTTGGCAGAGCCAGCGATGGTGGGCGCGGTGGTGGCGATCGGGTTTATCAGCATGGGCGTATGGGCGCACCACATGTTCGCGGTCGGGATGACCTCCTGGTCGAACACGTTTTTCGCCGCGTCGAGCATGCTGGTGGGCATTCCGACCGGAATCAAGATCTTCAACTGGACGGCGACGATGTATGGCGGCAAACTGCGCTTTTCGACGCCGCTGCTGTTCTGCTGCGCATTTCTTCTGCAGTTTCTGGTTGCGGGGCTGACCGGCATTATGCTGGCCGTCGCGCCCTTCGATTGGCAACTACACGATTCTTATTTCGTGGTGGCGCATTTCCATTTCACGCTGATCGGCGGACTGGTATTCGGGTTATTTGCGGGCATGTATTACTGGTTTCCGAAAGTCAGCGGGAAGATGTTTACCGAAACGCTCGGCAAGTGGCATTTCTGGTTGTTCTGTATCGGCTTCAACATGACATTCATCCCGTTGCACTTCGCCGGAATGCTGGGGATGCCGCGGCGGATCTACACGTATGCGCCGGGCCGCGGCTGGGAGACGTGGAACCTGATCGCATCCATCGGCGTGATCTTCCAGGCCGCCGGGATTCTCTTCTTCGTGTGGAACGTAGTTCGCTCAGCGATTAAGGGCGAACCGGCGGGTGACGATCCGTGGGATGGCTGGACGCTGGAATGGGCCACGACTTCGCCGCCGCCGGAATACAACTTCGAGAAGCTGCCGGTGGTGCGCAGCAGCCGGCCGCTGTGGGATTTGAAGCATCCGCAAGATCCCGATTGGAAATTCGAGTAGAGTGATGGCACAAGCAAACGCAGCGACGGCCGATGCTTTGGCGATGGAGCGGGAGTGGAAACTTCCCGATCGCGGAACTGTCGGGATCATCTTTCTGATCATTACGGAAACATCGCTGTTCACGATTTTCGTGGCGGCGTACCTGATTTATATCGGGAAGAGCCTGACCGGGCCGTTCCCGAAGGATGTGCTGGAAAGGCCGATTCTGGCGACGATTTGCCTGCTTTCGAGCAGTTTGACAATCGTTTTTGCGGAACACGCGCTGAAAAAGAACCACCTGGGCCGCTTCAAATTGTGGTGGCTGGGGACTATTCTGCTGGGCGGATATTTTCTGCTTGCGACGGGAGTGGAATGGCGGAAGTTGATCTACGAGGATCATTTGACCATCAGCACGAATTTGTTTGGAAGCACGTTTTATTCGCTGGTGGGGCTGCATGCCAGCCACGTGATCGTCGGGATTGACTTTTCTGTTATTGGTTCTGGTGGTGACGCTGCTGGGATTTCCGATTCAAACGCAGTTGAGGCGGGTCTTGTTTCTTTCCTGGTACTGGCATTTTGTGGATGCTGTCTGGGTGGTGGTTTTTACCGTGGTGTACATCATCGGCTTCGGCAAGTAAGGGATCGCGCACATGGCTCATGAAATTCATCACGGCGAAGCGGGAGAGCGGAGCGAGCAAACGCATATCGAGATGCCGGCGCCTACTTTCTGGCCGATGGTGTTTGCGTTCGGGATCACGCTGCTGTTTGCGGGCCTGGTGACGCACTGGGTGGTGGGCGCGGTGGGAGCGGTGATTGCATTTCGCGCGGTGGTTAGCTGGTGGCACAACGTGATTCCGCATGAAGAGCATGAGGAGGTGGCGATCGATCCGGCGCATCGTCCCGCGCCCATCATGGTGGAAACGCGCTCCGTGGTGCGACTGAAGGTGGGGGAAGGGCAACATCGCGTCCGAATACCGGAAGAGGTTCATCCTTACTCGGCGGGAATTCTGGGCGGATTGGCGGGTGGAGTTGCGATGGCCGCGCTGGCGTGCCTATACGGACTGATCGCCCAGCACAGCATCTGGTATCCAATCAACTTGCTTTCGGGAGTGGTGATTCCGTCGATGGGCGACGCAGACTATCGAGCAACTTCGGACATTCAACGGACTGGCGTTCCTAGCGGCGCTGATCGGGCATGGAGTGATTTCGATGCTGGTGGGGGTTGTTTACGCGGTGATGCTGCCGATGTTTCCGAAATACGCTCCATTCTGGGCCGGGATTCTGATGCCGCTGTTCTGGAGCGGGTTGGTAGCGACGACGCTGAACATTATCAATCCCGCCATGAACGGGCGAATTAGCTGGCCATGGTTTGTGGTGTGCCAGCTCGGGTTCGGATTGGTGTGCGGATTCGTGGTGGCGCGCAGCACCAGCATCAAGACGATGCAATCGTGGTCGCTGGCCGAGCGAGCGTTCGTGGAAGCGCCGGGTGTTCGGCCGGAGGGCGAGGAAGATCACGAATGATGTTGGGCAGAGGCGGCCGTTTGCGCTTGGCAGGCTGTGCGTGCGTGTTAATTCTGTCCGCCACGGGCTGCGAACCGCCTGGAAAGCCGAAGCTCGAACCGGCTTCCGCGCAAGACATCACGGATTTCAAGACGCTGTATGGCGAGAACTGCTCGGGGTGCCACGGCATGGACGGCAAGAGCGGCCCCGGCGCGCCCGCTGAATAATCCGCTGTATCTGGCGGTGATTCCGAAAGAGACGCTGCAGCAAACCATCGAGAACGGACGTCCGGGCACGGCCATGCCGGCTTGGGCGCGCAGTCAAGGCGGCCCGCTGGTTCCGCAAGCAGATTGCCGCTCTGGTGAACGGGATTGAGCAGAATTGGGCGAAGCCGATGGATCTGCATGGAGCCGCGCTTCCGGCTTATAGCGCGGGCGACGCACAGGGCGATGCCGGGCACGGAAAGAAGCTTTTCGGGCGGGATTGTTTCATGTGCCACGGGCAAGGAGCGCCGGTAGGTCCGGTGACGAGCGCTTCCTATTTGCAATTAGTCAGCGATCAGATGTTGCGAACGTCGATCATTGTTGGACGGCCGGATCTAGGCGGCGTGATTATGCCCGATTACCGCAGTCTGAATCTTGGGCGCGCGCTGAGCGATCAGGACATTACGGATCTAGTGGCGTATTTGAGTTCTCTGCGGCCAGTCACGGAGACGGCGCAGAATGAAGGGAAAGGTAAAGGGAGCAAGCGGAAAATGAGCGGAGCCGATCGAGAAGAAGACAAGGGTAAAGACAAAACACTGAATCCGACGCGACGCGACTGGCTGTTTGGGGTGGGCGTGGCGGTGAATGTTGCGGCAGGCCTGTTGCTGGCGGTACCGCTGATTGGTTTTGTGTTCGCCAGTTTCGTGGAGAGAAAAGATCCGCGGGACTGGATATCGCTCGGGTCCTTTGGAGGGTTCCGGGAAAATTCAACACGCATCGCGACGTATCGAAACCCATTCACGCGTCCGTGGGACGGGCAGACGGCGGATATTCCATGCTGGGTGCGCCGAGTGCAAGGCAATCAGTTCCAGGTGTTCGCGATCAACTGCACGCATCTGGGCTGCCCGGTGCGCTGGTTCCAGGAATCGGGACTGTTTTTGTGCCCCTGTCATGGCGGAGCTTATTACGAGGATGGCGCGCGCGCAGCAGGTCCGCCGCCGCGCGGATTGTTCCAGTACACGTACAAGGTGGAGAAGGGCGAGCTGTGGGTGAAGGGCGGCGAGATGCCGACGCTTTCGAATCCTGTTTGACATGCGAGGATGGCATGAATTGGCTGAGAAAAGGGGCGGTCTGGCTGGACGACAGGCTGCACTTGACGGCGCTCTACGCTTCCACCGCGGGACATGAAGTACCGGCCAGCGCGGGGAGCTGGTTCTATGTTTTCGGAAGCGCCACGCTGCTGTGTTTCGTCATTCAGATCATCACGGGCGCGTGCCTGGCGTTTGTCTATATTCCCTCGACCAACGAAGCGTGGACGAGCTTGCAGTATTTGAATCACGCGCAGTTCTGGGGCTGGTATCTGCGGGCGGTACACAACTGGGGATCGAATTTCATGGTGGCGATTATGACGCTGCACATGATTCAGGTCTTTCTATTTGGGGCATACAAATATCCACGCGAACTGACTTGGGTGAGCGGCGTATTTTTGTTGATGTTTACGCTGGCGATGGCGTTTACCGGACAGGTAATGCGCTTCGATCAGGACGCTTACTGGGGCCTGACGATTGGCGCATCCATTACGGGACGGGTACCGTTAATCGGCGCGCAACTGGTACACCTGTTGCTGGCCGGGCCCATAATAGCCGGGGAAACATTATCGCGATTTTTCACGCTGCACGTGTTTATCATTCCCGGACTGATCATTGCGATCGTCAGCATGCATCTGCGTTTGGTGCTGACGAAAGGCATCAATGAATATCCGAAGCCGGGGCGGCCCGTTCACAAAGCGACCTACGATGCCGAATACGCCGAAATCCTGAGAAAAGAAGGAGTGCCGTTCGTTCCGCACGCGATCGGCAAGGATCTGATTTTCGCGGGGATTGTCATCGTAGGAATTCTGGGCTGCGCGCTGGTGTTTGGGCCGAAGGGTCCGGGAGGACGGCCAGATCCGACGCTGGTCGACACAAATCCGCGGCCGGATTTTTATTTCCTGTCGGTGTTTGCGTCGCTGGCGCTGCTGCCCGATTGGATGGAAGTGCTGGTCTTATTTGCCGCTCCCACGCTGATGTTTCTTTTCCTGTTGGCGCTGCCCTTCATATCGGGAACCGGCGAGAAGAGCGCGCGAAGAAGGCCAGTGGCGGTGCTCTCAGTGATTTTCATCATGCTGGTGATCGGCGTTTTGACGTACATGGGCGAAACGTCGCCCTGGTCACCGCACATGGCGGCATGGAGCGGAAATCCGATACCAGTGCAGTTTCTGAAAGGACGTACGCCGTTGGAGATTCATGGCGCGCTGGTGTTTCAGAACAAGCAATGCAGAAACTGCCACGCGCTGGGCGGGGCGGGCGGCGAGCGTGGACCGGCGCTGGATGCCGTGGCCACGCGACTGACGGCGGACGAGATGACGCGGCAGGTGATTCAGGGCGGCGGAAATATGCCAGCGTACGGGAAGAAGTTGACACCGGCGGAAGTGGATGCGTTGGTCGCCTTCATGCGAACGCTGAGACCGCAGAGCGTACCGCCTGTTCGCAAATCGGATAAGCCGGAAAATCCTAAACCGCTGCCGCGCGATGTCGCTCAAGCGCGGCCGCCGGTGCGCCGCGCAAATTAGCAACACTGTGAATTCTGTTGCGACCGCAGCGCTGACATCCTGGAACCTCGATCCGCGGGTTATCGGCCTGTTGCTTCTGGTTGCGCTTGTTTACGTGCGCGGCTGGATGCGAGGCCGGCGGCTGGTACGGCATGAGCAAGATGCAGGACGGCTAGCCGCTTTTCTGGGCGGACTTGCGGCAGTATTCTTGGCGACTGAATCGCCGCTGGACGCTTTCGACAATCTATTTCTCTCGGCGCACATGGCGCAGCATTTGCTGCTGCTGATGATTGCGCCACCGTTGCTGCTGCTAGGACATCCCATGCTGCCGCTGTTGCGCGGGCTGCCCAAAGCGATTGGTGAAGGAAGGGCTGGGGCCGTTCCTGGCGTGGCCGGCGCTGCAACGCGTATTGAGATTTCTGATTGCGCCACCTTTCGCGTGGATTGCTTTTGCGGTCAGCACGATCTTGTGGCATTTGCCGGCGCTGTATGAGCTCGCGCTGGGCTCGCCGGCTTGGCACGGCGTGCAGCATGCCTCGTTCTTCTGGACGGGCATTTTGTTCTGGTGGCCGGTGGTGCGGCCCGGGCCGGGAAAATCGAAGTGGCCCGAGTGGATCGTGATTCCGTATTTGCTTTTCGCGGATGTCTTGAATACCGGCGCTGTCGGCATTTTTCGTTTTCTCGGGCAGATTGCTCTACCCGGCGTATGAAGCGGTTCACGCGAGCGGAATCAGCGCGCAGGACGACCAGACGCTGGCGGGGCTGATCATGTGGGTTCCGGGATCGCTGGTCTACCTGTTACCGGCGATTGTGTTCGCGATGCGGCTGCTCTCCGGAACGCCAATGCAGCGGCGGAGCGTTATTGTGAAGCGCGCGCTGCTGCGCCGAACGTGGCGTTTGCGCCGAAGCGCTCCAGCTTGCCGGCGGCGCGACGGCTGGCGCAAGTCGCGATGTTGCTGCTGGCCATTGCTGTCATGGCCGATGGATTTTTCGGGCCGCGCGTGACGCCGCTGAATTTAGCGGGCGTGCTGCCCTGGATTCATTGGCGGGCGCTTTCCGTGATCGCGCTGCTGGTGATCGGCAACGTGTTCTGCATGGCGTGCCCGTTTACCTTGGTGCGCGACATCGGCAGGACGGTGCTTCCGGCAAAGTGGCGCTGGCCGCGTGGGCTGCGCACGAAGTGGTTGGCGGCTGGACTGCTGGTGGTGTATTTGTGGGCTTACGAAGCGTTCAGCTTATGGGACAGCCCATGGATGACGGCGTGGATTATTGCAGGATACTTTGGCGCCGCGCTGCTGGTCGATGGATTTTTTCGCGGCGCCACGTTTCTGCAAATATGTCTGCCCGATCGGCCAGTTTCATTTCGTAACTTCGCTACTTTCGCCGCGCGAGGTGCGAGTGCGGAGCGCGGCCGTGTGCAAGTCCTGCCAGACGCTATGACTGCATTCGCGGGAATGAGCGTGCGCGAGGATGTGAACTCTATCTGTTCCAACCGAAGAAGGCGGGCAATCTTGATTGCACCTTTTGCCTGGATTGCGTGAAAGCCTGCCCGCATGACAACGTTGCTATCGCCACTGTGATGCCGGCGAGTACGCTTGTTGGACGATCCATATCGCTCCTCTATTGGGAGACTATCGAAGCGAACAGATTTGGCGGCGCTGGCGCTGCTGATTGTATTCGGCGCATTTGTGAATGCGGCCGGCATGGTGGATCCAGTGATGAGTTGGGAGCACGGCTGGCATGCACGGCTGGGCTCGCATATGATGCCGCTGGTTGTGGGGCTCTTCGTTGTGGGCGGTGCTGGTGATCGCGCCGTGGCTGGCGGTGCTAGTTTGCGCTGGATTTAATCGAATGGTGCGATCGGCTGCAAAAGTGGCGGACCTGGCGCGAAGGTTTATTTTTGCTCTGGTTCCAGTGGGCGTGGCGATGTGGGCGGCACATCTGCTGTATCATCTCGCGACGGGCTGGGCGGCGCCGTGCGGCGGTTGTGCAACGGGTGATTTCACGGGGCGCTATCACATTTCCCGCGCCGATGGTTCCGGAATGGCTTACGTCCGCGCAAATCCTGTTGCTGGATGCGGGGCTGCTTCTGACGCTCTACGTATGCTGGCGTGTGGCGAGCCAATACGCAGGCGTACGCGCGAAGCGCGATGGCGTTGCTGACACCCTGGGCAGCGCTATCGTGCAGCCTGTACGCGGCGGGCGTGTGGATTCTATTCCAGCCGATGCAGATGCGGGGCATGTTGCATTGAGAGCCGATATTTGTACGGTTTTGCGCGGCGGTCTGCGTTAGCGGCTGTTGCCGCGCTGGTTCGCCGACGGCGGAACGCTGCTGTTCCGAAAACCGGCGGGCCCCTTCGTACTGACGGCATTCAGCTCGCCCGCGCCGCTCAGAGTTGGCCGCGCGGATCTCAGCATCATGGTGCAAAAGGAAAACGATCAGAGCACCGTTCTCGATGCAGTGGTGAGTGTACGCCTGAAGAGATCCGTGGGCGGAACGATCGTCGAGATTGTCGCGCCAGCCACGCACGCGCGCGCAACCAACAAGCTGTTGTATGCGGCTAACGTGACTTTGCCGTCGGCTGGAGCAATGGAATCTGACGGTGGATGTTGACGGCGAAAGGCGCGGAGGGTGTCGGCATCGGAGGGGATTCAACGTTTTGCCGCCGGAGCCGCCAGCCGCCGCGCACTTGGCCGTACTTCGTACTGGTGCCGCTGGTGGTGCTGCTATTCGCGTTCAATCGCTGGCTGAGGAACAAAGCGGCGTATCACGCGTCCGCAAGCACGGCCATAGCGGCATTGCGGCCGTTGATGGCGATGACGCTGCCGCCCGGGTGCGTGCAAGCGCCACATAGGTAGAAGCCGGGCATGGGCGTCCTGGCATGAAGGCGATTGCTCCACATGTATCGCGGAAGGCACTCGCCTTGGAAGATGTGGCCGCCGGTGAGACCGACTTTCTTTTCGATATCGGGCGGCCCGAGCGCTTCGGCCTCGATCACGGCATCCGGGATGTTGCTGCAGAATCGCGCCAACGCATCGAGGGCGCGCTGCTTGGCAGCTTCGCGATGCTGGTCCCAGGTGCCCTCGGCAAATCTGTAGGGAACGTATTGCGAGAAGACGCTCATGGTGTGGGTGCCTGCGGGCGCGACGGTGCGCGTCATGCACGCTTTGGAAATAGAGTTCGGTCCAGAGGCGATCCGGCAGTTGCCCTTGAGCGAGCGGCGGCGTAGCTCGATTTCCATTCGCTCTTGGTGAGTGGAGTATTGATTTGCGCGAAGTGATGAGGCTCGCAGGTGCCGGGACGGGCGCGGAAATTCGGCAACTCGCGAAGCCACACGTTGAGCTTTCAACGTACAGCCTTCGATGGGAATGGATTCGACCTGCGCGCGCCAGGTCGGGTCTGCGGCGTCGCCGAGCAGGCGCAGAGTTGTGCACGGGATCGGCGTTTGAGATGACTACAGGCGCGTGGATGCGTTCGCCGCTTTCGAGCAACACGCCTTCGCCGGGCAGAACTTGGGCGACGGGAACTCCGGCGGCGATGACGGCGCCGGCATTCTGGGCAGCATCGGCGAGAAAGAAAGAGACCATGCCCATGCCGCCTTGGACGTATCCCCAGGAGCCCGGCAAGCCGCCGAGCCGGCCGGAGGAATGATGAAAGCGGATGGAGGCGGTGCCGGGATCGAAGGGACTGGCGTTCGTGCCGATGACGCCTTGACCGAGATAAGCGATCTGCAGACGCTCGTCTGAAAGATAGCGCTCGACGAATTCCGCCATGGACCAATCGAAGAGCAGCGCGCGGGCCTCTTCGTCATTGCCGAGACGATCTTCCAGTTGTTCTCGAGTGGGCGGCTCGCCGATCCAGACATCATTTTCATTGGGCGGGCGGAGGGCGTCACGCAGGCGGGAAATCACGTCCGTCATGGCGCGCCAGCCTTCGACATCACGCGGCGAGAAGCGCGACAGCTCCGCTTCGCAGAGTTCATCGTCATCGTAGAGTTGGATGCTGCTGCCGTCTTCAAAGGGAACGAACAGACCGTTGCTGGCGGGAGACCAGGAATAACCGAGCGCCGGCAGATTCAACTCTTCGATGACCAGCGGATGCAAGCAGCCCGGCGAGATAGGCGCAAGGCGACATGCGAACGCCGGGCCAAGGCTCTTCGATGGTGCAGGCGCCGCCGATGCGCTGACGGCTTTCGAGAACGAGCACGCGCTTGCCGGCACGCGCGAGATAGGCGGCGCAGGTGAGGCCGTTGTGTCCGGCGCCGACGATGAGCGCGTCCCAGCGCGTGCGTGGCGAGCTCGCGAATGGGCGCAGGCAAGCCGAGGAGGCCGAGAGAGTCGAGGGCGGAAGAACGATGCATGGACCTTTGCTAATTTTGAGCTATGATTGCGCTACTCGAAAAAGCTTTACGAAAGCTCGAGGAGTTTCCGACCGATACTCAGGACGCAATCGCTTCGCAGATCATGGTCAGTTTAACCGATGATGAGGCTTGGGACGCAAGCTTTGCCCGAAAGGGCTTCGGTGAGTGACCAGAGGAGCGCTCATGTTGAGCAATGATCCGAAGCGGTTGAAATTTCTGGGTATCGATCTGCATTCGCGCACGCGCCGCCGGTGGGTCGTCGTTCTGGCTTATCTCGCCTACGTTTCCGCGATGGCCGCGATTGGAACCGCGGCTGAGGGAAGAGAGGCGTTCCCCAGCGAACATCTCCTGCTGTTTCTAGTGTCGTTCGGATTCTTGCTCTTTGGACCTCTGGGCGGCATTCGAGGGCCGGTGAAGGATGTGCTCGATGAGCGCGAGTTAGCCGAGAGAAATCGCGCTTCGCATCGCGCGCTACGGTTTCTCGGTTTAATGCTCACGTGCGCCGCAGTGACAGCGGCCCTCAATTGGACCACGCATCGGAATTCTGGAGATATGACTGCGATTTTCCTGCAGTTCGCCGTAACTGCCCTCACGCTGCCGCAAGCCATCATTTTATGGAATGAGCCTGATCCTCGCCGGGACTTGGATCTGAAAATCGCGCCAGCGTCCTCGAACCCCGTTCCCTCGCTCGAATAATCAGAGCGGCGGTTAGGTCGATTATAGAAGCCGTATTTCCGTTACGCAGTTCGCTGCGCTTCGGCTTTGCTGCCGCCGCTGATGGCGGCCTGCGCAGCCGCCAGACGGGCGATTGGCACACGATAAGGCGAGCACGAAACGTAGTTCATGCCGATGCGATAACAGAACTCGACCGAATTGGGCTCGCCGCCATGCTCGCCGCAGATGCCGATTTCGAGATCGGGGCGTGTCTTGCGGCCCAATTTTACGGCGTATTCGATTACTTTGCCGACGCCCTCCTGGTCGAGAACGGCGAACGGATCGGCTTTGAAGATTTTCAGATCTTCGTACTGCCTGGAGAACTTGGTGTAATCGTCGCGCGAGAGACCCATGGTGGTTTGGGTCAGATCGTTGGTGCCGAAGCTGAAGAATTCGGCTTCTTTGGCGACCTCGTCAGCAGTCATGGCCGCGCGCGGAATTTCGATCATGGTGCCGACGTAATACTTCAGATCTTTGAGTCCGGCGCCGCCGAGAACTTCATCGGCGACCTTGACCACGAGAGCCTTCTGGTTCTCCAACTCCTTCACGCTGCCGATCAGCGGGATCATCACTTCGGGAATGACCGTGATGCCCTTCTTTGCGACTTGAACGGCCGCTTCAAAGATGGCGCGGGCCTGCATCTCCGTGATCTCGGGATAGGTGATGCCGAGGCGGCAGCCTCGATGACCGAGCATGGGATTGAATTCGTGCAACTCTTCCACGCGGTGCAACAGTTCCGGCAAATGCTTCTTTAGTTCACCGACTGTGACCTTGTAGGTAGCGGCCAATTCCTTTTTCTCTTTGGGAGAAGCGTGGGGCAGTTTGACGATGTCGACCATCAGGTTCTCGCGCTTGGGCAAGAATTCGTGCAGCGGCGGATCGAGAGTGCGGATGACGACGGGAAAGCCATCCATAGCCTGAAACAGGCCGGCGAAATCTTTACGCTGCATGGGCAGCAGCTTTTGCAAGGCTTTCCTGCGGGTCTTCTCATCGCGGGCGAGAATCATCGCCTGCATAAAGGCGATGCGATCCTCCGCGAAGAACATGTGTTCAGTGCGGCAGAGGCCGATACCCTCCGCGCCGTACAGACGCGCTTGTTTGGCATCGCGCGGGATGTCGGCATTGGCGCGCACGCCGAAGCCGCCGCGGAACTCATCTGCCCACTCCATGAAGGTGGCGAAGTAGTGCGACTTAGGATCGGGTTCATTGGTCTCGCACTGGCCGAGGTAGACTTCGCCGAGCGTGCCGTCAAGGGAGATCCAATCGCCTTCATTGAGCACAAGCTTCTTGCCTTCGAAGAGAATGGTCGCTTGCTTTTTTGTTTCATCGACCGAAACGGATGATGCGCCGACGACGCAAGGCCGACCCATGCCGCGAGCCACCACCGCTGCGTGACTGGTGAGGCCGCCGACGGCAGTGAGAATGCCTTTGGAAACGTCCATGCCGTGAATGTCGTCGGGCGTGGTCTCCTTGCGGACGAGAATCACGGGACCATTCGCGGCTAATTCAACTGCATCTTCGGAGGAGAAAGCGGCGCGTCCGACTGCGGCGCCAGGAGACGCAGGAAGGCCAGCGGCGATCTTCTGCAACGCTTTGCGTTTCGCTGGATCGAGAACCGGGTGCAGCAGTTGATCGAGCTGATTAGGCGCGACGCGCAGCACGGCTTCCTTCTTCGAAAGGACGCCTTCTTCCACCATGTCCACGGCAACGCGAACGGCGGCAGGACCCGTGCGCTTGCCGTTGCGGGTTTGCAGCATGTACAGCTTGCCTTCTTCGATGGTGAATTCGAAATCCTGCACATCGCGATAGTGTTTCTCGAGGCTGGTTGTGATCTCACGAAGCTGCTTGTAGGCCTCAGGCATGACCTGCTCGAGCTCGGCGATAGGCTGAGGCGTGCGGATGCCTGCGACCACATCTTCGCCCTGCGCGTTGACGAGAAACTCGCCGTAAAAGATCTTTTCACCAGTGGAGGGGTTACGGGTGAAACCGACGCCGGTTCCGGAATTATCGCCCATGTTGCCGAAGACCATAGCCTGCACGTTCGCAGCCGTGCCGATGGAATCCGGAATCTTTTCCATGCGGCGATAGTAGATGGCTTTGGGCGTGTTCCAGGAATTGAAGACGGCGTCGCGGGCGAGCATGAGCTGTTCGTGAGCGTCTTGCGGGAACTCGCGGCCAGTCTCTTTTTTGACTAGCTTTTTGTATTCCTCCAGAACGACTTTCAGATCTTCCGCGGTGAGATCGGTGTCGAGCTTGGCTTTCATTTTGGCCTTGCGAGTGTCGAAGAGATGATCGAACTTCGCCATGTCAATGTGCAGCGCGACTTCGCCAAACATTTGGATGAAGCGCCGATAGCAATCGTAGGCGAAGCGCGGGTTGCCGGTTTTCTTCGCCAGACCCTCGGTTGTTTCGTCGTTCAACCCAAGGTTGAGAATCGTGTTCATCATGCCGGGCATTGAAAACTTCGCCCCGGAGCGAACACTCAACAGAAGCGGATCATCGACGCCGCCGAGCTTCTTGCCCATCTCTTTTTCGAGCTTGCCCAGAGCTTTGTGGATCTGTTCATCCACTTCCTGCGGGACCTGGTTGCCGTTGTCAAAGAAAAGATTGCAGACTTCCGTCGAGATCGTAAAGCCGGGAGGGACGGGCACGCCTGCTTTGCTCATTTCGGCGAGGCCCGAGCCTTTGCCGCCGAGCACATCGCGCATTTTGCCGTCGCCGTCAGCGCTGCCGCCGCCAAACGAATACACGTATTTCTTCATTAACTGTTATGTCTCCTGATTTCGGATCTGAATGTAGTCAAAGCTTTCAGGCGCTGGCGCCTTGCGTGACGATTTCGGAAAAGTCGGCGATGGTGGAGAACTCGGTGAGCAGGCTGTGCAGTAAAGCCAGACGGTTCTGCCGGATCGCCGGATCTGGATCGTTCACTAAAATCTTATCGAAGAACAAATCGACTTGAGGCCGAAGGGAAGCGATTACTTCCAGTTGCTCGCGGTAGGAGCACCTTGTGTTGTTTGCTTCGCGGGCGCGTAGAAAGGCTTGATAGAGCTCCTGTTCGGGGCCGTCCTTAAGCTGGTCTGGATCTAACGCAGCGGCATCTGCCACTTGAGCCTGCTTCAGAATGTTTTTGATGCGTTTGAAGCTTGCTGCTAGCGGCTCAAAGTCTTCGGTCGCACGGATATCGTGGATTGCTTCGGCGCGATCCGCCAGATCAGCCAGCGTGGTCAGTGGCGGCCCCATCACGGCGTTCACTTCGTCGTAGGCGTAGTCGAGAGTGTCGCGCAAATAGAATTCAATTCGCTCTTTGAAAAACGCAACGAGTTTTTCATCGGCGAACGACGTCAACTCGATCGGGAGGCGCGCTTCGAACAGAATCTTGACAATGCCTTGGGCGGCGCGGCGGAGACCAAACGGATCTCGTGAGCCAGTGGGAATCAGGTCGATTTGGAAGCACTCGCGTAGCGTGTCTAGCTTATCGGCGATAGAAACGATTTGACCTTCGAGCGTGCGCGGAATGGAATCTTCCATGCTGACCGGCTTGTAGTGGTCGTAAATTGCAGTTGCGATAGCATCGCCTTCGCCCTTGAGCTTTGCAATACAGTCCACCGACAACACCCTGGAGTTCGGTGAATTCTTTGACCATGTCGGTGGTGAGATCGGCCTTACAAAGCTCGGCGGCGCGACTCACGGTTTGAGCGTCAGCGCCCGTTTGTACCGCGAGAGTTTCAGCAAGAAGGATAAGCCGAATGGCTTTCTGGGCGTAAGTGCCGAGCTTGGCGTGGAAGGTCACTTTTTCCAGATCACGAGCACGATCGAAAAGCGTCTTCTGTTGATCGACCGTCCAGAAAAAGCGGGCGTCGTTGAAGCGGGCGCGAAGTACTCGCTCATGCCCTTGCCGGATGAGACCGTCGGGGTCGCCATCCGTGTTGGTGACTGCTACGAATTCCGGAGCGAGAGAACCGTCAGGCTTGAGCACCGAAAAATAGCGCTGATGATGGCGCATGACGGTTGAAAGAATTTCTTGGGGCAGCCCGAGGTAAGACGGATCGAAGCTGCCGCGAATGGGAGTAGGAAATTCAGTCAGATAAACGAGCGTGCGGAGTAGATCGTCATCTTTTCGAACGTCCGGGCCGAGGCCTGCTTCGATGCGCTGCTTGCGCTCCTCGGCTCGCACGATCACAGCGTTGTCGCGCAGCACGTCCCAATAGGTTGCAACGGTGACCGGTAGCGCTTCCTTTAAGCCGAGAATGCGATGCCCGCGAGTTGTGTTGCCGGAGTTCACACCGGCTACTTCAAACGGAACTACTCGATCATCCAGTAAGGCGACAATCCAGCGGATAGGCCGGATGAAGCGCACTCCACCCTTGCCGGTCCAGTACATCGATTTCGGGAAAGAGATGCCGGCGACGATCTCCGGAAGTTTTTCACTGAGCGCCTGGTCCGCCGATTGGCCTTTCGTGAGCTGATGAAACACGAAGCGTTCACCTTTGGCGTCCGGCATCTTCGCCAGTTCAGCAACGGTTGTATTCCACTTGCGCGCGAAACCCTCGGCGGCCTTTCCGCCTGCCGAGACGTATGGGCCAGGAACGACACTTTGCACATCGGGCGCTTGTTCGGTCAGATCTTTTGCGAGTAAGACCAGTCGGCGCGGCGTGGCGTCGGTGACGAGTGCCGAGCCGCCGAAAGCTCCAAAGGCAGTTTGAAACTTCGTTCGCAAATCTTCGAGCGCGGGCTCGATCATCCAGTCGGGAATTTCTTCGGTGCCGATCTCGAGAAGAAAGTCGGGCATTTAGAGGCCCCATCCTTCCGCCCGCTGCGCGACCCAAGCCCCTGCCACTCCGACGGCGAGTTTTCGAATACGCGCGATTATGCCAACTCTTTCGGTGACGCTAATTGCTCCCCGCGCATCGAGCACGTTAAAGAGGTGCGAACACTTCAGCGCTTGGTCATAGGCTGCGAGCACCGGGAAACGATGTTTTTCGGGTGCAAATGCCGCGAGCAGCTCGGTACATTCCGCTTCGTGCTCTTTGAACAGACGCCAAAGGCGGTCCACATTGGCGATCTCGAAATTATAGGTTGAAAACTGTTCCTCGTCGAGCAGACGAACATCCGCGTACTTCACGCCAGGCGCCCATTCGATGTCGTAAACGCTGTCGACGTTCTGCAAAAAAGCGACGATGCGTTCCAGCCCGTAAGTAATTTCCGCCGGGACAAGGTCGAGATCCATGCCGCCGCACTGCTGAAAATAGGTGAACTGGGTGATCTCGAGGCCATCGAGCATCACCTGCCAACCAATGCCCCAGGCGCCGAGAGTGGGAGCTTCCCAATTGTCTTCTTCGAACTTGATGTCGTGCTTGCGAAGATCGATGCCGATCGCTTCCAGGCTGCCCAGGTATTGATCGAGAACGTCGTCCGGAGTCGGCTTCAGGATTACCTGCAACTGCTGATGCTTGTAAAGCCGATTGGGGTTTTCGCCATAACGGCCATCGGCGGGACGACGGCTCGGTTGAACATAGGCGACCTTATAAGGTTTCGGCCCGAGGACGCGCAGAAAGGTTTCGGGCGCCATAGTGCCTGCGCCGACTTCGAGATCGTACGGCTCCTGAATGATCGCGCCGCGGTCGGCCCAATAGCGCTTTAGTTTAAAGATCGTGTCTTGGAAAGAATCCATGATCGCGTTGAGAAGCCTCGCGTGCTAAAGGCCTTCCAGTACAGCGGGTGTGTGGAAGCGCCGCTCCACGTGTTCCTCCATCTGGCGGATGAGAAAACGCCGCAAGTCGAGAGCAGTGTCCTTGTTCCAAAGAGCCGATGGCAATTCAGCGATATGGGTGCGCAGCATGGCGCCAGCCAGATCGCGAGAAGAGGCCGACAGATTGCGGTCGGGATGGCTGGCCAGATCCGGTAGAAAGCCCGACAGCCGCGTGGCCCAAAGCGAGAAGTAGGTAATGGCGGTCCACACAGCGCCGGGAGCGCGCTCATGCATATGGCCGAGCACGGCCGCGAGCAGTCGAAAAAAACGCTCGTTCGGCTCGTGCGGTGGAAGCATGTGCTCGCTGATTTCGGCAAGGTAGTCGAGTCCCACGCTTACATCGAAATCGCTGATGAGATCAAACTGCGATTGCAACAAATCGCAGGAGTTCAGGTTGACCAGTTCTCGCGTTTCCTTTTGCGAATACGATAGATTCACTAACGACAGCCGTTCCAGCCCCGATCCGAAGCTGCTTTTGGGTTTTCGCGCCCGCCTCGCCACGCCGCGCAGCTTGCCCTGATCGCGAGTAAAAAAGCTGACGATCAGGTCCGACTCACGAAACGGGTAGGTACGTAGAACGTAGCTTTCACTGACCCGAGCCGGCATGATTTTTACGGCTAAGCCAGTTTGCCGCCGGTGGAAATAACAGGGTAGCAGAGTGACGGAAGCGGCCTTGTGGAACAATATTCAGTTGCGCCTCGTAATCGCCGCACTTCTGGCCGTTTCGGCTTATGGATCGACTCTTCCTGACGCTTCCGATCATTTGCCTCGACTGCTTCTCACGCCACAACGACTGAGACGATTGCAGCGGGACCGCGAGCGCCAGACCATTCGATGGGTTGATTTTGAGAAGCGCGTGCAAACTGTGCCCGAGTCGCCTGAACGTGGGTTTGAATTAGCGCTGTATTACGCCGTAACACACGATGAAAAGCGAGGCAGGGAAGCGGTCGAATGGGCCTTGAAACACCCCTGTGACAGAAGGCAAGCGGCGTTGGTTCTGGATTGGTGCGGAGACCTGTTTCCTGACGAAGAGCAGCGCAAGATTACTCAGCGCGCATGCGAAAACTCGCGGCCTGAGCGCGCTAAAGATATCGGCTCCGCACTGTGGAACCTGGTGACTGGCGCCGAAACTGAGCAGACCATCCGGGAGTTCTGGAAGCAGCTACTTCCGTGGTTGCAAGCCGGTAACTTCACAGATGCACATGCTCTCTATGCCACCTGCGAATACCTGCTGGCGGTACGATTCACACAGCACCTTGAACTTCGCGAAGATGCGCCGCAGTTTTTCTCCGGCTTGCCCAGCGAACTCCTGCTGGCGTTAAAACCCAGCGAAGTGGAACATCCCGATTGGATGACGCACATTGCCGCGTTGGCGCTCGTGAGTCTTGACCCGAATCTGGAAGGCTCGCAATATCTGCAAGGCTGGGCGATTGAAGACCGGCAGATGCTGCGCGACGGGCCGGGCGTCGCTTACGAATTGCTGTGGGGAGATCCTTATCTGCCAGGCGTCGGTTATCAGAATCTGGATCCCTGGGTTTACGACGTCGAACGGACGATTATTCGCGCGCAGCGATTGGAATGCGGATGCCTGCTGGATCAGCGTGTCGGCGGGCGGCGTTGAACAAGAGAATTGTCCCGCCGGCTGGCAGAAGAAGGACGACTGCGTTTGGACATATGACGCTCATGCCCCTGACCGCGGCCTGTAAGTATGTGCCTCCCCGCAAGACGAATGAGGCCGCGATTCTGTGGCAGTTGCTGCCGCGCCAGACGCTTGTCTATAACGAAAACAATCGCCGGGATTCGGTTCAAGCCGACGCCGCCGGCATGTGGCGCCTGCCCGGCAATGTCAACGGAAACGTTTGTAAGTTGCGCTAAAGTGAACTCAAGCGCTTGCGCGTAAGGAGTATCTTCTAATTCATGATTGCAGCGACACAACTGCGCCCCGGCATGGTCATCAAATTTAATAACGAGCTGCATTCGGTGTTCAGCATGGTTCACCGAACGCCGGGCAATCTTCGCGGCTTTGTTCAAGCCAAGATGCGGAATCTACGTTCGGGTTCCATGAACGAGCATCGCTTTTCGTCGGAAGACAAGGTGGAGCGGATTGCGCTCGATGAGCAGGAGATGGAGTATTTGTACGACGACGGCGAATATTACTATTTCATGAACACCGAGAATTATGAGCAGATGCATCTGACGAAGGATATTCTTGGCGATGGCATCCTCTATTTGACTCCGCAGCTTAGAGTCAACGTCGAGTTCTATGAAGGCAAGCCCATCAGTTGCGAGCTGCCGCCTAGCGTTGAAATGACGGTGATGGAAACAGAGCCGGGATTGAAAGGCTCTACGGTTTCGAACGTAACTAAGCCGGCCACGATGGAAACCGGGTTAGTGGTGCAGGTTCCGCCGTTCATCAACCAAGGCGAGCGCATTCGGGTGAGTACCTCAGAAGGGACGTATCAGGAACGCGCGTAGACGGATTGCTAAGCGAATTCCAGGCGTTTAAGCTTTATGCGTTCGCGCCGGACCTGAGCAAGATCGTACTGGGCCTGTTGCACTAGCCAGCTCTCCTCGTTGCCACCGAAAACTTTAGACAGCCTCACGGCCATTTCGGGAGAAATGCCGCGCTTGCCGTTTACAAGTTCCGAAAGCGTGTTCCGCGTCACGCCCAGGGCCGCGGCGGCGTCTGTGATAGTCAAGCCTAAAGGCTCGATGCACTCCTGCAACACGACAATGCCGGGATGGGGCGGGTTTTTCATGGTCATAACTTGGATCCTTTCAGTGGTAATCGACATAATCAACGTCCTCCGCGCCTCCATCAAAGCGGAAGATCACCCGCCAGTTGGCGCGCACTGTAATGGCCCAAAAGCCTTTGCGCTCGCCCTTGAGTGGATGTAGCCGAAACCCGGGCAGGTCCAGGTGGGCAACGGTTCGGGCGGCGTGAAGTGTCGCCAGAATATTTCGGAGCTTGTCAACGTGTTCCGGGTTTACGCCGCTTGGGTCGTCGAGTTCAAAAAGCCGTTTCAGTCCCTTGTGACGGATCGTCCGTATCATCCCGCGTCGTAATCCGCCATGTGGCGCATGTCAATAACAATTGTATCTTTGAATAGAAAACGCGCTTGGGCGTTTTCACTGATTGTCCGGCTCTCGCAATTCACGAGCGTGCGCGGCGACTCTCTTGGCTTCGACCACGCGCTTGGCTGTTATTAGTAGCGCCGCGTATTCTTCCATAACCTGCGCTACTTCCGGGTGATCGCCGCCCAAGCCCTTCTCGCCGATTAGGATTGCCCGCTGAAAACACAATTCGGCGCGCTTCAGGTCGTGCTTCGCTTCATATAACAACGCGAGATTTTCCAGGCTCGCAATATCCAGCTTCTCGCGGATTGCTAGCGCCTTCCTGAAGAGCGGTTCTGCTTCGTCGTAGCGCTGCTGCGCGGACTCGTTCGCACCCAGATTTTCCATCGATTGCGCGACCAATGGGCTGTAGGGACTCTGCGTCGCCGAGCGGATATCGAGAGAGCGGCCGAATAGCGGTTCCGCATCCTGATACTTCTTATCGAAGTAGTAGGCCAGCGCGAGATCCTCAAGCGCGGTAGCAACTTCCGCATGTTGCGAGCCTAACGTTTTCTCTTTGATGGTGAGGGATCGCTGCAGAACCGGTTCGGCGTCTCCATAGCGCTCCGCCTGGCGCAGCATGAGTCCGAGACGATCGAGGATGCCGGTCAATGAATAACTCTCAGCGCCGAGCTTCTTCTCGGAAATCGCGAGAGCCTTTTCATAATCCGCCGCCGCCGCTTCAGTGTCCTTCACGCGCTGTTCCACGTTTCCCAGGTGAAATAAGTGTTCGCAACCGGGAGATCATCGGGCCCAAGCCGTCGAATGCGTGCTTCGAGCGCCTGCTCGTAAGCAGTGCGCGCGCTTTTGAAATCCCTGACCTGCACGTAAGCGGCGGCGAGATTGTCGTCGTCGGCACAGAGGCGCTCGTCATCCGGCGTGAGCGCCTTCGTATCAAGAGCCAGAACGCGCGTAAGCACGCGTACGGCCGCCTGCGGCTCTCCGCCAGTTCGATAAGCAACGGCGAGGCGATTCAGGTAAGGCACAAGATCATGGCTGTCTTCTCCGCGCTCGCTCTCCATGGTTGTCAACTGTGCGCTCCTCCAAAGCGATGGCTTCGGCGTATCTTCCCACCAGCAGATCGAGATCGGAAAGCGTTTCTAATGCCTGCACTAAGCGGGCGGGATCTTGGGGCTGGATCCGGTCGGCTGCAGCGACGGCCTCGCGCAGCGCGTTCTCGGCTTGCAAGTAACGGCCTTGCTGGAGCGCCGCTTTACCGGATGCCAGGCGTGCATCGAAATCAGAAGTTTGCCGGCAGAATAGCGCCGGAGCGAGCAAGAAAAAAATCGCAATTCGCATAACCGTAGGGGCTTATTCGTATCGCAGCGCAAGAGTTGGGTCAACGAGCGCAGCTTTGAGGGCCGGGACCCAGGACGCGAGCAGCGCGGTCGCGCCGAGCAGCAGCGACGCCGCCACAAAGACAGGCGGATCGTGTGGCTTCACAGCGTAGAGCAAACTGCTCATCAGGCGCGTCAGTCCCACGGCCGCGGCGAGGCCGACGGCGATGCCGGCCGTAGCGATTCCCATTCCTTGCCGCACGACCATGCGAACAACTTCCGCGCGTTGAGCACCGAGCGCCATTCGCACTCCGATCTCGTGCGTCCGCTGCATGACCGAGTACGCCATCACGCCGTAGATGCCAATCAGCGCCAGGAGCAATGCCACTGCGGCGAATGTTCCCAGCAGCACCAGGTTGAATCGCCGCGGGGCAATCGAATCAGCAAGCGCCTGCTCCAAGGTGCGAACGCCATAAACAGGCTGACTGGGATCAATCGCCGAGATCAGCTTCCGGATGGACGGCGCCGTAGGCAACGCATTTCCGCGCGTCAGGACCGCCACAAACGCTGGAACCGGAATCGGGAACTCCTGGTACGGCATATAAATTTCGGGGAACAACTCAAGATCCAGCGCGAAACGCTGCACATCGGAGACGACGCCTACGATCATGCCGTCTCTGTGTTGGCCGAACACATGAATCTGCCGCCCAATCGGGTCGCGGCTCCCAAAGACTTTCCGGGCGAACGTCTGGTTGATGAGCACGGCGCCGTTGGTTTCGTTATCCGTCAGCCAACGTCCTTTCACCAGACGCATGCCGATGGCGCGGCCATACTCTCCGGACGTGGCAGTGAACCGGACTGCATCCAGCTGATTTCGAAAAGGATTGGACGGACCAAATTGTAGAATTGTTCCGCACTCGACTCCTGCGGCTTCGATTCCCGGCGCGGCCTCGATGCGGCCGATTAACTCCCGCACGTATGCGTCGTGTGCCGCCTTCGCCTTGTACTGTGGCCCGGCGAGTGGAACAGTCAAGACGAGGACCTTCTCAGGAGCGAATCCCAGCGGCCGCGCATGCATGCGCCAGAAGCTTTTCAACATCAGTCCGGCTGCGGTGAGCAGGACGATCGCGAGCGCAAGTTCCGCGGCCGCGAGCACTGCACGCACGCGCAGACGAGTAGGGTCCGGCCGAAGCAGTTCGCGCGCCTTCTTTGAGCACGTCGTTCAGCTTGGTGTTCCAGAGTGACAGCGCGGGACCGAATCCAAACAGGATGGCGCTCAAGAAAGAGAGAGCCAAAGTAAAGGTCAATACCGTGGCATCTATCTTCGTCGCGCCCAGGCGAGGAATTGCCTGCGGTCCAAACCGCACCAACCCCGCGATGCCTCCTCGTGCAAGGCCCAAGCCGGCCGCGCCGCCACAAATTGCCAGCAGCATGCTCTCCGTCAAGAACTGCCGGGCTACCCGCATCTTGCCCGCTCCTACAGCCACGCGCGTTGCAATCTCCCTCTGTCGCGTGGTCGCGCGCGCCAACAGAAGATTTGCGATATTGACCACGGCGATTAAGAGAACCAGGCCTACAGCGGCCATAAGAACCAGGAGCGGGCGCCGAATGTCGCCGATGAGCTCTTGCTGCAGTGGCTCTACGCGCAGCCTCAGCGAGGGCAACGCCGATTGTCTGCGCGGGACGCGACTACGAATGGTCTCGAGCTCTGCCCGCGCCCTTTCGATCGATACACCCGGTTTCAGTTTTGCCACGACATTAATAATCCTGGAAGGCGGAGCTTGGCGTTACGGCGACGTAGGCCTCCATTTCCTTGGCTTGGCGCTGGCCATCCGGGAACAGGAAATGGAAATCATTCGGAAGTACTCCGGTTACGGTAACTGGACGCCCGTCCAGGCTCACCACTTTTCCGATTACGCCGGTGTCGCCGCGAAACGTCCGCTCAAAAAGCGAGTGGGAAAGTACGATTGCATTGATCTCCTTGGGCCCAAAGAGGCGGCCCAGCGCGGGCCGCGCTCCCGTGACTGCCCAAAAATCTCCAGCGATCGGAAGCAATTCTGTCTTCTTCGGCCTCGGAGGCAGTCGCCAACGCCGCGTCCTGATATGTATAACCAGTTATTTCCTCGAAAGCCCGGGCCTGCGTTTCCCAAGCGAGGAAGTCGGGCATGCCGATCTGAAATTGCAGCTTGGAAGCCGGGTCAAAATCGCTCAGCCAAATCAAGCGCTCGGGGTTGGGATAGGGCAGCGGGCGGAGCAACACGGCATTGAACACGCTGAAAACTGCCGTATTCATGCCGATTCCCAGTGCGAGCGTCAGGATTACGACGAACGTAAAACCCGGATTCCGGCGCAGCATGCGCGTCCCGTAGCGGACATCCTGGAACAATTGTTCCAGCCAAATCGAGTACCAGACGGCGCGCGTATCCTCCTTTACGAGCGTGATGTTTCCGAATTTCCGCACGGCCGCGTAGCGCGCCTCTTCGGGCGGCATGCCGCGCTCAATGTTTTCCTGGGTTTCCGCTTCAATGTATTCGCGAATATCCTGATTCAGACTGTCCAGGTGCAGGCGGCGTTTCATGTCTTGCCTCGCTCGCTTAGCGGTCTGAGAATGCGTGCAATCGCCCCAGCCAATTTGTCCCATTTGCCGGTTTCGACCGCCAGTTGCCGCCGCCCTTTCGCTGTCAAGCGATAAAACTTGGCTCGGCGGTTGTTCTCCGACGTGCCCGCCTCGGCTGAGATCCATCCCCTCTTGATAAGGCGATGAAGGCCGGGATACAGCGAACCCTGTTCTACCTGCAGGACATCGTCGGAATTGTGCTCGATGGCCTTAGCGATAGCGTGGCCATGCGCGGGGCCAAGCAGCAGGGTCCGAAGGATCAGTAAGTCGAGCGTGCCCTGCAATAGCTCGACACGCTCTTTCTCGTCTTTAGTAGACATTCTAGGTGGAGCATATGCCTCTTCCAATAGAATGTCAAGGTGACGGCAGCAATGCTGCGGCGCGCTAAGCCTTAACTTTTGAATTGCGAGCTGAGGTATTTATAGCTTTGGCGCAGACTCGCGATGGGATCTCCGGGCGTTTGGTCTTGTTCTACGAAGTAGTGCCGCACTCCGGAAGTTGCCGCAGTCGCTAATACAGCGGGTATGTCGAGAGAACCGTTGCCCACTTCTTTGAACGTGCCATGCGGGACGTTTTCGTTGTACTGAGTGGCAATCCCGCGCGCCTTGTCCTTCAGATGGAGAAGCAGAACGCGTCCGCTGTAGGTCTTTAGGACTTGCACCGGATCATGGCCGCCCACGCTGGCCCAAAAAATGTCGAGTTCGAGTGAAACCAGCGCGTTGTCCGTCTCGCTCATCAGAATTTCAAGCCCGGTAGTTCCCCCCAGTGGCTGAAACTCGAAGGCGTGATTGTGATAGCACAAGCTCAGCCCGTTTGAGTTGGCGAGTTTACCGGCTTTGTTCAGTGTCGCGGCCAGTTGCTTGAACATATCCATGCCGCCACGCTGCGCCGGAGGTATATACGGCACCACGATGTATTCGAAGCCGCGCTGCTTCACGTTCGTTAGCATCGCGTCGAGGCGGGCGCCGCCTTCCAGAAAGATTGCGGTGTCGCCATGAATACTGACCGCCTTCAGCTTGGTCTGTTTTAGCGCCGGCCAGATGGCATCCAGGGTGTCGTAGGTTGCTTCCACTTCCGTGTAGCCGATGTCCTGAATCGCTTTCAGGACCGTCAGCGGATCCTTGGTGATCACATTGCGAACCGTGTACAGCTGGACGCCCAAGTTGCCGGCCCTGAGGGGCTCTCGTGCGAAAGCAACCTGAGTTGCCGATACCGCTGCGGCTGTTTGTGCAATGAACGCGCGACGTGAGAGTGCAGACATGACCTTATCCTAACCACCTCTAATGAGCGAGCAGGGCAGTTTTCTCCTCAGGCTTGGCGACAGTTACCCATTCACCTGAAAAATGGGCGTCGAGATGCACGTGAGAAGAGGTGATGACGAAGACACCCTTCTGATACTTGTCAGCCATGCTATGGGGCAACGGCCAGCCATAAATGTCTACCAATTTCTGAATGTCTTTCTTGGTTGTTTTGGGCAGACACTTCAGCAGGAATGAATTCTTGCCGTAGGTGATGCGGTTGAATTCAATATTGACAAGACGATGCTTCCACGGCTCATTGTGGAACTCGAGTTCGGTGATGATGCCGTGCAGAACTGCATTCTTCGGGATGACGGTGTTGGTCCCCGGCACATGCACGGGGGCCAACAACACGCCTTCGACCGGATCGCCGGTGTAAGATGTCCGGTCATCGACTGGCGTCCGCAGGCCGATTCGTAGACTTATCCCCGCCGGCAGCCATTCATCCACGATCGGCGGAGCCGCGGCCGATGGCGCCGGAGTATTGACGACATCGAAGCGCAGCGTCGATTCCCCGCGGAATTCGCGGCACTGCGAATACTCGCTGCGGCTTATTGTATAGAGGTGCCACTGGTCATCGATTTGCAAAAGAAAGGTTGCCGGGATCAGAGCGGGTCTTCCTGAGATCTCGACCATTTGGTAATCCACTTCCGTATCGGCAGAACAGATATTCGCGTTGGCGGGAATGGAATCGCCGATCACCCGCAAACTTCTTAACTGGTAATCCGCGGCGTTCACGGTGAACGAGCCGTGATAAGGAATGATGGGAGATTCGCCACCCCGCCCCTGCACGTGATATCTGCTGAGGCCGAGCGGAACGACGTAATCGAAACCGTAGACCGTTGTTCCCTTGACCTCCGATTTACCGGTGTACGTGAACTGAACGCCAGGGAAGAGGAAGATGTTGTGTAGGAAACCGACGAAGCTGCCCGAAGAGATCGGGCCGCTCCGCACGACCTCGGAGATAGTAGACGCAGAAAACTTGTTCTCGCCGTGCCAGGAGTAAATTTCCTGGCCTTCAGAAACCGCGATGTCGAGACGCAGGCGGTCGTGCATCAGCGGTTTTCTGGCAGGCGTCTTAGACTCGTACGCGCATCCTTGAAGCAGATCGTTGGCGCTTTCGAAATAGCTTCTATCTATGGTTTGAACACAGGTGTAGTTGGCCGCCTTGGCTAAGTTGCGCGGAGACATTTTGGCGAACGCGGTTGAGCACGTCAGCCGAATCGTCGGACGCGCCGCAGGCGAATGCCGCAAGAACGAAGAAGCAGACGCAGAGCCGATGCATGGCTGGCAAAAGCTACTTGCTCATAATGGCAGATTTCGGTTCAGCTTCGTCATGGCCTTCGATCAAGCGCAGAACCACAATCGCCAAGATCGCCAAGAGCAGGGCAAATGCCCCCACGGCGACGAAGTGCGAAGCGAGGAAATGGAACGTCTCACGCCCATAGTGCAAGCCCAAATAAGCCAAGGCGAAATAGCGTATCGCCCGCGCGGAAAGTACCACCGCGCTGAAATAGGACCAACGGACTTCCAGCGCGCCGGCGCAGAACACCGGAATCTTCATGGGGAGCGGAAGCGGAGAGAGCGCCGGGATGAAAACGGTCGCCAGTCCGTAGCGTTCAAACCAGGCATGCAGGCGCTTTCCGCGGCGGCTGCCGATGTATTTGGCAAGCAGAACTTCGCCTCCCTTGCGGGCGATAGCAAAAAGAATAAGGCTTCCGCCAAGCGAGCCAAAAATTGCCCAGATGGCCGCAATATAGGCCATATGAGGAGTGTTGACGGCGACCGCGATCAGCAGCGCGTCCACCCCGCCAACAACGGGCAAGCCCGCGGAGTCAAGAACCGCCAATAAGAATAGCCCATGCGGGCCCCAGGACAGGAGAACAGCGGCAAGCTGTTTCCACCCGGAGGCAATGCTGTTGAAAAGATGCTTCAGCTTTTACCCCGCCGCTCTCAGCGTTTCTTCTCTGACAGCATAACGGAGAGGCCTTCTTCATCGAGCACCGGAACGTTCAAGTCTCGGGCCTTATCCAGCTTGGAGCCGGCATCTTCCCCGGCGACTAAATAACTGGTCTTGCTGCTCACTGATCCGGCCACTTTTCCGCCGGCGGCTTCGATGCGCTCCTTCGCCTCTTCGCGCTTGAGGGTCGGCAGAGTACCGGTCAAGACGAAGGTCAGCCCGGTCAGCGGTCCCTTCTTTTTCGTTTCCTTGGGCGCCGTAAAGCGCAAGCCGGCAGCGCGTAGGCGCTCGATCAGCTCGCCGTTCCGCTCCTCGGCGAAAAATTGCCGTATCGCCTCCGCGACCTTGGGCCCAATCTCATTTGCTTCCTGCAAAATCTCGTTCGACGCAGCAGCAATCTCGTCAAGACTGCCGAAATGTGCCGCCAGGATCTGCGCGGTGCGCTCGCCGACAAACGGAATCCCAAGGCCGTTCAAAACACGCGCGAGTGGCTGGGTGCGCGATTGATCGATATTGCGGATGACCTTGGATGCAGATTTCTCGCCCATGCGCTCGAGCTCGAGGAGCTGATCGACAGTTAGCTGATACAGATCCGCGATGTTATGCACCAGACCGCGGCTCAGAAGTTGATCGACCAGGGCGTCACCCAAGCCGTCGATATCCATTACCCCGCGCGAGGCGAAATGCAATAACGATTCCCGCAGCCGGGCCGGACAGTTCGTGTTCACGCAACGGCTGGCGGCTTCACCTTCCTCGCGGACCACGTGGCCGCCACAGACCGGGCAAGCCGCCGGTATCCGAAATTTGCGGCGATGCGCGCCGTGCTCCAAGACGCGGACAATCTTCGGAATAACGTCGCCGCTGCGCTCGACCAGCACGGTATCGCCGATCTCGACACCTAGCCGCGCAATTTCATCTTCGTTATGAAGCGTCGCGCGCGAGACCGTCACGCCGCTGAGGCTAACGGGCTTCAGATGAGCAACCGGTGTCAGCGTGCCCGTGCGGCCCACTTGCACTTCGATATTTTCAAGCACGGTCGACGCTTGCCGCGCCGGATATTTGAAGGCGATGGCCCAACGCGGCGCTTTCGCCGTCCAGCCGAGCTTTTCCTGCTGTTCGAGGGAATCGATTTTTGCGACTACGCCGTCGATCTCATAAGGTAGTGTTTCGCGCTCGCTCTCCCATTGGTGAATGAAATCGAGCAACTCGTCCAGGCCCGGCGCATTTTTTCCGATAGCGGTTTACTTTGAAGCCTGCGGCGTGAAGCGTCTCTAGCGTTTGCCACTGGCTGTCGAGCAGCGGACGTCCGTTTCGCAGCAGAAAGTAAGTGAAATAATCCAGCTGCCGGGCAGCGGTGACGGAGGGGTCGAGCGCGCGCAAAGCTCCTGCCGCCGCGTTTCTCGGATTGGCGAAGCGCGAGAGGCCGGCGCGCTCGCGCTCATCGTTGAGACGCTCAAAGGAGCGCCGCTGCATCACTACCTCGCCGCGCACCTCGAAGGCCGCCTCTCGAATCGCGTGATTTTTCACCGTCAGAGGAAGAGATCGAATGGTGCGGGCATTCTGGGTAACCTCTTCGCCAACTCGCCCGTCGCCCCGCGTCAGCGCCTGCTGAAGACGTCCGCCGCTGTACTGAGCAGCCATGGAAAGGCCATCGAGCTTTAGCTCGGCCACATATTCGTAGCTCTCCGATTTAAGAAGCGTACGCACGCGAGTATCGAATTCGCGAAGCTCCTGCTCATTCAGGGCGTTGTCCAGGCTGAGCATCGGAGAGCTGTGCGCTACTTTGACAAAACCCTCGCGCGGCTGACCGCCCACGCGTTGCGTCGGTGAATCCGGCGAGCGCAGCTCCGGATGCGCTTCTTCCAGATCGCGCAACTCACGCATGAGGCGATCGAACTCGGCATCCGAAATCTCCGGATTGTCCAGGACGTAGTAGAGATGCTCATGACGATGCAGTTGCGCGCGGAGATCTTCCACGCGCTTCAAAGGCGAGTCTTTCATGGCTGAACGAATATGAGTGAGCCGCTCGTGCATCCAGCATACTGTCTATCCTGTTTTTACGAGAACCATTGTTTAAGAGATTCTCTTGACGGGCAACTCAGCTTATAATACAGTGTAGCGTAGGAGCTACACGTAAAGATTGGCGCTCAACATCCGCAATTCGGAAGCCGAGACGTTGGCTGCGGAACTGGCCAAGCAAACCGGAGAGTCGAAGACTGACGCCGTCATTAAAGCGCTTCGTGATCGACTCTCCCGGGTACGTCGGGAGCGCTCCAGACGTCGTTTGGCCGACGAACTGGAGGATATCGCCAAACATTGCGCGGGTCTTCCGGTTGTAGATGCCAGACCGGCCGACCAGATCCTGGGGTACGACGAGCACGGTCTTCCGCGCTGATGGTGATCGACACGTCTAGTCTGGTCGCAATTCTGGATGGCGAGCCGGATCGACGCGCGTTCATCGAGGCGATTGAAGCCGCCGATTCCCGGCACATGTCTGTCGCGACCTTTGTCGAAAGCTCGATTGTGATCGAGGCCAGGCATGGCGCTGAAGGGTTGCGCGATCTGGATCGTTTTGCGGCGCTAGCGAGCATCGAACTGGTACCAGTAGATGTCGAGCAGGCGCAAATCGCGCGCGGAGCTTTCACTCGTTTCGGCAAAGGACGTCATCGCGCAGCGCTCAATTACGGTGACTGCTTTTCGTACGCGCTGGCAATCTTCCTTGGCGAACCACTCCTGTGCAAGGGAGATGATTTCAAGCACACCGATCTTACGTTGGCGACACCAGCCGACTTAGAATGCTCGACGGGCGGCTGGACCACTCCATTTCGCTCCTGCGCGGCTTACAATGGTGAGCTTGGAATCTTTGCACGCGAAACGCGCGGCCATCCTATACAACCCCATCGCCAGAGGCCTGTCGCGCCACCTGACATTTGCTCCAACGTACCACCGCTCTCTTAGCAAAACAGGGAATCGAGGCGAGTCTTGTCGCGACCACGGGACCCGGGCAGCGCGTCCGTGCAAGCGCGCCGCGAGATCGAAGCTGGATGCGATCTGATCATCGCGGCGGGTGGCGATGGAACCGTCAACGAAGTGGCGAATGGCATGCTGCATAGCAACGTTCCTCTCGCCATCTTGCCCGGCGGAACCGCCAACGTGCTGGCCCGTGAGATGCGGCTGCCGATTCACCTGGAACGCGCGGCTGCGGCAATTACGAACTTCCGGCCGTGCCGTATCGCGGCAGGCAGTTTGCAGACACCCGGTTCCGAGCGGCGAATCTTTCTGTGCATGGCCGGAGCCGGTCTCGACGCCGAAATTGTTGCTCGCCTGAATCTGAATTTGAAGCTCAGGATCGGGAAATTCGCCTACTACCTGGCTGGTTTCGGCCACGTCTTTCGACCGCTGCAGGAATTTGAAGTTCTCGTGGATGGAAAGCCTTTCCAAGCAAGCTTTGCCCTGATCAGCCGAGTACGCAATTACGGCGGTGACCTGGAGATCGCCCGCGGTGCATCGCTGCTGCGAAACGATTTTGAGGTAGTGCTCTTTCGCGGAACAATTAGCGCTCGCTACCTTCCCTATTTGGTTGGTGTCGCGCTCCGGCAAGTGCATCGCCTCAACGGCTGCACAGTTGTGCGCGGTTACTCGGTGACTTGCCGCGCCGCGTCCGGAAGTCAGATAGCAGTCCAGGTGGATGGCGAGTTGGCAGCCCAGTTGCCCTTCAAGGCGGAAATCGTCCCAGATGCATTGACGCTGCTGGCGCCAGCGGAGTACGTTGCTCGGGAGCAGTCGTACGCCGCTGTTCCGGTTTGCGCCTGATTACCGGCGATGGACAACATCACGCATTCGCTCACGGGCCTAGCTATGGCCCGCGCCGGACTCAATCGATTCTCGCCGCACGCGATGTGGCTGCTGCTTCTATCGGCGAACGCTCCGGATATCGACATCGTGGCGGCAAGCAGAGGAGCGCTTCCGTATCTCGAGGCGCATCGCGGTTACTCGCATTCCTTGATAGGCCTCCCGTTCATGGCTCTGCTGCCCGTTCTGGTTGTCGCGGCCGTCGTCAGACAAAAGCTGCCTTGGCTGCGAGCCTGGCTGTTGTGCTGCATCGGAGTAGCCAGCCATCTCATGATGGATTGGACCAACAGCTACGGCGTCCGGCTGATGCTGCCGTTTTCGTCGCGATGGTTCCATCTGGATCTGAATAATCTCTACGACGGCTGGATCATGGCTGCGCTCGCGTTCGCGGCGATATGGCCATTTTTCGCGCGGCTCGTCAGTCGCGAGATTGGCGCCCGTTCTTCGGCAGGGCGGGGAACTGCCATCTGCGCTTTGGCCTTTTTTGTTCTCTTCGACTGCGGCCGCGCGGTGGCGCACCAGCGAGTTATTGCAGCAACTGGAATCGCGGCTCTATGACGATATGCCGCCGCTGCAAACCGCAAGTTTGCCGGAAGCGTTCAGTCCGTTTCGCTGGACCGGCATTGTGGAAACGACCCGGAGCTATCGAGGCATTCCGGTTGACCTGCTGGGGCAATTTAATCCGGATGACTTCCAGATTCAATACAAATCTGCTATTACGCCTAGCCTGGAGAGCGCGAAATTGACGGAACCTTTCCGCTATTTCTCATACTTTGCGCGATTTCCTGCATGGTCTCAATCTCCTGTCGTGGTGAACGGGAAGCCGGGCACGCGCGTTGAACTGACGGACCTGCGATTTGGAATCGCGGGCCGTGGGTCATTCCATTGCATCGCGTTAGAAAACTCGCGCTATCAGGTTTTACAGTCGTTATTTACATTTGGCTCAGGCGCAAATCTGGGATGGGGCGACCTGCACGGCCCAGCGGTTTTGTTGGTGTATTAAACCAGTCCCAGCGCTTCTCCCACAATTCGGCGGCTCAACTGGACGGCATCCACCTGGTACGTTCCCGAATGCACCGCCCGCATGGCCTCTTCCGCATGGCGCCGGATCGCGCAAGCGCCACTTTCCAAACCGTTCAGAACCGAGCTTAATTTCGAAAGCTGGAGTGTTTCCGTGTTTTGCAGAGTAGCGTCTGGCATTAAGGTAACGGGGTCAACACTGTTCGTCATGTAGCCGACCTCCAAACAGTTAGTGCTGCTGAATTGATGTGTGCTTCATTGGTTCTTATCGGCGGCTCACTCGCGTGCGTTTAGAGGCGTAAGTACAAGAAATGTCCTCCCACGACTGTAGTGGGAGACTGAAATCCGCGAATTACCCTGTACTTCGCAATACACTTGGCGTCGATTACGCATCCGACTAGCTAAGTCGTTGCTGGTGTCGCACCTTCGCATGGGAGCGCAATGGTAACGTAAGCGAAGAGTTGGCCGAGCAGCACGCATCTGCGGACGGCCAGTGAGACAATCTTCGGGGAGGGACAAAATTGAAGGGCCGAGCAGAAGCAATCGAGCGAGATCGTACAGCTATCGCTGAACTGCAGAGTAAGTACGGCCTTGCACTACGCGGCCCTAATGGCGAAAATTTTCTGGAACAAGCAGCGGAATTGAAGCTGCCGCGGAAAATTCTTTCTCCTCCCAAGACCGTCATCCCTTGCAGCGCGGAGTTGAAGGATGTTGGCGGGGCAGACCCTTGCCTGATCGTGCCGCCCACGATTCCAATCGAGTTGCTGCCCCCGCATAAGTCGATTGCCGCCGGCGGCCAAGTGGTGTCCATCACGCGCTCGCTTTTCGCTTTGTCGAATTATTTGATCGATGAGACCTGGCGAGCTCAGGGCTATTGGAATGGACAACCGCTTCCTATCGTCGTGGCAATTCGCGGCGAATACCGTTATTTGGCGCGTCAGAAATCGTTCTTCCTCCGCTTCGAGAAGTATAAGGGCTCCGATGTCGACCCGCTTTCGCCGAAGGAGCCGGTCGATCGCGATCTGAAATTAGGGCGCTATCAATGGACCAGCGACATGAGCGACGAACTGACGCTAATCGTGGCCGAGTACTGAGAGCTACTGCGCCGCTTTGCTGACGCAAGTGAGGCCGCTGAAATAGTGTGGACCGAAAACTTGCGAACCTTGCGGATCTAGCGTGAACTTCACTGCCGCGGGATGACCGTTGATCATCTCAGGGCCGGCGGATGTTTTCTGCACCCATTCCATCTGGTATTGGCTCCCGGCCGGCTGCCAACGCTCGGCCGTGTCGAGCAAGTGCCAGATAGCCCAAACGCCCGTCCTGTCGTCGATCTGAGTGTCCAGGCCGCCTACGCCAAACCTGACCAGAAGCCGCGCGTTCTGCACGGACCCGGGCCAGGTGAAGGTTTGCGGCCTGGCGCTCTGCAAGTCCGTGCTGAGCGTCTGGCCATCGATGGTGAGCGTCACATGATTGACGTCCGGCGCCGGCAGCGGCTGCATGGAGAACGTCAAGCTGGGTTGTGGACCGCCCTTGTAGAGCGCGTCCGATAGGTGTTTGGCATGATTCAGGAAGCGTAGAAATGTCGGAGTGACCGAAATCTGCTGGCCCGGAGCAGCGGCGTAGTCGCTTCCTGCCAGCACCACCGCTTGCTTCAGTGGGCCGTTCACCAAAGCCCATAGTTGTCCTTCTTGCGGCTTCAGAAATTGATTGAGTTCATCCAGCGTTGCGTCCGCTGGCGACTTGGCGTTGAACGGATACTTGTTCAAGATCGGGGCGAGAGCCGCGCACATCCCTCCCGCCGCGGCGTTCACCTGGTTGGCGCCAGCGCCTTTTAACATCGGCGGCACTTTGATAATCGGATCTTTCAGCAGTTGCGCGGTCTTGGAAAGGACGATGCTCTTAGGATCGGCCGGATCGGGCGTAAAGTTCAGCGCCAAGGTGCTTACCGAGGTGTCCGCGGCAGTGGCATTGGCGATCGCGGCGTTCACGTTGTTCTGGTCCGCTTTGTCGATAGGGCCTACGGTTTGCAGCGCGCCCGCCAGATTGATCAAGCTGGTCATGTAGCCGGTGTTGCTCGCCCCCACCAGCTTTTCCGAACAGTGTTGAGGAGTAACGAACTGAACCGGCTGGAAAGATTGCGCGGCGTCTTTATTTACGGACGTGTTTTCGGAGGCAACGCACAGCGCTTGCAGCAGGGAAGATTGCGGGCTGCTCAGCTTGTTGAGTTTATTAGCGGCATCGGGAACGCTAGCGTATCCCACCACTGACGTCGCGCTTAAATAATCCTGCCACGCCTTAATAAAATCGCCGGTTATAGCGTTGCGTCAAGATCCTGTTTCAGCTGCTGGCGGTCTTGCGCGGCATTGATGCGCTCACCCAGAACCCAATCTTCGCCGCTGAAATAGCGCGCGGGATCCGCCAATTCCTTTTGGAACATCTGATACCCGCCCTTGGTAAACGCCGGATCGACCCGGTAGCGGTTGATGACGGTTTCCGCCGATCCCGGGAAGTCTGTGTTGAAAACGACGGCTTTCTGCCCTTTGCCCGCTTCGGCCTGAGAGCGCCTGGTAAATGCGATCTTCTTGCTTGAACCGCTTCAGGTAATCGCGCGCGGTTTCAACCGCCGTTTGATCGGGATTCGCAAATTGCGGATAGGGATTTTGCGCCGCCAGGTCCTCGGCATAAAATTCGAAGTTCTTTTGCGCCAGCTTTTGTTTTTCTTCGTCTACCTGCTGATCTTTCTGCCAATGCTGCAACAGAGTGGGAGCCAGAAAATCGGCCGTGCTTTTCTCATGGTGATTCGTCGTGATCAAGTAAGCTTTCAAGGCGTTGTAAAGATAGCTGTAGCCCTGCGCTTCGTGAGTCTCCGGCTTAGTGCAGATGGCGGCCAGGGTCTGTTGCGTAGGAGCCAACAGTAACTTCCGAAACATGGCATAGTAAGTCGTCCGGAGCGGCTCGCGGATGGACTCCCCGGCGTAAAGACCCAGATCGTAGCTCATCGGGACGCCGTCCCTTTGGTAGACATTCAGAGTTGCCAACGTGTCCCGGATTCGCGTCAAGCGCTGGAGTGAGTCTGTCGAAGCGAGCTGGCCGGTTTGGAACGGGGCTGAGGGGACCGCTTGCGCGGCGTCGACAGCGTCATGGACCAATGCGCGATTGTTGCTGTAGGAAACGATCCACCAGGCGGCAAAAAAAAGCGCTACAGCGCGAGGCGGCTCCTAACAAAAGGCGTCGCGCGAGATTGAGCTTTACGTTGCGCTGAGTAACAGAAGTCGCGGGACGATCGGCCAAAATTACGTCTGGAAACAGGTGTCCCAGAAACACCCACTGGGGTACTTTGCGCGAGCCGCCCTCTCGCGGCTGCAGCGCCGCCATGCCTGGGTTCTGCGCGCGCTGGCCAAAAATGTGGGTCGCGCCCGGATCGTAAGCCTGCTCTTGCGGTTGCGGCGCTGGGCGCGGCCGGAGCAAGATCCGTCACCGTGACAGGCCGCACGCCGGTGAAATAGAACCCGCGGAGAAAAGGACTCGTTCCTAGCTGGCTGGGCCGGCACAGATCCACCAGGAACTGAACCAACAAGGTACGGATCTTCGCGAACTCTCGCGGGAATTCATATACGTTCGGGAGTTTGGCGGCGATCGTGTTCGCGCGCCAAGTACGCCGGGCGCTTATCGGATAAAGAATAGTAAAGTTCTTGGAAAGCGTTCGTGAGCCGCCGGGTTTGTTGTTCCGCATACACGCCCTGGCTTTGCTCCGGCCGCATGGGAAGCGTGACGCCGAAAACGTCCGTTGCTTCGGCTTCACTGAAGTTTGCGACAAAATCTGTAAAGTACGCGATCTTGTCCAGTTTGGTGAACAGTACGTAAACCGGAAAACTCGATCCGAGCTCCTGCGATAGCTCCATCAGCGTGGCGTGAAACTGGCGTGCTTTCGCGGTCAGCGCTTCGGCGCCGCCCGGCTTGTAGAAATGTTTCGGAATCGACCGTGAAGACCACCGCGCGCGTGGGCGGAAACTTGGCTGCGACGATCGCATTCAGGCGAACCGGCAGAAATTTTCGGAAAAGCTTTTTGCGGATTGCCGGGTCCGCGATTACGCTTCCGGAAGGATCGATGAAGAGCGTATTGCCCGCATACCAGAGATTCAGGGTGCGAGTTGGAGCGACAACGTAATCCTCATACGCGCGGCCCGGCCAGCAGTTCCGGTTCCAGCCCGGATTTCGAGATGACGGTGGTCTTGGCGGAACCCGAATCGCCGATGACGAACACGGCAGGAAGCGCGCCCAGCTGCTTGACGCCCTTCCCCGCTTGCATTCGCTTCGATGCTTCGGCGAAGTTGAAGTCGATTTCGGCCGCGGATCCGGCCGCTTCTCCTAACACCGCGTCACCTTGTTGTTTCGGGCGCAGTAACAGGTATCCCACAAATCCGGCGATGCCGATAAGCCACAGACCAGCTCGCAGATAATACAACGTCGGCGGGTGGATGCCGATCCAACTGCCGAGAAACCAGGTGAGCACCAGCCAAACGATCAGAATGAGAATGGCGATCCAGGTGGAACGAGAAAGTTTCATCGCGTCTTAAGAGGAAATTCGAGCGGCGATGGTCCGCAAATCGCCCGCCGAGGAGGATAAGGCCAGTTTGAAAATTACGAAAAGGATTAAAGCCAGTGCGGCGCAGCCGATCGCAATCCACCTGAAGATAGGGACCCACTTATCTCCGGGCGGGATGATTCTTTCCGGCGCGATTTGCCCTTGCGCGGGAGCAAGACCCCGAATACGGCGGATCTTTTCTTCCATCTTGGCGAGAATCGAGCGCGTCTCCGCGCCGCTACTGTATTTCCCTTGATAGCCAAGCAGCAGGCAAAGCTGATGTAATTCGATCAGATCCGCCAACGGCTCCGAATCGGAGCGCGTCAACAATCGGTCGACATTTCGAAAGAAGACTTCGCCCGCGACGTGCCGCCCGAAGAACTCATGGTTCAGAGGCTTTCCGGCCCAATCGGCAAAGACCGGCATCTGCAAGTTGAGAATCGATTCGTCCAGAAACGCCGCCACCGCGAATTTCGCTACTAGATAGTCCTCTTGCGCGTAACCGCGCCGCAACGCATCTTGCTCGGCAATAGTGAACGCGTTCTTAATCTGATTGCGAAAAGATTCAGCGTCGCCAACCCGCTGCCTATTCGCTCTGAGACGCTCTATGACCGTCAGGATTTCCTGGAAAACCAGCGCCAGATTATCGGATCGCTTAGGCGTCTCCGATGCGGTGGATACTGCGACAGCTTGGGGTATGTTTGCCATTGATTAATTTAAGGTTCGAGGAGCACCAGCAGTTCCAACTCCGGCCGCGGAATGGCATCGGGGATGTATACGCCCACCCTGCGCGTTTCCATCAAGCTCTGCCAGCAAGGTCCGTCGCGATTTACGGTGAAGTATTGATCCGTGATTCTGGGCGACAGGGCTGTCGGCGGAGTAGAGGTGTGGGCCAGATCCAGACCGGGCATTCCGCGCTCCACCAGCTTGCGGATGAAACGCGCCGAACAGATCTTCACCAGAGCTAGAGTGGCGTTGATCAACTTAGCCTCTCCGATATCCGACGCCACGGAAAGAAACCATTTCGAACGTCCGAAAAATCTCTGATCCTTTATATCGGCTTCCCAATAGAAAGGTTCTACTTGCTCCAGCTTTACCGGGACGCAATTGGTGGGAACCACCAACTCGAGATGATCGCGAATGTGAGCGTCAAGCCGGTCGAAACAGGCTTGCAGGTCCAGATGCTCATAGACCGGAAGTTCGGCGGGCAAGGAGTCGAGACTAAAGGTACACAACGCTCCGCCCAAACGCAGCATTTCGGTATACAACTCTTCGGGGTGGCCCTGTTTCGAAAGATAGAGGTGACGCAGCACCGCCAGGGCGCTATTGACCGCATGAAGAAACCAGAAAGTCTGTATCTGCTGCGCGGACATTCCGCCTTGCTGCCGCTCAAAACCGCGTGTCCTGCCGGTGAATGCCGAATTCTTTTGAGTGAGAATGTCGATCAGGCGGCCGGTCATGGCCAAAAGCGGTGGACTCGCGCTGAAGCGCACTACCGGCGGAATGAATTTCTCATCGAAGATGAAATAACCCGCGCCGTCGCGGCGAATGCGCGCAATGGGCAGAAGCCGCCACCCGTCTTTCTTTTCTCCTTCGAATAGAAAGCGGATATTTTTGCGTCCGAAACGAACCGCCTTTTCGTCGCCGCCGGTGATTTCATCGAACACCGGCCGCTCCTCCGCGACGAAGCGGGTGCCATTGGTACTTGCTTTCGGATCGAGCACGCAGTTGCCGCCGAGCAGCTTGCGGTCAGGCACGGCAAGGTACGCCATCAGCGTGTCCGAAGTGGGCGGAAAAACTCCTTCCACCTGCCGCGGTTCCGGCAACGGATCGGGCGATGGCATGTCAAAGGAAAGGCCATCGTCGAATACGCCGCGCGCGTGCGAAAGCAGGAGCATTCCATTTCGTAGCGCTTCCGCGTTCAATTCGTAGCCAACCAGTCCGAAAGGGCTGAACCAAAGCGAATCGGCTGAGAAGTGGATTGTATCTTCGAAATATCGACTCTGGGCCTGAAAGTGATGCGGCCCCAGATACATACCTTCGGCCCACACGACTCTTGAAAGATGTCTCACAGGTATTGGGTTTTCCCGATTCTCTATCATAGTGTCAACCGGGTGTGCCCGGTGCAAAAATTAGGAAGGCTCTTATGAAAACGCTCGAGTTCCTTGGCGGCAAGTACCAGCAAGGCGAGCAGATCTTGCCTGGCGCGATACAGACCTATCGGGCGAATCAGACCGCGACTGGACGCGCTGTATTCGTGCACCGCGTGCCAGCTGACGATCCCGCGCAGCAAATGGCAGTCCTTCGGCTGGTCTCGGCTGCGTTGTTGCACTCTGCCCCGGCCCGAAAAATGGTTCTGGATGTTTGCGACGAGGAAGGCTGCTGGTACGTCGTGACCGAAACCGGGCAGCAATGTCTGCTGCTTCGCGAGTGGCTGAAACTCGAACTCGATCGAGCCACAGCTCAGGCCGACGGGGGCGCGCCACTCGCTTTAGCGCCCGACGCTTTAGCGCCCGACGCTTCAGCGCCACATCGCTTTAGCGCCACTCGCTTTAGCGCAAGATGCTTTAGCGCCGCAAGCTGTGGCGCAAGACGCTTTGGAGGACACCGCTGACCGAGAGGAAGAGCCTTTCGAAAGCCAAGCGTCCGCCGATGTTCCTGCTGTACCCGCGCAGACGGCGAAAGCCGAGCCTGTAGTCGCTGCGGCATTGCCGCCTGAACCGGCCCCGCGCGAACCAGGTGAATTCACCCGTTTTTTTCAAGGGGGCGCGCCAGCGTCGAAACCGCAGGCGCCGCCCGCGCCTGTGCAGCGGCCGGAGCCGCCGCCGCTCGCCGAAGTCCCCGCTCAAAAGGCTAGTTCCGGAGCAGAACCGGGCGAGTTTACCCGCCAGTTTCTAGCGGCCTCATCGACTCCCACGCAACCAATCCCGCCCGAACCACGCAGAGAGCCGGTCTCCAAACCTGCCGCCCCGCCTCCTCCTGTGAGCCCGCCCAAAAGCGAACCCGGCGAATTTACCCGAATGTTCAACGCGCAGACGGCCAATAAACCCGCGCCACCGGAGCCGCCCCGGAATGCAGAGCGTCCCTCCAATCCGGACCTCAAGGGCGGACAAGACCGCTTCTCGAAGACTGGATTCGTTCAGCGGCCGAGCACTCCCTTGCCCGGTGAGTTCACCAGACTCTTCTCGCAAGCGAGCGGTGAATCTGAGGCTGAAACAAAGTCGGCGTATGCAGCTCCGCCGCCCCCGCGTAGTCCGTCCGCGGAACCCGATTTCGGAAGCCGCAACACGGGTTCCAGCGATCCCTTTTGGAGAACGCCCGACAGCTCTAATGCCGATTTGGGTCCCGCTCCCGCGAAGGAACCTGGTGAATACACCCGCATGTTCGGGGCGGGCAGCAATCCACAAGGCGCTGAGCCGAAGTTCACCGCTTCACCAGGTCCCCCTCCGCCGCGGACGTTTGACGATCCATTGAACGCCACCACGCCGCTGATGCCTGCCGTCACCACTCCGCCGGTTCCGAAAGGTCCCAGCGAATGGACCCGCATCATGCAATCGAATCGGCCGCCACAAAACGCCGCCACAAATGCTCCGCAGCCGAGTGCCGGGGGAGGCGCTCCACCTCCGCCCGGCGCGCCGCCTTTCGCCATGCCGCCGCTGAACGTGAGCATGCCACCCGCTCCAAACCCGATGCAGGCGATGCACATGCCCGCTCCAGGCGCAGCCGCCCCGCCAGCGCCGCACATGGCTATGCCTGCTATGCCTGCGCCACCCGCTTTGAAAGCGCCGGCCATGCCTGCCATGGCTCCGGTCGCGGTCGCGAATCCGAACAAGAAGCTGCTCATCTTGCTCGCGGTTTTGGGAGTCTTAGCCCTGTTGTTGGTTGTTCTGGTTGTATTGACTCTGAAGAAATGAATCTATTGCGTACGTTGAGAATCGTTGCGGTCTTATGCGCGTTGCTAACGCCTCTGTGTGCCAATCGCGCAAAGTCAAACCGACCCGCCCAAGGCGGATTTCTCAGGACGCTGGCGCATGCTGAAGGATAAAAGCGATTTTGCGCGAGCTCCCATGCCGGACATGATTGTTCGCGTCGTGGACCAGCATGCCCAGACCATGAACGTCCATACTATCCAGACGACCGGAACAAAGACCTCAGCGGCAGACGTGAGTTACTTCATGGATGGTTCGGAGGCGACGAACGTCATCAATGGCCATAATGCGGTTAGCAAAGCATTTTGGGATGGCCCTGCACTGATGATTCGAACCACCGTCAAACTGGCGAACGGGGATGAAGAGGTGGTTCTGGATCGCTGGGAACTGTCGCGCGACGGGCAGACGCTCACCACAACGAGCCACATTGATACTCCGAAGGGCCAGACCGACATGAAGCTGGTGTGTACAAAAGAAAAAGCTGGCGGTTAGCTGCGGCGCGTTCTGGAAAGCCAACGCAAGGCTCTGGTGGCCGCGTTATAACCGCACATTCCGTGCACTGCGCCGCCCGGCGGGGTAGAAGACGAACACAGGTAAACGCCCTTTAGAGGCGTACTGTAGGTGCGCCATGTCGGGCGCATCAGAAACTGTTTGGCGTCTACCGATCCACCGTTGATATCGCCTCCAATCAGATTTTCGTTCTTCTGTTGCATTGCGGCCGGGCTCAAAGCGGAGCGCGCCAGAATGCAGTCGCGGAAGCCGGGGGCAAAGCGTTCCACTTGCGCTTCGATTTGAGCCAGCGCGGATTCGCCCCAACCGTTCGGAACATGGCAGTAAGCCCAGGCAGTGTGCCGGCCCTCCGGAGCTCGCGTGCGGTCGAAGAGGCTTGGTTGAGCTAACAGCACGAACGGCTTGTTGGGTGGCTTGCCTTCCCAACTCGCGCGCTCCGACGCGGCGATTTCTTCCAGCGTGCCACCCAGATGAACGGTTCCCGCGCGCAGGCAATCCTTAGCTTTCCAGGGAATGGGTTCACTTAGCGCCCAATCGACCTTGAACACCCCAGGGCCGTAGCGGTAGTTTTCGAGCAATTGGCGGAACGGCCGATGCCGCGACAAATCGGCCAATCTCAGGAACTGACGCGGAGTTACGTCGCACAGAATAAGATCGGGCGAGCCGAGCTCAGCAAGCTTGTCTACACGAGAGTTGGTTACGATACGCCCACCGAACGAAGCCAGCACACCGGCGAGTGCAGTTCGTGATCTGCTGGGTACCGCCCGCGGGCGAGGGCCAGCCCACCGCGTGTCCCGCGCCACCCAGCATCAGGCTGAAACTCGAGCTGAGCGGCGCCTCCAACTTGAGAAAGGAATGGGCCGCGATACCGCTGAATAGAGCTTGCGCCCGAAAATTGCCAAACGAACTCCGCGCCAGGACGGTTACCGGCTGGATGGCATGTAAACCGAAATTGGCGAGCACAAAGGGATGCTTGGGAACGTGGAGTGGCCGGAGCACTTCGGGCAGCAGCGCGGCCCAGTTCCGGACCAAAGGATTGAACAGGCGACGGTAAGCGGCGGCATCGGCCGAGTTGAACTGCGCGGCTGTAGCCGAGACGTCACGCTCCAGCAGAATGGCAGTGCCGTCGTCGAGCGGATGGGCCAACTCGGCTGGCGGGAAGATCCACTTTAAGCCATGTGCCTGGAGTGGGAGCTTCGAAAAGAACGGCGAAGCAACGGCCATGGGGTGGACTGCTGAGCAGAGGTCGTGGATGAAGCCGGGGAGGGTCAACTCGGCTGATCGGGCCCCCCCGCCGGCAAGCGTGGCAGCTTCACGAACCTCGACTTCCAGTCCGGCTTGCGCGAGAACGATGGCTGCCGAGAGCCCGTTCGGCCCGCTTCCAATAACTACGGCTCGTCCGGTCATATACCCATTTTTGCGGAACGCGCGAAGATGATTATTTGAGCGCTTCCGATAATCTCATTTCCCCAGACAGCATTTCCAAAGCTTACGCTCTCATCAAGCCTTATATCCGTCAGACGCCGCTTCTCGAACTGGCCCCGGAGGAATTTGGCCTCGCGGCGGCTTCTCTCGTCCTGAAGCTCGAGCTTTTTCAACACGCCGGCTCCTTCAAGACTCGCGGAGCCTTCACCAATTTATTGACCAGAGAGATCCCGCGCGCCGGCGTCGTGGCCGCGTCAGGCGGCAATCACGGCGTTGCGGTGGCGTACGCCGCTAGCAAGCTCGGCATACCGGCAAAAATCTTCGTTCCCACCATCACCTCGCCTATCAAGCTGGCTCGCCTACGTGAATATGGCGCTGACATCTGCGTCACAGGCGAGCGCTACGCCGATGCTCTGGCCGCCAGCGAAATTTGGGCCTCGGAAAGTGGAGCGCTTCCCATCCATGCGTACGATCAAATCGAAACGCTCCAGGGCCAGGGAACTGTCGCGCTGGAGCTGCAAAAGCAGACCGATGATCTGGATACGCTTCTCGTCGCTGTCGGCGGAGGCGGTCTCATCGGCGGAATCGCGGCTTGGTACCGCAGCAGGGTAAAGTTGATTTCTGTTGAGCCGGTGGCGGCGCCCACTCTTTACAAGGCGCTCGAAGCCGGCCGGCCTGTCGATGCGGAAGCCGGAGGTATTGCCGCGGATTCGCTTGCCCCAAAACGGGTAGGAGAGCTGATGTTCCCAATCGCCCAGCAATATGTCGAGCGTGCCGTTCTTGTCAGCGACGAAGCAATTCAGCATGCGCAGAAGAAGCTTTGGGATACACGTTCGCGTTGCCGCCGAACCAGGCGGAGCGGCCGCCTTCGCGGCACTCCTGTCCGGCAGTTATCGTCCCGAACCCGGTGAGCGCGTCGGCGTTATCGTCTGTGGAGGCAACACCTCCGCCGTGAACTTTTGACCGCTGAGTCAATTCATGCGGGCGACTGCTTCGAGGATATGGTCGATATAATCGAGGCGAATGCCTACTGTCACGCAAATCGGCAGCCTTATTGAGACTCGCGCCGGGGTCCATGCCGGCCGTCCCTGCATCGCCGGCACTAGCGTTTCAGTGCGTCAAATCGCGCAGTGGTACAACGCCGGACTTGTTCCTGAGGAAATCGTACAAAAGTTCGGGCATCTTTCTCTTGCGCAAGTCCATGCCGCGCTCGCCTACTATCATGCGAATCGAGAAGCAATTGAAGCAGATCTGGACGCGGACGCCCGCGCGACCGAAGCACTTGAAAGAGCTGATCGTTGATTTGAGCGGTGAGCCAGTTCAATGTCTACATTGACGAAGACGCAATGGACACGGATCTTGTCGGAGCACTGCGGCAACGCGGCGTCCTGATCGTTACACCGATTGAAGAAAATCTGATTGGGAGTACCGACGAGGAACAATTGTTATTTGCCTCCAAACGAGGATGTGTTCTCTACACCTTTAACGTCTCCGACTTCTATGCTCTGCACACGAGTTGGTTACGAACCGCGAGGCACCATGCCGGGCTCATACTCGCACCGCAACAACGTTTTTCTGTGGGCGAACAACTGCGCCGAATCCTGCGCTTGCGAGCGGCGAAATCGGCAGAGAGTTTGCGCGACCGCGTTGAGTTTCTAAGCAGGTGGGGCCAATAAATTTCAACCCGGAATCAATCCTCCCATGGGCCGTCAGCACTTTGCTCAGCTTCTCCTTGACTTCATCGCTCACGAATGCAGCTCGCAACGCCTCGTAGTTGCACCTCGCCAATTCCAGTTCGGTCCAGCCGAAGTGCTCGTGCAAACGCCTATATACCTGCGTAAGGGTGACGTTTCGTGATTGTGCGGGTATCGGTGTTGATGCCAAGCGGTACGCCGGCCCTGTACAGGCGGTCCACCGGATGGCGGTCGTAAGTTTCACATAGGCAGGTCTGCACGTTACTGCTTGGACACACCTCCAGGTGAATGTGCTCACGCTTGAGATGCTCCACCAGATCCGGATCTTCTATGCTCCGGATCCCGTGTCCGATCCTAGAGGGCTGAAACGCTCTAATTGTTTCCCACACGCTGTCGGGGCCGCGCGCTACGCGCGCTTCTGCCGCTCCAATTCCTCCAGCGGCGGAGCCAGATGTCCCGTGCCGCTCTGCTTCTCCCGTTCCGTCAGCTCCAGCCACTCCGCGAATGTCAGGATCTGGTCCCCGCCATCGCGTTTCACGCCCCTCACCCATTGATATTCGGGCGGAACACCATCGAAAAAGTGTATCGACCGAAACACCCGCCCGATCGGCGGCTCGGTCTTGCTCTTCTCCAGCAAGTCTTCATTCGTCGGAAAAACCTCCGTCCGCGTCTTGCCCTCTTCCACGTAAATGTTCACGTGCTGAACCAGCGCGGGGGTGTCGTCCACCGGGTCGTTGTAATACTCCTCGATCAGCCGCGACGCCTCGCTCTGCTTCGGCTCCGGCTCGACGTTCTTCTTGTTCCTGCGGAGCCTTCTGCTCCCGGCTTCTATCTGTAGGTCGAGCTGTTTGCTCCGATGCGCTTGCATTTCTTTGTTCCGGCGCGTCTGTTCCACCGCATTCCGCGCCCGATAAAAGCTACGCTCCGCCGTCGTCCGATACCGGGTAAATCGCTCCAGCCGTTTGTGATCGCTATCGCTCCACTCCATCACGTGCTCAGGCATCGTCTGCTCAGCCTCGTCGTAGCGGCGCACCCCACGCCGTAACTGCCACTCCGCGTCGAACGCCTGCAGCACCAAAGACAGCATCGTCGAACTGTCCGGTTTGTAATCGTCCAGCCACGTCTGCCGCAGCTCATTCCACTCCTGCTCGCTCTCGCCATCGCACCAGCTTCTGCTTCGAAGTGCATCCATGTTTCAGTGCATTCAGACTGGGATCGGTTGGCATAACGTCTCACCCGTCAGCCTATTCCCGCCGCAAGCGTCCCGAGGCCATCAAGCCGTCCGTAAGCGCCTGAATCCACAGCCTCAAAATAAATCTACTCCGCTCGTCACCGCCTTTTGTTCGCCTAAACGCTCCGTTTCGCAAAATGCGCTCTTTCTTCGCCAAAAGGGACACGCGTGCTAGCCTTCGCATGAATGTCTCAACCAGGCTTCAACCTTGCCGCAAGCGCGCGCGAAGAGATGCTTCATGAGGGTTTCGCTCCTGATTTTGCGCCCGGCACTGCTGAGCAATTAGCGGCTCTCAAGCAGCGCCCAGCTTCCCATCCCGGCGCGGAGATACGCGACCTGCGAGATCTCCTGTGGTCTTCCATCGATAACGACAGTTCCCGCGATCTCGATCAGATCGAAGTCGCGGAGCAAGCCGAAGGTGGTATCCGTGTCCTGATTGGAATCGCCGATGTTGATTCGGACGTCGCCATCGGCTCGCCCATCGACGGGCATGCAGCCTCGCAAACGACAACGGTTTATACCGCCGTCAAGAACTTTCCGATGCTGCCCGAGGAATTGTCGACAGATCTGACTTCGCTCAATGAAAATTGCGACCGTTTGGCGATCGTCATCGAAATGCTGGTTACCGCTGAGGGCGCCATCGCCTCGTCCGGCATCTATCGTGCTGTTGTCCGCAACAAATTTCAATTGGCTTACAGCGGTGTTGGACCATGGCTTGAGGCATCGGCCTCGCCGCCCGCAAAGGTGTCTGCGCACGGCGATCTGCAGGCTCAAATCAAGCTGCAGGACCAGGCAGCCCAAGCTTTACGGGAACAGCGGCATCGCCTCGGCGCATTGAATTTCGACCGCATTGAAGCCGAGCCAATCATCAGCAACGGCGAAGTACAAAGCATTGAAGCGCGCCGGAAGAATCGCGCCAGCGATCTGATTGAAGACTTCATGGTCGCGGCAAATGAAGTGATGGCGCAAACGCTTACGCGCCAGGGAGTGTCCGCCATTAGGCGTGTGGTCAAATCGCCGGAGAGATGGCCTCGCATCGTGGAATTGGCGGCGCGTCATGGCGTCACCCTTCCGGCCCAGGCGGATTCGGGCGCTCTGGCCGCGTTCCTCAAACGCCAGAAAGAAAACGACGCGGTGCACTATCCGGACCTGTCGCTTGCCGTCATCAAGTTGATGGGACCTGGCGAATATGTGCTGGCGCGCCCCAACGATGCCGAGCAGGGTCACTTCGGTTTAGCGGCTCCCGACTATACCCATTCCACGGCTCCCAACCGCCGCTTCGCCGATCTGGTCACGCAACGTCTGATCAAGGCTGCGCTCGCCAAACAGCCGCCGCCCTACACGGATGACGAGCTTGCAGCCATTGCGCAGAACTGCACGTTACGGGAAGATGCGGCGCGAAAGGTAGAACGCACGATGAGCAAACGCGTTGCTGCGGTCGCCTTCCATGATCGTCGCGGACAAACTTTCGACGCGGTGGTTACCGGCGTGACGCCGAAGGGCGTGTTCGTTCGCGTCATGCATCCTCCCATAGAGGGGCGTCTGATGCGTGGTGAGCAAGGTGTCGATGTCGGCGATCAGATTCCCGTCACCCTGCTAAACACCGATCCGCAACGCGGCTACATTGATTTCGGCCGCTAGGTGGGACAGGCGCTTTCGCCTGTCTTGGCCTCCCACCCGCCTCACACGCTGTCACGAAGAGGGCTGCGCTTGCGGCTGTAGGCAAAGTAAATCAGCAACCCGATCGCCAGCCAGACTACGAACCGCACCCAGGTCTCGAGCGGAAGCCCCAGCATCAAACCGAAACAGCTAAAAATAGAAACGACCGGCATTACCGGAGAGAAAGGTACTTTGAAAACTCGCGGCCGCTCCGGCTGTTTGTGCCGAAGGATCAGCACTCCCGCCGACACAATGATGAACGCGAACAGGGTGCCGATATTCGAAAGGTCTGCAAATGTGCCGATGTCCCAAACGCCGGCCGGTATACCCACTGCCAGCCCCGCCAGCCACGTGCTGACGTGCGGCGTCTGGTATTTGCGGTGAACTCTCGAAAATACATCGGGCAGCAGGCGATCGCGCGACATGGCAAACCAAATGCGTGCCTGGCCGTATTGATAGACGAGCAGCGACGACAACATTCCCAGCAGCGCCCCTACCGTTACGGTGAACCGCAGCTTGTTCATACCGACGGCCTGCAAGGCGTTGGCCACGGGCGAAGCGTTGTCTAGCGTCTTCCAATTGACGATGCCTGTCAGCACCAGCGCCACGGACGTATAGAGAAGTCCGCAAACTACCAACGTTCCGATAATGCCGATGGGCATGTTTTTTTGCGGGCTCCTGCACTCCTCGGCTGCGGTAGATACGGAATCGAAACCGATGAAGGTGAAGAAAACGATCGCGGCGCCGCTCAACACCCCCGCGAAGCCGTTCGGCATGAAGGGATGCAAATTCGAGGATTGGACCGCGCGGGCAGCTCCAAAGACAAATAGAAGGACGGCAGCGAGCTTGATCACCACCATAATGTTGTTCGCCCCAGCGCTTTCCTTTACGCCCCGAACCAGAATCCAACTCAGGAGCATGACGATGAGGAAGCACGGAAGATTGAACAAGCTACCGGTGAAGCGGCCCTCCAGAATAGCGGGCTCGGAGAGATATCTCGGTAAATGAACGCCGAACAGGTAATCGCACATTACATTGAAGTAAGCGGAAAAACCCACAGCCACGGACATATTCGAGACCGCGTATTCGAGGATCAGGTCCCAACCGATGATCCAGGCGAAAATCTCCCCGAGCGTTGTATACGCGTATGTATAGGCGCTTCCCGCGACCGGGATCATGGAGGCCAGCTCGGCATAGCAGAGCGCCGCAAAACCGCAGGTGAGCGCGACCAAAATGAACGAGAGCGTCAGCCCCGGTCCCGCGCCGGGTCTTCCAATCGTCGACTCCGCGGCGCCTCCGTGCAAAATCAGATCGAGTAGCGGTGCATTGAAAACGGACCGAACAGCGAGATGCTGCCCGGCCGCCGCCGTACCTGTCACCGTGAAGATACCGCCTCCAATCACAGCGCCGATGCCGAATGCGATCAGGCTCCAAGGACCCAGCGAGCGCTTTAGCCGCTTGCCCTCGACGTGCGTCTCCTCAACCAGCGCGTCGATATCCTTGGTTCTCAGCAGTTGGTTCATCTTTACTGGGTCAGTATAGCCGCCTGTTCGAAAACGTTCGAGAAATGTCACATGCCATAGGCAAGAACGTCTATGTGGGTATGTTGCATCCTAGGGGTTCTCAGATTCTGGTCTCGTTTTTCTTGGCCTGCCTGCCCGTAATGGCTCAGCTCAGCGCAAGCCTTCAAGGTTCCATAACCGATACGTCAGGCGGTGTCGTTCCTGGGGCGAACGTCAAGCTTCAGAACAACGGCACCCACGCAACCATGGAAGGGACCACCAACGACCAAGGCTTTTACCGCTTCAATCAACTGCCGGCGGGCACATATAACCTGACGGTGAATGCGAACGGTTTCCAAACAGCGAATATAACGGACATTCATGTAGCCTCCGATTTACCGCAAAGCGCCAATGCGACGCTGCAGCCCGGGAATATTCAGTCTTCGGTGACAGTGACTGCTTCAGCCGTTCCTACCCTGCAGACTGCGGACGCCAGCGTCAGTGGGACTGTATCCAGTCGCTCTATTCGAGATCTCCCTAGCTTCGGCCGCGATCCTTACGAGCTGATCCGAACCGTGCCCGGCATCGACAGTACGGGTGGCCGGAGCGGAAATGGACAGACCGTATTTCTGGGCAATACGAGCGGCCCTGGGCAGTCGAACGCGGGAATTTTTCAGACTGAGAACCAGGTCCAGGTGAGTTCAGCAGGCCAGCGCGTGGAACAAAACGTCTTCTATATTGACGGCGTGAATGTGAATAGCCTTGGCTGGGGCGGCGCGGCCGTGGTCACGCCCAATACCGAATCAGTGCAGGACATGACGGTGATTACAGCCGATTACGATGCGGCTGACGGGCGTGGGAGCGGGGCCCACATCAAGACCACGACCAAGAGCGGAACGGACCAACTCCACGGGAGCGGAGTCTTCGTGTATCAAGACCCGAACTTCAACGCCTACAACAAATGGGGCGGACCGAACAACGCTCCTCCCGTGCGCGTCCAGAATAATTACCGGCAGTATGCAGCCAGCATCGGCGGCCCCATTTTAAAGGACAAGTTTTTCTTCTTCCTGTCTTATGAAGGCCTCAAGAACAAAGCGACGACGTATGGCCAGAGTTGGGTGACCACGCCGCAATACCGGCAGCTTATCGTTGCCGAGCGTCCCGGGACGGCTATTGGCAAGATCTTCAGCACTGCCAATGCCAATCCCAGGATTCTGGCCGTGCTGGGCGGCCCTGCTGCTAGCTGCGCGGTTTTCGGGGCGAGCGCCGCCACGCTGTGCCGCCAGGTGAACGGAGGGCTGGATCTCGGTTCTCCCGGGCCAGGGCTGGCCGGGACACCGTACTATGCGAATCCCAATGGATCCTCTACACAGCTACCGTTCGCGACTGGCGCCGGCTTTGACGGGATTCCGGACATCCAGTACGTGCAGTATTACACTCCCTCCGAGCAGGTGGGAAACCAGTTCAACGCGCGCTTCGACTATAACTTCAGCTCTAAGGATTTGATCTTCGGATCGACATACATCACGCATCTCAACTCGGTCTCGGCGCAGGCCGCTGCTGCGTCTGCCCCGGATGCGGATACCTACCTGAAGCCGACGAACACCGCTATCACCCTGGCTTACCTCAGAAACCAAAATGCCACGACCATCAACGAGCTGCGCGGTAATTTCACGCGCTTCGCGGACAACCAGCTCAATGACAATTCGGGCATAAACTTCGGCATACCTCAAATCCAGATCGAAGGTTATCCCTTTGGAAATATTCAAGCCGCGGGCGTTATTCAATCCGCCGCAACGCCGGGGATTTTCGCGCAGAACACCTATGAGGTTCGAGACACTCTGACGAAGGTAATGGGGAATCACACGGTCCGCGTGGGCGGCGAATACCGGTGGGAACAGGACAATGACAATCTGCTGGGCGGCGCGCGGCCGCTTTACTCGTTCTCAGGACTTTGGAATCTGGCCAACAGCGCGCCCATTTTCGAACAGATCTACGCGAATGCGAATACCGGCGGACCGTCCAACTCCGTCTTCTATTTCAGGGATCACATCGCCTCGATTTTTGTCCAGGATGACTGGCACGTAAGTCCTAGCTTGACGCTGAACCTGGGACTCCGCTGGGAGTACTTCTCGCCTCTGAGCGAAGCGCGCGGGAACTTGGTAAACGTCGATCTTGGAAGTGGGGCCGCCGGGCTGGTAAACGCGCAGCTGCGGCATACAAACCAATTGTGGAATTCGAACTGGAAAGACTTCCAGCCAAGAATCGGTTTCGCCTACTCTCCCATCTCGGCGCATCAGAAGTTCGTGGTACGGGGCGGATTCGGCATCCTATTTAATCGGCAAAACGATAACATCTTTTCTAATATCAGGCAGGATCTTCCGACCAACTACTTTTATGGGCTGTGCTGCGGAACGGCTCCATCCCCCTACAGCTTCGCTAGTCCGTTCGCGGCTGGACAGATCCAGTTCTCCACGGGAACCAGTAACGCCCCGACCAGTTATCCGGCAAATCCGGCTTTGGCTACTGGAGTAAATCCGGTCAGCGGAACTCCTAATGCCATCGGCGGAGGCACTCCTCCGGCTATACAGGTTTATGGAGCCTGGCCGCACAATCCCGATGCCTACACGGACGTCTACTCCTTCGAAACGCAGACACAGATCACAAAGGACATCGTATTCACGCTGGGGTATCAGGGCGCGCTGAGCCGGCATCTCATCCGAATTTTCGACGAGAATTTTGTTTATCCGCAAGCCATAGGAACTCAAAACAGCTATTTCAATGGCGTGTTTATCCCAACACCCGATGTGAACGCATCGTATAACGCGATGTACGCGCGAGTGTCCAAGCAGTTTTCGTTGGGCTTCTCCCTTGACGCGTCGTACACCTGGAGCAAGAGCATCGATATGTTGTCAGCGGAGGGTCCAGGCGCCCAGTCGAACCAGACCGATCCGGTGCATGCTCAGACCGACGAATACGGACCCTCAGATTACGATGCCCGTCATCGATTCACCTTGAACGGCCTCTGGACGCTCCCTATTTTTCCGCACAGCAAGGGTCTGCTGCACACTGCGCTTGGCGGTTGGCAGCTTGGGGCCATTGTCACGGCTTACTCGGGGTTCCCATGGACGCCGGTGACAGGGAACCAGCAGTCCGTCGCTGCGCTGCCCAGCGCCGCCACGATTGCTCCAACACGGCCCGTGCAGTATTTCAATAACGCCAATCAGAACAATCTGTCTAACACCTGTTTCATCAACGGCTGCGAATTCGGCGGAACCAGCCAGACATCCGTTATCAAGGGAACGAATTACTTCAACATTTCATCCGCCGGGCCTCCAGGCATTGGGCGGAACTCGTTCCGCGGCCCCGGATTCTTTTCAACCGACGCGACGCTTTCCAAGGCCTTTGCGCTGCCGATGATCAACGAAGCGGCCGAACTTGAATTCCGCGGATACGCCTTCAACGTCTTCAATCAGTTGAATTTGGTTCCCTTCGCGTTTGGCGATCTGGATGCCCACGTAGAAAACACGAACTTCGGACGGCCCAGCGCTGCGTTGGCGGGCCGATCCATCGAGCTGCAGGTGCGCTTCAGCTTCTAATTGCCGAGCGAATTCGGGCGGTAAATTGCACATAATATAAGTGGTGTGGGCGGGGAAGCTGGAACCGCCGGCTGGTCTGCCCGCATCTAAATTGTCGGGAAGGATCTTCCCAGTTCCTAACAAGTATCTGATTCCGTGAGACGCCAGGACCTCCGCTTCTCGCGCCGCGAGTTTCTGTTATCGACCGCTGGCGCAACCCTGCTAGCGCGAAGAGCGCTGGCAGCCAGTCCGCCCGATGTTACGGAACCGCTGAAGGCGGATGAACGCAAATTCCTGGAGGATTTTGCAAAGCGTTGCTCGCTATATTTTTGGGAGCAGGCAGACCACCACACCGGAGTCATCATGGACCGGGCCAGAAACGATGGCGCCCGATCCGGCAATAACGTCGGAAGCGTGGCCGCCACCGGCTTTGGACTGACAGCGCTGTGCATCGCGGGCAGCCGTGGGTGGCTGACGAACGAGCAGGTTCGCGCGCGCATCCTGATGACGCTTCGCTACTTCTGGATGCACGCCTTTCACGATCACGGCTGGTACTACCATTTCATGGACGCCAGCTCAGGCGAGCGCAGACTAGGCTCGGAAATTTCGAGTATCGACACGGGATTGCTGCTTTGTGGCGTGCTCACCGCCGCTGGATACTTCCCCAAGGATCACGACATTCAAGGGCTAGCGAGACAGCTCTTTGAGCGGGTCGATTTCGCTTGGATGCTTGCCGGTAACCCGTTACTGCTCTCGCACGGGGTCAAGCCAGGATCCGGATTTCTGAAGTCGCGCTGGAGCGTATATAGCGAGGCTTCGGTTCTGTATCTGCTCGCGATCGGCGCGCCGCGGCGCGCCATACCGGCCGATAGCTGGTACGCCTGGTTGCGGCCTGAAGTTCATTATGACCAGTACACGTTTGTCAGCGGAGGGCCGCTGTTCACGCACCAGTTTTCCCACGCTTGGGTCGATTTCCGGCATCAGCAGGATGGCGATCCCTCGTACTTGAACTATTTCCGCAACTCGATCTTTGCAACTTACGCTCATCGCGACTTCTGCATAAGCTTGCAATCGAGATATTCGGACTACGGCCCGAACATGTGGGGCATCACCGTCTCGGACAGTCCGGGTGGTTACGTTGTGTGGGGCGGACCGCCATTCGCAGGGCCCATCAACGGAACGCTGGTTCCATGCGCGGCGGCTGGATCGCTGATGTTCGCGCACGAGATTTGCCTGCCGGTGTTACAGCAGATGCTCAATGTATACGGCGATAAAATCTATCAACGCTACGGATTCACCGATGCTTTCAATCCCAACTGGAAGGACCAGAAGCTATGGGTGAATCAGGATGTCGTGGGGATTGATGTCGGCATCTCACTGTTGAGCATTGAAAATCTGTTGACGGGAAACGTTTGGCGCTGGTTTATGCGCAATCAGTATATTCAGAGCGCGATGGAGCGCGCCGGATTCCGGATTGCCACGCCGGGGGTAATTCTTCGTGAGATGAGAACCGGAGCGCGGCGTGGGTGAAGACGCCGCTTAGCCGGGACGGGACGGCAGCGCTTAGCGTTTGCGCTGCCCCTTCACCATCTTCTTTACCTTTCTCTTGTTGGAGCCGCGCGCTTCGCCCGCTGCCCGCTTCGCTTTCGGAGCGGCTTTCTTCCGGGCGGCGCGTTTCAGCCGCTTGCGCTCGGTTCTGTCTTCTACGTGCTTAGTATTCATTCTTCGATTCTTATGCCTGCGTATTTTTCAACGATCTTCTTCAACCCGTATCCCGGGAAACTTATAGTTAGTTTCGCATCCTCGCCATCGCCTTCGCGTCGAAGCACGGTACCGCGCCCATATTTCGGATGATGAACCACCACTCCAGCCCTGTATCCGGCTGCGCGGCGCGGCCCGGCCGGAGATCGCGGTTGCTGCGGCAATGGAGTATTCAGGCCCGCACTCGACGCAGCGTTCGGCGCTTCCGGTCTCTTGGTGAGACCGGAGGGCGGAGGCATGCCCCGCTCCGCGAAAAACTGCGCGATGTTCTCTACCGAATTGTAGGTGTGTCCGGTATACAGGTTGCGCTTCACGGATTCGCGCACGTCGTGTTGTTCCGCGAAAAGATCCACCTCTTGCGTATAGCGATCACGACTGGGAGACAATTTCTCGCGCAAGCTGGGTGGCACTTCGTTCAGGAAACGGGACGGCAGGCAGATTTCCGGTTGCGAGCCGCCATATCTGCGGCGATAGCGCGCCCACGTCAGATAGAGCCGCTTCTCCGCGCGCGTCATGCCTACATAACAGAGCCGCCGCTCTTCCTCCATGGCGGCCTCTGAATTCAGCGAGCGGCTATGCGGGAAAATTCCTTCTTCGAGGCCCGCTACAAAGACATTGGAGAACTCGAGCCCTTTGGCGTTGTGGATAGTTAATAACGACACGGCCGCGCGCTCGTCGACTGAATCGGCGTCCGATACCAGCGCCGCATGATCGAGAAATTCGGCCGCAGTCTCGCCGCGATCTGCCGCTTCCGCAGCCGCATTGACCAGTTCTTCCAGGTTGCCCAGGCGCGATTCCGAATCGGGCGAACTATCGCTCTTGAGCATAGCGTCGTAGCCCGTCTTTTCTAGAATCTCGCGCAGCACCTCATGCACCGGCTTCGTTTCCGCCGTTTCACTCAAGTTATGCATCAGGTTCAGGAACGATTTGATGGCCGCTTCCGCCCGTGTCGGAAAAACTCTCTCTTCGAGCATCCTAGGCAGCGCGTTCCATAGGCTGGTCCCGTGCTCGAGCGCATACTGCTCCATTTGCTCGACCGTGCCTTTGCCGATGCCTCGCGCCGGAGTGTTGATGATGCGCAGCAGGCCGACGGAATCCTGCGGACTGAGCAGCACCTTCAGATATGCGAGCAGATCTTTGACCTCGGCTCGCTGATAAAAGCTGAAGCCGCCGACGACCAGATACTTGCGGCCGTAGCGCCGCAGGGCTTCTTCAATTTGGCGTGATTGGAAGTTCGTCCGGTATAGGACCGCAACGCGCTGCAATGGATTTTTCGCGAGCAGTTTCTCAATCGTGTCGGCGATAAAGAGCGCCTCGTTTTCCCCATCCGGCGCCTCGTAATAACCAATCTTTGCGCCCGCGTCCGAACTGGTCCATAGCCACTTGCCCTTGCGTTCCTTGTTATTGGCTACAACCGAGCTGGCGGCTTCCAGGATGTTCTTGGTGGAGCGGTAATTCTGCTCCAGACGAATGACCACTGCATCCGGGTAATCGCGCTCGAAATCGAGAATGTTGCGAATATCCGCGCCGCGCCAGCCGTAAATCGACTGATCTTCATCGCCCACAACACAAACATTGTGCCGGGCTTCGGTCAGCAGGCGAATAAGCTCATACTGCGTCCGATTCGTGTCCTGATACTCATCGATCATCACGAACTCATAGCGCCGGTTGTAGAGCTGGCGCAGCGCATCGTCGTGGCGCAACAGATTCACCGATTCCAACAGCAAATCGTCAAAATCGAGTGCATTCGCCTGCCGCAGCCGCTCTTCGTAGACCTCGTAGATCTTGGCGAGGCGCGTCAGCTTCGGATCCGTAGCGGCCTTGTACCAGTCCTCCGCTGTTTCGTTGTGGCTTTTCCCGTGACTGATGCGGGAAAGGGACGCCCGATACTGCATAAACTTCTCGTCCAAGCCAAGCTGCTTGTAAATCGATTTGATTAACGCGAGCTGATCGTCGTCATCGTAGATGGTGAATCTGCGCGTGAATCCGGGGCGAGTTTCGGCCAGCGAGTCGCCATCGCGCCTGAGCAGACGAACACAAAACGAGTGAAACGTGGAGAGGAGAGGTGTTTTCGAAGTAGTGGTATCGCTGAGCAGACTCAACACACGCTGGCGCATCTCGTCGGCGGCTTTGTTGGTGAACGTGACGGCCAGAACAGCCGGACCGGGAATGTGATGCGCCTCAATCAGGTGAGCTATACGGTGCGTGATGACGCGCGTTTTTCCGCTTCCGGCGCCCGCCAGAAGCAGCAGGGGACCTTCGACATGTTGAACCGCTTCGCACTGCTGCGGATTGAGACCTGCAAGGAAATCCATGAATTGAGAGGCGGGGAGGACGCAGCGGGCCGAGCGGTCTCCGTTGCGCGCGCTTACTTCTGAGCCCTTTCAGGATAGCATCGAAAGCGGAGCTATTCGAAGGTAGTAATCAGGACCACGTCACGCGCTATTTTGCCGCGCGCGGCGGCAAGTTGCCGGCCATTCTGTCGACCACGCCAAAGTGAATAGTTGGCCGGTGTCGAAGTGTGTTACTTGCGCCGGCGGCGTTCCGTCCATGCGCTTGACGCCAAATGTTGCCCACGCGTTTATTCAGCACGACGAACTGAAGAGCCTTCCCGTCGGGTTCCCAGTAAACCTCGCTGGCAACGGGAGGCAATCTATCGAAGATTCGTGTTGGAGGTCCTCCTTCGAAATTCATGACCGCAATCAACTCTGGCGAGAGTTGCGGGTCCGCGCCAGGGAAGTATTCGAACGCGATCAGTTTGCCGTCTGGCGATACTTTGGGTATCGACGCTGGAGCAGAGCTCAGTTGGATAGGCGTGCCGCCGTTAATCGGTACTTTCCATAAAGTTGGCATGCCTGCAATACCAGGCGACCAATCGGTGAACGATGCGTAAACAACGAAGCGGCTGTCCGCGGAAGGATCGGGATGCACGTCGCGCGCGCCGTGAGTGAGTTGCAGTGCATTGCCGCCGCCGATATCGCTCCGCCAGATCTTTCCCTCCGATTGGTAAACCATATATTTCCCATCGCGAGTGACAGCTAACTCGATTTCATTACTGGAACCACGAGTAAGTTGCTTCTGATTGCGCCCGTCGGCGTCCATGATCGAGATGTGGCGATAATCGCCTTCCTGGGCTGAGTAAACGATCCTCTCCGGTTCGCGTCTCAGCCCGCGCATGCTTTCCACGGCTTGGATATCTCCGAAGCTGATCTGACGTTGCGCGAGCGCTATCGCCCGAAGGCGCCACCCAAAGATCGGCGGACTTCTGCGTCTGCAACGCCAGCATGGTTTTTCCGTCCGACGTGAGACTCAGCCGGGTGTAATCGTTCAAGTCATTTGTCAGCCTGGAGACTTCGCCGTTTTTGAGAGAAGCCGTCCAGATCTGGTAACCATCATCGATCTGTTCAGTCGCGTCAAACAGGAGCGTGTCGCCGCTTGCGGACCAAACGATCGATCCACCCCATCGCCAGGCGCGATTACCGATGGTTCTTTCCACTCCATCTGCTACCCGAACCTCGATGAGATGAAATGCCTGGGGAGTAGAAGCCTCCGCGCTCCCGGCAAAGCAGGCGATCCAAAGCCCATCGGGGGACCATGCCAGGCTGTAGCGCGAAAAATATCGAGGCAGATGCCGCGTTGCAATCCGGCGCACTTCGCTGCCGTCGGCGTTGGCAACCATCAGACGCGGATTCACGCTTGGAAGGATCGACGCGAAAGAAGGCCAATTGCCTGCCGCCCGGCGCAATGGCGATACCACTTACGTTCGGCATCAGTTCAAGCGGTTCGCCTCCCAGCACGCCCACCCGGTAGAGCATGAAGATCCCGTTATCGACCTTCTTGCGGTAGTACAAGTAGTTGCCATCGGGAGAGAAGGTCAGTCCAGTGTGTTGCCCGGGTTCGGGCGCAACGGTCCTGATGTCAGTACCGGTGGCAAGCTGCCTGATCCACAGGCTTTGACCGCGCTCTTCATCGAGCACGTAAGCCGACGTATTTGCCGTCGGCCGAAATCGCCGCATCCGCAACTTCGCCTCGCGTGGGGAGCCGGGTGATCTTCATTGAATTGAAGGGAGGTTGTGGGGCGCCTGTTGTCTTAATGAATAGCTCCGGTCGCCAACGAGAAGAGCGACGTGGCCGATCAGCAAAATCAAACGCGTCGTTCGAGATCGCATGATCGGGGCGACTGGCTTCAGGTAGCCGGCGGGAGAGGATGCCAGCTCATCGGAATCCGAAGTGGGCTCAACCGGCAGGCCGATTTGGCGCCGGAAACTGTTCAGGCTGCGCCGCAGTTCGGTGGCGTCGGCGTAACGCGCCTGCGGATCCTTTTCCAGACAGCGGCGGATAATGAGCTCCAATTCCGCTGGCGTGCTCCGGCAAGTAAGTTGAGAGAGGTGCGCGGCTCATAAGTGAGAATAGCGGCCAAAACGTCGCTGGGGGTCGGAGCCTGAGAACGGCGCGGAGCCGGTCACCATCTCATAGAGGAGCACTCCCAGACTGAAGAGATCACTGCGCTGATCCACGGAGAGACCGCGCGCCTGCTCCGGCGACATGTACCTTACGGTGCCCAGGACGAAGCCGGGCCGCGTGATCGAGTGATTGAAAAATGGCGCATCGGGCGCGGGTGGTTCCCGCTCGATGAACCTGGCCAAACCAAAATCGAGTACCTTAACGAGTCCATCGGGCCGGACCATGACGTTTTCCGGTTTGATATCGCGATGGACGATTCCGGCCCCGTGAGCAGCCGCGAGAGCAGCGGCGATCTGAACTCCTACATCGAGAACCGATACCAGTGGCACTGGCCCATTGGCGAGCCACTGACGCAGTGTCTGGCCGTGAACGAATTCCTGAGCAATGAAATCTACGCCATCGCTCTTGCCGATCTCATAAATGGTGACTATATTCGGATGGTTCAGAGTGGAGGCCGCGCGCGCTTCCTGCTGAAAGCGGCGGACGTGATATGGATCACCCGCGAACCTGGGGAACAGCAGTTTGAGCGCAACATCGCGTGTCAGCAGTTCATCCTTAGCCAGCCAGACCTGGCCAATGCCGCCGGCGCCGAGCCGCGAGATGACGGTGTAACGATCCACCTTTCGGCCAATGAGATCGTTTCCCAATGCGGGCGCGGCCATGTCTTTCGCCAGCAGCTCGAGCACTGGCGCTTCCAGGAAACCGGCGCTGGATTCGTGCGCGGCGAGCAGACGCTCCACCTGCGATTCGGAGATCCGCGTCACCCGCGCAGGCATGATCGAGGAAACCGCCACGCTGCTCAGGCGCGATCTCCAAAGCGGAATCAGCGAGTGTGTTGATTAGCTGGTAACGTTCCGGCGTCATGAGGAGAAAAGCCAGCGGCCGTCGCGCGGGTTGTCACGGGTTGGCTGTGTTCGCCTTGTCCAGTTCGCACGTAAGCCAGGCCTTTGCCCGCTGCCATTCGCGCTCCACGGTGGCGTGCGACACCTTAAGGATTTCCGTTATCTCCTCGGTGGTCAAGCCCCCAAAGAAACGCAGTTCCACAATCCGGCTTTTGCGCTGATCCAGCTTGGCGAGCGCGGTAAGCGCATCATCGAGAGCAACCAGCTCTGAGGCGCGCTCCGGCGAAAATATAAGCCCTTCGTCCAAAGAAAGGTGCGGGGTGTTGCCGCCGCGCCGTTGCCGGTTCCGAGCGCGCGCCATGTCGACCAGAATGTGCCGCATGGATTGAGCAGAAGCCGCAAAAAAATGCGCGCGGTCTTTCCACTGCACATCTTTCTGCTTGACCAGACGCAGATAAGCTTCATTCACCAGCGCGGTTGTCTGCAGAGTATGGCCGGGCGACTCCCGATGCATGTAGTGCCGGGCCAGGCGATGAAGCTCGTCGTAGATCAGCGGAAGCAGGCTCTCGAGGGCTGCTTGATCTCCATTGCTCCACGCGACGAGCAGTTGTGTTACATCGTGCGAACCGCCAGGAGAGTCATGAAGATTCAACGCAAACCTTGGCCAGCGAAAGATTTCGAGCGCAGGCCGGCGTAGCAGGAATCCTCACACCGGCTGTGAGGGTTATTTTACCTGATCGTGGTAATAGCTGCGCGCCGCCGTAGGTCCTAAGCGTGCGGAGCTGCTATAAGCTGCTGATTTAAGAACAGCAAGGGGTTGCTTTCGTGTTACCGTTGGGACATGGCGAAGTCCACGAAGAAACAAAACATTACCGTGCCGGAAGACAAGGCGCTCAGGGCGCTCCAACTCCTGATCGAGGGAACCAGCATCTCGCGCAACCGAACTACTCACGGGAATCCACCGCGACACGATCTGCCGTCTCCTCGTTCTCGCTGGCGAGAAATGCGAAACGCTCCTATCCAAACAATATTCAAGAGCTTATCGTGCAGGATGTAGAGGTCGATGAAATCTGGGCCTACGTCGGCAAGAAGGAAGGGAACAAGCCCGAGGCCGAATGGGAAGACGAAATGATTGGCGACGCGTACACGTTCGTAGGAATGGAGCGCAATACGAAGCTGGTTCTCGCTTGGCACCTGAGCCGTCGTAATACGGTTTCCACCATGCTGTTCATGCAGAAGCTCCGCAACATCCATCAATACCCGCTCACTGGTTTCAAATGACTACAGACGGCTTTGCTGCTTATCCGACTGCCGTTCAATACTATTTCTGCGACAAAGTAAATTACGCGACACTCGTCAAGGTATATCGATCGCAAAGGAGAAACGGGCGTTCGAAGATCGTCACGCATCAACGCAGGCGTACATCGAATTCATACGTCCACGGTGCTTAGAACTCGCTCGTGTTCTCAAGAAGACCGGCAGCTTTTACTATCACTGCGATTGGCACGCCTCGCATTACGTGAAGGTGATGCTGGATCAGATCTTTGGCGAAAACAATTTCCAGAATGAGATTTTCTGGAAGAGAACTCTTCGCGCATTCAAGCAGCATCGCTGTTTTCGTTATCGGCCGGTTTCACGATGTCCTGTTGTTTTATACAAACCGGATCAGCCGATTACACGTGGAATAAACAATATCAGCCTTATGATCCCGATTACTTAACAACATTTTTTGACTCACGTTCACCCAGATGGACGGCGCTGGATGCGCATAGACCTAACCGGTGATGGCATTCGCATGGCGACAGTGGTGAACCATGGCGCGGGATCAACGTCACCGCAAAAGGCAGGCATTGGGCCATTCCTACTGAGGCGGTTGAGGAATCACCGACTAAGTGGCGATGCGTCATCCCAGCAGAAGCTCGACGCTCTGGATGCGGCGGGCGCGATCCCACTGGCCTCAAGAAGGAGGGCGGCGTCCCAAGATTAAAACGATACGCAGACAAGAGCCAAGGAGTACCTCTTGCAGACGGTATGGAATGATATTCGACCGCTTCATAATCTCTCGGCTGAACGGTTAGGATATCCCACACAGAAGCCGCTGCCACTGTTGGAACGCATCATTAAGGCAAGCAGCAGCGAGAACGACATCGTTCTCGACGCCTTTTGCGGATGCGGAACCGCCTTAGTCGCCGCACAGAATCTCAACCGGCAATGGATTGGAATAGATGTCTCGCCAACCGCTTGCCGCGTCATGGCGAAACGACTCCGTGACATCTGCAAGTTGCCAGAAGACGAGAAGCTTCTGGCGTGTCGGGCGCGGTTTTGTTGTACGTGATCTACCCTGGTCAGAACAGCAGCTACGTCGTATCCCGCCATTTGAATTCGAGAACTGGGCCGTAATTGCTTTAGGTGGCGTTAAGAATAAGGTTCAGGTCGGAGATATGGGAGTGGACGGTCGGATCTTTCCGGTAGGCGCATCGCCCCAATTGAAACCGAATACCTTCGATTTCATGGATCAGTGGTATCCCATCCAGGTCAAACAGAAAGACAAGGCCGGTAGACCGGACATCGATCAATTCGAGGCTGCCATGATTCGCGAGAACCGATCCAAGGGGTTCTTTGTCTCTTTCGCTTTCACTCAAGACGCCATGGATGAGATTGGACGCTTCTTTCGAAGCGAACATCGAGTAATCGTGGCGCTCACAGTGCAAGAAATTCTGGAAGATAGGATCGCTCACAAGCTGGTTTAGTAGATGCGTGCGCTTGTCATTCGCCATCCGTGGGTAGACAAAATTCTTGACGGTGAGAAGACTTGGGAGATTCGCGGTTCCCGTACTTCCATTCGAGAAACGATAGCACTGATTCCGAGCCGATCCGGCACCGTCATTGGAATGTGCGACTTGGTCGACTGCATTGGACCTCTTTCGACCCGTGCGTTCCGTGACAACGCACGTAAGGCCGGAATGCGTCCGAGCGAAGCGCGACTGGGGTACTACCGCAATACCTACGCCTGGGTGATGACAAAGCCTAGATACCTGAAAAATCCCGTTCCCTACGTACATCCAAGTGGCGCAGTCATTTGGGTGCTTCTGGATGCTAAAACGGAACGGGCGATCCGGCGACAGTTGTGATCTTTTTAGAAGATGCCCTCCATTGACGGGCGATGTACTCAAGGTGTTGTGCCGGATACGCAGCCGCAAGAGCCAGTAATCGTGTTTGCCTTCATTCACCGCATTCTAAACATGCTCTGTGAATCAGGAGCCACAGAAAGAGTCCCTTGCTGCCATCCAGTCCGCAGAAGCGATACTGCCAACGCTCAAGCTTCAATCAAAAAGCCGAACCTATTTCCGAACAAATCCTATCACTTCGTAGCGTCAAGGGAAACCGTATGCGCTCGTAAGAGACCCGCAAAGCACAGGACGGCAGCGACGATCAACCATCCGGTCGCGGGTTCGGGCGTGCCGGTCATCGGTGTCGCATAGGTAGCTGTTATCGTGACGTTGTCTCCGTTTGTGGAATAGGCGTTGGGCTGAAGAGTTGCGCCGGTGAGATCGATAATCAGCAGTGAATTACTGCCGCTGGGGTCCGTGGTCGACACTTCGTTGCCGGTATTATCCAGTAGTTGGAAAGTAAATTCGTCCGGGGTGCCTCCCGCATCGGCGTTATTGGTGAGGTCAAGCTGAAAAGAGAGCGTATTCCCCGGATTGAACTGCTGGCTGAATTCAGTGAAGAAGGTGTTGTCGGTGAGAACAACCTGCGAGCTCAAATTGCCGCTCGGACTTCCGCTCGTCTGGATGGTGCTCGCCGAGCCAGCGCTTCCGCCGATACCGAAGTTGAACTGGGACAAGGTTACTGTGTTGTTCGCGTCGCCTGTTCCGCTGCCGTCGGTGAACTGAAAATCCAGCGCGAACGGGGCGTTGGAATTGCCGATGAGGGAGGTCGTGTCGCCAAGGCTGACGTCGTAGATTACGTCAGCCTTACACGCAGCTCCAAAAACGATCAAAATGCTTAAAGTAAGTAATGCGTTTATTCTCATGAATGCCTCCGATTATTGCTGCCCGCTTCCCGCCAGCACACGCGTCGAGTACTGAACGCCAGCCATGCTGGGATCTCTGAAATTCAGATTCACCGTAGCGGTTTGGCCAGCCCCGAGCGTTCCCGCGGCAGTAATCCACGGGCTGCCGGTAGGCGCGTCGCACTGGGTTGTTCCGCCTTCGTTCGAGAGAGTCGCGGATGAGCTCAGGTGATCGAGCACCAACGAAACGTTCGTCAGCGCCGCGCCATTGTTCTTCAGCGTCACTGTCTCGACGAAGGAACTGGTGGCGTGGTTGTATCGATATCCTCCTCTTGTCACGGTGATCTGTGAAGACACATCAGCCGCGCAGGCCGGCTGAACGGTAACTGTAGTCGTCGTATCGGCGCGGGTCTTAGGCGCTTCTACGTTGCCAACCTGATCGGTGGCAATGCTGTAGAACGCATAAGTTCCAGAAGTTGTTGCCGTGTAGGTGGCCGATGCGGCGGCCGTATTCGCCTGCCAGACCTGGTAGGCGCCCCCGTTGATAGAAACGTAGATGTTGTAGCTCCGGATGCCTGAGCCATTGTCGCTGCCGCTCCACTGCACAGTGAACGAGCTCGGCTCGGCGGGCGGCAACGCTTGTACGCTGCTGGTGGGCGGATCCACATCGAGCGTGTTAGTCCACGTGGGAGTGTAGATCGGGGAATTGGTGTTGAAAACCACGGTAGCTTGATTCGACAGGGTCGTGCCGGTGGGCTGCCCTGGTAACGGGTTGATGTTGAACGTCACGTAGCCCTGACCTTGCGGAGAGGTTTGGTTGGGCGGCAGGAAACCAAGCGATGGATCGTTGGGCGACTGCCCGGTATTCGGGTCGATGGTGTGGAAGGTCCAAGTGATGGTGTTCACGCTGCGATCGAGATGCGCGCTAAGCACTACTTCGAAGGGCTGGTTCGGCCGTAAGTCGACGGTTTGGGTAAAGTCGCTGTTTCCCGCCGGTAAAGGATAGAACTGAGTCGCGAACGCCATGGAAGCGAAGCTGATGGAGTTGATATCGAAAACGGTGGGGTCGATCGTATCGGTGACAACTACATCCTGCGCGGGCGCTCCTGCATTCGCGTCATTCTCGAAATACACGATGTAAGGGATCGTGTTTGGAGCAATGTATTGCGCGTTCCCGGCGCCCAGCAGACCCACCTTGTTATTCGGGTCTTGCGGAGTACGAATGTCGATCGGCCCACCCGAGCCGCCACCGGAAGGGCCTGGATCCAAACTGGAACATGGCGATGAGGTATTCGCCGGCGGATAGGCCTCCTGGACATGCAGTTGAATCGGCGCCGGGGTATGTGGCGTGATGTTGTTGCCCACGTATTCGTCGATAGGAATCTGCAGCGTTCCGCCAGCGGCGAGAATTCCGGGTTGCATCGTGTAGACATTGCTCGCGCCCTGCGGCGTTACTGTATACGGAATGGAAGGCGTCAGGGTCACCAGATTGGTGATGGTAACGGTCACGGTGAGCGGTTGGCTATCCACGTCGCCCTGATTCACAACCTGCACCGCGATCTCTTCGTGCTTTCCCTCACCGAAGAACGGCGGTCCGACGTATTGGATGTTAAGTGTCAGCGGCATTCCGGCCTCGATCGTGAAGCCAGCCGGAAGATGCTTGGAGGCGCCATCGCTATTGGCGACGGTGACGTCGTAAGTTCCCAAAGGTTGGCCAGTAAGGTCGAAAGTAGTACTGAGGCTGCCGTGATCGGGCGAAACCGTAACATTGGAGCCGCCAATCCTGGTTCCGGCGCTGCTAAGGGTTACGCTCGCTCCCGGCTCGAAAAGGCCGCCCCACAGCGTAGCTGTCACAGGTCCGCAATTCCCGCCGTGGGCGGGAACAATCGAAAGCGTGTCAGCCACGACTGTGAACGCGGTCATCAACGTGACCGCATTCTGATTTGCGTCCTTCGCCTGCAGGTCGTAGACGCCCAATTGGAGACCGTTCAAATTAAAAATGACCGATGCCGAAGTGCCGTCCGAAGACACGCTCTGCACACTTCCCGTTGCCGATGTGAGGCCGGGGACCGGCGCGCCGCCGCCAGGCTGGGTGCTCGAATAAGAAAGCGTAAACGGAGTGCCGGTTGTCAGTCCGGTACCGGTGATGGTGGTGAGCACGGCGTCCTGAGATCCGCCCGCGCCCGGCGAAATCGAACTCAGCGCCAGAGTTAAGGTGCTGGCATTTCCGCTGCTGCTGAGCGCCAGTTTCGTGACGAAGGCGTCCAAGCTGCCATTATTATTGGCCTGGTACGCGCCGGGAGTGGTGGTAAATCCAGCGTTGGCGTCTCCCGCTACATAGGCGCCCCCAGCATTATCGACTGCGATTACCGGCCCAGGCAAGGAATTGATGCCGCTGGCGCAATTCCCCTGCGCTAACGAGGTAGCGAAGACAAGATTCGAAAGCGTGGAGTTCAACGCCAATGCAAAAGGTTCAGAGCCTCCGCAGCCAGATGGAAACGCGGAGCCGTACAAGACCGGGAAATTTGCCGACTGCGTTGTTCCAGCGAGATAAACATTGCCGCTGGCATCCAGCGCAAACCCGGTTAGCGTGTCGCTTGCATTGCCATCGACATAAGTAGCGGCAAGCTTGGTTTGTCCAGTCGGGTCGATCTTCGCGGCATAGATGTGATTTATGTTGGCGCCGTAGCCAAACTGCTCAAATACCCCGCCGGTTGTCGGAAAGTTGGTGGACAGACTGTACCCGGCCAGGTAGATGTTGCCCTGCGAATCGAGGGCGATTCCCACGGCATCTTCGTTCCCGTTCCCTCCCAGATAACTGGAGGTGAGAAGTGTCGCGTCGCCGCTCGATTGAGTCGTATCGAAGGTCGCGATAAACGCGTCGGATGCCGAACCGGGAAAGTTTTGGAACGCTTTACGAGTGGGTACCGTGCCGGCATAGCCCGGGTACGCGTAATTGAGCGTGGCGCCGGCCACGTAGGCGATTCCCGAGTTGTTCGCTGTAACCGCATAAGCGCCAGTATTGGAGCCGAAACGCGTCGAATAAAGAAGCGCCGAACTGCCGGAAAGCGCCAAGGTGTCAACCTTCATCACAACGGCTTCCTGAATGTCGCCGGCATTGAATTTGGATTGATATGCGTTCGCGCTGAGCGGGAACGAGTCGTTGGATCCGACCTCGTATCCAACGACATAGGCCCGCCCGGCTGAATCAACGGCTACGGAATGCGGGATGGCATAGGGCAGGTAGGTCGAATACAGCATGGTCGAGCCATCCGCGCTGAGCTTGAACAGAAATCCGCCATAGGCGTTGTTAGAACTGCCGGTGGTTGAGACGGCAGTGCTCGCGGTTACGGGAAAATTCGACGACAGCGTTACGCCCGTGACGTAAAGCTTGCCAGTGCTGTCGACCGCGAGCAGCGAATTGCCGCCGTAGCCGGGGCCGCTCAAATAAGGATCCGCTAGTTCGTTGCCGCTGCCTCCCAGATAAGTGGAGAATAGGAGGCCTGTCCCGGCCGGATTAACTTTTGCAATGAAAAAGTCGGTCGGGCTTCCATCAGGACTGGGGTAATTGTTCCCGCCGCCAAAAGAGCGTTGATAGACAGTTGAGGTTGAGTAGGTGGGGAAATCGGTAGCAGAAGCTCGTCGCCCCGGCAAGATAGGTGTTGCCCGAGGAATCGGCTTGCAGGCCATAAACGTATTCATCGCCGGAGCCGCCCAGCAGCGTTGCGAAAACCGTGCCTAGCACTGGATCGATAACCAGCGGCTTGCGGCGATTGTATTTACCAACTCGAAAACCGAACTGGTTCTTAGAAAGCAGAACATATTCGCCAGCGATCGTTTGCCGCCCTCCCGCACTCTCCTGATACAGGACGGGTTTGCGCATATTCAGATCACCGGCTTGCGAGTGCAGCACCAGATTCCCTTCGGAATCGAGCGTCAGCGGGTCGACACCCGAGACCCCGACTCGGATCAGATTGGGGTCAGCGCCCGGCGCCACTGAAAGATCGTATTCGAGCATTCGCTGGCTGCCGTGGAAGCGCAGATTGATTCCGGGGTACAAACCGGGGTAACTCACCGCGCTGAAGTTTGGAATATTGGTCTGCCATCGCGACGGATCGTTGCCGATGAAATAATTGCTGCGCGACCCGAGCATGCCCAGCCCCTCTGCGCGCGAACGGGTGTCGGAGCCGAGGAATTGCAGCCCGACTTCGGCTGTTCCTTTCTTGCCATTTCCCAATTCGAAACTCATCCGGCCGGCGCCGGCCAGCATCGAGTAGCCTGCGCCTCTAGACACGAAATCAACGCCCGGAGCAGCTTGGCCTTGGTTCGGCTCGAAGCGGAGCGGCAGATTCCCATAGTTCTTGACCACGGAAACCGAACTCAGCGCGGGCAAACTGAATAGACTAACCAACAGCGCGCAAAATGCGAAATCGCGCGAGATCCTCATTCAACTAATCTCCTGCCGGACGGCGTTTTGTATTTGGGAAGAAACCCAACCTATCTTCCGAGTTCAGTGTGAGTTGCGCAACGTCTCACATCGTGACGCGGCGGGATGTCACGTGCCGTTTGGCTTTACAATGAAACGGTTGGATCTCAGGACTGAGAGTACTGGGCAATACAAAGATTTCAGCGTGACATGACCCCCAAAAATGTTTGCGCCGCTTCGGAGGCCGAAAGGCTAACCGCCCAGGAGATCGAGCGCCAACTGGATCGCATTCTGAGTTCGGAGCTGTTTCGGGGCGCCGAACGGCTGGGCGCTATTCTGCGATTCGCGGTCAGGAGCGTTCTCGATGGCGAAGCGGATCAGCTCAAAGAGACCAGCATTGCACTGAAAGTGTTCGGACGTTCCTCGTTCGACCCGGCGAGCGATTCCATTGTGCGTTCGGCCGTCCGCCGGCTGCGCGAGCGGCTCGGGCGCTATTACCAGACCGACGGCAAGGCCGATCGCATTTTTATATCTATTCCCGTTGGCTCGTACGTACCCGAGTTCGTATCGCATTCAGACAACACCGCCGCCTGCGGTGGAGGTTTCTCAGCCGATTGACAATGATTTGACGACAGCCGCGGCTATCGAGGCGACTCCACCGCGGAGAGCCGCGAACCGGAGTCTCCGGTGGATTTGCACGGGTGTGGCCGCCGCCGGTTGCTTCGGCATTGTCGTCATGTTGAGCCGGTCCGGCGCGGGGCATGCCAAACCAACCCACGCTCTGGCAGTGTTACCGCTTCAGAACCTTAACTTGCCGAAAACCGACGCTTTCTTGAGCTCCGGAGTCACCGGCGATCTGACCAACCGGTTCGCAGCCTCGCCAGGCCTTCGCGTGGTTGCAAGAACTTCCGCCGATCTGTTTCGAAATGTTGGAAGTGATGTCCGCTCGATCGGGCAGAAGTTGAGGGCCACGGAAATCCTCGAAGGGAGTATCGCGGAAACGTCCGACGGGCAACTGGAAATCAATGCGCGATTGGTGGATGCTGCCAACGGGTATCTTCTTTGGGCGCAAACATTCAGGTGCGACCGCTCCCGTATTTTGGTTGCCGAGGATCGAATTGTCGACGGCGCATCAAGAGCGCTTGGTATTCGGCGGTCCAGCGCCCGTTATGCGCCAAAGAACAACGCCTTCGACCTGTATCTGCGCGGCCGCTATTCCTGGGACCACGCCGACTTGGATCAGGCGCTGAATTTGATGCGTCAGGCAGTTGCGGCCGATCCCGATTATGCCGTCGCGCAAGCCGGCTTGGCCGACGCTTATAGCACGCTTGCGGCGCTCGACTTTCGTAAGCCGCAAGATGTACTCCCGGAGGCGGAACGAGCGGCAAGGCGCGCCGTTGCCCTGGATCCTTCATCCGGGCGAGGATATGCGGCGCTTGGTTACGTACACTACTGCCAGTGGAAATGGGCCGAAGCAGACCAGGAGTTTCGCCGCGCTACGCAACTCTCTCCGAACGATTCCTACGCTTGGCACGAATGGGCGTACGTCGATTTTGCCTATGGCCGCTTCGATGACGCCGAGCAAGCTCTGCGGCGAGGCGAATTACTGGATCCGGCTTCGCTTTGGAATACGAACACCCTTCTGATGATCTACTACTACCGGCGCAGCTATGAGCAGGCGATGGCGGAGAGCCGGCGCGTGTTGCAGATCGATCCTAAGGATTACGTCGCACGCCTGGTGCTTGCGGATTCGTTAGTGCAGATCGGAAAACCGGCGGAGGCCATAACGGCCTGGAAACCAATGCTGGATTTTACTCCCAACGATAAATCGGCCGCCTTCCGCATGGCATTCTATCAAGCCGCAAACGGCAACCCGGGTCCTCTAAAAGTAATCGTAGCCGAACACGAGAAGAGTCCATGGTCCTCGTCATTCTGGATCCAGGCGCAGTCTTACATTCGTCTCGGCAATCGTAGCGCTGCCATGCGCCTGTTGAATCGGGCTGCCGATGTCCGCGACTCCGATCTGGTATCGGTTCGCTGGGATCCGGCTTTCGATTCCATTCGCAACCAGCCCGAGTATTACCGTTTGCTTCAGAAGCTGGGATTCGAGTGAGCTTTTGAGGAATCACGGCGCAGTTTCCGCCTGCCCCAGGCTCCGGCTGTAATCAGGGCGATCCCGGCCATTCCGAAAGAGACCGGCTCCGGAACTGGAGATGCTGCTGGGGTGAAGGCATAATCGGCGCTGACCGTGCCGGAAACACCAGTGAAGGCGAGGACGCTGTTGACGCTGGCGCCGGAGAATTGATCGACGGCGGCTGCCGGAAGCGATAATTGGAACGGGACCGTGCCTGTGCCGACAAATAAGCTCGCCACATTCGGTCCGAACGACTCCCCGAGCGTGCCGAGTGACACAGCGGGCGGCATGAGGATGTAGATCGGCTGATTTGACGGGATTGTTCCGGTGAAAACGCCTTCCGCCAGCAGCGGAATGCCGCCAAAAGAGAACGTGTCTTGGGCAGTAATGGAGACCGGGCCCGGGCCTGTATCGAAGACTTCGAGAACGAACTGCATAGTTGCGGTGACGCTAAGGGTGAGGGAATTCAACGGCCCCTGCGCCGGGTCGAATTGCGGAACCAGGACAGTTCCCTGATTGGGGCTGCCGATGAGGGAGAAAGGTATTGTCCGGATGAGATCGGCGCGCGCGGGTGGCGCGCCTAAAGCCGACAAGCCGACGATCGCCAGTAAAACCGCGAGACAGTGAGGGTGCGCGTCATTTTCATGCTTCACTCTGAGAAGCGGGGTTTTCAGACGGATTCCCTCAGGTCCGAAGAAAACTTTTTGCGGTGGGGTCAGCTTGACCGGCGCCGCACCGCGGCCGAGACACCAACGCTGGGAAGGCGCGTGTACGATGCGGCCAGGCTGCAGAACAGGTTGTAACGGAATATCAGCCAAAGAGCAATGAGGCCGTCGCTGAATTGAATCTTCTTTCCCTGTTCGTAAGTGCGGCCATAGTAACTTATAGGCACTTCATAGAGTGAGCAGCCCAATTTCACAACTTTAGCTGTCGCTTCCACCTCAAAGCCAAAGCCTTTCGAAGAAATAATCATGTTACGGATGATCTCGCCCCGAAAGGCTTTGTAACCAGTTTCAATATCGGTGAGGTTGACGTTGGTAAGAAGATCCGATAGAAGAGTTAGCGCCTTGTTGGCCAAGTAATGATAGAAGTATAGGACGCGCGCCGCTTGGCGCACCAGGAATCGGGAACCATAGACGACATCGGCCACGCCGTCCAGAATCGGTTTGATGACGTCCTTAATCTCGGAGGGATCGTATTCGAGATCGGCGTCCTGGACAATTACGATTTCGCCCTGGGTCGCTGCAAAGCCCGCCTTCAGCGCTGCTGTTTTGCCAAGATTCCGTTCCTGGCGCAAAATCCGTATTTCGGGATGTTGCGAGGCCAGGTGAGACGCAATGTCCAAGGTACGATCGGTCGAGCAGTCATCGACGATGATGATTTCGAGCAGATTCGGTACTGCGAGAAGCTTTTGTATAACGACGGCGATGGTCGGCTCCTCGTTGTAGGCCGGTACCACCACGGAGAGAACAGCGGCAGCCATCCTACGTCAGCGCTCTACTCTTACAACATCAACGTCCGATTCGCATCCGTCCGCCTCTAAAGCCCGCACCTCAATTTCGTGGGTTCCCGGAGCCACCTGGGACATGTCCATCACCGCTCGCCATCCTGTGTACTTATTTGGCGAGTGTGGGTAGAGGGCATCCACATCGGGGCGAGAGAGATCCGGCAGAACCGATTGGGCCAAGAGTTTATCTATGTAGATGTCCACCCGGCGAATGGATTCCGAAGAAGTTACCCAACCACTAACAGAAATCGTGCCGGAAACGCGGGCCCCAGTGGCGGGTTGGTCAATGACGCCGGCCGGGAGGGTGCGGCATGCTCCACCTCTCTTAGTAAGTTGCAGAAACCAGCCGCTTGGACAGATTGGAATTTTGAAAAGAGTGCCGGGGGCAGCCGCGGCGAATTGCTTGGCATAGCCCGGGAAGCGCAAATCCGGGTAAGCGGGATAACTCCAGTCGTGAATAACTCCGATACACATGAACATCAGACCGGTGATGGCGAGAATCCAGACCAGGGTATTGTTTCTGCCGGTTGCGCACCACAGTAACGCCCAGACAAACGCCAGCATTGGTAAGAACCAGTATCGTATGCCCAAGGAATCTCTAAGAACTTCCCACTGCGGAGTGGTCATGCTGACCATGGGACTTCGCAACGAGGCCGCGAAGACCAGCAGACAGAAGGCGATAAAGAGCTTCCACTCCAAACCTGCTTTGAGCAAGCAGTAAACAAGAATTGTCGTTCCCAGGACCGCAACAAGGCCAAGCAGGATGGCATTTTGTTGAGCCGGCAGGCTGGTTTGACCGAGCAGGGCGCCGAGATATACCTGTCCGGCCAAAAGCCGTATGAAAAGTTTTGGGGTAGCTCCCAGAATGACGTGAGGGCGAGTTGCCGATGCGTATCTGAGCAGAGCAGATACTTGCACGCAGGCCGTTAGCGCCAGCGTGGCGATCAGTGCCAGCCGCCAGCGGTCCCGGCGGAAGTACCAGAAAACGAACGCGATCGGCAACAGGACCAGGGCGAAGGGACCGCTGAGGCCACTTAGTAGAACAATCGTAACATCGAAGACGCGCCATTTTAGGGCGGAGGGCGGATAAGCCAGAACGAGAATGCATGCAAGGAGCGCTAAGTGCCACTGAGCTTCTTCCACCGTGGCGTCTAACTCCATTGTGTTTGGCAACGCTATGTAAGTGAAAGCCATTAGCGCTCGCAGGTAAAGAGGACCCCAGTTACGGCAGCGCGACGAGAGCACAAGATTTGCCGGTAAGACTTGGAAGGTAATGCCAATCAAGTTCATTACTAACGGCGCAAAGCGCAATGGCGCGAGCAGGGCTAAGGAAGCCGCTAAGCGAGGAATAGTTTGAAAGTATCCGTTCTGAGAATGGAACAGAGAGCTGAACCAGCCAGACATGTAGGCCTCGCGGTACCAGATCGTGCCGTCTTCGCCAAAAAACTGCGGGTTGAAAAGCGCATCTGGCCTGCGTGATACGACAGCAGCCGCAGCTACCAAGAAAACGAGCAATTGCACGCGCCAGCTAATCCCGGCGCCGAGTTCCGCGTAGCACCGGTCCCTGGCTGAGATGAGGAAGCTAGTCATGTCAGTCCTGCATCAACTCGAAAAGCTTGAGAACTGTGCGCCAATTCCTGGCCGTGCTGGTGGTCGCGAGCGTTGAATCGAAATAAGCATTCGTCAGTTTAGTGCGCCCCATGCCATTCGGCATGTGCAGGTAGACCTCCCGGTTATGCACGAAGAATGCATCAGGCCGCGATCGATCGGGATCGAGGTTTTTGACGCTTGTCGGATCCGGCAGATCCGCAAGGAAGAGGACGTGCAGCGTGCTCTCGGCTGCCCCTGCCTGCTGGAAGGGATTATTGCGAATGATGTCGCCAAGCTGCTTAGCCGTTCGCAAAATCACCGGAGCCTGATAGCCGAAGCGTTTTGCGATTTGGTTGACGATCCGGCCGGGAAGCTCTTCTAAGATGCCAGAGGCAGCGCAGAAAATAACATTGCCGCTCTGGATATAGGTGCGGACATTTGTGCAGCCTGCGGTGGTGAATATTTCGGCGAGGTCCTTCATAGGCAGGGAATGTTTACCGCCGACATTGATGCCCCGCAGCAGCGCCAGATGGGGGGATACTCCTATTTTCTCTTTCATTCTTAGATCATTTAAACCTGCGCGATCGATAAGCCGGTTCCTGTTCCCGCCGAAGCGGGCGGCAACCATTCGTCTAGGCCTCCCATTACTGAGAGGCTCGAGCGACCTACCCGGAAGTGCTAGCGGAGCGGGTCACTCCTCCTCCCCTATTTGGTCTTGCTTCACATGGGGTTTGCCCTGCCAATCCGATTGCTCGGATCGCGGTGCGCTTTTACCGCACCTTTTCACCCTTACTCGCCGGAGGCCGGCGGGCGGTATATTTTCTGTGGCACTTTCCGTAGCATGCGCTTTGAGCGCAAACCCCCGGCCGTTAGCCGGCATGCTGCCCTATGAAGACCGGACTTTCCTCTCGACTTGCTCGCGAACGAGCGCATCCAGCGGTTGCCTGATCGCGCAGGCAGTATCAGTATAGAACTTACAAAACATAGAACCTACACTGGAGAGGGAAGATAGTTTGAAGCGCGTTTACGTTCAGAGCTTCGGCTGCCGGGCATCGCAGGCCGACGGCGCCGCTATCGAGGCTTCGCTAGAAGAACGCGGCTTCGTGGCCGTCAATGACGGAGCTGCTGCCGACCTGGTGGTTCTGAATACCTGCACCGTTACCCACGCCGCGGATGTCGATGCGCGCCGCGCCGTCCGCGGAATCCAGCGCGATAATCCGAACGCGAAAATCCTGGTGACCGGCTGTTACGCGCAACGCGCGCCCGGAGAATTAGCGGACATCGAAGGAGTTAGCTGGGTTGTCGGCAACTCGCATAAAACGCGGATTGCCGAAATTGTTCTGGGCGGAAGCGAAGAGTATCACGGGCAAGTGCTGGTGGGCGACCTGTCCAGGCAAAGCACGTTCCTGGCGACACCCGTTAGAGATGTGCGGGAAGATCGCACCCGGCCAAACTTGAAAGTGCAGGACGGCTGCAGTAATCGCTGTTCATTCTGCATCATTCCGACGGTGCGCGGCAGGAGCCGCAGCGCAAATCTTGAGAGCGTAGTAGCGCAGGTGCGCGATTTGGCCGAGCGCTACTGCGAAATCGTGCTCAGCGGGATTAACCTAGGACGATGGGGGAGAGACCTGCCTGGCGCCTCGCGTTTCGTCGACCTGCTGAAAGCGATCCTGCGCGAGACGAGCGTACGGCGGCTGCGGATCAGCTCGGTTGAGCCGATGGATTGGGGCGATGCGCTATTCGAGCTCGTCGCCGATGACGCGAGAATCGCCAAGCACGTTCATCTGCCGCTGCAATCGGGTTCAGACGCGGTACTGAAGCGCATGTTCCGCAAATATCGCACGCGCCATTATGCGAGCCGCTTGGAGCTCGCTTTTCGGCTGATGCCGGACGCGGCTATTGGAGCCGATGTGATGACCGGCTTTCCGGGTGAGACCGAGGCGGAGTTCCAAGAGACGGTGCACTTCATCGAACAGCACCCGTTCACGTATCTGCACGTGTTTACTTATTCGGAACGTCCGGGGACGTTGGCGGCGGAGCTGGCGGATGCCGTACCCACGGACGCGCGCCGCGAACGGACTCGCATTCTACGAGAGATCTCGGCTTCGAAGAACCGGGAGTTTCGCCGCCGCATGATCGGCAAGGTCCTGCCTGCCGTTACGCTGGAACAGCGCGGAATGGCGTTGACGACGAACTTTTTGAAAGTTGAAATGGCGCAGGAGCGCGCGCCGAATCAAATGATAGATTTGGAAATTGGCGGTGTCAGTGAAGCTGGATTGCTCGAGCGAAGTTTGCTGCCGGTGATCCAAGGGTATTAGCGCTTATATCCGAACCTTTGCAGCAGTTCGATGCGGGCCTTCACGTGCGACTCGGTTTCAATGCCTTTGGGTGAACTGCCATCGATCACGCCCAGAACGCCGCGGCCCTGTTCGGTTTCCGCGACGATCACTTCCACCGGGTTGGCCGTCGCGCAATAGATGTTCACAACTTCCGGTACCGCCTGAATACGTCCCAGCACGTTTATGGGGAAGCCGTTGCGCAAGCGCAACTACAAAGACGTGACCCGCCGCTAATGCGCTGGCATTCTCGATCGCGTTCTGTTTGAGACTCTCGTCGTTTCCGTCCACGCGCGTCAGACAGTCACCCGAAGCCTCGTTGAACGCGATGCCGAACTGAAGGTGCGAGGACGTGTTGACAATGGCCTCGTAAATGTCTTCGACAGACTTGATGAAGTGACTCTGGCCCACGATAATGTTGCCGTCTTCGGGGATGGTGAGGCGAACCGTCTTCAAGTGCATGTCCCCACTATAGGAGTCCTTATAATTGCGGTGTGCCGAAGCACTCAAGCCATACCGACGCTACTCTGCTTGAACATATCCGGAACCTGCCGCACGCGCGAGCCACTTTCAAACAGTTGGTCCGCGAACTACGGACCGAGGGTAGCGAACGCGAGACGCTGGAGCAGGCGCTCGACCGGCTCGCGGAAAAAGGGCTTCTTGTCGAACTGCGGTCGGGTCACTTCGTCGCGGTGGGTAGCAACCCGGATTATGTCTCTGGCCGGCTCTCGGTCCATCGTGACGGTTTCGGCTTCCTGATTCCCGATCAGGCGATTGCTGGAATGCAGGGCGACATCTTCCTGCCGCCGGATGAAGCGGCGAAAGGAATGCATGGCGATCGCGCGCTGGTTCACGTGACTCGCATTGCCAACGAGGGCCGGGCAGAGGGCGAGGTCATCCGCATTCTGCGGCGCGCGCATATGACCGTCGTGGGCGAATTCCGCATCCGCAAGCACGGCAACTTCGTGAAGCCTTCGGACGACCGGATTCAGCAATGGATCGAAATTCCGGAAGGCATGGAAATACCCGCCAAGCGAGCGCCGGTGAATCGAGTGGGCGCGGCGCCCCGCGAGATCAACTCGCTGGAAGATCTCGACGGAATGATCGTGAACGTCGAGGTTCTCGAATTCCCTGAAGATGGGGACCACGGTGTGGGCCGCGTGCTGGAGGTGCTCGGATACGCGGACGATTTTGGCGTCGACGTCGAGATCGTCATTCGCAAGCATCACCTGCCGCATGAATTTCCGGAGAAAGCGATTCAACAGGCGCAAGAGATTTCACATCGGATCCCGGCGGACGAATTGGAGCGGCGCCGTGATTTTCGCCATCTGGAGATTGTCACGATTGACGGCGAAACGGCAAGAGATTTCGATGATGCCGTCTGGGTAGAGAGGCTCGCAAACGGCCATTTTGCGCTGCAGGTTCACATTGCCGACGTCAGCTACTACGTTCAGCCCGGTACGCCTATCGACACAGAGGCGCTGCTGCGCGGTACCAGCGTGTACTTCCCGGATCGAGCCGTGCCCATGCTGCCCATCGAGCTTTCTACCGATATCTGTTCGTTGCGGCCGCAGGAAGATCGGCTGGTGTTGTCGGCCTTGCTCGAAATCGACCGGCAAGGAGATACCGTCGGCCAGGAGTTCACGCGCGGCGTGATCCGTAGCGCCGAACGCATGACGTATACGAATGTATTTCGCGTGCTCGAGGGCGATGCGGCCATGCGTGAACGCTACTCGAAACTGGCGGAGCGTTTCGAGCTGATGCGCGAGCTGGCGCTGATTCTGAATCGCAAGCGAACCAAGCGCGGCTCCATCGATTTCGATATGCCGGAGACGAACATCGAACTGGATCTCTCCGGCCAGATGACCGGCGTGACTCGCGCGGAGCGAAACATCGCGCATCGAATCATCGAAGAGTTCATGCTCGCGGCTAACGAGGCGGTAGCCGGACATCTGGAATCGTCCGGCGTTCCCTCGCTCTTTCGCATTCACGAAAGGCCGGAGGCGAAACGCGTCATGGAGTTCGAAGAGATCGCGGCGCACTTTGGCTATTCGCTGGGCATTGGCGCGATTCCGGTCAAGCGATTTCCGGTGGCGGAACGGCGGCGCGACGGGCGCAAGTTGCGCAAAGACATCGTCGTGGCGCGCGAGGATTTCGATCTCTCATCGCGCAATTATCAACGATTGATTTCGAAAATTGCGGGAAAGCCGGAGGAGCGCATTCTAAGTTATCTGATGCTGCGATCTCTCAAGCAGGCGCGCTACAGCAATCGCAATGAGGGACACTTCGCGCTGGCCGCTCCGGCGTACACGCATTTCACTTCACCCATCCGGCGTTATCCCGACCTGGTGGTGCATAGGATATTGGCTCATCATATCGAGACCGGCAATCCGCTGCTGGAAGACCCTACGCTGCGCGAAATCGGCGACGATACGTCCTTCACAGAAAGGCGCGCGGCCGAGGCGGAGCGCGAGCTGATCGAGTGGAAAAAGACCAGGTTCATGGAGGACCGGGTCGGCGATGAGTTCGATGCCCTGATCATCAGCACGACCAAATTCGGATTTTTCGTGGAACTGACGGAGTTGTTTGTCGAGGGTTTGGTGCCGATCGACACTCTGCCCGGCGACCATTTCCGCTACCACGAGAATGGCCGCAAAATCATTGGCGAGCGCAGCCGCAAGATGTATTCGATTGGCGATTCGGTTCGGGTGCGCCTGGATCGCGCCGATACAGCAGAACGAAAGCTGCAGTTTGCCGTGGCGGGTGAGCACGCGCGAGCGGGTCGAAAGAAAAGAAGATAGACGCTATTCCAGCACTCGCACGAATTCGGCGACCACCTGATATTTCTCTTCGTCCTCATCCAAATCCCAGGAAGGATAAGCGGGGTTGAGACTTTCGAGCCGAATACGCGTCTGCGCAAAAGCGTCTTCGGTCATAGCTTTTTCGCTGCGATAGCGCTTGACGGTGTACTGGTTTTCGTCTGCGAGCTCAGAATTTCTTACCAACACTAAGCGCCCGTTACGCGAGCCAACGACGTTGCGTCGAAACACGCACAGGCTGCCGTCAGGAATTTTAGGTTCCATGGATTTACCTTGAATGCGCGCCACGAACATGTCCTCATCGAGCTTCAGATCGGGCGAGGGTTCGATCCACTCTTCGGCCTGAATGTCTTCGGGATTGGTCAGAAATGGCCCCGCCGCAACGGCCAGCGAGTAGCGGGGAAGATGCGTGCGGAATCGTAGGACCTGCGCAGGCACGTGTTCCCGGTACAACTCGCCCAGCTTTTTATCGAAATCGCGGACCGTCACTTCCTCGCGATCGGTGACCCGAATGGATTGCGAGGCGACGTTCTCCAGGTGCTCGAGAACCGCCGCCCCGCCTAGTTCGCGACCTTGCAAGAGGAGATCATCTTCGAGCGCGGCCAGTACCTCGGCGTCTTCCTCGCTGGCAATTTCGTGCCAATCCCGGCGCAAGCGCACGTACAGAGTGTCCGCCGTACGATCCAGGAGCAGAACGCCAATGGTTTGAACGCCACTGCCCGGCAGGTCCGACATTAGCAACGAGAATTGGCCTGGTTTGGGAGCGAAGTCGTCGAAACTGAGAACGCGTGCCGACAATTTGGCGGGAGTCCAGTCAACAGCTTATCGTCTCCGGCGCAGACTGTATGAAACGCCCCGTACCCCTGGTACTCCTGGTACTAAGGAGTGTTGGCGTAATATCCTTTCCGGGCGCGAACGTGAACATTGCCCAGATCGACAATCACCTTCACGTTCCGGTAAGCCTTGGTCGACGGGTTATCGGAGACATAGCGGATGATGTATTGCGTGGTCACTTCCCCCGCAATATCGGCTACCGCGTGATACATTCTGCCATCCACCGCGGATCGGTAAGCGCCCGTCCCCACCGTTAAGGCATAATTCCCGTCATCGGAGGGGTGGGATAGATATCCATCGGTGTCCTTGTAAACATCGCCCAACGGGTAAACGACGCGGCCGCCGGTTTCTACCGCCAGTTGCACCAGATTGTCGTCGCTCTCATTAGTGAACCCGAACGCCTGCGTGCTGATGCAGTAGATGGTGACCAGATTCCGCTGCGCCAGTTCGACCACCTGCTTCAGTGAATGCTTGCTGGCGTTGTCATGCCCGTCACCGATGATCACGATGATGCGCCGCGGCTCGATGGGCTCGCCGTTGATCAGCTTCCGGCTGGTACAGGCGAGATACACCGCATCGTAGAGCGCGGAACCGCCGCCTGGTTTCAGCTTTCGAATCTTCTCCACCATCGGCTCAGGATCGTTGGTTGTGTTGACAGCTACTTCGGCGTCCTGTGCGTAATCGATCAGGTAACCCGAGTACTTGGGATCGCCCGTCAGCAGATTCTGGATCAGCTCGATGGTGGCGTCCTGGAAATTTTTCCAATGAACCCGGCTGGAGGTGCTCAAGTCCATGAGGAAACCGACCACCACGGGCTGACTGCGCTCGCGCGTAAAGTAGCGAATTGTTTGTGGTTTGTTCTCCTCGAAGACGTGAAAATCTTTCTCATCGAGATCGGACACGAAGCGGCCCTTTTCATCCGTAACCGTCACCGGCACGATGACCTCATTGACCGTAACCCGGATCGAGTTATCGCCCTGTTTCTTATCGGCGGTCGAGGCGGGCGCAGTTTTGGGAACGTCTTCCGGAGCAATAGTCACAGTTGCCTGGCTCGCGCCGGAAGGCTTGTTCAACGCTGGTTGAGCGGTCGTTTGAGCGGAGGGACTCTGTTGCGCCGGTACAGGCTGGAGCAGGCACAAAGCCAATCCGAGCCCAGCCGCAACGAGCGTCGGCTTAGGAAACTGCATGTAGGGGATGCCTAGCTCGAATTATACCGAGGCGATGTTGAAGACCGGCAGAACGCTACGCAGGTTATCGCTGCACGCGGCCCGAGCCGCCCTCTTTGATCAAGGCGTGAACTTCTGCGGCGCTGAAGCGATTGAAATCTCCGGGTATGGAGTGCTTGAGGCAAGACGCAGCCACCGCAAACTCCAAGGCCTCCTGGTGCGACGGAAGATGGGTTAAGCCGTATATCAGCCCGGCGGCAAAACTGTCCCCGCCGCCCACCCGGTCCACAATGTGCGTGATCTCGTACCTGCGGCTCAGCAGAAACTCTTTGCCGGTGTGCAAGCAGGCCGACCAACCGTTGTGCGAGGCGCTCTTCGATTCGCGCAATGTAATGGCTAGCATTTTCAAATTGGGATAAGTCGCCAGAACGCGCTCGCCCAATTCGGAATATTTCTCGCGCTCCAGCGTGCCGGATTCCACATCGATGTCGACCCGGATGTTAAGCGCTTTTTGGCAATCCTCTTCGTTAGCGATGCATATGTCAGTAAGCTTGACGATCTCCGGCATAACCTCGGCAGCCCGCTTGCCCCACTTCCACAGATTCTTTCGGAAATTGAGATCGCAAGATGTTTCGACGCCCAGCTCGCGTGCCGTGCGCAGGCTCTCTAAAGCCAGTTCGGCAGCCGAGGCGCTAATTGCCGGTGTGATGCCGGTGAGGTGAAACCAGGTGACATCTTTGAACGCCGCGTGCCAATCGATACTGCCGGGCTTGGCCAAAGCGATAGCGCTGTGCTCGCGATCGTAGAGGACCTTCGAGGGACGCTGATTGGCGCCACTCTCGACAAAATAGACGCCCATTCTCCCGGGCAGGCGAACAATGTGGCGGTCGTCAACACCGAAACGCCGCAGCTCTCCCAGAAAGGCGTCGGCAATCGGGTTGGCTTCGGGAAGAACGGTGATGAAGCGGCTGCGCGCGCCAAACTGCGCCAGAGAAATAGCGACGTTGGCCTCGCCGCCGCCGAAAGTCGCCACAAACAACGGCGATTGAAGCACGCGTTCAAACCCGGGCGGAGAGAGGCGAAGCATCACTTCGCCGAAGGTCGCAATGAGAGGCGTCATTCAGGGGAATTGTAACGTCCGGGGCTTACAACTCGCAGCGCGGCTCCGCCAAAGGATCGCGCATTCTCGCAAGGTGCCGAGATTCAACGCCGGTTTACTTACACGTCGGGTTCGATGGACCGAATTCATCCATCTGGTGCGTTGTCAGGTGAACCGAGAACTTCATGTAGTCCACGCCGTACACGCCCGGGCCTGAGGGCATCCCGTCGATCCCAACGCCCTTTGAACCGTCGGGGCTATAGAAAAGTTCGTGAGATTGACCCGACCAGACCTTGTGCACATAATGGAAGCCCTTCAGCTGTTCCTTATACCACCCGACGAGCTCCGCGAGAGTTGTGGTTGCGGTTCTCGGCATGCTGTATAGGTCCATCTGAGCATCCTTGCCACAGACAGGCGAGTCCACCTCCTGAGGGAACCTTAACCCCGCATGGAGAGGCAAGGCAGTCAGTTTGTCAGTTGAGTCTGCGGCCAAGGCATGCGAGGCCAATACCATAAGCCCGAGTGACACAACCGACAGACCGGCAATTCGTCTATTCATCCCAGTTTTCACCCTCGTAACTGTAGTTATGGTTCCAGCCGGCTCGCCAGAAAGAGGAACCAGTGGCGTTGTCGTGTTTCAAAAAGGGCGGCGATGGCAGGGCATCCGCCATGCGGTTCTTTTAGCATAGGGCCGGGCGCGGACGGCAAAGGCGCGGTTAATGCGAAACCGTGACGGGCGAACGCACATTCGGCGCGAGTACCGCTTCGATGCCCGCCGAGGCATCGATGGCCGGCAGACCTTCTACGGTCTGCAGAGTAAAGGTGCTGGGCGGATACGAAGTCGTCTTGCGCAGAGCGGAGCCGGTGTAAGCGTCCAGTGAAAACGCATTTACCTCGACCGGGGCTTCCACAGCCTGCACTGTCGAGGCGGCTCGTTGCAAACGCGCGAAGGCCTCATGCGCGTCGTCCAGAAAATTGCCGAAGGTGAGTTGAAGACCGGTAAAGATGAGTTGGTGAGAGCTGACCAAAGTGGCGCGAGTGTCCTTTAACCAGACCACGGGGCCTTCCGATGGCGGCTGGGACAATTGCCCGACCGCCTCGCACATGGTTGTTTCGTTAGCGGGGTCCCGTAACGCCTGCACGATATTGATGGCCGTATTCGGGAAGCTCGCCTGAATGGCCGATCGCGCGCCTTCGTAGTCTTCAATGCGCGAAGTGAAGCAGGTGCAAGACAGCACGTGCTCCGGAGACACCGAAGCAGCAGCAGTGCTATCCCGCAGGTGCTGCAATGCGGCCGCGAAGGATGCACCCGTTTGCCCGGCCAGGAAAGCCAGCCCATTTGGATTGAGCATTCGCCGCGTGGCGACTACCGCCTCGATGATGACTTGCGCGGCTTCCCGGCCAAGTCCTCCTACCTGGATGATGCTCAGCACCGGCAGCGGTAACTTCCGCTCGGTGAAAATTTCTCCGACGTCGGCTTGCACCCGGCGCGCGTCACCAGCTCCCGCAACAAAGGCGCGTAGCTTGATGATGGTTTCGCCGCGCGTGTCGCGGATCAGATCATTCAGGCTTTGGCGAATCTGCGCAGCCAGGCCGCCGGTCCTAAGTAAGGGCGAGATATGAAAATCCAGAGTGTCCGTATCGGCGGCCAGGGCCATGGGAAGTTCCGGAGGCAGCGGTAGAACCTGAGTTTTCGGCTCTTCCGTGCTCCTTTTATTTCTCTGCCCGAGCAGGGTGAAAGAAGCGCCCAGGCAGAGCGTCAACATGGCACTGGCGAGGATTTGGCGCGCATGCGAGCTACAGCTTTAGCCTAGCTCGGTGATTTGTTTGTACCTGCGCCGCTACCCCAATGGCCGGTCTCTCCAGTCCAATTTGGTATGCTCGTCTCGTGGCCAAGCTGTCGCAGTTGAATTTGGATACAGAATCGGATGTGCCGCTCTACAAGCAACTCGCCACTTCGATAGCAGAGTCAATCGGCCGCGGCGCAATCGATTCGGGCGAAAGGCTGCCCGCCACGCGGGAATTGGCTGGCCATCTTGGAATAAATCGAACCACGGTTTCGGCCGCCTATGCCTTGTTGGAAGAGTGGGGCTTCATCGAAGGCCATGTGGGGCGCGGAAGTTTCGTGGCCCGCCGGCAGACGCCTTCACAGCCTTCGGGAAGAGATTGGGATGCCATTCTGCCGCCCATTGAAGCCGTCGCCCGGGGAGCCGCGCACCAGGTAGACATCAGCTTTGCGACTTCGCGGCCCGCTGGTGAAGAATTTCCGCTGGCGCAGTTTCGGCGTCTGGCGAAACAGGTTATCGATAGTCCCGATGCGGCCGAGATTCTGCAGCTTGGCTCGCCGCATGGTTATCCGCCCTTGCGCCGCTACTTGCTGGAGGACGCGGCGGCAGCGGGAATTGCGCGCGCCGGCGATGATCTGATCGTTACCAATGGCTGTCAGCAGGCGCTCGATTTGCTGGCCCGTCTGTTTGCTTCGGAGGGCCAGAGCGTAGCTGTCGAAGATCCTGGCTATCACGGAGTGCTGGGCGTCTTCTCTCGCGCGGGAGCGAATCTGCTTCCGGTAAATGTCGATCGAGCCGGCATGGAGACTAGCGCGTTAGAAGAGGTGCTCGATAAGCATCGTCCGCGTCTGCTGATTGTGACGCCGAGTTTTCAGAACCCCACGGGCGCCACTCTTCCCGAAGAGCGCCGCAGGCAAATTGTGAACCTCGCTCAGCGCTTCGGAACCGTGCTGGTAGAGAACGATATTTATAGCGCTCTTCGCTATCGCGGAAAATCGTTGCCCACCTTGAAGGCGCTGGATGAAACCGGCAACACGATTCTGCTGCGCAGCTATTCCAAAGTTTCTTTTCCCGGATTAAGAGTCGGCTGGGTGATTGCTCCGCGGGCCGTGGTGGCGCGCCTGGCAGAGGCCAAGCAGATCAGCGATCTTCATTCCGATCAACTGTCCCAGGCGGTTCTATTGCGCTTCGCCGAATCGGGTGAGCTCGCTCGCCATTTGGAACGAACGTGCGCTTCCGGGGCCGCGCGGCTAGAGGCTGTATTGCGCGCCTGCAGCCGTTACTTGCCTTCCGGCGCTAGCTTCACGCGCCCCGAAGGCGGAATGAGTTTATGGATTGAATTGCCGGCTCCGCTGACGGCTGAGATACTTCTCCGGCGCGTTGAAGAGCGCGGAATCAATTTCTTGCCGGGCCGCTATTTTTCGCCGCAATCGGCCCATTTGCGTGGTCTTCGAATCAGCTTTGGCGGTTTATCGCCGCAGGAGATTACGCGCGGAATTCAAATCATCGGAGAAACTGCCGCGGAGGAACTTGCGGCCAGCGCCGCGCAAACGAACTTTGAGCCGATGGCAGCTCTGGTGTAACGAAATAGAAAAGGAGAACTCAATGAACTTTCAAACCGATCAGTTTCGCCTGAAGGTCGGCTTAGCCGAGATGCTGAAGGGCGGCGTGATCATGGATGTGGTCAATGCCGAGCATGCCCTGATCGCCGAACGCGCCGGGGCAACTGCCGTGATGGCGCTGGAGCGCGTCCCCGCCGACATTCGCAAAGAGGGCGGAGTAGCGCGCATGTCGCAGATCCGCATTATCCGCGAAATCATGGCGGCTGTTTCCATCCCCGTGATGGCAAAGGTTCGCATCGGGCATTTCATGGAAGCTCGGATTCTGGAAGTTCTGGGCGTCGATTACATCGATGAGAGCGAGGTTCTAACACCCGCCGACGAAGAGCACCACGTCGATAAGCACGATTATAAAGTTCCGTTTGTTTGCGGCGCCAGAAATTTGGGCGAGGCGCTGCGGCGAATTGCCGAAGGCGCCGCCATGATCCGGACCAAGGGAGAAGCCGGTTCCGGCAATATCGTCGAAGCAGTGCGCCACATTCGCACCATCGTTAAAGAGATGAAGCAACTCACGGTATTAGGCAAGGAAGAACTGGTGCACGAAGCGAAGAATTTGCAAGCGCCGCTCGAATTGGTTCAGTATGTTGCGGAGCATGGCAAATTGCCCGTCCCTAACTTCTCGGCGGGCGGAATTGCAACGCCTGCCGACGCCGCGCTGGTGATGCAGCTCGGCGCGGAAGCCGTGTTCGTCGGATCGGGAATCTTCAAGTCTTCCGATCCTGAAAAGCGCGCCAAGGCCATTGTCAAAGCGGCAACTTACTATCGAGATCCCGTCAAGCTGCTCGAAGCCAGCGAAGAGTTGGGCGAAGCCATGCCTGGGCTCGATATCTCGAAAATGCAGGAATCCGAGCTGATGCAGGTGCGCGGCTGGTAAAAATGACGCCGAAGATCGGTGTGCTGGCGCTGCAAGGCGATTTCGAGGCGCATCGCAGGGCTATTGAAAGGGCCGGCGCCGGCGCGGTAGAAGTGCGCACTGCGGCGGATCTCGATGCCATCGATGGCTTGGTGATTCCGGGCGGGGAAAGCACCACGATGCTCAAGCTGCTGGATATCGAAAATCTTTTTGGCCCGTTGCGAGAATTCGGCGAGGCGAAGCCCATTTTCGGAACCTGCGCCGGGGCGATTTTGCTGGCATCGGAGGTGCTGAATCCATCGCAGCGGTCGCTCGGACTGCTGGATTTAACCGTTGAGCGGAACGGCTACGGCCGCCAAATCGACAGCCGCATTGCGGAAATTGACCTGGAAGGCGAGCCAGCCGAAGCCGTATTCATACGGGCACCGGTCATCCGCCGCGCCGGACCGCAGACCAAGATTTTGGCCACATACTTAGATGCCCCGGTTCTGGTAGAGCAGGGCCGGCATATGGCGGCCACGTTCCACCCGGAATTGAGCGGCGACAATCGCATCCATCGGCATTTTATTGAGAAAGTTGCCTCAGCCAACGCAGCTAATCTCGTCCGCTAAACTGGAACCACGTGAAGCGGGTTCTTTTCTTATGTATAGGTAATTCCTGTCGCAGTCAGATGGCGGAGGGATTTGCCCGAAAATACGGTGCAGACGTGATGGAACCGTTCAGCGCCGGCTTTTCACCGGCCTCCATCGTACAGCCCCTCACCAAGAAGGTGATGGAGGCCAAGAATATCAAGATTGACGGCCAGTTTCCAAAGAGCCTCGATCAGGTCGAGGTACCGAGTTTCGACCTTATTATCAACATGAGCGGGAACAAGCTTCCCACTCGCCTGCCCATCGAGGTTCGCGACTGGAAAGTAGAAGATCCTATCGCCAAGAGCGAAGACGTCTACATCGCGGTGCGAGATGAGATCGAGATGTCGGTGATGCGCCTGATCCTTGAACTGCGGCGGCCGGCCCGAGCCGCGCCACCGGTAGAGCAGAATCCAAAGAATCGGCGTTAATCAGCGTTAATCGGGGGCTAAAAAGAAAAACGCGGTTCCGGACCCTGCGTCCAGAACCGCGTTAAACTCAAGCCGATAAATCGGCAGCCAGCTACTTGGAGGTGCTGGTGGAGGTGCTGCTCATCGTGTCGGATGAGCCTTTGGTGCTCTTGTGCTTCCGAGACTTCTTGGTGCTCTTCATTGAACTTGTGTCGGTGCTGCCGGTCGATGTATTCTGCGCGAAAACAGCGCAAACAGGCAACAACGAAAGGCCCAGGGCGGCGATCATGATCTTCTTCATTTTTGGGATATCTCCTTATTTACTTACGAGGTAGCACTTAGTGCTCTCACTGAGTATAGTCGCAAACCTATGGTGAAGGAGTCCTGAAGTTCACATTAAACTTGCTTTAATGTGGGTGGTATGCCTAACAGTATTAATGGCAGGAGCTTACAGACAGCGCGGAAACTAGTGCAAACAAACCGCAAAACTATTAGAATCGAGTGATTCGGGACATCTCACTCTTATGCTAGATTCGGCATCCGCCGCGGATGTGCCACGGACCCTCAACGGCCGCTACGAGATCAAAAGCACGCCTATCGGTCAAGGTGGCATGGGTGTTGTTTACAAGGCCTACGACTCTGTAACCAAACGATTCGTAGCCGTGAAAACGATGTCGAGCCATGTAGACGCGGCTGCTATTTTGCTGTTCGAGCGCGAATGGACCGTATTGGCCGGGATCAGCCATCCCAATATCGTCGACATTCTGGACACCGGTGAGTTTGAGCACGACGGTCACCGCCGGCCTTATTTCGTTATGCCTCTATTGCCGGGCGTGACGTTGGATCAACTGATCAAATCCGCGAGCCAGCGCCTGACCGTGGAGCGAACGGCCGACATTATGTGTCAGGCCTGCCGTGGCCTCCAGGCTGCGCATGAACAAGGGCTGGTCCATCGCGACATAAAGCCGAGCAACATCTTCGTCATGGAGGACGACACCGTCAAGATCATCGATTTTGGGGTGGTTCATCTCGCGGATGCGCACTCGGTTACCGGACTCAAAGGCACCCTGCAGTACATGGCTCCGGAGCAGTTGGAGAGCAAGCCTGCAACCGCCGCGTCGGACATTTTTTCGTTGGGTGTGGTGTGTTACGAGGCGCTTACCGGACGCCGGCCTTTTGGCAGGAAAACAGAGACGGAAGTTTTCGACGCCATCCGTACTTTTATTCCGCCACCCGCTTCGGATATCAATAGCGCCATTAACTCGCTGGTCAGCCGTACTGTCCATAAAGCCATGGCTAAGCAGCCATGGCACCGGTTCTCGACCGCCCGGGAGTTTTCCGAGACCCTGCAAAAAGCCATCCGGAACGAACCGATCGAGCGCTTCGATCGGAGTAAGCTTCAGCCCCGCATTGAGCGCATCAAAAAGGCCCAGGCCGAGGGCGATTATCAGTTCGCCACCGAGATCCTCACAGAACTCGAATCGGAAGGTAATGTCGATTCGGAAATGTCCGTGCTTCGGGTCCAGATCGACCAGGCCGTTCGTCAAAAGACCATCAAGCAATTGCTCGATCACGCCCGAACTCGCATGGAGGAGGACGAGTATCCGCTGGCGATGCAAAAGCTCCAGGATGTCCTGAGCATCGATCCCAATAACCTCGACGCGTCCACCCTGAGAACGCAAATCGAACGGCAGCGGAGTGAGAAGCAGATCGAGAATTGGTTTCGCCTGGTTGCGCAGCATCGAAATAACGAAGATTACGCGCAGGCGCGCCAAGGGCTTCAGCAGATTCTCAAAATCGACAGCTCCAATGCCAAAGCCCGTGAACTCCTGGCCGAGGTGGACCGAACGGAGCAGGACGTCATCAAGGCCAGGGAAGAAAAGCAGAAACTGTATGAAACGGCTCTCGGTTCCTATCGCAATGGAGAGATAAGCACCGCTCTGAGCAAGCTCGAACGGCTGTTAGAGCTAAACCGGACCGGTCCTAAGTCGGCCGCGCCCGAGCGTGACGCGCAGTATCAAAGTCTCTACAACCAGATCCGCTCCGAGCGCGACGCCGCCCGTAACGCATATGCCGAAGGGCGCAAGCACCTGATCGATCGCAATTTCGCGAAGACGCTGGAGATTTGCCAGGAATTTCTCCAGAAACAGTCGGGCGACCCGCTCTTCCAGGCTTTGAAAATCGAGGCCGAGGAGATGCAGCGGCAAGAGCAATCCGCTGTTATTGCTGAAATAAACCGCCGCGTCGAGGCTGAGCCGGATCTCGACAAGAAATACAACATCATCAAGGAGGCGGTGGATCGCTATCCGAACGAGCTGCAATTCAAGTCGTCATTGAAGCTGGTCAAAGAACGGCGCGATCTGATCAACTCCATTGTGGGGCGCGCCCGGCAGTACGAAGAACGCGGCCAGATGAACGACGCCGCCGGCCAGTGGGACATCCTCAAGAGTATTTATCCGCTTTATCCCGGGCTCGATTTCGAAGTTCAAAGACTGGCCCGGCGGCGTGAAGAGCAGGTCACGGAAGAGACTAAAGCGCGCTGGCTGGAAAAGGTCGATCGCCATCTGGGAGTCGGCGAATACCTGAAGGCGCGTGAAGTAGTCAAGGAAGCCCTGCTCGAGTTTCCCGGCGACAAAGAATTGCAAGGACTTGATTCGCTAGCCGAACAAGCGATGAAGCGCAGCGGTGAAGCGAATGCTCTGCTGGAGCAAGGGCAAGCGCTGATCGCCGGGAAGAAATACGAGCAGGGGCTCGCGGCTTTGCGCAAAGCCGAGCGGCTGGATGAGCGCAATCCTGCCATTCGCGCCGCTCTGGTCGCAGCCCTGCTGCAACATGCCCGCGAGCTCATGACGCAGGATTGGCGCCCGGCCGAGCCGTTGGTGAAAGAGGCGCTGGAACTGGATAGCGGCGATCCGGTGGCTCGCAGCTTGTCTTCATTGATCGACGATTACAAGCGCCAGGAAACAGTGGGGAAATTCGTTCTCGAGGCCCGTAATTTGCAAGCCGCCGGGAACGTCGCCGGCGCCTTGAAGAAGGTCGAAGAAGGGCTGAGCCTCTACCCCAACGAGATACGCCTGTCCCAGCTTCACAACACTTTGCGCAACGCTGGCGCCGAGAGCCGCCGAACCCCGGCCCCCATCCGCCCACCGGAACAGGCAGTAAAACCTGCCAGTCAGCCTCGCGCTTCCAGCGCCACGCCTCAGGATCTGCCGCCCCCAGTTGAGACTATTTTTCAGCCTGCTTCGGGACCCGCAAAAGCTGGCGCGCCGCCGTCGCCCGCTCCCGATGCGCCGCCGTCTGTTCGGAAATCGTTTCAGGCTGCGCCGCCGGTAGTCCCGCCTGTGAAGCCGCCCGATCCGCCCGTCAAACCGGCTGCGGCTAAGCCCGACGAGAAAAAAAGGATGCTCCTCTGGGGCGGCGCTGCGGCGGTCGCAGTGGCGGTGATCTTAGCGGCCTTGCTGGTACCGCACAAAAGACCACCACTCCGCTACGACTACGACGCCGAAGGGTGGCGACAAAAACGGCGGCGTAGTAAAGCCGACTATTGTGGCACAACGCCCGTTACCCGAGCTGCGCATCATCTCCGATTTAAAGGCGGGGAAGCTCGTTTTTGACAACGATCAGCCGCTTGATCTTCAAGAGGGCAGTGTCACCAAGGACGACATCGCCGATGGCGATCACTCGCTCAAAATCCTCGATGGCAGACGGGAGGTCTTTTCTTTCCCATTCCGCGTCCAGTCGAAAGCGATCGCGGCGCTCGCCGCGCCTCCTAAGGCAACCATCTCGGGAGTTGTCGTTAGCTCCCGCGAGACATCTGCTACGGTGTGGGCCACTCCCAATACCAAAGGCGGTTTAGATGGCGTGCCTCCACAGCCGATTCCTCCGGAGGGAATGCCCGTGACTATTCCTGAGCACGGGAATGTCCGCTTTATCGTCGACGATGGAAAAGGAAAGCCTCACCCCATCGTCATCGATTCTTCTCCCACAGCGACCTTGAGCGTCGTGCTCAGCGGCGCAGTCGAACAGATTCCACTGACTGTGAAGGCCAATGTCCCCGATGGTGTCGTTCTCGTGAATGGCCGCCCACTGAAACGGCCCATGATGGACGGCTCCCGTGTTGTGCCACTTCCGCCTGGTAAGTACGACATCAGCGTCATACATGACGACTACGAACCCACTGTCGCCCAGCACATCGAAATCAAGAGCGGCGATAAGGGTCTTCAGTCCCTGAGCTTCACGCTGACAAAAATTACCCACAACGCAACGCTCGTTATAGAATCCGCGCAGCCGGACGCAGAGGTCTGGATCGATGGCAAGCCGGCAGGAAATATTACTTCCGGCGGTACGTTCAAGAAACCAGACATGACTCCGGGTAACCACACCGTCACGCTCAAAAAGCACAACTACGTGGACCTGCCGCTCTATCGCGATTTCAAAGTAGGCGAAACGGCAACGCTCAGCGGCGCCGACATGAAGGCGTTTGGCGCAATAACGTTGAAAGTAACTCCCAGCAACGCTCGCGTCACATACCGCCGCGCGGGCGAAAACCAAGCTGTCGATTTACCGAACGATCAGGAGCATTGGTTGCCGCCTGGAGATTACGTGATTCGAGCAGAGGCTGATAAGTACGATCCCGGCCAAGACACAGTCACCATTTCCCCTGGCAAGGTATCGCCTGTCGTACTTGCCTTGACGCCGACGGGGGGAACCCCGCCTCCTCCGCCGAAGCCTTCAACGGTTTTCGAAAATGGCGCTTCCTGGACCGCTCCCGATCCGCTGAGTTGGTGGCTTCACGATGCCAAAGGCTATAGCTTCCTCAGGAGGAATGAGGGGACGTTTACCTTTACTCTCCTCCGCGAGACCAAAGGCTTGTTAAAGGAAAAGGTGAAGAAAATCGAGTTCGTCGCCAATTACAAAGACGAAGGCAACAAGATTCTGTACACTCTGGACGCCCATCATCTCAATCGAAAGACGATCTCCGATGGCCATACTGACGACAAAGCCGACGTTCCGGTCGGCGCCGGTTCAACCTACAAAATCATCATCGAAATCACACCCGGTTCCATCGTGATCAAGAACGGTAATCAAGTACTCGATACCGTCAAGTACACTGGAGCGCCAGGAAAGGTCGGCTTCGTCGACGAAGTCGCGCTCACCCCGCGCTAGCGGGCGGCGGCCTTTGCCCGCTATAGCCGGCAGATCAACAATTCGCGCTCGTAGATCATCTCCGGCGGCAGATGATCGTGCAAGTCGATAAAAAGCTCTTCGTGCCCGATCACCTCGGAGCGCCAGCCGTTGTCGTCGAAAGCCTGCAACTGCTCAAATTTTTCTTTCGGAAAATTGAGCCCTTTCCATTCGATATCTTCGTAGCGAGGCGTCCAGCCGATGGGGCTCTCCTTGCCTGCGGCCCGGCTGCGCGCCCGGTCGACAATCCACTTCAATACGCGCATGTTCTGGCTGAACCCTGGCCAGATGAATTTACCCTCCGCATCTTTGCGGAACCAGTTCACGTGAAAGATACGAGGCGTGGCGCTCAGTGAACGCTGCATCCTCAGCCAGTGGCGGAAATAGTCGCCCATGTGATAGCCGCAGAAGGGCAGCATAGCCATGGGATCCCGCCGGACTCTTCCCACCGCTCCCGCCGCCGCGGCCGTTGTTTCGGAACCCATCGTCGCGCCCACGTACACGCCTGCGCTCCAATTAAAAGCCTGGTAAACGAGCGGCGTGGTCGTGGCGCGCCGTCCGCCAAAGATGAATGCGCTGATGGGCACGCCGTTTGGATTTTCCCAATCCGGATCGATCGAAGGACATTGCGATGCCGGGGCGGTAAATCGCGCGTTGGGATGAGCCGCCTTCCTGCCGGTCTCCTGGCCAATTTGCGGCGTCCACCTGATTGCCTTGCCAATCCTGGCACTCGGCCGGCGGTTCGTCGGTTAGTCCCTCCCACCACACGCCGCCTTCGGGCGTAAGCGCCACGTTGGTAAAAATCGTGTTTTTGGAAAGCGTCGCAATCGCGTTTGGATTCGTTTTCGGCGATGTTCCTGGAGCTACGCCGAAGAAGCCGGCTTCCGGATTGATCGCTCGCAGCTCTCCATTCTCATCGGCCTTGATCCAGGCGATGTCATCGCCCACCGTCCACACCTTCCAGCCCTCAAAACCTTTGGGGGGAATCATCATGGCGAAATTTGTTTTTCCGCAGGCGCTGGGAAAAGCCGCGGCCACATAAGTCTTCTCGCCCTGCGGATCTTCCACCCCCAGAATCAACATGTGCTCCGCCATCCAACCCTCGTCGCGCGCAATGTTTGAAGCGATGCGCAAAGCGAAGCATTTTTTCCCAAGCAGCGCGTTGCCTCCATAGCCCGAGCCATAGGACCAGATCTCGCGCGTTTCCGGAAAATGGACGATGTATTTCTCGTCATTGCAGGGCCACGGAACGTCCGTTTTCCCTCGTGCCAGCGGGACGCCTACGCTGTGCATGCAGGGCACCACCCGCTTTACATCCTTGTCGATTTCCTTGAAGACCGGAAGCCCTATGCGCGCCATGATCCGCATATTGACCACCACGTAAGGCGAATCGGTAAGCTCCACGCCGATTCGCGACATAGGCGATTCAATCGGACCCATGCTGAACGGCAGCACATACATGGTGCGCCCTCGCATCGAGCCCCGAAAAAGCGTCTTCAGCTTTCTCCGCATTTCGTAGGGATCCACCCAGTTGTTGGTCGGACCCGCAGCCTCCTTCGAAAGGGAGCAGATAAACGTGCGATCTTCCACGCGCGCCACGTCGCTGGCGTCCGATCGCGCGTAGTAGCAGCCGGGCCACAGCTTCTCGTTCAATTTGATGAAGGTGCCCTTGGCCACCATCTCGGCGCACAACGCCGCCCGCTCTTTTTCGGAGCCGGTCACCCAATGGATCGCCGCGGGCTTCGTCAGCTCCGCCATTTTCTCGACCCAGCGAATCAAATGTTTGTTGGTGCTTAGTGGTACCGCGGACTTGGTGGCATTCATCGGAGCAACAATTCACTACTGTACAGTGAGATCAGCCAACAAGGCAGATTCGCCGGACATGTCGTCTCAAGCAGCGGAACCAAACCCGACTCTCAGCTTGGAGCTCAACCTGGAACGCGACCTCTCTTCCCACTTCGTACGTGTGGTGGAAGAAGCCGCGGTGGCCTGCGCCCGCACGATGGGGAAGGGCGACCGCAAACATTCCGACCTTGCCGCCGTTCAGGCCATGCGGGAAGCTTTTGAGACGGTACCCATCAGCGGAGACATTGTCATTGGAGAAGGCGAACGCGATGAAGCGCCCATGCTCTACATCGGCGAGCGTGTTGGCGCGCCCCCCATGGAGGGGCGAGAGTATCCCGGCGTAGATATCGCGGTCGATCCGCTCGAGGGCACCAATTTGTGCGCCACCGGCGCGGCCAATGCAATCGCGGTGCTGGCAGCGTCTGAGCCCGGTGGTTTGCTGCATGCGCCCGATTGCTACATGGAAAAGATTGTAGCCGGACCCGCATGCCGGGGAGCGCTCGACCTGGATGCCCCTGTGTCTCAGAACTTGAAATCCATTGCGCGCCGGCTCGATCGCGACGTGAAGGACTTGACCGTCATTGTCCTGGATCGGCCCCGTCATGAGCGGCTGATTGACGATATCCGCCGTGAAGGCGCGCGCATTCGCCTGATCGGCGATGGTGATTTATCGGCCGCGATTGCGGTAGCTGTTCGCGGCAATGGTGTTCATGCCGTGATGGGAATCGGAGGCGCTCCTGAAGGCGTGCTTGCGGCTGCGGCCATGCGCTGTCTGCACGGAGAAATGGTCGGGCGGCTGGTGATCGATACCCCGGAATTGGAAGAACGCGTGGCGCGAATGGGTATCAAGAATCCCCGGCGCATCTATACAGCCGGTGATCTCGCCATGGGGACTCACATCATCTTTGCAGCTTGCGGCGTCACCGATGGCGCTCTGTTGCAAGGCGTGCGCTTCTTCGGCGAAGGCCACCGGACGCACACGCTTCTCATGACCTCCAGCAACAACAGCGTCCGTTTCATTGACGCCGTCCACATGGATCGCAAGCCCGGACCCCGCGGCGTGCGCCTATATTGATCCCGCGAATCTAAGAATCGGCCGTTTGCTCAACCAGCAAACCCAGGTGACGCAGTACCCGCCGCACTTTCTTGGGCGATACCGCCAGCTTCTGCGCCACCCGCGCGACTTTGCGCCCTTCCTGCTCCCAGACTTTACGAATGACCAGTTCTTCGAACTCGCCCACCACGTCTTGCAGGGATTTGTTGCCGATCGCCCCCTGTGACCAGGCCCGCAGGTTTGGATCTTCTATGCCGCCATGCAGAATTTTCGCCCTCAGTATCTCGATCTCGTGCCATAGCGCATCATGCCGGTCGTGATCCAGGTTCGCTTCGGCCCGGTCGCAGCATACTCGCGCTAGCTCGGTATTGTTGAAAAATCCATTTACCAGAGTTGTTCCCTGGCAAACAAGCGCCTGCGCCAGCAGCCTGCGGCTTTCCGTGCGCTCTCCAAAATCCACCGCTTCTTTGGCGCAATCGTGGGCCAGCTGTGCAAACCGGCTGGGGTCCTCGTCTTCGCCAATCTGTTCCTCAAACCTCGCATTCGCGATCTGCGCTTGCACAATCCGCGCGCGGCACATCAACAGATAATCCGCTTTAGTTGCGCCCAATTCGAAAGCCTCGCTGGCGCGCTCTCCGGCCTCATCTAAACTATCCAGATCCAAGTGGATTTGCGCTAGATTCACATCCACGTTGCCTGCGCCGTGATGATCCCCCGCCCGCTTGTAAATCCCATCGGCTTGAATCAGATCCGCTTGGGCGTTACGCAGCAATTCGTGCATGCGCTCCAGTTGACCGGCCTTATTGTGCTGCTCGAACCGCACATCGCCACGCCCGCTGAGTTGACGTTCGCGCTTTGCGTCAATGCTGCGCCGCAACTGCAGCGCCAGGAAGCGTTTCGCTTGCGCAATGTTTGTGAGTGAACGCGCCAGATACCGGTCCAGGCCATGGCGGCGCTTAAACAGTTCGATAGAAGCCTCGAAATACTGCATGGCGTGGTCATAACGCCCTTCGCGCAAAGCAATGCGGCCGTAAGCCGATTGGATGTTCCCCAAGGTGATCAGATCGTCCGTGTCACGCAGAACGCCTTCGGCATCCTGAAGAATTCTGACGGCCTCTTTTGTCTGGCCCTTCTGAAACAAGAGCCAGCTCTCGAGCGTGCGGATCACCGCGGCCACATACGGTAGCCGCAGCGTCAAGGCCAGCTCGATTCCCGCCCGCGTAATATCGAGTGCCTGATCGTACTCGCCGGCTTTGCGCAGACAGCGCGCCTTCCACAGGTTTGCGATCGCCCGCAGCCTCAGGTCGTCAATATCTTCGCTCAATTTCAGCACCGCATCCAGGTGGCGCAGCGCTTCGCTCAAATCTTCGGTGCGCGTCGCCACCAGCGCTTGCGCCATGCGCAAATGAACATAATCGGCCAGGGGCAACGATTGTCGAGCGGCCATCGGGAACTGCTCCAGCAGATTCCGCAACAAGCCTCGGTCGTCGAAACCAACGTCGACCCATTGGGCCAGGCAGCCAACCGCCAAAGCGGAACATGGATCCGCCGACGTAATCCGCATGAACTCTTCCCGGTGTTGCTCCAGCATGGCAATGCCTGCCCCAATTTGCCGGTCCTGAATGGACGTGCGCAGTTCGTTCAGCAGCTCTAGCGACACCATGCTCAGTTTCACCAATTCTACGCCCCGCCAGCCCGGTGGGCTGATCCGTGACGGCCAACTAGTCCAGCTTGGACTACCTCACTTGGAAATTGCGCTCCGGACAGCGACACTAGAGCCTTGGGGATACGGCGCACGCACGCAGGCGGAAATGTAATTGTCTTTCTCGGTCCTCCCGGATCCGGAAAAGGAACTCAGGCTAGCCGTCTGTCGTCCGTGCTCGGCATCCCCGCCATTTCGACCGGAGAAATGCTCCGCCGCGAATGCCAATCCGGATCCCGGCTCGGTGAAGCGGTCCAAAGCGTACTTGCATCCGGCCAACTGGTCGGCGACGATCTCATTAATCAGGTGGTCGCCAGCCGTCTAAGCCAACGCGATTGCGAGCTTGGTTGCATCCTGGATGGCTATCCGCGCACGCTCGCGCAGGCTCGTTTCCTGGATGCGTTGCTCCGGAAGCTGCAAATGCCAGCGCCTGTCGTCTTCAGTTTCGAGATTACCTGCGAAGAGGTCGTGGCCCGGCTCGGCCGGCGTCGTCAATGTTCGGGCTGCGGCCAAATTTTCAGCTTTGACGCCGATACAAACGCATCCGAGTCGTTCCATCATTGCGATGGCGCCCAGCTGATTCAACGGCCCGATGACGACCCCGCCGTCATCCGCGAGCGCCTTCGGGTTCACAAAGACAATGTGGGTGAATTGGTTCGCTACTACGCAGGCAAGCAATTATCACCGCATCGCCGCCACGCGCATGCCCGATGACATTTCCGATGCACTGTTGGGTATGCTGTCACCGCGCCTGCCCGCGGCTATTCTCCGCCGCCCAACTCAGGCTGCGAGTCTGCCCAGCTACTCGGCCTAGCTGCATATCGCACTCCGCAAAAAAGCCACTACGGAGCCGTCTTCGACGCAGGTAGCCGGTTTACTATGAAATCTGAGATGTGATCCGCAGCTTCCGGATCCATATTGGCGAGTACCGTTACGATGTAGCCGGAATCTTGACAAATCTCAAGATCGCCATTCATTCCGGGCGAGCCGCCGTTGTGCCCGTAACAACCCGACCCATTCATTGTGCGAGTTATGAAGCCGTATGCGTAGCGCCCACCATACGGCATGTCCACCCTTCCCGTCGTCAGCAGCTTTGCATAAGGCGCGTCAAGCAATCTGTTCTCCCGAAGAGCATTCGCAAAGCTCAGCAGATCTCCTACTGTGGTGTAGCCACCGCCCGCGGACGTTCCACGGTAGGGCAGGAGATCCGTATTTGGATGCCAGGCACTTCCTCCCTGCTTCGTGTAGCCGACGCTACGATTCGGGACGGGCTGATCTTCGGGCTCTGAGCCGGTTGAGGTCATCCCCGCCGGGTTGTAGATGTTATCGCGCACGTAGTCGTAATAACTCTGGCCACTCACTTTATCGATGACGGCGCCGAGAATCAGGAAGCCATAGTTGCTGTATTCAAATCTGCTGCCTGGCTCAAATCTAGGCGGGCGGCTGCCAAAAAGCTTCACGTAATCTTCGTGTGTGCGCAGTTCAAGGCGATGTCTATGGAACTCGGGTCCGAAGAAATCTCCGGTTCCCCCTGTATGGCTCAGCAATTGGCTGATCGTTACCGTCGACGCAAGTTCTTTGTTAGGGTAGTCGGTCAGGTACTTCCCCAGGGGATCGTCGAGCCTTAACTTGTCCGCACTCACGAGTTGCAGGATTGCCACCGCCGTGAACATCTTGTTCATCGAGCCGATGCGGAAGCGTGTCTTGAGTGAGTTCGGAATGTGATGCTCCCGGTCCGCCAAGCCATAGGCTTGCGCGAAGATCGGCTTACCATCTCTTGCGATCAACACGGCGCCGGAAAACTCGTCAGCCGATAGCGCAACTTCTAAGCGCTTGCGCAGACTAGCAGTCAGCTCTTGTTCATTCAAATGCGGCAGAGATATTTCAGTTGGCCGATCAACCGCCCGCGCCTGCAGTTTGAGAATCCGATGCGGCTCCGCGGCTTCGACGTCAATGACGATCCGTCCGATCTTATCGGAGTCGCGTCCATGCAGCAGAGCGGTAACCCTAGTAGGGGTTTCCTCTTCAACTCTTATGAGATCGAAGGGCCCCGTCTGATTGCGTATCGAGCGGTCTTCGAACATATTCTCAGCTTTTGCGGCGAAGTTTGTCCTCAAGAATTCGCGGTAAACGTTCCAATTGGTGTCGTCGTATGCCGCTAGCCAGCGCCTCAGTTGCTGCCCGGCAGGATTGGTCGGGCGCGGCGTCTGGCTAAAAGAGAGGAGACAGAGGCTCAACATTACGCAGAGGACCCTCAAGAACACTCTTGCCGCAGGCGCAGTGGCTTTGGACTGGCGCATACTGAAAAGTTTATGCGACGGTTTCTGTCGTGTCTCCGGGCCGCGCAGAGAAAAAGCCCTTTCCACGGCCACCAAAATTATGGTAATAGTGTAGGAACACTTCCATGCTGTGGCAGATTTTTCGAAGCGTTTGCAGGAACGCTGGTGGCTTAGTGCTGGTCGCGGGCGCTATCGGAGTTTTGACCGGAGTCGAGCATCTGATGTCCGCCCCCGGCAAGAAGCCGAAACCGCAAGTCGCAAAACCAAAACCAGTATTCATCCAGGAGCAATCCCCAGCGCCAATCGCACTGCCGAGGACGGACTACTTCGACATTAGACGGACCAAATTCGCGCTGAGCTACACCTATTGGGTGCTCCAAGGGCATGGCAAGCACAGTTGTTTTGTTCTCTTAGACACCTGGCGGGAAGCGATGGATGAAGCCGCGCTCCGCCTAAAGAATGCCAGTGCCGCGGCCGAAGATCAACTTGTCGCAGTGACTGTTGGTAATCGGCTTAGCGTCGCGAATTAGGCTGCCGTCCGTTCTCGCCCACAATCGCGTAAGTCAGGTTCACGTCCGCGTGTACGTCGATCGTGCCAGGAGAAATAGGAGTGACGTCGGTCGATTCCGCTCTGCCAAAGCTAATCTGGCGCGCCGGCGAGACAATGACCGGCTGGCCTTCTTCCACGCGCAGTAATGGTCCTAATTTGATCTTCAAGGAAGCCGCCAGAGCCTCCGCTCCCGATTGTGCTTGGCTCGCTGCATTTGCCAGCGCTCGCGCTCTAACCGCCGCTTCGTCTTTCAAACTGAATGTGAGCCGATTGATGCTGTTCGCGCCCGATTTCATGCTGACATCGATCACTCTCTCCAGCATCGAGATGTCGTTCAAAAGAAGGCGCACAGTGTTGTTCGCGGAGTATCCGGTTATGGTTGCCGGCGCTCCTTCTTTCGGATATCGATAATTCGGATTGACCGAGAAATTGACTGTTTTGATATCGCTCCTGGGCAATACAGTTCGCAATTGTTGCACCAGCGCAGCGGTTTGCGTCGCGTTTTGATCTGTCGCGGCTTTGGCCGTCGAAGCCTGAGTGATCACCGCGATATCGAACTGTGCTTGATCCGGTTCCGCGGATACGGTGGCTTCGCCGTGCACACGGATGGAAGGACGTTCTGTAGTACTCTCCTGAGCTTGCAGCGCGCTAAGCAGAGTCAGCACAATGAGAACAGATCGCATGCTTTATCCTTCTGACGATCACAATAGCGCAGCATGATGAGCGTCAACCCAGCCTCATGAGAGCGATTTCCCGGCGCGAGTTGTTGGCTCTTGCTGCAGCTCTGCCTGCCATTGCCAATTCGCGCTTCCCGCTTTCCCGCTCCGACGACGATTTCCTGGAAGATCTTTCGCGCCGGGCCTTCCAGTTCTTCTGGGAGCAGAGCGACCCCAACACCGGCCTGGTCCTCGACCGCGTCCGGTCCGATGGCACGCGAATCAGCGGGCGCAATCTGCTTGCCGCGAGCACCGCTCTAACCGGTTTTTATCTCACCGCCTTGTGTATTGCCCATCAGAGGCGCTGGATGGACCCCAATCAGATTCGCGAGCGGGCCCGCTTCTGCCTTCGCCATCTTGCCAATAATCAGGAGCACGTACGCGGCTGGTATTACCACTTCGTCGACATGAAGACCGGCGAGCGCATATGGAACTGTGAACTCTCCACCATCGACAGCGCTCTGCTATTGGCTGGCGTGATCACGGCCCAGCAGTATTTCAAGCAGGACGCCGAGCTCTTCAACCTTGCTACCGAAATCTATGAGCGAGTCGATTTTCCCTGGATGCTGGATAACCGTACCGGCCTTATTCGGATGGGCTGGTTTCCCGAGAAAGGATTCTTGCGCGCGGAATGGGTCGATTACCGCGAGAACGCCATCTTGCATATGCTCGCCATCGCCTCACCCACGTATCCCATTCCAGCGCGCTGTTGGTATCTCTTCGAACGCGATCCCATCGAGCTCGCAGGATACCGCTACGTCGGACGCGGTCCCATCTTCACTCATCAATATTCGCAAGCTTGGCTGTATCTAGCCAATCAGCGCGACGGCCCGCCTTTTGAAATTGATTACTTCCAAAACTCCGTCACCGCAACCTACGCTCTGCGCGCATTCTGTATCAGTCTCCGAGGCATGTATCCAAGCTACTCGGAGGATTTGTGGGGTGTCACGCCTTCCGACAGCGACATCGGCTACATCAGTTGGGGAAGTCCCACCACCAGGCGCGATTTTGATGGAACTGTTGTTCCTTGCGCCCCAGGCGGCTCGCTCATGTTCGCGCCGGAAATCTGTTTACCCCCGCTTCGCTTCATGCATGAGCAATTCGGTCAAGAGATTTACGGCCGCTATGGTTTTGCCGACGCGTTCAATCCAATGACGCTGTGGGTCAATCCCGATGTGGTCGGACTGGATGCCGGTATTACGTTGCTGAGCGCCGAAAACCTTCGCTCGGGAAGTATCTGGCAATGGTTCAATCGTTCTCCCGATATTCAGCGCGCCATGCAACGAATCTTCGAACCGTGTTGAGAAAGCCTCACTTCTCCCGGCGCGCCTTGCCCACACGTTTGGCCGGGATCTTCGCTGGGGCTGCGGTGGCTGGCGCTTCGGCCGCCGGCGTTTCGGTGGCGGGCGCGAGGCCGCCGGTCACGGGGCCGGGCCCACCATCTATCGGGCCAATGATAACCGGCCCGTTGGTGTTGACCGCGTTGGAATTGGGATCCACCATCAGGCTTGATTCGTCAACGGCTTCGAAGTCAGACCCTACCAGGAGCGTCAACTGGTGCAGTTCATCGTCATTCCAGCGCGAATCGGGAGCGCCCGTGATAAACCACGCCGCCCCGTTGTCGGACAGGATCATGCCGTACGTTTTTAGGCACTGCAAGATAACCTGCACATTCGGACCGAAGGAGCTGATGTCGAAGCTTTGCTTCAGGCGTACGCGAAGACCCATCGGAGGGTTCTGCAGGTTATTCGTATTGGACGCCCACTGGCGCGCGGGCCAGATGTAACTCTGTTGCGTTGCCGGCGCGGTGAACCGCAGCGCATGATCGATGTGGCCGGTTGCCACTTCGTCGTATCGAACGAGACCGGGAAAGATGGGTAGACCGGCCGCGTCCGCCGAGCTCCAGCCCTCAGGGCCTGCTTGATCGGAAAGAAGCGGGAAGATTGCGCCCGAGCCAGCGCTCCAGGACCCGTCCGATTGCTGATCGACGCTGAAAAGCTCATAAAGAATACAATTCCCCCCATCAATGATGAGCACGTGCCGGTCGGAGCCACCTTCGATGGGCGGGTTAGGAGGGATGGGGTATGGACCGGGGTCGCTCGCGTAATTAAAAGTGACGTTGACTTGCGGCTGAGTCGGAGGCACCACGACCCAGGGAATGCCGTTTCCGGGATCGGAGCCGAACTCGGCATGCCCGCGACTGGACGCCCCAATGCTATTTACATACATTGCGGAGTTCGCGTTGAGAGGTAAGGAGTCGACCCGCGCATTCCAAACGTTATCGGAAGGAAAAATCGGACAGCCCAGCAAAGTAGGCGCTTGGGCCAGAAGCAGTGAGGGAGCAAGTGCGAGTGCCAACGAGGCTATAGCCAGGAACCAACGCATGGTTTTTATGTCCTTTGATAATGGGATAAATTAGATTGCCAGTAACGGGTGGTTTGTCTGATTGGTCAATAAGCCCAACAAATCCCCCAACGATAATGCACGTAAGGCTCGCCAGAAGCAATACTAAAATTACATGTTTTTAATTCTGCTGGTCAGGTGCAGAAGAACGCAGCCGCATGGGTGCCCATAAGGAGGAGCCGAATAACTGCGCCATGTGATAACGTACTTCGGAGTGACTAATCATGAGAATTAAAGGGATCCTTATTGCGGGACTGACGATCTTAGCCGCGACCAGCGCGCCGGCGCAGCGTAGCGCACAGCAGCCGGGCCAGCAGTCAAACCAGCAGGAAAGTCAACAGATGACGACGCCTACTGGGCAGCAGCCGCAACGCGGTCAGCAGCAGCAGCGGGCGCAGATGCCGATGGAGCAACAGCCGCAGTTATCGGGTCAAGAGCCGAGGGCGACTACCGAACGCCGCGGCCGGCCGCCCGAAGAGAAGAGCTCGGTCACGCACCATCGCGCGCGCATCGGTGGCCAGGAGATCAGCTACACGGCAACAGCGGCTGACTATGTCATCAAGGCTGACGACGGCACGCCCAAGGCCACATTCTTCTTCGTCGCGTACACCAAGGACAATATGCCCGATGTCGCGCGGCGTCCTCTTTCCTTCGTTTACAACGGCGGCCCGGGGTCGGGTTCGCTCTTTACGCATATGGGTCTGGGGCCGAGGCGCGTGATGCTCCAGCCGGACGGCCATGGCATGCCAGCGCCCTATCTCATCGAAGATAATCGGGACTCGTTCCTGGATGCCACGGACATGGTGTTTGTGGATGCAATCTCCACCGGATTCAGCCGACCTGCTCCGGGCGAGAACCCGAATCAGTTTCACGGCGTCATCGAGGATGCAAACTGGTTCGCCGATTTCATCTATCAATACATCACGCGCAATGAGCGTTGGGCTTCCCCCAAGTTTCTGATCGGCGAAAGCTACGGCACGACGCGCTCGGCCGAACTTTCGGGCGTCCTGCAGGAGCGGCACCAGATTTACTTAAACGGAATCGTACTTCTTTCTACCGTCGCCTTTGCTAACTTCGGAGCGGACGATCGCTCCACCTTCTTCCTGCCCACTTACATTACGTCGGCTTGGTATCACCACCTGCTGCCGCCCGATCTACAGAACCTAACCATCGAGCAAGTGGCTGACAAGGCGCGTGAATTCGCGCACGGCGAATACGCGCAAGCGCTCGATAAAGGCGATCGGATGACGCCGGCCGAACACGAGAAAGTGGTTCAAGACATGGCGCGATATACCGGTCTTTCGGCCAAGTACATCGAGGAAAGCAACCTGCGTGTCAGCCCGTTCCGCTGGTTCAAAGAACTCGAGCGGGACAAACGCCGTACTGTCGGACGCCTGGATTCGCGCTTCGAAGGCATGGAAGCAGACGCGGCGGGCGAGCGCGTGGACTACGATGCCAGCGAGGCATCCTATGAGGGCGCGTTTGTCGCGACGTTCCAGGATTATGTTCGCCGCGAGCTGAAGTGGGACACCGACATGTACTACACGGTCACAGCGCGCGTCCAGCCTTGGGACCAGACCGGAAATACGGCGGTGGCGGAAGTGCTGCGCGCGGCCATGACACAGCAGACCTATTTAAAGGTTCTGGTGCTATGTGGCTACTACGATTTGGCCACGCCCTTCAATGGAATCGAGCACACGGTGAATCATATGGGCCTGGAACCGCCAATCCGGAAGAACATTAGCTTTGCGTATTATGAAGCCGGGCACATGGTCTACATCGATCAAAAGGCCGATGACAAATTGCATACAGACGTCGATAATTTCATCAACTCGACGTCCAAGCATCCGGGCGAGGAACCCGTCTCAGCCGACGGTCACCAATAAAGAGAATATTTATTTCGATTGGAACCTGAGGACAGCGCTGCCCAGGTGAATTTCGTCGCCGGGCTTAAGCAGAGTTCCGCGGGTGCCGCGGTGAACTGCCTGGCTTAGGCCCTCGCGCACAATCCAGAGACCACAATTGGATTCGCCCTTATAGGAACGATCGTTGAAGAGGCGGTACTCGCCGGCTTTAGTTGAGTGCAAGATGTGGGCGTGCTCGCGGGAGACGCTACGATTCGTCTCGTTGTCTTCGGTGAACGCTAAGTCATTTCTTCTGGACGGCCCTGCGGAACGATAGACCTCAATGGTTCTTCCGATGTTAGTTCTGGCTTTCTGCAAAGAAATTTCCGGCTGATTTGCCGTTCCCTGGAGGACGGTCAACCGGGCGGGCCTGGTCCCCCGGCCGGGCGCTTCAGTGGATTTGACCTGCTGCAACTCCGTCCCGATCGAGAGCCACTGTTCTCCTTTGATGGGCAAAACCGGAGTGGTCTCGATCTCCACCCGTAAGTCGGTTGGGAAGCGATAGCTGGAACGCTTGAGGCCGGTCTTCAGCTCTTCGGCGAAGTAGTTCGATAGAAACTCGCTGCGGAACACGTTCGACTGTTCTTCCGGGATACCGCGTAGTTGAATGCGCACGAGATTGTACGGGAAGACATTCTTCCCGCTGGCGCGATGGCTCTTGGCTTTGATTACGTCAAGGACGGCCAGCCGGATCTCCGCCAACTCGGGGGCATCTTTCGAAAGCCGGTTCGCTCCGAAAGGTGTTTCGAAGATTGCCTTGCCGAGCTTTTCGATTACATTCGAAATGGCCATTCGCTATTTCCCAACCGGAGCAGTATTCATGATAATTCCAAGCTGCTGAGACGTTTCCACTAGCTCGCGTGCAATGGGCGCGGCGAACTGCGCGCCATATCCGCCGTGTTCAACGACTACGGCGAAGGCAATACGCTTGGCCGGCTGGGCATCGTAGGGAGCGAATCCGGCAAACCAGGAATGCGGCTCGCCCTCATCCAGTTGCGCGGTGCCGGTCTTCCCGGCGACGTTGATTTTGATACCGGCCATGGCGCTTCGGGCTGTGCCGCTAGTGACTACGGAACGCATAGCTCTCTCCATAAAGCTGGCTGAATCGGCGGTTAATATCGGGATGGGCGCAACGGTGCGGGCGTTGCTCGAATCCATCACCCAGCGGCCCTGAGGCATCAGACCTCCCGCTGCGATGGTGGCAGAAACACGCGCCATCTTGAATGGTGTCGTGACTACCGGCCCCTGTCCATAGGCGGCGAAGGGCATCATCTTCTTTATGTCTTTGAGGTCGCCCGCCGGTATCCCGAGCAGCTCGGCAGTATCGCGCAGCGCCTGCGCGCCCACGTTGTAAACGCCAAGCTGGGCAAAATAAGCATTGCAGGAAACCGTAATGGCGTTGAACAAATTCAGAGTGCCATGAGCATGATCGCCAACGTCATCGCGGATCGGACGGCGCCAACCTGGAATAACGGTTCCCACTCGCCCGTCGCCTAATCCCCGGCACGAATACGTTTTCTCCGTCACTTTCGGGTTCAGGCGCAGCGCTGCGATCGCGGTTACGAGCTTGAAGGTTGAGCCGGGCGGATATTCGCCATATCGCGCCCGGTCCAGCAATTCGTCGGGTGTAGGCGTCGCGGATTGCACGGGTTGGGGCCAACTCACGAGCGCCAGGACATCGCCAGTTGCCGGATTCATGATTACGGCCGCACCTTTCTTATTAGTTGCCGCTAAGCGATTCTCTAGAATCTCTGTTGCTTTCAATTGCAAGCGGATATCGATGGTTGTCCGGACGTCGCGATTGCGATCAAGCAGGGCCTGAAGAATCGGGTTGCCGCGTTGATGCCGGTAGCGTACGGCGGGCCCAAGTTCGTTGATGTCCGCGTATCCTTGAAGCCGGGCGTTCGAATCGTGCTCAACTAAGGACGCATTGGTGGCATGAAAGTTTTCTCCGGTACGCAAATCGCCCAGCAAGTGTACGGTCGCCGGGCCGAAAGGATAATGCCGGTTGTCCATGCGCGAGCTGGTCTGCTCGACCGCAATGCCGAGCTGCTGGTATTCGGAGCGATGCTTCTCTAATTCCGCCCAGCTGCTGGTGGCCAGCAGGATGCCGTTGCGATCATAGATGTTCCCGCGCGGAATCGTTGCAGCAAGCAAGTTCAGGCGTGGATTGCGCTGCGGGCGTTTGACGCCGTCCTGCGTAAAGACGAGCGCATTTCTGCTGAGAAGTTCCTGATCGTGGAACGCCTGGATGGAGATGGCGCGCACAATCAGCGCCAAGGCGCACACGCCCAAAGCTGCCGCGGCGATCGTCGCCGGGATGCGAAAGAGCGGCTCGATAGTCTCGACGGGAGCGGCTTCGGCGTCCTCGACATCACTCTCCAGGCGCGCGGTCTGATTGGAAATTCCCAACAGCACGGCGAAGATCACGAAGTTCATGAGCATTGCGGTATTGCCGGAACTCAAGAATGGAGAAACTACACCGGAAAGAGGAATCGCGCCTAAAGCTCCGCCGGAGATCAGCAGCATCTCGAGTGCGATCAGGGTGCCGAGGCCTACGCCGAGGAACATGGCGTACTCTTCGGGCGCGCGCAGTGCGATGCGAAAGGCGCGATGCACGAGTAAGGCGAATAGCAGAAATACGCCAATGACACCGGGGAGGCCCCATTCTTCGGCAATTGAAGGGAGCACGAGATCTGTGTGTCCGGCAGGAATCACGCTGGGATCGCCCAGTCCGGGACCCGATCCCCACGGCCCTCCGGTAGCAAACGCCCACAGAGAATGCGCCAGTTGATCGCCGCCGTGCACATCGTTGTCCCACGGTGAGAGCCACATCGAAACTCGTTCGACTACCGTGTGTGGCGTGCCGAGCCGATAGCCGACTGTTACTCCGGATATGAGGATAGCGAGACCGAGCAAGGCCAATCCGGCGCGACCCCGTGCGACCGCAAAGACCGTGAGAAAAAGGAATCCGACCACAAGCGCCGGACCCATGTCTTTCAGGACGAAAAAGAGAACCAAGGCGCAAGCGACGCCGCACATCACTGGAAGCGCATGGCTCACGCGCGGAAGCTCAAGCCAGCGCAGCCAACGAGGAACGAACTTCTTCTGATGCAAGTCGCGCAGCCGTTCCCAGTTGTGCGCGAAGTAGCCGGCCAGGAAAAAGACGAGCAATACTTTGATAACTTCCACCGGTTGAAATGGTCCGAGGTTTACCTTGGCGTCGCTGCCGGTCGGGCCGGATCCAAATTTCAGCAAAGCAATAAACAGGGCCAACGCGGCAAGCAAGGGCGTATAGACCCAGCGGGCGAAGTTTCGATACTGAAACGGGCGCAACAGAGGCAACAGTAACGTTGCGCAGCCCAACAACACTCCGATTGCAAATTTCTTGAACTCGAGAGTGTCGCGCAACGGGTCGCGCAGGCTAATCATTAGGATCAGCCCAAAGCCGGTCAGCAAATGCAGCGCCGGCAAGATGGCGGGGTCGCCTCGAAAGCGCCGCAATCGCCATGCGAAGTGCACGATCCAAAACGCGACGATGTAAAGGAGTGTCCAACGCGCGTACTCGTGCAGGAATTCACCCGGGCCTCTTACTACTAACAGCGGCTTTACCTTTGCGAGTGGCAGCAGGGGGAGAGTGGCTAGCTTTGTTTTATCCGCAGCGGATGAAGGCCGCCGCAGGTGCGCTAATGCGCCTACGTTCGGTAAAGGCTTAGCTTGTTCGAGGTAGCTCCACACTCGCTCGGCAAGGACTTCCTGTTCGCCCGGCGCGACAATCGTTTGAAGCACCGGAAGCAACTGCTGGGATGCGGTTACCTGGTTCAGGTCGAGCAGTTCGCCCCGTGCCAACCGGTCTTGCAGCTCCTGAAAATCCTGGGTCTTCGCGACGAGCACCATGGCTAGTCCGCAGGCGACGACGAGAGAGGCACCGGCAAGCCAGAACAGCTCTCGCCGGCGCTCTATGGGTTTAAACTTTCGGGCGAACTCGAGTTTGATGGCGAGACTGCTGTCCCAGGTTTTCGTTACTGCCATCGGCGGACACTCGCATAGCGTTTTGAAGCCCGGGCCCGCGGAGTGACAAGCCGGACGGTCTTCAACTGGAGTTGAGCCTGCTCTACGCCATCTTCCTGAAGCTGTTCGAGATCAGTGCTGACATTCGAAAAACCGGCAATCGGCTCATACAGATTGCGCGCGCGCTCCATATCGTCGCGCGCCAACTGCAACCATTTCGCGCGCTCTTTTGTGGCGGCCGGTGGGGCGCGTTTCGCGCGAGCGAGCGCCGTCTCGGCACGAAACAAATATCCATCGGCTTGCTGTTCGGTCTCTCGAGGCCCGAGCTTATAACCCAACTGCTCCGCCTGATGGAACTCGGCGAGGCCGCGACCTACATTGTGAAAGTCGTAGGTATATAGGCGCGCCAGTCCCAAATGCGGGTCGGCCAAGCGCGGCAAATACCGCTCCGCCTGGCGGAAGCTATCGACCGACTGCGCTGTTTTGGGAGGGTTTTGCGCCAAAAAGCCATAACCATTGCAGAGCGCGAGTTCTCCCTTGGCCTTCACGTCCGACGGTTCGATCTCCAGCGCGTCCCGCAAGCACAAGCTGGCCCTGGTCCAATCGAAGGCACTGAGCTGCTCGCCGGTACTGTGCCGGAAAGCGTCGAGAATGTCATCCGCGCCGGCCAGTAAATGAGCCCGGACTGGCGCGTCCAGTGAAGAGACGGGCGACCATTGACCGAGAAACTGGTTCCGCTTCTTTAATTCTTTGTACAAACTCCAATCCGCTGTTAAGGACTGCAAATTATCGTGAGCGTAATCCTTTGGGCTGGTTAACTTGGCGGCGGCTGTGGAGAAACGGTAGTAGTAACCCATCGGTATGAAGATGAGCAGACCCGCCAGAATTCCGGCCAACAAAGCCACCACGGTTGTAAAGTCGTTCCATCGTTTCTTAGAGGACCGTGCAAGTGTTTTGGGAGGCGGCCTGGCGATAGCCGTTGCTGGTGATATGGCAGAGTCGTCCCGGTGTTTCTCGATGGTGGCATTTGCGTTCCAAGCCGGCGGATGTTCGCGTTCCGCCATGGCCGGGCGATCTTCCATGAAGGCTCGAAGGTCGCTTTCGAAATTCTCCGCCGAGGGATAACGCCGTCCAATTTCGCCAGCAAGCGCCTTAGTGACGATTGCTTTCAGTGGAGCAGGGCAGTCGGGTGGCAAGGCACGCGGGGGACGGCACGACTGAATCAAATTCTCCAGCTTGCGCGTATTTTGCGCCTGGTATGGCGGAGCGCCCGCTATCATCTCGTATAAGCTGACGCCCAAGGCCCAGAGATCGGCCTGCGCATCTACTTGTGACTTACTAATCCGCTCAGGCGAGCAGTAACTCGGGCTGCCTAAGTTGTGATGGGTGAGATTGTGGGTCGAAGTAATGACTTTGGCGATACCGAAATCGAGCAGCCTTACTTCGTCATGCGCGCCGATCTGCACGTTCGAAGGCTTGATGTCGCCATGCACTACTGCCGTCTTGCGCCCGTCCACGTCGGAAACGAAGGAGTGCAAAGTGCGCAGTTGGCTGCAGATTTCGGCGGCATAACGGGCCGCGCGTTTCGCGTCAAAGCGCCGCTGCACCTGCAGGATCTCTGCCAGCGTTTTGCCTTCAAAGTACTCCATGGCGACGAAGAAGCAGCCCTCCTGTTCGCCGTATTCGTAAATCTGGAGAACGCGCGAATCAATTTCGTGTAACTGCTTTTGCAGTATCGCGCCGCGCCTCTCGGCCTCAATGACAAGCTGCGTAAAATCGTCGCGCGAGTGTTCAATCTTCTTCAACACGACCAGGCGGTCGATCTCGGCGTCACGAGCGAGATAAACGTCCGTCAGGCTGCGGCTCAGCTTGCGGACGATCTCGTATTTGCCGAATGTCTGAAAATGCACCATGACGCCGCCTAGCAAACCGCCCCCTGGCGCTGAAGTGATTCGGTCGCGGCTCTGTTGTGTCGAGTATTCGCCGGTTGCGATATAATCATTGATGTTCGACTAGCCCGTTTCGCACAATGAGGTTGTTTTGGAGCTGGGGCTGTCCGTCGGTTTCGATCTCGACTCCGCCGCGGAGCGCTCCTACTATGCGGCCGTTCTCCGTAATCCAATTTCCAATCAACCGTGGGGCGCTGTGGTCACGGATGAGCACGCCGGCCCCCGAATTTCCATGGACGAAATTGGCCAGCAGCAGAGGCTTCGAAGTTCCGTCAATGCGTACAGCCGCTTCGCTGGCGCCCGACACATCCACGTTATCGAGTTCGACATCCGAATCGGCGATCCACATTCCGGTACGGAGCGGATGCGTTGCGTCGCCGGCAATTCTGACGCCTTCAAAGCGCGCCTCACGCACGCCGCGCGCGATCACCGCAACGCCCTCGGGAGCCGCGGGATCGATTCTCAGGATCGCTTGCCCCGGAACCGTGCTGACGACATTCACCTGGTCTTTTAAAATGAGCGGTCCGAGATACTCTCCGGGTGGGATCTCGACGGTGTCACCTTGGATGGCAGCCGAGAGCGCCTGAATAATTCCTCGCGGATCGGCGGCATTGACGGTAATATGCGCGGGCGTGCGAGCCGGCAATTCCTTGGCTGGTTGCGGCGAGGGGCGCGGGATCAGCCGTTCCAACATGCCCATGAGCAGCATGCCCAGAAGCATGCCGGCGAGGAGCCACAAAACTCGCTTCAGCGCGCCGTGCCAGCGCCTCGGCTCAGCTCTGGTGCGGGTAATGGCATGCCGGGGCCGGACATCCTGCAGGGTACTCGATTGGCTGCCTAAGAATTCGGGACCGGCGACGAAAACGACGCTGATGTTATCCTTGCCCCCGGCATCGTTAGCGGCCTCGATAAATCGGGCGGCTGTTGGCGACGGATCGCCATCGTAACGCTCGATAATCGCGTTGATTTGCGCCGATGTGAGCACGTCGCTTAAACCGTCGCTGCAAAGGAGAAGGGCGGCATCGGGCCGGAAAAGGAAGCTTTTGGTTTCGATGAACTGCGGATCGTGCGGCTGATGCGGGCGCGAACCGGCATCGCGAAACACTTCATTCCTGCGCGGGTGCTGCATAGCTTCCATTTCGGTCAGCTCGCCTTGATCCTCCAACTCGCCCACGGGCGAATGATCTGAGGTCATTTTCCGAAGATTGCCGTTCCACGCGAGATAAAGGCGCGAGTCTCCAACGTGTCCCAGGGTGACGCGGTCTTCGTGCGCCACGGCCAGCGTAAGGACACACGCCATGCCATGCCAGTCCGGATTACTTTCGGCGAGATCGAAGATCTGATTGTTGGCTTCCGTGATGGCCCGGCGGATCTGCGCTTCCAGATCGACATCGTCGGGCGAGGCCATATGTTTTTCAATGACGCGCAGCGCGGTTTCGGCGGCCATTTCGCCCGCCGCATGACCACCGAGTCCGTCTACCACCAGGAAAACTCCACGCGCGTTGTCGGCTAGGACGCGGTCTTCATTGACCGCCCGCTGAAGCCCCGGGTCAGTAGCGACCCCGGTCCGCCACGCTGCCGCTGTTTTCATCGCCGCCGGGGACCTCGCCAGTTGAAGAACACAAATCCACCGATGAAGAGAATGAATATCCAATCGAGCACGTGCGCGCTGTAGAGGAAATTCATTTCCGTACTTCGAATGTGAGAGCGAGGACTTCGCCGAGGCCGATCTCGGCTGGACTTGGCAGCGTCTCCTCAACGCCCTTGCGAAGCCGCTTGCCATTCACCCAGGTTCCATTCGTACTCAAGTCGGTGATAGAGAACACACCGGTGCCGGGATCGCGCCGCAGGAGGAAGTGCTCGCGCGAGACTTCATCGTTGGTGTAAAGCGCCAGATCCATGGGCTGGTCATCTCCGCCACGGCCGATCCTCACCTGGTTCTGCATGATCAGATAGAGCTGCGCGCCGGAATCGTCCTCGTAGCGTATTTCCGCGTAAACCGGATCGGCGGCTCGGCGCGTTTCGTGACGCTCTCCGGTGGTGCGATGGCCCACGACGGACGGTTCGCGCTGCATGAGCGTAGTTTTGGTGCCACGGAAACCCGGCTCGGCGGTCTCATTGAGCTCCGAGTGAATCTCGACATCGCCGGAAGGTACTTCGGCATCGGGTAAAAACTCGATGCTCCAATCGCGGCTGGCAATCTTGTATTCTTTCGCTGGTTTAGCGCGGCGCCGTACACCAAGCACGCCTGGATTGCTATTGAGCTGAGCCACGCGCGAGCGCAAAGATTTTCGGGCATCTTCGGCGACTAAGTCGAAGACACCCCTAAGCGTGGCGTGGTCCTCCGGGTTTAAGTAGATGGTGAATACGCAGGGCAGAAGGACGGAGTAAGTCATTTCGAACCGGCCTAACTCCATGTTGCGAATGAGTTCGCCAATGATGACGTTCCCACTGAGCTTGGGTTCACTCAGTTTTTCACTGTGGTGTGCCAACCCCGTGCTCCTTCCTCTGTCTTCCACTGACGTCCGGGTTTCTTCTCGGTTTCACGCGCTCAATGCGCGTGGTATTTCTCAATATTTATTAATGAAGCAGACGTCAGAGAACTCGTTTGTGACGATGCTATCTCAGTCCAATTCAGGCGCAACTCTTATCGCCGGTACACGACGCCGCCCTTCATCACGAAGGGGACTTTTTCCAGGGTGCCGATGTCCTGCAAGGGGTCGCCATCGACAGCTATGACGTCAGCGAAATAACCCGGCTTGAGGACGCCGATCTGCCCGTCCCAACCCAGCACTTTGGCGCCGTTCAGCAAGTCCGCCTGCAAAACTGCCAGCGGCTTCATGCCGTACTTCACCATGAGGGTGAATTCGCGCCCCTGCGTGCCATGCGGAAATGGCCCGACGTCGGAGCCGACAGCCATGGGAACTCCGGCGGCAAGTTGTTTGCGAAATTCCTGCGCGTGCATTTCGAGCGTTTGCCGCAAACGTGCCTGTTGCGCGGGCGAGGCGGCGTGATCGGCGAAGTATTCGGAAATCGTGAAGGTGGGGACGGCTGGGATCTGTTTCTCGCGCATCAGCCGCATGGTTTCGGTGCTGAGTTGGTCGGCGTGATCGACGGATTCGACTCCAGCGCGGGCGGCATAGAGGGTTCCCGGCTCGCCGGTGGCGTGGACGGCTACGCGCTTGCCGACGCGAGCGGCTTCCTGCACGGCAACCCTCAGCTCGGCTTCGGTGTATTGATAAGGCGTCGAAAATTTCCCGTCGCGGAACGAGTCCGCCCCGGTCTCATACATCTTGATGAAGTCGGCGCCTTCCTTGAGCTGTTGACGGATGACCTCTACAATTTCGGCGGCATTGTTCGCATAGGTCGCGTTGGAGAGAACGTGCTGCGCAGGATTGAAATGATTCGCGTCTTCGTGGCCGCCGAGGATGTCGACGGCATTTCCGCTGACGCGCAGGCGCGGGCCTGGGACCAGACCTCGATTGATGGCATTACGTACCGCCGTGCCGGCCGAACCAGCGCCTTCAGTGCCCATGTCGCGCTCAGCGGTGAAGCCCGCCATCAGATCGTCCTTTGCGGCGAGCACGGCCAGAATGGTGCGCTGCGGAACCGATTCCTCAACGGTCTGCAGGTCTTCCGCGCCGGGATGCAGGAACAGGTGAACGTGCGCATCGATCAAGCCGGGCAGCAAAGTGCGATCCCCGAGATCTATAGTTTCGGCACCAGCGGGATGCTTGACAGTTGAGCCAACTTCAGTGATGCGCTCGCCTTCGACCAGCACTTCGCCGGGAGTGATCATCTGGCCGGACTCGACGTTGAGCAAGCGCGCCGCATGCAAGACGATCACGCGCGGCGGGGATTGTTCCGATTGAGCGAATGCGTTCGGGAAGAGCGCGAAGCCGAGAACAATCAAGGCTGAGAATAGCTTCGGGATACGCGGCCTTTGAAGACACCTTTCGTTATGCATCGTATTACGTTTAGCAGATTTCGACGGCGGTGGGAGTTTACGCAGCCTCCGAGGCGTGGTTGAGGGCGTCGCCTGCTCGATTTTGCCGAACGAACTGGGTCGTGTCCGGTGTTGTGCGTGGATTTTGCGAAGCGAACCCAGAATCGGGAGTGGCGGCAGGGGCGCGCTGCGAAACGAAGCCAACCGCTTGCTCACGCGCGCGGCTCTGTTTCAGGCGGATGAGGGTGTTCAGCGCTTTATAGAAGGCGCGGTCGTGGGTGGTTTGATAGCGCAGGAATAACGCGAGGCGCTTTTCGTCCACACCGCCGTTTTCGGTAAAGCATTGATTTTGGAAGCGGATGGCGCGTTGGGTGAGCCACCAGGATTGCGCCATTTCGGTGACGAGAAGCTCTTCGGTAGGGTTGGCGGGTCGATACTCTTCTAATAGGTCGTGCCGGAGGGCTTCGAGAGCGGCCTGGTCTTCGCCCGGGATGATCATTTCGCCGGATGCTAATCCATGCTTCAGCGAATTACGAGACGAAGCCAATTTCCCCGTCGGAGTGCGTGGGCCGGTAGAGTGTTGGGCGTTCTGGCGATTGATTTCGGCGCGTTTGGCGGATGGTGCGGCTGTTTGCGAAACGAACCCAGTAGGCGGAAAACCGATGCGGGCATAAAGGCGGGCGCGGGCGGAGTCAGCCGGGACGGTGAATTCGGGGGAGAATTCCGGTTCGAGCTGCGAATCGGCGGACGCGGAGATGGGCTCCTGGCCTGCGGCTTTCAGGCGTTTGAATTCAGCTTTCTTCTGTTTGCGCTCGGCTTCGCGGCGCTCGCGACGGGCTTGGCGAGTTGTCATGGTAGAACTCCTCCGAAAAAGAAATGGGCAAAAGACCAATGAGTGTGGCCCGTTGCCCGCTCGGAGGGTAGCACGCGAGAGCAAGCGCGCGGAGGGTTCGGGAGGCTCGCAAACCAGGTAAGGCGATGAAAAGAAGGAGACTGGGATTATTTTCCAGAGGCGTGACCGGGTAAGTGGTGCTGGCAGAAATCAAAATTGACGGGATGTGCGTTTCTGTTCCGAAACTGGAGGCAAGCCTCTCGGATAATACCAGCTCTCGTTTGGATAACGTTTGCAGACTTTGTTGCTTACGGTGCTAAGCGAAACGACTTCCGTCCATAGTCTCGGCCACGATCAGAGTTCCACCGCGGCTGAGTGTCAATGCGTGCATTAACTGCTGAAATTTAGCTGGGTCAGTAAGAACGATGCAACCGTCGCTGCCGTGTGGCCCTCGATTGTGAATAAAAAAGCCAGAACGGTTGTTCGGCAACGGCCTTTCCGGATCAAGACGCGCGCTGAGTCCGAGGTGGGGAGATGATGAGCCGGCGGTGAGATCTTATAGGATCCGAGAGGAATGGGCCCGCCGTGTTGGTGTTGATTTCCCTTACCGACGGTTTTCAAGCCATACATGTAGGGATTGTTTGTATTCGCATTGGATGGGTGTTTGGTACTTCCTCCACCGCCGCCTGTAAGCGCCGAACTGTGGACCATTGATCCGTTTACGGTTCCCACAAGCACGCCTTCAAAAATATAGTAGGTCAGATTCGCTTTCAACTTGCTGTTACTTAGCGATTGCTGATGGGCGCTATGCTGCGAAGTATGCATTCGATTCTCCTTCGGTGATGTAATCGACTGCAATCCTACTTCCATCGGCCCGAGTGCCATCTGACTGACGTGCAAAGTAACGAGAACGCCGGCGAATTGTTGGGAGCGGTTCAGACTAGTTTGGAATCAGCTCATATTCCGAGAAACTGAACGGAGAGGCCGATTTCCTGTAAACGCTCCTTCACAGTCGCGGCTCAGTTTCGGCTTTCGAGCGATGCCCACGCAAACGGTATGCCGCGATAATGAAGCAACCACTATCTGGAACAATTGCAAAGCGCCGCGAGCGCCATGCGAGAGAAAGGCATCTTAGACGCCCTTCCGCGAAAAGAATCGCCTCACCGCTAGACTGAAAACGCATGCACAACAATGCGCTGATACACGAGAAGAGCCCGTATCTTCGGCAGCACGCGCATAATCCCGTAGATTGGCTGCCTTGGAGCGAAGCTGCATTGGAAAAGGCGCGCCGCGAGGACAAGGCCATCTTTTTGTCGGTTGGCTACTCGACCTGCCACTGGTGTCACGTCATGGCGCATGAATCGTTTGAAGACGAGGAGATTGCGGGCATTTTGAATCGCGAATTTGTGCCGATTAAGCTCGATCGCGAGGAGCGGCCGGACATCGACCGCATCTACATGCTGTTCGTCCAGGCGTCGACGGGGAGCGGCGGTTGGCCCATGTCGGTATGGCTGACACCGGAATTAAAACCCTTCTTTGGAGGAACCTATTTCCCACCCGACTCGCGCTATGGGCGTCCAGGGTTTCGGGAATTACTCGAGCATCTGGCGAGAGCCTGGCGCCAAGAACGGAAGCGGATTGAAGAATCCAGTGTCAACGTCACGGAGCAGCTTCGCGCGATCTCTTCCTCGGCGAAAGCGGCGCTAGCGCCGGATCGTGAGCTGTTCGGAGCGGCGTTTTGGCAGTTCCGGCGAATGTTCGATAGCCGCTGGGGCGGATTTGGCGGAGCGCCCAAATTCCCGCGGCCTGTCGTGCTCAACTACTTGTTGCGCTATTACGCCGCTGAGAAGAGTGACGAGGCGCTTGAGATGGTGACCCAGACGCTGCGAGGCATGGCGGCAGGGGGCATGCACGATCAGTTGGGCGGCGGATTTCACCGCTACTCGGTCGACGAGCGCTGGTTTGTGCCCCATTTCGAAAAGATGCTGTACGACCAGGCGCAACTCGCTATTTCCTATCTGGAGGCTTATCAAATCACGCGCCAGGAGCAGTTTGCCGATGTCGCCCGAGACATTTTCTCGTATGTCTTGCGCGACTTGACTGACGTGGGCGGCGGTTTTTATTCTGCCGAAGATGCCGATAGCCCGGATCCTGAAAATCCGTCGCACTCCGGTGAAGGAGCATTTTATATCTGGAGCCAGCGAGAGATTGAAACGCGCCTGGGAGAAAAAGATTCCGCTGTGTTCTGCGCCGTGTTTGGCGTGGAGACAGACGGGAATGTCGCGCAGGATCCGCACGGCGAATTCACTGGACGGAACATTTTGTATGCGGCCCGAGGCGAGGAAAAAGCCGGCCTGGCCCGCGCAAAAAGCATTCTCTTTGAGGCAAGGAGCAAGCGGCCCAGGCCGCATCTGGACCGTAAGATTTTGACATCGTGGAACGGGCTCATGATCTCGGCGCTCGCAAAAGGCTACGCGATTCTCGGAGACAAGGCGTATCTGCAGGCGGCGGAACGCGCCGTTTCGTTCCTGTTGCCGACCATGTACGACGCGCACTCCGGCCGGCTTCTGCGGCGGTTCTGCGATGGCGAAGCAGCCGTCGCGGCGTTTCTAGATGATTATGCTTTTCTGGCCCAGGGACTCCTCGATCTTTTTGAGGCTAGCTTCGATCCGGCTTACCTGGAGATTGCGAGCGATCTTGCCAGCCGTGGCCTGCTGCAATTCGAGGACGAAGAGCAGGGTGGATTCTTCAGCACCGGCGAGAATGCGCCTGGTTTGTTGCTGCGGATGAAGGACGATTACGATGGCGCGGAGCCGTCGGGAAACTCCGTGGCCACGGATGTGCTGCTGCGTTTAGCGCACCTGACCGATAATGCCGGCTTTCGGAAATCCGCGGAGCGCTCCCTACGGGGATTTGCTCCCAAGCTAAAAGCTCAAGCAACGATGGCGCCGCAAATGTTGGTGGCGTTGGGGCGCTGGCTAGCGGAACCGGAGCAGGTGATCATCCGCTGTGCTGAAGTAGACGAGCAAGTGCGAGAGCTTCTGGCTGAGCGCCGCAAAAACTTCAGTCCGAATGCGACGATTCTAGCGATCTCCGATTCGGCGGCGGAACGCCTGAACCAGATTACTCCGTTCCTCATTACTCCGTTCCTGGCAGGGCTGGAGCGAAAGGGCAGGATTACCTTGTATGAATGCCGGAATTTCACTTGCGAGTTGCCCAAGGTTATCGGTTAATTCACGATCAGAGTGCTTGCTAAACTGTTGCCGATGGCGAATACGAACGATTCCGCGCGGACGACAACATTAAAGGGTAACCCGCTTGAGCTGGCAGGTCCTGAGCTGAAGGTTGGCGATACGGCGCCCGACTTTGAAGTTGTCGATGGGACTCTTCAAAAGGTGAATCTCGAAAAGACCGGCAATGGAGTTCGGATTTTCAGCGTAGTTCCTTCTTTAGACACCCCGGTGTGCGACGCTCAGACCAAGCGCTTCGAAGATGAAGCGGCCAACATGGCGAACGTGCGAATCTTCACGATTAGCATGGACCTTCCGTTTGCGCAGAAGCGATGGTGCGGAAATTTTGGCATCAATCGGCAAACTATGCTTTCGGATCACAGGTCCGGATCGTTCGGAGAGCACTACGGAACGCTGATCCCTGATCTCCGCATCGAGAGCCGGGCCATATTCGTCCTGGGCGGCGACAGCAAGCTGCTCCACGTGGAATACGTAAAGGAAGTCGGCGATCACCCGAATTATGAAAGCGCGCTGAAGGCTGCTCAGGGCGCGACGGAGCAGCGCGGCGAACAGCTAAGCGGTGAGCGTGCGCTACGCTCGCGCGAGGACATCCCCGGGGGCATACGGAATGCGTCTGGAAGAGTGGCCGTTACAAACCAGAAGTCCTCGATTGCTCGCACCACATTCACGTAATCCGCTAAATTCGCGGGCTTGGTGATGTAGCAGTTCGCATTGAGGGCATAAGCATCCGCCACGTCCTCATCGGATCGCGAACTGGTCATGATCAGCACGGGGATTTGCTTCAGGTTGGGCGAGGCTTTGACCTCCGACAGAACTTCACGGCCATTTTTCCTGGGAAGGTTCAGATCCAGCAAAATTAAGTCGGGTCGGCTCGTCAGCCCGATTTCCGCCTGATGCAGATAGTCGGTGGCCTCAATCCCATCGCGTGCCACGGTGATTTGAACCGATACCGGGGTCTCCTTGAGCGCTTCGCGGATCAGCCGGACATCACTTGGGCTGTCTTCTACCAGCAAAATCTTTAATGATTTCATGGTTACCCAACACCTTTTCCGCCTAAACCAATGCAAGTTTACCGCCAAAGGTGTAAGTGTCTGTGCTGCAACACCGGACTCGGTCCCGTAGATAAAGGAATTGTAAGATTTCGCATAGAAGCGCATCGATCCGGCAATAAATGCGGCCTCCACGCGCTGGCAGCTTCGGGTTAGTGGCCGATTGACATTGCGATAAACTGCTTATTATCATTGAGATTGCAGCTGTCCGTCGTGGGACGGGAGAGTTTTTGTGTACCGAGCCAAGACGGCCACTCGGGGGAGGCGCATTGATCAAGCTAGACATCATCAACGAAGTGGTGAACCGTACCGGCATCACGAAGACGAAGGCGGAAATGGCAGTAGAGACTGTCTTCGAGACGATGAAGAAAGCGCTAAGTGAGGGCGACCGCATCGAATTGCGGGGCTTTGGAATCTTCAATGTTCGTCCGAGAAAAACCGGAATCGGACGCAATCCGAGGACCGGCGCGGAAGTTGCCATCCCCCCCGGTAAGGCCGTTCGCTTCAAGCCGGGCAAGGAGCTGCAGACTTTGCAGTAATGCAATAGTCTGCGCGGATTTGACAGGCTGGATACAGATTTATTTTTGAACGCACCCCACAGATCCGAGACGTGGGCCTTGGGCGTGGAGAAGCTTCCCAGAGTGAAAGGCTCATGGCCGGGCAGGTGGTGGGTTCATGTGTTGTTGTTTCTCGCAACGCTGCTCACAACCACTACCTTTGGCTTTGCGCTCGCCAGCAGTTATTCCGCCGGGCAACCGCTGAATGAGGAGTTCCTCGCCGAAAGTTATGTGCATCTCCTTCGCGCTAGCTCAACTATCTGGATCGGCGTTATTTATTCCATCCCTTTGCTGCTGATTTTGTTGGCGCATGAATTTGGTCACTACATCAGCTGTCGCCGCTGGCGGATTGACGCTACGCTTCCCTATTTCGGACCTTCGCCGACGCTGCTGGGAACCATCGGAGCTTTTATCTGGATTCGCTCACCCATTTACAAGCGGCGGAGTCTCTTCGACATCGGCGTGTCGGGACCGATCGCCGGATTCGTTGTTCTGATTCCTTTTTTGATCGCGGGCGTGTGGATGTCGCGCGTTGTGCACGGCGTTCAGGCGAACGGCGCCGTCATGTTCGGTACTCCTCTTCTAATGCGCGCTGTGGAATGGCTGCGCTTTCCGGGCGTGTCTCCGGCCGACATCTGTCTCAATCCCATGGCAATGGCTGCCTGGGCCGGACTTCTTGCCACGGCAATCAATCTTTTGCCTGCTGGACAATTGGACGGCGGTCACATTCTGTACGCAATGCTGGGCGAAAAGAGGCACCGCATGGTATCTCTGGCCCTGGTTGCTGTGTTGGCGGTTCTAGGTTTTCTGTGGTGGGTCTGGTGGGTTTGGGCAGTGGCGATGTTCTTCTTCCGGCGACACCCGCTCATTTTCGATCAGGAGCCGCTTCGGAGGGGGCGCTTAATAATTGGCGTCGCCGCTTTGCTAATGTTCCTGATTTCCTTCTCGATCGTTCCGGTGCAAATCAGATAATCCGCCAGCGCCATGAAGATCTCCGCGACCATCATTACCTTTAACGAGGAGCGCAATGTTTCGCGGGTCATCGAGAGCTTGCGATGCTGTGATGAGATTCTGGTGCTCGACAGCGGTTCAAACGACAGGACGGTGGAAATAGCCACAAAGCTGGGCGCTCGCGTTGTCGAGGCGTCCTGGCATGGATATGCGGCGCAAAAGAATATAGCGGCTGAATTAGCGGCGCACGATTGGATATTGTCACTCGATGCGGACGAAAGCGTGAGTGAAGCCCTGGAAGCCGAGATTTGGCAGATCAAAAAGAGCGGCCCGATATTTGACGGCTACACTATGCCACGATTGGCGCAATACCTGGGACGTTGGATTCTTCATAGCGGCTGGTATCCCGACAGGAAAATCAGGTTGTTCAACAAGCACAAAGCAAAATGGGTGGGGGAGTTTGTACACGAATCCGTGACCGTGAACGGTTCCGTCGGGCATTTGAAATCGAACTTGCTTCACTTCACGTGCAATTCGCTGTCGGAGCATCTTCGCACCATGGATGCCTACACAACCTTGGCGGCTCAAGAGTTGGTTTCGCGCGACAAGAATGTCACCTTCGGCAACTTATTATGCGATCCGTTGTGGACCTTCTTCCGCACATACGTACTGAAGGCCGGGTTCCTGGACGGGGCGGAAGGGCTGACCATTGCGTACATGGCGGCAATGTATAACTTTGTGAAATTTTCGAAAGCGCGGCATATGAGTCCTGGCCGGAAGAGCTAGTGCAGATCTTGCATATCGATACAGGCGCGGAGATGCGGGGGGGCCAATATCAGGTGCTACTCCTGCTAAAGGGTTTGAAGAGCGCAGGTCATGAATCCATTTTGTTGGCGCGGGAGAATGGACCGCTCTCCACCGCTGCCGGAGCGGCGGGGTTCACCGTCTATCCAGCAGAAACGAAGGAACTCTGGCGCAGATCCAAGGAGGTAATCATCATTCATGCCCACGACGCCCGCGCTCATACCATCGCAGCCATTGCATCCCGCCGCAAGTTCGTAGTCTCGCGGCGAGTCGCGTTTCCGGTACGCCGGTCGGTGGCTTCACTCTGGAAATATCAACGTCCGGCAAGATTCCTGGCTGTCTCTCACTTTGTTGCGCGGGAGTTACTCGCCGCTGGGATTCGCAAAGAGAAGATTGATGTCGTATACGACGGTGTCGACACTGACCTTATCCCGCGAGGCCGGAGCCCCAACAACTTCGCCGTCGCGTTGGCTTCCGAAGACCCGCAGAAGGGCCGCGACCTGGTCCAGCAGGCGGGAAAATTGGCTGACCTTCCCGTAGTATTTTCGGATGACTTGCGAAGAGATCTCCCGGGCGCATCCATGTTCGTTTACATCACGCGGTCCGAAGGGTTGGGCTCGGCGGCGCTCCTCGCCATGGCTATGGGAGTGCCGGTGATCGCGAGCTGTGTCGGCGGATTGACCGAAGTGTTTGCCGATGGCGTTTCGGGAATCTTCGTCAGTAATGACGTGCCGGAGATTGCCGCTGCCATGCGTAAAGTAATAGACGATCAGCCTCTGGCGCATAGCCTTTGTGAGAACGGCAAAGCGCGCATCGCGGAATGCTTCACGAAGGAGCATTTGGTCCGCGCCACGCTCGCTTCTTATGAGAGGGCGCTTGCCGGCTGATCTCGAAATCTACTACGTGATGGCGGCCGCGGTCTGCGGGCTGCTCTTGGGCAGCTTCCTGAACGTGTGCATCTATCGCCTGCCGCGGGATATCTCCATCGTGGCGCCGCGATCCTTTTGTCCCGAATGCGGTAAAGGGATCGCCTGGTATGACAACGTTCCCGTGCTGAGCTACGCGATCCTACGTGGCAGATGCCGAGCTTGCGCGAAATCCATCGGTGTTCGATATCCGATCGTCGAGCTGGCAACAGCGGGGCTCTTTGCGGCAACAGCTCTCCGGTACGGCTGGAGTCTGGCGGCGTTGAAGTGGATGAGCTTCGAAGCCATACTTGTGGTTCTCTTTTGGACCGATTTTGAAGAGCAGCTTCTTCCCGATGAGCTGACCTTGGGTGGCAGTCTTCTCGGGCTGCTCTTGGCGTTGTTCGTGATGGTCCCCGGTAGGTTCGGTGAGCTCTTGTTTCCGGGGTGGAAGCCGATTGCGCGCTCCTTCTTCAATGCCGGATTGGGCGTCTTCTTCCTGGCCGGTTCTATTTGGCTTGTTGGAGCGATATACGAACGCCTGCGAAAACGTGAAGCGCTGGGGTTCGGTGACGTAAAGCTGATTGCGCTGTTCGGTGTGTTTCTCGGATTCGAAAATGGCCTGCTGGCGTTGCTCATTGGAGCAGTGACCGGTTCGCTGGCTCGGGGTTGCGCACGTTCTCATCGCACGCAAGAAATTCGCCGACTATGAGTTGCCGTTCGGCAGCTTTCTCTGCGCGGGAGCCGCATTCGTGCCGCTGGTAAACAGCCTCGGCGAGGCCGTCCGAAACAGACATTGAGCGTGCTTAAGGCGCATCGCCTTGGTGTATTATAGAGCTTTACGGAATGAAGGAACTGCTTCAGAGGCTTTCTCCAGGCGACCGCGATTGGCGAATTGCGACGCAACTGGACGCCAAGCGGCTTCCGGCTCACATCGCCATCATCATGGACGGGAATGGCCGTTGGGCCAGACAGCGGAATTTTCCTCGGATCATGGGTCATAAGGCCGGTGTGGACCCCGTTCGGACCGTGGTTGAGACCTGCGCTCAACTCGGTTTGGAAGCGCTAACTCTCTACGCGTTTTCAGTTGAGAATTGGAAGCGGCCCCGGCACGAAATAGAGGGTCTGTGGCGCTTGCTGCGCTTTTATTTGCGCCGCGAGCTGCCGAATTTGATGCAGAACGACATCCAGTTGGTCGCGATAGGACGATTGGAATCGCTCCCGGCCTCAGTGCAGCGCGAACTTCAGGACGTCCGGGACAAGACTGCGCAGAATCGCGGCATGCGTTTAAATCTCGCCATCAATTATGGTGGACGCACGGAACTGGTGGACGCCGTCAATTCGATGCTGGATAACGCCCGGTTGGAGGGCAATCTCGACGCTCTCGAAATTACCGAAGAGGGTATCGCCGAGCATCTGTACACGGCCGGCCTGAAAGATCCCGACCTCTTGATTAGAACTTCCGGCGAAATGCGCATCAGCAATTTCCTTCTGTGGCAAATCGCGTATGCGGAATTGTACGTAACGGAGACTTTGTGGCCGGACTTCACGCGTACCGACTTGCTAGAGGCGATCTATGATTTTCAGAACCGGGAGCGCCGGTTTGGTGGATTGGCTCGAACGCCCGGCGTAGAAAGTTCTGTGCTCTTGTTTGAAGAAGAAACTTTAGAAGTCCCCCTGACGTAGAATCCCACCCCTTCCAGATAATCTAGAACAATAATGAAGCGGCTGCTTACCGCAATCGCGCTGATTGCTGTCTCAACCTATCTCATCCTTTTCGCGCCCTTCCCTTTGTTCATGGCCGCAGCCCTATGCATGAGCCTGCTGTGCTATTGGGAATATTCAGGGCTCGTTGCGGCATACGGGATAGAGAGGCCGGGCGTGTTCGGAGCTTTGGCCGGCCTGCTTATTTTGTTGCGGCCGCAGGCCACCTTGCTGGGCGTGACGCTCCTGCTCGTGCTTGCTCTAACGCTTTCACTTCGCAGTGACAATCTGCGCGCCATATTGCCGCAGGTCGCCTGCGCATTTTTCGGGGCCTTCTATACCTTTGCTCCGTGGCGGTTTGCAGCGGACCTTCGCCTCGCCAGCATTCACTTGCTGTTTTTCGCGCTTGCCCTAAATTGGATTGGCGATTCCGCGGCCTATTACGTGGGGCGGCGATTTGGCAAACGCAAGCTTGCGCCCACTGTGAGCCCGAAGAAAACCTGGGAAGGAGCCGTTGCTTCCGTTGCCGCGTCGGCGATCTTCGGCATTCTATACCTGAGGAAATTCATGCCTCTTGTTCCCTGGTGGGAGGTCGCGGTGATGGCCATCATCGGAAACATCGCGGGCCAACTGGGCGACCTGACGGAGTCGGCCATTAAGCGCGGCGCTGGCATGAAGGACAGTGGAAATATGTTACCCGGTCACGGCGGGATGTTAGACCGCGTAGATAGCAGTCTTTTCGCGCTTCCGGTTGTCTACGGAATATATCTACTAAGTACATTTATCCAACGCTAAGTTCCACCTATTCGAATCAATTAGAGTTGGGCTTGATTCGCGAAACCTCAGGGCTGCGGCTCTCATCATCTCTCGTGAGAGTTAGTAACGGCTACAAATTCACCGTTGGATTATAGGTAAATGAATCCCGATTCTGGAAGAAATTCCAAATCTTAGAAATACTTTGCTTTGAGGAGTATGTATGCGTAATAAATTTTGTGTAGCAGCACTCGCTGTGCTTGGGGCCGTATCGCTCTATGCGCAGGATTCGGAAACACACATGCCGGTCACACTCGGATTCAAAATCGGCGTGCCGGTAACCGACATGTTTAGCGCCAGCAATACCACGCAATTCGGTAGCAACAGCAATGTTCCCGGGTCGAGCTTTACCTCCGCTGTCCCCCGCTATGAATTCGGCGTCAGCGGCGAATTCCACCTTCCCATGCACTTGCGTTTCGAAGTGGACGGCCTGTTCAAACGTGGCGGGTTCGATAGCTCTTTGCCTTTTTCAGGCGGAGGATTAGCTTACCGGCCCACGACCTTTAATGACTGGGAAATTCCCGGGTTATTCAAATACAACATCGCGATGGGCCACTTCCGGCCATTCGTAGATTTTGGTGCGTCGTTGCGTCATATTTCAACCATTGACCAAACCACCTTCGCCGCTGGGTTGCTCATTCCTCAGATGACCGACAACTCAATCGGCCTTCACAACCGGAACAGCTTCGGCGGCGTTGCGGGACTTGGGTTCACGTTCAAGAAGGGGCCTTTCGAACTGACCCCCGAAGCACGCTACACCCGTTGGGCGAATGAGGCCTTTCAGACCAATGGCCTCCGAACCAATCTGGACCAGGGCGACGTGATGCTAGGAATCAGCTTCTAGCGAACGCTAGAAAATTGAAGGGGCCTGGGCAACCGGGCTCCTTTGACTCAATGAATCGTACGCGTCTTGCGATTCATGTAATCCATTAGCAGGTAATTGCCCAACGTATACGGCGTTGTGAAGTAAGCCTTGCCGGAACACATCTGGGTTACCTTCTGAACGAATTGGACCAAGCCGTAATCACTCGCCAGCATAAAGGTATTAATTAGTATCCCGCGCTTCTTACAACGCGCCACTTCTTCCAGCGTTTGACTAATTACGAGAGGATCGAGGCCGAACGCGTTCTTGTAAATGCGGCCGTCCTCCAGTGTCAAGGCCGACGGCTTACCGTCCGTGATCATGACGATCTGCTTCATGTCCTTCCTCTCTTGGGCGAGAAGGCGTTGGGCGAGAATAAGGCCGTCACGGGTGTTGGTGTAATAGGGTCCCACCTGAACCCGCGCCAGCTCTGAGATACGCATCTCCTCCGCCGTGTCGTGAAACAGAACGCAGCGTAGCGAGTCGCCCGGATATTGCGTGCGGATCAGGTGTGACAGAGCTAGGGCGACCTTTTTGGCGGGTGTAAACCGATCTTCGCCATAAAGGATCATGCTGTGGCTGCAATCGAGCATCAGCACCGTCGCGCAGGAACTTTGGTATTCGGACTGGTGAACGTAAAGATCGGAATATTCCAGGTTTAGCGGCAGCTTCACGCCTTCGCGCTGCATAGCCGAAAAAAGCGTGGCGCTGACATCTAAGTTCAGCGTGTCGCCGAACTCGTAGCACTTTGCGCCTCCACTGGCGTCGATGCCGGTTGCGAGATCGCGAGTATCGTGAGCGCCAAAGCTCGATTTTCCGAGCGAGCCGAGAAGATCCTTGAGCGTCTTGAAACCGAGAAAGTCAATGGCCTTGTCTGTCACCTCAAAGCGCATCTGGCTTTCAGGTCCGCCTTCCGAACCTGGCGCGGAGGGATTCTCCGGCGGCGGGCCCTCTTTGTTGATATAGCCCGCCTGCTCAAGTCTGTTCATTAAGCGCTCTATCAGCTTCTCGCGTTGCTGAGAGGACAGCTGCTGAAGGCGCTCGCGCATTTGCTCAAGCTGCTCCGGATCGAACAGATCGCCGCCCTCGAGTGCGCGTTCAATAGCTTGCTTGAGATCTTCCAGCGTGTGCTGGTTCATCTCCGAAAATTGGAGATAAGGGTCCTGATACCCGCTTTGCAGGAAATAGTCGGAGAGCGCGCGAAGAAGATCCTCCATCTCGATGCCGAGATCCTCTTCCGAAAATTTTGAGTACGAGATTCTCCGCATACAGCGCTCTAGGTACGAATCAGTTCAGGTTGCGGCGACCGCCTCCGGGGCCTCCGCTGCCGCGTCGAGGATCATGGCCGCGGCGCTGCGCGTCTTCCCGTTCTTCCCGCGTGCGCTCCTCGCGCGAGCCGCGCTCGCCTGCCACAAACTCCAGTTCCTCATTACGGCTGATACGCTTGTGCGCGTACAGGCCCTCTAGAATAAACTCACCGGCGGACGCGCGCATGGCATCGCTCTCGTTCTCCGACAGCCCTAGCTTCTTCGTGAATTGAAGCAGATCTTGGATGCGGCTTAGCTGCTCAACCATCTCCTCGGCGGACAAGTCTTCGTCCAGACGCAATGAGCCGCCAAGCTCGAACCATTGAACCACTTGCCGAAGATTGACGCCATCGAAATAGGAGCCATACACTTTGCCTACGGCGCTACGAATCAGCTCGCGCGCCACTGCGTCTCCGCCTTTCAGCTCTCCCTCATATTCCAGCTCGAGTTTCCCGGTAATCGAGGGAAGAGCGGCATAGAGATCCAGTATTCGCGGAACGGCTGCCGATTCTTTTGCTTTGAGGGCGCGGCGCTCGGCATTTGAGATTACGTTCTCCAGAACGCTAATGGGCAGGCGCTGCGAGACGCCTGATCGCTTGTCTACTCGTTTGTCGTCGCGCGCCAGAAACGCAATCTGCTCCACTACTTCGTGGATATAAGGAGGAACTTCCATCTCAACAGGGGAACGCCGGCGCGTCCAGGCTTCCTGCTTGGTAATATCCATGCCTTGCGAAAGCGTCAGCGGATAGTGGGTACGGATTTCGCTGCCGATCCGGTCTTTCAGCGGCGTGATAATTTTGCCTCGGGCGGTGTAGTCTTCCGGGTTGGCCGTAAAGACTAGCAGCACATCCAAAGGCAGGCGAACCGGATAGCCTTTGATCTGCACGTCACCCTCTTGCATGATGTTGAAGAGTCCCACCTGCACTTTGCCCGCGAGATCCGGCAGTTCATTAATAACGAACAAGCCTCTATTGGCGCGCGGCAACAAGCCGTAATGAATCGTCAACTCGTTCGAGATATCCCGGCCCGTGCGCGCCGCTTTGATGGGATCGATGTCGCCAATCATGTCCGCGATGGTAACGTCCGGCGTGGCTAGCTTTTCGATATAGCGCTCCTCGGCTGTCAGCCAGGCAATCGGCGTTTCATCACCCAAGCTTGCGACTTTTTCGTGGCATTGCCTGCAAATAGGGCGCAGCGGATGATCGCGTATTTCGCAGCCCGCAATGTAGGGCATGCGCGCGTCCAGCAGCCTGGTGAGTAGCCGCGCCAGACGCGTTTTCGCTTGGCCGCGCAAGCCTAACAGTATGAAGTTGTGCCGCGAAAGTATCGCATTCACAACTTGCGGAATCACGGTGTCTTCGAATCCCATGACGCCGGGAAATAAATTTTCACCGCGGTCGAGCTTACAGATAAGATTCGATCTCAGTTCTTCCTTCAGTGGGCGATCAGGCTGTAACTGATCGAAAAATCGGCTGGAGCGGAGTGCTCCCAGCGTCCGGGGCAAGTCGGAGTGAGGCATTAAAGAGACTCGCGTTTAGTTTTCAGCCACAAGTCTAGCAGTGTTGTTTTAAAGCGCGCCCGATCGCGTTAAATAAGATCGCGCTAAATAGAATGGACGAGTGCTCTTGATTCCGGAGGAAGAAGTCGAGCGTCTCCTCGATCTAACCGAATTACGTTCAGCGATGGAGCGGGCGCTGATCGAACTATCCTCCGGTCTGGTGACTCAGCCGCTGCGGAACGTGATTCGAATCGTTGAGCACGACGGATGGTTCGGTTTAATGCCGGCCGTCTACCGTGACGTGATCGGCGCGAAACTGGTGACCGTATTTCCGCAGAATGCAAATCGGGGGTTGCATACCCACGATGCGATGATTCACCTGTTTCGAAAAGCAACCGGCGAACCTCTCGCAATTGTCGGTGGGCGCGTCATCACAGCTTTGCGCACCGCTGCTGTTTCGGCCATCGCCACCAGGGAGTTGTCGAATCCCAGTGCGCGCAAACTGGCAATCTTGGGAAGCGGCGTTCAGGCGCGCGCGCATTTCCGTGCCCTCAGTTTGGTTAGAGATTTCGACGAAGTGCGAGTCTGGAGCCGTTCGCCAGAGCATGCGGCGCGATTCGCTCAGGAAATTGGAGCCAAAGTGACAAGCGCAGAAAATGCAGTGCGAGGCGCTGAGGTCATCGTTACCGCGACGAATGCGTCCGAGCCCATCTTGCGCGGCGAGTGGTTGAAAGACGGTGCTCACGTGAACGCCGTGGGTGCTGTTGGACCGAAGCCGCGGGAAATAGACGATGAGGCCATGCGCAAGGCTGTGGTCGTGGTCGAATCGCGAGAAGCGGCCATCTCTGAATCCGGCGACATCATCCAATCTGGCGCAACTGTCTATGCCGAGCTCGGCGAAATACTCGCTGGCACGAAACCCAAGCCGCTTGGCCGGACCACGATTTATAAATCCCTCGGTGTCGCGGTTGAGGATATCGCCGCGGCACGACTGGTGTACGAAAAAGCTGATCGAGAAACAACAGCGTGAATTGTGATATGTTCTCGGGGTCGTGAAAAACCGGGATTCCACATCGGTTGACTATCAACTGAACTGGCGCAAGCTGCAGCAAGTCGGTCTGAACGCATACGAAGCGCGATCCTATCTGGTTTTGATGGGCCATCAGCGATTCAAGGCGCTGGAACTCGCTGCCCGCGCCCACGTGCCGCGCCAGAAGATTTATGAAGTGCTCGACAGCCTAGTCGAAAAAGGCTTCGCGCAGGTCGTTCAGGAGAAGACGAAGTTATTCTCGGCGGTAGATCCCAGCCTGGCGATTCCAGGCTATTTGGCGCGCCGCAGCAAAACACTTCAGAACGAGTTGACCGAACAGGAGCGCCTGGCCACGGGTTTAATAGAAGATCTGCGCGCTGCCTACCAGGAAGGGCAGGACGGACGCGGAACGTTGGATTTTCTCAATCTGGTAAACGATCCGACTCAAACGGCTATTCATTATCGCCGCATGTTGACCACTGTTGCGAGCGATTACGCGGAGTTTTCGCGTCCCCCATTCGCGGTCGATCCCCTCGACGAGCAACTGGTAAAAGAGGCCGCCGCGCGAAGTATCCGCTGTAGGCTTTTGATTGAAGCAGCTCCCATCGACGACGAGCACCTGGAGCGCCTGAATGAATATCGAGACTTGGGTATCGACATCCGTTTCCTTGATAGCTTGCCGCTGAAGTTGGCGTTGTTCGATGGAAAATGCGGCTTAGTTGCCTTGCTCGATCCTGTGCTGACGCGCCCCTCCTGGACAGCGGTTGTATTTGAGCATCAAGGCTTCGCTGAAGCCATGGCGGGTTTGTTCGAGAGCTACTGGTGCCGCGCGCGAAGCGAATTTAACCCCTAGTGGCTCATTGCGCCGGAGACGGCGCTTGGCCTTTTCAGCCAGACCCGGTAATCGACCGCGTCGGCGAACGGCACCAGAATCAGTCGCTGGCGTTGACCTTTGTATTCACCCGGAATGCTGTAGGCCTGATCGCCGCTCCAACTTACCGGTAACCGTGTCTCGGCTGTCGTCATTTTAAGTTCAGCCGGATCTGTCGACACGGGAAATGCCGCCGTAAGATCCTTGAGTTCCGGATTGAGAGTCTTTCCGAGCGCAAGCACTTGCGGTCCGCGCTGAATTGCAATCTCCTCACCTTGAGCCGGCGCGCCCGGTACCACGTTCACGCTCATATTGATTGCGATTTTCACGGTGTCGCCGCGCTTCCACTCACGCGCGATTGTCAAAAACTCGCCGGGCTTCCCAATCAGATGCGATCCATCGATGTCGGCGATAAAGCTGCTGGTCCAGGTAGGAACACGCAAGCGGAGCGGGAATTGAATATTGTGGCTCGGTTCAACGTGCAATAAGATTTCACCAGTCTCGGGGTAGGTCGCTTCCTCGTAGAGCTGAATCGTGCCGCGCCGTCTCAGCCGAAATGTTGCACGTCCAGGGCTGTAGAGAACAACGGCGATTCCGTTTCCATAACGGCCCCACACGGCTGATGGAACCCAGGAAACGCCACGCGCCTCACTCGGCGCGCATGGATCCCCATTAGATCCGATCTTCTTGCTTCCGTCTAGAGGAACCGCGGAAAAGATGTTTCCGTTTCTGACATCTTGCGCGGCGAACAGTTGATTGTAAGTAGTGCGTTCGAGTTGTTCACCGTATTGGGCTCCGCCGGTGATGCGAAGTAAATTCAGAGTAAGCTGCATCCAAGCTGCGGTGACGCAAGCATCGCAGCCGTTGCTGCCGGCTTTCGCGTTCGAGCTTATGGCGCCCGTAAGCGTCAGCTCGTTTGCTCTAATATCCCTCCAGGTTGCCAGCGCAGGCCGAAAGTACGCTTCATCGCCAGTAATGCGATATAGCTCAACCAAGCCTTGAAGCGTAGAGAGATTTTCGTAACTAGGATCGACTCTCGCTTCCTTCGATTGAGTCCAAGTACCAGCAATTGTTTTGCACAGATCCAGGTAACGACCTTCACCCGTGTAACGGTACAGATAGACTAGCGGCTCGAGCAGTATAGCAGCCGATTGATCGGCAGGTTCGGCCCGATCTTTGCCATAGGTATTCACGAGTAAGTCGCCGATCTTTTTCGCGGCCGTTAACGCGGCTTCAGTAGCCGTGACGCGGTAATAGGCGAGAAGGCCAAGTAAGTCGCTTCTTCGCGTCCAATTGTTCGTGTTACTCGCGCCCACTTCGACCGCGTGAATCCCCGCATCTCCATTGGCGGCTTGCGTTGCCAATAGCGCCTTTGCCACCCGATCCATCACCGCTTTGAGGTTCTGATCATGCGAGTATTCGTATGTATTGGCAGCCGCATCCAGGAATGCCCCAGCTTGCTCTTCCGAAGACGCCGATTCGTCTTGGCCAGCGCGATTCGGTGAAGCTGTTGCCAGAAACTTAACGTTGATGGGCTCCAGATAACCCTCTCGATTTGCGCGCATTCGCTCCGCCAACACGCCCGTAAGCTTCTGTTGATCGAACGCCAAGGGCCTATAGGTGTCTGTGACGGCGTTGATGATGACGGGCTGGGGAGGATCCGCAAAGCCCGGCACGCATACCAGAGCAAGCAGGCATAGGTTCGGGCGGATCAAGGTCATCTTCCGGCTGATGCCAGTGTAGCGCCAATTGGCATTAAGGTCCGAAATGCGCCGGTAATCGTTAACCGCGCAGCCGTAGAAGAATTTCGTCGCGCGACGTAAACTGAATCGCTCGAATACCAAGTAATTCGGCCCCCTGTACGTTTGCGATCCGATCGTCCAGGAACAGCGCCTGTTCCGCCGAGAGTCCCAGCCCCTCCAGGCAATGCTCGTAGATGCTGGGTTCAGGCTTCACGGCATGAACTTCGTAAGAGAGCGTGACCTGGTCGAAATTACTAAGTCTCGGCGTGCCTGATTTCAACGCCTCGCCCAATTCCCGAGGCATGTTCGAAAGCATGGCAACGCGCTTCCCGGCCGCGCGGAGCTGGTCGATCCACTCCCACATCGCGGAATCAAACTGCATCCAACTCAGATTGTCGAATTCCACCAATTCGTCGATTAGTTTTTGGTTCAGCGTCGTACCCGCGCGTAGGGCCAAGCCCTGCCAATACTCCGTGAAAGAGACCATGCCTTTGTCATAGTCCAGCCGGTCTGACCAATACAATTCGGTGAAAAGATCCTTCGGAATCCCGGCGATCTCCGCCATGCGGGCTTGGTCGGCTTCGCTCTGGTGCTCCACCAGAACGCCGCCGTAGTCGAAGATGAATCCTTCGTAGGAGCTAACGAGCGCCATCGACCACGTGCTCGCGCCTGCTGCGTGTCTCTCGAATAGCGTAGATGCGGCGTCCCTGGCTTTCGAAGTAAGTGCGCATTAAAACCTCTCCGATAAGCCCGGTGCTAAACAGCATCAATCCCGCAAACCAGAGCATGGCGCCCGCAAACAGCAGCGGACCGTGTTCCGCAATAATGTCTTGGCCGCCGATCTTCTTGACTAACAGCGAAAGAAGCACCAGGCTGCCCAGTGCGATTCCCGCCAAGCCCCACTTACCGAAGAAATGCATCGGCCGCGTGAGATAGCGCAACAGAAAACCAATCGTCAAAATGTCAAAAAACACGCGGAACGTGCGGCCCAGGCCATAGTGCGACGCGCCATTCGGGCGTTCGATGTTTTTGATCGGCACTTCTACTACGCGCGCGCCATAGAAGCTGGCTAATGCCGGGATGAAACGGTGTAACTCACCGTATAGGTTCACGTCCTTCAGAACTTCCGACCGGTACGCTTTAAAGGTTGTGCCGAAGTCGTGCAGATCCACGCCGGACGCGCGCTTCATCATCCAGTTCGCGATGCGCGAAGGGATCTTACGCGTGACGGCGTTGTCCACGCGATTCTTGCGCCAACCGCTCGCGATATCGTAACCTTCGTCGATCTTTTGCAGCAGCAGCGGAATGTCTTCGGGATCGTGCTGCAGATCGCCGTCGAGCGAAACGATAACGTCGCCCTGCGCCTCATCGAAACCGGCCGCCAGAGCCGCGGTCTGTCCGAAGTTCCGGCGCAAACGCAAAACTTTCAGGTGATTATCGGTCTCAACCAGGTTGGCGAGAAGATCGAAGCTGCGGTCCGTCGAGGCGTCATCGATAAAGATGATCTCGTATGGCCTGCCGAGCATCTCCAGAACCGCCGTCAAACGATCGTAGAGCGGCAGAATAGCCGGTTCCTCATTGTGGATGGGGATCACGATCGACAGCATTTTAGGCGATATCTCCCAGTGTAACGGAGGGATACGGGAAACGCACGCAGACCTAACTGAAACGAGTCGCGGATGCGCTGCCGAACTGGTACAATAGCTATATAGCATTTCATTAGGTAAGTGTTCGTGTTTGCAATAGTTTGCGACACCCATTGCCTCCCCCGTTAGGAGCTTTTCTTTGGCCGATCAAGACGGGTCGACCGGCGGTCTGTTTCCGCCCGGCGACAGCAAGAACCTGATTCATATCAACGTCGAAGACGAGATGAAGCGCTCGTACCTCGACTACGCCATGAGCGTGATCATCGGCCGTGCGCTGCCGGATGTCCGCGATGGTTTAAAGCCGGTACATCGACGCATTCTGTGGGGAATGCACGAGCTCGGGCTGCATTACAACCGGCCCACGCGCAAATGCGCCAAAATCACCGGCGACGTCATGGGTAAATATCACCCGCATGGCAACGTACCCATCTATGACGCCTTGGTTCGCATGGCTCAGCCCTTCAATATGCGCTATCCGCTTGTCGACGGGCAAGGCAACTTCGGGTCGGTGGACGGCGATCCTCCCGCGGCCGAGCGGTACACGGAAGCGCGGCTTTCCCGCATTGCGGCGTCGCTGCTCGAAGACATCGATAAAGAAACCGTCGACTTCAAACCGAACTACGACGAAAACGAGACGGAGCCGGAGGTGCTGCCCACTCGCGTTCCCAACCTGCTCATTAACGGTTCGTCGGGCATCGCAGTCGGCATGGCGACAAACATCCCGCCGCACAATTTGAGGGAGGTCATCAGACGCTGCCATCAGCGCTGATTGATGACCCCCATACTCCGCTAGCCAAGATAGTCGAAATGGTCCCCGGTCCCGACTTTCCTACCGGAGGTTTCATCCTGGGGCGTCAAGGTATTCACGAGTACTTCGTAAAAGGCCGCGGCAGCCTCAAAGTGCGCGCCAAGGCGGCGACGGAAAAAATCGGAAAAGATCGTGAAGCGATCATTGTGACCGAGCTCCCCTACCAGGTGAATAAAGCCCGGCTGATCGAACATATTGCGGCGCTGGTTACCGAAAAGAAGCTCGAAGGTATTTCGGATGCTCGCGACGAAAGCGATCGCGATGGCATGCGCATGGTCTTTGAACTGAAGCGCGGCGAGCAGGCCGAAATCGTTCTCAATAACCTGTATAAGCAGACCCAAATGCAGGTGAACTTCGGCGTGATCATGCTCGCCATCGTGAATGGGCAGCCGCGCGAACTGGGCCTGATCGACGTCATTAAGCGATTCATCGATCATCGTCTTGATGTGGTTCGCCGCCGAACCGATTACTTGCTCAGAAAAGCAAGGGAGCGCGAGCATCTGCTGCTCGGATTCCAAAAGGCGCTGGACAACCTCGATGCTGTGATCGCGCTCATTCGCGCCGCCAAGACGCCCAAAGAAGCGCGCGAAGGATTGATAGAACGTTTCGAGTTCACGGAGCGCCAGTCGCAAGCCATCATTGAGCTGCAATTGCAGCGGCTGACCGGGATGGAGCAGCAGAAGATCCTGAACGAGTTGGCGGAGATCCAGAGGCTTATCGGCGAATATCTCGAGATTCTCGGCTCCGAGAAGGTCTTGAAGATCCCTTGTCATCAAAGAATTGAAAGAAGTTCAAAAGGACTTCGGGGACGAGCGCCGCACGCAGATTATTGAGGACTCCGGCGACATCCGGCTCGAAGATCTGGTGCAGATGGAAGACGTCGCGGTGACCGTTTCACGCGGCGGTTATCTGAAGCGCACCTCGGTCGATACCTATCGGCGCCAATCCCGCGGCGGCAAAGGCCGTATCGGAATGGGAACGCGCTCGGAGGATGTTGTCGAACATCTGGTGATCGCATCGACGCACGCCTATCTTCTGATCTTTACGAACAAGGGCCGCGTGTATTGGCTCAAAATATATGAGATTCCGGACGCCGCAACCACCGGGAAGGGCAAACATGTTTCCGGGCTGATCAGCTTGCAACCCGACGAGCATGTCAAAGCCTTCCTGCCGGTTAAGGAGTTTGTCCCCGGCAAGTTCATCGTGATGGTGACCCGCCAGGGTGTGGTTAAGAAATGCGAATTGACTGAGTTCGACAATCCACTCTCTCGCGGCATTATCGCGCTCGCTTTGGACGAAGGCGATGAGCTGCTGGGCGCAACCATCACCACTGGCGAAAACTACATCTTCCTCGGCTCGCATGAAGGCATGGCCAGCCGCTTCAATGAAGACGAAGTTCGCGCTATGGGCCGGCAAGCGCGGGGCGTTCGCGCCATGGACTTGGAGGAAGGCGATTACCTGATCGGCCTATTGGTCGTAGAGAAGGAAGGCCTGATTCTTTCCATTTCCGAAAACGGCTTCGGAAAACGGACGCCGCTGCAGGATTACCGGTTGACAGCTCGCGGCCGAAAGGGCGTCATCAATATGAAAACCACTCCGAAAGTAGGCCGGGTGGTGGCGGTGCTGTCGGTTAAAGAAGACACGGACTTGATGATCATTACGAAAGACGGGAAGATCATCCGGCTGGAATCGGGAGAGATTCGCCAGGCCGGCCGGTCGACTCAAGGCGTGCGGCTCGTGCGTATGGACGAAGGCGACGTGGTCGCTGCCGCTTCCGTTATTCCGGAATCGGAAGAAGACCTCGCAAAGAACGGGGAACTGCCCCTGCAGTAGGACCGAGGTGGATGGCTATACTTCAGGTATGGCCACTCTGGTCGCGTTTCCGGTTGCGCCTGCGGGATTCAATCCCGAGGAACTGGACGCGAAGGAAGAAGCGCTTTTCGCGGTTTTACGCGATTTAGGCCGGGTCATTGTGGCGTACTCGGGTGGCACCGATTCAGCTTATCTGGCTTGGGCGGCGCATCGCGTGCTAGCTGAAAACGCCGTCGCCATTACTGCAGATTCGGCTTCCATTCCCGCCTCGCATAAACGTGATGCTGAAGCTTTCGCGCGAGAGTGCGGCTTCCGCCACGAGTATGTCGCGACTTACGAATTTGAAAATCCGGACTACGTCAAGAACGATAAAGACCGCTGTTTTCATTGCAAAGATGAGCTGTTCACGGTGCTGGAACAATATGCAGAACGGCACGGTTACTCTCACATCGTGTATGGCGTAAACAAGGATGATTTGGGCGACTATCGGCCGGGTCAGCGGGCCGCCAAGATTCACGAAGTGAAATCGCCCCTGGTTGAAGCAGGGCTGACGAAGAGAGAAATTCGCGAGCTATCGCGCCGTGCCGGGCTCTCGACCTGGGATCGTCCCGCCGCCGCGTGCTTAAGCTCGCGCGTACCTTACGGTACACCTGTGACCACACAAACCATCAAGACCATCGAAGAAGGTGAAGAAGCTATTCGGGCGCTAGGCTTCCGCCAGTTTCGTGTGCGCTTTCATGGCGAGCTCGTGCGCATCGAAATCGCCAAAGATGAACTTGCGAAAGCCCTCAGCTTTGGAGAGCGCAGCGGCGCTTTCCAGAATTTTTAAACAGCTTGGCTTCTTGTACGTAACGCTCGATCTGGAAGGCTATCGGCAAGGCTCCCTAAACGCGGCGCTCGGCGCGAGTAAGACCGAATAAGGCCTAGGCCTTTACCTCTGTCATTGTCACCGGATTCCACCCAGCCGCTCTTCTGTTGAAATAGCTGTCGTTGGTGAGAAGCGCGGGCCCCGCGGCGCGCAGTCCAAAGGTGGCGTCCTCGATCGAAGGCTTATTTTCCCGGATTGAGCGATAAAAGTTCTTGTGGTGATCCAGATGCGCGTTCTGGCTGCTGGTATCGAAGGTTTGAAGCGCGTCGGGCTTCAAACTTTGAACGGTAGCCTCGGGATGCGCGGCCTTCCACTCTGCTGTCAGTTGTTTCTGCATAGCATCCGCGAAGCTATTGATCGTGTAGTCGAATGGATCGGGCCGAGGAGTGCGGTCCAGCGTCAATCCCGTAAAGCTCGTGGCCGTCATCACGCCATCGCTGCCGATGAATTTCACGCCGAACGATTCTTCGGCCATACTGCTCTTAAAGTTCACGCGCAGCAGAACGTTGAATGCCGGATGCGCCGTTGCTTCGGGATAATCTAACGTGGCGAGCATCACGTCCGGTACTTCGCGATCTTTCCAGAACCGAATCCCTCCGGTTGCGAAGACGCGCGTGGGACCCAGCGAACTCGTCACGCTATGCAAGCCCGTAAGCAAGATGAACGAAAAGGTCGCCCGCCACTCCAGTACCGTAGTCGCGGTAGTTCCGCCAGCGGAAAAACCGGCGTGCATCCCAGGGTTGCTTGGGCGCGTTGCCTTGAAAACGATCCCAATCGCATGTTTGAGGACTGGCGTCGAGCGGAATGGAATATTCCCAGGCGCCGATGGCGGTGTTGCGGTCGAGCCAAGCCTCCACCGAATTGAGCTTGCCGATGGCGTTTGCCTGAAAAAGCTCGCGCGCCTTCTGATATGTCAGGGAACTGCGGTATTGACTGCCCACCTGGAACACTTTCCCCGATTTCGTTTGCGCATCGATGATGGAGCGGCCTTCTTCAATCGCATGCACCATGGGCTTCTCGCAATAAACGTGCTTGCCCGCATTCAGGCAATCGACCGAGATGCGCGCGTGCCAGTGATCCGGAGTGGCAATGATAACGGCGTCAATATCGTTTCGCGCCACGATTTCGCGGTAATCTCGCGTGGTGAACGTCGAGTCGCCGTAAACTTCCTTCATGTGCCGCAGGCGCCCGTCGTAACAATCGCAGGCGGCGATCAGTTTCACGCCGGGAATCGACGCCGCCATGGATGCGTCGCCTTGGCCCATCCCGCCCGCTCCGATCAGGGCAATTTGAATGTTGTCGTTGGGCGAAAACATGCGCGGCCTACGCCTTCATCTTCATAGCACTCGGATCCCACTCAACGATCCGGTTTTCGAAATAGCTGATGTTCGACAACAAAGCCGGACCCGCGGCGCGGAACCCGAACGCCGCATCTTCAACCACCGGCTTTCGCGATCTGACAGCTAGCGCAAAATTCAGGTGGTGATCGACGTGATCGCTATAGCGCGGAGGCGCGTCGTAAACCTGTTCCGCGTTCGCCTGCATGCTGGCAGACGATGGCCGTGTTTGGGGATACTGTTCCCGATAATGCTTCAGGAATGCTTCCTGCTCGGCCTTCGAGAAGGTTGCAATCGAATACCCTGGCTCGGTTTGCGGTGCTGGGACGGACAGCGTCACATTCCTGCCGACGGTCATAATGCCATCGCTTCCCGTGAAACGGAACCCGGAATTTTCTTCGGCTCCGCTGACGAAATTGACCCGCAAAATCAAGTTGAACGCCGCATGGTTTGCCGTTTCGGGATAATCGTAAAGCCCAAACAAGACATCTGGCACATCGCGGCCGTCCTTCCAGAAACGCAGACCGCCTGTGGCGAAAACGCGTGTGGGACCTTCGCTGCCGAGGATGAAGTGCAATCCGGAAAAAAGATGGACGAACAGATCACCCGCCACGCCGGTGCCGTAATCGCGATAACAGCGCCAGCGGAAGAATCTCTTTGAATCCCATTCGGTTTTGGGAGCCCGGCCCTGAAAACGATTCCAATCGCAGGTCGATGTGTTGGCGTCCGGAGGGATTGCATATTCCCAAGCGCCCACTGCCGAATTACGATCTGTCCAAGCCTCGACCGAGTTGAGCTTTCCAATCGCCCCGCCGCGATAGAGATCCTGAGCCTTCTTGTAGATCACCGAACTGACGCGCTGGCTACCGACTTGCAAAATCTGATTTGTCCGCTGCTGGGCTTCGACGACCGCCAGTCCCTCGTCGATATGCTGCACCATCGGCTTCTCGCAGTAGACGTCTTTTTTCGCATTCAGGGCGTCGACAGTGATCCTTTGATGCCAATGGTCCGGCGTGCCAATCAGGACAGCGTCAATGTCTTTGCGGGCTAGAATCTCTTCGTAATTCTTGGTTGTGAAAATATCGCGGCCGTACTGCTCCTTCATATGCTCGAGCCGGCCGTCGTAACAGTCGCAAGCCGCGACGAGTTTTGTTAGCCCGGTGGTGACTGAAGAGCGCGCGTCGCCTTGACCCATACCGCCGCACCCGATCAGCGCGATCTGAATTTTGTCGTTCGTAGAACCGGCTTGTCGCGCTAAGAGCGGCGCGCTGAATCCGGCTATTGCGGCGGAGCTCAGGAACTCACGGCGAGTGCGCACTGCTTACTTTGTATCAGATGAGGTAGGCTTCGATTCGGACTTCGTTTCCGGCTTTGTGTCCGATTTCTTTTCTGACGAATCGGAAGACGCTTTGCCGCCACCCGATTCAGAAGCGCCGGAAGAATCCGGAAGCCGGAGCTTCGGCCTTCTTAGAACCGCCATTATCCGGCGCCGATTTCCCGCCTTTGGCGTAATCATTGACATACCATCCGCTGCCTTTGAACTGCAGCGCTGGCGCAGACAGCAGGCGATGCACGGGTCCTCCGCACTGTTCATGCGTGCTCAGCGGAGTAGCGGAAAACTTCTCTATCTTCTCGAATACCGCTCCGCACTTCTCGCATTCGTATTCGTACAGAGGCATGAATTGTCTTGCTTTCTATTAGTGCTCCGGCTGATCGGGCCTCTTTTGGATAATCGGATGCTGCTGGTCGTTGATGATCGGACCATTCATCTCATTCATCAATTGCGCAATGCTGGTCTTTCCGGTGACGAGATCGATCGATTGTTTCAGCAGATTATCGTCGGTGTTCTTAGGAGCCGATCCGGGAATCGGATTTCCATCCTGATCTAGCTCCGGTGAATTGTCATTCTCCGCAAGCTGAACCGTGGGGACAACGCCCGTATCCTGGATTGCTTTACCGGAAGGCGAGTAATATTTTGCCACTGAGATAATAACCGCTCCGCCGTCATCCATCTGAATCGTCTTGCGAAGGCTGGCGTCTCCGTAGCTGCGCTCGCCGACAACTTGCGCTCTTTTGTCGTCCAGCAGCGCCGCGGCCGCTATTTCTGCTCCCCCAGCGGTCGCGTGATCTGTGATGACAACTAAGGGACCCTTCCAGATATCACCCTCGGGATTCGCGTCGTATTCTTTTCGCGGGGTCTTCTGCCCTTGCAGATACGTGATCTCTCCGCTATCCAGGAACAAATTGGCCAGCCCGACACCTTTCTCCTGTTCGCCGGTCGAGCAGTGGCGAACATCGAGAACGATGTATTTCGCTCCCTGCTTCTGCAGGTCCTGGATCTTTGTTTTAACCGCTCCAACTCGCTCACCGGCCAAACTCGTCACATGGATGTAGCCCACATCGCCCGGCATGAGCTTGGCGGTAATCTCAGGGAACGGCACATTAACACGCGTCAGATTGATCTTCTGGGGATCGGGATTTTTGAGCCGCAGAATAGTGATCTCAACTCTCGAATTCGCGTCTCCGCGAAGCAGTTGCTCGGCATACGCAAGCGGCATATCGCGTGTCGCAACGTTGTTGATGCTCTCGATCAGGTCGCCTGTGGTGATGCTTGCTTTTTCGGCTGGCGAGCCGGGCAAAACGTCGACGACAGCTACATAGCCATAGCGCTTTGCCAAAATGAGGCCGACTCCCGCCTTGGCGCTATCCTCGCTCTTCTCATACTGCCGGTATTGGTCGGCATTCAGATAACTGGCGAACGGATCGACAGATTCGAGGAGGCCGTTAATTGCGCCCAAAGTGACGCTCTTCATGTCGGGCTCTTCCACGTACTCTAATTTGATCCGCTCGAGCACTTCCGTGTACACCTTCAAGTGCCCATAAACATCATCCGCGGCGACAGCACGGCCATTGCGCGCGCCGAGTAAAAGCAGAACAACGACGCACGTTGAACTACCGACAACGGTCCATTTAAAACGGCTATTCATTAAAATTCCGGGATTTCCGCAGGCTATCTAAAGTATAACGAATGAAGCGGCTTTTACGGCGCGCCAGAGACGCCGGGCATCCCATTGGACGCGTCAACGCCGGAACGGTTGCAGCGCCAGGCAATTTTGGGTTATGCCGAAACCGGGAGGGACAGTTCCGATTCGACCGTCGCCGGCGCTTCAGCCACAGGCGCAACCTCAAGGCGGGCCGTGAAATGGAAAGTGCTTCCGCTTCCGGGCTGACTCTCCACCCAGAGCCGGCCTCCCATCATCGCCGCGAGCTGAAATGAAATAGTAAGACCAAGACCGGTTCCGCCGTAACGCCGAGTGGAGGAGGTATCTGCCTGTGAGAAGGCTTCGAAGATCGTTTTCTGCTTGCTGGCGGGAATGCCGATTCCGGTGTCCGTTACCGCGAAATGCAGCAGACTCTGACCATCGGGGCCCTCTTCTTGACTGACCGCGAGGGAAACACCACCTTTGCTGGTGAACTTGATAGCATTATCCAGCAGGTTCAGCAAAACCTGCCGCAGCCGGAGCGGATCGCCCATTAAATTGTTAGGAACTTGGTCGGCCACCTGAGCGGTCAAAGCTAAGTTCTTCTGACGGGATCGAAGTCCCAGCGACCGGACAAGCTCGTCCACCGACTTCCGCAGTTGGAAGGACGTACGGTCCAAAGTCAGTTTCCGCGCTTCAATCTTGGAGAAGTCCAAAATGTCATTCACGATGCCCAGTAGTGAATCGGCCGAGAACTTGACGATGTCCAGATATTCCCGCTGTTCACCGTCTAGGTTCGTGCTCAGCGCGACCTCCGTCATTCCTAAGATTCCATTGATGGGCGTCCGGATTTCGTGACTCATGTTGGCCAGGAACTCGCTCTTGGCGCGGCTGGCTGCCTCGGCCACCTCTTTGGCGAGAATGAGTTGTTCTTCGGTCTGCCGGCGGAATGAGACCTCTTCTTCAAGCGCTTTGTTCGCATGCACCAGCTCGCTCGTGCGCTCCGTGACTCGAATCTCCAACTCATCACGCGAGCGGCGCAGTTGCCTTTCACTCTCTTGCAGGGCAGAAGTGCGGTCGTTGACCAGTAACAGCAGCTTCCGTTCGCGCATTTTCATTTGGCTGACGCGCAAACGGTACGTCGCGGCGATGAGACTCACGCCCACGATGATGATGATGATGGTGAAGGACGTTGTCTGATAGAAATGCGGCTGCAGGGTTAGGGAGACAACCGGCGCGTTCGTGCTCCAGATCTCGTCCGTACCGGCGCGCACGCGAAAACGATATTCGCCGTGGGGAATGTTTGTGTAGTAAGCGACGCGACGGCTGCCGGCCTGTGTCCAGTCTTTGTCGAATCCCTCCAACATATAGCGGAACTGAATCTTTTCCGGAGCGATAAAGCTAGGCGCAGTGAACTGGAATTCTAACTGGCCCTTGCCTGGCGGGATAACCACGGGCTTTTCAAACGGAACTTCTTTGTTGTCGACCCGAACGCTTTCGATTACCACCCGAGGGGGGACGTCGTTCTTAAGCAGATGTACCGGATTGACTATTGCGACGCCGCCGGTGGTCGGAAAGTAAAGGCGTCCATCCTTTGCTCGCCAGCCCGCGGGCTGGAATCCGCCGTTGCATTCACGGCTCTTCATGCCGTCGGCGGTTCCATAGACGGTGGGTGTGAGCATGGCAACACGTCCATCCGCAAAATCATTCAGCTGCTGCCGGCTGATGCTGAACACGCCTTTGTTGGAGCTAAACCAGAAATGACCTAAATGGTCATCCAGGATCTGCAGAACGGAATCGTCGTACAGGCCCTTATCGCTGGTATAGTGCGTGAATTTTCCGTTGCGGAAACGATTCAGGCCGCCGCCGCTTGTTCCTAACCAAAGCGTTCCGTCCGGGTCGCCATAAACCGACCACAGGAAATCGTTCGAGAGTCCGTTCCGGGTTGTATACACAGTGAACTTGCCATGCTCGAATTTGTCGAGACCGCCGCCGCCGGTTCCAATCCAGAGCGCGCCGGGCGGGTCTTCGTAGATGGACATCACCGAGTTGTTCGACAAGCCATCCCGGGTCGTGTACGTTAGGAATCCGTGACCGTCAAAACGGCTGAGCCCACCGCGCGTGCCAATCCAAACGTCACCCTCGCGGCTGGTAAATGTAGAAAACACGAAGCCGCTCGGCAAACCGTCTTTGGCCGTGAAGGCGGTAATCGTTCCGTCTTTCAGCCGCGCCAGTCCCTTGCGCGTGCCGATCCACATGGCGCCTTCACGATCTTCGGTTAGCGAGAAGACCCAGTTGCCGGGGAGCCCTTCGCGCGTGGTATAGGCCGTGATGTGGCCGTTCTTCAGGCGCATCAGGCCCTGGTCGGAACCCATCCAGAGCGTTCCTTCCGAGTCTTGATACAAGGCCAGGATCATGTCGCTGATCAGGCCGTCTTCTTTTGAAAGGCTGGTGAAAGGTCCGCGCTTCAGGCAGTTTAGTCCGCCCCCTTCCGTACCGATCCACAGACTGCCTTCGCGATCCTCCAGAATGGCGATCACGTCTTTGCCCACCAGGCCGTCTTTCTCCGTGTATGAATCGATCTTGCCCTTTACAAAGCGATTCAGACCGCCTCCTCCGGTCCCAATCCAGAGCGTCCCGGCATGATCCTCATAAAGCGAGAAGATCGTATTGGTAATGAGGCCGTCCTTGGTTGTAAAGCGCGTAAGCCCAGTTGCCGTAAGGCGGCGATAGGCCATCATTCGTGCCGATCCACACGGCGCCCTGCCGGTCTACCAGCACGGAACGAATATAGTCGCTTACCAAACCGTCTTTCATCCCGTAGGTCCTGAACTTGCCGTCCGAGAATTTACTGAGGCCCGTATGCGTGCCGATCCAAATTGTGCCGCTTTGGTCGCCGGAGATGGCCATGACGGCATTGTCGGCAAGCCCGTCAGCCGCCGTAAAGACATGGAATTTTCCTTGCTGGAAACGAATGACCCCGCCGCCGTCCGTACCGATCCAAAGCGCCCCTTTAGGGTCTTCATACAGCGCGCGAACCGCGTTATTCGACAGTCCATTGGTCGATGTATAGGCAGTGAATTTACCGTCTCTATAGCAGGAAAGACCCCCCGCATTGGTCGCAATCCACAGGTTTCCAGCGCGATCGACCAGAAGCGCGATGATCGCGTTGTCGTTTAGACCCGAGGTGTGCTTATCGAAGATATCGAAATGTATGCCGTCAAACCGGACTAATCCCTCCTCTGTGCCCAGCCATAAGTAGCCGTCGGGCGTCTGCGCAATGGCCAAAGCGGAGTTCTGCGGCAGGCCTTGCGCGGTTTGCCAACTTTGGTGAATGTATTGCCTGATCGGCTTGTCCGGATCCAGACTTGCCAGAGCGACGCCGCAGAATGCCTGCAGAAGAAAGATACAGGGCAGCAGAGTGCGCAAGGTCCAGCTTCGGACACAGTGACGCCGTCGCGTTTCCGATGCCGGCTGACACGCGTCCCCGAGACTCACATGTGCTGTCGTGCAGCGCCAATGCGTACCTTTCCTAAAAAATTGATCGGCTATTGTTGACACAAAATTGAGGGACTGAGCCAAAATACCTTGAAAGAAATAGTACTGGCGGTAGGGGGCGCCTCGATTTTGCGGGGGCTAAGGCGGCCTTAGTCCGACACGTATTGCTACCAAATATATTGCTTGGCTTCCTGGCGGCGGCTATAGCTATCGAGCACATGAACCACGCGGATCTTCTTGAGTTTGGCCGGTGAGAGCTGGCCGAGCGGAATGTAGACGATGGTGCGATTCAGGCGCGCAGCTAAGTGCCGGAAGATGCTGCGAGGCGGCCGGGCGGCGATATAGAGCACGTGCCGCTCCATGGAATAATCCAGCGCAGCCAGCAAGAGGCGTTCCGATTTCCTCTCCGCCCGATCATAGTCGCTGTCGCTCCAGACGTCGTACATGCGGCGCGGCGGAAGCGTCATTAACAGTCCGCCATATTCGGCCCGCCCGATTCCCGGCCCAACAATATGCTCGAAAGGCTGAGTCGAATAGAAAGCCATGTCGGATTCGTTCTGATGCTCGCCCAGCCAGGTGGTGAGATAGCGGAAACGGTCCTTCAGATCTTCGTCGAAGATGATGACGATGGCCCCCACATCGCCCGAGAACTTGCCCATCTCTCGAACGAAGAGCTTACCTTGATGCCAGTTTCGGATGGTTGCCCGCAGATCGATGCCATCGAGGGTAGAGGTTGTGAAGGGCTCGACACGGGAGCGCTCCTCGGAGACCATCGACTTGGCATAGCGCTTCAGGAACTTGCCGTAATTTTCAATCACGAGATCTTCGGGAGGATAGGAACAGATCGACGCGCCGTTGGTCTGGCTGGCCCATTCGCCTTTGAATTTCTCCCGCTTACGCGGCTTTAGCCCGGCGGGTTTCAGCATCTGCTTCATGCGCGGCAGGCGTCTGCGGATGCGCAGCTTGCGGGTACGCAGCCAAACTTCGTCGCCGGAGATGTTCAGCGTCTCCAATGGCGGATCTTGCGGTCTGCTGGACGCTAAAGCGGTTGGCCATTTGCCAAACCTCATAGGCGTAGTTGTCGTCTACAATCGAGCGGGCGGCCAGCGAGAGATCGTACACGCCGGGCACGAGCTGGCTGTCCAACACGGCCAGATTGCGGCTGAACTTGGCCAGGCTGAGCCGCTGCCACGAGCGCATGGTTTCGCCAGTATTGATCGCGTACTCTTTCTCGGCATCGCGCAGCAGGCTGAGCTGCCAGCGCGGGCGGTTCAATTCAAAGGCGTTGAGATCGGCAGTGCGAGCTTCTTCGTAGCGTTCCTGGTAATAAGGAGGCTCGCTGGTCACTTCGGCGAGGCAGTCGGGATGCAAGTTGAATAACTCAGGACGGTGGAAGAGACTGACGCGGGGAGGCGCCGGCTCCTCTTGCGGAACTTCCATTGCATCCAGAATGGGATCGAGCATGTTGAGCGCGACGATGACGCAGATGGAGGCGAGTGGATCTGCGCCTTGCAGCTTCCAGGCCATGGCGGCGGCGTGCGCTTCCACCTCTGGAGTACGCGCCTGAGGATGGACGCGATAAGCCTCCAGGTAGCGCTCGATGCCGATCAACTCGACTGAGTAGGGTTCCGGGTAAGAGTCGGAGAGATGTGGCTTCCCTTGAGTCGCAGGTTCCAGGAAAATGACTTCCGCGCCGATCTCTTCCGCTGTCCGAAGAGCTTCAACAAAGGGATCTCCGGGCTCGATTGGAATGTAAGTCGCACGCTCTTCTTCTGCGTTGTCGCTGTCCGGGATCAATATGACGGACATCCGCGGCATGCGCGTCGAGGGCGCGCTGGTACTCGCGCTCGAGCGACGACGGAAGCTCTACGGCAACGACCCGCGGGCGGTGTTCCAGCAGATAGCGCCGAACGCGAAGCGAGAACTCGATGCGGCCCGGAACAACGGGCAAGTAAGCGATATTGCCGCGATTGATCGTTCCGGCTGCAGTGGACTCGCTCGACATACTTCGGCCTAGCGCCTGAGGCTGTAGCGAAGGGCCTCCTCGCCCAGGATTGCCCGTATGGCGGCTTGCAAGAGAAGGCGATGCGGCTGCCCGGTTTCACTCCCCAGCTTGAGGGCGTAGCGGGCGACATTCACGCCATCGCGGACGGTGTAGCTCTCATCGCCGGCGTGCGCCTGCTGCAGGAAGTCGGTGACGTATTGCAGGACGTCTTCGGGTGAGAACGGGAGGTTCTCGCGCAGGATGGCAAGCTCCTCTTCGCGCTCGGGAAAGTCGATGAGGATCTGCGGCTGAAGGCGCGAGTGGATGTACTCGGGCAGATCGAAGGTGGACGAATCCTCGTTCATGGTGGCGACCAAGCGGAAGTTCGGATGAGCCTTGATCTTTACGCCTGCCACGATCGATTCGACATAGCGGCGGTTGTCGAGCAGCGGGGCAAGACTGGCCCAACTCTTCTCGCTCATGCGATTGCCTTCGTCCAGAATGGCGACGCCACCTCGAATCATCGCGGTCAGCAAGGGCGAAGCGACATACTTCAAGCGCGAGGCGGCCTCAATCACCGGAGTGATCAGGAGATCTTCGGGCCGCGTGTCGACGGTGGCTTGCAGGATGTAGACTTCGCGTCCCAAACGCCTTCCGGCGGCGTAGGCCATGGTGGTTTTGCCCACGCCCGGTTTACCCAGGAGGCGTGGATTCATAGGCACGTCGCGCTCATCAATGACCATCCAGGCGGCCATGAGCTGCCGCATCGCTTCTTCTTGACCCACCCAGGAAACGCTAAGCTCATCGGGGTGAGCAAGGTGCAGCTCAATTCCTTCGACGGTCACTTTCATCGGGCGCGGGGCGGCTCCTCCATATCGGCTTCTTCATCGTAGAATGAGAGTGCTCCGGGGATGACTCCAAAACTGCTGCGGCTGATATACGCATTCGAGTTTCTCATCGGGCTGGTAGCCATTTTTACGGCCTGGTCAGAGATCGGCGGCCAGGCTGCTCTCGACTTGATGAACTGGGGCTGGAAACTGGGATTGAGCCTGGCGCTTGCGGCCGCGATTGTGGCTTATACGGCTGCCTTAGTAGCAGAAGATTCTATATGGACCTTGCGCTCAGTCCGGTGGTTGACGGCGATCGTGTTAGTCAGTCTGGCCCTGGGCGCGGTCACCTATTACTACGCACTGCAAGTGGACACAGGCGAGTCCGATGAGACCGGGACGATCTCCATGCGCGGAGCTAGCGGTTGTGTCTCCGCGCGCAACTCATGAACCCGACAGGCACCGATCTTGAATACGCGTTTTGGACTGTACCGGAAACTTCGTTCACAGTCACGTATCTCGTTGGGGCTGTTTCACGAGATCGACTTCCAGGTGAACGAGGGGTACCGCCGAATACCGCATGGCGGCGTCGAGACCGGCGGTCTGCTATTCGGACGCATCGAAGGGAAGGGGACTCGCATAGAGGCGTTTCGGCCGATTGAATGCGAGCATGCTTCAGGGCCTTCGTTTGTGCTCTCAGAGCGCGACCTAACGGCGTTAGGCACGCAATTAGCCGCGGCGGAAAAAGATCCTGAACTCGAGGGCTTGCAAGTGGTGGGCTGGTTCGTTGCCCATACCCGCAGCCCCATGCGCATGAACGAGCGCGAGTCGGTTCTGTTCGATCAGCTATTTCCGGGCGCCGGAAGAATTACTCTGCTGATAAGGCCGGAGCGATTCCAGCCGACACGATTCGGTTTTCTGGTGCGCGACGCAGAGGGTCGAGTGGCTGGGGATGCGACTGAACAGGCCATCATCCTGCCGCTGCCTGGACGGGCGGGCCGATCAGCCGAAGGTCCTATTGCATCGATCCCGGCGCCCGCGCAGAAACCGCCGCAGGCGATACCACAGACCAACGAAGCTGTTCGCGAAGAGAGAGCAGCCGGAGGAGCCTGCAAGGTCCGCTATTTTGCCGGTCGTGCCGGTGGAGGTACGGCCAGAACCGGCGGTCCGGGTTGAAGCGCCTGCCCCGAGTCCGACTCCCGAGCCGGCAGCGGTGACGGCGCTGACGACAACGCGCTTGCCGGCCCCGCTGCCCTCCATCGAGGAGATCAGAAAGCGACGCTCAGAGAATCTTCAAAACACCGGGTTCGACACGCGCGCGGCTCACCAGCGGCTGACGCAAACGATGGACCAGGCGGCCCGGCATTCCAACCTTCGCTTAGCGATCGTTCTGTTCCTGGCAGCCGCGCTGGGGTGTACCGTCGGATATTGGGCGTACTTGCAACTGCCGGCTGCGACGATCGCCCTGAGCGTGCAACGCGAACCCTCAGACTTGATCGTTTCCTGGTCGCCAGCGCAGACGCGGGACGCGATGTATGCGGCAATTCGCGTCGACGATGGCCAGCAGATGCCGTTATCGCCGGAGGATCGAATCTCCGGGCCAAACGAAGATCCCTCCCACAGGCGATAACGTCAAAGTGGAATTGATTGCGCAGCATTGGATGCGAGATTCACGAGGCATCGTACGTTATGTCAGGGCGGGGCAGTGAAACGTAATTAGGTTTGTTGCAGGCGAAGATCCTCACCTTTCATTTGAGCCGGCTTTTCCGGGCCAAGGATGCTGAGAATAGTTGGGGCTATGTCCCGGAGCGCGCCGTTCTGGCGCAGTTTTACATCATCGTTAGTCATGAAAAGGAAAGGCACCGGATTCGTGGTGTGATAGGTGTGCGGACCTTTGGTGGCGGGGTCGATCATCATCTCGGCGTTGCCGTGGTCGGCCGTGATCAGCCACGATCCGCCACAACGCTTCAGCGCGTTATAGATTTCAGCGAGCCCCGCATCGACCGCTTCACAGGCGCGGATGGTTGGCTCGAGCTTGCCGGAATGACCCACCATGTCGGCGTTGGCATAGTTCATGACGATAACGTCGAAGCTGCCCTGCTCAATGGCTGCGACGACCTTCTCGGTAATCCCAGCGGCGCTCATCTCCGGCAACAGATCGTAAGTGGCGACCTTGGGCGAGGCGACTAACTCACGCTCCTCGCCCGCGTAGGGCTTCTCATTGCCGCCGTTGAAGAAGTAAGTGACATGGGCATACTTTTCGGTTTCGGCGACGCGCAAATTTTTCCAATTCGCCCGCGCCATTACTTCGGCTAGTATGTTGTCGGGATGCTCAGGCGGCACGACGAAGGGAAGCCCGAAGTTCTTGTCGTACTGGGTCATCATCGTGTAAGTGAGATTCTTCGGGACTAACGAGCGCGATGGCTTTTCGAGTGAAAAATCGGTTAACGCGAGGGTGATCTCACGAGCGCGATCGGCCCGATAGTTATACATGATCACGCTGTCGTCATCGCGAATGAGGCCGATCGGTTGGTTTTGCCCGTCAACGATGGTGAAGGGCTCAATGAATTCGTCGGTGATGCCGCGTTCGTAAGAACCGCGCACCGCGCCGGCGGCCGATTGGAATTTCGCTCCATCCCCAAGCACCATGGCGCCGAACGCCCGCTCAATGCGATCCCAGCGCTTATCGCGATCCATGGCATAGTAGCGGCCCGATACGGATGCGATCCGGCCAATGCCAAGCTCTCGCAGTTTGTCCTCGACCTGCTCGATATACGCTGCGCCGCTTTGGGGTGACGTATCGCGGCCATCCATGAAGCAGTGAATGAAGACATCCTGCAGCCCGTGTCTTTTCGCCATTTGGAGGAGAGCGTATAGATGAGTGAGCTGGGCGTGAACGCCGCCATCGCTGCACAGACCCAAGAGATGCAAGCGATGACCTTCGGCTTTCTTCATGGCGTTGGAGAGCGCGGGATTGTCGAAGAACTCACCCGAACGGATGAGCAGGTCAATGCGCGTGACATCCATATAGATGACGCGGCCGGCGCCCATGTTCATATGACCTACTTCGCTGTTGCCCATCTGACCTTCGGGCAGACCCGACGTAAGGACCGGAGGTGTGGATCAAAGTATTGGGATAAGTCCGGAGTAAGTGATCGTAAGTGGGCTTGCGGGCAAGGGCGATGGCGTTGTTGTCTACAGCGGGAGAAAAACCCCAACCATCCAGAATCGTCAGAAGCAGCGGTTTGAGCTTGGGCATCCGGCTCTCTACTGGCGGAAGGCCCTTTTGCCCAGGTAAATGGCCGCCGTCGCCGAGCTCTTCTTCTATACGGAGCAGTTGATTGTATTTCGCGATGCGATCCGTGCGGCTGGCGGAACCGGTCTTGATCTGGCCTGCATTGGTAGCGACGGCCAGATCGGCGATGAAAACGTCTTCCGTTTCGCCGGACCGATGCGAAACCATTGCGGTATAATTTGCGCTGGCGGCGAGGCGCATGGCCTCCAGTGTCTCGGTCACAGATCCGATCTGGTTTACTTTGACGAGAATCGAGTTCGCGATTCCCTGTTCGATTCCTTGCTGCAATCGCTCTGAGTTGGTGACGAACAAGTCATCGCCGACGAGCTGAATCTTTTGGCCCAGAGCCTCGGTGAGCAGCTTCCAACCGTCCCAATCGTCTTCGGCCATACCATCTTCGAGCGAGACGATGGGATACTGGCGGGCCCAGTTCGACCAAAACTCCACCATTTGCGCGGAGGTCTTTTGGCTTTTATCGGATTTCTTGAAAATGTAGCGTGAGGTCTCTTTGTCGTAGAATTCGCTGGAAGCCGGATCGAGCGCGATGGCAATCTGCTCGCCGGGCCGATAGCCAGCTTTTTCGATAGCCTCCATCAGCACTTCCAAAGCTTCTTCGTTGGATCGCAGACTGGGAGCGAAACCGCCTTCGTCGCCAACCGCAGTCGAGTAGCCGCGTTTTTTTAGAACGGTTTTTAAGGTATGAAAGGTCTCGGCGCCCATGCGCAGAGCCTCAGAAAACTTCGTTGCGCCGACGGGCGCAAGCATGAACTCCTGCAGGTCCACCGAGCTGTCGGCATGCGCGCCGCCATTAATGACGTTCATCATGGGAACAGGCAAAACGCGGGCGTTGATGCCACCGATATAGCGATAAAGCGGGGTCAACTCGGATTGGGCGGAAGCCCGAGCGACGGCCATCGAGACCGCGAGAATGGCATTGGCGCCAAGTTTGGATTTGTTGGGCGTGCCATCGAGAGAAATCATGGTGCGATCGATGAGCGTCTGGTTGGCAGCATCCAGATCCAGCGAGGGCAGGGGCGATTTTCTTGCTGATGTTCTCGGCCGCTTTACGCGCGCCTTTGCCAAGATAGCGCGATTTGTCGTTATCGCGAAGTTCGACGGCTTCGTGTTCGCCGGTGGAAGCACCGGACGGAACGGCCGCGCGGCCTATAGTGCCGTCGGCGAGATGCACGTCCGCTTCAACGGTGGGATTGCCGCGTGAATCCAGAATTTCTCTTCCTACTACCTTTACAATTTCCATTTGTTTGTCCTTCAGGAGTAAATAGGCCGCATCGGGAGCTCGCCGGGTGAGCTGGATGCGTCGTTCGCGAGAGCGAAGTTTCAGGGTAGCAGGGGCGGGCACACTGAGGGTGCGAAGGATGCCGCGCAGGTCTGAGATGAGGCGGTTAGGCGGCCTTTTCGAGCGCGATCACGCGCTCGACCCGCTCGGTTCTACGCGTTTCGGGTGTTTCGAGCTTGGCGTTTGCGAAGAATTGATGCTTAGCCTTGGCTTGGGCGAGCAAAACCCTCCATTTGTGCAGCTCCTGCTTGCGATTTTCGTTGGCTTGACGGTGGGTTGCGATGGCCTGTTTCTGCTGTCTGCGATTCGGACCCAATTTCTACTTTTCTCTTTTCATTTCTTAGCTTTCGCAGCTCGTCCGAGGGCTTGTGGAAAGCCCGCTCATGGGTGGTTTGATAGCGCATATAGAGGGGCAACTGCTTGTCGTCCTCCAGGAAGGGGTTCTGAAGATTGAAGCAGCCCTCCTGGAAGAACAGGGCGCGCAGCGCGAGCCAATGATGCTGCGCCATTTTCTCGACGAGGTCCGTTTCAAAGCCGTCGGAGGGTTGGTGCTCGGCGGTCATACGGTCGAGCAGGCCGTCGAAATCTTCCTGCTTTTCCCAGGCCAGGACCATGAACGCGCCGGTCAAGCCAAGTTTCACGTTATTGCGCGAAGCGATGGCTTTTCCAGCTTCGGTCTTGGGACCGGTACTGTACTGC
>CAWCHX010000016.1:0-144121 GCA_963795445.1 uncultured Acidobacteriaceae bacterium | reverse complement strand
GCAAGCACTCATCGCGCCTTTGCTCACTGTACAGTCTGGACCAGAAACAGATTGGAGGCGGATGCGATCTCAGATTCAATCCGGGCGGACGCGGCGTCCGATTCTGCCGGAAGACCCAGATGGATTAGCTGCCCAGCTTCACCATCTCCTCATTGGCCAGCCTGAGGCCATTGAAACGATCATTCCTTACATTCATATGCATCAGGCCGGACTCGCTCCGGAAGGCCGCCCCATTGGCGTGGTCCTGCTCCTCGGTCCCACCGGCACCGGCAAGACCCGCACGGTCGAAGCCCTCGCTGAGGTGCTCCACGGCAGTAGCAAGAATCTGCTCAAAGTAGATTGCGGCGAGTTTCAAATGGAACACGAAGTGGCGAAGCTCATCGGAGCCCCTCCTGGATATCTCGGCCACCGCGAAACTCAACCCATGCTGACGCAGGCGAAAGTCAACGCTGCTGCCTCCGACAACTGTGACGTTTCTCTAGTCTTGTTCGATGAGATCGAAAAAGCCGCTCCGTCCATGACCCGGCTCTTGCTCGGCATTCTCGATAAAGCTACCTTGCGCCTTGGCGACAACGCCACCGTCAATTTCGATCGCACGCTCATCTTCCTCACTAGCAACTTGGGCGCAAAATCGATTCAGCGCGCCAACAAGCCGGACTTCGGTTTTGAGGCCATGCTGCCTCTCCCGCCTTTAGAGGACGCATCCAAAATTCAGAGCATTGGCATGGCCGCGGTACGCCACAAATTCTCGCCCGAATTCGTCAATCGAATCGATTCAATAATCACTTACAAACCCCTGAACCGCGATGCTTGCGAGATCATCCTCGATCAAATCTTTGCTAGCTTCGCTCGCCTCGTTCACACCCGCCTCGGCATCCGCTCCTTTCGCCTGCAATGCACCGCCGCCGGCCGCAACTTATTGCTCGATACCGGAATAAGCGTGGAATTTGGCGCGCGCGAGTTGAAGCGTACTGTTCAGCGGAATTTCATTCAGCCTGTCGCCGCGCTCGTCGCGCAAGGGCAAGTCGCCGCCAGGCAGCACCGTCATTCTGGATGCGAAAGCAGGCGAGTTCAACCTCCTGCTTCGCCATTAGTCACCTTGCCGTCCAATCGACCGATTCGCTCGGCGAGATGGCGGCGCCCGGCGTGTTCAGAATGATACTCACCTGCAAACGCGAGCCAGTTCTCTCGTACTCCACGGCGCCTAATCTCAGCTCGTCTAAACCTAATTTGATCTCGCGGCGATTCCCTCCATCCGTGACTACTATCGTGGCGCCGGACGCGCCCTCTAGTTCCCGGGCAGCGTGGTTCCAGGAAATCCGTACGACGTGGTCGCTGCCCGTTACCGCGAGTTGTAGCTGCTTGGAAGGTCCGAGCCATTGCGCCAGGCCTAATTGCTTTGTGAAAGAAAACATCAGAACGCACGCGCCTATTCCGATCAGCACCAGTGCCGCAATGATTCCGTACAGCCGCCTCTTCGATCTCCCCGCTGCTCCCGGATCTCGCTCTGCCGCCGCCGGCTCCGCTGCAACTTCGGGCAACGCCTTGAATTCCCCTTCATCGAATCGAAATTCGCGCACGGACGGCTCATCGGGAAGCTGGCCGGTCGTCGCCAAAAAAAGCGCCGCCGTATGTGGTTGGCGCCCTTCAATCAGCAGCGCCATATATACTGCCTGCCGGAACTCCCCGGATAACAGGGTCCGGTCCGCAAGCGAGGGCCTCAGTGGGCCGGGACGCAGATGACTCCTGAAAAATCCAAGCGCCGTTCTGTTGCGTGGCCGCTCACGCCACCGGATTTCCGCAAATCGCGCGTGCTGGTTTGGATCCAGCATGTAGATAGGGCCGTCTTCCGGCCGGCGAGGAACTATCTCCGCATCTTCGATCCGTACCGTCGGCATATGCGCCTCTGGAAATGATCCAACTAGCACGCCGCCGATCTCCATCCCCGATTGCGCCGCTTGGGCAAGCTCCTCGCGAATCTTCGCAACAAGATCCAGTCTCAGCTCGATCGCGTAAGGAGAGCGATCCGGACTCCACCGGATATATAACGGCGCGTCGTCCTCAAGCTGATCGAAGGGCTTCTGCATCTTTACTGCTTCATCCTCTAAGCTACTAGTGTTTGCCCGCCACGCTCTACCTGGTTTCGACGCCCATTGGAAATTTGGAAGACATCACCCTCCGCGCCTTGCGAATTCTGCGGGACGAAGTTGCCATCATCGCTTGCGAAGATACCCGCCAGACCCAAAAGCTCTTAGAACATTACCAGATCCGTAAGCCTCTCCTCAGCTATCACGAGCACAACGAAGCCAGCCGCGCCGCGGATCTCATACAAGCTCTGGAGCGCGGAGAATCGGTCGCCCTCGTCAGCGATGCAGGCACGCCCTTGCTTTCAGATCCCGGTTACCGCGTGGTGATTGCGGCTATTGAAAAGGAGATCCCAGTCGTTCCGATTCCCGGCGCTTCCGCTGTCTTGGCCGCGCTCGCCGCCTCCGGCCTCCCTACCGGACGAGTTCCGCTTCATTGGCTTCCTGCCGCCCAAAGCTGGAGCGCGCCGCACCGCCCTCCAAGCGGTATCGTTAACGAATCCATAACTGTTGTTGCTTACGAGAGCCCGCACCGCATTTTAGAAACCCTAGCCGCCATGGCCGAAGTCTTTGGCGACCGCCGGATCGTCCTCGCCCGCGAGCTTACTAAGATCCATGAGGAATTCCTTCGCGGCTCGGCTGAATCCATCCGCCAGCAATTAGCGCAGCGTCCAGCCATCAAAGGCGAGATCACGCTTTTGATCCGGGGATGCGAAGAATTGGCGAAGATCGACGATCCAGTGGCCGAAGTCGCCCGCCTGCGAAACGAAGCCGGCCTCGACCGTATGGAAGCGATCAAGATCGTGGCGAAACAAATGGGACTGCCAAAACGGGAGGTCTACCGCTTGTTTGCGGCGCAGGGCAGCAATCCGCCGGACAAACATCGTGATTAGCGCCAAACGAACCCAGCGCCAGTTTGGGTTCGTTCGGTAAAACGCGCTCGGCTATCAGCTGCCGGATCATCCGTATAAAGGAAGGATGTGTTCCGACCGTCCCAGCCCGAACCATCTTCATTCCTAATTTGTTCGCCAGGCCCATCGCTTCCGTGTCGAGGTCGTAAAGAACTTCCAGATGATCCGAAACGAAGCCAAGCGGCGCCACGCAGCACATTGTGAGACGCCTCGCTCATGTAGGTGCTTCAGATGATCCAGGATGTCCGGCCCAAGCCAGGGCTGCGTCGGTGGCCCGCTGCGGCTCTGGAACACCAGGTCCCAGCTAAGTCCTACTGTTTCAGCAACTAAGCCTGCAGTCTCCCGCAGTTGCTTCTCGTAATCGCTGGCCTGAGCCAGCGAACAAGGAATGCTATGGGCTGAAATTACGAAACGAACCCAGGGCTGTTCGTTCGGTAAAAACCGGCCCAGAGCCTCCCGCACCCGGTCGGCCGAAGCCTCAATGAACCCCGGGTGGTTATAGAAGGCCCGAAGCTTGTCGACCTTCGGCGCTCCCGGGCCAACTTCCGCCTGGGCCGCCGCGATGTTCTCCCGGTACTGTCGGCAACTCGAATAGGAGCTGTAGGCCGACGTCACAAAGGCAAGCGCGTGCCTGACGCCATCGTCCCGCATCTGACGCAGCGTATCGACCAAAAACGGGTGCCAATTCCGGTTCCCCCAGTAGATAGGGAGATCGAGGCCGTGCTCGGCCAGTTCGTTCGGTAAAACGGCGATCAGCTCCCGGCACTGGTCGTTGATGGGGCTCTTGCCGCCGAAGCGGTAATAATGTTCAGCCACCTCGAGCAGCCGCTCCCGGGGAACGTTGCGTCCTTTCGTGACGTTCTCCAGGAACGGCAGAACGTCTTCGGCCTTTTCGGGTCCTCCGAACGACACGATCAGGACAGCGTCGTACATCCTAGACCGGTGATCCTGTGACGTGGTGCAGCTTCAACATGTTGGTGGAGCCGCGCAGCCCTACCGGTTGGCCCGCTACGAAAACGATATTGTCGCCGGGCCGAACGCGTCCGGTCTCAACCAGCAGCCGCTCCATCTCGTGCAGCATGTGGTCGGTGGATTGCATCGCCGGCGAGACAATCGCTTCCACGCCATAGACGACCGAGAGCTGACGAGCCACGTCTTCGCTGGACGTGAACGCATAGATCGGAGCTGGCGGCCTGTATCTGGCTAACAACCGCGCGGAACCCCCGGTCGTGGTCCCGACTGCGAGCGCCACCACCCCGGCACAGCGGGCCGAATGGTAGGCAGCATCCGCGATGATTTCCGGGATAGACATAGCTTCTTCGACCCAAACGTCAGGAAACCCCTTTTTCTGGATGGACTGCTCCGTCTCGCTGGCAATCCGCGCCATCACCTTGACCGACTCAACCGGGTATTTTCCGGCGGAAGTCTCCGCCGACAGCATCACCGCGCTGGTCCCGTCGTAGATCGCATTTGCCACATCGCTCACCTCTGCTCGCGTCGGCAGAGGGCACCCGATCATCGACTCGAGCATCTGCGTAGCGGTGATGACAAACTTGTTCCGCTTTCTGGACCTCTCGATAATCGCCTTCTGAATCGCCGGCACCTTTTCCGGCGGCATCTCGACGCCCAGGTCGCCGCGCGCAACCATCACCCCATCGCACTCTTCCAGAATGGTGTCGAGATTCTGCCAGCCCTCCGGTTTTTCGATCTTGGCAATGATCGGCTGCCTGGCGTCAACCTCTTCCAGCAGATGCCGCAGACGAAGCACATCGCGGGAGCCGCGCACAAAAGATAGCGCGAAGAAGTCCACGCCTTGCTCCACGCCGAAGTGCGCATCGGATACATCTTTCTTGGACAGCGAAGGGGTGCTAATGTGCACGCCCGGCAGGTTGATCCCCTTGCGATCGCTGATGGCGCCGCCGCTTTCCACCAGGCAGCGCACCGCCGTGCCATCGGTGCTGAGAACGCGTAATTGCACCGAGCCATCGGCCAGCAAAACCGGGTCCCCGGCTTTTACGTCGCGGGCAAAATCGGGGTAATTGGTTGAGGCGATCTCAGCGTTTCCTTCAACCGGCTGAGTCGTAATGGTGAACGCCGCGCCATCGAGCAAGAACACCGGACCGTTCTGGAAGGTGCCGAGCCTGATCTTGGGTCCTTGCAGGTCGAGCAAGATACCCGCGTGCGATTTGTACTCGGCTGCGAAAGCGCGAACCGCTTTGATGCGGCGGCCCAGATCCTCCTGAGTGCCGTGAGAAGCGTTCAGGCGGAACACGTCGACGCCCGCTTCAAACAGCTTCCTCAGGACGTCTTCGGAATCGGTAGACGGACCAAGCGTGGCAACGATTTTTGTGGCGCGCATGAAATAGGCAGGAGAAGCCGATACGCTACGATAGCGGAGACTTTACCGCGAAGGAAAGCTTCACTCACCATTATTATGCCGCTTTACCAAGCCATCATCCTGGCGATTGTTCAAGGATTAACCGAATTCTTTCCGGTGAGCAGCAGCGCGCATTTAATCGTCATTCCGGAATTCCTGCGCTGGAACGACGGCGGATTAGTCTTTGATGTTGCTCTTCATGTCGGCACGCTGGCGGCGATTGTCATCTACTTCTTCCGAGACTGGGTGCAAGTGATTGCGAAGGGACTAGGATTTTCGTACGCGGGCTCCAGGCCAGACGAGAACAGTAGATTTCTCTTGTGGTATCTGGTCGTCGGGACCATCCCGGGAGCAATTGCCGGATGGAAATGGGACAAGTATGCCGAGCACGCGTGGCGCAGCCCCTACATCATTGGAACAGCCGCGATCCTGGTCGCGATCTACATGGCGATCGCGGACCGCACCAGTGAGAGGAAGACCGGCCTGGATCAAATGACTTGGTTCGATGTCATCGTAATAGGGATTTCCCAGGCGTTCGCCATTATTCCAGGTGTTTCACGCAGCGGAAGCACCATCGCGACGGCCCGCTTTTGTCATATGGACCGCGAGGCGTCGGCGCGATTCTCGTTCCTGCTTTCGGCTCCCCTCATAGCGGGAGCCGCGGCCAAGAAGTTTCTGGATGTCCATAAAGAGGGTGGCTTGCCGCCGGAGATGAGACTACCCTATGCGGCGGGAATCTTGGTTAGCGGCATCGTAGGAATTCTGGTGATTGCGTTCTTTCTGAGGTACCTGCGGCGCAACAGCTTGGCGGCCTTCGTGTGGTACCGCATTATTTTTGGCATAATAGTAATCGCTCTGGCAGTTTTCTTCCGCACCGGCGGATGACGTTACTCTCACCGTCTCGCCATACACGGCTCAATGAAGCCGTTGGTCTCTTATTGCTGTTGCTCGGCTTGGCTGTTTCGCTGAGCCTGGTCTCGTATTCCAGCGCCGATCCGTCATGGAACACGGCAACGGCAGCCACACATACGCACAATCTGCTCGGCCTCTTCGGCGCGCGATGGGCCGATCTATTGCTGCAGATCTTCGGAATCAGCGTGTTCTTGCTGCCGGTGCATATTTGGGCGCTGGGCTGGAAATGGGTGCGCTCCTCGCCAATCGAAAGCCCCTGGTTTCGGGTTCTCGGCAGTCTCTCGCTTTGGTTTTGCCTTTCGACTGCATGCGGTTTGATCCCTCGTCCCTGGCTGATTAGCGGAGCCATTCACCCCAGCGGCATCGTCGGCATGGTGCTGGCCGATTTTCTCTTGGCGCGTTTCGATGTGGCGGGCGCGGCGATTATCACCGTCGCTGCCGGAATCATCGCTCTCTATTTCGCCTCGACCTTCGAAGTTTCAACTTTGATGCGATGGCTGCGCGGGCCTATTGCCAAGTGGAACGCGACGAGGGAGAGATGGCGAGCCTCGCGTGAAGCGAGACGTCAACAGGCAATCGATAAGGCCAAAGCCAAAGCAGCGGAACGCGCGGCCCGCCGCAACGCAAAGCGGGCCGAAGAGGAGATTGACGTGGAGTCCGCTCGCCCTCGAAGAACGAAACAGGCGGTGGTTACCCCGGCGGACGCGCCTCCTTTCGACCTTGCTCCGGAAGAACAACCGGAAGCAGAACCGGAAGAGATTCCGATTAGAACTCTGGAGTATCAACCCACAGTTCGCATGCCGGAGGTTGAGGAAGAAGAACAGCCTTCCGCAACTTTTGAGGAGCCTTTCACGCCCTCACACGCTCCGGCGAAGCGCAAGCGTGCTTATAAATTGCCCTCGACGGAACTGTTGAATGAAGTACCCGTCGGCACCGGTTACGACAGCCAGGAACTGAAAGAGATTGCCAGCCGCATTAAATCCAAGCTGGAAGAGTTCAACGTGCGAGGCTCGGTGGTGCAAATCAACCCGGGGCCGGTGGTCACGACCTTCGAATACAAACCGGAAGCGGGCGTGAAGTACAGCCGCATCACAACGCTAAACGAGGATTTATGCCTCGGATTGCAGGCGGAATCGATTCTCATCGAACGTTTGCCGGGCAAGCCGACGGTCGGCATCGAAGTGCCAAATACGCGGCGCGAGCTGATCAGTTTGCGCGAAATCCTGGAGACTGATGGGTTCCACGATTCACCGTCGAAGATGAGCATCGCTCTGGGTAAAGACATCAACGGCCGCATTAAAGTGGGGGCGCTCGAAACCATGCCTCACCTGCTGATCGCGGGCTCGACCGGCTCCGGCAAAAGCGTGATGTTGAACGCAATGATCATGTCGTTCCTCTACAAGGCCACGCCGGATGAGGTTCGCATGATTATGGTCGATCCGAAGCGCGTGGAGCTAGGAATCTACGAAGGCATTCCGCACCTGCTGACGCCGGTGATTACTGAACCCAAGAAGGCAACCAACGCGCTGCGGAACGCGGTGCTCGAGATGGAGCGCAGATTGAAGCTGCTGGCCGCGCAAGGCGTTCGCAACATCGATCAATACAACCGCAAGATGGCGCAATTGCGGCAGGAGCCGAGGAGTCTGTTCGACGATCCCGATGAAGACGAGAGTCTCAAAGCGCTGCCTTACGTGCTTATCCTTATCGATGAGTTGGCCGATCTGATGATGCTGGAGCGGGCAAACGTGGAGGAATGCATTACGCGGCTGGCGCAAATGGCGCGCGCGGTGGGCATGCACCTGGTGCTGGCGACGCAGCGGCCCAGCGTGGACGTGATCACGGGATTAATCAAGGCGAATTTCCCGGCGCGCATTAGCTTCCGGGTTGCAACGAGGGTGGATTCGCGGACGGTTCTCGATTCAATGGGCGCAGAACATCTGCTCGGTAAAGGCGACATGCTGTACCTGCCGCCCGGTTCCTCCCGTCTCACGCGCGTGCACGGCGCGTACGTGACTGAAGCCGAAACGAACCGCGTGGTTGATTTCTGGAAAGAACAGGCCACGCCGGAATACGACGAGAGCTTCCTGATGACGCCGCCGTCAGAAGAGGACGGAGACGAGGCGGAGGCATTCGACGGCCAGCAAGATCCGATGTATGAGGATGCAGTGCGCGTGGTACTCGAGATGGGCAAGGCTTCCACGTCCACTCTGCAACGGCGTTTGCGGCTTGGCTACGGCCGCGCCGCGCGTATTTTGGACGTGATGCAGCGCGAAGGCATCATCGGGCCACCGGACGGCAGCAAGCCGCGAGAAGTTCTGAAGCGGCCGGATTGGCTGCGAGAGGTGGAAGACCAGTTGCGGTGAGGTATTCTCGACTTACGGCTCTAACTCACCATGCCTCCAGCAGCTCATATCGGCGCCAATACCGCACACGGCGGAGTGGTCATTCTCGGCTTTCCCACTGTCCTGATTGGCGGCACGCCCGCCTCGCGCATCGGTGACATGCACACCTGCCCCATGGTTACCGTTCTGGTGCCACATGTCGGCGGACCATTTATTCTGGGGTCCTTTACCGTACTCGTGGGCGGAATGCCGCAGTCGAAGGTGGGAGACACGCTCGTATGCGTGGGCCCGCCGGATGTTCTGGTGATGGGAGCTCCCACGGTGCAAGTCGGAATGATGGGCGGCGGCGGCGGTTTTGGGGCGGCGATGACGGGTTTAGCGGGAGCCGGAATGCCGATGGCGGGCAACGTTTACACCCCGGCCAGTCCGCCGGCCGGCGCTCCTCCGGGAGCTCCGGGCAGTTCCTGATTCGGCAGGTCATGACGTTTCAATTGGAAGTCCGGACAGGCGCCCAGGCCGGCAAGAAGATCGATTTGGAACCGGGAACGCCGGTGACGGTGGGACGATCGCGCGCCGACCCTTTTGTTTCCTCAAGACGGCGCGATGTCCGGGCTCCACTTTGAAATCCGCAGCGACGGCGAGAAGGTCGCGCTCAAGAACCACAGCCGAACCAATCAGACGCAGGTGAATGGCGCGTTTGCCGACATTCTGGTGTTGAAAGCGGGCGACGTGATCACGGCGGGTCAGACCGAGTTCGTGGTGAGCGCGCAGGGTTCGCAATCTCCGAGAGTCCAAGATTGGATCTTTAATAGCCTGCCACCCGGATGGGAGATCGTGCCGGAGCAGGGACTGAAGCATCTACAGCAAGCATCTAATCTGCCCGTATTAATGGTGTCCGAGGATCGGCTTCCGAACGGCTACGATCTGGAACGATATGTGGACCTGCAGCTCAAGTTGCTGGGGGAACGCCTGCCTAGCGCGAAAGCATCGAAAGGCTCAGCGTCTGTGCCGGGCGCGCAGACAGCGGCCGGTCTGACGATTCGTACGCCCTTTCCCGACGGGAGAATAGCGATTCAGAAACAGGTGTATGCGACGGTCGATTCCAAGGTCGGAATACTGACGGCTACCGCCATGGAGACCGATCCTGCGGGAATTCACCAAGGCATCCAGCAAATCCTCGCCATTGCGACTTTCGAACCAGCTGCGGTTCCGCCGCGTTAGATCTTCATCCAAGCCCGCAACTCCTCTGCCTTGAGTTCTTTAGAACCTGAGAATCTGCTTACGCGTTCGTAAGAAGACTCGCCCCTACTTGCTTCGTCATGATGCTCAGCGGATCCGTAGAACGGACGCGTTGAAAGGAAATTCAGGTCATGTTTTTATTTAACAGGGGCGCACGCCGCGCCGCTCTTTTGTCAATCGCATTCGGCGCCGCGAGCCTGGCAGCGAACGCGCAGCAAGCAAAATTTAGCCTTCCCTTCGAGGCACATTGGGGCAATGCCGTCTTACAACCGGGAGAGTATACGATCTCGGCTCCGACGCCAGTATCGGGGGTCCAGGTAATTAGCCTGGCGGGAGCGGAGAAGACGGTTTACCTCCTGCCGAGCACCGAATCATTCCAGCCGCAAGTCGGGAGGGAGTTACCTTCAGATCGAGAACATCGGCAACACGCACGTAGTGCGGGAACTAAGCTTGGCTGTGAGAGGCAAATCTTTCACGTTCGACGTACCGAAGGTCCTTCGAGAGCAAGTGGGGAGCGTGCAGACGGCGCAGGAGAACACGAAGCTGGCGGTGCTGGTCCGGAATTGACGTTGACGAATTCCGGTGGCGTTGTAGGTCCGATGCTCATCGGGAATTTACGGATTTTCTCGCGTGCCATACTCGGTGAAGCAATTTGCTTCATGGGTGAAAAACGCGTCATTGTTGCCATAGATGGACCTGCGGGTGCGGGCAAGAGCACGCTGGCCAGGCGCGTGGCCGACAGGCTGGGGTTCATCTATATCAACAGTGGCGCGATGTACCGGGCAATAGCGCTTTGGGGGTTGCGGCTGGGCGTCGAGTTGAAAGATATGCACCGCCTGGAGCAACTCGCCATAGCTGCAAAAATCGAGCTTTCAGCGGCGGATGGCCGGGTGTTTTTGAATGGTGAAGACGTTAGCGAGGCGATCCGGGATTTAAAAGTATCTGAGGCGGCTTCGAAAGTGTCGGCAGTGCCGGGCGTGCGACGGGCACTGCTGCCGGTCCAGCGGAATGTGGCCGAACAGAGCAGCGTGGTGATGGATGGACGCGACATCGGCTCGGTCGTGTTTCCGCAGGCGCAAGTGAAGATTTTTCTGGATGCGGATCCAAACGAGCGGGCGCGCCGGCGCGCGCTTCAGTTGCAAGAGGAAGGACAAGCTGCCGACGTCCAAGCGGTCGCGGGCGAGTTGCACAAACGCGATGAGCGCGACCGCAAGCGTTCTGAAGCGCCTCTGGTACAAGCTCCGGACGCGGAGTTGGTAGATACGACCGGTCTTTCTCTGGACGAAGTGGAAGAGATTATCCTGAGGCTAGTGCGAGCGCGCACATCGAACGGAAAAGAAGCGGCGCGCGGGACGGACGCGAGCTCGTAGATGCTCGCTCAGCATTGGTAACTGCACGATCGACGGCCGCCGATCAACGCGACTGAACGCCGATTCCATCAGCGACACCCTATGTAGTATCCTACGTTTAGATGCTTGAAGTCCGTTCGCTTACGAAGTGCTACAGCTCGGTAGCGGCAGTCGAGAACGTTAGCTTCACGGTCAAGCCCGGTGAAGTGCTTGGGTATCTGGGACCGAACGGCTCTGGCAAGAGCACGACCGTCAAGATCATCACCGGGCTACTGGAACCGACGAGCGGAACAGTGCTATTCAACGGGCGCAAGATCGGCGATGATCTTGCTGCGTACAAGCGCGGGGTGGGCTACGTACCCGAAGAGGCGAATCTTTATCCCTTTTTATCGGGAATCGAGTATCTGGAGCTAGTGGGGCGGTTGCGCGGGATGACGGGCAAGTTGATTGCGCGCCGGGCAGGCACGCTGCTGGAGCTATTTTCCATGCATCCGCACCGGCACACCGCGATCAGCGCCTATTCCAAAGGGATGCGCCAACGCATCCTGCTGATCTCCGCGTTGATGCACAATCCGGAGTTGATCATCTTTGACGAGCCCCTCTCCGGCCTGGATGTAACGTCGGCGCTGATCTTCCGGCAGATTGTTTCGGCGTTGAGTCGCGAGGGCAAGATCATCTTCTATTGCTCGCACGTACTGGAGGTGGTGGAGAAGGTGTGCTCGCACGTGACCATCCTGCAGAAAGGGAAGCAACTGGCTTATGGCTCGATCGAGGATCTAAAGAGCTTTCAATCGATGCCGTCGCTGGAGGCGGCATTTTCGCACCTGGTGCAAGAGGGCAATGCCGAGCAATCGGCGCAAGCGATCGTCGAAGCGGTGATCACGTGATGCGGAGCTCCCTCACTGGCGCAGTTTTTTCCGCGAACAACATTCTGGAGGCTGGTGGCGCATTTTATACAGCGGCTATTCGCCGGTGAAGGAGAAGAAACAGACGAGAGCATGAGCTTCGGGCTGGGAGCGGTGTTGGCATTGCTAGCATCACCAGGCGCATTCGCTTCTATATTTCTTTTGGACAAATACTCGACGCTGCTGCAATGGCTGCGCGGAAACCTCCACTTCGATCCGTATAAAGCTTCCATATCGGATGAGTATTTCTTCGTCGTTCTGTCGATGACGATCACGGGACTGGTGATGGTGCTGCGCTGGAACCGGCTGTTCCCGGACCGGCGCGACTTCGCCAATCTGGCGGTCTTGCCGATTCCGATTCGCAACGTCTTTCTGGCCAATTTCGCGGCACTCTTCGGCTTGGCTCTGCTGTTTGGAATCGATGTCAATGCAATATCCTCCTTCTCCTTTCCGATGATCGTCACGATGAGCGACGGCAGTTTCGCTGCTTTCTTCCGTATTGGCGCCAGCCATTTGGCCGCGGTGTTATCGGCAAGCTTTTTTAGCTTCTTCAGCGTGTTTGCGTTGGTAGGCATATTGATGCTGGTTGTACCGAAGCGGCTGTTTCGCCCTGTTTCGATGTTTGTGCGGCTAGTGCTGGTAGTGGGACTACTAACTGAGCTGTTTTCGAATGTCTTCCTACAATTGTTAGCGGGACGGCTGCCGAATGGCGCGAGTGGGTACGCGCGCTTGCTCCCCTCCTTTTGGTTTCTGGGAGTTTACGAGAATGTCGCGGGGCTGGCGCGACCGGCCATGGCTCGGCTGGGACACGAGGCATTGATTGCCTTGACGACATTGATGGTCGCTGTCTATGGTTGTTTACGCGCTCTGCTATCGAAGGCATTTCCTGCGATTGGCAGAATCGCTGGAAGTGGTGGGCAGCGCGCGTCAGCGATTGCGGCTACGAGTTCCCGACTGGCTGTCGAAGCTGTTGTTTCGCTCTCCTATTGAACGCGCATGCGACAGCTTTGCCCTAAAGGTGCTGTTTCGAAGTGAGCGCCACATTATGTTTTTCGGCGGATATTTGGGAGTCGGGCTGGTGCTGGTAGCGCAGACCGCAGTCGATAGCGCGACCCGCGGCAACAATACTGGTGCTTCCCAATGCCGATCTGCTGGCTGTGCCATTGCTGATTGCGTTCTTCCTGATTACGGGACTCCGGTTCGTCTTCGAGATGCCTGCGGTGCTGAACGCGAACTGGGTCTTTCGTCTTGCCATCCAAACAGCGGAGCCGTCGCCGAGCTCTATGGTTCGCAGGCTGATGCTGATGTTGATCCTGCCGTGGGAGGTTCTGATTCTCACGCCTATCACGGCGCAGACTTACGGGTGGAAGGTCGCCTTGATGCAGAGTGGAACGGTGGTGGTGTTGACAGTGCTGGCGGTCGACCTTCTTACCGCAAACTTCCACAAAATTCCGTTTACTTTCAGTACGCGCCCCGACGTGAAACAGCTTTTACTTCGAATCCTGGGGGCGTTGATCGCGGTAATGCTGGTGGTCCCCATGCTTGCCGGGATCGAGCATTGGATGCTTGTTCAGCCTCTGCGATTCATCGGCGGAGCAATTGTCGTGGCAATCGGCTGGTTCTCTCTGCAGCGCTATAAACGCGGATTACTGGCCGAAGAACAGGCCCTTACGTTCGAAGAGCGGGCTGCTTCTCCATTCGAGTTGCTCAAGCTGGCATGAAAAGGTGTAGGATTCGTTATAGGCTATGAGTGACTCCGCGAAACTCTCTCATACGGCTGCTCTGATTCTGCAAACCGTTGACAATGGCTGCAGCTACGGGTTCGACATCATGGATGCGACCGGTTTGCCAAGCGGCACCGTTTACCCTGCTTTGCGCAGGATGGAAACCGAAGGGCTGATCTCATCGCAATGGGAAGCTGAGAAAAAGGCCATTGCCGAACAGCGCCCGGCACGCAAGTATTATCGAATCACGCGAGCGGGCGCGCAGGTATTGGAGCAGTCACAGAAACGTTATCCGCTAGTAGGAAAGTTAGCTGCTGTAAAACCGAGGCGATGAGAATCCCGTATGCCAGCGGATCCGAGGACGCCGTTTTTTGTAGTCTTCTGCAACGCCATGATTCGGGTTGCGGGGCGGCTTGTTCCGCTCGGCTCATCGGCAGGACTGGAAACAGGAATGGTTTGCGGAAATCTGGCATCGTTGGCAATTCCTCTACCATGCGGGGGCCTGGGACGGCCGTGAAGCTTTACGGCTGATCCGTAATTGCCTGGGCGCATTCCCGGATGCGGCTTGGCATCTGGTTTCGCAAGAGACGGTTCGCAACCGATTGCGCGATGGGGCGCGATCGCCTTGGACGTGCCTGGGTGGACTGTTTGCGCTACTGCTGATCCTAGCGGTGATCACCTCCGGGCTTCCCGCGACGCGGCAGTTGCTCGATCTGGTCTGGCAGCACAAATGCGGATCGACTGCTATTCGTCTGGCTGCATCCGGTTATCGGCGGGACAGACAAAGGACTACCGGCCGATGTGGCGCCGGCCTGGGCCACGCACAGCCGGCTATTGGAGAGCGTTGCCCCATTCAATATCAGCCGCGCGCGATTCACTTCGCTGCAGAAGACGTCGCACGGGTGGATTCAGCGGCGCCGTTGGTAATCGCCACCGAGGCGAGTTTATTTAATGTATTGCAGGTGCGGCCAATTCTTGGAATTATGCCAACGGAAGCCGGGGTGGTGCTGGATCAACAGACGTGGCGCGCGCTGTTCCACGGCAATCCGAACGCGCTAGGATGGCCGGTTCAGATCGGCAAAGAGCGATTTCGAGTAGCGGCGGTGCTTCCACCTGGCTTTCATTTCCTGACCAGGGCGCCGAGCGTTTACCTGGTGCGGCCAATGATGATCGATTCGCGAGTGATGATCGTCGCTCGAGCGCGGCCCGGGGCGACGAAAGATAAGATCGATCGCGAACTAACGAAAATCGCTGAAGGCGTCACCTACTATTTCTTCACTTCGCAACTGCGGCTCGAGTTCCGGGAAAGCGCGATGTTGGCGCCTTTGGTTGCATTCGGCGCGGCAGTGATTGTGTCGATGCTGATTGCATTAATGGTCTGCCATATTCGCCCGCGCCACGTGCGGTTCGCGTTGAGAGCAGAGAACAGAAAAACTGCTATACGGCGCGCGGCTTTCTTCTGTGAGCAAACTGACGCTGGCGTTGGCATTCGTGTTCATTGCGGGATTGGAGTGGAGCCGATCTGAATCGGCGGTCTTGTTTGGATCGAAAGATCCGGCGAGCGGACCATTTCTGGTGTGGCTCTATATTCTGGGCGCGATGGGCATCTTCTTCTGGGCGATTGCCGATCAACGGGCGCGCTGCCGGGTGTGTCTTCGTCTGCTGTGCTTTCCGGTTCGCATGGGCTGCCCGGGATGTCTGCTGCTGGACTGGTCAGGAACGGAACTGCTGTGCAGCGAGGGACACGGGGTGTTACACGTTCCTCATCTTGCGCCCAGTTGGGACGAAGAAGCGGAGCATTGGATTGCGCTGGACGATTCCTGGCGAGGCCTGTTCGCTCACACCAAGTGACGCTGCTTTTGGCTTTAGCCATATGGCGACTTGCGTGGCGTTTGAATTGATCCAAAATTCCAGATCGGCGCGGTGCTGGTTTTCTCCAGCGGCCGCGGAAGAAGCGAACGTAACATATATCGCAACGCCACGGAAGAAACACAAGACTAAGGGCCCGTTCCGCAATGTTTTTTCTGTGAGATCTGTGGATCTCGCGTGAACCGCACTTCGGGCAGCGCTCTAACGTGATGTCCCCAGTGTCATTCATTCTCTAGTTCCTTAGAGCCGGACTCCCGGTCCATCGTTGCTGGTGTAAAGGCATTAGAAGAGCCGTTCCGCAGCCGTATCTCGATTAATTTCTCTCCACGCGCGGTCTTTGGGCGGGAGCCAGCGAGTTCCTCCGCTGTGTGGCGGCTCGCATCCGCGCCCTTGCTATGGAGTGCGGCATTACGCGAGAATTCTCTTCACGAGCTCAGCGCAACGCGGATCACTGAGGTAAGCGCCATGAGTACTGATGAAACTAGACACGTCGTGTAGCACTACATTGTTGGGAATCAACAAAGGCTCACGCGGGCCGTCGAGGCCAAGCGCGCGGCAATCTCCACCGAAATCGCCTGCCGGGAACGCCAGCTTTAGCACCTCGTCTCTATTCGAGTAGAGGACATGAATGAAATCGCAGCAAGCGGGGACGTTTTCAAATTCGGCGCCACGCTCAAAGACGTTCCAATCGACCGCAGGGCCCATGAGGACGAGCTTCTTGACGTGGAACAATCCCTCTTTCAGGGCAGCAAGCGCGACGCGCGCACCTAAGCTGTGGGTAACGATGTTCTCACTGCAAGCGCGCGCATATCGCATGGAGAAAACATCGCGCAAGCGATAGCCGGTGAGTTCGGCGCGCCCGACTGCGGCAGGAAAATCCAAGGGATGGCAACCGCCGGGCCAGGAATACGCGATGCAATCGAGCTCAAGCGCCGCGGAGAACGGCGTGTAATCCTGAAAGACTTGCGGTTCGGTGCGATTGTAACCGTGAATTAAGATCGGCTGACCGAGCGGTCCGCCGCAAAAAAACTCTCTGTCGCCGGGAATGAGATGAGCTCCGAACTGGTTCGAACTGGCGCTGGATTCACGGCACGAAATGAGGGTTAACATGATTGAGCAGTACTCCCGCGCAAGCGCCGATGAGGGTAAAAGAGCCGGTAAGCTATTGACCGGCTAGCGAGATAATTCTTTTGGTCGAATGGTTACCGGCGGGGTTGAAAACGGGAAGCGAGGCGACGGGCTAAGATGAAATTGACGGCGATGGAGTTCGCCAAAACCGCCCGCACGGGCTGATGACTCCTACCAATTACACGGTTGGAGTCCACTTTGCAAACCATACTTTTCATCTCACTGGGCGCTATCGTGGGAGCGAACCTGCGATACTTCGCCGGACAATATGTCGCCAAGCTGATCCCTTCAAACCTGCCTTACGGCACGCTGGCGATCAATGTGACGGGAAGCTTTATCCTGGGCTTCTTTCTGATCTGGACCACGGAGCGAGTGCTAGCCGACCCGCGCTGGCGACTGCTGATCGCGATAGGGTTCTGCGGCGGGTATACAACGTTTTCGAGCTACGCCTACGAGACGTTCGCGTTATTTGAGCAGGGGCAATGGCTAGCCTCAGCGGCAAACATACTGATGACTAATGTGCTGTGCCTGGCGGGTACGGCGGCGGGAGCGATTTTGGCGCGCAAGGCGTTTTGATTAGGAGCAAAGCATGAAAACCGCGGTCCAAATCACCATGTACTTGAACGAATCAGACCGGTGGAATCATAAACCGCTGCACTCGGAAATACTGCAATTTCTCAGACACGAGAATGTGGCCGGGGCGAGCGCGTTTCATGCGGTGGCTGGATTCAATGGGCGCAATCGAGTACACACATCGAGCCTGGTCGAAGCCGGAGGGAATCTGCCGGTGGTAATCATTTTTGTCGATTTGGAAGAGCACATTAAACGCGTTATGCCGAAGCTGTGCGAGATGGCTCCGAACAGGCTGATCGTTCGCGAGAACGTGGTGGTGGAACAAAGCGATCTGGAGTAGATTCGCTGGATCACTTTGTTAGCCAGCGCTTCGAGTAGGTCCGGCCTCGCTATAATTACTAGGGGTGTAACGGCGTGGCCGCCGCCTGCCGATTACCTCCATATAAGTACATTTCAGCAGGAGATTCCGTCCTAATTTATGTTTGATCTGTTTCGTAGCCGAGAGAAAAGTGTGCGCATTCTGCTGGGTGTGCTGCTTGGCCTGGTCGCTCTTTCGATGCTGGTGTATTTGATTCCAGGCGGCTTCGGGGGCGGGGGCGGAGGAGCCGTTTCCGGACAGAACGTCGTGGCCAGCGTTGGAAACCAGAACATAACAGCGCTCGACGTACAGCGGGCCGTGGAGGGTATCACAAAGGGGCAGCAGAACCTGCCAAAGGGCATTTTGGCCATGTATGTGCCTTCGCTGGTAAACCAAATGATCGAGGCTAAGGCGATGGCCTACAAGGCTCGCGAGATGGGACTGCAGATTTCAGATCAGGAACTTGGAGACGCGATTCAAAGTGAGCTGACGGCCGCAATGGGCGGAAAGTTCGATATGAACTATTACACGTCGGTGCTGGCGCAGCAGGGATTGACGCCGGCGGATTTCGAGAGTCAGCGCCGGGAGGCGATGCTGGGAGCGAGGCTGGAGAACTTGGAAGCGCAGTCGCTGATCATCTCCGATCAAGAGGTCAAGGCGGAATACCAGCGCAAGAACCTGAAAGTGGGACTCGACTATCTGGAATTCCAGAGCAAAGATTTTGCTTCAAAGGTCAATAAGGATCCGACTCTGGTGAAGGCTTATTTTGACAAGAATCGCGCGGAGTTCCGCATGCCTGAAAAGCGGGATTTCAATCTGATCGTTGGTACGATCGCGGATTTTGTGCAAAACACGAAAATTTCCGATGCGGAACTGCGCAAGGATTACCAGGACAATATGGATAGCTATCGTATTCCCGAGCGCGTGCTGGTGCGCCATATTCTGATCAAAACGCAGGGCCAGCCAAAGGAGGACGCGCCCAAGCTAAAGGCGAAAGCGGAAGACATACTGAAGCAACTGCAGCATGGCGGAAATTTCGCTGAACTGGCCAAGCAGAACTCCGATGATCCGGGTTCGAAAGTGAAGGGCGGGGAACTGGGTTGGATCGTGAGAGGACAGACGGTAGCAAACTTCGAAAAGGCCGCGTTTTCACTAAAACCCGGTGAGCTGAGTGGCGTGATCGAGACGGAGTACGGGTATCACATCCTGCAGGTGGAAGACAAGCAGGCCGCTCACACGCAGAGTTTCGATGAAGTGAAGCCGCAGATATTGGCGCAAGCGCAGAAGGACGCGGGCACAGACAATTTGAAGAAGGCGGTGGATGCGGCGCACGAGGAGATCTTGCGGAATCCGGGACAAGCGGAGGCGATCGCGAAGAAGTATAACCTGAAGTTTTTCAAATTGACAGATATGGGTAACGCTACCGCGCTGCCCGAGGTGAATGCGCAACCTGAAGTGCTGAGCGCCATTTTTGCGGCTCCGAAAGGTGGAGTAACGGATGTGGTGGATGCCGCGAACCAGAGCAAAGAGGCTTTCGCGGTGATCACCAACATCACTCCGGCGCGCAACGCCGAATACGCGGAAGTTCAGAACGATGTGTTGCAGCACTACACGACGGCCGAATCACAGCGCCTCTCGCAGGAAGCCGCGAAGAAAGCGGCGGAGCGGGCTCGCAAAGGTGAAAGTCTGGAAGCGATTGGCAAAGAGTATGGGGCCAGCGTGAAGACGGCAGCACCGTTCACGATCGATGGAGCGGCGGAAGGAATCGGGCCGGCGAGTACGCTGGCGGCAGCATTCAAAGATAAAGTTGGCGATATCGTTGGCCCGGTGTCGGCGCAAAACGGCGATTTCGTCTGCAAAGTTTCCGATATTACGCCAGCGGATATGAGTCAGTTCGCCAAGAACAAGGATTCTATTATTCAAAGCCTGACGCAGCAGAGGCAAGGCATTCAGGGGCCGCTGTTCCGGGATAGCGTGGTGACCGAATTGAAGCGGCGCGGCAAGATCAAGATCAACAATGCCACGCTCGAGCGCGTCATCGGGACGTACCAAAGCTAGTCTCGTCGCAGCTAGGAATCCATTTTTTGCCCGGCCACTTCCTCGAGATCCTTCGCAGCCTTACCAATCCGGATAAGCTTATCGCTCTGCTGTCCACGAGCATGACTGGGTGGATCGGATATCTGCTGCTTTTTTTTGTCGTTTTTGCGGAAAGCGGGCTGCTGGTTGGCTTTTTTCTTCCCGGCGATTCGCTGCTGTTTACAGTGGGAATTGTGGCGGGCGCCGGAAAACTACAGATCGGAGCGATCATTGCGATGCTTGCGGGAGCTTCGATCCTGGGCGATGGGATCGGTTTCCTGCTGGGGAGCACGCTGGGGTATCGGCTGTTCCAAAATTCAAAATCGCGGATTTTCCGGCGCGAGTATCTGGATCGCACGCATGAGTTCTATGAGCGGCATGGCGGAAAGACGATCATCTACGCGAAATTCGTGCCGATCATTCGCACATTCGCGGCGTTTATTGCCGGCGTGGGGAAAATGCATTACGCGCGTTTTCTGACGTTCAATGTGGTGGGCGCAATCGGCTGGGTGACGTTGATGGTGACGCTGGGATATAAGCTCGGCGGAATCCAGTTCATCCGCCAGAATTTTGAGAAAGTAGTGCTGCTGATTATCGCGCTTTCGCTGATACCGGTGGCTGTGCAGATTTTGGCAAAGCGGAAAGCGCCGGGAACGCGCCGCCCGTCAGAAGTGAACACCCCCGCCGCAGACTAGGATTTCGCCGGTCACATAATCGGACAACGGAGAGCAAAAGAAAAACACCGCATTGGCAGCATCCTCTGGCGTGCCCAAGCGTCCGAGGGGGATCATTTTGGCGGCTTGTTCCCGCACTTGCGCCTGCATACCGACGCGCACGTGGCGTTCGCCGATCGAGATATTTGTTTCGGCATCTTCCATGGGTTTGATCAAGCGCGTGTCAATAAGGCCGAAGCCGACTGCGTTGACCGTCACGTTGTAGCGGCCCCACTCCTTCGCGAGTGTCTTAGTGAGTCCGACAATGGCTGCCTTGCCGGATGAATAACCGATCTGTCCAGCATTGCCATCGAGGCCCGAGATGGAGGTAATATTCACCACCTTGCGCACAGAGCGTATTCCCGATTCGCTCTCCTTCTTTGCCCGCTCACGGATCCAGTGAGAAGCAGCGCGCAAGATGCGGAATGGCGCGACGATATGGATATCGAGCATGGCCTGAAACTGTTCATCGGTGGTCTTTTGGATGACGCTGTCCCAGGTGTAGCCGGCGTTGTTGACGATGATGTCGATGGAACCGAAATCCTGGATTAATTTCCTAATCACTGCTTCTGAAAATTCAGATTGGGTGAGATCACCGGCGATGATCGAAAGCCTGGCGCCTGAACTCTGGAGCGCGATCTGAGTTTCTTTCAAGGCGGATTGATCGATATCAACGAGAAGTACGGATGCTCCAGCGCCGGCAAGCTTGGCGGCAATCGCACGTCCTATGCCGCGGGCGGCTCCGGTGACGAGCGCCGCTTTGTTGGAAAGGTCGATATTCATCGGCGATCCGCAAGGACTCGACCGCCAGAATATCAGACCATTGCGGCTCCCGAGCGATTCAGAACAGCATCATCTGAGATTCGGGCGGTTGGAATACGGCGAGGTTCTCGAGGCCGCGGGAGGGAATGCCGACCCGTGCGCGAATGTCGTTCACGAGCTGGCGGATGCGCTCCGGATAAGCTCCATGCAGATAGGCTCCGGCCTGAAAGCTTTTTTCATAGCGGCCGAGATGCTGCGGGAATTTTTCTGACAGAAATGGAAAGAAGACTCGTTGCGCGGCAGGTTTGAGGAAGAGCACGTTCGCGCCGAAATGACACGCACCGGATAGCTTGGCGGCTTTGGCGACAGCCTCGAGGTTCTTCTCTGAATCGGTAATCAAAGGCAGTACCGGATTCGCAATGACATCGACGGACACGCCGGCTGCAGCAAGCTCGGCCACGGCTTGCATGCGGAGATCGGGCCGGGGCGCATAAGGCTCGATCAACCTGGCCAATCCCCGATCCATGGTGGTGACCGTCATTGTGACGCCGACTTCATTTTTCCCGGCGAGCCGCTTCAGCAGGGAGATATCGCGCGGCACGAGATCGGATTTAGTGGTGATGAAGATGGAAACACTCGAGAGCTGCAGCAAGGCCTCCAGAGTTTGGCGTGTGCGGCCGAATTTGCGCTCAGCGGGTTGATACGGGTCGGTAGCGGTACCGATGCCGAGGATGTGGCCGGGCTTCACAGCTCTCAATTCTTCGCGGAAGGCCGCAGGATCCCACTCCTTGGCGTAAATCTCGGTTTCGAAGGCTGCCGCGTCACGACGTTCGAGGAACTCGTGAGTGAAGCGGGCATAGCAGTACTTGCAGCCATATTCACAGCCGCGATAGGGATTAATGGACCAGTGGAAAGGAACGCGTTGCGAGTGGCAACGGTTGAGCCATTTGCGGGTGGGGAGCGTGCGGTATTCGACGCGGCGCTTTTCGGCGAGAAGGGTGCCTTCGGCCGCGAGCCTGGCGATACCGACGAGTTTGACGAACTGCTGCATGAGAGTTACCTCTCTCCAGCAGTTTCTCCTTTTATTCGCCTATTGTCAAGAGAGCAGCAGGGTTGTTTTAGGAAGCCAACAAAGAAAGGGAAATGACACCCTTTTGGCGAAGGCCATTCAGAGCCAGTCCGTGCCGGCCGCGAACGCCGGTCTTTTCAAAGATATGCTTGAGGTGAATTTTCACCGTACCGGGCCGAATTCCAAGCTCCTGAGCAATTTCGCGGTTCTTAAATCCTTGTTCAACAAGTTCCATGACTTGATGTTCGCGGGGTGTAAGGTCGGTGCGAATCTGCGTTTCGACGCTGGCGGATTCGCGGAACACCGAGTCTTGCATCCAGCTTCGACCTTGGGCGACAGCTCGCAAGCAGGCTAGCACGGTGTTTGTGTCAGCCGATTTACGCACAATGCCCTTGGCGCCCGCCTGCAGAAATTTGAGAGCTTCCGCTTCTGTGATGGACATGCCCCAAACGACGACCGCCGGGACCGTCGAGCGGGCACTTCCGTGCTCGGCCGGCAACTGGCTCAGGGCGTCCAGAACAGTCTTGGCGCCAAGACCTTTGTCGATGATTAGAACGTCGGTTTTGTCGGCGCCTGGACTCAGCATCCACTCCGCCGGGGAGGCGTGGGATGCACCAAACGTCAAATCGTCGGTGGATTCGAGTAGGTGAACGAGTCCCTTAACCGTGAGTGGTTGTGTTTCGCAAATCGAGACAACCTTCTTATTCTTGCCTAAGTAAAGATCCATAGTCTGCCTAAGCTCCTTATCGGCAGGGCCTCTTATTCACTTGAGTGGGGGTAGGTTTATATTGCTCTCCGGTTTAGAAGATTCGCTATAGGACGGGTACAGAGTTTTCCGAGAGCCGCAGTAACCGCCTCGGCGGTTATGGGATCGAACAATAGGACACCTATGAGACGAAACCTCGCTGGCCTCGGTTGTGCAGCGCTGCTGATGCTGGTGGTCGGCGTGCAATCACGCGGATCAAGAAAACGCGCATGAAAAAGCCGCCGAAGCCAGGCAAAAGACTCATGAGGAAGGCGAGCGGATCCGTCAGGACGCGCACAAATTAGGCCAAGAGGCCAAGCAGGAAGGAAGAGACCTGCGGCAGAAAATCGATCACGCGTTGAACAGCACCGGACCGCGCGAGCGATGGCACACCCGGCGCTGAGGAGAAATTGAGGCGTGGCGGGCAGGATTTGCGCGCGGCGGGCGAGAAAGCCGGAGTCAAGCTGGATCACGCGGCGATGGTTGCCAAGGTCAAGGCGAAGCTTGCAACGGATGTCGGCCTTTCCACTGTAACGGGCATTGATGTGGACGCCAGCGGCCAGGTGGTTACTTTGCGGGGTACCGTCGCCTCAGAGGAACAGAAACAGCAGGCCGAGCAAGCTGTGATGCAGTTGGGCGGAGTAACGAAAGTGATCAACGACTTGAAAGTGAATCCCTAAAGAGGTCAGCGGTTACTTCAAGAGGTTGATGGTCCCACGGCAGTTCGCGGAACCGCAGCGGCAAACGACGCGCTCCACTTTCTTGTCGAAGCGATAGTCGATGGTCAGTTCCTCGCCGGGCCGGATGTCGCGCAAGCTCATATATAGGATGTGACCTTTCATGATCCGCGAGGTCAGGTTGGGGTCACAGGAATGATTGATGTATTCGGCGCCTGAACCGCCAGCAGCGCCATCGATGGTCCAGTAGGGATCGAGCGTGAAGAGATAAGTGAACTTTCTGGCATTGGCGCGGCGCTTGGTTTCCATTCGATTGATCCTCTCTCCGGTGTACTCGATCACCTTGCGGCCGCGCGGGGATGAGCTCGGTCGCGTATATGCCCCAGCGGTGAATCCTGGAAGGAGCGAGCCGCATGCCAAAGCAGGCGTACTTCGGATCGATGCGGGGAGTTCCGCCGCTGTTTGTTTTCGATCCATTGGCCGGTTCGGAGCGCACCATGCTCGACAAGATTAGCGGATCTCCACTGATTGCGCCATTGGCGCTTTTACTGAATCTTCTGCTTGATGACTTCAATGAGCTCGCGAACTGCATCCGCGCTCTTTTTCAGAGCGGCTTGCTCTGCGGCCATCCAGCTTAATTTCGTAGATCTTCTCGATGCCATCTTTGCCGAGTTTGACGGGAACGCCAACGAAGAGCTCATTTATTCCGTACTCGCCTTGCAGATAAACTGCGCAGGGAAGAACCTTTTTCTTGTCCTTCAAGATGGATTCCACCATTTCCACGGTGGAAGCGGCTGGCGCGTAATAGGCGCTGCCGGTTTTCAGATACTTTACAATCTCGGCTCCGCCGTCCCGGGTGCGTTGAACGAGGCGATCGATGGTCGCTTGATCGGTCAGTTCCGCCAGCGGAATTCCGCTCACGTTTGTGAAACGTACTAGTGGGACCATGGTGTCGCCGTGGCCGCCCAGTACCATAGCGGTCACGTTCTCAAAGGAAACGTTCAGCTCGGCGGCGATGAAGGTCCGGAAACGGGCAGTGTCCAAGACACCGGCCATCCCGATGACCCGCTCACGCGCGAAGCCGGAAACTTTCAGCGCAGTCCAACACATTGCGTCCAGGGGATTTGTTACCAGAATGAGGATGGCGTTGGGCGATTGTTTGGCGGCCTGTTCGGTCGCGCTTTTCACCACTTCGTAATTGGCGAGCAGCAGATCGTCACGGCTCATGCCGGGCTTGCGGGGAAAACCGGCGGTAATAACGACGATGTCCGAAGCGGCAGTCTCTTCGTAGCCGTTAGTTCCTACAATTTGGACGTCGTATCCTTCCACCGGGGCCGACTCGAGCATGTCCAGCCCTTTGCCTTGAGGCACGCCCTCGACGACATCCACGAGCACGACATCGGCTAATTCTTTGGCAGCTATCTTTTGCGCCGTATTGGCGCCGACGTTTCCGGCGCCGACGACAGTCACTTTCTTTCGCATACCGTTCTAGATTACAGAATCCGAAGTATAGCAACGGCGCTGACACTGTTGGCAGCGCGTCCTGGTACCAGCGCGATTTCGCTGGAAGATTAACCAGGTTTTCTGCTAGTATTGACGGATCTGAAATCTTCAGAGGTTAGCTTAGAGCGGGGTTTTTCAATGATCCGAAACTTTACGAAAGTTGTGTGTCTGATGGCGGCGACTTGCTTGTCGATGCTAGCGCAGAACGCTTCCGGTACAGGCGGCATCTCCGGGATAGTGACAGACGCATCAGGAGCGGTGGTGCCCGGAGCGAGCGTGGTAGTTGCTAACGAATCCAAGGGCATTCGCCGGGAATTGACGACTACCGCTGCGGGCGTTTTTGACGCGCCCTCTCTGGTTCCGTCGCCTGGGTATACGGTGACGATTACAAAGCCGGGTTTCTCCACGGCTGAAGTTAAGGACATCAGGGTCGAGGTTGGCGGAACCGTCAGTCTCACACCGCAACTGCAGGTCAGTGCGTCGGCCACTAAAGTGGAGGTTACAGCGGAGGCGCCGGTCGTCAACGCGAACAAGACAGATGTGTCCCAGGTCGTGGGACAGATGCAGATTCAAGATCTGCCGATAAACGGCCGCCGCGTCGACAGCTTCGTGCTCTTGACGCCTGGGGTGACAACTGACGGCTCGTTCGGCCTGCTATCGTTCCGCGGGAATCCGGCAGGCAACACTTTTCTGACGGATGGCATCGATACGACCAATCAGTTTTATGACGAGAATGCCGGCCGCACCCGCACGTACAACATCTCGCAAGACGCGGTGCAAGAGTTCCAGGTGATTACGAGCAATTTCAACGCGGAATACGGCAACGCTTCCGGCGGCGTCATCAATACCGTTACCCGCAGCGGGACGAACAGCATTCATGGAACAGCTTATTGGTTCTTTCGGAACCGCACTCTGAACGCGACCGATCCGGAAGCTGCGGGCATCAATCCTCCTGAATGGAGACATCAGGCGGGCGCCAGCATTGGCGGTCCCATCAAGAAAGACAAGCTGTTCTTCTTCTTCAACGGGGAACTACAGCGCCGCAATTTCCCGATCGTCTCAACCAACACCGGTAATCTAAGCATGTTCAATTCCCAAGGCCAGTTCGTGGGGACGGGTTCGACAAATGGCTGCGGTTTTCCATACACGCCCGCAGCGGGTGGAGCGCACACGCCCACGGCGGGACAATGCGCTGCTGCCATATCTTACATTCAGAGCCGAGTGCAGCCGCAGTTGGTTCCTCGCACGGCAGACGTCAACTTATTGTTCGGGAAGATCGATTACCAGCTTAGTGACCGTAACCGTTGGTCGACGGAGGTGAACTATCTCGACTTCCGATCCCCAAATGGCATCCAGACGCAGGCGGCTATCTCGAGTGGCGGCGCAATTGGGAACAATGCAAACACGAATGTGTTCGACCGCACCGTAAAGTCCAGTTTGACTTCAGTGCTTTCGCCGAACGTTGTCAATGAAGTGCGTTTCGGCTTGTTCAAAGACCGTCAATACGATCCCGCCAGTCCGAGCTTGCTTCCCTCGATTGGACCGGTGAGTCTCTCGATTGGCAGCCTCAGCAGCTTGGGATACCCGACAGGTTACCCGCGCTTGCTACCGAGCGAACTCCGGCTAGAAGCATCCGATACTCTCTCCTGGACTCATGGCCAGCACAGCATGAAATTCGGGGTGGATTACTCGCACGTCGAAGATTACATCAACCAACTCTCAAACCGATACGGAACTTACACTTACACGACGCTCAGTGCGTTTGCCCTGGACTTTAGCGGAAATACTCCGAACCTGAAAGACTGGAGCCGCTTCAGCGAAGCCTTCGGCAACCCGGTTGTCGATCTGAATTTCAATAACATCTCCTTCTTTGCTCAAGACGAGTGGCACATCACGCCAAAGCTGACGATCTCACCGGGCGTGCGGTACGACTACACTACAATTCCTCAACCTACTCAGATCAATCCTGCCTTTCCGCAAACCGGGCACATCCCCGATACGACACTCAATTTCGCGCCGCGCCTGGGTCTTGCGTACCAGTGGAATGATAAGACTGTAGTCCGCGCAGGTTACGGCATATTCTACAACCGCTATATCTCCGCCGCAGTCGAAAGCCTATTTCTGAATAACGGCCTCTATCAAGCCAGCTATACGCTGAATAACACAGGCCCTCAATTCGCGGCGCAGCAAGCGGCGGGACCTGTTTTCCCAACCTTCCTCCCCGGTGCGCCAAACGTTTCCGGCTCGGCGAATCTGGACGTCGTTGATCCGCACTGGCGCAATTCCTATTCCCAGCAGGGAACTGCCGCGGTCGAGCGCCAGATCGCTCGGGACACGAGTTTGACTGCCTCTTACGTATGGAGCCGAAGCCTTCACATCGCCTCGGCGTTTGATGCAAACGCGGCTGCGCCCACCTCTTCATACACTTATACGATCCTGAACAGCACAGGACAACCGGCCGGAACTTACACCACGCCGATCTACACAACACGTATCAATCCTGCTTACGGCAAGATCGTCGATCTTACTTCGAATGCCAACAGCTATTACAACGGACTGGTCGTACAACTTCAGAAGCGATATAGCAGCTGGTTCCAGGGCAATTTATCTTACACGTGGTCGCATACAATTGACGATGATATCGGTGGGGCTGCGGGCAACACGGCGGGATCGAGCGGCATTCTGTATGCGCCGAGTTTCCCAACGAGCGTTTTCAACGGCGATGAAAAGGGCGAGAAAGGATCCGCGGCCACCGACCAGCGTCATCGGCTTGTCTTAAGCGGTGTCATGAATCCGAAGTTCACGCACGGCGACAGCTGGTCTGACAAATACATCGTTAACGGCTGGCAGTTGTCAGTGATCTCGACTTTCGGATCGTCGTTTCCGCTGGCGCCCACTGTGAACGTCGTGTCTGCGCCATCTGGTCTCCTTTCGACCGGCTCACTCAACGGATTGGGCGGAGCCACTCGTGTCCCGTTTGAGTCGATATCGGCTCTCAATGTGGCACCCATGTACCGCACTGATGCGCGCCTCTCGCATATCTGGCCGATCGGAGAACGCGTCCATTTGACGTTGCTGTTCGAAGCTCAGAACGTGTTTAACCATTTCATTCTGGAAGGCGCCAGTCCGCGCAATACCGTTCAGTACAACACCGTCGCCTACAACGGCGGAGTTGCGCTAACGCCCAACCCAACTTACGGCGCACCAACCCAGACCCAGGCGCCTCCGGATGGAACGACGGCGCGCAGAGCTCAAGCGGCAATTCGCATTGAGTGGTAGCCTCGGAAGGCTTCAATTCAAAGGGTGTCAGCGTTTCTGGTGCCCTTTATTGTGCTCGTCAGGCAAGTAGCGCTCGCACGTGCGCTTCGCTGGCCAGAGCCAAACCTTCCAAGCTATACCCGCCTTCGAGAACGGAGACCAGGCGTCCGTCGCAATACTTGAAGGCCAAATCAACCATCATGCATGTGAGCTCCTGGAAATCCTCGTCGGTCAGCAGAAACTGTCCGAGCGGGTCACCGCTGCGAGAATCGAATCCGGCAGAGATCAAAATCAGGTCGGGTTCGAAAGCGTGCACCGCAGGAATCATTACATCCTGAAAGGCGCGAATAATCTGCGCTCCGCCTGAGCCGGCGGGCAGGGGGCAATTGATGGTCTTGCCCGCGCCTTCACCTTCGCCTTCTTCGGACGCGGCACCGGTTCCGGGATACCACGGCCACTGATGCGTGCTGAAGAAGAGTACCGATCCATCTTCGTAGAAAATGTCCTGCGTTCCATTTCCATGATGGACATCCCAGTCGGCGATCAAGACTCGCTCGGCGCCGAACTCACTTTGCGCGTATCGGGCGCCGAGCGCGACGTTGTTGAACAGGCAGAATCCCATTCCTCGCGCGGCGCTGGCATGGTGCCCAGGAGGCCTGACGACGCAGAACGCATTGGATACGGTACTTGCGAAAACAGCATCCACGGCTGACAAGACGCATCCGGCCGCGACGCGCGCACACTCACCTGATTCCGAGCTGATATCCGTATCTCCGGTGCTCAGTTGCTTACGATGCTGAGCTATCTCGCGTTGGACCAGGGCGATGTATTCTCTGCTGTGGACGAGCGCCAGTTCATCATCGCTAGCTCGGCGAGCTTCAATATGGGCCAGATCCTGCAGCAAACCCGAGCACTCCAGCCGGTTCATGACGGCGTCGTAGCGTGCTGGTTGCTCCGGGTGAGCTGGGCCAGTATCGTGTTTTTTTACCCGTGGATCGGCGGCGATGCCCGTCTGCTGCATTGGGCCGGCGTGGCGATGAAGCCTAAATTCTCGCCGCTTTGATGGACACCAGTTGTTCCTGGGGCACGGGCTCAATCATGCGCGTCTGTTCTCCACGGAAGAAATCGAAATAGGAGATTTGGTGGACGCACGAAATGGTGCAAAACGGAGCGCAGGATTTTTGGCTGATGTATTCGCGCCGGATATCGCCGACGGTGTAATCCTCGAGGGGCTTCGCCGGGAATCCACGCTGCTGCGAGCAGTAATGAACCAAGCCGTCTTCGCAGACATACAGATAGCGTGAGCCGGCGCGGCAACGCCAATCGCTGGGCTTTCCATTGGCGATGTTCTCCTGGAAATAATTGATGCGCGAAAAGTGCCTCTTCTCGAACTTCTTCATTTCAAGAAACACTTCGCGTTCCCGCGTGGCCAGGGGACGCAGTTGACCATCACCATCGTGGATGATGCCAACGGTAGAGGTGAATCCAAGCTCCATGGCGCGCTTGCCGACAACCAGCGCATCTTCGGGATTGTGAATTCCACCGCCGAGAACCGAATTGATGTTGACGTGAAAATGCGCGTGCTCCGCCAAAATCTGAAGCTTTTTATCGAGCACCTTCAAACTCTTCTTCGAAACCTCGTCCGGCTTAACGTTATCGATGCTGATTTGCAGATAATCGAGGCCGGCGTCATTCAGCCGTTGCACACGCTCAGCAGTCAACAGGTAGCCGTTGGTAATGAGACCAGCCAAAATGGCATTCTTTCGAATGCCGCGAATGATGTCGTCCAGTTCCGGATGCAACAGCGGTTCTCCGCCGCTAAGCGTGACAACGCCGGTTTTCAACCTACCTAGGAGCTCCAGCCGGCGAAGCATTGTTTCCAAAGGCACCGGTTTGGAATAGTCGTCGTATTCGTTGCAGTAGGCACACGACAGGTTACAGCGCCGGATTGGAATGATGTGCGCCATGATCGGGTGATCCGTATCCAGCGCACCTCTCACCAGCAACTTTGCTTCCCGCAGACGCCGATCTAACTTTCGGCGGCGCCGTTCACCATTCAGGTTCCGTTCGGACATTAGGCGAGACTCTCTTATTTAAACACAACCTATCACTCCAGGCTTAGTTAAAAGCAGGTGAATTGCGCAATAAGTGGCTGAATGTAGGAGATTTAGGGGCGAACGGGTCAGCGAATTTCCCGGACATCGCTTCGAGCAGAAATGTGTTGTGGATTACACCCGTCCCGAGTGGTGAGCGAATCGTTTTACACGGCCAAGTACCCATCCCTACCGATAAGTCGTTAGCAGGGCATGGCAAGACTTCTAAACTCCCGGCTTCGCCGTGATGTGCTCTTCTTCAGCGCCGTTCTCGGGATCATGTTCCAGCTGGCCTGCGATTCCACTGTCTATTCGCGTCATCCGCGCGAGATTCACAGCGTGGCAGAATTGCGTCGGCTAGGAGTCGATGAGGTGCGCAGCCAGATTCTGGTGCGCATCCGGGGATACATCGCGGTATCGGATCCGTCCTGGAACGTCATGATTCTGCAAGATGAAGCCGGAAATGGAGCACGGGTCGACTCGACCGAATTTTCGGTACCGGTGAATCAGTTTGTGGAGGTGACCGGGGTGGCAGCAGCAGGCGGGAATACACCCGCGATCGCCAAGCCCATTGTCCATTGGCTGGGGACCGGGAAACCGCCGGAAGCTCATCCGATCACGTTGGATCAACTTCTAGATGCGGGGAACCAGTATAAGCAGGTGGTGATCGATGGCGTCATGCAGGCCACCCTAGCCGATCACAATAACCGGATAGCTGGGCTGATGAGTGTTCGTGGAACGCTTGTGAGCGTTCGAATCATCGACCAAGCGACCATCGATGTGAACGCGTTAGTTGATACCGAGGTCCGCATAAAGGGAATCGTTGAAACCAACTACGACGTATTCGGGAAAGCTACCCAGCTAACCTTGTGGGTATTGCGGGGCAGCGACGTCACGATGGAGACATCTCCTCCCAATGCCTCGGCCTTGCCGATTCGATCGATAGCCTCCTTGCTGCATAGCTCCGCGGAAAAACTCCCGCGCCACAGAGTACGGCTGCACGGACAGGTATTTACCGATAAGAGCGGATCAAAACTGTCGATCCGGGATGAAACCGGAGTGTTGCCCTTCGAGTTGGCTCCCTCCAGTTCTTTCGAAACCGGGCAAGCTCTTGATGTAGTGGGTTTCCTGGGTTTTGGATCAGGCGGGTTCTCCTTGGGAAATGCCATAGTGGCCCGATTCGTGGAAGCGCGCGATGATTCAGCGCGCGAGCTCGAACCAACCACCGTGGCCCAAGTGCACTCCCTTACGCCCGAGGAAGCATCACGGGCCTCTCCGGTTCATCTGCGCGGAGTGATCACGTTCTTCGACTCCGGCTACGGCATGCTTTTCGTGCAGGATGCGACGGGCGGAACTTTTATAGACGCACATAGCCTGGCCAGCCGCAATCTTCACGCCGGGCAGCTTGTCAATGTCTCAGGAGTGACGGCGGCGGGGTTTTTCGCGCCGCAAGTGGAGCGCTGTACCCTGAAAGTGATTGGGAATGAGAAGCTGCCCGCGCCGCGAGTTGGGAATTCCGAGGATCTCTACACGGGCAAGCAGGACAGCACCTGGGTGGAGGCTGAAGGAGTCGTTCAGTCGGTCAGACGCGAAGCCGGACACACGATTCTGAATCTCCAGTCAGGCGTTCATCGCTTCGATTCGGAGCTCGCGGGCGAAGCACCTTGGGCGGATTCCCTGGTCAACTCCTCCATCAGCGTACAAGGAGTGTCGGGGGCGCGCTTCAACACGCGGAAACAGCTAATCGGGATCATCATTTGGGTTCCGGGGCGCGAGCAGGTTCGCGTTCTTTGGCGCGCGCCAGGTCCCTCTTTACTTCCCTTCACGCCGATCGCGCAGCTGCTTCAATTCTCACCCTCCGCAAACCCTGACAGTCCCGTTAAAGTTCGAGGCGTGGTGACTTTTTCCACGCGCGAAGGGCCCACTTACATTCAAGATTCGACGGGCGCAGTCGTGATCTCAAACCACCGCGCCATCGCACTAATGCCCGGGGATATGGTAGACGTTTTAGCGTTCGCCCGCTTCGCAGGTTTCAGCGCCGCTCTTCAGGATGCGGTGTTGACCAAAATAGCCGCCGCAGTTCCCCCTCCCCCGGTACGCGTCAGCGCGGGCCAACCTTTGGAAGGAGATTTCGATTCCCAGCTCGTGCAAATAGATGCCATTCTGCTGGATCGCGTCATCAATCAAACCGGAGAGACCTTGATGCTCCAGGCCGGCAGAACGCTTTTTAATGCGATCGTGGAACCGGGTGTCCGCTTGCCCGGCTTCGGGAGCGGAGCCATACTTCGCGTAACCGGCGTGTGCTCCACTCAATTCGAAACTGTGCGCGGCATCGACACGCCGCGCGCGTTCACACTTCTATTAAGGTCGGCGACGGATGTATCGGTACTCAAACACGAACCCTGGTGGGGCCTGAAACATGCGCTGGAACTTACGGCTCTGCTGGCGAGCGTCGCGCTTTTAGCGTTCGCGTGGGGTCTCGTATTGAGGCGGCGTGTCCAACAGCAGACCCGTGTTATTTCTGAAAAGCTTGCGCAAGAAGAGAATCTGAAGCTGGCGGCCGAGGCAGCCAGCCGCGCCAAGAGCGAGTTCCTGGCGGTGATGAGCCATGAAATCCGCACCCCTATGAATGGCGTTCTGGGAATGACTTCGCTGCTTCGAGACACTCCGCTGAGTGAGGAACAACGGGAATTCGTAGATACTATCCGGCACTCGGGCAACACGTTGATGAGCGTCATCAACGACATCCTGGATTTCTCGAAAATCGAAGCGGGCAAACTAAATCTCGAAGTCGTGGAATTCAATCTACGAAGCTTGCTGCGAGAATCAATGGACGTCGTCTCGATTTCCGCTAGAGAGAAAAAGTTAGCTCTCTACACCGATCTGGACGATCGACTGCGCTGCGAAGTTGTGGGTGATCCTGCCCGGCTCCGGCAGATTCTTTTGAACCTGCTCTCGAACGCGATTAAGTTCACTCAGAACGGATCGGTTACCTTGCGAGTTCATCGCGAACGCTGGGAAGCAGCTAGTGAAACCATTCGCGTTTCTATCATCGACACTGGAATCGGAATCAGTGCTGCTCAGGCAACGCGGCTCTTTGAAAGCTTCTCACAGGCTGACACTTCCACAACCAGAAAGTATGGGGGAACCGGACTAGGTTTAGTAATAACCAAACGCCTGGTGGAGCATATGGGTGGAACTATTGGCGTCGAGAGCGAACTGGGACTAGGAAGCACGTTCTGGTTTAGCATGACCTTGCCGGTTCGCGCCGGCTCCGGCGATGCCATGGCCGGAGAAGTTTCCACTCCGGAGTTGCTTTCCGTCTAGCCTTGTCCGGAGCGCCGTCAATGCTCCAGAGCACTGCTCAAGGCCGTGCTGTTCGGGATACTGAATGGGGTGAAATGAATGATATAAGACCTCATTCCTCGTTCCGCAAAGCTCATCCCGTGTTGTTTCGCTTCTTCCAATGCGCGCTGATTCTTCCATCCGTCGTGCTGAACTCGATAGCACGCTACAACCGTTCCAGTGCGATCCTTCCCGCGCCTGCAGTGAACGAAAATCGTGCCCGAATCGTTGCTCAGCAGCAGCGATAATACACGTTGCATCTGCTCGTTGCTGGGCGCCGCAAATGCGCTGAGCGGTACGTTGAGGTATTTCATTCCCAGCTTCTCCGCTCCCTGCTTTTCGGCCTCGGTGCCTTCGCCCGCTTCACGCAAGTCGATGTCGATCTTTACGCCCATCGCACCCAACTCTTGAAGACCGACCAGGGATGGTTCGCCGCCTCGAAGCAAATGATCGTTGACCCGATCGAAATTTCGAACGTGAGCTGCGGGAGGTTCGGCGGAGATAGAAAGCTGAACGGCGCATGCGAGCAACAACAGCGGCCGCCACGCTAAATTGTAAGGCAATCGCATACGAAATCCTGCTTACGACACGCTACTGAGGCGGATTCTGCGGGTTCGGAGGAGGGCTGGAGGGCACTTGGCCACCGTACGTAATTGTGGAATGCGAGTTGAAGTCCCATTTTTTGTAATGGTCGTACTTGACCGTTTCTTTAATTCGCTGCGACATGTCTTTAAAGTTCAAAACGTCGTCCGCATACGTGTAAGTGGGAAACCAATACTTGCCGTCTATCTGTTCGCGATAGGTCTCGAATTTTGGAAATTGCTGATCCTCATTTCGCCCCAGATGCCCGGTAGAGCGGCCATACGTTTTTACAATTTGCAGATCCTGGTCATCCACCCAAATCTGGCCTTCGAAATACCGCTTCCGATCCTTGGTGAGCACTTTGGGGCGCACGGAGAAAACGTAGCAGGAAATCTCATCCACCTTTTCGCGCCCCACATAGTTGATGATGTATTGGTCCGCGGTCTCGTTGGTCATAACAAAGGGCATGACATTGCGGAGGTCCTGCTCGTCCTCGCCCGTCATGAGGATGTGCTCGAGCGAAGTGACGGGGGCGCGTAGAACGTGCGAAGTGCGCTTGTTCCGGTCATCGAAAGTGACTTCTTCTACCATTTCGTAGCTACCGCCGGGAGGATCCGTTTCCACCAGCTTGCTGGTCTGACGGTAGGTGTAGTTCTCGCGCGCAATGGCGAACTCAGTCTCTTTTTGGGTGAATTTCTTGATGATGTCCTGGATCTGCTCCGGTGTAGGGTCGGACTTCACGTCATCGGCGCCAAGCAAAACGGCAGATCCCACGAGGCACAATACAATCGCACAACTACGTTGAAACATGGGGTTACTTCTATTCTCTATTGTGACGGATTGGAAATCGACAGGGGTTACCACTCATTTCGCGGGATCGAGCAGAGCTTTGGCAATGGTCAGTCGCTGGACGTTGCTGGTGCCTTCGTAAATCCGGCCGATTTTCGCATCGCGGTACAGCTTTTCGACCGGATAATCTTTTGTGAATCCGACACCGCCCAAGACCTCGACTGCTTTCGAGGCGACCTCTTCGGCAATGACGGAACAGAAATACTTGGCCATGGCGGCCTGCGTGACGAACGGCTCTCCGGCATCGCGCAAACGAGCGGCATTGTAGACCATCAGCCGTGCCGCTTCAATCTGGGTGGCCATCTCGGCGAGCTCGAACTGCACGCCTTGAAAATCGCCGATGCGTTTTCCGAATTGTTTCCGCTCGCGCGCGTACTGGAGCGCGTGATCCATAGCTCCTTCAGCCAAGCCCAGCATCTGCGCGGCGATTCCAATGCGGCCCTCGTTTAAAGTCTCGATCGCGATCTTGTAACCTTTGCCGGGCTCGCCCATGATCTGCTCGCGTCCCACCTGCACATCGTCCAAGACGAGCTCGCAAGTGGAAGAAGCTCGAATGCCCAGCTTGTCCTCTTTCTTGCCGACGGCGAAGCCAGGCATCCCGCGTTCGATCAGAAAACAAGTGATGCCCCGATAACCGGCGGAAGGATCGATGGTCGAAAACACGAGAAATATGTCCGCTTCGGCGGCGTTTGTGATCCAGAGTTTCCGGCCCGAAATCCGGTAGCCGTTGCCCTCCTCGACAGCTCGCGTTGTCAGGGCAAACGCATCGGAACCAGAACCCGATTCCGAAAGTGCGTACGCGCCCACGCTCTCGGTTGCAAGGCGTGAGAGATACCTCTGCTTCTGCTCCGAATTTCCCCATCGTTCGATTGCATTGCTGACCAGCGTATTCTGCACGTCGACGATGACGGATGCCGAAGGATCTACTTTTGCAAGTTCTTCGATGGCCAAAACGGATTGGAAAAAGCTTCCTCCTTGTCCGCCATACTGTTCCTTGATGTCGATGCCCATCAGCCCCAGTTCGAACATTTCGCGCAACAGGTCCTGGCGAAACTTGCCCTCTTCGTCCATGGCTCGGACGTGCGGCGCCAGACGCTGCTTCGCAAATTGGCGAATGGAGGTTTGAAATAACTTCTCTTCTTCCTGCAAGCGCGTCAGTGGGGCGGCGGCGGAAAGCTCTTCAACTTCGGGCATGACGGCACCATCATAGCTCTGGCGAGGCGTGCCTTACAGTGCTCAGAATTAAGCGGTGCTTTAAGCTGTTGGATAGCTGATGATGATGCGGTTTCCCACTGTTTTTCTTGCGTATAGCCTCTTGCTGGCCGGGTTCGCGAGCCAGTCTCCGGCGCAGGCCCAAAACGTCAACGTCACGCGCGCGACGCTCGATAACGGGCTGCGCGTGGTAATCGTTCGTGACCCGTTGGCTCCTGTCGCCACCATTGAGGACAACTATCTGGTGGGTGGCGATGAAACACCTACTGGTTTTCCAGGCATGGCGCATGCCCAGGAGCACATGGCTTTTCGCGGATGCACCGGGTTGACTGCCGATCAGATCTCCGCCATATACGCGCAACTCGGCGGCTACATGGATGCCGATACGCAGCAGAACATCACGCAGTATTTCGTCACTGTTCCCTCGCAGGATCTCGATGTGGCTCTGCGCGTCGACGCGGCGTGCATGGCGGGCGTCCAGGACTCGCAAGAGCAGTGGGCCCAGGAGCGCGGAGCAATCGAGCAAGAAGTCTCGCGCGATCTTTCGAACCCGATCTATAAGTTCATTACGCGGCTTAACCAGGATCTGTTTGCCGGGACGCCTTACCAGCAGGATGCGCTCGGCACAAAGGCTTCGTTCGACCAGACTACGGGCGAGATGTTGAAGAAGTTTTACAGCCAGTGGTATGCGCCGAACAATGCGATCGTAATCATCGCCGGCGATGTCGATCCAGTTGCCACGCTGGCGAAGGTCAAGCAATATTATGGCGGAATTTCCCGGCGCTCGCTTCCTGCCCGGCCCGATATCAAACTGCGGCCGGTTCCGGCGGATTCATTCACGCTGGACAGCAACTTGCCCTATCTGCTCGCGATCCTGTCGTTCCGATTTCCAGGCACCGAAAGTCCGGACTTCGCCGCAGGGCGCATTCTGAGCGACGTTTTAGCCAGCCAGCGCGCGAATCTCTACGGTTTAGTTCCCGAAGGTAAAGCGCTCGGTACGGAATTCGCCCTGCTCGAGACGTATCCAAAGGCGAGTGCGGCATTTGCGCTGGCCGCGATTCCCTCGGGCGCCGATCCTGCTTCGATTACCGCCGAGATGAAAAAGATCATCACGGATTATGCCACGCATGGAGTGCCCGCTGACCTGGTTGATGCTGCCAAAAAAGGAGAAGTAGCGAGCGCGGAGTTCGGACGGAATTCGATCACCAATCTTGCCGCTCTGTGGTCGCAGGCATTGGCCGACGAGGGCCGGCAGTCGCCCGATGAGGATGTGGAAGCAATGAAGCGCGTCACCCTGGATGACGTGAACCGGGTTGCAAAGAAATACCTGCAGCAGCAGAACGCCATCATGGCAACTCTCAAACCGGTTCCTTCGGGCGAAGCGGCCTCGGGCAAAGGATTTGGCGGCAGCGAAGCGGCCACCACCGCGCCGACCAAACCCGTTGCTCTTCCCGACTGGGCCGAAGCCGCGGTGAAATCGCTTCGGGTTCCACAGGCCACCTTGCATCCGAACAATATGGTTCTGGCTAACGGCATCCGCCTTATCGTTCAAACCGAGAAAACCAGCCCCACCATCACCTTGATGGGTTCTATCAAAACCCAAACCCAACTTGAAACGCCTCCGGGCCAGGACGGAGTGTCGGACGTACTGGAAGGACTGTTCTCTTACGGCACGAAGACTCTTGACCGGCTCGCGTTTCAAAAAGCGCTCGACGACATCGCGGCGTCTGAATCGGCGGGCGCCAACTTCAGTCTGAAAGTGCTGAAACAGGACTTCGCGCGTGGCGTGGAGCTGCTGGCCGACAACGAACTGCATCCCGCGTTACCGGCGGATGCCTTCAAAGTGGTCCAAGAGCAGACTGCCCAACTCAGCGCTGGTGAGTTGCAGAGTCCCGGATACAAAATGGATCGCGCGCTTCAACACGCGCTTCTCCCGGCGGGTGATCCTTTGCTGCGAGAGACAACGCCTAAAACGATCTCGTCCTTGAAATATGAAGATGTTGGGAATTACTTTGCAAAGACGTTCCGGCCCGATCTGACGACCATTGTCGTTATCGGCGATATTACGGCGGAGGAAGCGCGGCCTGTCATCGAAAAATATTTCGGCGGCTGGCAAACCTCCAGCGCCAAGCCAGATGTAATTCTTCCCGCCGTCCCTGCAAACAAACCGAGCGCCGTGAACGTGCCCGACCCCAGCCAGGTTCAGGACACTGTTAATCTCTCGCAGGAGCTGGAAATGAATCGCTTCAGTCCGGATTACTATGCCATCCAGCTTGGGAATCACGTGCTCGGCGGCGGTTTCTATGCCACGCGACTCTATCGCGATCTGCGCGAGCAGGCCGGTTACGTCTACAACATCGACGATTCACTGGAAGCAGGCGAGACCCGGGCCATTTACACCGTAGATTATGGATGCGACCCGCAAAATGTCTCGAAGGCGAGGGTCATGGTCGAGCAGGAACTCAGCGCGATGCAGAAGACGAACGTGACTCCGGCTGAGCTGCAACAAGCTAAGGCGCTGCTGCTGCGGCAAATCCCGCTGGCTGAATCGAGTGAAGACGCGGTAGCCGGCGGCATGATCGCTCGCTCGCGGATCGGACTTCCGCTCGATGAGCCGATTCATGCGGCTGAACGCTACTTCAACATGACCGCGGACGAGGTACGCGCCGCCTTCGCGAAACACGTTAATCCGGCGAGCTTTGTTCAGGTGGTGCGCGGTCCCGCTCCGCACTAAGAAATGGCTGATCCAGAACAAGAGCAGAGTACGAAGAATCGGGAGATCGTCGACGCTCTGCGCGAGAGTTTCAATCCTCTGACTACGCGGCTTACACCGGATGTCGAGCCGGCAATTATCTACGCCATATATTTGCGAAATATCGATGACCGTTTCTGAACTTGGGCGTCTATTGCGCTCGAGAAAGTTCTCGTGCGTCGAACTTATGCGGCAAACGCTTGCCGATATCAAGCAGCGGGATCTTTTCCGCAGCTTCATTACGATAACGGAAGAGCAGGCGCTCCGGGAGGCCGTTGAGCGCGACAACGAACTTGCGGCGGGCATGGATCGCGGGCCATTCCACGGCATTCCCATCGCCCACAAGGATCTGTTCTACACGCGAGGCGTTCGCACCACTGCGGGCTCGCTGGTTTTTCGCGATTTCGTGCCGGATTATGATGCCACGGTTGTGGACAGGCTTCGGCTCGCCGGCGCGATTTCGGTTGGTAAAACGAATCTTCACGAGCTTGCTTACGGCATCACGTCCAAGAATCCGCATTATGGATTCGTTCTCAATCCACGCGATACGGGCCGCATTGCGGGCGGGTCCAGCGGAGGCTCGGCAGCGCTGATTGCTGCGAAGCTTTTGCCCATGTGCCTCGGCAGCGATACGGGCGGTTCCATTCGTATTCCCGCCTCTTTCTGCGGGATCACCGGAATCAAGCCCACCTATGGGCGTGTCAGCCGCCGCGGCGTTCTGCCATTGGCGTTCAGCCTTGACCATGTCGGGCCGCTCGGATCGTGCGTCGAAGATTGCGCCCTGGCGCTGAATGCGATTGCCGGTCCCGACCCGCTCGACCCGAGCTGCGCCACCGCTGCAGCTCGGGACTTTAATCTGCCGCCGCTCGAGAATTTGAAGGGCGTGCGCGTCGGCGTGCCCAGGAACTTTTACTTCGATCGAGTGGACGAAGAAGTCTCCGCCGCAGTCCGAAAGAGCATCTCCGCAATGGAACACCTTGGCGCGTCGATATCGGAAATTCACGTTCCAGATCCAAATGAGATTAATGCCACTGCGCGAATCGTGCAGCTTTCGGAGACGGCCGCGCTCTATGCGGACTATACCGACGCGGCGCTGTTCGGCGCCGATGTCTGGGCCCTCATCCAACAAGGGAAGATGATCGCGGCGCACGAATACGTCAACGCCCAACGCATCCGAGCTTTATTCCGGCGGGAGTTCGATCGGCTATGGAAGAACATCGATATCCTCGTGACGCCTACTACTCCGATTGCCGCGCCGCTGCTCGACGAGACTCGCGTGAAGATAGGAAGCCAAGAGGAAGACACGCGTATGGCATCGACTCGCCTGGTGCGCGCCATTAATTTGCTGGGTGAGCCGGCGCTCTCCATGCCTTGCGGAGACACGGCCGTAGGCCTGCCAATCGGATTGCAACTGATCGGCCCGCCATTTGCCGAGCCAGGGCTTCTGCAGATCGCAAAGACGCTCGAGCAAAGTTTAGGGCTTGCGCTCTAGCGGTAATCCAGAGGCTTCAATGGCGCGCCAGCCGCCATCCAGCGAAATCACGTTCGTGTAACCCATCCGCTGCAGATTATCAGTGGCAAGCGCAGAGCGGTATCCCCCGCCGCAATAGAGCACCAGCCTGCTGTTCCTATCCGGAACCGTTTTCTCAATGTCGCGTTCAATAATGCCCTTACTGAGATGAATGGCGCCTGCGGCATGCGCCGCCTCCCACTCGTGGTCCTCGCGTACATCCACAAGCTGGCCAGCTTCGCCCGCCTCGCGAAGACGTCTGTACTCCTCGATATCGATTTCGCGAATCCGTTTTTTCGCGTCGTGTACGATAGCCAGAAATCCTTCGCTGTGATGCTTCGCCGGTGTGCTCATCGTAGTAATCCTACTGAATGCGCTGATTGAATACGCTGGATGTTGGCTCCTACGGCGGCCAGCTTTTCCTCTATTCGCTCGTAACCGCGATCCATGTGATACACGCGGTCAATCGTGGTCTCGCCCTGAGCGGCCAATGCGGCGAGCACCAGCGAAGCGCTGGCCCGCAAGTCCGAAGCAAGTACTTGCGCGCCCGTCAGGCGCTCTTCGCCTGCCACAATTGCTTGCCTTCCCTCGATGCGGATATTGGCGCCCATGCGCGCAAGCTCCTGCGTGTGCATAAAGCGGTTTTCGAAAATAGTCTCGGTGACAAAGCTGATGCCCTGCGCAATCGTCATCCAGGCCAGGTATTGAGCTTGAAGATCGGTAGCGAAACCAGGGTATTCTTCCGTTGTCACGTCGACAGCCTTCGGTCTGCCAGAGAAGCGAACACGCAATGCCTGCGCTTCCACCTCTTCTACTTCAGCGCCCGCCTTCTGCATCTTCACCGTGAGCGCCGCGACGTGATCGGGACAGCAGTTACTTACCAGCACGTCCCCTTGCGAAATGGCAGCGGCCAGCAGAAACGTACCCGCTTCGATGCGGTCTGGAATGATCGTGTGCTCCGCGCCATGCAGACGCTCTACCCCGCGAATTTTGATGATCGAACTTCCGGCCCCCTCGATTTTTGCGCCCATGGCGATTAGCAGCTCGGCTAGATCCTTCACCTCCGGCTCTCGCGCGGCATTGCGGATGATGGTTTCTCCGCGCGCGAGCACCGCCGCCATGAGGACATCTTCGGTTCCAGTCACCGTGATGCGGTCGAAGTGAATGCTGCCGCCGCGCAGGCCATCGGGCGCTTGGGCTTCTACGTATCCATGCGACTGCTCGATCCTCGCACCCAGTTGCTCTAAGGCGGAAACGTGCAGATTGATAGGCCTCGCCCCAATTGCGCAGCCCCCCGGCATAGAGACTCGCGCGCGTCCGGTTCGAGCGACCAACGGCCCCAACACCAGGCTCGAAGCGCGCATCGTTTTCACGACATCGTAAGGCGCTTCCGGACAATCCAGCGACTTCGCGTCGACGCGAACAGTTCCGTCCTGGTCGTCAACTTTCGCTCCCGTGTGGGCGAGCAAATTCTCCATCGTGACGATATCTTTCACCTGCGGGATGCGGCGAAGTATCACTGGCTCATCGGTGAGCAGGCACGCCGCCAATGCAGGCAACGCCGAATTTTTCGAGCCGCTTACCGGAAGCTCTCCGCTCAGGGGCGCGCCGCCCACAATTCTGAATTTGTCCATGATGGTTTTTAGCGCTGGCCGGGATTATTTGCCGAGCGCAATCCGCAAGCGGCCCTTCGCAGCCGCGAGCCGCGCTTCGGCTTCCCGGCGCGACAGCTTGCAGTTGTGCATCACGATAGCGGTGCGCACGGAGCCGGCTTCATTCAATAACTGCGAAGCTTCATCATAAGATACGCCTGTTAGCTTAGCGATAATTCGTGTCGCCCGGTCCGCCAACTTGCTATTGGTGGGTTGAACGTTCACCATCAGGTTGCCGTAAACATATCCCATCCGGATCATTACGGCCGTGCTCAGCATGTTCAGCACGAGCTTTGTGGCCGTTCCAGCCCGCATTCGAGTCGAGCCAGTGATGACTTCCGGACCGGGAACGGGAGTAATCGCGATTTCAGCCGCTCTCGCCAAGTTCCGAGTTGGGCGTGCAACTCAGGCCTATGGTCAACGCTCCTAAGGAGCGTGCGTACCCGATGCCACCCAGCACGTAGGGCGTTCGGCCACTGGCAGCGATTCCGACCAGAACGTCGCCCGCTGCGAAGTCTCGCTCGCTCAAATCGCGCTGCCCTAGCTCCGGATCGTCCTCGGCTTTCTCAATCGAATGCCGCAGCGCATGATCTCCGCCCGCGATCAGCCCCTGCACCAATTCCGGCGGAGTGTTGAAGGTCGGCGAACACTCAGAGGCGTCGAGAACGCCCAGCCGGCCGGAGGTTCCCGCGCCGATATAGAAGAGCCGCCCACCCGCTTCCAACCGCTCGACTATTCTGTCCACGGCAGACGCAATGTTGGGAATCTCACGTTCGACCGCCACGGCGACCTCCCGATCTGCCGCATTGATAACCCGCAGCATCTCAGCCGTCGAGAGCGCATCAATGTCCGTGGAGTTGGGGTTCAGAGCTTCTGTCAGCAAGTCGGATTGCATGAAGTTAAATGATAAGGGCCGAAGAGGGCATTTCACCCCCTTCGGCCCTTTCGAACTAAAGTTTTCTTAGACTTATGCGCTGAATGAGCTGCCGCAGCCGCAAGTGGACTTCACCTGTGGGTTGCTGAATTTAAAACCAGAGCCTTCCAGCGTCTCCACGTAATCCACCTCAGCGCCATCCAGGTACAGCATGCTGGCTGAATCGACAAAAACCTTCAGGTCGCCGAAATTGTATGTCTTGTCGAGCATATTCGGCTGGTTCTCGAAGGCCATGGAATAGCTGAATCCGGAGCAACCGCCGCCCACCACGGCAATCCGTAGGCCGGCTGGCTTTGGCTCCTGCATGCTCAATATTTCACTGACCTTAGTAATGGCAGTCTCGGTTAACTGAATCATTCCCAATCTCCTTACAAAACTCTGGCTGTCTCTTCTAGTCTACAACCAATTTCTTTACCCCGTTTAGATGCTTATTTGACCCTTGGGGCTTCAGCAGGCCGATTTTACCGAACGAACCCGTGCAATGGCCGGTACTGAAAAGGGCTCTTGGGCCGATAAGCTACTTAGTTTTACCGTTATCCCAGATTTCACTTGGACAAGCATGAGCAGCCTCACGGAAATGGTTCAGAAACTTGTCCCTGACTACCTGGCTGCCCGTAAACAGGAGCTCCCGCAAATGCTCGAGCTGCTTGCCGCCTCAAATTTTGAAAAGCTGCGCGTGGTGAGTCACAGCCTAAAGGGCAGCGGTGGTTCCTTTGGCTTTGCCGAGCTTACCCGGTTCGGCGCCGCGTTGGAACGACACGCCGAAGCGTCAGATTCAGTTTCCTTCAGCGAAGAATTGGCCCGGCTAAAAGAGTATTTGGAACGCTTGGATCAGCATCCTACGCGCAGTTCTGCCGATGAGAAATCTGACGACGCGGGTGAATTCCCTTAACCCCTCAAAAGCGCAAGGGGTATCAGCGGCACCTAGGCCGCGCGGTCAAAACGCTCATGCAAACGCGACGAATCCCCAGCCAACAGTTATCCGACCCAATGCGAACGGTTAGAGCGGGGAAACAGTGGTTAGGCCGCGCGGTAGGCGTGGCCACTCAGACTCCCAATGTTAAGGTTTGGGTCCCGGTACTGTGCTCGTGTCTTCTGACCGGGTACTATCTTTACGGCCTTCACAGGAAGGCAGCGGGAGTACCCGAGTTTCCGCGAGCGCCGGCGCAACCGCGCGCGGTGGCGGTGGTTGAGACGGCGCCGCTGGCCCAGACTTCTGCAACTGCCGGCCAGCAACAGCCGCAACTGTCCCCGACGGCATCCGACGCAGACGACAGCTACACCGAAATTATGAAGCGAGCTGAACAAGCGCACGCTGCGATGCAGTTCGAAGACGAAGCAAAGCTATGGCAGCAATTCATGGAACGCGCCCCGATGCCCCAGGAGGCATGTCCCGCAATCGGGAAGGCTTACGAGCGTGTTGGAGAAATCGATGCGTCGATCCAGGCTTACCAGCAATGTGTGTCGTTTGAGCCGGGGAACGATGACATTTTGGTGGCCTTCGCGCACGCGCTCCAAACCAAACGAGATTTCGCTCGCGCCGCGTCGTTGTACCGTCGCGCCCTTTTGAAAGATCCCAAAAATTTCGATGCCCAGAACGGACTCGCGCTGATTGAGTTGAAACAAGACCACCTGAACCAAGCTGATCGGGCCGTGGCAAACATATTGCAGAAAGCGCCTGATAATACCGATGCTTTGCTGATTGCCGGGATTGTGGCGTGGCGTCAATCCAGACTGCCAGATGCCGAAAGAATCTTCCTGAGAGGTGTAGGTCTTGATGACCAGCGCGCGGATTTCCACGCGTTCCTGGGGCGCATTGCGGAAGCGGAGCGGCGTCCGGAAGAAGCGCTGCGGCAATACGGAAGAGCTCTCGCGCTGGATCCCAACGAGTCAGACATCGTCGAGCGGCGCGACCGTTTACAAGAAACCCGATGAAGAGTGCAACCGAGCCCGATACACTTAGCTACGCCCGTGAAGCGCTGGCCGGAAAGCGGACCGCGCTAATAGGCTTCGACGAGGCTTCCGCGGCGGAATTGACGCGCATCCTGACCGAGGCAGACGTCTTCACGCGTTCCGTTTCTCTGAAGGTGGGTCCTTCGGCCAACATTCTTAAACCCTTTGAACTGATACTCGTCAACCTTGAAGGCGCCACGGGCACCAGCTGGCTGGACCCGCAGGAACTCTCGAGCGCGGTAGATCGATGCATCGGGGTCGGCCGGCCGCCTATGCTGCTGATGCTTGTGAGCGAGGCGCGGGTATCGTATCGCGCCTTTTGTGTCTGGCCGGCCCGCTCGGACGAGCTTCTGCTGCGCTGCGTGCTTGCTCTCCGGCCTGGTTCGCAGCTGGGACCCCGGCCTCTGCCTACTGGTTCGACGATCGTGCTGGCGGATGACGATCCCTCCATCACGGCGCTGGTGCGCCTGGCCTTACAGCGCAACGGGATGACTTGTGAAACCGCCTCGAATGGCGGAGACGCCCTGGAATTGATCAATCGAATAAAGCCTTGCGCGACCGTACTGGATGTGGGCATGCCCAACATCGACGGCTTTGAGGTTCTGTCGCGCATCCGAAGCGCTCCCGAGATTGCTCAAACCCGAGTCATTCTACTGACCGGAAGTGAACAGGAAGCCGACGTTATACGCGGATTTAGCCTCGGCGCCGACGATTACGTAACCAAGCCATTCAATCCCATGGAGTTGATGATGCGCCTCAAGCGCTTGCTGGGGCGTATTTAGGGCGCGTGGAGATTTATGATTCCGCGCAATGCCTGGGAAATCTATTCCAAGACGTTCGCGGTTTGCCTTGCAATGTATCTCGCAATTGTCGCCGTGGCGCGCTTGTTAGAGCCGGACATCCCCGATCGGACCTTTCGTTGGACAACGGCGTTTGCCATTGTGCAGGCCATCGCGATCATGGTCTTATCTCTTCATTTACTTGTCTTGCGCACATACAACCGGCTGAAGGAGAGCCTTTACGATCAGATTCGTCCCGCGCTTCGAGATCGGGTCATGGCCCTTGCGTTCGCGGGCGAATCATGGTCCTCTCACGTGCCCCGCTACGGTCCGGCGCGGTATGTGCTGGGAGAGAGCATCGCCCATGCTCTAGTTACTTTGAAGGCTTCCGGACGGGATCGCGTGGCGCGCTTTGCTCTCGAACACGGCTTCGTAGGCCAGTGGATCCAGGACTATTCATCGCCATTAAAGAACGCGCGCAAACGCGCCATACTTCTGCTGGGATTGACGTCACCTGTCACCGGCAACACGGTCCTCCCCAGCGCTCTTCACGACCAGCATCCGGCTGTTCGCATTGAGGCATACCGCGCTCTTATAGCTTCGGGCGATCCCGTTGGTATCGATAGCGTGTTTCGCTTGCTATTGGGAGAATCGTTGCTCATGCGCGCTTTGCTGACGGATGACTTGAAGCGGCATGCAAGCTACTTACTAGCCCATAGCGTTCCCTCCGTGCTGGAAAGAGAGGCTGGCCCGGAGACCGCGCATTGCTTCGAAATTCTGGTCGCCTGGAAACGCGCGCTGCCGTCCTTTGACCCGCAACCTTGGCTTTCGAGCCAGCGCAACCGGTTTCTATGGCCGCTCATTTTCGCGCTGCTGCCATATCTTTCGACAGATAGCTCCATGGAGGGTGTTCTGGCCTCGGCTCTGGAAGACGCGGATTTAGCAGTTCAATGCGCCGCCGCTGAAGCCGCGGGCGGCTTAAAGTTGCACCGGCTGATCCCGGCTCTGTCGGCTACGCTCAGCCAAGACCGGCGATTAGCGTTGGCTTCAGCGGCCGCCATTGCACAAATGGGAGAGCCGGGCGAGCGCTGTCTGGAGCAGATCGTCAGTGGCCCGGACCGCGCTAGGGCCGCGCTTGCCATGGAAGCGCTCGAGCGCGTAACAGTTAGAGCACAATGACCGGATTGCCGTGAGCGCATCGATGTTGTGGTGGCTGGTGTTCTATCGCGTGTTCGAGGGCCTGCTTATCAGCTACGTGGCGCTGGCTAATACGACGTACTTCGTCCTTATGCTGATGGGGTACTTTGCGCTGAAAAAAGAAAGCGAACCTTTCAGCGCGAAAGAGATCGAGGTTTTACTTCAATCACCCTTGGTGCCGAGCGTCTCGGTAGTTGCGCCGGCTTACAACGAAGCCGCGACGATTCGCGATAGCGTCCGCTCGATGCTTCGCCTGCGGCATCCAAAGCATGACGTGATTGTCGTCAACGACGGATCGACTGACGGCACTCTTCCCGCCCTGATCGAAGAATTTCGGCTTTATCGATCGAGCCGCGTTGCTCTAGGCGATATTTCTACGGCCGGGGTGCGGGGCGTGTATGAGTCACGCGATCCCATCCCGCTGGTCGTAATCGATAAAGAAAACGGAGGAAAAGCGGACGCGCTCAATTGCGGGATCAACTACTCGCGTCACGAGCTGTTTGCCGCTCTGGATGCGGATTCGATTATCGAAAAGGACGCTCTTTTACAAATTTCGCGGCCCTTCCTCGAGCGTCCCGGTGAGACGGTGGCGGTAGGCGGAATTATCCGGGTGGTCAATGGCTCTGCGGTCGAGCACGGCGCCGTGGTAGCGGTAAGCACGCCCCAGAACTTACTGGCCCAATTCCAGATCGTCGAATATCTGCGCACCTTTCTCGCCGGCCGTACCGCTTTAGGCTTTGCCAATACCCTGCTGGTTATCTCGGGGGCCTTCGGAATGTTCCGCCGCGACGTGGCCGTTGCCATGGGAGGCTACCGCGTGGACACAGTGGGCGAGGACATGGAGCTGGTAGTTCGAATTCATCGCTACTGCCGCGAGCACAACACGCCCTGCCGGATTGCATTTATTCCGGATTCCGTGTGTTGGACCCAGGTGCCGGAGACCTGGCGTGTATTGCGCCGCCAACGCATGCGCTGGCAGCGCGGTTGTTTCGAGAGCATCCTGTTTCACAAGCAGCTCATCGGGAATCCGCGTTTTGGCGCTGTCGGGCTGTTTGGAATGCCGTTTTTTGTGGGGTGTGAAATCTTTGGACCGTTTGTGGAACTGGCCGGCTATCTGGCTACGGGCGCGGGCTTGCTTTCGGGAACGCTTTCGGTTTCGCTCGCGCTGCTTTTCTTTGCCGTGTCCATCTTATTTGGATTGCTGCTATCGGTAAGTTCCGTGCTGCTGGAAGAGTTGACCATCTGCAAATACCCGCACCCGCGTGACGTGCTGCGCCTGCTCTTTGCGGGCTTGATTGAGAATCTCGGATTCCGCCAAGTCATGCTGTTGTGGAGGGCGCAAGCGATTCTGCAGGTTTTAAGAAAAAAGAAGGGCTCCTGGGGTGAAATGGAACACCGCGGGTTTCAGCGGGTCTGAGGCCTAGCAGTGTACAAGAGCGATCCTAATCGAACATTATTTCGGTTTTGCCGATGAGATCTCTGAGTGATTGATTGCTCACGCCGATGAGCGAGGCAACCAGGAGATCTTCCCTTTGAAACGAGCAAAGCCAGAATATGTGGTGCCGTATTTAACCGCCGAACGGCAAGGGGCGCACGCACGCAGAACATCGATTTGGGTTCTGGGACTATGCCTGGCGCTTTCCGGGGGATATTTTTACGGTCTTCACAAAAAGGGAGCCGGCGTAACGTCTGTTGCCGGTAACCGGAGCGCGCGTCCCGTTGCGCCTGATCAAGCGGATAATACTCTACCGATTGCCGCTCCTTTGGCCGACAACTCGGCGCCCGGCGACCTCCTGGCGCGGGCCCGATTGGAAAATGAGCTCCTTTACACAGATCTTCAGTCTTTCGTCTGCAGCGAACAGATGGAGCGCTATCAAGGGCATTTGAACGGCGACAACCCCCGGCGGATTGACACCGTGAATACGAAAATCTCGTTCGAGAATGGAGTCGAAAATTACACCGAGATCCGCCAAAACAATCATCAGCGAACGAATTTGTCCAGCCTGCCCGGGGCTTGGTCGGAGGGCGAGTTCGGAACACTGTTACGCCAGACCCGCGCTCTTCTGGCAACCCAACCTATTTCCTCAAGTCCGGATACGGATATGGACGGGACAGCCACCGCGCTTTATAGTTTCGACGTTTCCGGACAAGATAGTCCGTGGGATCTGAGCATTAAGTCGCAGCAGTTTCGCGTGCCTTTCCGCACCCAGGTCTGGGTCTCGAAATCCTCCGGCCAGATTGTGAAGATTGAGCGCGCCTCAACCGCCGTTCCCCCGGGCAGTGGAATCTCCGAAATCCAGTGGAGTGTGGTTCTTAAACCCGTCCAATTGGATGGCAAAATCTGGCTTCTTCCGAGTACCGGTGAATACTCGGTTCTATACGAGCACTCGAATCACCGCGAGTGGAACGTTATTAACTTCTCCGACTACCAGCGCTACGCCTCGAGATCGATTATTCACTTCTGACGGATCAAACAGCTTCAGCTATAGAAAGCGACGGCCGCTGCAGGCGATTACTCTTTCCAGAATCTAGCGGTAGGAACCTACACGCTTCTCTTCAGTGCGGAATCCTTGGAGGATGTGAAGGTTGAGAAAATAGAAATTCACATTGCGAGCACGGTACGGCAGGATTCTACTCTCTCTCCGGCCAGCGTCAGATCGAAATCGTTGTCGTTGATTCCACGCCACTAGTCAAATCCGAGACTTCGGAAATTGGGCAGTTGGTCGAATCACGTCAAATATCCGAATTGCCATTGAACGGCCGTAATGTATATAGCCTTCTTAGCTTGACAGCAGGCTCAGAAACCAGCATCGCGCCAACCGGAGCTACGCAGTTTACCAGCGTGGCGCGACCGACGAGTGCCGGAGGCCGGGCCGGTGCAACCGTTTTTCGAATCAATGGTATCGACGTCAATAACCAGAATCTTCCCAGTGCTTCCGTTCAACCCAGCGTCGATGCAGTCCAGGAGTTCCGGGCGATCACGCAGTTAGCGCCGGCTTCAGAAAGCTCTAGCTCCTCGGTTAATCTCGCGACCAAATCGGGCACTAATGAGTTCCACGGAACAAGCTATGATTTTCTGCGAAACAACGTACTAGATAGTCATCAATTTTTTCAAAGGCAAATCGTTACTCCTGGTTACACCTATGTGCCCGATCAGTTGCGTTATAACCAATTTGGCGGCTCATTCGGCGGACCCATAAAGAAAGATCGTACTTTCTTCTTCGCCAGTATCCAATCCACCTTGAGGCGAACAAATACTCAGGCCGACGAACTTTATCCAACCGGCCCGATGTTAAAGGGCGATTTCTCCGGATTGAATCCGCTAACTCTGAAAACCTTCGGCCCTATTTACGATCCCCTGACGGGAGCGCCGTTTCCAAACAATCAGATTCCGGCAGCGCGGTTTTCTTCCTTTGCAACAAGTTTTCTGCCAATTGCTTTTCTGCCGGCCAACTGTATCACTTGTCTAACATCCGGTCTAGGCTTCGATTATGTAGGCTCCGCACCGGGAAAAAGCAATGACATTCAATATATAGTCCGTCTGGATCATCATTTAAGTGAGAGAGACTCTCTTTTCGGCAACTTCCTCATTGAACCCAGCACCAGCTTCATCGAACGTTACACCCATTTCGATTTCAGAGATGAATATTGTGAGCCGGTCGTACTCGGCGGGCGTAAGCGAGACCCATATCTTCAGCGCAAATCTCATTAATGAGCTGAGTCTCGGATACACGCGCGATCGAGCCAGTCTGCTTCAGGCCAACAACGCAACGCAACAGTTCTCTTTTCACAACACGCCTTTTGCTGACCCTTCCCTTTATCCGACGATTGACGTTGTTGGTTATCCATCTTTCGGAAATGGCGCAATTTCAGACAAGAATACGGAAGTGGAGGACTCTTGGGACATCAACGAAAACCTTAGTTATCTCCGCGGTAGCCATGATTTCAAGATCGGTTTCGAGAGCATTCGCGCGCGCTTTATTAATCGCGTAAACCTGAATGCGTTTTTCGTCTATGTAGACGGTCTTCCGGCGAGCTTAGGTTTTTCCGGAAGCGGCTTCGCCGATTTTCTGTTAGGAACTCCGTTTGAAGGAGTAACGTTCCAGGGAACCGGGAAAGCGGACGGTGTTTCACGCAGCATTTACGCCGGCTACTTTCAGGACAACTGGAAGGTTCACCCGCGACTTACGCTCAATATCGGAATGCGCTACGAGTTTCCTCAGCCGTGGCGCGATCTCAATAGCGGCTTGAATCGGCTGAGCACGTTTGATACAAGCGCGTACAGCCAAGCCATCGGCGGCCGCTTTCTGCTGGCGGGCACTCCTAACTCGTATATCCCTGGGCAAGGCCTAGTGCGCGGTAGCGGAGCTGCGCTGGTGGGCGATACCATTGTCAGCCCGGATCGAACGGATTTCCAGCCTCGAGCCGGCTTCGCTTACCGCCCGCTCAACAACAATCAAACTTCGATCCGCGGCGGCTTTGGTATTTATTATTCCATTCAGGACGCGAACTCAGTGGCTTTCGAAATGGCATCGCCGCCGTTTGAATTTCAGTCAACGGCGATAAACCTGCCGCCTTATGTGCCTCTAGGACAGCCACTTCACGATAGCGAATTTTTCCCATCGTCTGGTCCTGCCGGCGCGGGGAGCGAGGGAGATTATCCTGGCAATCGCGATCCTCGAATCTATCAATGGCAGATCGATGTCCAGCACCAGCTATCGAACAATGTTCTTTTCTCGGCCGAATATCTTGGCAATCACGGACTCAAACTGCCGGTCGCGCTCCTTATTCAATCAGGCTCCCTTGCCGAATGCTCAGCAGTTAAGCATGCTTTTGGCTAATCCTTCTCTAGACACTACTCTCGCGTTGCAACGTGCTCCGTATTCGAACATTCCGTTGAACTATCAATATGTGGAGAATCGAAGGCGCTTCTTCTTATCATGCCTTGAACCTGAAAGCGGAAGGCCGATCTAAGAAAGGGTTGACCTACTCGGCCATTTACACTTGGTCAAAAGCTTTAGACGATGCTTCTTCCGAGCAGGATTATCCTGCGTATACCGCAAATTTAAACTTGAATAAGAGCTATTCGGCTTACGATCACCCGCAGCGGTTTGTCGTAAGCGGAGTATATGATTTACCGTTAGGCCAGACAATACTGACGTTCGAAAACATCTGGATGCAAAAATTCCTAAAGGGCTGGGAAGTCTCAGGAATCGGAACTTTCGAAGCTGGAGCCCCTTACTCCATTACAACCGGGGTCGATACATCGTTTCGCGGCGGCTCCACCACTTACCCGGACTTAATTGGGACGCCCCTTTACGAGAACGTCCGGGCCGACAATGGGCTCTATCTCACGCCGCAAAATTTGGCAGCTCCGCCTTTCGGACAACTGGGCACGTTGGCGCGCAACGCTTTCCACGGGCCGGGCACAAACAACTTGGATACCGGGCTCATTAAGAATACCGTTATTACGGAGCGGTTAAAGCTTCAGCTTCGCGGGGAACTGTTCAACGCCTTCAATCATGCCCAGTTCCAGTTTGGAGGGTCTTCTTTAGCCACCTCCATTTCGCCCCCCGCTTCAGGATCCAATCAACCGGAGCTCCAGTATGTGCCCGCTTACGAAATGGAAAGTGACGCGCGGTCTTCCGCGTCGTCCAGTTTGCCGCGAAATTCATTTGGTAACGAACGGCAGCGAAAACTCTAAACCGGCCGATCAGGATGTCGATAAGGAGAGTGGATCACGGCGCAGCTCGCCAGGATAGGGAGGCGAATCGTAGGTGCCAGCGTTAACGGACAGTAGTCAGAACCCGGACCTCCCTGGTACAGAATCGCCGCTGCCATTTCTTAAGAGCTGGTGGCCCGGCAATCAGAGCAGCCGTCTGAGCGGTTCGCTCTTGCGCTATGGTCTCTCGCTCGCGTCACTCGCGATTCCCGCCGCCGTTACTCTCGTTCTCAAAACGCACACTTCTCTCGGTCCGGTTATCAGCGCTTCCTACGTGATTGCCGTCTGCGCAGCTGCTTGGTGGGGGGGATTTTTGCCAGGCATTCTCGCGAGCTGCGCCACCGTGCCGGTAGTCACGGCGGTGGCGACCCGCGGAAAATTCATCATTCCTCCCCATCTGGATCCAGTGGGGCTCATCGTCTTAATTTTCATTTCAGTTCTGGTCAGCCGTGTGGCGGCATCTCGCAAACGCGTAGAGGAGGTGCTTCGCGCCGCCAATGACTATCTCGAGGATAAAGTTCAGGCGCGCACGGTGGATCTATCGACAAGCTCGACATCGCTCGCAGCAGAGGTGCTCGAGCACCAAAAAACAGAAGTCCAGTTACGTCAAAGCGAGCAGCGGTATCGGCTGCTTTTTGAAGACAGTCCCGTCGCCATGGTGGTTTTCGACGCCGGCACTCTCGAATTCCTCGCAGTGAACGCAACGGCCGAGGAGTTGTACGGCTACAAACGCGATGAGCTTCTGCGCATGACGTTGCAGGACACTTGGCCGCCCAAAGACGTTCCGGCAATGATGGATTCCCAGGAAGCGCTTAGGGCCCACCATGCCTCCATCGACACGTTTGTCGCGCAGCACAAGAGCGGCAAATTGTTCGATTTAGAAGTGAGCGTACGAAGCATCGATTTCGACGGTCGTAAAGCTCAATTGTCGCTTCTCACCGATATCACCGAACATAAACGGCTGGAATCGCTACTCCGACAGTCGCAGAAGATGGAAGCTATTGGCAATCTGGCCGGTGGAATCGCGCACGATTTCAACAATCTGCTCACCGTTATCCTGGGCTATAGCGATAGCATATTGCGCAAGTTGGGGCATGCCGATCCGCTACGCGAGAATGTGTCGGAAATACAGGCGCCGGGCAACGCGCGGCCAATCTCACCAGCCAGCTTCTGGCCTTTAGCCGAAAACAGATTCTAAACCCACAGATCCTTGCGCTCAATACTGTTGTCTCCAATATCAGTCAGATGCTTCTCCGGCTTCTCGGCGAAGATATTCAGATCTCGCTCCATCTCGATGCCGCTTTAGGAGAAGTGCAGGCAGATCCGAGTCAACTTGAACAAGTTTTCGTCAATTTGGCTGTGAATGCGCGCGACGCGATGCCTACAGGCGGACAACTAGTCATTGAAACTCACAACATCGACCTCGATTCCCATGCCGCTACCTTGCAGGGCGTACCGCCGGGCCGTTACGCGTTACTGGTCGTGAGCGACACCGGCTGCGGGATGGATGAGGAAACCAAAGCCAGAGTTTTTGAACCATTCTTTACCACCAAAGAGGTGGGCAAAGGTACCGGCTTAGGACTGTCGATGGTCTTTGGCGTGGTGAAACAAAGCGGCGGCGCCGTGACAATTTACTCCGAGCTCGGCATCGGTACCACCTTCAAGATCTTTCTTCCACGTGTAGACGCCCCTGCTACGCAACTCCAGGAATCCAAAGAATCTCACGCTTTGCGCGCAGGCAACGGAGCGACTATTCTGCTTGTCGAGGATGAGCCTTCGCTTCGCGCCTTGGCTCGTGCCGTGCTGCACGAGGGTGGTTATCGAGGTGCTGGAAGCGAGCAACGGTAAGGAGGCGCTGCAAGTAGCGGATAATCTATCCACCCAGCCGGCTTTGTTGCTGACTGACGTGGTGATGCCCCAGATGAGCGGCCTGGCATTAGCTGAGGAATTGCGGCACAAGTGGCCGGGCTTAGCCGTGTTGTACACGTCCGGTTATACCGATCACGCGTTGCTAGAGCGGAACACTTTGCAGCACGAAATGTCCTTTCTTCAGAAGCCCTATATGCCCGGGTCGTTGCTTGATCAGATTGCCGCTGTGCTCGAAAACAAATCTCGCTCGTTGGTGTTGATCGTTGACGATGACAATCAGATCCGCCGACAATTGCGCAGCGTCTTCGAGGAGAACGGATATACAGTGCTGGACGCGCTCGATGGTATGGGTGCCATTGCGCAGATTCGCAATCATCCTGTCAAGCTGGTTGTTACTGACTTAGTGATGCCGGCGCCGGACGGAATTGAGATGATCCGGCTATTACGTCGAACCACTCCGATGTCAAGATCATCGCCATGTCCGGAGCGTTCGGAGGCTCCTATCTAAGCGCGGCCGCCAAGCTAGGGGCAGATCTTCGTGGTGCCGAAGCCCTTTGACCCTGACGAAGTAGTGCAAATGGCAAAAACGCTGCTGCCGGTGTAAAACTACGCGGGAGTTTCTAAGCGGCCTGCAAGTAAGTAATTAATCATACAGTTTAAGCTGAATACGCCTAATTGATCACAATTAGTAAGCATTTATCGTGGGCCAGCGCACTATGTAAGAGAAAGCGTGGCCAGCGAGAGATGCCAAGATATTCCGATGCATGAGTTCTCGCGATGAACCGCAGGGAGGCTTATTGTGATTCGGGCCGAAATTAACAGTACGCTGCGCCGCTGCGCGACTGTTGTCAAATCACGAGGCAGCAAGCACGAGTTCGATAGCCGCGAGTACGTAATCGGGCAAGGTGGAATTACGCTTCTACCTTTAGACGAGAGCATCGGCGAAGATACTCCTGCTGGCAAGCTACACCGGCATCCTCAGCCGGGAGCCGGACCGTTTACCCTGGCTGCCCTGCCACTGGTATAACGATGATCGCGCGTAAAAAGGCGGCTATTGCCGTACAGGGGGCTGCTGAGAAGTTCTTCAGAAAACAGGCCAATCTTTCTGAAGAAGGACTCAGCTATGTCGAGATCTCCCCGGAGTGGTGCGACGAGCTGCTGGACCCAGCGAGCTGGTACGAAGTTCTGGAGACGTTTGCCCGCGCAATGAGGCTGGCCGTGGTCCTGACTGACTCCGAAGGCTGCGTGCTGGCGGACTGTCACAATCCGCAGCCCGCTTGGCGCTTGGTGCGCGCGGTCAGGCCGGAAGCGGATGGAGAGTGTCCCTTTTGCATAGCCCCGGCTACACTTTGCACGGCCGTGAAAGACGCCCTCGGAACAGGCGGCGTGGTGACGGTAGAAGACGAGGCAGGGTTGGCTCATGTCGCGGTGCCGCTTTCCTTGGGCGGTCATCACGTGGGGGCTGTGATCGCGGGCCAGGTCTTTTGCCATAACCCCAAACCGTTGCCATTACAGCGACTGGCCAGAGAGTTGGGGATCTCCGAGCAGCAGTTGTGGGAGGCGGCTAGCCAACAGGTTCCCATCACTCGGGACACCTTAGAGGTCTACGCCAATTTGCTCATGTCGCTTGGTCAGGCTTTTGTGAGGCAACGCTACGCGGTGATCCTGCATAGAAAGTTCGCCCAAACCGGCCAGCGCTACCGCTTGCTCTTTGACGGCGTGAAGGATTATGCGATCTTCACTTTGAATCGCGAAGGCCTCGTCACGAGTTGGAACGGCGGCGCTGAGCACCTGTTTGGTTATTCGGAAGCCGAGATTATGGGCCGGAACTACTTAGCTCTGGTTGTGCCGGGAGATGTCGATCGCGAGGCGCTGGAGCAAGCGATGTCCAAGGCGGACCGGTCGGGCTCGATTGATTATGAGGGCTGGCGGGTCCGAAAGGACGGCACGCGCTTCTTTGGCGCCGGCTTACTGGCTTCCATGGGAGCGGGGGACGCGCGTGAGTATGGGGCCTTGCTGCGCGACGTTACCGCGCTTCGCCACTCGGAAGAGGAACTGCGGCAGGCGCAGAAGTTGGAAGGTATCGGGGTTCTAGCTGGGGGCATCGCTCATGACTTTAATAACCTGCTGACCGGCATCATGGGGAGCTTGAGCCATATCAAAGCCAGCTTGACGCCGGGCGACCCGGTGTATCCGATGGTCGAAATTGCAGAGCAATCCAGCGCGCGGGCGGCGGAGTTAATCGCTCAATTACTGGCGTATGCAGGCAAGGGTCAATTCGTTATCACTCGCTTCGATTTTTCCGCGCTGATATCGGAGATGCTGCCATTGATTTCCGCCAGTATTTCCAAGACCGTCGAGTTAGAGCTGCTGCTCACGTCCGGCTTGCCCTGGATTGAAGCAGATGCCACTCAGATCCGCCAGATTGTGATGAACTTGATCATCAATGGCGCTGAAGCAATCGGCGCGGAGGGGGGAACCGTGCGCGTGTCGACCGGGGTTTCGGGCTCTGGAACGAAAGTTTTCATGGACGTGAAGGATTCGGGATCCGGCATGAGCGCGGCTACTAAAGCCAAGATCTTTGACCCGTTCTTTACGACGAAATTCGCGGGCCGGGGATTGGGCTTGGCTGCCGTATCGGGCATTGTTCGCGGTCACAAGGGAAGCATGCACGTGGACAGTATTCCAGGGCACGGTACGACCTTCAGGGTCTATTTCCCGGCAGTGCCGGCCGAGGTTCCGAAATCAATTGACTCGCCGCAATCGATCGTTCCGCGCGGCACGGGCACCATCCTGGTTGCCGACGACGAACCCTTACTGAGGCAATTAGCCGAGATGATTCTTAAGGAATCGGGATATTCGGTGCTGCTCGCCAGCGATGGCGCGGAAGCTGTTGAAATATTCCGGCGACATACGCCTGAAATCACCGCAGTATTGTTGGACATGACCATGCCGGTAATGGGCGGCCACGAGGCTTTGCGGTTGATCAAAGAAATTCAGCCTGGGATAGCCGTCATCATGTCCAGCGGGTACAGCGAGATATCTGCGCGCGAGGAACTCGGCCCCGATGCAGTGGCCGGGTTCATTCATAAGCCATGGATCCCCACGAAACTAGTTGAGAGCATCCAAGAAGCCTTGTACCATTTCGCGATGCAATAGATCTTCTCTTGAGTCGTAAGCTAGGGTTGTGAGCCAACGACGTCCAGCAGCTCGATTTCAAAAATCAGTGCGGCGCCGCCCGGAATAGAAGGACGGCCGCCATCCCCATAGGCGAGATTTGAGGGGCAGACCAGGACGGCTTTGCCGCCCGCCTTCATCTTCTGCAAACCTTCCGTCCAACAAGGAATCACGCCATTAAGAGCGAACTGCGCGGGTTCGTTTCTACTGTAGGAGCTGTCGAACTCCGTCCCATTCACAAGCGTGCCGCGATAGTTCACTTTAACTGTGTCGGTGGCTTTAGGCGAAGCCCCTGAACCGGGTCTCACTTCGCGATAGATCAAACCGGATTCTGTCTTAATGGCGCCGGGCTCGGCTGCGGCTTTTTCCAGATACGCTTGGGACGCGGTCTTTTCCCGTTCCGCTACACGGCCTCCGCGATCGTGAGCGAGCGTTTGAATTTTCGGTCCCCAGGTATTCAAGTCGATGGCAGGTTTGCCGGCTGCGCCGTCCGTAAGAGCTCGCTTCACCAGTTCGAGTTCGCTCGCCGATAAATCGAATTGAGCCAACGACCGCTGAACGGTGAGACCAAGCGCGTAGATGGTCTTCTCTTCATCGGTGGTGAGTTCCAGGGCGGCGGGAGGCTTTGGTTTTGTCACGGCAGATTTGGGGCGGGTCGTGGCCTTCGGCGCACCCGATTTTGAGTTCCCGGCCTGAGGCGGCGAAACCTGCGCTATCGCCACAGCCGATACGAAAATCAACAATCCACGCATTTGCTCAGGCTAGCATCGTGTATTGCGCTAAAGGTGGCGCCCCATTCGGATAAATACACTAATCGGCACAAATAGCTGCTAAACTTAAGTCCTCCCTACCCCAACCCGGTTCCGAGAGAAAACGAGGAACTGAGTGTCAAATCTTACTCCGGATCTTTCCCGAGATGCTATGCCCAGAAGTTCAGCAGTTGATCGAAGTGGTTCTGCACGCGCTTTCGCTTAGGAAGATGCCGGCAATCGTGCTTCTGCCGGTCGACGGCCTGGCAATCGCGCGCGCCGCAGTGGCCGCGCTTTCCACGTTCCCGATCACTCCAACGCACCACCTTTTGAATTGAGCCAGCTCGATCGATATGGAATTCGTTATCCTTTTGGCTCGTAGGATTAACCCCGCCCTCTGAATAGAGTTATCGCGCGTACAGCACAACCGCAATCAGCGCCGAGAATATCAGCGAAACCAGGCAATTGAATGCTACTGAGTCTTTGTTTATGCGTTTTCTGCTCGGCATGCGCCAAGTAGATGCAATTGAGTTGCCGTTAAGGAAGGCTTGGCGTCGTCTTAAGTACGTTGTGGCGATGCGTGCTGGCGGAAGAAGGAAATGGTAATCAGCGCCGAAGCAATGCAGCAGCAGGAAAGCAGTAACAAGGCCGCAGTCATGCTGTGGGTCGATTGCCGGAATTTGCCGATCAGGGTAGGACTTAGATACCCGCCCAGGTTGCCGACCGAATTGATCCAGGCGATTCCCGCGGACGCAGCGGCTCCGGATAAGTATCTGGTCGGTAAAGACCAGAAGGTCGCGGATGCGGAAATCACTCCTGCAGCCGCCAGCGTCAGCGCGGCAAGGCCGACTGCGCCCGAGATTCCGGGAATCGCCGATACGCTCAACCCCACTGCGCCGGCCACTGCAGCCAAGGCGACATGCCAGCGCCGTTCCCCAGTCGCGTCCGAATGGTGCCCTACCAGCACCATCGCAACAGCAGCTACCGCCCACGGGATTGTAGTGAGCAGACCGATATGCCACGGGTTGGTCGTGAGCGTATCTTTAACGATCTGTGGCAGCCAAAACTGAATACCGTAATTGCCCATGACGACGCCGAAGTAGACCAGACATAACAGCCACACCCGATAGCTGCCGAATGCATCCGCCATGCTGTGATGCCCGAAGCCGCCGGAGCTCTTCATGTGCTCTTCTTCGCGCAGCCGTTGCAGAAGAAGAGATCTCTCACTCTCCGTTAGCCATTTCGCTTTACCGGGATTGTCCTGAAGAAAAAACATGGTTACGATGCCGGCCAGCAAGGAGGGGACGGCTTCCACCAGATACAGCCACTGCCAGCCGCGCAGCCCCCCGACCGAAGACATTTTGGCGAGGAGCCAGCCCGAAACCGGTCCACCAATCACGCCCGATAGCGGAATGGCGGTCATGAAAGCAGCCACCATTTTGGCGCGGTGCTTGCTTGTGTACCAAAACGTCAGATATAGAATGACGCCCGGAAAGAAGCCGGATTCCACAATGCCCAAAAAGAACCGCACTGTATAGAAACCCGCCGCGCTCTTCACCAGCATCGTGCAGGCCGAAACGACGCCCCAGACGATCATAATCGGCCCCAGCCAATACTTGGCGCCGATCTTTTGCAATGCCATGTTGCAAGGGACTTCGAACAAGAAGTACCCAATGAAGAAAATCCCGGCCGCCGATCCGTATACGGCGTCGCCGATGCCGAGATCCTGCTGCATTTGCAGCTTCGCGAAGCCGACGTTCACGCGGTCGATATACGCAAAAATGTAGCAGAGAAATAGAAAAGGAATCAGCCGGCGCGTGACTCGCTTGTAGACTCGCCTCTCAAATTCAGGGGTGTATGCCGTGGGGTCGGGTGCTGACTGCGGCGTCATGGTCCTCCACATGGTATCGCCTCGCTGACGGAGCCGGAAACAATCGTAAGTCCTGGAGTTACCAAGGCCGATAAGAACTGGGGGGTTCTACGCAAACACTTCACGTCATTGAAACAGGTTCCTCTCGTATTCTGGAGAAGGAAACCATGGATTCTTCTGGGGAGCGGACAAAGCGGGCGATCATCATCGGCGCCGGGCCGGCAGGTCTGACGGCCGCCTACGAATTATTAAAGCGCACCGGTATCGCGCCGATCGTACTTGAAAAGACGGACTACCTGGGTGGTATCTCTCGCACCGTCAACTACAAAGGTAACCGCATTGATATCGGAGGCCATCGCTTCTTTTCAAAATCGGACCGGGTGATGCAGTGGTGGCTGAACATTCTGCCCATGCAGGCGATCGACGGGGCCCATGCTGAAATAACCTACCAACGGCAGAGCACCAGCGTAGCCGCCTCCACTCAAGGAGCCGATCCGGAGCTTGATGACCGCGTCATGCTGGTGCGCAATCGCAAATCGCGCATCTACTTCATGCGCCAGTTCTTCTCGTACCCCATCACCCTCAGCGGCGATACCCTGCGCAAGCTCGGTCTCGTGAAAACTATGCGGATCGGGTTCAGTTATGTGCGCTCGCTGCTGTTCCCCATCCGCAACGAAACCAATTTGGAGCAGTTCTTCATCAACCGTTTCGGCCGTGAGCTGTATCTCACCTTCTTTAAGTCCTACACCGAAAAAGTGTGGGGAATTGAATGCAACCAGATCAGCGCGGAATGGGGAGCCCAGCGTATCAAAGGCCTTTCGATCTACAAAACCATTACGCACATATTGAAGAAAATGCTTCCGAAGCGTGAGAGGGATATTTCTCAGAAGGATGTAGAGACCTCTCTCATTGAGCGCTTTCTATATCCGAAGTTCGGACCGGGCCAGATGTGGGAGGAGGTTGCGATCCTAGTGCGCCAGCTCGGAGGCCAAATCCTCCATCACTGGTCAGTCGAAAGGATTGATCATGATGGCAACGGCCGTGTCACCGGAGTGCTCGCCACGAACACCCAAACGGGAGAAGCGCGCCTCTTTGAAGGCGATTACTTCTTCTCGACCATGCCGGTAAAAGAACTGATCGCCGACCTCCAGCCGCCGGCACCGGCTGCCATCCGCGAGGTCTCCGACGGTTTGATGTATCGCGATTTCATTACGGTAGGCGTGCTATGCGATCACATTAAGCTGCGAGAAACGTCCGGCGAGTTAGTCAAAGACAATTGGATTTACATTCAGGAGCCGGACGTTCTGGTGGGCCGTTTGCAGATCTTCAACAATTGGAGCCCGTTTATGGTCGCCGAGCCCGGGAAAGTCTGGATCGGCTTGGAATATTTCTGCAACGATACGGACGAGCTCTGGCACAAGAGTGACGCCGCCATGATCGAGCTCGCCAAATCCGAGCTGGCCTCCATGAACGTCCTCGATGCGGAGCATGTGCTGGACGCTACTGTGATCCGCATGCCCAAGACCTATCCGGCCTATTTCGGAACGTACGCCCGTTTCCCGGAAGTGATCGAGTGGGTGAATCAGCTCGACAATTTATTCCTGGTCGGCCGTAACGGTATGCACAAGTACAATAACCAGGATCACTCGATGTTGACCGCCATGACGGCGGTCGACAATATTATCGCCAACGTGCGCAGCCGTGATAATCTCTGGGCTCTCAATACGGAACAGGAATATCACGAGGAAAAACAGGATGGCGCACCCGTCAATGCCGAGGAACCCGCGGAGTATGCCCATTCTTTAAAAGGCGGTTGATCGCGGCTTCATTCTTCCGCGCCTTATCATAAAGAGTGAGCGCCGCAGCCCGGCAGTTGCTCCTCTCTCTCAACCTCCCGATGCTATTAAACGATCAGCTGGATGTTTCTTCGGCGCCGATGCCCGGCCAATCTGACCGGCTGATCGATCGTCTACCCGCGGCGTTCTCCCGCGCCCTACTCCTGCTTCTGTTCTTTGCGGTAGTGGTCGCTTTGCAGGTGGCGAGCGGCGCCTATCATAGCGAGTTCGGCGGCTATCCGGATGAACCGGCGCACTATGTGACCTCGTTAATGCTGCGTGAGTACATCATCGGCCCGACGCCAGCGGCGCCCATGCAGTTTGCGCAGGCTTACTACGCTCATTATCCGAAAGTCGCGCTCGGCCATTGGCCGCCGTTGTTCTATGTCATCCAAGCGCTTTGGATGCTCCTGTTCTCCCCTGCGCGCGCTTCGATTCTTCTGGAATTGGCGGCAACAACCGCACTCTTGGCCTATGTCGTCTATTGGGAGGCGCGGCGCTGGTTCGGATCCAATGCAGCGCTTGTAGCAGGCTTGCTGACGGTCTGTCTGCCGCTCATCCAGGCCTATACAGATGAAGAAATGTCGGAAACTCTTCTGGTTCTGACGTGCTTTCTAAGCGCCATTTACTTCGCCCGCTATCTCGATTCCGAGCACTGGCGCGACAGTCTATGGTTTGGCGTCTTCTTCTCCGCCGCCGTGCTGACCAAAGGGAGCGGCTGGCTGCTGGTCTTATTGCCGCCTGTCGCGCTGCTTCTCACTCGTAAGCTTCGGCTTTTGTTGCGCCGGTCTTTCTGGATTTCTGTTCTGATCATCGCGCCGCTCTGTATTCCCTGGCAATTGATGACCATGCAGATTGCGGAACGTGGTTGGACCGGGGGCACCGGGCCAAGCGTTGGATACACATTGACCGCGTTGGGACAGTTCGCAATCCTCATCGCGCGAATCCTCGGTCCGGCTCTTTCCGTCCTCTTAATCGTGGGGATTCTCGCCTCCCTATTGCGAAAGCGAATCGCTTCCGGTCCGGCCGCGATGGTCGCCCTTGTTCTGGCCGTGTGGGTGTTTCACTCGCTTGTTCCCGCTGGTATCGAGGACCGAAAGATGATCATCGCAATCCCAGCTATGATTCTGCTGGTCTTTGCGGGAGGATTCTGGATAGCCCAGCGCCTTCCCCTTGGCCGTCTCAATCCATGGCGTCCTAGCTTGGTCGCTTTGGTAGCGGCTTTTTTGTTCCTTCTCCAGACCTTTGCGATACCGCATGAAACACGTTACGGTTACCGGGAGGCTGCAAAATTCCTCACCTCCGATCCACGCTTTCGTGGTGCGTCGATTCTTGCTTCCTCAGGAACAGTCGGCGAGGGGCTTCTGGTATCTGAAATTGCCATGCGGGAACCCCGCCCAAGCGATACGATCGTTCGGGCGACAAAAGCGTTGGCGGAAGTCGATTGGGCGGGTTTTCATTACCGCAGCCTCTACTCCACTCCCGCGGAAATCATTGGCTATCTGCGACAGCAACACATCGATCTGGTTGTGCTGGATACCTTCAAGAGCACAAATGACTTTCCCCATGATCGGCTCTTGAGACAGACTGTCGAGCAATCCGGCCGTTTCCAGCCGATCGCCACTTTTCGGCCGGAGGGCAGCAGCAACTCCGAAGAGGTCCAGCTATATCGATTTCTACCGCGCTAGTCTCCCGGATCGCTCTTTGCCGGCATTGTGACCTTGTAAAGCTGGGCATCTTTATACGGTCCTAAGTACTGCAGCGTCGCGTGGATATCCAGTAGCCGCCTGATGAGCCACTCCTCTTGATATTCCGGCGTGCCGAGGACCAGGAAATTGGGATGCTCAGCCACAAAGCTCGGGTAGGCCTCTACATGCGCCCGAACCGGGAAATATTTGTGGATATCCGCAAGGCCTTCGAACAGCGTTGCATGAGCATACTCTATAGCCAAGCTGCGATCTGTCAGGTATGTGAGCCGCGCCACCGTATCGGGAGTGCCATACTTATCCATCTCGAGAAAGGTCAAGCCGCTAGCCGCGACAAGCGGCAATTGTGGCTCAATCTGATCTAAAGGCGAAAGTTGAACTGCGGCGCTCGGAGCTTTCCCCCAGCTTCGCAACGTGCTTAAGGCTGCCGTAATGGCGGTCACGCCGATCAAATTGAAGACGAGTACACAGCAAGCGATCGCCGCAGCGGAACGGTTCAGGTTTGTATAAGCTGCCACGAAAAAAGCAATCAGCAGCCCATACGCGAAGAGGGCAGGCAATCCGTACCTGGGAAAGAAAGCTCCATGTGTCAGTATCAGCGCTACATTCAGCAGTGCCGGAACCGCAAGTAGACCAATCGTGAACGCCACTTCCACGGGCCTTAGGAACACGGTCGACTCCGCCCGAGCCGGTTGCCGGCGAAATGCAACGAGCAGGGCGAGACACACGGCAACGAGCAAAATCAGGCTCTCCGGTTCCAGTGTGTGATAGAAGAATGCGAAAACTTTGAACGGAGACGCTTGCTGAACGGGCGGAAGGACACCGGCTTCATAACGCCGCATGATGGGTATGTAAACGATAACGATCAGCGCGGGAATCAGCAGGGCGGCCCATATCGCCAGGTCAAGCTTTCGCGACCGATACCAGCGCCACAGCTCAGCCAAACCAAATGAGCAAATGTAGAAAACTGAAAACAGATGGCTCAGCATCATGCCTGTAACGGCCAAGCCCAGCACGAGAACAGACCATGCGCTCCTTTGGGGTTGAACCGCGCGCTGCCATGCCAGCATGGCGATGCCGAAGAAACAGACGATCAGCCCATAAGGGCGTGCTTCCGTCGCGTAGTAAAAAGCAGGAGTAGACCAAAAGACGAGCATCGCCAAAAGCCCGTACAACGGGCGCAATCGGTTCGCAACAAATTTGCAAAAACACAGGCTCCCAATCAAGAAGCCCAGAATGAACGGAAGTCTTGTTGCAAGCGAGCTGTCTCCGAAGACCTTCAGCGAACCTCGCACCAATAGATAGCTAAGCGGCGGATTCAAATCGATGGCCCGGAGCTCTTCGAACAGACGCGATATCGAGGGCGCTTGGGCTATGTAGTACGTGTACAGCTCATCGTGGCCGAGCTGCCGCGAGGCGGTGTGAAAGCTCAGAGCCGCATACACCGCGATAATCACGACGAAAACGGCGGCGGATATACCCGCAAAAGGCGCAGTTTCGATCCGATTCCGGAGCCCCTGCAACCAAAACGCCGCGCGGGAGCTAGAAGGTGTGCGATCGAGGGCCAATGTGAATTTTAGCGAAGTTGCTACCCGGCCCCTGCGCCAGGCAGCACGTAGCACCTGGCAGTGGCCCTGGCTATGGCCGCAATTCTAAGCGCGAAGTATAATTCCCAGCATGAAAGTCGTGATTCTATGTGGCGGACTCGGAACGCGCATGCGCGAAGAGACCGAGTTCCGGCCGAAACCGCTGGTCGACGTGGGCGATAGGCCCATTCTTTGGCACATTATGAAGCTCTACGCCCACTATGGGTTTCGCGATTTCGTGCTGTGCCTCGGGTATCGCGGGAACATGATCAAGGAGTACTTCCTCAACTACGAAGCCATGAATAATGACTTCACCATATCGCTGGGGAAAAAAGCGCAGATCCGATATAACGACAATCACGAAGAGCAGGATTTTGGCGTCACTCTTGCCGAGACCGGCGCCGAATCGATGACCGGTGGCCGCGTGAAGCGCGTGGAGAGATATCTGAAGGACGAAGATCGCTTCATGGTGACTTATGGCGATGGCGTAAGCGATGTTGATATCAAGAAGCTTTTAGACTTTCATCGCAGTCACGGAAAGCTGGCCACCGTAACCACATTCCGGCCGGTTTCGCGATTCGGGATCTTGGAGATCAACCAAGCGAAGCAGGTGATGAATTTCATCGAGAAACCGAAATCGGATGCTTGGGCGAGCGCTGGGTTTTTCGTATTCGAGCGAAAAATCTTTGATTATTTGGACGGCGATAACTGCACGCTGGAGCGTGAACCTCTCGAGCGGCTTGCGGAAGAAGGCCAGCTAATGGCCTATCACCACGACGGCTTCTTCTACGCCATGGATACTTACCGCGAATATCAGATTTTGAACGAACTGTGGAAATCGGGCGAGGCGCCATGGAAGATCTGGACGTGACGCCAAGATTGAATGAATTAATTCTCCATGAAGTAGTAGCACAGCATGTGGCACACGATCAGGTGGCCATCTTCGATCCGGCCCATGTGAGGTTCGGCCACGTGAATCTGTAACTTTGCCAGAGCTGCCAGCTTCCCGCCATCGCGGCCTGTCATGGCGATGGTCTGGCAACCAATCGAATTGGCATACTCCATGGCGCAAATGAGGTTGGGCGAATTTCCCGATCCGCTGATGGCGATGAGAACGTCGCCGCGTTCGGCAAAGTTCTTGAGCTGTTCCGCAAAAATACAGCCATACCCCACGTCATTGGAATAGGCGGTAATGGTCGGCAACGAATCCGTTAGCGCCATAATGCGGAATCGCGAATCGCGATTGTAACTTGCGCCCTTCACCATATCGGTGACGAAATGCGAGGCCGTGGAAGCGCTTCCGCCGTTGCCGCATACAAAAATGTGCCGGCTATTGTCGCGCGCTTCCCTGAGCATCTCGGCCGCGCGTGCGACGCTCTCCAGGTCCACCGTGTCGAGCGCGCTGAACAGCTTAGCCTTATAGTCACGAGCGAAATCCAGAGCGGCGGGGGCGGCGATCGATTCGAGAGGCATAGCTGTATATCCTAATTTACCGAATTTACCGAAGGCGAAGGCGTGGGCCGGCGAATCCTCGATCCCAGCCTGCGGGTTCGCTTCTGAGCCGCTTCAGCGATTGATACAATCAAGCCTTTAGCGCCACTATACTATTCGGGCGCATCCCTCCAGAATCACAACAAAAGCAAGATGGGTACTTTACCGCCATCGGGCGAAACCGTTATACGCACGGGCAGAGTGCGCCGACGAATGCGGCTGATTTCGACCTTGGTCGCGATGCTTTTGGCGGCCATTTTGCTTTACTTCTCGTTGCGCGGCATCGAGTGGCGCCGAGTTGGGCAGATCCTGGCTGGCGCGCGAATACCCTACGTTCTCCTCGGCGGCGCGCTAGCGTCTTTGAGCCTGTTTCTTCGGGCTTATCGTTGGCGCATCCTGCTGCGGGCGGAAGGCGATGTCTCGGTGTCGAATGCCTTTTGGGCGACGGCGGCCGGGTACTTCGGGAACAATTTTCTGCCCGCGCGCGCCGGTGAAGTCGTGCGGACGGTCATGATCAGTACGCGCGCGCGCCTAAGCAAGACCTTCGTGCTCACAACCGCGCTTTGTGAACGGCTGGCCGATGGGATCGCCTTGGTAACCATTAGCGCGCTGGTCCTGCTTACTATGCCGGTCCGGCCTGGTTGGCTAGCCCATGCCGCGAAGCCTTTCGCCATAGCGGGAGGTCTGGCCGTCATTGCATTAGCCGTTCTCCCTTATCTCGAAAATACCTCCAAAGTGATGCTGAAGTGGGTGCCCTTCCCAGCCCCTATACACGACCGGCTGACACATCTTATCGAGCATATTCTGCGCGGCATTCGCAGCTTTCATCATTTTGGCCGGCTCGGAGGGTTTCTGGGCCTCACCGTGGTGATCTGGTGCATTGACGCCGTGGGTACCATCATCGGCGCAAAAGCTCTCGGCCTGAGTATCAGCTTGCCCGTCGCTTTCCTCTTAATAGCAGGATTGGGGCTGGGAAGCGCTCTGCCCTCGACTCCGGGATACGTCGGTATTTACCAATTTGTCGCAGTGAATGTGCTTACTCCGTTCGGCATTAGCCGCACTGACGCAATCGCGTACATCATTTACGCCCAAGCGCTTTCGTACGTGCTCATCGGATCTTGGGGCCTCGCCGCGCTCCTTACGCAGCGCAAATCAGCGTCAGAAACGGTTCCGGCAAATGACGCCAGGGCACTGGCAGAAGAAGAAACTTCGGTTTTATAAAGTAGTACCGCAACGAATGATCAAGCAATCAGCTTCGCAGCGGGTCCTTCAGCTCAACGGGTCGCGACTTTACCACGGCAAAACGCTCCTTAAGTTTCAAAAACGGCAACTCGTAAAAATCGGCATGAAATCGTAGACACGCCGATCGCCAGCAGCGAGACCGAAGAGATAGTCAGACGGGGAATAGCGTGTCGACGGCGTGATTCGAGCAGTCGCGGCGCAAGATGTCCAACTGACAAGCCCGACCAGCCACAGCGACGCGTTGTGAAAGACGTACAGTCCGTAAGAAATCCTCCCGAGGTAGTAGCAGTATTCGCGGCAGTAAGCGATGCGGAGGCAGATCGTAAATCGCCAAGAAAAAGGCAGAAGGCAGCCGAGATCGCGCTAGCGAGTAATCGAAATACGGGCTCTCGAACCAGTAGGCAATTCGCGGAATATCCGGACGCCAGCGTCCTCAGCACAGCGAACATGCGGAAGGTTGCAGAGACGTTAATGCGGCGCCTCCAGAGAGCAAACGGCATCAATCCGCCGGTGCCGAAGAACAAGAACTGAACGATGGGTTGAACCATGCGCCGTGAAAGTAAGCCGCCCCTATCAGAGAGATCGGAATGGTGCAATCGACGAAAGCAGCAACATTCGCTTTTTGGCGAACAGTGACCATGCAACGTAGAACGGTGCGGCAATCAGACAGAAATGCTCCACAGGATGAATAGCGGATTGGCGTCCTGCACGTTCACCCAGCCGACGAAAAAAACCAGTGAAGCAATCTGTCGGTATCTTAAATGGCTTCGGCCTTCTGGTGCGACAGCCATCCTTTTAAGGTAACCTCACAATTTTTGTCGTACGAGAACAGCCCTAAAACACTCTCTGCGCGTTGGGGTTCAACAACCGCTGATTGCCCGGCGCGTTAGCGCGGCTTTAGCGCAAATGTACATCGAATGCTGAAAACGGCAGTGTGAGGTGATGGTCTCGACGCTCTCCTAGCTTCAGAATGTCGTTTATTTCTGTGATATCGCTTTCGGCTGGCCGGCTCCCGGTGCGGGCTGCAATCCAGGTGGGCGAACGAATACAAAAATCTCTTGATCGCCTGGCGGAACCTTGAAAGATTCCTCGAGGTGATACTGCCTCGCAAGCGTTTCAACAGCGGCGATAAGGTCGCGCAGCCCGCTGCGTTGACCGTGACGCCATATCCCTTCGTAATATCCGAGAACTGCGTTGGACCCCGGATAGTATATGAGCACCGCTGGCGGGTTGTTCAACAGCCGTGTAGCCTCGCTCCTCGCGAGCTCGTCATTGACGACATCGATGTTGTGCGAAGCCGTGAGAGTGGGCCATTTACGATCCGCGATGGCATAGAAGAAGCTGAAATCGGGATAAGTGAAGATCGTGTCTTGGGGAGATGAGTTCTTTTGAATAATGTGTACCGTATCGTCCATGAAACGAACTACTGGCGCCGGTAAAACGAAGCCCTTCATCTGCGGCAGCGTAGAGGTTGAATGGGCCGTGCGGACGGGCGGCTCGCTAAAATCCGCAAAGCTAAAGGGCATAGCCAATTTCGCACACGTACCGGCCAATAACAGGATTGCGCATCCTGCATAGACTAGTGGGTGTATCCAACCTCGATACCCATCCATCAATGCCGCTATTAATAAACCCAGGCCCGGTACAATCATCGCCTCGAACGCCGGCCACGATAACGACAACATAAACGCAACTGTGAACGATACCGCTGCGTACAGGCAGAACTGAGCTTCCCGCCTCGAGAGCTTGTTTGAGAGCCACAGCAAGGCGTAAAAAATTGATAATGCCGCAACGCCAAAAAATGTGAAGTAAATACATGCGGTCAATAAGCGTTGCCCACGATCGAAGCCAGCGTAGGACGCGACTGCCGCCGCCGCGACCGAACCCACGCCAAGCAGCAAAACGAACCCTATTGAAGCAATGGAACTGGACTGCGTCTCGCGCTTCCGTCCGGATTTCCACCAAGCGGCAGCCGAAAAAAGAATTGCGCCTACAGCCACCTCGGCCGGTCGATGGAACTGTTTCATGATCACGAGCGCTCTCGTGAAGAAATCTCCCGGATGCGACGCTTTGGCGGCCGGTCCTTGGACGAAAATATCGTGTATAGCCTGATGTAAAATCCCGAGTCCGGCAAGCCACGCGACGAAGCAACCTTCACAAACCGCCCAACCCACGCAGAACCCGGCCAGAAATACCGCGCTTTGGCGAAGGCCATCGAAGCGAAGCAGGCAAGCACAAACGACGACGGGCACCGCTACCGTTACTCCCGGGCCGATCGTTTGCTTGGTCGCGAACGAAAGCCCCGCGCATATTCCGGACAGGCACGCAAACAGCGCTATGGACTTCCAGCCGCGCTGCCGCTCCAATACATAACTTGCTAGAAATCCACTTGCAGTTGCAAATAGGATGGCATCGTGGTTATAAGAGGCGATCGGGTCTGAGAGATCGCCTGAAGACACGACCATCGTCACCATAGCTGCAAGAGCCGCATAGCTGGCCCGAAACATGCGCGCCAGCCAGGAATAGACCAGAACCGCCAAGACAACGCGCTCGAACACGCCAGCTGCGCGACTCACGATGTAGGCCTTCCCGAAAACAGACAACAGCAGCGCCGATTTCAGAATGTTCAGAGGAGGGGCAGCCGCAAAGTAATCCCGGTACGGGAAATGACCGGACAGAAAGCTAATTCCAGAACCGTACTCTCCGCTTCCAGATCGGAATCCGACGAAATGGTTCCAGAACAGTAGAAGGTACAGAAGCGTCACCAAGGCAGTCGTAAATGCCCCAGCAATGAACTGTGTGCGAACTGGATTCTTGGCTATTGTTTCAAAAGTTTCTGCGGAAACGCGGCGCAGATTTACCATATTTAGGAGGGCGTCAGTGCAGATTTCCAGCGTTTGGCCCCACCGGCCGCAGCCGATGGAATTCGCCTAGCAAAGTCTACCAGATGTATAAGCTCAGCCTTGTCGCGGCATCGAAAGCGGTCACGGGCCTTCGAGGATAACTGATTCATCATGACATAAGTGTCGTGGCTGTGGGTATATCGCGTGGGCATATCGGATATTCTCGTCTTAACGTCGCTGTCCGGTGTCTCGCTACGAATTAACTTATGCCCAATTTGCTCACGCAGGATTTGAATTACGTTCTGGAACACGCTGGCGCCATCTGGGACCAGTTACGTGATCAGAACATTTTCATAACGGGTGGCACGGGTTTCGTGGGTACCTGGCTCATCGAGAGTCTGCTTTGGGCCAATGACGTCAAGAGCCTAGGAGTACGAACTACCCTGCTGACGCGTAATCCCGACGCATTTCGGCGCAAGGCCCCCCATCTGGCTGAACATCGATCGGTCTATCTGTTACGCGGTGACGCTTGCTCATTCGATTACCCGGAAGGGCAGTTCGCGTTTGTGATTCATGCGGCCACCGACCGATCTTTCGATCCAACTCCCGGCCAGCCGCTTTCCACGCTGGAAACCGATCTCGGGGCGACAAAGCGAGTCCTCGAGTTTGCGCGTACTCACAACACCAGGCGTCTCTTATTTACAAGTTCTGGCGCGGTCTATGGCAAGCAGCCACCGCATGTTACACATATTTCGGAGGATTATGCCGGTGCTCCTGCAACGACCGACATAAGGAGTGCTTACGGGCAGGGGAAACGTGCGTCCGAGTTTATGTGCGCGATGTACGCCTCGCAGTTCGGCTTCGCCGCAGTCATTGCTCGTTTGTTCGCCTTTGTAGGTCCATATTTGCCGTTGGACGAGAACTTCGCGGTTGGCAATTTCCTACGCGACGTGCTCAAACAACGGCCCGTTCGCATCGCCGGCGATGGAACGCCGTACCGTTCCTATTTATACGCGGCGGACCTGGCAATCTGGTTGTGGACAATGCTCGTGCGGGGCGAAACGGCACGTCCCTACAATGTAGGATCCGCAGAAGATCTGACAATTGCCGACCTCGCGAAGCTGGTGGTATCGAGCACTGATTCGGAACAACCGATTGAGATTGCGCGGCAGCCCATACCAGGGGCGCTTCCGGCGCGCTACGTACCTTCCATAATAAGGGCCGAAACAGAACTAGGATTGCGGCCGTTCATCGGAGTCTCGGAAGGAATACGAAGGACATATCTTTGGCAGATGAAAGCAGGCGCTTTGGGTTAGGCCGCCTCCAACATGGCAGCGCGTCAGGCGATTACTGCTTTCGCGCCATAGCCCAAAGCATGCGATAGCGTCCAATACGTGCGTCGACTCTGTAAGTTTCGCAGGCGAGTACTTTACAGCCGCGCGACGATAGCAATCTTCGAAGAGCTTCCGGCGTGAAGAAGTTCACGTGCTCGTGCATTAAGCGCAGCATTCCGGGCTTTAATGCCGACAATCCAATTCGGGGCCGCATTAGGAAAAGTATCGCCTCTTGTCCTAATCTCCGCAAGGTCAACTTCAATCCAAACGGAGCTTCGATTGGAATTTCAATCCAGATGGCTGTGTTTGGCTCTGCGACTTGTATCATGTCCTCCACGAGCGTGCCCGGACGCCCAACATGCTCAAGAACATTCGAGCATATGATGAGATCGAATTTCGTTCGACGGCAGTCTGCCAAATCGGCGCAGCCCTGGACACCCTCGACAGGTTCGACTTGCGACACGTCATATACGTATGCCGCCGCGTCCGGGATCAGCCCAGCCACAAGTTCGCCATGGGCCCCGCCGTAATCGAGCACGCTGCGCGCCAAGTTATTTTCAAGATTCGCCAGCAGGATATCGCGGAGGGCTGCCTTCCGCTTATCGAGAAAGCCGGACTCTGTCATCTTCGCGTTCAGCCCGGGCGTGTACCAAGGCTCATACGCTTGTCGCATGGCTACGTAGCTGGGCGTCCGATATCCCACGTAAAGCCGTGCTTCTTCGTCCGGTTCCAATTGCGGATTGAAAAATGAGAATTCGCATTCTACGCAGGTGGCCAAGTTGACCTCAAATGGTGGCCGGCCCCAGATTCGATGCGCAATGAAAGGCGCGACTAAAGCTCTGGCGTTTCTCAGAGATTTAGAATCGCAGCACGGGCAGTTGGAAACGGAGTTCACCGGTTTAGCTGTAATTCTCTCACCAGCATCTAAACGAGGACGTTTGGTGTTTCGCCTCGCCTCACCGAGGCACCAGCCAGAGGTAGCTGGTTCGCAAGCGCAGCAGGTAGCCTGGATCGTCCAGAGTCTCAGGCTCCCCTATTTCAGCCTGCGGCAGCAGTTTATGCCATCCGTGAGGTAGGGTGCTCTGGAATACTCCGTCCGTAACCACCATGACAGCCCCTACGTCGCGAAAAGCCTGCAGCACACGTTGCTGCGCGGCTGGATCAGCCTTCCAGAATGCTCGAATCTGGCTCGGGTTCTCTATCAGGTAATTGTTGAAGAGTTTCTGCGGTCGATCGAACGTGATTGGTACCTCACCGACAATCTTGAGATTATCCAAACGCGCCCAGTCGGCATGATTCATTCCCTCTCCGATAAACGCAACTTTGTCTCCAGGTTGTAGGCCCAATTGCTTCAAGCGCTCCGCAAAGAGGTAGTTCATGTTCTTCTCTCGCTCCCGTCCATGGATTGCATCGGAGATCGCATTGACAGCCGGCGGCATCGCCCTGGACGTAAGAAAGAAGCAGAAGAAAACCAGGCACAATAAACGCGTGCCGACATTAGCGCAATAACGCCAACGCTCGTCGGAAATTCGAATGGCTGCCAGTGCTGCGAGCCAGATGATGAGGAGATTTGAGACGATATACCGCTTCTCGACATACACGAGACAATAGATAAGCAGGCCCGCAATTGCAGGTAATAAAATTGGCCAAAACAGAAGAAAGCGTCGGAACCACAGCAGCAATCCCATGTGAAATGCCAGGATCACCACTGGCAAGGTAATCGGCGATGACGCGAGCAGCCGCACGACCGAGCTAAGGTCTACCGCCAAGGCCCGTAATTCTGCTCCGAGGTTTAACTTTGGCGTAATTCCTTCATACCAGTACGAGGGATCGAACCAAGGCGAAAAGCTAACAGCTACGGGCCCATTGAACACGTAAGCCGCGGGTGAACTACTCACACGTGTTACCGGGTGAACAGGCGTACCGATGTTGCCCGGTTCTCCCTGCCAGTAGATAAATCGAGACGCCCCGTCAACCTCCCATGCATAGGTGAGCTTACCCGCTTCGCCGATCGTAAATCTTCCTTCCTTTCGGCTGATCCCGGCGACGAAAGGGCCAGCGACTGCCAAGACAGCTAGCACCATCAGGAGAGCTGGACGAACTATTGGCCGGCCCTGCCGTCTAAGCAAAACTAGGACTTCTGCAATGCAAATCGGAATTGACGCCGCAAAGGCCGCCCGCGCGAGATAGAGGATCGCGCAAATGATCCCAATCGACAGAAAAAGCATGCCTGAGCCAGCGGTCCTGCTAACACGCAAAATCAGCGCCATGAGGAGCAACATCAGTGCGGCGGCAACCTCGTCAGGTGACGGATAGTGTATGATTCCGAACGCCACGAGTGGGAACATTGTATATGCCGCAATATAAAGAGTGACGATCGAGAGCGTTCCCGTACCCGCCAGCAGCCCGGAACGCAGATATCGCGCGATTTCACAAACAAGCAGCTCCACAGAAAGCAACCCACCGGCGTAAGCGAGGAAATTTAGCAGGTGCAAGGTCGCAGCCTGCCAGTACGGACTGGGTCTGAGAAGCCAGAACATGAGAGCCAGCAACCAGGAGTAGAGAGGGCTCCAATATGCGTTGATCGCCTTGCTCCAGTCTCCATGCAGATATGCCGTCGCGATTTCAACGTATGAGGTGCCGTCCGAAAAAATCACGTGCCGCGTCGACCACGCTTGCGCCATGCCAAGAAAAAGTATCAGGCTATAGGCAATAATCCTCAGATAACGAAGCTGCAGGGCCACCGGGATCGGGAGACGGCCGATATCATCTTCCGCGCCAGCGGGAGGAAACGTGGAGACGGGTACCGGGAATGGTTCTGTCATGTTCGCTGGTCTGATATCACTGCAAGTGTACGTGAGAACTATTAGCGCGGATTTTGAAAGGAAATAATTCGGAAAAGTCGCTGACAGGCAAGCGCTCAAAAGATCGCTGGAAACAGATCAGCGGCTTAGCTACGTAGGTTGCCAGGAACTTTCGATGCCCACATCCTGCAGGGCATGGCTCGGCTCAAATTCAAAATTGATCCGCTCCTTCTCGATCACGTGAGGCCGATTCAACACCTGGGTATGGACGGCGCCCAAGTACTCACCAAGAATACCCATAGAGACCAACTGCACCGATCCAAGAAAGAACAGCCCAATCACGAGCGGTGCAACGCCTACATCGAAATGGCTCCAGAAGATCAGCTTGTAGAGAAGATAACCGAATCCGGCAACTAGCGAAAGCACGGCCGTAAAGAAACCGAGAAAGGTTGAAATCCGTAATGGTACCTTCGATAGATTCGTTATCCCTAGCATCGCCAGGTCATATAGGGAGTAGAAGTTGTTTTTCGTTATACCGTGTATACGCCGAGGCTGGTCGTAGTACAAATCGTAGTGCGGTAGACCTATTTCTGCGATGATGCCTCTGAAATACGGATAAGCATCGCCATAAGAACGAACAGCTTCGACTACGCTGCGGTCGTATAAACCAAACCCAGTAAAATTCTCGAAAGTTTGAATGGCGGACAAGCGCTGAACCAGCCGGTAATATTGAGTCCGCACCCAAAACATGAGCGCGTTTTCCTGGCTCGTTTTCTTCAGGCATAAGACCATCGGATATCCTTCTTCCCACTTCGCAATCATCTCCGGAATTTTTTCCGGGGGGTCTTGCAAATCCGCCACTATGCTGATCACGGCATCGCCGGTTGTTTGCAAGAGAGCATGATGCGGCGACCGGATATGGCCGAAATTCCGTGCGTTAACAATGATTTTGACGTTATGGTCGCGGCTGGCGATTCGCTTCAGAATGGCAACTGTGTTGTCCTGCGATGCGTTGTCGATGAAGATATGCTCGTAATTGTAACGCCCGATTGTGGCCATCTCGGCGCGAACGCGATTGTACAACTCCTCGACATTTTCCTCCTCGTTGTAGCAGGCTGTGTAAATGCTGATCGTTTTCACGGGCAACCTATCCGTCGGTCTCATATTCGGAGGATCAGCCGTTCTCCGCAACCCTCAGGATCGAGATGTCTCCTTCCGGACCGTGTTGGGAGGATGGCCGCTTCGGCGCAGAGAGTGACGCGTTTTGCGGCAGACCCCGTTTATAGATCAACGTCCGAAGCGAGGGGATACTCGCGTACGGGCTATCGATCGCGTCGATGACGATTGGCTCATCTTGAGCAATGTGGTTGCGCAGTACCTCGCCTTTCATCAGCTCGCGGCACGAGATTTGCCCTTGCTGCAATGGGACCGCAAGATAGACATCCTCGTCGGTAAGGATGTGTCCTTCGGGCAGGTCTCTCTTGGCATAAACACCACGTACGAGCGAGTCAAGGTACTCGATCTCCTTTTGCGGCGGCATGCGCTTCTGCGTTCCGGAGGCGCCGCACATTTCTTTTGCTTTGTGATAAGCCTTAAACCACGTGTCCACTTGCTCAGGACGGGAACAGTATGGCGTGACCGGAATGCCATCGGCTTCGATGTCGATATGCCGCTCGAAAGTTCTCGCACCCTTGGCATAGGCGATGAGCATCGAGTTGGTCCAGTCACTGCACTCGTGCGTCGAGAAGCCTATGGTGAGTGACGGGTACCTGCCCCTGAGGTAGTCGATCTGATTCATCTCAAGTTCGCTGTCTTGTGACGGATAGATCGAGACGCAATGATTCACCGCGAGCGAAATATTACGATTCTGGAAAAAAGTGACAAGATCGTCAAGATCCTTCAGCGAAGACCCACCCGTGGAGACGATCACCGGTTTTTTCGTTTTCGCCATCTTCTCAAGCAGCAGCCAGTCGTTCATGTCTGAGCTGGCGATCTTGAGAATGGGAATACCAAGTTCACAACACAGGTCGACCGAACGCTCGTCGAAAGGCGTTGCCATCGGAATACAGGAAAGCGACCGGATCGCCTTAACCAGCGTCGCGAAATCGTCGTCGGTAAGCCGCGTATCGATTGTCTTCTTGATGTACCGGATATCGGTCCGATGCCGGAAATCGGCGTGAATGAAGGAGTTCACATCACGGAACTGCAGCTTCAATGCCGCACGGACATTGTTGAAGCGCACTACTTGGCCGAAGGTCTCGACGATCTTTAGCCCACGCTCCAGGCGTCCCCAATGATTATTGGCAATCTCCAGTACAAACAGATCTTCAAAAATGTCGCGGTCAATCATGCTCTCTCCAGAATTCCGATGAAATTCAATACTTCCGATAAGTTCTTCAAAATTAACGAGCCGGGATATTCCGCTCTTCATTCCAGTGCGCCGTATCCATGGGCCACGATAGCGGTCGGAATTCCGGCTTCTTTGCCGGCCTGATAATCCTCACGGCTGTCGCCTATATACATGCACGTTGCCGGCTCTAGCGAATGCGCTGCAACAAGTTCTCCTAACATCTCCGCCTTGGATTGAAAGGAGGGAGTTCTGGAATCGCGACAAAGCACCGCCGTGAATAGATGATCGATATCGAAGGCGCCCAGTATCCGGTGCGTAGCTGCCTGTGGCTTATTCGTGACCAGGAAAAGGGGCAAGCCAGCGTCCCTTACCGCTCCCAACGCGCCCCCGGCATTATCGTGCAATACCGTTTTGCGCCAGCCGATAGAATCATATGAGACCCGGAACGCGCTCTCCAGTTTTGTTAGTTGCTGCTCGTCGGCGTGAGAGAGCAGTTGGCTAAAAATTGTTCGGATCGGCGGCCCGATCAAAGATCGCAACTCACGCTCGCGCGGCGGCATCTGGCATTCAGCGAACGCACAATCGACGGAGAATTCAATTCCCGGGAGCGAATCGACCAGTGTTCCATCAAGATCGAAGAGAACGGCGCGTATTTCCATATATCTTCGCTACTGAGGAGACTTGATAAACAGGTTTGATCGCAACTCTTCCGGATCTAAGAACGGATACATATCTTCGAGAGCGGGCGTTACCATCGTGCCATCGGGCAACTGGCGGGATTTCAAGCGGGGCTCGAATTCCTGTTTCTGGTCGAGCATAATCTCGCAGACGCCCGGGCCCGGCGAATCGAGCAGGTCCCAGAGCCGTGGCATTGCGTCTACCCCCGTGATGCACTCCGACCGAAGGCCGAACGCTTGGGCCAATTTTACGTAATCGGGAAAGGAAAGCCCACTGCCCGGTCCCGCGCCCACATTTTGGCCAAAGAAGTTGGATTGTGTCTGGCGGATCGAAAGGTAACCGCCATTGTTTAGAATCAATAGCTTTACGGGAAGCTGATTATAAGCCAGCGTTTGTAGCTCCTGTATATTGAGCAGAACGCTGCCGTCGCCCGCGATGCAAATGACTCTCTTACCCCCTCGAGCTACCGCGGCGCCCACGGCTGCTGGAAGATCGTAGCCCATAGACGCCGACCCGGAATTCGAAATCAGGCGTTGCCCTTTTTTCAAACGTCCAGCCTGGTAGGGAACGATGCACGCGGCCGCGTTTCCGCACACGACAACATCATCGGAGCGCAGTCCCTCGAAAAGCATCTCGACGAAGTAATACGGATTAAGAGGCGACACAGACTGACGCTGCTTCGCCTGCACCACGGGATAACGTGCAACGCGGTCGCGGCACCAGGACAGCCATTCCTGGTGGGTCGCGCTTGGTGTCCACCCATTGAGCTGGAACGACAGCGCACGGAGGAAGGTCTTTAAATCGCAAGGAATGGGAAGATCCGGACGCACCAGCGGTTTGTCCAGTTCGGCTGCATCTACATCGACTTGAATCTTGAAGGCCTCGCGCGCAAAAGAAGACCAGTTATAGCTGACCTGTCGAATATTCAATCGCGAACCGAGCACCAGTAGAACGTCAGAGTTCTGAACCGTAAAGTTGCCCGCCCGCTCCCCGATGGTCCCAGGCCGCCCGCAGAATAACTCGTCGTCGGAGGCGATTAAGTCGTGTGTCCAGGCTGTGGTGACTGGAATTCCGAGTTTTCGGATCACCTCTTCGAATTCCTCCAACGCGTGAGCGGCTCGAATGCCCGATCCAGCCATCACAACCGGCCGCTTTGCCGATCGAAGCTTCTCGATCACGCACGCGCAGTGCTCCTCCAGTTGCTCAGTGTTCGAGGCGGGAAGATCCTCGGCTGGATCATAGGCCGGAAGTGCCGCGGGATTGATCTTGGCCGACTGCACATCAACCGGTATATCGAGCCAGCATGGACCCGGGCGGCCTGTTGCCGCAAGGTGGTATGCCTTTTCCAGGTGATAGCGAATAGTACTGGGGTCCGAGACCAGCACCGCGTATTTTGTGATGGCCCTAACCATGCGAGTAATATCCGCTTCCTGATCACCAAGCTGCCGGATATTGCGTAAGCCCAGTACCCTGGCGCAAGTTTCGCGCTTCACCTGGCCGGAGAGGATCAGCATGGGTATGGAATCTGTCCAGGCCCCAAACACGCCGTTTAGCGCGTTGATACCGCCCGGACCGGTCGTGACGTTAACGACCCCGACGCGGCCGCTCACGCGTGCATAGCATTCGGCGGCCATGGCGCACGCCTGTTCGTGGTGGTTGCAAACGTACTGAATGCGATTCTCGCGGCCAATGGAATCGTTTAAATGCATTGCGCCGCCGCCCGTGACTAGAAAAATATGCTTGACGCCGCGATCCGCCAAGAACCCTAGGATGTAGTCGGAAAGCTTTACCATTCAGAATGCATTCAATTTCGTATCGACAGCGCAGGGCATCGAAGTAAATGATTCGACTCTTTAGCCTGCGCGAACGTGCGTCAGAGATCTGAGATCTCCCTGAGTCGAATCACGACGAGGCCCGGTCCGGTGATAGCCAGAGCCGTTGTACGCGAGGTTCCTCCCGACCCTTTTGCGATTATAGCCAACAGGCGCAGAAGTACTTAATTGCCCTAAAGATGAGGCAAATCTCGACCAAAGTAAACTTTGAGAGTGCCCGTCGCTTTAGACAGACTTGGACCGAAAACGCAAAAGACACTTGCGCGTCGGAAGTCTTGCTCCTTTATTGGTAATTGGATTTCCATTTTCTATTTCGCCGACGTACTATGCGCGAAGCTGAGAAATACTTCGTGGTATGACGAACTGTTCACGGTCTATCTTTGCCGCCTGCCATTGCGTTCGCTTTGGCAAGCACCGTCCCGGTATTTACTGGGTTCAAGGCCTGTATTCTCATCGGATTCGAACTGGGCAACAAGAGAAATTGGCTTGCGACGGCCATTGCCGGGTACTGGGCCTGTCGTTAGTCTGGAATGTTTTGGCTGTCGTGCAGGACCGCGGGTTGGGCGTACCCGAGACTCTCATCGAGCCAAGCGGCTTTTCGGCGAACTCCTCGCTGTCGGTCCACTCCGCCCATTACTCTCTGCTGCTGTCACAGAGCGCAACGGGCCTCCAGTCATGCTGTCTTGGCCGATAGATTCCGAGCGAGCCTCGACAGCACGACCATAAGCTTCCGATACAGGCAAGAATGAGTGCGATTAACCCTGAATACAAGAGTAACTGGATAGGAATATCAGTGAAATTGAAGATACTATTGAATCGAGTTTGAATCTTCATAGGCTGTTGGGGGATCCGACCGTATAGTGACACCATTCAGGCCGTCGGTACCGCTTTATAAGGCGTGCAGAGTTCCGCTGTTCACCCCTTGGCTGTTGAAATAGTTCAGCGCGTCGTAAAGCTGCTGCCGGTGTCATGAAGCAATGTAGGCGGTGTTTGCCGCGATGGCCACCGGGGTTGAGAAGTTTAGTTGCTGCCATCCGCTGGCGCTCTCGTTGCCAAACGTGCCGGTCGCAAGCAGCTGGCCGCTGCTCTCCACATTAGCCCGTATGCACGCTGGTATCGACTGAGTTCTTGTAAAAGCGCACTCCGGTGATGTATCCGCTCACATCCGAGCGGAGCTTGACTCCCAGTTCTATAGGATTCGGATCCGGAAAGTATGTGGAAGGCGTCGTCCCTGCAGGAAAGATGTCTGGGCTACTACCCACAGCCGCGAGAACACAATATCGACATAGTAGTTTGAACCTTCATAGGACTGGTTGCGCAAGATCCCCCCCGGACCGTAGTAGTAGACACCATTCAGGCCGTCGGTACCGCTTTGTAAGGCGTGCAGAGTTCCGCTGTTCACCCCTTGGCTGTTGAAATAGTTCAGCGCGTCGTAAAAGCCGCTGCCGGTGTGATAGGAAGCAATGTAGGTGGTGTTAGCCACGATGGCCACCGGGGTTGAGAAGTTTAGTTGCTGCCATCCGCTGGCGCTCTCGTTGCTCAAACGTGCCGGTCGCAAGCAGCTGACCGCTGCTGCTCCACGATTAGCCCGTATGCACGCTGGTCATCGACTGAGTGTCTTGTAAAAACGCACTCCGGTGATGTATCCGCTCACATCCGAGCGGAGCTTGACTCCCAGTTCTATAGGATTCGGATCCGGAAAGTCATGTGGATAGGCGTCGTCCCCGTCAGGAAAGATGTCTGGACTGACTACCCACAGCGGGCTGAGAAGACAATATCGACCTAATAGTTTGAGCTCTCCATAGGTCTGAGTTGGGGAAAATCGCCGCCCGATCCGTAATAGTAGATCCCGTTCTGGCCCGTCCATGCCGCTTCTGTAACTCGTGCAGCGTACCGTTATCCACCCCTTGGTTGGTGAAATAGTTCAGTTCGACGACGTAATAGCCGCTGCTGGTGTGATACGAAGCTACGTAAGTTGTATTCGCCGTAATCGCTACGGGCGCTGAGAAGTTTAGTTGCTGCCATCCACTCGAGCGCTCTCGTTACTGAATGTGCCGGTGGCTAAGAGTTGTCCGCTGTCGCCCCATAGATGAACCCGTATGCACGCTTGTGTCAGCGGAGTTCTTGTAGAACCGTACGCCCGTGATATAGCCGGCAACATCGGAGCGGATCTTCACTCCCAACTCCACTGGGTTTCGGATCCGTAATTGTATGTGAGCTGGTGTCGTCGCCGGGCAGGGAAGACATTCGTTGGCGTGTTACCCGTAGCTCTGTGAGAAGACGATATCGATCCATATAGTTGGAGCTCTCCATACGTCTGAGTTGGGAAAATCGCCGCCCGGATCCGTAATAGTAGACCCCGTTCTGGCCCGTCCACACCGTTCTCCAACTCGTGCAGCGTACCATTGTTCACGCCCTTGGCTTGATGAAATAGTTCAACGCGTCGTAATAGCCGCTGCTGGTGTGATACGAAGCTACGTAAGTTGTATTCGCCGTGATCGCTACCGGGCGCTGAGAAGTTGAGTTGCTGCCATCCACTCGACGCTCTCGTTACTGAATGTGCCGGTCGCTAAGCAGCTGTCCGCTGTTGCTCCATAATGAACCCGTATGCACGCTTGTATCAGCTGAGTTCTTGTAAAACCGTACGCCCGTGATATAGCCGGCAACATCGGAGCGGATCTTCACTCCCAACTCCACTGGGTTTCGGATCCGTAATAGTAGTGAGCTGGTGTCGTCGCCGGGCAGGAAGACATTAGTTGGCGCTGTTCGCTGCTCTGTGAGAAGACGACATCGATCCAATAGTTGGAGCTCTCCTACGTCTGGTTGGGAAAACGCCGCCCGATCCGTAATAGTAGACCCCGTCTGGCCCGTCCACGCCGTTTTGTAACTCGTGCAGCGTACCGTTGTTTACGCCCTGGTTTGTGAAATAATTCAGTTCGTCGAGTAATAGCCGCTGCTGGTGTGATACGAAGCTACGTAAGTTGTATTCGCCGTAATGGCAACCGGCGCTGAGAAGTTGAGTTGCTGCCATCCGCTCCCGCTCTCATTGCTGAACGTGCCCGTCGCCAGCAGTTGTCCGCTGCCGCTCCACAATGAACCCGTATGCACGCTGGTATCAGCTGAGTTCTTGTAGAACCGTACGCCCGTGATATAGCCGGCAACATCGGAGCGGATCTTCACTCCCAACTCCACCGCATTCGGATCCGAAGAGTAATACGGCGGTAGCGTCCCTGCTGGGAATGCGCTCAGTGAACTCGTTCCGCCACTCCATCCATTCGCCAGATTCGCGGCGTTTACCGACCCCAGGCCGCTGGCCAGATCGTATCCCACAGTCGCCGGATAGGTTTCGCTGCCGGTGTTGTATCCAGTCTCTCCAGGCACGGCGTTTGTTCCCACCGTCACGTCATTGAAGATGCAAGTGCTGGCCGGAAGTCCCGCCGTATTCGAGGCATTGCAGTTCGACAGGGTCTCGGCTGCCGCCAGGCTGTACAGCACCGGATCTGCTTGCCCTTGCCGGGATCCTGTTTTCTGATTCACCAGCGCCATGATGCCCGCAAACGAAGGGGCTGCCGCCGAAGTGCCATAAACTCCGGAAAAGGAGATCTGCCCATTACCGTTCGGTGTACAAGAGCCGTTAAGGCAGAGCAGGTACGGGTTGAGACCGGCTGCTGCTAATGCGACATCCGGCAGGTCGCGATGCCCGTCGTTAGGAATACCCGCGACTCCGGATTGCCACGACGGTTTCGTGAAAAACTGACTCGATCCGCCACCTCCCGCGAGAATACTTCCGGTCCCGCAACTACCGCCGCTGCAGTTGGCGTTCCAGACATCCTCCGGAATGTAAGAAACTGCGGAAACGGCATCGGTTCCATTTGACGAACTCCAATAGGCGCTACTACCATTCTCATTAAATTGCGTTCCGCCGACTGCGACGGTGTACGGGCTCGATGCCAGTATATTCACCGAAACGGGACCAGTGGCAGACGACTCGGTATCGAAATTGTCGCAACCCGCAGATCCGGCATCGCCTGCTGAAACGGTATACGTGATGCCCTGCGCCGCCGCTTGCTGGGCAAGCGCCGAAATTGCGGCTGCCTCCGATGAAGTGTAGTTCGCTTCGCAATCGCCAAAACTCTCCGTCATCACGTTCGCAAGGTTGTTGTTGATGATGTACTCTTCCGAAAGCGTAACGCCGTCGGTGGTGTTGGTGGTTTTCGAAACCACCAAGTCAACCTGCGCGCCTGGAGCAACCGCTCCTGCCCACGACACGTCGAGCACGGCTTCGACTTCCTCGCCTCCGCCCAGGTCTCCCGGGTCGGTGCCGTTCACAATTACTTGCGGAGCGGGACCCGAAAGGCCGAACACACTCCGAAAGCTGGCCACATCTTGAATATTGATATTGGTTCGTCCGACCACCCCTATAACAGTTCCCGACCCGGTGACCCCGGCCTGCAACAACGGGTTCGTGTTGTAAATGATGGCGTAGTCACCCGGCGCCAAATAATGGCCGCCCCCGGTGGATGTAAATTGCGGCCGGGCTGATCCGGATGGCACGATTGCCTCGACCTTCTGATCCGCCACCGCCGACTGAGGCGTGGACGTGAAGTTGTGCAGCGTGGCAACACCTGCAACAGCGGCAAAGAGCGCGCTAGGAATCTGCGGGTCGCTCGCGTTCGCCCAATGCTCCTGCCCGTTGACAACGAACTTGTGAATGGCCGTGTGGAACGTATTCTGAACTTGGGCAGCGGTTCCGGAAAACTCGATCATCGTTCGCCCTTTCGACACATGTCCAATCTGGAAACCATGTGATTGCAGCCAGGAGGTCACTCTCTGGATGTCCTGGTCGCCAAGACCGAACTGCTGGCCAAAATCGCCGGGCGTCAGCCACTGATGGTAATTGGGTGACGACTTCTGCTGCTGCTCCTCCAACAGCTTCTCCAGTGCGGCTTCCTGCTCCGGGCTGCGCTTTAAGACGAGGAGCATTCGCTGCATCGGTAGATCCGTAGGCGCAGCGCCTTGGTCGAAATCGCGTTGCGCCAAGGGGTGCGTATTGCCGGTCAAAGTCACGACTTGCGAGTCATTGATGGTCTCGGTGATTAGCTGTCGAACAGATCCCGTTTGTGCTTGCGCGCAGCAGAGGGTCAATGATGCGATAAGGGCGGTTTGGATAAAAGTTTGGCGATGAAAAAGAAGCATAATGGAAAGAACCCCCGCGAGGGTGCGCAGCTAAAGCGTTAGTTATAGGGTACTAGGCGAACGCCTATTTGCAAAACTGAGCTATGAACTGGACTGCTTGCGGGGCTATGCTGATGGCGCTGGGTGTTGGAATGGGCGCGTTCGGCGCTCATGGATTGAAGGACCGGCTGGATGCTTACTCGATGTCGGTGTATGAGAAGGCGGTCTTTTATCATTTCGTGCACGCGCTGGGCATCCTGCTGGTCGCGCTGCTAGCTCGCACGAACGCGATTACCGTTACAGGGCAAGCGCGGGTTGCGTGGTTGTTGTTCATCGGCATTATTGTTTTCTCGGGAAGTTTATACACGCTCGCCTTGACAGGCGCGCGGATTCTCGGCGCAATCACGCCCGTCGGCGGATTGGCCTTCATCCTGGGCTGGCTTGTACTCGTTTACGAGGTGTTGCGCGTCCAGCGAAGTTAGTTTTTATTTCAATTAGCGTTCTTATTCCCATTCCGTCTGGCAGTTCGTAGCGGCAAAGCACTTCGGCAGCCGCTCGATGTTTGCGCGCTTCCGCCATGTCTGTTTCCACGTCCGGCCCCTTATAGAGGATGAGGCGCGCGCCTTGCTGCAGCGGCTTTCTAAACAGATCCATCATACGCGCGACCGGAGCCACTGCGCGGGCGGTAATGACATCAAGTTGTTGATTACCGGCTAAATCTTCCGCTCGCTGAGATGTGACTCGAATGTTGGCGAGTTCCAGAGCATCCACAACGGAGTCGACAAAGCGAGCTTTCTTCTGAATTGATTCGGCCAGAACAAAGCGGACATGAGGCAAAACCACGGCAAGCGGAATGCCTGGGAAGCCGGCGCCGGTACCCGCATCCAGGATCCGCTCAGCTTTTTCAAAGTGCTTCCAGGGAGCGACGGAGTCGTAGACGTGCTTTATGGCAGCCTCTCGGGGGCCGGTGATGCGGGTCAGATTCATGTACTCATTGGCGGAAGCAACCAACTGCAGATGTTGAGCCGCTTTTTGAATCAGCCGTTCACGATGGGGAAGATCGGCAGGCAGAACCCGCGCAAGTTCTTGCTCGAACTGCACCATTCACATGATGGCACTGTACGCGAAGATGAAGGTGAATGTTAAGAGCTGGAATTGTGGGGCTTCCAAACGTTGGGAAGAGCACCTTGTTCAACGCAGTCACCCAAACGCGCAAAGCGATGGCTGCGAACTACCGATTTTGCACCATCGAGCCCAACATGGGCGTAGTTACCGTTCCGGATGAACGCTTGGACGTGCTTACCAAGATGAGCGCTTCGCAGAAGACCATTCCGGCCGTGTTTGAATTTGTCGATATTGCCGGGTTGGTGAAAGGCGCGAGCAAAGGCGAGGGACTCGGGAACCAATTCCTGGGTCACATACGCGAGGTTGATGCGCTGATTCAAGTAGTCCGGTGTTTCGAGAATTCGAATATCGAGCATGTGATGGACACGGTGGATCCGGTGCGAGATATCGAGATCGTCAATACGGAGCTGGTGCTGGCAGATCTAGAGTCGGTCGAGAAGAGAAAAGCGAAGCAACAAAAAGCCGCAAAGAGCGGCGATAAGAAGGCCATCGCCGAAGTGGATCTTCTGGAGAAGCTGGAGAATCATTTGAACACCGGAAAGACGGCGGTGACGCTTGACCTGACAGCGGAAGAGAAGGCTGCGGTGAAAGGATTTTTCCTTCTGACAAGCAAGCCGACTTTGTTCGCCTGCAATGTGGCGGAGGAAGACCTCGCGACGGCAGATGACAATAAGTACGTTCAGCAGGTGCGGGCTTATGTGAAAGAGCATCACGACACCAGCGCGGTGGTCGTCTCGGCCGAAATCGAATCGGAACTGGCGACGTTGTCGCCTGAAGAGCGGGCCGAGTATCTGGCGGGCTTGGGAGTGACGGACACGGGAACAAGCCATTTGATCCAGGAGGCATATCATCTGCTGGGCTTGCGCACCTATCTGACTACCGGGGAAAAAGAGAGCCGTGCCTGGACCATTCATGCCGGCGACAAGGCGCCGCAAGCCGCCGGCGTGATCCACTCGGATTTCGAGAAGAGCTTTATTTCAGCTGAATGCGTGTCCTACGACGATTTGGTCAGCGCCGGCTCGTTTGCACGCGCGCGTGAGCTTGGCAAGCTGCGGACGGAAGGCAAAGAATACGTCGTCGAAGACGGCGATGTGATCGAGTTCAAGACCTTCCTATAACTACTTCTGATCGAAGAGCTCAGAGCGTGAAACCCGCTCGCCGCGGAACATCACTTGCGAGATGCGCTCGGTATTGGAAATGTCCTGCAGCGGATCGCCATCGAGAAGAACCAAGGTGGCGTCGCGACCCTTCTGAATGGAGCCGATGCGGTCGTCCGCGCGAAGTACTCTCGCCGCATTATAGGTAGCGGCTTGCAGAGCAACAGCCGGGGGAATGCCGGCCTTGACCCATAGCTCCAGTTCATGTTGAATGGTGGGTCCGTGAATCACTAACATATTTCCGGCGTCACTGCCGGCGATCAACAAAACGCCAGTTTTGTAGGCATTGAGCAGATTTTGGTTTAAGCGATCGAGAAAAGGTTGCATCTGTTGCGCAGTGGCCTTGTGAGCCATTTTCTGAAGCATGGCGCGTGTAGAACTGAGGAGATCCGCCGGCCCGACTTGCTGAACCATGGCGCGGTTGAGCGGTTCAGGATTGCCTGTTCGCAGGTCTACGAGCGCCTCAAAGATGCTCAAGGTTGGATCGTAAGCGAGCCCTTTCTGCTTTATTTCCGCGAAGGTCTCAAGGGGAATGAGATCCGTCATGGAGCCGTGCTCGATGCTGGTGGAACCGGCATCCGCAGCTTCTTTCACATCCGCGGCGTTGCCGGTATGTGTGGCAGTCGGCAGATTGTCCTTTTGAGCTTCCGCGACTATGGCGCGATAGATGGCGGGATCCAGGTGGTTGAACAAAGCCCAGTCCGCATACCCTGCATCGAGCACGGATTTGATGCAATCGACTCCAGCGTGCTTCAGATTGTCCACCTGCTTGCGAGCTTCATCGGGGGATTTCGGCAACCGTACGAATTGCTGCTCGGCGGTTGATTGCATGGGCGCCGGGAAGTTCTTGATTAACTCCGTCGGATGCCCTCCGGGAGCGGTAAAGAGCGGCCCGCACGCAAAGAATTCGGCTCCAAGGTATTCGCCGGAGTTGATCTCAGACCGGAGTTTCAGGGAGTTGTCCAGAAAATCGCCGGTGCTTCTCACCGCGGTGATGCCGCTATACAGATATGCCGCCAGCCTTCGTTCGCTGGCTTTTGGATCGGCATATTTGGATGCATCGTCATACACACCTCCGGGCGCGCCGATATGGACGTGCATGTCGATCAGGCCGGGGATCAACGTCTTGCCCGAAGCGTTGATGATATCGGCATTCAAAGACTTGGTGTCAGTGGGCGGCGCGCCGAATACTTCCGCGATTTTCCCGCCCTTCACGAGGACGGCTCCGTCCTGGATCACTCTGCCATCCCCCACGATTATTTTTGCGTTCTGATAAAGAAACGTTCCGCTGCGCATGGCGCTGCGTGTCAGAAGCTTGGCTTTTTCGATGTTCTGCTTGGTGCGGGCCTGGTAGATGCCCATGATGAAGAACGGCGCCAGGACGGCTAAGATCCAGAGCTTCGCGCGGCCTGAAATCTTTTCTTCCTTTTCCCAGCGGAACAGCTTGACGCCTACAAACAGCGCCACGGCCAGGGTGATCAGCAAGGCAACAATCGAAAACCAGTTCGCAGCCGCGGTTTCGCCGGCGATCAGGATCGATTGCGTGCCTTGAAATAGGTAAGTGGCCGGAAGAAACTGGGCAATAGTTTGGATCCAAAGCGGCATCATGCTGATCGGAAAAGTGGCTCCGCTGAGGAACAGCATGGGCAGGTAGAGAATCTGGATGAGGATCTGCGCTTCCTGGGAAGAGTTAACCACTGCGGCGACGATCATTCCCATGGAACGAAAGGCCAGCACGCCGACAGATATAAAGACAAAAAGCGAAAGGGCGTTGTGGGGAATGGGGGCGTGGTAAATCAGTTGACCGAACAAAAGGAAGAGCACTACCGTAGGCAGGAAAGCGACCAGTCCGGAGACCAGCGAGGCCACGATTAGCGGCGCGGCGCTGATGGGGGCGACTTTGAAGCGGCGGAGAACATTGGTCTCGCGATCCTGAACGGTTCGCATTCCAGCACCGAAGAAACCATTACCGAGTACTCCGATGATGATGACCATGGCGATAACTTGCGCCATGGCGGCGGAGCTCTTGGAGGCATCGAACGACTGGGCAAAGATAAAGAAGAAGGTGAGAGGGAAAAGGTAACTGAAGAACAAAACCGAGCGGTCACGGCCCATGAGCCGCAGATTGCTTTTTATTTGAGCAATGTAGGGTTTCATTATTCGCGCAGCCTCTTTCCGGTGAGCTCGATGAAGACGTCTTCCAGCGTGGGCCGCTTCATGTGAATATCCACCAGGCGCAGTTTCTGCTGATCAATCCATTTAACAAGCTCAACGATGAGAGCCGCCGGAGTATCGCTTTGGATGGAGAGCGTGCGGCCATCATCGCGCACGACCTGCTTCTCGCTTCGCAAACTGTCCGGCAATAGTTCGAGGGGCATAGCTTCGTTGGTAGTGACTTCAACGAGAGTTTGTCCCAATACACGTTGTTGGATTTCACGCGGAGTGCCGAGCTCGATGATCTTTCCGGCATCGATGATGGCCACGCGATCGCAAAGACGCTCGGCCTCTTCGATGTAGTGCGTGGTGATCAGGATGGAGCGGCGATTCTCTTTCAGTTCTTGAATGACACCGTGAATTTCGTGCCGCACTTGCGGATCGAGGCCGGTAGTTGGCTCGTCGAGGAACAGGAGCGAGGGCTCATTCAACAGCGCGAGGGCCAAGGCAACGCGCTGCTTCTGACCGCCGGAGAGAGTTTTGTACTGCGCGTCTTTCTTATCCCAGAGCTGCAGGCGTTTCAGCACACCGTCTTTGTCGGTATGGCGGGTGTAGAAGGCATCGAAGAGATCAAGCGCTTCGTGGACCTTCATCTTGTCGGGAAGGTTCGTGGCCTGCAAACAGACGCCGATGCGGTTCTTTATTTCTTTACTCTGAAGGGCGGGATCGAAGCCGAGCACCGACACCTTGCCGCTGGTGCGCGGCCGTAATCCTTCGAGGATTTCGATGGTGGTGGTCTTCCCGGCACCGTTTGGGCCGAGCAGCCCAAACACTTCGCCCACGCCGACTTCGAGATCGATCCCACGCACTGCCTCAAAGGAGCCATAGGACTTATGAAGGTTTTCTACTGCAATGGCAGGTAAGTCTGGCATTGTCCTAGTTAGTATCCATCATGTGATTCTCCACGGATCAGATCCTCGAACGTTTCACGTTGGCGCGCGACGTGAACACGATCGCCATCGATCAGCAGCTCGCAGGGACGCGGCCGGGAGTTGTAGTTCGACGAGAGTACAAATCCATAAGCGCCCGCTGAACGGATGGCGAGCAGATCGCCGGGTGCGAGCGCGGGCAGTTCTCGTCCGCGCGCAAAGAAGTCGCCACTCTCACAAACGGGTCCGACGACGTCTACTTTGATCTCTTCGCCGGCTAACGCTTGCTTGACCGGCACAATGTCATGGTGGGCCTGGTAAAGCGCGGGGCGAATCAGGTCGTTCATGGCTGCGTCGACGATGACGAAGGTCTTCTGACCATTCTTCTTGACCAGAAGGACGCGGGTCAACAGCACCCCCGCTTCGGCGACTACAGACCGGCCGGGCTCGAGCATCAACGTCAGATTGAGAAGCTGAAGTTTAGGCAACAGGCCTTCGATGAGCGTTCTGGCAGAGATGTTACGGTCACCAGACCGATAGGGAACACCGAGCCCTCCGCCAAGATCGAGGTATCGAATGGGGAGGGCCAGCTCACGCAGCCGCTTCACGAGCGCGATTGCCTTGTCTGCCGCTTCGAGCAAAGGACCGATGTCTAAAAGTTGAGAACCGATGTGGCAGCTAACGCCTTCGACAACGATCCCGGGCAACTGGGCGGCGCGGCTATAGATTGCTTCGGCGCGATTTATATCCACGCCAAATTTGTGCTCGCGAAGGCCGGTGGATATATAAGGATGCGTAATGGCGTCGACATCGGGATTCACCCGGATGGCGATAGAGGCGCGGCGGCCGGTTGAAACAGCAAGGCGCGAAATCAGCTCGAGTTCCGCTTCGGATTCGCAGTTGAAGCTATGAATACCTTTCTCGAGCGCGAAGCGAATCTCAGATTCAGTTTTGCCGACGCCGGAAAAAACAACCGATGCCGCAGAGGCACCGGCCGCAAGCACTCGATAAAGCTCACCGCCTGAAACGATGTCAAAGCCCGCCCCTTCATGCGCGAGGGTAGCCAAGACGGCGAGGTTTGAATTGGCCTTGACGGCATAACAGACACGATGCGGGATTGCGCTCAACGCATCTTCATAAGCGCGGAAGCGGCTTACGATGACACGCTTCGAATACACGTAAGCGGGGGTGCCGCGCGCTTCCGCCAAGGCCGTCAAATCCACGCCTTCGCACGCGAGCGCTCCCTCACGATAGAAGAATTCTCCCTCAGTGAGCATCGACTTCGATCACAGCACGCGGAACGCGATGACGGTCTGATCATCGGTCAGAGGCGTCGCGCCGCGAAAGGCATCCAGATCTTCAAAGATCGAGTTCACGATCTGCTGCGGAGTCTGTTTGCAGTTTGCGATGAGAAGCTTGTCGAGGCGCTCCCGTCCATACTCGTCGTTGTCAGACAACTGGTCCTCAACTCCGTCGGAGTAGAGAAGCAGTAAATCATGGGGCTGAGCAACGATGTTGACTTGATCGTATTCCTGATCTTCGAGCAAACCGATGGGGACGCCCTCGGCCTTAGACTCGATGATTTTTCCGTTGCGGCAAAGCAGGGGAGGAAGAGTGCCGGCGCTGGTCACGTTAAAGCTGAGGGTACGAGAGTCCCATAAGACCAATGACAAGGTGGCGTATTGAGCGTCTACTTTGCGCTCTAATAGAGCCTCATTCAAGGATTTCATCAGTTGGGCCGGCGTGCGGCGGCGCGGGGCCAGAATACGCAAGAGGCCGGAGATCAGCGCGCCGTACAGCGCAGCCGCGGCGCCTTTACCGCTGACATCGCCAAATGCGATCAGCGTGTATTCATTGCTGTGCTCAAAGAAATCGTAGAGATCGCCGCTGATCTCGCGGGCCGGCCGGGTCTTGATGGCGATTTCGAGGCCGATGACGTCGGACACGGTCCTGGGCAGCAAGACGGATTGCAGCTTGAAGGCGGCGTTGAGATCCTGCTCCATGCGCTGCTCGCGCCGGGCGAGCTCTTCGTAGAGGCGAGCGTTCTCAACGGAGGTGGCGATCTGGGGAGCGAGCAAGCTTAGGGCGCGAACGTGATCGTCGGTGAAGAAACCGAGGCGCACACTTTCGAGATCCATGACGCCAATGACGCGATCGCGAAGAATCAGCGGCACGGCCACTTCCGAGAGGATGTCGCTGTGGGATCGGATATAACGAGGGTCCTCGTTGACATTGGCAACGCGAACCACTTGACGAGTTTCGGCGGCAGCGCCGGTCAGGCCCTTGCCAAATTCAATGTTGTCTACAGTAACTTTCTCGTCGTAGCGCTGACTGAAACGGCAGCGCAGCAATTTTTTATCTTCGTCGAGAAGATAAATGCTAAACGCATCGAAGTTGATGAGCGCGCGGACGGTCACCGCGATTTTCGTGAGTAGCTCATCGATCTCAAGGATGGAACTGAACTCCTGGGAAAGATGGGCCAGCACGCGCAAGGTGCGGTTCTGGCGTTCTACACGGCGGTAGAGCCGGGCGTTGTCGATGGCGACTCCGACGCGGCTGGCGATTAACGCCAAAAGCGCCTGATCCTGTTCCGAAAAGGCGTTGACGCGCGTGGCCTGCAGATCGATGACACCGACAAGCTTGCCCCGAACGAGCATGGGGGCCACCAGCTCGGCGCGGACGGCATCGAGGGCATTTAGATAACGGGGATCGGTACGAACATCGCGCACCAGGATGGGCTGACGGGTAGCGGCGGCGGAACCGGTTATTCCTTCGCCCAACCCGATCGACAAATTTTTTGCGACTTCATCGCGATGGCCGATGGAATAGCGCATCTTGAGGCTGCGAGTACGCTCATGAAAAAGCAAGATGGCGAAGAGCTCATGCGGGATGACGTCCTTGATGATTTCGGCCAGGTTCGTGAGAAGGCGGTCAAGATCAAGCGTTTCGGCCGTGACGGTGCTGACCTCGAGTAAAAAGTCGAGGAGTTCGGCGCGCTCGCGAAAGCGAACCTCGGTTTTACGCGTGTTGGCCATTTAATAAGGAGTGCTCGTCTGCGTAATAGACGTTTCGCGGGAAGTTTCGGCGGTTAACTCGCGCACGATGTTTATTCCGGAGCTTGTACCGATACGGCTGGCGCCGGCGGCCACCATCTGGCGCAGAGCGTCGAGGGTACGAATGCCGCCGGAGGCCTTGACTCCGACTGTCTCACCGACGGTGCGCCGCATGAGCTGAACATCTTCCAAAGTGGCTCCGCCGGTGGAAAATCCCGTAGAAGTTTTTACGAAATCTGCCTGGGCGTGAGCGGCGAGACGACAGACCGTGATCTTCTCCTGATCCGTTAAGAGACAGGTTTCGAGAATTACTTTCAAGATGGCGCCGGAGGAATGAGCGAGGTCGGCGAGATCCGCAATCTCTTTATTGACCAGATGAAAATCTTTGGAGCGAAGCGCGCCGATATTTTGAACCATGTCGAGTTCTTTGGCTCCATGGGATACGGCGAAGTCGGCTTCGGTGATCTTGGTACGAGTGTCATTCGCACCGAGGGGAAAGCCGATGACGGTGCAGACGCGCACGGTGGAACCGGCCAATGCCTCCGCTGCCAAACGAACCCAATGCGGATTGACGCAAACGGAAGCGAAGCTGAATTCGCGGGCTTCGTCGCATAGGCGCACCACGTCCTGCCGCGCGGCCTCCGGTTTCAGCAGAGTGTGATCGATGAGCGCGGCCACGGCTCGGGGGTTCTTGAGATTCTGGTCAACAGTCACAGCGTTTTTGAGGGTTGAAGCGGGCGGGATTCGGGCGGCAGAAGCACCCTCGCTGGTCAAGGATATCACGCGAGATGAGACGCTTTTCGGAAGACACTGAGGGTGCGAAGGATGCCGCGCAGGTTTGAGATGAGGCGGTTAGGCGGCCTTTTCGAGCGCAATCACGCGCTCGACCCGATCGGTTCTACGCATTTCGGGTGTTTCGAGCTTGGCGTTGGCGAAGAATTGATGCTCAGCCTCGGCTTCGGCGAGCAAAACCTTCCATTTGTGCAGCTCCTGCTTGCGATTTTCGTTGGCTTGGCGGTGAGTTGCGGCGGCCTGCCGATGCTGCTGCGATTCGGACCCAATTTCTACTTTTCTCTTTTCATTTCTAAGCTTTCGCAGCTCGTCCGCGCACTTGTGGAAAGCCCGCTCATGGGTGGTCTGATAGCGCATATAGAGGAGCAATTGCTTGTCGTCCTCCAGGAAGGGGTTCTGAAGATTGAAGCAGCCCTCCTGGAAGAACAGGGCGCGCAGCGCGAGCCAATGATGCTGCGCCATTTTCTCGACGAGGTCCGTTTCAAAGCCGTCGGAGGGTTGGTGCTCGGCGGTCATACGGTCGAGCAGGCCGTCGAAATCTTCCTGCTTTTCCCAGGCCAGGACCATGAACGCGCCGGTCAAGCCAAGTTTCACGTTATTGCGCGAAGCGATGGCTTTTCCAGCTTCGGTTTTGGGACCGGTACTGTACTGCGCGTTGGCCTGATTGGCAGCGATTTGAGCTTCCGTGGACATGAATTTGTCCTCCTTATTTGAAGTTGGAATGAAGACCGATGCACGGCGGCAGCGGGTGTTGCGAAGCTGGCAGCTTAACTAGAGTTGTACAACCGAGGCGTGCGGAGTCAGGGGAGAATTCCAGGTAGGTTGATGAAAAGGAGGGAGAAGGCTGGAAAACGGAATCGGTGACCGGGATTTCCGATGGGCGGGAATTGGCTGGCTGGCGGGATGGCGGAACGGCGGTTGAGGCGCGCCGAAGCCAGCTACCCGGAGGCTTGGTTGCTCACGATCGGTCAGCCTCCAGAGTTCGTGACCTATCTGGCGAGCATTTCCCGGCAGCTCGCAAGATTGCCTCTATGCTCTGGTCCACGTCTTTGTCTGTTGTTGACCAGTTGCTCACGCTGACGCGCATGGCGGTACGGTTTTTCCAAACCGTTCCTCCGCACCAGCAGGTTCCGTCCTCCTGGATGGCCGCGATGGTGCGCTGAGTTTGTTCCGCGGTACCGAAAGACACGAGAACCTGGTTGAGCACGACATCATTGAGCACTTCATATCCGGCGGCACGGAAGGCATCCGCAAAGCGCTGTGCTTGGCGGCAGTTTCGCTCGACTAGTTCGGCAATTCCCTGGCGGCCGAGAGATCGCAGCACTGCGTAGACAGGTATTGCGCGGGCACGTCGGGATTCTTCGGGTACAAACTCGTGCGGGTCGCGCTCATTGGTTGTTGCGACGATATAGGCGGCCGCCAGCGACATCGCGCTGCGATGGGCAGCCTCATCCGCACAGAAGACGATGCCGCAGTCATAAGGAACGTTGAGCCATTTGTGCGCATCGGTCGCCACGGAATCGGCCATCTCAACGCCCCGCACGAGCGCGGCCCTATGCGGGGAAGCGCCGGCCCAAAGACCAAACGCGCTGTCGACGTGTAACCACGCTTTGCGATTCTTTGCCAATTCGGCGATTTCACTGAGAGCATCGACTGCACCCGTGTTCACGTTGCCGGCCTGTGCGCAGATGATGCAGGGCCCCTGGTGATGGTCGAGGGCAGTGGAGAGAGCGTCGGCGCGCATGCGGCCCTGACCGTCTGTAGGGATTTTTCGAACCCGATGAGCTCCGAGTCCCAGCAGCCGCAACGCCATAGCTATGGTGTAGTGCGCTTCCTCGCTCACCACCACTTCGATAGGTGGAGCTCCGAAAAGGCCGTCGGCCTCCACATCCCATCCAGCATCACTCAGGACGCGATGGCGCGCGGCTGCGAGTCCGGTAAAGTTCGCCATTTGACAGCCCGTCACAAACCCAAAAGACATGGTCGTGGGAAGCCCGGCGACTTCCCGCAACCAAGATCCCGTGATCTGTTCAATGACAGAGACCAGAGGAGACAAGGCGTAAATGCCGCCGTTCTGGTCCCAGGCGGACACAAGCCAATCCGCCGCGAGTGCGGCTGGAAAACTGCCTCCCACGACGAACCCGAAATATCGAGGTCCCGCAGAAGCTACCGTACCTCTCATCCCAACGTCGGCCAGAATCTGGGTAAGGACTTGCGGAGCTATGCCTTCATCAGGGAGCGGGCCGCCGAGAGCCTTCCGCAGCTCTTCTGCAGTAACTGTTGCGCGTACCGGCCGCGTATCAATCGATGCGAACCAGGCTGCGGCATGATGCTGGACCTTCGCAAGCAGACTGGAAATATTCTCCGGCATTCTTGATTTTTGTACGGGCGATTCCCAACCGACTATAAACTACCGCCGCGCGCCACACACTTAAGAAAACGCAACTCAACCCGATGCCGAAAAGAACGATAGCCGCCGGTTCCGGCGTCACCGTCGCGGCGAACGGAGCGCTGCCAATCAGCGCCATGGAACTCGCCGTCGCGCCGCCTGTTATTTCAAACGTGCCGCTAAACGTCCCGAAAGGCGCATTCACAGGAATCGGAATATCAAACAGGAGACCCGTGGAACTCTGCCCCGGGTTCAACGAAAGCGGAAAGCTCAAAAAGGGCGAATCGTCCAGCGAAAAGGACGCCGCGAACGTGGCGCTGTCGCCAACCAGAAAAATCGGCGCGGTATTCGTCGCCGGCGCGAGCACCGTCGCGACATAATTCAGCGTCGCGCCGGGCGAGCCGCTTTGTTCGGGATTCGTCAGCGTCAAGGTCACACTATCGGCATTCGCCGCGCCTGCTATCCCAAAAACCAACAACCCGAATAACAGCGTTAATTTGAACGTGTTCAACTCAGCCTCCCTCCTTCATTTGCAACGTCGAATTCACGGCAAATGGGCCCGCACGCTTCCGCTAAACGTCCCTCCGGTGTAAGTCCCTGCAAATCGTTCGACCACCGTACTGGCTGGAGCCCCCGCCGACGCGGGCACCGTCAAGGTGATCGAAGCCGTCCCTCCGGGCCCGATATTGCCCAGCGAGACTGGTAGCGACGAGGCGGTTGCCGATCCCACAGACACATTCGTCAGTGTCACCGCCAAAGCCGCACTGGAGCCCGTGTTCTGTACCGTCACAACGGCTTGGTAGCTACCGCCGCCCTGCTGGCTGAGAACCGCTGTCGTCAGCAATTGCACCGTACCACCGGAGATGTTCGCGACGGTAAGCTGTCCCGTCCCGCTCGTCGCCTTATACACCGGATCTCCCGCATACCAGACCGTAATGGCCGCGGTACCCGCAGCAAGCTTCGCTGTCGGATAATTGGCCGTACAAACCTCCGTGTTGCCCGAAACGTTGCATGCGCTCGCCACTTGATCCAGTTGATTTACCTGGAACACGGGCGGCCCGCTCGGAGCCGCGGCGCCGTTAAACGTCTCGGTTGCCGTCAGCGCCGAAAACGCCGTTCCTTGCGCGATCGTCACTGGCGGCACCGTAATCTGCGCCACCGCGCTACCGGTCGTTTGAATCCGCACGTTGTCCAGCAAAACCGTGTTGATCGTGGAGGACGAATTCGTCGTGCCCGCAAACGCAATCGCATTCGTCGCCGCCGTTGCTACAAACGAGGCACTGTAGTCGCGGTAATAACCAATCGATTGCGATGGCGCAATCGTCCCGACCGCTTGTCCATTTACATTCACCGTAAATGGGTTGGCCGTAGTTTGGCCCCGGTTTTGCCGCTCCGACGCCGCCATCCAGACCGTATACGTGTTCCCCGGCGTGAAACCGCCGATGGTCTGCGAAATCGTGCCCGCCCCAGAGATGTATGCGACCTGATTCTGTGCCGGAGCTGCGGCGTTCCCATTTGTCCAGGTTCCAGTGTTGTTAATCGAGATGCCCGAAATGTTGCCGCTGTTGGCGCCCGCCGCCCCCACAAAGGTCCACGAACCGCCGACTACGCTTGTGCCGGTCTGCCACAGCGCCGACGCCTCATTCGGCGTCTCGAAACTGTTGTTAGGAACCGACAGAAAATCCGCGCTCGGCGAAGCGCACGCCGCGAAGCTGTCCTGGCTGCTCACATTGCCCACTACCGCATCCACGACGTAACAATACACATTGCTGTAGTTGGTCAGGTTCATATCCACGTAAGTCAGCGTGCTCTGGGTCGCCACCGTAGTAAAGGTCCCGCCATTAACCGAACGTTTCACAACATACATCGTGTTAGTGGTCCCAGGCGCCAACCAAGACACATACAGTTGAGAGCTGAACCACGGTGTCACCGCGATGTTGGTAGGCACAAAGTTCGTCGAGGCCGTATTACAAACCGGAGCACTGTCCACCGAAGGCGTGCCACTGAACACCGCTGCCACCGTATAGCAATACTGCGTTCCATTCGTCAACAGATTCTCGTCCACATACGATGTCGACGTCGCCGTAGTCAGTGATGTAAACGCACCACCCCCCACCGAACGTTTGATCAGATAGCCACTAACATCAGTAAGTGAGTTATAAGAAATCGTAAGCGCACCGGGACCAGACTGAGTAACGGCAAGGCCGGCAACTGGGAAGTTGGCTGTTGCGGTGCTGCACACTGCGGCGCTCGCTGGCCCGGCGCCGGCGCCATTCACCGCCGCTACGGTGTAGCAATAAGCCGTACTATCGTTATTCAGTCCGGTATCGACGAAGGAAAGCGAGGCAGGCGCGCCAATTTGCGTGTAAGTGTTGCCTTCGTCCGACGATCGGTTGACGATGTAACTCGACGCACCCGTCGAAGCCGCCCAGCTCACGGTCAGCGTTCCCGGAGCTGTTTTCGCTATGGCCACATTCGCGGGCGCTGCCGGAGCGGTGACTGTAATGCTGCCGCTGCCTGTCGTGGTTCCAATCCCGTATATCGGAGCACTTGTCGGGTCTGCCCGAAAACTCGCGGTAATCGCGTTCGTCCCGCCCGCTACCGCGCCGGCGGGAACCGTAAAGGAAGCCGCACCATTCAGTAACCCGAACGTCTCCGAAATGTACCCGGGAGCCGACAACTGCACATATCCCGTGGGCGTCGGTTGCCCCTGCGGTCCCGTCACCGCGACATTCACCACAAAAGAGCTAGAAGGAGCCACCGGAGAAACAGGAGGCGTAACTGTCACTGTTACGGGCTGTGGCGATTGCGGAGCGGTCGATTGAATCACCGCCATCTCATACAGTCCCGGCGCGTAGAACGGCGTCGCCGTGTTCTGTTGCACCACACCCGTTTCCGTCACTGCAACATAGCGTGCGCTGAAGTTCACCGGCAGAGCGTTGAAACCATAAGTCGTGTTGTTGCTGAACGGAACAGCGCTGATATTGTTCAAGCTTGCATTCCTCGCCGAAGCAAAGGTCGTGTAGTCCAACGTGCTCCAAACGACGCCGTCGCTGCTGTACTCGAGCTTGTACTTGTAATAGACTTCCGAGCCGTGCACCATATAGAACGACAAATCGATTTCCTGTACCGGCTGCACCGACCCGAGATCTACCACCAGACTGGGGCTGCACGCCGTCGTGGAAGTCGCATTCGTCACCGGGCAAAGCGCCGATCCTGTTGGCTTGGCCGAATTGAACGAACTACTCCCCGAAGCCGACCCCGCCCATCGCGTCACATAACTCCCATCCACCGCATTGCCCGGTAGGAACGTGGTCCCTCCACTTGCTGCCGCTGTCGTCACAGTCGCCGCTGCACTCGATCCGATCGCGAGATTCGGCAAGCTCGGCAGGGTCAGCACTCCTGTCGTCATGTCCACGCTCCACGACGAGTACCAGTTCAACGTAGCTGTCTTCGCCGCGCCGTCCAGAAAGAGCGGCAGCCATACCGCACCAGTGTCGAAAAACTCGTTGCTCGATGGATTCTTGGAGTCGTTGCCGCCCAGGTGATCGAACACAAGGACAAAAGTAGTTGCCTGCGTGCCTTGAATGGCGAATCCATCACTGCTCTGCAGCCCGAAGGTCGAGGTGTTGCCCAGCGGAATCGGATCGGGCGTCCAACCTATTAGGGGATTGTTGGTTGCCCCGTAAGCGCCTTGGCTCGGATACCAGCCCGCCGCCTGCGATACCACTAAGAAGTAAGTGCTCCCCTGCTTGAACATCACCGGCGCTTCCCGCTGATCGCAGACAAAAATCCAGTTTGCCCCGTTCGTGCTCGGGTTGGTCGTTGGGTCGATCCCCAAATAATCCGGCGTCATTTTGAACACCGCGTCGGAATCGTTCGCGAAGTTACATGTAGAGCCCGAACTCGACGTCTGCGTCCCCAGATCATTCGATGCGGTCACGAAATACGCCGCGGCATACGATGCTACCGTTCCGTCCGCGTTATATGTCTGCGTATCGCCGTCGCGAAAAATATTTTCATCCCGCGATTGCCACCCGCCCGGCTGGAAACCGTAGCCATGGCCGTCGATACTGAACGGATTCGAGATCTGCGATTGAAGAGTATACGGCCCGCATTCCGTGGTCGACTTGAAAATCGCCACTTCCGCAGTCGAGTAACTGGAGTTATCGAAATGCGCCCAATATACCCAGTAATCGTTCGCCGGATTTTTTGGGTCTAAATGGTGAATCGCGTGCCCGCGTTCCAGATGATAGGTGCTGGTATCGTACTGCCCGCTCGGAATATTGTATCCCGCAGGACAGTTCTGGTCGCCAATGGGAGGCGTGTAACTGTAATGTTGTTGAAAGACGTTTGTAACAGTAACGTTTTGCGCCCGAACGTTGGATGCAATGCAGAAGCAGGCAAACGCCACTAGAAAGCTCGCGCGGACCGCGCACGCGCTGGGTGCTTTGGGTGAACCAGTCATCGTTACTCCTACAGTTTTGGCTACCAGTGTCTCCTGAGTAATCGCCCGCAACGCACTGCGCGGAGGCTTGGCGATTACTGGCTAGTGTTGACCAAGCACCGCTTGGCTGCCGGGCTAACGAGTCTATAGAAAGATGACGCAGTGTGCCGATGACTGTTACTGCGATATTTTTGGGCGTCGACCATTTTCCGTATCCGTCAAAGGCCAGCAGGAGCTGTTTCAGATCTTCGGCGTTCGTTCTTGAGATGACTTCTTCTTTGCGGCGCGTTTCGATGCGTGCACACTCCGCCATTCGCGTGTCGGATCATCGTCGGGATCGGGAGCTTCTGACGGGCGGAGCGCCTCAGGCACATTCCGCAGATTCACGCGTACGCGTGTCCAGGTGGAGGATCGTCCCCGCATCGAATCCACGAGCACATCTTCTAGCGCGAGATGTTTGGCGGCGTCGGGATGCTTGCTCTTCCATCTCTCCAGCCCCGCGAGGGCGGCGCTTTTATCCGGCGAGTTCGCAATTACCAAGAGCGGCTTTTTCTCTCGCGATTGCTTAGCGGCAGACTTGGAGCGCGAAGGGGCAACGCGTTTCCCTTCACGTTCCGTCTTGCGGAAGTGTGGGGGCCAAGGCGCGTCCCCCAGGCCCGACGCTTCGTCTCGATCGGCCAAGGCCAGCAGTTTCTCCAGGGAACCTGCTGCCGAGTCCATGCGCGCGTGCGGGTCGCCCAGTTCTGCAAATCGCTTCGGAACCGTAAGCACGGTGAAATCGGCTGGATCGCTGTCCGGAACTTCATTCCACTCGAGAGGAGTAGATACGCGAGCATCGGGCAAGGGGCGCACCGAGTAAGCCGAGCACGTGGTTCGGTCCTTCGCGTTTTGGTTGTAGTCGAGAAATACGCCGTGACGCTCCTCCTTCCACCATTTGGAGCTGGCTATGCTGGGCGCGCGCTTCTCAATTGCTCGTGACAAGGCAAGAGCGGCCCGGCGTACCTGGGTGAACGTCCAGCGCGGTTCTATGCGGACATTCACATGCATTCCTCGTGAGCCGCTGGTCTTAGGCCAGCCGCGAAGTCCCATCTCCTCCAGGAATGACTTCACTTCGAGCGCGACCGCGCATACTTCCGCCCAACCTACACCTGGACCCGGATCGAGATCGACCCGCAACTCGTCCGGATGCTCCAGATCGCTCGAGCGCACCGGGTGCGGATGTAGCTCGATGCAGCCCAGGTTAACTACCCAGGCGAGTCCGGCGGGATCATCAACCACCAATTCTTCAGCGGTGCGGCCGGACGGGAAGGACAGTGTTACTGTTCGTAGCCATGAGGGGCGGTCGGTGGGCGCGCGCTTCTGGTAAAACGCTTCGTGTTCGGCCCCATTCACGAAGCGCTTCAGGACAAGGGGGCGATCACGAATTCCGGCGAGAGCCCCAGGCGCTATCGACAAATAATAGCGAACGAGTTCGAGCTTCGACAATTGTGTCTGCTTCGAGAAATACAGCTTATCGGGATGCGTGACGCGAACGCTGCGATCTCCGATAGACAGTGACTCAGCGTCCCTATCTTTGTCCACAAACGATAGGCTACACCGAGCCGGCGCCGCAGTGGTTGACAGCAGCGGCTTGCTACAAGGAGAACTGCCGCCAGGCTTGTACACTGGTCCACACGGTTGATGATGCGCGCTCGCAGTGAAACTCTTTCTGTGCTGCGCGATGCTTCTCGCCCAATGCGCGAGTGCAGCCACTGCGGTTGTCGTCCTTGGCTCAGGGACGCCGAATGCGGACCCCGATCGCTCCGGCCCCGCAGTCGCCGTTATTGTCAACGGCCACAGTTACCTGGTGGATTGTGGTCCAGGCATCGTGCGCCGAGCGGCAGCGGCTAGTAAGGCCGGAGTCCCCGGCCTGGCGATGACGGATCTGAAGACGGTCTTCATTACGCACCTGCATTCGGACCACACGCTCGGCTATCCCGATTTGATTTTTAGCCCGTGGGTTCTTGGCCGCTCGGAACATTTGACCGCCTACGGTCCACATGGCCTGCAGGAAATGACGAATCACATTCTCGCTGCCTGGGGCAAAGATATTGACGTGCGCACCCAAGGGTTGGAACATGCCAACACCACCGGCTACATCGTGGATGTGCACGAAATTCAGCCCGGCGTGGTTTACAAAGACGACAGCGTCAGCGTGAAAGCTTTCCTTGTGAAACACGGTTCCTGGGATGAGGCCTTCGGCTACCGCTTCGAAACGCCGGAACGGACCATTGTGATCTCCGGCGATACGGCGCCTACTGAGGCTGTCGTGAACGCATGTAGCGGTTGTGATGTGCTGTTGCATGAAGTTTACGCTTGGCCGCTTCACACAGAGGCAAGTTCTCCGTCAAAGACCTATTTCACCGCTTTTCATACTTCCACGGAGGAACTGGCTGCGATCGCGTCGCGCGCGAAACCGAAGCTCCTGGTGCTCTATCACCAGGTCTTCCATGGCGTGCCGGAGGGAGAACTTCTGCGGCAGGTGCGGGAGCACTATAGCGGCGCGGTGGTTTCGGCACATGACCTGGATGTGTATTGAAGCTAGAAGACGCGTCTTCTTCAGAAATTCGCTTCGACGATGGATAACAACGTATTGGCGCCATTAACCTGATAAAGGATTACATCTGTATGGACGAGTTTCCAGTTTCAAACGGCGCAGTCTCTGGGCCGGTACGCATCTGGCTGAGAGCTGAAGGATTGGCTGTCTTCTCGCTGGGCGTACTTCTCTATTGGAAGTCCGGATTGCGTTGGTGGATACTTGTCGCACTGTTTTTGACGCCGGATGTCGTGATGCTGGCTTATCTGATCAATCCGAAGATTGGAGGCGCTTGCTATAACATCGTCCACAGTTATTTGTTGCCGTTGGGCTTGGCGATAGCCGCCGTTGTGCTTGGTGAAACTGGAACGCTTCCGTACCTCTATATATGGACGGCCCACATTGGCCTGGATCGATTTCTCGGCTACGGTCTGAAATATCCGACGGGGTTCGGAAGAACACACCTGGGAGTTCTGGCCAAGAGCGCTGGCAGGCTAATTAAGACAGCGGTACGGTAAGCGCCGGCGGCAGCCCAAACGGTTGTTCGATATAACACTCTCATGAAGACTCGCAACTTTAAGATGGTATGGCTCGTGTTTGCCTGTAGCGGCGTCATACACGCCCAAGAAGGCTGGAGGGTACACGACACGACTCGGCCGAACCCGCCTGTCGTGACGCCCGCCGCAACATTGGGGGGAGCGCCGTCTGACGCGGTTGTGCTCTTTGACGGTACGAACCTGAATGCGTTCGAGAGCCAGGAAGGCGGCCCGGCGCAGTGGACTGTTGAGAACGGATATCTGCAGGTGAAGCCTGGCACGGGGAACATTCACACGAAGCAGCCTTTCGGAGATTGCCAGTTGCATGTCGAATGGGCTTCGCCGAAGCCGCCGCGGAACGTAGATCAAATGCGCGGCAATAGCGGCGTCATCATCATGGGGCTATACGAGCTGCAAGTTTTGGATTCCTATAACGCCAAGACTTATGCGGATGGCCAAGCGGCAGCGATTTACGGGCAGTACCCACCGCTGGCGAATGCGGTGCGGGCGCCGGGTGAGTGGCAGACCTACGACATCGTTTTCCGGCGCCCAAAGTTCGACAAGGAGGGCCACCTAGTGAGCCGTGCGCGGGAAACAGTGCTGCACAACGGGATGGTTGTGCAGGATGCGGTGCAACTCAGCGGGCCGACCGCATATCACAACCGGCCACCTTACTATCCGCTTCCCGAGCGCTTACCGTTGGTGTTGCAGGATCACGGAACACCGGTGCGTTTTCGCAACATCTGGATTCGGGAGTTGCCGCCGGAACCGGAGCCATTGCCGGCAAATTCTTTTGTGCCGCTGCGACCAGATGCGACGTTATATGCGGAGTATGCCGGAACGTATGAAGGCGGAAACACGACCATGACGGTTTCCGTTTCAGGCGAGAAGGTGACCGCGCAAGTGACTACAAAGCGAGGCGACCGCGAGAGCGGAACGCCTTTCGAGCTGACACCGGCGAGCGACGACACATTCTGGGGACGAGCACTGCCTGGAATGGACCTGATCTCATTTCATTTCACGCGCGGTTTTGAGGGCCGCGAGGCCCCCGTACGCACGGCCGTCGTTTTCTTCGGCGGCAGGTATATCGAGCTGAACAAGAAGTGAGCGGCGGTTCAATACTCGTAAAACAACCGATGGAACGCAAAGGCGCTTGGCCGTCTCCAACCGGAGGACATTCTTATGATGAAAGCACTCGTTTGGCACGGCACACACGACGTTCGGGTAGACTCGGTTCCAGAGCCCCAGATTGAATCTGCGGGAGATGTAATTCTGCGGATCACATCGACTGCGATTTGCGGGTCGGACCTTCACCTGTATGACGGCATGATGCCGACGATGAAGGAGGGCGACATTCTTGGGCACGAGCCGATGGGGGAAGTGGTTGAAGTTGGAAAAGATGTAAAGAAGCTCAAAAAAGGTGATCGCGTGGTTGTGCCCTTCACGATTGCGTGCGGCGTTTGCCGTTTTTGCAAGATGGGCCTGACGTCGCTGTGCGACACCTCTAATCCGAATGCGGAGATGGCCCGAAAAGTCATGGGGCAGTCGCCATCGGCGTTGTTTGGTTACTCGCACATGCTGGGCGGCGTTCCCGGCGGGCAGGCGCAATATCTGCGTGTGCCATACGCGGATGTAGGGCCGATCGTCGTTCCGGACGGCTTGTCTGACGACCAAGTGCTGTTCCTGTCGGACATTTTTCCGACGGGCTACATGGCCGCGGAGAACGCGCAAATACAAAACGGCGATACGGTGGCGGTGTGGGGATGCGGGCCAGTCGGCTTATTTGCCATCAAGAGCGCCTGGATGTTTGGCGCGGGCCGCGTGATCGCTATCGATGGCGTTCCTGAACGTCTGCAGATGGCGCACAATTGGGGCAAAGCCGAGATCATCGACAACACCAAGGAAAAAGTCCAGGAACGGCTGATGGAGATGACCAAGGGGCAAGGTCCGGATAGCTGTATTGATGCCGTGGGCACGGAGGCGCATAGCAGCGGGACATTGGACGCCGTGCTGGACCGGGCCAAGGAGGCCGTGAAGCTGGGCACCGATCGCCCACACGTTTTGCGTGAAGCGATCATGTGCTGCCGCAAGGGCGGAACTTTGTCCGTGCCGGGCGTGTACATCGGCTTCCTCGATAAAGTGCCATTCGGCGCTTTGATGAACAAGGGGCTGACCGTCAAGACTGGCCAGACGCACGTGCATCGCTATCTTCAACCGCTACTCAACAGAATCGAGGCGGGAGAAATCGACCCATCGTTCATCATTACGCATAAGGTCAAGATCGACGATGCTCCGGCGATGTATAAGACCTTCCGCGATAAAGAGGACGGCTGTATCAAAGTCGTACTGAAACCGCAGGCGGCATAAAGACGCTGAAGGCCGCAACAGCCCTGACTCACTTTTCGGCTGAGGCGGCCTGTCCGGCTGCGTAGCAAGACATTTCGAGACCTAAGGCCCAGCGGCGCTGAAAGCCTTTCCAGAATTGGTTGCCAGAGCCGTCGCTGCCCGTGCTATATGTGCCGCGATCCGGCTGCGCTGGAGGCACGATCCATTTGCCGTCGTCCGAGTGTATCGGCGCGACATGCAGATAGGGGGCCTTGCTGCGATCTCCTTTTAGATATAGATCCAGGAACGCGGTGATGAAATGCTGATTGATAGCGTTGATGCGGTCTTTGCGCCAGACAGGCTCCTCGAAACGCTGCATCAAAGCGTAATCTAGAGTGGCGTTGGGCGGCGCGGGATTTCCTCCGGTATTGTGACGCGCGTTTTCATAAACCAGCAGGCAGCGGTCCGACTGGACGGTCAGTTGGAATGCGGGCCTGATTCCGTCTGCATAGCCAGCCACGTCATCGTGATCGCCAGCAATGAACAAAGATGGGATGTGGATTGCCGCGAGACCTTGCGCGTCCCAGGCGCGTTGCGGAGCTTGTTCACCCCAGGGTGCAATTGCGACCACGGCTTTAATACGGCTGCGATCGAGGGCCTGAAACTTAGGGCTATCGGCAGCCCAGTCGCGAAGGTAATCGCCCGGAACGAACTTCATCAGAGGACTCGCTTGGCTCAAGCCTGCGCCCGCGCTGATCAGCGCGCCGTATCCACCCATTGAATAGCCGACAATCGCCACATTGCTTGTATCAACCACTCCATGAAGAAAATTATTCGGCTGCCGCGCGAGCCGATCGAGGCTATCGAGCGTGAACAACTGGTCGCTCGATCTATTGAGCAGAGTGCTTTCGAATCCTTTGATGCTGTCGTATACGGAATCAGTGTGGTCGATGGCGGCGACAACATATCCTTTGGAGGCCAGGTTCGCGGTCAGGTATGTCAGGAGGTAGCGGGATCCCGGATAGCCGTGCGAAACGATAACAAGAGGGAATAGGGAACCTGCGACGGGAGGCGCATCGCGCAAAGCCTGGTCGGGAATATCGAATGACGATGAACCGGCAGAGCCAGCGCTTCCCGATGCAGGCATGCGATACGTGGTTTGCTCCACCTGCCCGGCCGGAATGACAGCGGGGTACCAGACCTCGATTACCAGAGGACGGTCATACTGCGGCGCCTTGCCGGTGTTCTTATCAAAGTGCAAGATGTCGATTTGATTGCGATGGACGATGTCAATCGTGCGGACTCCGACGGAAAACTTTCCGCGCGCGGCGAGTTCGGGCGCATCGGCAAGCGGAACACTATACGGCCGCTGGGGTGCTTGAGCGAAACAGAGACTGGATGCCGCAAAGGACAGCAGAGAGATCGTAGACAGACGCACAGAAACATCCTGTCACGACGACTTTTCGCTTACGCGTGCATGCGGGCTGCGTTTCCTGGGAAATCGTACTTTGCGGTCTTTAAGCGGATGAGCCGGTAAATATCGGTGGCAGCGATTGCGATTCCCACTGCAATAGCGAATGGAAGCATTCGCGCCATCCAATAATTTATGAGATTTGTGATCTCGAGCGCTCTTTCAGAAGAAAGGTTTACCGCGGCGATCCCGGCCAGAACGTTGGCCGCCAATAACCAGCAGAAAAGCGCGGCGCCAACGCAATCCGTAAGCAGGCGAAGAGCGGCGCGCAGCCCGCTCCAATAAGGACGCATGAGGTTCACGCCCGCCAGCGCGGTGTTGACGAGTGCCAGAAGTAAGAAGCCCCAGAAGAAATAAGGCCAGAGCGGGGATAGAGAAATCCGGAGATTCGGGTGGTTCAGCACAACCGGAGAAGACATGTTAGCGGCCCACCAAACGAAGACAATAAGGTTGACTGCAAATTCGATGGACGAAGCGGAGCGACGTATCAGGTTGGGATTACGTATAGGCGGGAGCTTGCGTGGGCTCCAGTTTTCGATGAAACCAGACTTGGCTTGCACGCGCTCCAAGACGGCGAAAACGATTGTCACCACGCCTATGGCGACGAATGCAGTGAACCATAGGGAGCTCCACATCGATAGTAAAGTGGCGAGCCAAGAGTGCCCCGTGTGCCCGGCACGATAGACAGGGTCGAAGACCATAAGGCCGATCCACACCAGCACCCATGGGAGCAGGTAGCAGAGCATAACTGTTTTCAGTACAAAGCGGTAGATGGGGAACAGCACCGGTCCGATCAAATGCTCCCGCGGCAAATAGCGGTTCGCGACGAGCATGGGCCGGCCGCGCTGCTTGAGCATGGCTTCCACCTCGGCCTCGTTCAGCTTGCGGCCAAGCTCAATTTCGCGCTCTTCCATCTGGGAATGAATGTCTTCCGAGATTTCAGCGATCATGTCGTGCTTCTGCTGCTTGGGCAGCCAGAATTTAACGGCCTGAAGATAGCGCTCGATTAGTTCCATGACCTTGCTCCTTCAAAATTGCGTCTAGAGATGAATCCATGTTTTGCCACTCGGTGAGCAACTGCTTCAGGATCTGCTTACCGTCGCTACTGAGCCGGTAGAAGCGCTTATTGCGCTTATCTTCCTCGCGCCATTCGCTGGACAACAGGCCCTGACTTTCCAGCCGGCGCAACAGCGGGTACAGCGTGCCTTCGTCGATCTCCATGCCGTGCTCAGCCAGGATCTTACGCAGTGTGTAGCCATATTGCTCGGTCCGCAGCGCCGCCAAAACTGCCACTACCAGGCAGCCACGGCGCAGTTCGAGACGGAGGTTTTCAAACCGTTCGGGGTTCATGCGGGGCTTACAGTGCGATACATCCTATGCAGTACATAGTATGTGATAGACAGTACTGCAGTCAAGCTGTTTTTTGTAGACTGGCAGCGGCACCGTAGGAGGAAAAGCATGAAAGAATGCACGCACATGAAGCAGATTCGAGATGTAGAGCCGCATACCCGTGGATGCGAAGAATGCCTGAAAACGGGTGACGATTGGGTTCATCTGCGGTTATGCATGACGTGCGGGCACGTCGGTTGCTGCGATTCGTCAAAGAATAAGCACGCGACGAAACACTTTCACTCGACCAAGCACGCCATTATGAAATCGTTCCAACCAGGCGAAGACTGGGGCTGGTGCTATATCGACGAGGTGGAACTTGACTTTGCTTGATTGGCCGCCATTGCCGTTTGGAGAGTGGGAAAAGACCTGCGACACGCTGCACATGTGGACGCAAATTGCCGGCAAAACCCGTATGGCGCTGGCTCCGTATGAGAACCATTTTTGGAACGTGACGCTCTATGTCACGCCGCGCGGCCTGATGACGCCGCCCATTCCGTTTGGGCACGGAACCTTCGACGCGCAGTTCGACTTTATCGCGCACGAACTTCGGCTGCGCACGAGCGAAGGCAGGGAAGAGAGCGTGGCGCTGTTTCCGCGCTCAGTTGCAGACTTCTACCAGGAGTACATGACGCGCCTGCACTCACTGGGAATTGAGGTGAGTATCCATCGGACGCCGGACGAATTCGACGACAAGACTCCGTTCGATCAGGATCAGCACCACGCATCATACGATAAGGAGCACGTTGAGAGCTTCCGGCGAATACTCATCAATACGGATCGAGTATTTCGAGAATTCCGAGGGCGCTTTCTCGGCAAATGCAGTCCGGTGCATTTCTTCTGGGGCTCGTTCGATCTCGCCGTGACCCGTTTTTCCGGACGCCGCGCGACGCTAGCGAACGATGCGGATGCGATGACACGCGAAGCGTACTCGCATGAAGTGATCAGTTGCGGATTTTGGCCGGGCGATCGCAGGTTCAGGCAGGCGGCTTTCTATTCGTACACCATGCCAGGTCCCGCGGGGCTCGATCGCGAGGCGGTGTCTCCGAGCAGCGCGTATTGGGATACTCAGCTGGGCGAATTCATTCTCAAATACGACGATGTACGCGCAGCGGCCTCACCCGATCAGGCGATTCTCGACTTTTGCCAGAGTACCTACGAAGCGGGGGCAAAACTCGCACATTGGGACCGCGCGAACCTTGAACGGAACTGAGCACGTGTTGAGACGATTCATTTCAGTGTTGGCGCTGAGTGGCGCGCTGGCAGCGGCGCAGCGATACGAGCCAACTTGGGAGTCGGTGGATAGACGGCCCACGCCGTCCTGGTTTACGGACTCCAAATTCGGCATCTTCATCCATTGGGGCGTGTATTCCGTTCCATCCTTCGCGCCGGTGCTTCCCAACGAGCTGGCGTACGCGGAGTGGTATTGGCACGCGATTACAGAAGGACAAAAGGCGAATGCGAATCCGGTGGATGCGGGTTCCTGGGCGTTCCATCAGCGCGTTTACGGAGCCGCCTTTCCGTATCAGGATTTCGCGCCCATGTTCCGCGCCGAGCTTTTCGATCCCGATCATTGGGCCGATGTCTTCGCGCACTCCGGGGCGAAGTACATCGTACTAACGTCGAAACATCATGAAGGCTTCGCCTTGTGGCCGAGTCACGAGGCATCTGCAACATGGGGCAGACCGTGGAACGCGGTGGAGACGGGGCCGCATCGCGACCTATTGGGCGATCTTTCGGAAGCCGTCCGCCGCAAGGACCTCAGAATGGGTTACTACTATTCGCTGTACGAATGGTACAACCCGCTATGGCTTTCCGATAAGAAGCGCTACGTCTCAGAGCACATGCATCCGCAGTTTAAGGATCTGGTGACGCGCTACAAGCCGGAAATTATATTTTCGGATGGGGAGTGGGAGCTTCCGTCTTCAGAATGGCGCAGCCCCGAACTGCTGGCATGGCTGTTCAACGATTCTCCCGTCAAAGACAGGGTCGTGATTAACGATCGCTGGGGCAAAGAGACTCGTCACAAACATGGCGGCTACTGGACAACCGAATATACGGCGGGAATGAGTGGCATGGAGCACCCCTGGGAAGAGAGCCGTGGCATGGGTTTCTCCTACGGGTACAACCGGGACGAGCAGTTGAAGGACTATCACACAGGCCGACAATTAATCTTGATGCTGGCGGACATAGTGAGCCGGGGAGGCAATCTGTTGCTCGATATCGGCCCTACCGGGGATGGCCGTATTCCGGTGATCATGGAGCAACGGCTGTACGAGATAGGAGAGTGGCTGAAGATCAACGGTGAAGCGATCTACGGAACAAGGCCCTGGAAGGAATCGCGACAGTGGACGGCCGGTGAGCTGCCCAAAGTCGATTACAACGAAAGATTCAAGAGCGCGTACGACGTGTCGAAATTAGCCGAGACACCCGAGCCGGGAAAAGCTGCTATCGATGCGTTCTTTACTGCGAAAGGATCTGGTGTGTACGCGATTCTGCCACGCTGGCCCGGAAGGCAGTTCACGATTAAACAATTCGATGGCGCACATCTGAAGTCCGTCACTCTTTTAGGTCTGAACCGCGCCTTGCGCTGGAGCATCCAGGGCGATTCAGTATCTGTGGAACTGCCTGATGTGCCCGCGGAGCTGATGACTCAACCCGCATGGGTTTTGAAGCTCATCGAATAACACTGTTCATTGCGTTGCCGCGGGAAGCGATAATTTACTTTTGCGCTTCCCTGAAGATTGGACGAGCTTTGCCAATTTGCTCGACCAGGAAGTCAACCACGCGATCGAAAGGATCGAAGCCGAATGCTCGAGCGACGGGCGCGCGCAGATTTGAATTGGCGTTGATGTCATAGAAAATCGTGCGGCCGTCGGAGGCCGTCAGATACTCGATACCGCCAACATCGAGTCCGCCGGCTGCCATCAGTTTTTTGCCGGCCTCGACGGCAGTCGAAGGCACGTCCTGATAGGGATAGAACTCTACCGGGCTGAGTGGTTTTGTCGCCGGCACGTCGCATTGGGTGACGCCGCCTTCCGGATTGCATGTCTCGGCGGGACACAGATTAAAGGCGCCATGAGAGACAACCCGCATAGCGTAAAGCAACTCGCCACCGAGAAACTCCATGCGGACGATTCCTAGCGAAGGATCGACATTGAAGTACTGCTGAAGCAAGAGTAAGTTATCAGGTAGCCAGAGTTCCGGGCGATCACGGAGGAGGCGGATCAGCTCGTCTGGCGAGTGGAGCAGATACATGCGTGCGCCGCTACCGCCCTGCTCCGGCTTCAGCAGCGCAGGCCAGCAATCTCCCCACTGGGCTAGCGCGGCGTCCACGTCGTTGAACGCCAGGGTTCGCGGATGTGCGATGCCCAACTGACGCATTAGCGCGGCCTGACTGGACTTGCTCAATTCGAGCGAGAACGCGCGTGAGCCATTGAGTACTCGCGCTCCGCTGAGTTCGAGTGACCGTATGAAGGAAAAAGCGAAGGGCACAGCGCGCGTGTTCCCCCGAACGTATGCGCTGGGGCTTGCCTGATTGAGATAGAGGGGCGCATCCGGGAGTGCATCGGGATCAAAACATGCACGTTTAAGATCGAAGGCTCCGAACGGTACGCCGCGCCGCTGGAGGGCGGCAAACAAGGGCTGCTGCCAATCGGGGTGCTCGAAAAGGACCACTATGTCGTTGGTCATATCAGCTTGGTGTAAGCGAGCGCCAAAATGAAGGCGACCATCAGGAGGACGGCTGCTGCGAGGTGATATGAACTGGCCAGCATTTTCCGCTTGGGGCCTGCCGCGGGTGCAGAAGATGAACTCGAGATGGGCACTAAGACGCTAAAACGGTTGCTTTTCTCTCTTGGCTCTACGATGGCGACGGGACAAATAAAGCGGTAGCCGAGCCGCGGAAGAGTTTCAATGTACCGAGGAGTTACACCCGAATCACCGAGCGCCGCGCGCAGGCGATTCGTCGCGGTGTTGAGCCCCGCTTCAAAATCGACAAATGTTCCTTCCGGCCAAAGTTTCCTGATTAACTCTTCGCGCGCCACAACTTCTCCGGGGTGCTGGAGCAAAGCTTCCAAGACCCGCAAGGGCTTCATCTGCACCTTGATGCGTATGCCGTGCTTCCAAAGCTCACCCGTATCGGGCCTGAGCTCAAAGATGCCGAAGGTGAAGATTCTGGCCGGGCTTGCCAAGGGGAGAGGAATTTCCGGCCGTAGGTCCCTGGCGTTTAGATCGAGTCCCATTTTGAATCCTACGGACATTGTAATTAGGCAATTGGCTAATTGTCAATATAATATAGCGCGACGGATTCGTAAATTATTCGTGAATGTCTCACACTTTGGCGGCGATGAGTTTCTTCAGTTCTTTGATTCCTTTTTCATCGCGCTTATAGAACGTCCACTGCTTTATGCGCGTACCGCGAATGAGACCGGCCTGGGACAGAATCTTGAGATGCTCGCTGGCGGTAGGCTGACTGACACCCAGTTTATCGGCGATGGAGCAGCCACATGCGCCGTCCTTGATAAGATCTCCGTCCACCTGGGGCGGGAACTCCTTTATGGGATGTTTTAGCCATTCCAGGATGAGCAGCCGGCGCTCATTCGCGAGCGCTCGAAGGGCCAAATCGATATTCATATAGACAATTAGCCAACAGACGAAGTATACTACAAATCACAAAAGACGATGAACAAGCAACGCTCATACCGATACCGCGTCGTAGACGTCTTCAGCCGCCAGCCCCTGGAAGGCAACCCGCTGGCAGTATTTCCGGAAGCGACGGACCTGGATGATTCGACCATGCAGCGGATCGCGCGAGAATTGAACCTTTCGGAAACTGTGTTTCTCTTTCCAGCAAGTGGGCCGGAAGCTGCCGCGGCCCTGCGCATATTTTCGCCCAAACAAGAGCTGCCGTTCGCGGGACATCCCACGGTGGGAGCTTGTTTCGTTCTCCTGGATGAAGGGATCGTAGGGGCAGAAACTGAGTCGTTTCGAGTGGAGGAGAAAGTGGGGCTCATCACGATTCGAGTAGAACGGAATGACGGCTTGCTGATTTGGCTAACTACTCCGCCGATTACGTACGGGGGCGCGTATGACCGTTCGCTTTGCGCCGAGGTGCTTGGCCTACCGCCGGATGATCTTCTGGAAATCGCTCCGCAAGTTCTAAGCGCAGGCAACCCTACTCTGTTTGTCGCTCTTAGGAGCCAGGCGGCTGTCGACCGGGCATGGATTGACTTGGCGGGTTTATCCGCGCTGAAAAATGGGCGCCAGGAGCCGCTATGCGTTTTCGTATTCACGCCGACATCGAGTGGAGCATACTCTCGCATGTTTGCTCCAGAATACGGGATTGCAGAAGATCCGGCGACGGGCAGTTCGACGGGACCGCTGGCGGAGTTCATGATGCGCCACAAGCTTGTGGCTGGTGAACCCGGCACGCGATTTGTCAGCGAACAAGGCGTGAAGATGCATCGCCGCAGTATCTTGCATATCCAGATACATGGAGATCGGGGCGCCAATGGGATCGCGGTGGGCGGTCATGTGAGTCCAATTGTGGACGCGGTCCTGAGGTTATGAACGTTTCTATTTAAGCGTGAATGGACGGGCTGTTTTCAATTCTCGTCTTCCAGCACGTGCACGGGGTGGCCGAGAATCTCTTGCAAGCTGACGGGTTTTGGCCGGAACGCAAGGCCATAATGCCGATCGATATCTTCGCGGTAGCTCATTTGCGGGCCGGGAAAGCCGATGAGCTGCCAGCCAATCATCCCTGCATTGCCGCCATGCATGGGATCGCAGAACATGCCCTCAATGGTGTGGGTTCGCAGCATGCGAAAGAAGACAGTCGTCTCGATCGATTGCAGCTTCCGGTCTTGTTCCTGAGTTGAGAGGCTGGTGAACTGAGCAAGCAGGACAATCCCCTCACGATAAATCTCGCGAGGCGTTGCTTTGCCTTGATAGCCGTGCTCGGGGACGGAAGTGAGAAACGGTCCTTTGGTGTAACGGAACTTGTCACGCCCGTACGGGCCTGCCAATTGACGGTCGATATAGACGACGACTCCGGCTTCAGTTGCACCCGGTCCACTCTCATCGCTCGGAAATATCCGCTCGCAAGCTGCAGATACGATGCGGGCTTCGGATTCAGTAAAGAATCTTAGCGGAATACGCAAGGTGCCTTCTTGCACGTTTGTGCGCACCGGCTCGCCGCCCATGGTGTACCAAAGCGAGCCGCCGAGAGCCGCCGCGGGTATGGCCAGGAACTCGCGACGTCTCACGCGAGCGCCCCCGGGCGTTTTAAATATCGATTGATCAGGGCGTCCGCCGATCTATAGGTAACGGCCAACGCGGTGAGGGTGGGATTCACAGACGCATTCTGTGGAAAGGACGAAGCGCCGATCACCCATAGATTAGGAATGTCCCAATGTTGAAGATAGGTGTTTACAACGCTATTTCCTGGAACCTTGCCCATAATCGCTCCGCCTTGCAGGTGAGTGCTCTGATATTGAGTGACTGTGTACGGATGAACCTTCGGCGCATCCTCGTGAGCCGCGGCGCCCATCTCTCGCGCGACGCCCGCGAAAAGCCCGTGTAAGAAGAGACGCTGCTGGTGCTCGTGATTGGTCCAGTCGAGTGTTAGTCGAAGCAAGGGGTCACCGAATTTATCGGTGTAAGTGGGATCTAGATCCATGAAATTTTGGCGATAGGACATGTGCTCGCCAAACAGGACGACCGTTCCCACCTTGTCGCGCCACGCCAAAGCAGCTTTTTTCCATTCCGAACCCCAGTTCGACTGGACTGCGCCTCGGGGCACGGTATCGAAGGTTTGGATGGGTCGATTTCCGGTGCTGATGGCGAGGAATGAACCGGCGCGCAAAATTCCCTCGGTTCCCTTGAGCGCGCGATCGCCATCGAAATCTGAAACCGCAGCGCCCAACGCTCCCGTGCCCATGAAGGCATTCATGGGACGACGGAAGAACACGTTCAGCTTGGTCATGATTTGGTGTGTCAGATTCTTGCCGAGGGTGCCCTTTCCGGAAACTGCATCGTAGGGAGTACCGATGCCCGAGAGAGCAAGCAGACGGACATTACCCAGCGTGAACGATGCCAGTACAACCACGTCCGCAGGTTGAAAGAATTCTTCGCCGGTATCATCTGTATATTGCACGCCGGTAACATGGGCGTCGGCTTTGACCAGGCGGCGTACCCAGCTTCCCGTTCGCAACTCGAAGTTCTTGCGGCGCGAGAGCAGGGGCATGAGCGTGTTCGTGGGCTGGGCCTTAGCTCCGATCATGCAGCCGAATGTCTCGCAATAGCCGCAGTACGCACATCCCGCGCGGGAGATGCCATCCGGGTTGCGGTAGGCTTCACTCAGCGTCGCGGCGGGAACGGGATAGGAATGATAGCCCAGTTTTTTTGCGCTCTCTTCAAAGAGAGTCATGAAGTAGGAGCGCTTCAGCGGCGGCGTCGGGTATTCGAATTCACGCCGGCCTTCGAACACGTTACCGCCTTCGATCAGCTTGCCGCGCAAATTTCCAGCTTTGCCGCTGACTCCCAACATGCGCTCGACGCGCCAGTAATAACTTTCCAGTTCTTCGTAGGTAACGCCCCAATCCTGCACGGCGAGATTTTCCGGCAAGCGCGTGGAACCATACCGTTCTTTGAGGTGCGACGCAAGCCGAAATATTTCGGGCGAGTAGCGGAATGAATTTCCGTTCCAATGCTCGCCTGCGCCGCCAACGCCAGAGCCGGGGAGAAAAGACCCGTATTGACGGACTGGCACGCCGGCGTCTCGAATTGAATAGCGATGGGTGATGGTCTCGTCCGCAATATTCTGCATGAAGCGCAGCCGAATCGCGTAGTCGAGTTCGTCCATGGTGGATGCGTACTCGCTGGTCTTATGCATGGGTCCACGCTCCAACACGAGCACCGACAGCGGGGTCCGGCTAGCAATTTCGTTTGCCATCGCGAGACCTGTCCACCCGCCGCCGACGATGGCGACATCGACGGGCTTCAGACGCTTCATGCTAGGCGGGAGTCTTGCTCGCAGCAGTCTTCTTGGCGGCGGCCTTTTTGCCGGCGGCGCGCTTTCTGGCCGAAGCCGAGACCTTCCGCGCGGCAAGCGATCGTCTCTTGCCGGCCGCGTTTCTAGGAATATTCGATTTCGAAATTGCCGCTCGGGATGTGCTGGCGGTTTCCTCGTTGTCGCCCGCTTGATTGGAATCCAGCATGGATCTGGTCCGCTTCACAGCGGCAGCCGCGGCCTCGAGCTGCTCGCGAACTTCAGCCACGCCCGTGGTATATCCATTCAGTACATCGGACAATAGCGCTTCTACTTTGCTCAATTTTTTCCCGGCTTTTTTCGCTTTCACAATGATTGCTCCTATGTTGTCTCATGGTATTACCGATGGTGGTTGAGCCGGCAGACTGCGCCAGAATCCAAGCTCAGCTCGATAAGATTCTCCGCAGCGCGTTGTTCGTGCAATCGGAACGGCTTTGCCAATTTCTGCGATTTGCAGTCGACACAACACTGCGCGGAGAGGCCGATCAGCTAAAGGAAAGCATAGTTGGTGTAAAGGTGTATGGCCGCGATCCTGGATACGACCCGAAACTGGAACCGATTGTCCGCACCGAAGCAAGGCGCCTGCGGGCCAAGCTGAAGCAGTACTACGAAGGCCCGGGCGAGGCCGACCGGGTTCTCATCTCGCTCCCGACCGGCGGCTACAGTATCCATTTTGAGATCCTCCCAGAGTCGGTACTGACCGCCGGTCCGATCGGGGTCCAAGCGCCGCCATCCAGCCGGCGGGAACGCACCCATATTGTTTCGATCGTCGCTCTGGCGGCTCTTCTAGTTGTGTCGGGAGTGGCGATCGATTTTCTGTACTTCCGCCCCGAGCAAGCCAAGGCGCCAACCGTGATCCCGGTTGCAACTTACCCTGGAGACGAATTTGAGCCGAGTGTTTCTCCAGACGGGAAAAGGGTTGCGTTCGTCTGGGATCAGTCGCCGGGACGCTTCAACATCTATTTGAAAGGCCTCGGATCAGAGAACGCTTCCAGGCTTACCGATAGCGCCAGTCCCACTCACGATCTTTATCCAGCGTGGTCGCCGGACGGAAAGTCCGTGGCGTATGTCACAGTGTCTCCCGGAAAGAAGGAGCTTTTCATCCGTGCCGCGTCGGGAGGAAATGCGCGGCGCATCGCGGAGTTTTACACCTCGCTACCCTCCTGGCAGCCGGACGCCTCGATTATGGACTGGTCTCCAGGTCCGGCCTGGAGCCGGGATGGGAAATCGCTGGCGCTAACGGATCGCGTGAATGGAGGGCATTCGGATGCGATTTATTTGATTGATCTCGAGAACGGTGGGCAAAGCCGGCTGACCTCGCCTTCAGCAAGCGATGTCGGCGACTACGCTCCAGCCTTCTCTCCCGATGGAAGCAGGTTGGCGTTTGTCCGTTTGGCGAGCCAGCGCGGCATTAGCGATATTCATGTCTTATCCCTGAAGGACCGCTCTGAGAAGCGCCGATCTTAGGCTGCTACTTTCTGGCGTGCTCGAACACTAGCGACATCATCAATTTTGTGGTCGATGATATCGGATGCAGCGGAGGGAAGTTCGATGTCGAGAAGCTGGTGAAGGACAGCGTCGGCCCGATGATTGAAGTGGCGCGCGACACGATTGACGATTCCCGCCTGGAAGTGGATGGACTGCAAATGTCCAAAGGCGTTGTGGGCGCCACCGTCTCAGGGGAGTATGGCGTTTCGAATCTCAAGAATCGCGCGAAGAAGCTCTTGCTGGCAAGGCTAAACGGGGTACTTCCCTTTGTCGACAAGCCAGAGCTTAAGCCGTTGGCTTCAAAAGTGGGCATGGGAAGCGGTCCGCAAGTGCCACAAGGGCGCATCTACGGCATCGGAGCACGAGCTTAACCGTGCGCCTCTCTCGCGGCTGTAGTGTACCCTCACTGAAGCGGTTGTACCGCTATTCAGGAGGTTACCCTGAAACACCATCTGATGATTGCGCTGATGTTATTCAGCGCTCCCGTATTCGCCCAGGACTCGACGCCGGAAATTCCGTACGACTCCGTTTCGAATTTTCTGAAGCTGCCCCGAGATCTGTATTTGGGTGAAGCTGCCGGCGTGGCGGTCAATTCCAAAGGACACGTGTTCGTCTTCTCGCGCGGCAACACAACTGGCCCGGCTTACGGCGCTACCGCGGCGCAACTGCTCGAGTTCGACCGCGACGGCAAGTATCTCCGCGAGATCGGCAAGAATCTATATGCCTGGTCGTATGCGCATGCCGTACGGGTCGATAGGAACGATAATATCTGGGCCATCGACAAGGGTTCCGACATGATCGTCGAGTTCAATCCGGAAGGCCGAGTCGTGATGGTGTTTGGCCGGAAGAAAGAAGCTTCCGACGAAAACGCCGGGCCCTGGACGCACGTGAACCCTCCGCGGCCGGCGGTGAATGGCCAATTCCGGCAGCCGACCGACGTCACCTGGGACCAGCAAGGCAGCATCTTTATCAGCGACGGATATATCAATTCACGCGTCGCCAAATACGACAAGAACGGGGATTGGGTGAAGCAGTGGGGCGGACCGGGCAAAGGGCCAGGTGAGTTCAGCACCCCGCACAGCATCGCGGCCGACGCGCAAGGAAATATCTACGTCGCGGATCGCGGCAATCGCCGCATCCAGGTGTTCGATCACGATGGCGCGTTTCTACGCGAAATAAAAATTGATGTGCCGGCGCCCGCGGACGCGCAGCCCTGGATGGGCAATCGTCCCGGACCCGAAACCGCCGCGACGATGCAGCCCGGCTCTCCGTGGGCGATCTGCATCACGCCTGGCCCAAAACAATATCTGTATAGCTCGGATGCGTTTCCTGGGCGAGTCTACAAGTTATCTCTCGACGGCAAGGTGCTGGGGATGTTTGGGCGGACGGGACGGCAGCTGAAACAATTTGGCTGGATTCACGAAATGGCATGCCCCTCGGAGAACGAGATATATGTCGCTGAGCTGCTGAACTGGCGAATACAAAAGTTGATACTGCATCCCTAAGCGCGCTTTAAGCCGAGCAGATTGACAAGAAAAGTCTTGCGGCGAACGACATCGGCTAAAGAATACCGGTCGAGAACCGCGAAATAGGCTTCTAGAGCTTCCTTCAGGATGATTTGTAAGCCGCAGCCGCCCGCGATTGGGCAGCGATTCGACGCAGGTTCGAAACATTCGACGATGGTCCAGTCTTCTGTTGCACGTAGAACATGTCCGACGTTGATTTCCTTCGCGTCTCTTGGCCAACTTCAGTCCTCCGGCCCGGCCGCGTACTCCTTCGACATAGCCAGCCTGAGCGGCACGGTTGGCAACTTTCATGAGGTGATTGCGCGAAATCCCGTAATGTCCCGCAATTTCCTGGATAGTGGCGACGCCGGTCGGCTGAACTGCCAAATGGATCAAAAGGCGCATCGTGTAGTCGGCTTGGCGCGTGAGGTACATACAGGAAAACCCGCGGCTTCTCTAAAGATGTATTATAAATACATCTTAACTGCTGCCTTATGTATCACACCGTAACCGAAGACAGTATTGCGGAATTGGTCGACAACTTTTACAGCAAAATTCGCGAGGATCGACTACTAGGTCCCATCTTCGCGCGCGCCATTGGCTCCGATTGGGGACCTCATCTGGACAAGATGAAAGCGTTTTGGTCGTCCGTGCTGCTTGCCTCACGCGGCTATAAAGGGAATCCGATGATTGCGCATCTCCAATTGCCACGTCTGACACAGGATCACTTTAAACGGTGGTTGCAATTGTGGGGCGAGACCGTTGCCGCCCTGTGTTCTGACGAACTGGCGCCTCTTTTTAATCGAAAAGCTCAAATGATCGGCGAGCGTTTACTGCACGCCATTTCGACATACCACCAATCGGCGATTCGAGAATCAGCATGAATCACGCAGATTTGCAACCTTTTATAAGCGATACTGCCGGGCTGGCACGGACCACAACGCTCTTCCGGGAAAACGGCCTCCGAACGCTGCTGTTGCACTTGAAAGCCGGCGAACAGATTCCGGAACATCAAACACGCGGTGCGATCACGGTGCACTGCTTGAAAGGCGAAGCGATTTTCTCGAGCGGCGATGAGCGTGTTGAGGTGAGGCCGGCTTTACTGATCAGCTTGGCGCCCGGGATACCTCACAGCGTGGTTGCTCAGCAAGATACGCTGCTGCTGGTAACTGTATCCGAGCAGATCCGGGCAGATTCTGGCCTTTGACGGGATATTTCCCGAAAGATCGTATGATTTCCTTCGATGATGCGCATCGGGCGGTCCACTATCCGAAAGACCGGCGGTTCCGAATCTGGATTCGTCCTTCGATTCTAATTCTCTTGATTGTGCTCGCTCTCGTTCCATTTGTGCTGGCCTGGGCACAGCACGCATTCTTCGGCCTGCCGTACATCGCGTCTTCCCCGGCATCTCTCGAGGGCGCACCCAGCGGCCCGCATGGCTTTCCCGTCTGGATCCGCTGGAGTCACTTCTCGAATCTCATCTTTTTGTTCATGCTGATCCGCAGCGGCCTGTCGATTCTGATGGACCACCCGCGCTTATATTTAAATGACCATTGCACTCCCGGCACGGAATGGATCCGCTTCACGCCGTTGACCGTGCCCAAAGACCGCATCTGGACGGCAAAGGACGATGCGCGCTATATCTCGCCCGCCGTTGCGCTGCCCGGCTATCGTCACACCGTCGGCATCGCGCGCTCGTGGCATTTCATCAATGTCTATGGCTTTGTGCTCACGGGTGTTTTCTTCGTCTGCGGATTGCTTATCAGCGATCAGTGGCAGCGCTTGGTGCCCACCTCTCCGGCCGTCTTCATCGAAGCCTGGAACACCTTCGTCCACTACGCAAATTTCCACTTGCCGCCCGAACCGAATGGCTTTTATGGTTACAACGCGCTGCAGCAATTGGCCTATTTCGCCACCATCTTCGTGATGGCCCCGCTTTCCATTCTTACCGGGATGGCCATGTCTCCCGCGCTGGTCAATCGTTTTCCTGGGTACGCCAGAATTTTCGGCGGCCGGCAGGCGGCACGGTCTATTCACTTCTTGATGCTCGTGGGATTCTTGGCATTCGTGGTTGTGCACGTGACGCTGGTCGCGCTGACTGGCTTTGCCCGCAATATGAACCATATTGTCCTCGGCACCGACGACCTGCGCCTTACGGGAATGGTTCTCGGCTTTATCGGCATTGGAGTCGTGCTGCTTTGCTGGGTAGTGGCGCACTATGTTTCCTGGTATTTTCCGCGCGGCTTACAGCATGCGCAGAAGGCGATCACAGAGCCGCTCAAGCTCCTAACGCTCGACCGCCTTATTCCACGCGAGCATTACACCAAAGATCAGATCTCACCGCACTTCTGGCCCAATGGCAAATTGCCGATCCGTGAAGACTGGAAGCAGCTCGCGGCCGATGCCTTCAGTAGCTACAAGTTGAAAATATCCGGCATGGTCGACAACCCGGTCGAGCTTTCGATGGATGAGATACGGGCAATGGGAGCCGAAGAGTCCATTACCATGCACCATTGCATTCAAGGCTGGTCGGGCATTGCGCAATGGCGCGGAATCTCTATGCGCAAACTGATCGAACTCGCACAGCCCAAGCCGTACGCCAAAGTGATCGCATTCTACTCTTTCGGAGGCTCATTGTACGGCGGCCTTTACTACGATACGCAACAAATTTACGATGCGATGAAACCCGGGTGTCTGCTGGCCTTTGAGATGAACGGCGAGCCTTTACCCGTCGTCTATGGAGCGCCACTCCGTCTGCGCGTCGAAAACCAGCTCGGCTACAAAATGGTCAAGTGGATCGAGCGGATCGAATTTGTTGAGTCCGAGAAACTGCTCGGAGAGGGTGAGGGCGGAAAGAACGAAGACGACGAGTACTTTGATCTGCTGCCGAACATCTAAATGGCGAGGGACGCACTGTCTTTCCCGCGCAAACCCCACCACAGGCCAGCTCCGGCGAGAGTTGAAGCGGCCAGGAGGATGGCGAGTGGCAGCGCCTTAGTCTTCTCAGGAACCGCATAGCCCTGTTCGGGAAACCCGCCGACCGGCCCTTCGGGTCCCTCCTTCAATGCCATTTGAAGTACTTGGGATAAATGCAGCCCTCGCCGGCATGTCTCTTGCAGAATCTGTTCGCGACAACTGAATCCATCCGAGATGATCAAAGCGTCACGCGGGGCGTTTCGAACCTGTGGCAGAAGCACTCGCTCGCCGCACTTGATTCCGATTTCGTAATGATCGGCTTCATAGCCGAATGCGCCGGCCATGCCGCAGCAACCGGAATCGAGAATCTGGCAGTCAAGGCCGATTTTCTTGAGCAAGCTTTCTTCGTCATCGAATTTGAGAGTGCTCTTGTGATGGCAATGCCCATGCACGATAGCTTTGCGCTTGAGCTGCGGCGGATGGTAGTCCTTTGCCTTGTGTTCCAGAAATTCACTCAGCAGATAAGTCTGCTGCTGAAGCCGCTGGGCGTCTTCATTCCCATGTACCAGATCAGGCAGCTCATCGCGAAATACGGAAGCGCAACTAGGTTCGAGGACAACTACTGGAATGCCCCGTTGGATCGCCGGTCTCAAGGCGGCGAGAATCTGTAACAGGAGCTTCCTGGCCAAATCCAGCATGCCGTAATCGTAAAGGGGCCGGCCACAGCATAAGCTTTGCCGGGGCACCCGCACCCGATAACCGGCATCTTCCAAGACCTCAACAGCCGCTTTCGCGACATTCGGCGTGAAGTGATTGTTGAATGTGTCGGCCCACAAGATCACGGCCGGTTTATCCGGATTGCGCGGGCTGCGTCGAGTAAACCACTGCTTGAATGTTTCTGGGGCAAAAGGAGGAATGTGGCGCTTTTGCGAGTAACCCGCGGCCAGCTTGGCAGCGTAACTGAGTCCGGGCGTTTGTGTAAAAACATTGACTACGGACGGCATCGCGGAGGCCATGCGCGCCCACCAATAAATGAGTCCGGATGCATACGCGCCGCGGGGCCGCAGGCGTCCTTCGTAGTAGTGCGATAGGAACTCCGCCTTGTAAGTGGCCATATCCACATTGATAGGGCACTCGCCTTTGCATCCCTTGCAGGAAAGGCAAAGGTCCAAAGCTTCTTTCACGTGCTCGTCGCGCCAGCCATCCTTAATGGGATCGCCTTGCAACATCTCGAATAGCAACCGCGCACGCCCTCGCGTAGAATGCATCTCCTCGTGCGTGACCATGTAACTGGGACACATCGTGCCGCTCTCTTCGCGGCGGCACTTTCCCACGCCGACGCAACGAAGAGTGGCATTGGCAAAGCTGAATTGGTCCGCTTCGTAATGAAAATGCGTTTTCGGCTGAGGCGGGTCATATGCGGTGCCCAAGCGAAGGTTGTCGGTGATCGAATAGGCATCGATGGCCTTGCCGGGGTTCATCTTGCCATCCGGATCCCAAATAGCCTTAAATTCACGAAAAGCTTCGACCAACTCGTTTCCAAATAACTTCGGCAGAAATTGAGCTCGCGCTTGTCCGTCGCCGTGCTCTCCCGAAAAGGACCCTCCGTAGCTGACGATCAGGCTGGTCGCTTCATCCATAAAAGAGCTGAAGCTGCGGAGGCCGGGCGCCGTCGTCAGTTCAAAGGGAACACGGATGTGAATACAGCCCTGGCCGAAATGCCCGAAGATGGACGGGCGCCATCCATATTTGTCGAATAGCGCGTCCAAGTCCCTGAGGTATGGACCTACTTTGTCGGGCGGTACGGCTGAATCTTCCCATCCTGGCCAGGCAGGTTTCTTGCCGGGCACAAACGACGAGCCGCCCAGCGCCGATTCACGCACTTCCCAGATCTGGTGTTCGCGCGGTTTGTCATCGTAGAGCTCCATAGTAGGAGCATTCTTTTGTTTTTTCAGATGCTCCATCAGGGCGCGGGCTTGATCGTCGGCGTCCTGCTTGGTCTGTCCGCCGAATTCCAGGATCAGCCAGCCCTTTCCGGCCGGCATGAGCTTGATCTCTTTCAGATGAAGCCCTTTTTTCCTGTAATCTTCCAGGAGCCGGTCATTGAACCCTTCACACGCGATAGGCTTGTACGGCAATATCTCGGGAATGTGATCTCCCGCCTGATACACATCCGGGTATCCAAGTACCAGCAGCGTGCGCACGGGCGGGTTGGGCACTAGATTCCCCACGATCTCGAGAACCGTGACGCAGGTGCTTTCGGTGCCGACGAGCGCGCGTGCCACATGAAATCCGTTCTCGGGCAACAGTTCATTCAAGGGATAACCGGAGACCAGCCGCGGGATTTTGGGAAATCTCGCTCGAATCCGCTCTGCGTACCGATCCCTGAGCGATTTCAATTTGCGATAGATTTCACCCTTACGGCCGCCTTCGCGAATGAACGCATCGAGCTGCTCGTCACTTGTTTTTCCGACCCACATTCTTAGGCCGTCATAGGTGAGAATTTCGAGCCGCTCGATATTCTCGGTCGTTTTACCAGCCATCTGGGCATGCATGCCACAGGAATTGTTTCCGACCATGCCGCCCAGCGTGCAATGGTTGTGCGTGGCTGGATCGGGCCCGAATATGAGACCGTACTTTTCAGTTTCGCGGCGAAAGTCGTCGAGAACGCAGCCCGGCTCGACACGGCCGAGTTTTTGCTCCGGATTCACTTCCAGAACGCGGCGCATGTACTTGGACATGTCGATAACAACAGCGATATTGCAGCACTGCCCAGCCAGGCTGGTGCCGCCGCCCCGGTTGAGCACCGGCACTTTATGCCGATAGCAAGCGGCCACCGCGCTGGCAACATCTTCTTTGTCGCGCGGGATTACGACCCCAATCGGCACCTGCCGATAATTCGAAGCATCGGTGGAATAGAGCGCGCGGCTACCAGCATCGAATCGAACTTCACCGCGAATTGCCGATCTTAATTCCGCTTCCAGAGAAGACATGCCGGGTGGAACGCCGATCTCGCTCACACTCATTTTCCGCGGATACGTGCCACCCTCGCTCTCGAGCTTGTTATTGGTCGCGATCTTAATCAGCACGATTTGAATCTACTATCTGGGTTTCCTTGCGTGTTTTGCGGGCCAGGGTTCGAAATCGTTAGCCATTCCCATACACCCGGTATGGACGCATATCCGGTTCTTTGAACTGCAGACCGAAACCGGGCCGCGACAGGTCTGGGCATAAGAATCCTTTTGTCACCTGGAGCGCGCCATCGAACGCCATCTGTTCAATCCGGGCATGATCGTAAAAATATTCCACATTGATCGCCCGTTGAGCGCCGCAGCAGGCATGCGCGTGGATGGATGGAGCAGTATGCGCCGAGAGCGGCATAGAGTAGCTTTCGCACAGCGCATCGGCGAGCAAAAAACCGCTGACGCCCGCGCATCTGGTAGCGTCGGCTTGCAGAACGTCCACTGCTCCTGCCGCCAGCATTCGCCGGAAATACCAGGAATCGTAGCCGTACTCGCCAGCGGCGATGTCCATTCCCGGCGGTCCCTCATCGCGGATCAGCCGCAATCCCTCCAGATCGTCTGAAGAGACCGGTTCTTCAAACCAGGTGACATCGTCTTTTTCCCTAAAGCGGTGCGCCTGATAAAGAGCTTGTTTGCGAGTGTAAGCGCCGTTGGCGTCCACGAAGAGCTGAACGTGGGACCCAATCGCTTCTCGCGCCACGTGTACGCGATGGATGTCGGCAGCTGCATCGCGGCCGATCTTCATCTTCACCGCGAGAAAGCCCGCTTCCGCCCAGCCTCCCAATTGCTCGCGCAGTCTTGAATCCGAATAAGAGGTGAATCCGCCACTTCCGTATGCCATTACTTCGGTCCGTACCAATCCAAGCAGGGCCGCGACCGATACGCGCAGAAGTTTGCCCTTCAAGTCCCAGAGTGCATTGTCGACTGCGGCAATCGCCATGGAAGAAATTCCGGGCCGGCCGAGGTTGCGGATTTGCTCAACCATCTTCCGCCATGCAGCGCCGATTGCAAGAGCATGGTGGCCGATTAACTGAGGCGCGAGCGATTGGTCGATCAACTGCGCAGTGGCGGTATCTGCATAGCTGTAACCCAGGCCGTTTTCACCACCGGCGAAAACTTCGACAAGGACCAGCGAGGTCTTGTCCCATGCGAATGTGCCATCCGACTCTGGCGTTTCTGTCGGGACCGTGTAAACAGAAACTTGAATGCGGTCGATCTTTGGACTGGATTGCATAATCATCTTTGGCGATTTCAGGCATGATCTTGTCCGGTTAACCGGCGAAGAGCAGCCTTGGTTTCGGGAATCGCGAGCGGCAGCGCGGTCCATGTCGCCGCTGCTGTTAGCAGGGACCACAACGAAAATGCTCGAAATTTCCTCCATTCGTCTAGCGTGAGCTTTCCCGCCATGGCGCCGTCCGCCAGAAGCTTAAGTCCCATGCCGATCGGCATCAGCGGATGCGTTTGGCAGCGATTCTCGGGGCCTATCCCGGCCAGGCAAGCAGTCACTGCGTAGCTCGCCAACCCGAGTAAGGCGTCCGGTATACCCAGAATTGAATAGGCCTCGGCGGAGCCATGAACTTTCCCGGCATCGAAAACGCGCCCTGGCGGTTTCGGCAATTTTCGCAGAATGCCCATCTGGTACAGCCCTATGCAACCGAGAACGGCCGATGAAAAGAACGAGAGTCCAACGATGTTGCGGCGCCTCTTTAAGAACACGCTCGATCCTTCGCGCAATTCACGGCCGAGTTCGCCGGGAGTCAATTGATTCCGCATCAGCGCCTCTTCCTTAGGCTCACGAAAAGCAGAGCTGCTAACACCACTGCCGCGGAAGCGGCGAACCCGCGGTGACCTGCCACATTCATCAAATCGAGATTCAGCGAACTCTGGACACTAAACGAACTGGCGCGGTCGTCAAAAATTCCATGGGCAGCATAGTCGCCCTCAACCGGCTCAAATAAATTATTGGGGCGATCGGGCGAGACCGGTTGCGAAGTCTGCTGACCATCGAAGCCGTGCTTCGCCAAATAGCGGTCAGCGTAGGCAGGAGCGAGCTCATTGCCGTAAATCGCCTTCACCGTAGGCCAACCGACGTAGACTTCTCTTCTCTTGTGAGTCGCTGCCCAAACAATGGCGCGCGCTGCCACCTCTGGTTGAAAAATCGGCGGCACGGGCTGGGGATGACGTGGGAGACGCGTGCGGCACCAACTGAACTGCGGAGTATTCATGGCCGGCAGCATCACCGCCGTGATGTGCACGCCGCTTTTGTTGTGAATCAGCTCCGACCGGATCGAGTCCGTAAAGCCGGCAATGGCATGCTTGGCTCCGCAGTAAGCCGATTGCAGCGGAATGGAGCGGTACGCGAGCGCCGAGCCCACCTGGACGATGCAGCCGCGATTGCGCCGGTGCATCCGTTTCAGCGCCGCCATGGTCCCGTAGACTTGCCCCAGGTAAGTGACCTCCGTGGCGCGCTTGAATTCCTCGGGCGTGATCTCTAGAAACGGCGCAAAAATCGTGGTCATCGCATCGTTCACCCAGATATCAATTGGCCCCAATTCCTGTTCGACCCGCTCGGCTGCTTGTTCCACCTGCTGAGCATCCGCCACGTCGACCGGCAGCGCCAGCGCCTTTCCTCCCAATTCTTCGACCTCGCGTTTGGTTGCTTCCAAGCGCTCTCTCCCGCGCGCGATCAGGCCAAGATGTGCTCCTTGCCTTGCGAACTCTGTCACTACCGCGCGGCCAACTCCGGCCGATGCGCCGGTGACCACAACGACCTTCCCTCGATTTGCATTTTCCATAAACTGTTTCCTACACTGCTTCCACGCGATGATTTTGGCCTTGCCATTTCCCGCGGGCGGTCCAAAAGAAGGTGAATTCCAGGCGGGGTGAGAATTCAGCAGCGGCGAAATCGAAGTAATCGCCGCCGATGCCCGTCGCATGGGAATCGCTATCGTGCCATGTCTTCCAGTTGTCAGACGACCAGCGAAGTCGAAATGGCTCAGGCGCGCAAATGCGAAGCGTGTGGTCTTTTTTTGCCTGGCGAATTGGGTGGTTGGGCATCCAGAACTCCACTTTGCTCTTGGTCTTGCCATCCCGATAGCGGGCAACCACCTCCGGAATCACATCGAAAACTTTCTTGTCGTGATAGGAACGAAGCAGACGCAAGTATTCCGAATGCGCCCACAAGAGTGGATTGGCTGAGCCGGTCGGACCGCCGCAATGCATGTTCGCGTCCGGCCGGTCCGCTTCATCCCAAACCTGTTCGGGCAGCAGGCAGGTACTGTTCGAGAGCTTCTCCATCGCCTGCAGGAACGGGCGGCAATCATGTCCGGCGGCAAGCTCGTAATGTCCCCGCTCCCCGGTCAATAGCGGCCAGGCTCGGCCTTTTCCCCAACTGGTGTAAGGACCGCCGCCAGGTTGTTGACCATAACCATCGTGGTTGTAGCGGCGCCAGCACGGGCCGGCGGGCGTATCTACTTTGAGAGTTGCATCCACTACGCGCAAGCTTTCTACGATCAAGGGATCGCTGGCGGAGAGGATTCCATATCTAACCAGTTGGAGGAAACCTGCGTCGATAATATTGCGAGCCGGATACGACTGTGGAGATCCTGGAGGTTGGCTGGTCAACTTGAACTCGGCTTTGTCGACAGCGCCTGGAGCGGCGGCTTCTCCGGGCTTGGCCGGATTGAGCCGCACAAAATAACGAGGCGACCCCTGAAGAAGCGATCCTTGGGTTGTCACCGTCCACTCCTCCAGGTGAGCTTTCAGGAAATCCGCATAACTCTCCAGAAAAGCCGCTGTGTCGCTGTCTTGTTCCGCCGAGGCAAAGGAGGCCGCGCAGATGAAAGCAGAGATGATCGCGGCCAATGTGGAAGGGGAGTACCCGCTCGCTTCTTCCCATCGTTCCTCGCTCGTTACCGGCCCGCTGTGCAGTAAATAAGCAACAGCCCGGTTGACCATTACTCGCGGATTGAATTGTCCCAGCGACCGAAGCTGATGCAACCGCCAGGCGAGAAGTACCGGAAAAGCTACTTCATCCAGTTGCATGCCCTTCCAAAAAGCCTCGCCATCTACCCAGAAATTTTGAGGAAAGCTGCCGTCTTCTTCCTGCCTTGCCGCTAAATAAATCAGAGCGCGTAAGGGCGCAGCGGTATTACCCGCGGCAAGCAATCCCATCGCGCTCTCTACCATGTCGCGGGTCCAGACCAGGTGATAGCCGCCCTTCCCCTCTTGGTCATTGCGCGCCTCGCCCCAGGGAATAGTGAGCGACGCGATGAACGCCCCTTGATAGAGCTTGTCTTCGTGAGTCAACAACAGGTTGTAACTCGACTCGAAAAGTCGTCCCTTGTCTCCGCTGACGTTTTCGAGAGGCTTTCTACCGCTTGCGGCCGCCTCCCATTGATGGATAAAAACCTGACGCCGCTCCTTGTAGGCAACACCGAGGCTTTGGAACAGACAAGAGACGGCGCTAGGAAGGCTTTCCCCAAAGGCTATGCCGATCGTGAACTCGCGCGTATTGGACAGATTCAGCTCGCCGGTGAGAGCGATATTCCCGTTCTTTGCCTGATCGAACTCGAAAGTCATCTTCCGGTTTTTCACCAGGTCGGTGTATCCGTCACTCTGTCCGGCGTAGCCGCAGGATAGCCGCGAAAAGCCACAGGACGCGCCTAAGATAAGCCAGCGGTTCTTCTTTTCCGCAACCAGCAACTCCCGGCCTGATATTTCGACCACGAATGCGTTGTTGGCTTCTCCTCCGATTTCTAAATGAGGAGCGCACAGCACATAGCTTTTCAGAGTATCGAGGAACTTCTCGTTCCCTTGCATTTCAGTGTGTAGAAGAACGCAGGGACGTGTAGGCTCTACGATAATTTCTTTGGTGAACGAGAAGCGGCCCTCGCGATCGTGACTGCTGATTCGATATCCCTGAGATGGCGAAATTCGTTCAGTGCTGTGATCCAGATCGCGTTTCTCTTCGAGGAACAATCCGTTCCCGTCAGTGAAAAGAAACTCCAGATCGCGCATTTGCGGCCGGTCCACCGTCGGGTAATAAACTTCCGTCAAAATGCCGCGCCAGATTGTGAACCAAACGCGGCCGCCAGTGGAAAGCGCGGTACCGATGCCGTCTTTGTCCGCGTGCGTCCAACGCGGCTCGTCTCCTGGCGCTCCGAACGCGCTCTTATTTCCGCGAAAACGTGCCAATGAATTTCCAGCCCCTCAGATGACTTCCCGAACCTTGTCTTCCAGAACGGTCTTGATAATCTTCCAGCGGTCTTTCTCTCCCTTGCCCAGAGCTTCCGCAAAGTGAAGCGCCTGCTCGGCGGAGATGTTGCCCGGCAGTGGCGGCTCATTCGGGTCCACCAGCGCCTCGATCACCGCCGGCCCGGGATGCGCGAGCGCCTGCCGCAAAGTACTCTCCGCATCCTTGGGATTCTCAATGCTGAATCCGGCTGCTCCGCAGCATCTCGCATAACCGGCAAAATCAATAGGCTGCAAATCCACTCCAAATTGAGGATTGCCCTCCTGGGCCATCTGCTCCCACTTGATCTCCCCCAGAACATTGTTCTTGATCACCACTACTTTGACGGGCAGTTTATATTTGACGAGCGTCGCGATCTCACCCATCAACATCGTCAATCCGCCGTCGCCGACGACGCACACGACTTGCCTCCCTGGATACGCCACGGCCGCGCCAATGCTGTAGGGCAAACCGTTCGCCATTGTTGCCAGCGATCCTGATAGCGAGAACTGCATTTGATCTCGCATCTCGATGTAGCGCGCCGTCCAGGTCGCGATGGTGCCGCTATCAGAGGAAACAATCGCGTCCGAATCAAGCAGCTTATTTAATTGATACGTGACGACTTGCGGTTTCATTGGCATGTCGCTACGCGTGCCGCGCTCTTCCATTAGCTGATTCCACGCAGTCATGCGCTTCTGCGCTTTTTCGAGAAAGCTTCTGTGTTTCTTGCGCTCGACCAGCGGTAGTAGAGCCCGAAGCACGGTTTGGCAATCGCCCACTAACCCTACGTCCACCGGATGCCGCAAGCCCATTCGCGTGGCGTCCAGATCGATTTGGATGGTTTTCGCCTGCCCCGGCTTGGGCAGAAATTCCATATAGGGAAAGCTGCTGCCGGCAATAAGAAAGGTGTCGCATTCCCGCAGCGCATCTTGTGAAGGAGCGGTGCCGAGTAATCCTATACCTCCGGTCGTGTACGGATTGCGATCCGGTACGGCAGCTTTTCCCAATAAGGCTTTCACCACCGGCGCGCCCGCGGCTTCAGCTAGCGCCAGTACTTCTTCTCGAGCATGCAGGCAACCGCGGCCAATCAGCATGGCCACCTTCGATCCCTTATTGATCAGCTCCGCCGCCTGTTTGAGGAGGCGCTCCGGCGGAATCGGATGTGGAATAGCAAAGAGATCGCTGCTATGCTCGGCGACGTTTGCGGAAGATCGTTCGTCCTGTGACTTTGTCCATTCCTGAATGTCCTTGGGAATCGTGATGTGAGAAACCGTGCGCCGCGTTAGAGCGGTCTTGATCGCTTCATCGACAACATTGACCACATGCGCTGGGCCCATTACCCGCTGGTTATAGGCGGCGACATCCATAAACAGTTTGTCCAGGTCGACGTCCTGTTGATAATGGGTGCCAATCAAATCGTGAAAGGTATGGCCGGTGATAGCTAAGACGGGTTGTCCATCGCATTTCGCGTCGTAAAGCCCATTGAGTAGATGGATACCTCCCGGTCCCGATGTCGCCAGACAAACTCCCAGGCGGCCGCTAAACTTGGCGTAACCACACGCGGCAAAAGCCGCTGCCTCCTCATGCCGCACCTGAATAAAGCGCAGTTTGTCCTGACGCGTGCGCAAGGCCTCGAAGATGCCATTGATGCCATCTCCGGGGAAACCAAAAATCGTATCGACCCCCCACTCGATAAGGCGCTCTATCAAATGGTCAGCTACTGTAATGGTTTTTGGCATTTATCCATCCCGAGAATATTGCTTAGTAAGTCCTCAAAAGAACTTACCAGGCGAGCTGTTGAATCAGCGGACTGCGTCCGGTCACCAGCGAATTTTGTTTGCTGTTGACCTTACTAATTCAATGATGACGCGGGCGGAGACGTAAGGCCGTGTCTTTTATCACGAAAACCCACCGGGGAATTTACGGGAGCCGTACCCGCGAATCAAGCCATGTCAGACGGAAGCTCAGCGATCATGCTGAAGTTTTCGAGCGGCGGCTCTGAGCCGGCGAAGGCGCTGAGCGCTCGCATATCCGGTATCGTCAACAACCTTCTGCCTTGCATATGAATAAGCCCGATATTTTCAAGATGAGTCAACGCGCGCGACACGACCTCGCGCGCCGAGCCCACGCGGCTTGCCATTTCCGCCCGGCTCATCGTGAGTTCAACGACACACACACGTCCATCGCGGACTCCTCTCTCCCGGCAGGCCGTGAGCAGGTGCTGAGCAACTCGCTGATCGACATTTCGCAACGCCAGGGTTTCGATCAGTTCGGCGGAGTGTCGAAGCTTATGAGCCAAAACGCTCGCCAAATTCCACAGGAGCTCTGTATGTTCGCGGCACAACCTGTAAATATCGCGCCTTTCAATGTAGAGAAGTTCTGCATCAGTATCGGCAATCACCGTGCTGTAGAATTTGCCTTCGCTAAATATCGCAACAGCCGCAAGGATCGCGCCGGGCCGCTCGGTAGATAGTACTTGCTCCCGGCCTTCATAGTTTTGCCGGATTGATCGAAGCTCCCCATCGCAAACGACATATAACGCTGAGGCTTGATCGTGCTCGGAATAGAGGATTTCGTCACGTTTAATATGTCGGGCTATTGCACAGCCGGCGACGGTCCTGAGAACAGAATCGGGTAGGCTGCCAAACAGATCGGTTTTCCGTAATGCCACAGCTTTATCGAGACTCTTCCGGGTTCTAGTCGTTGGCATGGCGGTCTTCCTGTCAAAGGTATAGCAAAGTCATTAATAGGTCGGGTCGTGACTTTTCTCACGGCGCAACAAACGTTGATGGAGCAACAATCATTACAAATGCTCAGAGATTTTGTAACCCTCCGTCACCGCTTCTCCGCTAACGCCACGCTCGCGGTAATGTTTCTTATATTTGGTTGCGCGTATGGGCATGCGGCTGACCGGCCCAATTACAGTGGACAATGGGAGCTGGATCCCGCCAGCAGCCCGAACGCCAATGGAGCGGCAATCTCTTTGAGAATCGAAGACGACTCAGGGAAGATCACTTATCAGAGGTCCCTCACCCAGCGAGACGGGAAGAAGGTTGATGCTCACTTTACCTGCTCATTGGGTGGCGCGCAGTGCGAATTCGACGAGAATGGCCACAAGGCCAGCGTCTCTCTTTGGTACGACGGCTCGGCGTTGATGATCCTGAAAACGAACGGGCCCAAGGAGGATGCCACTATAGAGCGCAGGTTAGAACTCTCGCCGGATGGAAAAACGCTAAAAGTTCAGTTCACTAACCTGGACACGGACAGCAACGGCAAGAGTGAAGTACTGGTGTTTAAGCAGCAGCCATCGCCCAATGTAACCGCATCTCGTTGAGACTAATTCAGCACGGTCAGGCGAGCCGCTAATGAGACTCGATCCACAGATCAAGCTTAGTAAACTATTAAACGCCATCCCGAGCGCGGCCGCGGTTCTCGAGATGTTACACATTCCTGCGCGCGGCAATGAGAGTAAGCGCTTGGACGAGCTGTGCGTTGAATATGGAATCACATTCGATTCTTTTCTCAAAGCACTGAACGGAGTTAATTGGAACGAAGAATATCGCCCGTAACAGCCCGATGCTCCCACCATGGATATGCAAGGCCTGCCAACCGATTAATCACAAGCGCCTCCGCAACCAACAAAAACACCGCCGCTTCTACAATCAGCAACTGAATTGGTCTTGATAACAATCCAAGTGACACGATGAGCGTTGTGGCGCCCGCAGGCGGATGGCTGACCCTGAACAACACCATAGATGCTCCAGTCGCGCTCAGCGAGAATGCCGCCGCGAGAACCGTTGGCCAGTGGACGCCCTCTTGCAGTCCTGCGCCGCCTCCCATCGTGCCTGTCGCAAACAGGGCCAGGTATCCGCATGCGAGGCCGATCGCATGTCCAAGCAAAGCATGACGAGGACTGGATGCCTGCGCAAGAGGCGTAAAAAAGAGCAGGTACGCGGTTGGTCCCAGAGAGGGAAAGACAAAGGGGTTGCCGGTAAGAACGGCCAGTGTGGATATGATGGCAATGCTAACGAAACAGCTAATTAACACGTAAACCGCCCACACCAATCTCGGCGGATATCGGAAGAGTAACCGCGTGAGCCGCAAGCGCTCCATCAGCCCGAAGACGTGTCCAGCCTCGTGGTGTTCGAAATGGGATCGCAGCTCTTCGTGTGTTCTGGGCGGCACCAAAGATGGCTGCTGCCTTCTTTTCAGGATTTTCGTCACATATGCATCTTCTCTCCTTAGGCCGCGCCATGAGGTTGAGCATGCGGCTTCAAGGGTTTATATCTTTTGCTGAGAATTCGACAACCTTGCCGTTTGGATTGAAATCGCTGTATCGGATCCAGGTCGGCCTGATTCGGAAATACGTGATTCCCTCCCAGGTCTGGTGATCCATGCATTCCGGGTAAACGGCGAAGTAAATTGTTTTCAGACGCTCAAGTTCGGGACCGCCGGGCTCATCGGCGATCCCCTCGTATTGCACGGTAATTTCCTGATCCCATCCCACGACGACAGAAATCCTTGAGTATCTCCGAAGATTTTTACATTTTCTGGTCGTGCTGAACGTATCGAAGACGATCTCCAACTGGTCAGTGACGGCAATTCCGACTAAGGCCGACTGCGGATCGCCACTGGAGGATGTGGTCGCCACCACGCCAAGGCGATGCTTTTGAAGGAATCGTAGGAGTTCTTCGCGTGTCGTCCCTTTCCCCTGCATCATACAAGAAGATAATGTTCTGACCTTTATCTCAAAGATACTTATGAACCGATGAGTAAGTCACTCGTACCGCAGCGCCGTAACTGGATCGATATTCATCGCTCGGCGTGCCGGAAGAAACGCTGCGAATGCGCTCACGAGCAGCACCACGACCATGATTATGGCGTAATTTGCGGGATTTCCCGGTTTGACTCCAAACAACAGCCGCGCGAGCAGCGGCATCAGAACTAACGACAGCAAGAAGCCGCTCGCCAATCCCAGCAACACCGATGCGAACCCATCGGCAAACACCATTCTCATCACGCGCACGCGAGACGCGCCAATCGCCAGACGAACGCCAATTTCACTGGTGCGTTGCGCCACGGAATAAGACAGCACTCCATAGATGCCGATGCATGCGAGCAGGAGCGCGATGGCGGACAGCAACCCGGCAATTAATGAGGCAAAGCGGCTCTCCGAAAGGGCCCGCGCGACGAGCGCCGACAACGTCTCGACACGCGAGACCGCCACGTTTTTGTTCAGTAGCGCCACCTGCTTCCGCGCAGACGCCGCGAGATTCGGAACGCCGCCCGCGGTACGAATCACAATCGCCATCGTCGGCCGGGGCGCGAGTTGAAACGGCAGATAAATCTGCGGCCGGACAATAGCCGTGAGCGAGTGGTATTGGACATGCCGCACGACGCCGACGACAACGGCCCAGTCACGCTGGAATTGATAAGGCCCCTGGGGAGAATCGGAGACGTTGAGCTGCTTGCCGATGGCATCGCCGTCTGGCCACAATTGCCGCGCGAGAACATCATCCACGATCGTTACGTGCCGGTGCGCGGCATCGTCGGACGGCGTAAAATCGCGGCCGCTGAGGAGAGTAGCGCCAACCGTGCTGAAATATCCCGGCAAGATAGAACGATGATCCGCCATAACCGTGTTCTGCAGTTCCGCGGGCGCGCCCTCCTTCCAGTAATAGTCGTACCAGTTCCCCGTATCGTCGAGCGGAAGGTGCGAAACCGCCGCCACGGATTGAATGCCTGGAAGAGCCGCAAGATTTTGCTGTAACTGCCGCAGCATCCGGTAATTCGTCCCAGAGATCCGAAAGGTAAAGACATTTTCCGCGCGAAAGCCGGGATGCACGCGCAGCACGTTCACAAAGGTCCGCATCAGCAGACCTGTTGCTAAGAGGAGCACAAACGCCAGAGCGACTTCCAGGGAAACCAGAACGCTGGTCCAGTATCGCCGTCCCAAACCCGCCGAGCGTCCTGCTTCTTTCAAGCTTCGAGCCAAATCCAGGCGGCGCGCTGCAATCACGGGCGCCAGCCCGAAAAGCGCGCTCGTGAGGATAGCCACAGCGAATGTAAAAGCAAGGGCGCTCAAATCGAGGCTGACTTCGCTGAAATTCACAAATGAAGGTGGACGGGCCCGTAGAATCGCACGTACCGCGGCCCAACCGACCCCCAGCGCGCCCACGCCGCCCATGCAGCCGAGCAGAACGCTTTCCGTCAAGAGCTGGCGTACCAGTCTGCCGCGCGATGCGCCGAGCGCCGCGCGAGTCGTTATTTCGCGTAAGCGCCGCCCGGCCCGCGCCATCAGCAGATTCGCGACATTTGCGCATCCGATCAGCAACACCAGCGCAACGCCGCCGAATAGAAGCAGCAGCGTTGTGCGGACCTCCCGGACGTCGTCCGCCTGAAGGGAAAAGACGTACAGGCGAAAATTCGAAATTGCCGATCTGCCGTCAAGCGCGTTTACTTGCGTGGCGATGGCGTCAGCTTCGGCTTGCGCGCGCGCTAAGTTGCTTCCGCTGCGCAGGCGGCCAATCAGATGAAGAAATGCCGGCCCACGTGGATCTGAGGGTCCTATCGGAATTGTACGGAAGACATCGACGTTCGGCGGAACACTGGAGTCACCGGGCAGAATTAGCCGGAAGTTTTCAGGCAAGACGCCAACCACAACTGCCGACTCGCTTCCAAAACGTACCGATCGGCCGACGATAGCCGGATTGGACGCAAAACGCCGCGCCCAAACTCCGTAAGAAATTATGAGCGCCCCCGTCGCGTTGGGTGCTTCGTCTTCCGAATCGAAGAAGCGGCCCAGCGCTAGCCTGGCGCAGAGGAGGGGCAGAAAATTGGAAGTGACCACGCCCACTTTGACCTGCTCTGCCACTTGCTCTGCTTCTCCATTTCCCGGCAGCGCTCCGTTGGTCACCCAAATGCCGCCGACCTGGTCGAATTCCTTCGTACGTTGGCGGATCTGGAAAAGCTCAAAACTGGAAGCAGGCGCTCGGTTCGAATAGCCGAGTCCTGACCAGATAATCGCCAGGCGATTAGCATCCGGGTACGGGAGCGGGCGCAGCAGAACAGAATTGACGAAGCTGAAGATGGCAGTGTTCGCGCCGATTCCGATCGCCAGGGTAAGTATTGCAACCGCGGCGAAACCCGGGCTCCTGCGCAACTGGCGCAGACCATAACGCAGATCCTGCCAGAGAACCTCGATCCCCATGCCCGCGCCGTGTTCCGGCGAACTGGTTGCGTCAGTCGTCAGCATCCTGTGCTCCTTAGGGCTTCTTCACTGGCGCAAGGGGACCCATGGCACGCGGCGGACCGATGCGGCGAGCCTCGATCCGCTGAAAGTCCTTTATCCAGGTTTGGCCGCCGTCGTTGGACCGATCCGCGCTCCACGAAAAGCGATCCGGCTGAATGTTGTAATACCTGATCCGCAGCATTATTGGCTTGCCCGTCGCTACACCGAATTGCTGTTCGATATGCATCTCCGAATTGACACGCTGCGCGGTGGCGAAGTCTTGCAAGCCGCCGCCGTCCTCCATCCCAATCAATTCCCAACGTTCGGCCGCGGCGTTATAAGCGCGGATGGTCGAAGTCACGTAGAACGTCTCCCCCTTGTCGCCAAGGACGCGGTACTCGTCCAGGATCTGGCCCGTTTCCAGGCGCATGGCGCTCCAACGTCCGCCGAATTTCCCGTAGTCGCGGCTCTCGGAGGTAAACTCCCAATCGCCGAGTAGGTAATCGAAATCTGATTTGTGCGCTGCATAGGACGCCTTGATCTGCTCAGGAGTCCGTTTGGCGCCGGCTTGTGCAGAGAGCAACGCCGTTGCCGGCAGCACCGCCATCAAGGTTGCAGCAAGAAAACGAAGAGGCCTCATGGCACGATGCTAGCCAAGGCGCATCGCCGGGGCGAATTAATGCAGCCGGCGGCAGGCTGCTTGCAGCGAGCGGCAAAACGCCAGGTTCGCTGGACAGCGCCGCTCCAACAGCGTTATCTTCGCGAGATGCTGGCCCGAGCCCGCGGCGCGTCCCTGTTCTGGTTTCTCATCTTCGCGGCGTGGCTCGTGCCGGCGCTGCTGTCCGGATTCAACACCTATGTTCAGGATCGTCTGGAGAGCCGTCCGCCGGACTGGCACTGGGTACTTTTCAGTTCAATAGACTGGCTGCTCTATGCCGTGCTCACTCCGCTTGTCTTTCGCGCCAGCCGCCGGATTCCGCTCGAGCGGCCTCATCTGGCGCGCAATATCACCCTACACGTCGCGGGGGCGCTCGGCATGTGCGTGGCGTGGGCCGCGCTCGGCACGCTGCTGCGGCTCGTAATATTTCCGCACGCCCAGGGCGTGGAGGCACAGAAACTCTGGCTCAGTTTCGTGAGCTGGGTCTTTACCACGCTTCCGTTCGGCGTGGGAGTCTATTTCGCGCTGGTAGGCATTCAGCACTCGTTTTTCTACTTCGCCCAGGCGCGCGAGCGCGAGACACAGGCGGCGCGCCTGGCCGCGCAGCTGTCGGAGGCCCGCTTAGGCGCGCTCCGCATGCAGCTCAACCCGCACTTTTTGTTCAACAGTCTCAATGCGATCACCGTATTGGTGCGCGACCGCAACACTGCCGCTGCCTCGCGCATGCTGGAGTTGTTGAGCGACGTATTGAGGCAGGTTCTGCGCACGGACGAAACTCACGAGACGGCGCTCTCCCGGGAGCTGGAATTCCTGGAACGATATCTCGCCATCGAGCAGGTTCGTTTTTCGGATCGCCTGCGCCCCCGCATCGAGATCGATCCAGCGCTAGCTCGAGCCGCCGTGCCGCGCTTCCTTCTGCAGCCCTTGGTGGAGAACGCTTTGCGTCATGGAATCGCGCGCCGCGCCGCCGCCGGCCTGGTCCAAGTAAGCGCCTATCGAGAGGGCGGCCAACTGGTACTGACGGTGCGCGACGATGGACCGGGCTTGACCACGACCCCGATACGGGCGCGGGCGTAGGGCTATCGAACACCCGCGCGCGGCTGGCGGCAATGTACGGCGGCGACGCAACGTTGGTGATGGCTAACGCCGAAGGGGGTGGCGTAATCGTCACCGTGCGCCTGCCGTATCATGAGGCCGAAGAGAATGGCTAACATCCGCGTCCTAGTAGCCGACGATGAGCCGCTGGCGCGCCGGGGCGTGCGCCAACTCCTGGCGCCCCACGCAGACATGGCCGTGGTAGGCGAAAGCCGGAATGGCCCGGAAACGCTGAGTGCGCTGGACGCGCTGAAACCCGACTTGCTTTTCCTGGACGTGCAGATGCCCGAGATGGATGGGTTCGCGGTACTCCGCGCGCGCGGCGCGGACCGCATGCCAGCAGTGGTATTCGTTACCGCGCACGATCAGTTTGCGGTGCAAGCCTTCGAGGCGCACGCGATTGATTATCTGGTGAAGCCGCTCAATGTAGAACGCTTCGAAGCAGCCCTAAGACGAGTGCGCGAACGCTTGCGCCTGATGCAAGCCGCCGATCTCGCCAGGAGGCTTACGGCTCTCCTCGCGGCCGAGCGCGCCCAGCGTGAGAAAAAAGGCATCGAGCGGCTGGTGGTCTCGACGCCGGCCAGAGACCTGATAATTCCGGTGGCGGAAATCGATTGGATCGGCGCTGAAAATTACTATGCCCGGCTGCACGTCGGCGCGAAAAGCTACCTGCTGCGCGAGTCGTTGAGCTTGCTCGAGACGCGGCTCGATCCAGCATGCTTTGCCCGCGTACATCGTGCGGCCATCCTCCAACTCGATCGGGTAAGGGAGCTGCGAACCACGGCGCGCGGCGATGAGGCGATATTGCGAGACGGCGCCCGCATTCCCGTCAGCCGAAGAAGACGCGCAGTGTTGGACCAGCTGCTGCTCAAAAGCAGGCGCGTGTCTTGGTGACGCGCTTTACCAATCCGTCTACGGTTCAATAAAATGACGAACGACATTCTTATTAAGCTGAAGGGCGGCGATCGCCGCTCGCTTGGTAACTCGGGGAAAGCAGTCAAGGATATTTCGAAAACTCCGGGACTCTTTGCGGATCTGTTCGCGGGCCTCTTCGATGCTGATCCTGTGATACGCATGAGGGCCGCGGACGCTGTTGAGAAGAGCACGCGACTGCATCCGGAGCTGCTTCGACCCTGGAAGCGAGCCTTATTGGAACAGATTTCCATCCTGAAAGAGAAGGAGGTGCGCTGGCACGTCGCGCAGCTGATCCCACGACTGAGCCTGACGCCCGGCGAACAGGGGATGGCCGTGCAGATTCTGATGGGCTATCTGAGTGATAAAAGCAGCATCGTCAGGACGTTCAGTATGCAGGCGTTGACCGATTTAGCCCAGCGCGACCCCGCGCTGCGGTCGCAAGTGGCTCCGCTGATCGAGCGGCTCACGGAAACCGGCACGCCAGCCATGAGGAGCCGCGGCCGCAAGCTGCTCAAGCAACTCAGCCGGCCGTCTGTTCCGAGGAAAGGGGCCGAGGTGGTCTAAAGCCCGAGGTCAACGAACTCGCAATGCGGCCGGATTTTGGGTGTTCCGAGAAAAGAAGGCGCAGGAAGTGCGCACGGGACAGTCGCTGCATTTCGGATTGATGCGTTTGCACAGACGCTGTCCGTGACATTTCAGTAATAAATAGGCGCGAATTCGAGCATCGAACTTTGCTGGAACTTCCGCTGCAATTATCCCTTGCGCTTCACTGTACGTTTGGGCGTAATTCTTCCGCTCACGCCCGATTTGGATGCGCGCTAGAACATGTGGGCAGTTCGATGGGACAGCGGCCACCGGCGAGATACGGCCAAAAAGCAAGATACGGTCCGCCCCTGGATCGGCAATGTTTGGAAATTTCTTAATCGCGGCGCGAATCTTGGCAATGGTCGGGCCGTTGAGCGCTGCTCTCAAGTCGCCGCCGAATTCCTTTTGAACCCGTTCGGCAATTTCCTTTAAACGCATAGCTCTAAGTTCCGGCACCATTCCGCCTGGTTTCAAAGCGAGCGATAGCTTCGCAGGGTGCGCGGAAAGTAATGAATCCGGATCAACCCCGATTTCGTTGTTCAAGGATTTCCAACCTTTCGCGCAAGAAGCATCGCTTGCTGGATAGCCACAGTGCCACCACACCAGGAAAAGATACGGATCGGTGGGCCAGCTTGGTAGCTGTTCGCCGTGAAAGGCTTCCAAGGTGTCGAGCAGTTGGTCTAACTTTCGCACGGGAGGGGGACGTGTAGATAACACCATCGCAGTTTCGCTCAGTGTTTGTCCGACCTGAGACATAGGTAACAGAATGTTCCTAAGACATGGGTAACACATGTCGCCTGCCGTGAGGCAGGATAAAACATGCCATGGAGGAAATGTTCTGTGATGGACGAACGCATACGGTTCGTGATTCGGTTGCAAGACGGGGAGAGTATGGCGTCGCTGTGCCGGGAATTCGGGATCTCGCGGAAGACCGGTTACAAGATAGTGGAGCGTTATCAGGAATGCGGGCTGGAGGGGCTCACGGATTGGGCGCGGCGCCCCCACCGGTAGGCTAAAAGCTTGCCGGAGCAGCTGGAGGCAGCCATCGTCGCTGCCAAGCACAAAAGCCGAGCTGGGGCGCGCCCAATCTCCTCTCCCTCCACTTCCCCCCTTCCCTAAGCGCTCCAGGACCCACGCAGAAGGCACGCCTCTGTCCTCGGGCATGAGCCCGAATGCCTTGTGGTGCACCGATTACAAGGGCGAGTTCAAGCTCGGCAACCAGCGCTACTGCTATCCGCTCACCCTGACCGATCACGCTTCCCGCTACCTGCTGCTGTGCGAAGCCATGGAATCCAACCAGGAACAGTTCGCTTTCACAGCCTTTGAGCGCCTGTTCAAAGAACGCGGGTTGCCGCAGGCGATTCGCTCCGACAACGGCGTCCCCT
>CAWCHX010000015.1:0-106178 GCA_963795445.1 uncultured Acidobacteriaceae bacterium | reverse complement strand
GTGTTCATGGAAGGGCGTGTTGCGGCTCTTCGAAGGCGAGCGGTTTACGTCGTAACTCCACTCGCGATCCAGGCTGAAGATTGTCACGTCAGCGGCGGCGCCGGGTCGCAAGGTCCCTCGGTCGATGGAAAGAATGCGCGCTGGATTCCCGGCAAAGAGGCGAATCAGTTGCGGCAAAGTCACTTTACCCGGATGATAAAGACGCTCAAGCGCCAGACCAAGGGCGGTCTCGAGCCCGATGATGCCGAAGGGACAACGCTCGAATTCCTGCATCTTTTCGGCGCCCGGATGAGGAGCATGATCCGTTGCGATAGCGTCAATTGCGCCGTTCGCCAGGCCTTCGGTCACCGCTTCGATATCACAGCGGCCGCGCAAGGGAGGCTTCATTTTGTAGTTGCTGTCGTACGGGCGCATCTCACGATCGGCGAGCACGAAGTGATGCGGAGTGGCCTCAGACGTCACGCTCAACCCACGCTGTTTTGCAAACGCCACCATTTCCACGGAGTACTGGGAAGAGATGTGCGCGACGTGGTACCTACATCCGGTGAGCTGAGCGAGTATGAGATCGCGGGCCACCATCACGTCTTCGGAACTTCGCGGAATGCCGCGCAAACCGAGACGCGTGGATTCGAAGCCCTCGTGCATATCGCCCCCCGCACTGAGATGAAGATCTTCGCAGTGTTCGATGAAGGGCAGATCGAGAGCACGGGCGAACTCCATGGCGCGCCGGGCCACGCGCGCATTCATGACAGGCTTCCCGTCATCCGAAATCGCGACAATGCCCGCTTGCTTCATGGACGCAAATGCCGCAAGCTCTTCGCCGGCGCTATCCTTCGTAATCGCGCCGATGGGAAAAACGTTTACTATGGCGAAACGCCGCGCACGGTCGCGAATGTAGCTGGTAACGGTCGCATTATCATTCACGGGCTGGGTATTGGGCATGCAGCAAATGGACGTAAAGCCACCCGCGGCAGCCGCGCGGGAACCGGTCTCGATGGTTTCCGCATGTTCGAAGCCGGGCTCCCGCAAATGCACGTGCATATCAATGAAGCCAGGCGCAACGATCAGGCCGGACGCGTCGAATTCTTGAGCGTTTGGACGTAGAGAGAGCGCTGCCGATTTCCCTAACCGTGCCGCTTTCGATAGCCATGTCGCACACGCGATCAAGGTTCTGCGCCGGATCAACGACGCGGCCGTTCCTAATAACGAGCCCGCTCATGCGGCGAGAACCCTCTCGAGTACCGCCATGCGAACCGCAATCCCATTCTCAACCTGATTCAATATGGCCGAACGCTGAGAGTCTGCGACCTCGGATGAAATCTCGCGTCCGCGATTGATGGGTCCCGGGTGCATAACGATGGCGTTGGGCTTGGCGCGCTCCATGTGTTCGGGCCGGAGGCCGAAAAACTGAAAATATTCATTCGCCGGGAAAGCCGCCTCATCTTGCCGCTCCAATTGGACTCGCAGCATCATGATCACGTCGACATCGCGAATCGCGTCCTCCATATCGGAAGTGAGCTCAACACCGGGCGCGATCTGTCCCATCTCTTGCGGCAGGAGAGAAGCTGGCCCGCAAAGCACGACCTGAACACCGAATTTGGAGAGCAGGAAAATATTCGAACGAGCGACGCGGCTATGAGCAATGTCGCCGATGATTGCAACGCGCAGTCCTTCCAAACTGCCGCGCCGGTCTATGATCGTCAGCGCATCCAGCAGCGCCTGTGTCGGGTGTTCGTGCGTGCCGTCGCCAGCATTCACGATAGGGATGGGTAAATAACGGGAAAGGAAATGCGGGGCTCCGGAGGCGGAATGCCGCATGACAATTGCGTCCGGCCGCATCGCTGCTAACGTGTTCAACGTGTCCACGAGGGACTCGCCTTTTGAGACACTGGATCCCGATGCGGTGATGGAGATGATGTCAGCTCCCAAGCGCTTCGCGGCAATTTCGAAGCTTGTTCGGGTCCTGGTAGACGCCTCAAAAAACAGGTTCACCACCGTCCGGCCGCGTAAAATCTCGAAACGCTTGAACGTTTGCCCTGGAGCAGGTTGGAAATTCTTCGAGCGGTCTAGAATAATTTCAATATCCTGGCGCGTCAGGGATTCGATATCGAGCAGGCCGCGGCTCATTGTACGGCTGTATTTGCGCCGGGCGAAGCGGGTTCGTCCACTCTCTCGACCAGCAGCACCTTCTCCTGACCATCGATCTCTTCAAACTTCACTTCGATGATTTCGTTGTCGCTGGTCTGAACCATGCGGCCGATATAGCGAGCTTCGATGGGAAGCTCACGATGTCCGCGGTCTATCAGAACCAGGAGCTGGACACGTGCCGGGCGTCCATGATCGAACAAGGCATCAAGCGCCGAACGGATTGTGCGCCCGGTATAGAGGACATCGTCCATTAGAACGATATCCTTTCCCACGACGGAAAAATCGATCTGTCTTGCGTGGACGATGGGCCGCTCCGAAACGGTCGAGAGATCGTCGCGATACAAATTAATATCCAAAATGCCAACCGGGATTTTGAGTTTTTCGAGGCTCTCGATTTTGGCTGCCAGCCGCCGGGCGAGAGGCGCACCGCGCCGCTTAATCCCGACGAATGCCAGCCGGTCTAAGTCGTTCGTCTTTTCCAGAATTTCATGGGCAAGACGGACCAGTGTCCGGTCAATTTCGGACGCACTCATCAGCTGCTTTTTTTCGCGGACCATCGGCATTCGGTTCAATATGGCGGTGCTGTCACGCCAGATTAGCACGCGCTGCGAGGCTCAATCCTTCAGCCGCCCGCGGATGCGTCTAGCGAGGCGTTCTATCTCTTCCGTTTTCTTCACGGACGCCACCGGCACGACGTAATCTCCGGCTTTCTGCAACTCTTCCTTTAATTGCTGCGCCACAGTGATGAGATCGTTCGCGTCCTTGAGCATCTGTTCATGCTCTTGCTTGGCAATCGCATCTTTTTGCGACTTGCCATTGGGAAGCTTTCTGTCCTCACCCGGATTTGGTGGAATCGGTAGCTGCTGATTCGGGTTCTGTTGATCTTGCTCCTGGGCGCTTAGAAACGCAGATGCGAAAGTAAACAACGCGGTACGGCGGGTAGGACCCATACGGTTGCTATGATAAGCCACTTATGATGGGCCTGAATGCACAAAGGAGCTGCGCGACGTGGAGGTAGGTGTCGGCATCGTGGGGCTGGGCAATGTAGGGCTCGGCACTTTGCAAATCCTAACTGAGAACGCGAAGTCGATCACGGAGAAGCTTGGGTTTTCGCTCCGCGTCAAGGCCGTGTGCAGCCGTAACGTACAACACAAGACCTTGCCTGCGGATAACAGCATTCTGGTTCGGACGACAAACTGGCGTGACGTCGTCTGTGACCCGGAGATTGACATAGTGGTCGAACTGGTCGGCGGCACGGCGACCGCCGGTCACATTATCGAGGAAGCGCTGCGCCAGGGTAAATCCGTCGTCACAGCGAACAAGGAATTGATGGCGCTGCGCGGCGCGGATTTATGGACGCTGGCTAATCAGCATGGCGTTAACCTCGCGATGGAGGCGAGTGTCGCGGGCGGAATTCCCATCCACACGGTTCTGCGCGAAGGAATCGCAGGCGACCGAATCGTGGAGCTCTACGGCATTTTGAACGGCACCAGCAATTTCATTCTCACGGAGATAGAAAAAAGCAACGCCGCCTTCGATGCCGTCCTGGCTGAAGCACAGAAACTGGGATACGCCGAAGCCGATCCGTCGGCGGACGTGGATGGCCTCGACGCCCGTTCGAAGCTAGCCATCCTCGCTGCGCTTGCATTCGGAGAGAAGCTGACGCCGGCGGACATCTATTCCGAAGGGATCCGCCGCATCATGCCCATCGATTTCCAATACGCCCACCAGCTGCAGCACACCATTCGTCTGCTGTGCTTAGCGCGGCAAACCGGCCAAGGCCTGCTGCTTTCCGTTCGCCCCAGCCTGATTCCACAAACTGCAATCCTGGCGCACGTCAAAGGCGCGTACAATGCCATTTGGATCCGCGGAACTTACGGCGAAGACACGTTCTACTACGGTCGTGGGGCAGGTTCTAAGCCTACCGGCGTGGCTGTGGTCAGCGATCTGATGCGGGTAGCTCGAGAAATTCGCTTCGGCAGCCCGGAACGCGTCAGTCCATTCGCGCATGAGCGCTTGGGCGAATACAAACCGCTTCCGTTCCCGGCTCAAGAGCTGCCTTATTACCTGCGCTTTCGGGTTGAGGACAAAGCCGGCATTATCGCCACGCTGGCAACGATTCTGGCGAAGCACACTATCGGTATCGATGCGGTCTTACAACTCCCAAGGGAGGACTGGCGCGACTTGCCTTTCGTGGTGACGACTGAGCCCGCGAAGGAGGAGTCCATACGCGCGGCCATTCTGGAAATTCGCGACGCCGATTTCCTGGTGGAAGCACCATTCGCGATGCCGATGGAGCGCGGATTTTAGCGGAGAGCCCGAAAAGCGATGCAAGTAGAACGAATCGGGTAACATAAAGTGACGGAGAGGTGGCTGAGTGGTCGAAAGCAGCGGTTTGCTAAACCGTCGTAGGCCTTTAAAGTCTACCGGGGGTTCGAATCCCCCCCTCTCCGCCAGTTGATTCCACAGCACTTACGAGAAAAACAAAAAGCCATCGGGCAATATCGGGCAACATGCCTTAAACTCAATCATGTCGCTCAACCTGTACCGCAGGCACCGCCGCGACTGTAGTGCCGGGCATGCCGAGGAATCCCGTTCAGGCGAACTGGAAGAACGCAAGAAGAATTGGAAACGTTGTAACTGCCCCATCTTTGCCTCGGGGACGCTCCGCAAAAGATTCAGGCGTCAGACTACCGGGCAGTGGGAATGGGGCGAGGCCAAGGCCATAGCGGGGCAATGGGAAACGAAACGCTCATGGACTGGCGAAGTCACCGTGCCGGAGCTACTGCCGGAGCCCGCGAAATCACAGCGCACCACCATCGAGAGAGCCGTCGAGGTGTTCCTTGCCGAGCTTCGCGAAACCGCCGCCATAGCCACGCATAGAAAATACAGGTTGTTGCTCAAGAAGTTCAAAGCATTTTCAGAACAGCGCGGCTAACTCCAGATAAGGCCAACCGATAGCGTTGAGACACGCGCGTCCGCTTGCAAAAACTAACGTGAACATTTTGTTCAATAATGTTTCGAAAAATCTGCTACGATGATTGCAGTAAGAGACAGTGATGGTTTCGGGAGCTGGCCCCGTTAAAACAGAGCAGCCATTCTCGCCCTTTATGAAGCGACATCGGGAGTCTGAACGCCGTTAAAACAGCGTCACTTCAGAAAAGATGCCGTTTGTGCACGAACGCCTTCTTACCGGAAATCAGGCAACGTTGATCGTTCCCCTTCCAAAAGGGAATGTCAGCCCTTCCAAACGGTGAAGGGTTAGAAAATCTAACCCTTCACGTTGCAAAACGACCCTGCTTTAAACCCTTCTCTGCGCCGCCACTTCCCTGCTCTCTCACGTTCCACAAAGGGTCCTTTACGAGACAGTAAAATCGGCTACCGTTATCGCTCTAGTAAGGGTATGCTTTGGGAACAAAGAGTGCGCTCTCATAATTGGATCGACAATTTCCATGTGGTAACAGATAAAGCGATGCGGCTCCGGTTCATGCGGTCTCGGCTCCTGCCACCATTTCGGAGACATAGTATTGAATATTTGCGGCTGCAAACCGATTGTGTATCCATAAAGCTCCTCTACAAAACGAACATTTCGTTGATCTGTATAAAGCAACGGCTGATGGTGAATAAACTGCCCGAACACCTTGTTGCAAAACGCTATATAATCGCGCGAAAACAGAAGATGGGTATGCCAGAACGGATCTAGCGGCACGGGGACCGCATGAAAGTTCAAAGGGTCGAGGATAGAAAGCGCATAGTACCGTCTGAGATTCTCAAGCCCTTCTGACAGGTCTTGATCGCTCCAGTCTGAATTTTCCTGCTTCAGTTTTTCGGCAACTTCTCCCAAGTCTTCCTTTTCGATCCACCGCAATCGTTCATAGTGAAATAGCTCAACCTTTAGAGAAATGCTGTCGGTAAGTGACATTGGTCGTCCGTGGTCAAGATAATACCATCGGAATGAATGACGACTGAATACTAAAGCCACGGACCTGCACCCGTCTGCCGGGTGCTGCTTTCTTCTCTCTCTTAAAGGTTCCATTGTGAGACTAGACGCAACCTTGTAGATTGAGACACATGGCTCTCAAACGGATGGACAACGTAGGAATCGTCGTCGATGATCTCGGGGGGACGATTGACTTTTTTCGCGAACTCGGCCTCGAACTCGAAGGGCGGGCCATGATCGAAGGAGAATGGGCCGGACGTGTCACCGGACTACGGGATCAGCGCGTCGAGATTGCGATGATGCGCACGCCGGACGGACACGGTCGGCTCGAACTCTCTCGCTTTCTCACGCCGCCTGTCGTCGCGGATCACCGCAACGCCCCGGTGAACGCTCTAGGCTACCTCCGCGTCATGTTCGCCGTGGACGACATCGACGAGACGCTTGAAAGGCTCCGCACGCGTGGCGCGCAGATCGTAGGTGAAGTAGTCCAGTATAAAGACACTTATCGGCTCTGCTACATCCGTGGGCCTGATGGGCTTCTCATCGGACTCGCCCAAGAACTCGGGTCAGCGCGCGCGGTTTCATAAAGGGTAAGTTTTGCATCATTGCTCGAAGGCCTGAAAACAAAGGGCCTTGAGTGTTGCAAATGTCTAGTGCAAAATGCGACGCATGAACTACGGCTATGCGCGTGTATCAACGGACGACCAGACCCCTGCCCTGCAGCTCGCGGCCTTGAAGAGGGCCGGATGTAAAACGACTTTCAAGGATGATGGAATATCAGGCGCGACGACCAAGCGCCCTGCCCTTCTCCGCTGTATGAAAAAGCTGGAACATGGTGACACGCTCATGGTGTGGAAGCTGGACCGATTAGGCCGCAGCTTGCGCGACCTCATAACTATGCTCGACGACTTGAAAAAACGCGGAGTTAAATTCCGTTCCCTCACTGAGGCAATCGATACCGAGACGCCCACAGGCCGCGCCATGTGGCAAATGATAGGTGTGCTGGCAGAATTAGAGCGCAGCCTAATCAGCGAACGCACACGGGCCGGAGTAAAGGCTGCAAGAATCCGAGGGGTGAAATTCGGACGGAAGCGCAAACTTACATCGCAGCAGCTAGCTCATGCCCGAATGCTGATCGAAGAGGGCGAATCCCGGCAGCATATGGCCGACATTCTCAACGTTAGCCGGACTACTCTTTACCGGGCCCTCGCGGCGTAAATTTAGCGTGTTTTGCGCGGGTGCTGCTATTCTCAAGTTCTTTGACCCTACTGATGATCGGCGAGTCCGGTTCGGAGCGAGAAATCAACTTAAAGTGCTTGTTGATTTCATGGATACCCGATTCTTTAAAAAGTAGCTGTCTGGTCGATTTGTAGCGATCTCGGATATCAGCAATAGCTGCCTCCCTATCCGCCTTGATCGGGATAGACTGTATATCCTCTGCGCCCATGAAGATCGCCGTTACATCTGCTCCCACATAGGTATTGATGTAAAGCGGGTTCTCATCCACGTAGCCTGCAATAGCTAGGATCGACGCTGACATCAAGGCTTGTCGTTGTTCGTCGTCAAATTCGGTGTTTGTCATGATTTCGTTAGCGATTGTGTAGGCGCTTTGCACCCGTTTGATAAGTTCCTCGTACACCTCCAAGCGTCGATCGAACACTTTTTGCGCATAGGTTTCGATACGATTTCTTCGTCTGAAGTACTCTCCGAGCAGGACGCCCACAAGAATGCCAACAAGCCCGATCAGGGGTCCTTCCACGTCATCTATTATCTATGGCCGAATCACTCCGGCAAGAAGTTGCGGTTAAGGGTGCAACGCTGACAGGAGAACAGAGCCACGCGGAAGTAGCCGCCGGTTTTCAAAGTCGGGCAAAACGCTGTATCAAGCGCTTGTTGTACCTCGATAAAAATGTCCCTGTGTTAGCTCGATAGAAGTGTCCCTCAGAAACTAAGCCGAGGAGGGCTTGGTTGGGGAGGACATGGATGAGCGAGGAAGAGGTTCGACGAGCCGGGGTTCTGGAGCGAGTCGCGTTGGGGGAACTGAGACAGCGGGAGGCTGCTGAGCTGCTCGGCCTCAGCGAGCGACAGGTAAAACGGCTGTACGCGCGATACAAAGAGCATGGCGCCGGCGGGCTGGTGCACGGCAATGCAGGGCGGCGGTCGAACCGCGCCAAGTCAGCCAAGCTGCGCAAGAAGATCATAGCTCTGATCGGCAAGCATTACAGTGGCGGACCGGGTGAGCGGTTTGGGCCAACACTGGCAGCCGAGCATTTAGCCGAAGAGCACGGTGCTCAGATCGATAGCGAGACGTTACGGCGCTGGATGATAGAGGCAGGCTTGTGGACACGCGAACGCAAGCGCAAACGATATCGGCGGCGGCGTTTGCGGCGCGAGCATTTTGGTGAGCTATTGCAGTTGGACGGCAGCTTTCACCAGTGGCTGGAACAGCGGGGTCCGAAAGGATGTCTGCTGAACCTGGTGGACGATGCGACGGGAACTGCAATGGCTTGTTTCGCCAAAGACGAAACCACCTGGGCAGTGGCCGATTTGCTGCGCGCTTGGGTGGAGCGCTACGGCGTTCCGCGCGCCATCTACACCGATTGGAAGAGCGTGTATCATGCGCCACCGGAGAAAGAAGAGGTCGCGCCGCAACTGAGCCAGTTCGGAAACATGTGCGCCAAGCTGGGCATCCGGCTGATCGCGGCCAACTCACCACAAGCGAAAGGGCGTGTGGAGCGGCACCACGGCACGCATCAGGACCGGCTGGTGAAGAAGATGCGGCGGCTTTCAATCGCTGACTATAGAGCCGGCAATCGGTACTTGGCTGAGAGCTACTTGCCAGAGCATAATGCACGCTTTGCGATCTCGGCCGCCGATCCGGCGGACTTTCACCAGCCCCTGCGGCACGGACTCGACTTGAACGCTGTTTTCTGTCTCGAACATCGCCGTACTGTCGGCAATGACTGGGTGGTGCGTTTTCAGAGCAGATTCCTGCAACTTGAGCCGGACCAGCTCGCAGCGGGAATGGTCATCAAGCTTCTGCAGCATCGTGATGGAAGTTTGCATCTCTGGCACGCTGGGCGCGAACTGCGCTGGACACCGATTTCCGAACGGCCAGCGCCCCCGCCCGTTTCCGATCCCACATTGCGTCACAGAGGCATTACGATCCCTCCGCTCACTCATCCCTGGAAGCGCGAACGCACACTGCCCGTTCACGCCGATTCTACATTGCTGAGGCAGGGCAAGGGCGCTCAATCCCGCCCCTTCCCCTGCACCCCATCCCCGGCTAACGCACAATGAAAACGGGGCATTTCTATTGAGGCGAAACAGGGGACATTTCTAAAGAGCTACGACACGCTGTATCAAGCGCTTATCTGAATGTCCTTGACCACTGCTAAGCTGAGAACGATATCGCCAATAGAATGTCAGGTTCTACAGCAGATAATTTTGCCTAAGGCAACTCAGCAGCGGTTTGCATTCCTCTTCGGAATTGCATTCTTGGTCGTGATGGTGGTTATAGCTATCCGGTTCCCAAATCCAACGGCTTTCCAATACACGATTTTCCGGACTGTCCTATCGTTAGCGGCTGCCGGTGTGGCCGCAATGATTCCGGGTTTTATCACAGTCTCTGTCTCGAGATGGATTCGAGCCGGAGGTGCACTGGCCGTGTTTGCGGTCGTATATTTTTATAATCCCGCCGCGCTGGTAACTTCCCCAGTTCTCCAAACGAACAACATGCAGGGTGATCAAAATCAGGTCATCAACGGGAACAATGGCAACATCCGAATCCATAACGACAAGCGAAAGGCCACAGGAACGAAGGGCAAATGAAAGTTACCTTTGTCTTATTCATATTTGTGAAGGCGCTACTCGCACAAGCTCAGGTAAACAATATGTCAGGCTCATGTGATCAGGTCGTAAATGACAATCGAGGCGTCATCACTATCACTTGTAGCGGAGTAGATAAGACATTGATGGAGCAGCTAAAAAAGACCGCAGATCTTCTCAACCGTGTTGCGAGCCGGCAAACAGACCCCGCTGTTTTGGGCAGCCTCAAAGACCTTAACGTAAAAATGGACGAAGTCCTCACGGACACGCGGGCACTGAAAACTAGCGTCGCTCAGGCTAATCGTCAGCTTGCCGCAGAGCGAAGACAGAAAGAGCAAACCGAACTACTGAAACGAACTTCGCCCAGTTTCGACACTTTTTTGCGTATCGACCAAAACGGTAATCTTCTGATCATGTTCGACTGTCATAATTTGGTCCCCTTTGAATTCAGGCCCGTTATCGCATTCCCGGATAACAAAATCGTCCCAAATCAAGACGGTAGTCAGTCGGTACTCATGGAAATGATGAAAATCTATCCTTCTGAAGGAAACACTCTGTTCAATTCATCTACTGCGATCAACGCAAGTACGCTGGCCGGCAAAGAAATTGAATTGCGAGTACGCTTCCAGTCACTATCATATGAAGAATTGAAACTACCGAGCCATAGCGGCGAGATTGTCAAGAAATACCGAATTTCTTCAGATGGAACGGCCTTGGAGCCTCATTCGTAGCAGATATTTGCTTCTTGGGCGATCCTCGATTCCTGAGATGCTTTGCCGTTACGAGGTAATCCCGCTAGCGCGTCCGGCAACACCGGCGCGGGTTTTGCGCACGGCTTGAAAATTCGGCTCGACACGAATCAGAGAAAGATTACACTCCTCCTTTACGCGGCGCGGTTGTCGCGTCCTGCCTCTAATTTTCGGAGTTAGCGAACCCAGAAACAGCAAAGCCCGCCAGTGGCGGGCCGTACAGTCCGGTGTGAACCGGGGAATTTTGCTCTGTCGCAGGACCAACTTTCCCCCAAAACCCGACCTAACGCAAGCGAAAAATCACGCTTTCGCTTACAGGTTGTTTGCGCCGATTTTCGGCCCCTCAGGGCGGTTTATCCACAATGTCTCGAATCCCCCCTCTCCGCCAGAATTTACCAGCTCAGTTCAAGCGACGAGATCGCCTGAAGAGGCAGTGAAAACTTGACGGTCGCCGAACTCGCTTGATTGCTTGCCCAACTATCGAAATGTGTCACTTACTTGATAGAAAGCTCCAGAACCTGAATCGAGTATGGCGGTACCGTGTGTTGGAAATTAGCGGCCAAATCATGTAACGTGGTCTGGACCGGTTTGATCCGCGTGGGAGCGTCGATAGTATTCGTTTCTTCAGGAGTGTGCGCGCTAAGGCTGATCAACTTAGCGCTTCTTCTACCCTGACCTGCACCGTGCAATGTAATATCAAGCGGCTGCGCTACCGACGAAGCGTTTACCAGCTTCAGAAATACGACTCCCTTCGACTGGTCGTAGGTAACTGAGTAGAATAGCCGTGGGCCGCCGCCATCCAGTGTCGCGTCGATCACCTCATCACCAAGGTAATTGCTAAACATCACCTGGGCGTAATAGCTGGGGGATCCATAAGTTGTGAGGGCGTCATAGCCGATCAGATCTGTGGCCCACTGCATGCCTCCGGGACTTACGTTCACTAGCAGTGGCGCATAGCTCGCCATCACCACCACGTCGCTATTGCGCTCCATGCCCGTCATCCACGCCGCATCTCCCAGCGCTGCGCCAAAATCCGGCGTAGGAGTGCCTTCGCGCGTGGCCCACTCGCCAACGAAAATCTTCGGACCATTCCGATCGGTGTTGTCGTAGTGATGAGTGTCGCTGAAGAAGGCCTCCGCGGAGCGATAGAAGTGGTCGTCAATTACGTCTGGCCGGCGGCTCTTAACCTTCGTTGTGGCGATTAGTTGCAGTTCGGGATACTTCTTCTTAATGGCTTCGTAGAATTGTCCGTAGCGGCCGTCGTAACTGCCGGATCTATCAAAGGCATCTTCGTTGCCGATCTCGACGTACGTCAGCGGGAAAGGCGCCGGGTGCCCGTCTTTCGCTCGCTGGGCGCCCCACTTAGTTTCTGCGCCGCCGGTAACGTACTCAATTTCGTCGAGCGCATCCTGAACGTAAGGGTCGAGATCGGGTCCCGGCGCCACGTGGTCCTGAGCCAGTGAGTATCCAGCATATACGGCCAACACCGGCTGCATATGTAAGTCCTCGCACCATTCCAGAAACTCGAGCAGTCCCATTCCATCGGAGGAATGATAACGCCACGGACTGGGGTGCGTGGGCCGGTCCACCAGCGGACCGATGGTCTTTTTCCAATCGAAGCGCTGCGGGATGTGATCGCCTTCGAGGTAATTGCCGCCTGGAAATCGCAAGAATGCCGGTTTCATAGCAGCCATCTTCTCCATCAGATCGATACGATTACCGTTCGGGCGGTTGTTGTAAGTCGGCGGGAAGAGCGAGATCATGTCGAGCCAGACAGTGCCTGCATGCTGCACAGATAACACCAGATGATTTTCAGCAGAAGTCTGGAGCTGGCCCGTCTTGAGCTCCACGGTGTACTGTTTCCAATCCGTGCTCAGCGCGGGCACCGTCGCTTTCGCCGCCACCACGCCTGAGTTGTCGTTCACCAGGCTTATAGTGAGTGGTCCAACCGGCGCGTCGTCCGTTTTTGCATAGAGGGAACCTCTGTACGCTGTATGGGGGCGCAACGGTATGCCCCAATAGCCCTCGTTCTCTACGCCCGCGGGACTGTTCGCATCCGCCTTTTCTACGCTCAATTTCAAACTTTCAGTGAGAGCCGCGCTTGGCCCGGTTTCTTTCTGGACGGCCATGGACGCTCGCGCGTCTCCCTGTTGCACAAGGGTCCAGTGCGCCGGATCCCGCTTTTCATTCGTAAACGTTTGATCGCGAAAGGCGCGGTTGCGCACCAATTCCGCATACAGGCCGCCGTCATAGGAGTAGTTGATCTCCTCTGTCATCAACCCGTAGAGTGTCGAGCTAACTTTGTGCACGGGCTTCCGGATGTCTATGTCGAGAGCTGCCGGTTTGGGCGGCGATTGCGAAAGAACGCGAGTAGAAAAGAACAAAGAAAGCGCCGCCAGCCCGCAGACTAACAGCGCGTGGGGAAGGATGTTCCCTCCAAACGACTGAAAAACTCTTGGCATGATCACTCGATTACCTCAAATTCTCTCAGTGCATTCTCCTTGATCGTTATCCCCAAACCGGGAAGATCGTCGCGTAGGTTGATATAACCATTCTTTGCGCGCGGCTCGCCGTCAAAGATGTACTGGAACAGTTCGTTGCCGATCTCGACATCGAAAACCGGGAAGAATTCGGCCATCGGTGAATTCAAGCTGGCCATCACGACGTGGAAATTATGCATCTGGCCGGCGTGGGGGATAACCGGGCACCGAGTACGCCTCCGCAAGTGCCGCCACTTTTCGCGCCTGCGTGATGCCTCCTACACGATTGCCATCGAACTGGATGTAATCGAGCGCCTTAGCTTCGAGCATTTGACGAAAACCATACAGCGTGAATTCATGCTCGCCTCCGGCAATCGGGACAATGCCGAGCGCCTTGAGGGCAGCGTATCCTCCGATATCGTCGGGGATCAGCGGTTCTTCTAGCCACCGCAGCTGAAAGGGTTCCAAAAGAGGCAAGATGCGCCGGGCGTACTCGAGCGTCCATCCCATGTAAGCGTCCGCCATCAAATCGAGCTCGTAGCCGATTGTCTCCCGAATGGTTCGCACCAGCTCGATGTTTCGTTGCATGCCTGCCGCTCCGTCCAAAGGCCCCCAGCCGAAGCGCATCTTCATGGCTCGATAGCCCTCGTCTTTGTACCGGGATGCTTCTTCCGCCAGTGTTTCGAGCTTCTGGCTGTAGAGCTTACTCGCGTAGACCGGAATCGCTCGCTTCGTTCTGCCGCCTAAAAGTCTATATATAGGTTGGCCCGTCGCTTTGCCCATAAGATCCCAGATGGCGATGTCGACCGCGCTGATCGCCACCATGGTGACGCCCTTGCGGCCAAACGCCATGGTCTGGCGATACATATGTTGCCATAAGAACTCACTGTCAAAGGGATCTCGGCCCATCAGCAGCGGCTTTAGGTACAGATCGATGGTCTGCTTTACCAAGCGCGGGGCAAGGGCGGCATTACCGATTCCGACATGTCCGCTGTCCGTGAAGATTTCGACGATCAGCCATCCGTAAAATCGAAAGCTCGCCATCGAATCTTGTGCGAGATCCAACAGATCCATAGGATTTGTGCAGAAGTGCGGCTGTGGAGCGACAGTTTTTCCCTTCCACTCCACAACGCGAGTACGGACTTCAGTGATTTTCATGCTGTGTGAAGTTCTCTTTCTGGCGCCGCCAAGGGGTGTACCGCGCGAACCGTGACAAGAACCAGGAAAAACGCAATTACATGCAAGGTGCTTACGATGACGAACACTACACCGTATCCAAACCCGTGGTCCAGCAGGTAGCCAACTACTAGCCCGAACACAACGCCACCGATCGCTCCCCCAAAACCAACCATTCCGGCGACGGACGCGACTACATTGCGAGGAAACAGATCAGCGGGAAGAACCATGACCAGCGTGGACCACGATTGCTGCCCAAAGAATACGATGCTGAATACTACGATGGCGAGTTGCACCGGAAGATGACTGACCAAGACAATGGACGGCATTACCGCTGCGCTTAAACCCAGAGCAACTTTCCGCGAAAAGTTGAGCGAGTGACCACGGCGGATCAGCCAGCCGGAGAACCACCCGCCCAGAAGACAACCAATTCCCGCAGCGGCATAAGGGATCCAGGCGAAGTAACCGACTCTCTTCACATCGAAGCCACGAGCATCGTATAGATACTTAGGGAGCCAGAAGAGATAGAAGTACCAAGCTGCATCGCTCAGAAATTTTGCGCCCACAAGACCCCACACTTCAGGAAACGAGAACAGACGGAACCAGGGGATAACGCTGTTCTCGATGCGGGTCCGAGCCGATGTTGGACAATTCTTTCCGTTGCGCCGCTGTAAGCCGCGGATGCATGGAGGGCGTCCAATAATCTCGCCACCACCAGAATGACCAGAGAACGCCAACCGCCCCGGACAAGAAGAATACCCATCGCCAAGCTGCTAGCGACAACACCACCGCGATGAAGGGAGGAGCAATAACGGCTCCAAGAGCTGTTCCCGCGTTCATGACGCCCATGGCGAGAGAACGCTCCTGCACTGGAAACCATTCGGAGACGGCCTTGGTCGCGGCGGGAAATCCACCTCCTTCGCCGATGCCCAAAAGGAAGCGACTGATCATGAGCATCGTAAAGCCGGTTGCCAATCCATGGCTGGCGCAGGCAAGCGACCACCACAACATGATCAGGAGAAAGCCCAGGCGGGTCCCTAGCGCGTCGATCAATCTTCCGCCCAGCGCATACATGATGGCGTACGCCACCAGAAAGGCAGCCTTGCAGGTCAGAGAAGCGCGTGTTCGAAATGGGAATATCCCGCTGGATTGCAGTTATAGCCAGCGGCAGCGTCTGACGATCGAAGTAACTGATCGTGATCGCGCAGCCAATCAACGCTGCAATCCGCCATCGATAGGACAAGCTCAACCCGTCTCTTTTTACCAGCTCAGTTCAACCAATGAGATCGCCTTGAAGAGGCAGTGAAAACTTAACTGTCACCGAGCCTGCCTGATTGCTTATCCAGCGCGGAGAGTTGAGGAGTTGGAGTTGGCCCGCAGCTTCCAGCTTCGAATACTCTTCAGGGTTTGGGTTCTGAGGCGATCCCATCTGCTGCCACGCGGTGTAGGCATTGCTATGGTCCTGATCGATGCGATAGTGCCGGATAAGAAAACGTTTTGCGTCCTTAGGAAGTCCGGAGATTGTCAAATCAACTGGAGCCGGCGAACCGGTCACGTCATCATCCTGGTAATTCCAAACCATGACCGACACATTGTGTTCGGAGCGCGCCGCTAGCGCATCCACGTCCGGGCTCTGCCTGACGCCGCTAGCCAAAATTGAGTCCACGCTGACAGCAGCCTGACTCTGAACAGTCACCCGATCGCCGCGCATTAGCCCGGCCATTCGAAAGATATTCAGAACAGGTTTGTCTATTCCATTCGTCGCGAGCGATCGAAAACCAGCGAAGTAAGGCTGGTCTTCGAATTCGAAAGCCCAGGTGAGTATGCCTTGCAAATTCACATGGTCGCGATCTTCGCAGTTGCAGCATAGCTTTCATAGCGGCAGCAACATAGGTGGGATACAGCGTACCGTTACGATAAGCGTTGGGCGGATACACGCGCGCGGAACATGCCGCACAGCCTTCCGGGTCGGCTTCGCTCAAGATGATCGGCAGAGTCTGAAATTTCGGAAACGACCTGACGATGTCGAACCCTTGAGAGACATCTTTTATCTCTTGAGAGAGACCCATCCGCACGTGCTGTTCGACGACCGCAGGGCGACCCTTCGCGTGATAGCTGATGAAGTCGAGCGGTGAGCCCTCTTGCCCGGTCGCGTAGTTCTTGCCCGAGGAGCAGTGCTCGAGAAACTGCCGTAGGAACGCGCCGGCCTTAGCGCTATCCGGGACCAGTGGATGCGGGTCCTCCTACTCTGGCAGTCGGAAGCGCGCGTTTTACAGCGCTCGCGGTGTAATCGTACAGCTTGTCGTATTCTTCCGGCGTGCCATGCCAATAGCTGATGTTGGGCTCGTTCCACACTTCAAAATCCCAGCTCTCTACTTCAGATCTGCCGTACTTTTCAACGCAATGCTTTACTAATTGAAAAACAAGTTCGTTCCATTTGTCGTAGCTGCTGGGTGGATAAGACCAGCCGACATAATACTTGTCGAACTTCTCGCCGGGCTTCCATATGGGTACGTACGGATCCGGATTAGTGGATAGAGCTTTTGGCATGAAGCCGATTTCGACGAACGGCTTCGCTCCGGCCTCAAGATAAGTTTCGAGTATTTTGTCGACGATCGTCCAATCGTAGACAGGTTTGCCGGACGAGTCTTCGGTGTAAGCATTCGTCGATCCAAACTTCAGAGCAGGCGTGCCATCGCCGGTGGTCAATAAATTATGCGTACGAATGTGAACGGGAGTCGTCGCTTAATGCCGCAAGTTCGTGGATCAACTTGGCTCCCGTTCTTGGTGTAAGTATAGTTCGGCTCATCGTAGCCGAAGTAACTCCATGCAGGTTTGAATGGGCCATGCCTTTCCGACGCATTCACTTGGATCGGCCACAGGTTGCTGACTCCATGCAGTAAGCGACCATAGGCAAAATAAGAGCTTTCGCGATAGATTGTATAGGGCTGTTAAACATTGAGTTAGAAGTTAAACTTCAGCGCAAACTGAACTTGCCGGGGGTTGTTAGCCGAGCTTGTCACAACACCCCCGGATGAAGTATCGGTAGTGGTGCTCGGAATCCCGAATGTCGGCGTATTGGTTACGTTGAAGAATTCGGCGCGAAATTGCAGAATGCTGGATTCAGTTACTGGAAATTCCTTGAAAACGGATACGTCCAGGTTTCTGAGCCATTGCGATCGCAGCGTATCAGCGCCGGCATTGCCGTAAGTGAAGGAAGCCGGCAGCGCAAAAGCGCTGGTTCCGCTCGGATCTAGCGAAGCGCAAGCGGAGTTGCTGACCACATAGAACCAGCACGTGGGCGCTCCCATGATGACAGGCGTGCCAGCTACATTCGGCCGTTGCCCACCGATCCCGGTATTAGCTATGTCGCGCGAGATCGTTGGAGTGAACGCTTGCCCGCTTCGGAAGATAACGATACCCTGTATTCGCCATCCTCCCAGCGCTCCCTCTTCCAGCCAATTGCCATTGCTGAGGAAGCGCTTCCCTTTGCCTACGGGCAGTTGATAGCCCATGTTGAACGCAATGTTTTGGGGAACATCGAACGAGGAGATCGCCCTCTCCCAATAGAAGTCGCCCACCTGCCGCGGGCGTGTCCTGAATGGCAATGCTCTTCGAGTAGGTGTAGGAAAGCAGATACCAAATGCCTGATCCATATCGCTTCTCGGCTTTCACTTGCAGCGCATTGTAGTCGGAAGACATGTCTTGAGAAAAATAGGAAATCGCTCCGAAGATCGGATATGGACGACGGGACTGTATTGCGCCGGCCGCCGGCAACGGATCGTTTACGGGATTCGTGCTGTTCAGATGCGTTCCATGATTGCCTACATAATCGACTTCGAGCACTGTATCTGCGAGAGAGTTGCTGCTGGATACCAATATCCCAGTGCTGATCACCGCCTCGGCGAAGGTGCGTGTAGGTGGGATTGAGGGTAGGGTTGACGCCGGCGCTTCCCAATGGCTGGCCCAGAAAAAAGTTGCGAGGGTCCGGTTCGGAATGGTATTCGCCGTATTAAAGACCGTCTCGCTCAACAGGAACGGAAGAATATTCCTGTTCACGCGCCCATCGGTATTTTCCATTTCGTAGAAAATGCCGTATCCGCCCCGGACGACTGTATTGTGTTCGAAGGGCCGCCAAGCCAATCCGAACCTCGGCGCCCACTGGCCCTTATCCGGATACGTGATCGAAATCGGCAGTCCCGCCTGGTGGCTCGTCTGAATCAGATTTCCAAAAAGAGCGTAGGCGGTAGGAGCGGAAAACTGCGAGCTGAGATCAATTTGGCTAGTATTACTCGCCACAATGATCGGCTTCGATGAACTAGCATCGAACGTACCCAATTGCCCTTTGTAGCCTTGCATCCAAGGCGAGTACTCATAGCGCAAACCTAAATTGAGAGTCAACCTGTTATTGACCTTATAATCATCTTGAAAGAAAAAGTGCGAATAAGTCGCATAACCACCGAACCAATTACCCGGGTAAGCGCGAGCCGACGAAATTGGATACCCTAACATCCAATCCGCGAATGCATCTCCCGTGCCCGCCGTGTGCGCTGGATTTTGGGTATTCACGCCCGTGAAACTCCATGAACCCTGATAATTCGAACTGTCGGTAAACAATGGATCCCAATAGCGGATTTCCGTTCCGAACTTGAAAATGTGTTGTCCTTTTACCCAGGTCAGATTATCGATGCCCTGGACTACCTTGAAATATTGAGTTTTCGGGCGTTGGTCAAAAGCCGATCCGGCCATGGTAGTGTAACCGCTCCAGGCGAAATCAGGAAACGATCCAGCTACCCCCGGCCGCTGCAAACCTTCAAAACCCGTGATGCCCGCCAGCTGGTTGAAATTTGTTCCTTGATCGAATGCCTGCAAATCAATCCACTGGGGAATGTAGCTGAAACGAGCTTCATGTACGATATTCGGAGTTAGAGTGCTTGTAAGTCCTACTACGAGGTTCTGTCCACGCGTGTGGAGATCGGCATAACCCAGCCCGGGATATGCGTTCGGAGCAGAATCACGGTAATCGTCCCAGCTCCAACGAATAAAGAGCCGGTGCTTGTCGCTGATGGTGCGGTCTCCGCGAACCGTAAACTGATCGATATCCAGAGGCTCGGAAGGCACAAAAGCGGCAGTTCTTGCGCCGACGTTCGGATCCGGAATGTATTTGTTGAAGAAGAGAGCTTGCGGAGAAAGCCGGTTGGCGGGAATGATGTTCCCTAGGGAAGGCAGTGCGGGTCCCATTCGTGGTGGTCAAGGGGTCGTAGATAGTGTTCAGCCCAGGCGCGCTGAAATCCCCCCGTTTCTCCGCGGCTGTTGGAACGATATCGTTGAAAACATCACCTTGCCTTTGCCGCATGCCTTCGTAATCTACGAAGAAGAAGGTTTTGCCTTTCCCTCCTAAAAATCGTGGCAGACTCAACGGTCCGCCGATATCTCCACCGAATTGATTACGCTTGAGGGCTTGCCGGCCAGGAGAAAAGAAATCGCGCGCGTCTAAATCGTCATTACGAATAAATTCGAATAGCCCTCCGTGAAATCGGTCCGAACCCGATTTCGTGGTCATGTTCAACATTCCGCCTGCCGACCCGAATTCGGCAGAATAGGCATTCTGCTGAACGCTGAACTCCTGCAAAGCATCGATAGATGTCTGGATCATCGTGCCGCCCTGATGGTGATCCGTGACATCCACGCCATCGAGCAGAAAAGAGGTCTGTACGCCTCTGACTCCGCTGATGGCAGTCCCGGAGATGTAATTGGCTCGAATACGCAGTAAATTCCCGCCACCCGGAAGCGTTGCCGCTCCAGGGGTGAGCTTCGCCAGGTCATAAAAACTGCGGCCGTTCAAGGGAAGGTTCACGATCTCGGTATTCGTTACCACGGTGCCGAGAGACGCTGATTCGCTGTTCAGCAAAGGAGCGGCGGCTGTGACTTCGATCGTCGTCGCAGTGGACCCAATTTGCAGGCGAACGTCGGCCCGCGCCGATTGATTCACGTCCACCTCGACGTTCTGCACAATTGCGGTCTCGAAACCCGCAGCCTTCACCGTTACAGTGTATGTGCCGGGATTTAGCGGCGTGACAGTATACCCACCCTGTTCGTTTGTGTTGACCGTGGCGGATTCCTTTGTCGCATTGTTAGTGACCGTAACTGTCGCTTGCGGTATAGACGCCTGATTCGGGTCCGTTACGCTGCCTACAATGCGGCCCGATTCAACTTGAGCCAAGCAAATCGCGCTCGTAAAAAGAATTCCAAGAACGGCCTTGTGCATCCACCCAGTGCCAGAACGCCACATACAGTTCCCCCTCTGCGCAAACGTCAGACAAGCTGATGTTTTTAAATTCAGATTTTGTAAATATATAGAAATCGTGCCATCCTGTCAATACGTGGCCCATTTAAAAGCAGTCGCACGAATCACGCTTGGCGAGCAGGTCGCCGTGCAACTGGGCGAAATGATTGCCGATCGCCGTTGGATAGCCGGGGAAAAGCTGCCCCCTGAAGCAGAGCTTTGTTCCGCTCTCAAGGTCGGCCGCTCTACCCTCCGCGAGGCACTCAAGTCCTTGGCGTTCATTGGGATGGTTCGTATGCGCGCCGGTGACGGAACTTACGTGGCGGAGCCCTCGGGAGGCGTTCTGGATCGCATTCTTGCTAAGGGGCTCCTAAAAACTGAGAAAGACCTTGCCGATGTATGCGAGACGCGCATGATCCTGGAGACGGAATTGGCCGCGCTTGCGGCTGAGCGTGCCACTGACCGGGACATTGCACTTCTGCAAGCGTTACTCGCCAAAGGCGAGGAGAGGCTTTCAGGAGACGCACGGCCGTATAGCGAGGTCGATCTCGACTTTCATCTGGCGGTCGCAAACTGCTCACAAAATAAATTGCTTCCGCGTCTCCTGATGGATATTCGCGGGTTGCTGGTCGAGTGGATCACGAAATCTCAAGAATTGCCCGGCCTGCGCGACAACGCCCATGAACAGCACAAGCGCATTCTCAAAAGCATTGCCGGACGCGATTCCGAATCCGCGCGTAAGGAGATGCAGGCCCATCTTGAAACCTTCCAACGCGCCTACACACTTCTCGGCCGCATTTCCGATTCGAGCCTCCAGGTAACTGCCGCGGCCCAATCAAGCACAACAGAGACTCAGCGCTCGAGTCCGGGCCGGTTATAACGGATGAGGCTTGTACAACTAAGCTCGCGCAAACGAGCGGCGCGTTGCGCTAGTGGATGATGCGCGACTGCAGTTACTCCATCCCGGCGCGGTTAGCAGCATATACGCGCTTGCGCTCGAAGCTATAAAACGCGGCGTAACACTGACTAGCGAGGCGGAGCGATCCGTTGGGGATGAAGTGCTCGATTACGAGAGCGTCTATGGAGGCCGCTCGGAATGGCGGCTGCTTGCTTCATTCGATCATCCTCACGATCTCGCCCGCTGCATGGTCAGTGGCACGGGGCTGACTCATAAGGCAAGCGCAGAAAATCGAGCCGCTATGCACAAGCAAACAGGCGGGGAAATTACCGACAGCATTCGCATGTACCAGATGGGACTCGAGGCGGGTAACCCCCCGCCCGGACAAATTGGAACACAACCGGAATGGTTTTACAAAGGGAATGGATCGATCGTGAAGGCACATGCTGAAGATCTCGCAATTCCACCTTATGCCTGGGATGGAGGCGAAGAACCTGAGATCGCGGGCGTCTATCTTATTTCGCCCGATGGCGAGCCATTTCGCGTGGGCCTTACGGTGGCAAATGAATTTTCCGATCATCGCATGGAGAAGAAGAATTATCTTTACTTAGCGCCATCGAAACTGCGGAACTGTTCCATCGGCCCGGAATTAACTATCGGTGATGCGCCGTTCGACAATGTGCCTGGGTCAGTCAGCATCGTTCGCGATCGGGTATCGATCTGGCGCAAAGAAATTTGGACAGGCGAGAAGAACATGTCCTACTCAGTCGCCAACCTGGAGCACCATCATTTCAAATACCCCGCGCATCGGCGGCCGGGCGACGTTCACATCCACTTCTTCGGCGCGGATGCATTCAGCTTCGGAGATGGCTTAGCTCTTCAAGAAGGAGACGTCATGGAAGTGTCGTTCCCCCAATTCGGTCGACCTCTCCAAAACCGCCTCAAGGTTTGTGAACGGCCCGAAAGGCTCGTTTCAGTGAGGCCGCTCTGAATGCGCATTTTAGGAGTTTTCGGTGCTATCGCAATATCGCTCGCCGCGAGCGCGCAACAGCCGATCTATCTGGATCCATCGCAGCCAATCGACAAACGGGTAGACGACTTGCTCCCGCGCCTGAAGCTGCAGGAGAAGACTTCGCTGCTGAGCACGACGGCGCCGGCAATTGAGCGCCTCAAAATACCGGTGATGAACGGGTGGAACCAAAGCCTCCACGGAATCGTGTGGACCAAACCGACAACCATGTTCCCCGTGCCGATTAGCATGGCGGCAACCTGGGATCCGGCATTAATCCACGCCGTAGCGGCCGCGATTGCCGATGAAGGCAGAGCAGTTTACAACCTATGGCAGTCCGTGCCCGGAAAGACGGAAGGGGAGGACCGGGGACAGTTAGAAACAGTGACGGCCAGCGGGGAGAGACTCCGGCACAACGGGCTTGTGTACCGCTCGCCAGTAGTCAACATGGATCGTGATCCCCGCTGGGGCAGGATTTGGGAGGCCTTCGGCGAGGATCCGCTTTTGGCCTCGCGAATGACGGTCGCTTACGTGAAAGGGACGCAAGGTGATGACGCGAAGTACTTGAAGCTCGCAGCTACACCCAAGCACTACGCGGTCTACAATCAGGAGCGAGATCGCGTCAGCTCCTCGGTTACTGTGAGCGAGCGCATGTTGAGAGAGTATTTCCTGCCTCAATTTAAGGCCGCCATCATGGAGGGCCATGCGCAGTCGATCATGTCCTCTTACAACGCGATCAACGGAATGCCGAACGCAGAGAACAAAATGCTGCTAACCGGTATTCTTCGCGACGAATGGAAGTTTGACGGATTTGTAGTCCCCGATAGCGGCGCGGTGGAAGATCTTGTGACCGCTCACCGGAAATACAAGACGCTGGAAGAAGCTGCCGCGAAAACCATTCTGGCGGGCAGTGATCTCGATAACGGCGCGTATGCCCGGGTGCTCCCCAAGGCACTGGAGGAGGGCCTGCTGACCGAGAAAGATATCGACCGAGCATTGCGCCGCGTGCTGACCGTGCGGTTCCGGCTGGGTGAATTCGATCCGCCGGAGTTGGTTCCCTATAGCAAGATCGGGCCGGAAGTAATTGACTCCCCCGCTCACCGGCAACTCGCGCTACACCTGGCGCAGGAATCAATTGTGCTGCTGACTAACAAGGATAATTTCTTGCCGCTGGACAAGAGCAAGATCAAGAGTATTGCGGTGATTGGTCCCTTCGCGGATTTCGCCCAAACAGGACCAAACTACACGGGACTCTATTCGAAGTTCGTGAAGCCACTACAAGGCATAAAGAACAAAGTAGGTTCCGGCACGCACGTGCTTTACGCGCGGGGAAGCGGCATGGTGGAGTCCGATAACCCCGAAGCGAGCTGCGCCGAAGCTGTCGCTGCCGCGAAGAAAGCCGAAGTCGTTGTTCTGTTCATCGGGACTAATGAGACAACGGAGCGAGAAGGAATAGACCGCGAAAGTCTAGGCCTTCCGGCAGTGCAGCTACAGCTCGTGCGAAGAGTGTTGGAAGCGAATCCGAAAACAGCCATCGTCCTATTGAATGGCGGCCCTGTATCGCTTGCTATCGGCGCTGGCCGGCAAGCGCCGCGAACCATCGACAGTCCGGCCGTGCTGGATATGTTCTGGGCAGGAGAAGAGGGCGGAAACGCAGTGGCTGACGTCCTGTTCGGAGATTACAACCCCGGCGCAAAGCTCCCGTACACGGTCTACAACAGCGTGCGCGACATACCGCCGATGACCGAATATGACATCACCAAGGGATTCACTTACATGTATTTCGAGGGTAAACCGCAGTACGCATTCGGCCATGGGCTGAGTTACACCACCTTCACGTACAGCAATCTCGCATCATCGCCGGCGCAAATGGCAGGGAACGGACACACAACCGTAACAGTAGATGTTCGGAACAGCGGGCAACGCGCCGGCGATGAGGTGGTGCAGTTATATGTGCACGCTGCCGAGGCTAGCGTGAAGCGTCCTAAAGAACAACTGGCAGCGTTTCAGAGAGTTCATCTAGGTCCGGGAGAAAAGAAGAGAGTTACTTTCTCGTTACCTGCCGAACGGTTTTCTTTTTGGGATACAGAAGAGAAGGCTTTTGCGGTGGAGCCAGGAACTTTCGATCTCCTGGTAGGCAGTTCCTCGGATGATATTCGACAGACAGCGCATCTCCAAGTTACGCGCTAGCCCCGTCAGCGCAGCGACTTCGTATCGACGATCTTCGGCACGGTAAATTCCACGAAGTTACTACCGGGAGAAATCAATGAAAACACGATTGACGCGCAGAGAAGCATTGAAGACCGCCGGTTCCATCGGCACTCTCACAGTGTTGGGGAGACGCGTTGCATCGCCACAAGAAGCCCCTCTTCAGATCGCCGGGCAGCCCGTTGAAGTCGCGCTGACTTCGCTTAGTCCACATACGGTTCGCATCACAATTCAAGCGGTCGTGAACGGCCAACCTCAGGCTTTTTCTTCCGATGGGGCGCTCATCAAGGAGGATTGGGGTCAACCTTCTGCCCGTCTGCGCACTCTCTCCGCAGCCAAAAATGTGAAGTGCGGAAACCTGACCGTGAAGCTTTCGGCGAATCCCCTCATCATTCGCCTCGAAGCAAAAGACGGCCGTCTGGTTCAGGAGTTAAGGGCCGATGCGACTAGCGGTAATCTCAGTTTTCTTATGGGCGAGGGTCCGCTGTTCGGTCTGGGGCAAGGAGGACCACAGTTCGATCGCCGCGGCAATATAGACCGTATGGGAAGCGGACAGGCGGGCTACCATCTTGCTACGCATGGCGCCAAGGTGCCAATTCAATTTCTCATCGGAACCTCGGGATGGGCGATGTACGTTCATCAACCCTTGGGAGCATTCGACCTTACCGGAAATCTGGGACAGTTCCAACCTGCCGACGCGCAATCCGCTCTCCCGTTCGATCTCTTCGTAATCGGAACTAGGGATCCAGCCCTGTTGCTGAGCGAGTACGCGAAAATTACGGGATATCCCGAAATGGCGCCGCTGTGGTCTTTTGGCTATCAGCAATCGCATCGTACGCTCGGCTCTCCTGAAGAGATTCTCCACGAAGCCAGGATTTTCCGCGAGAAGAAGCTTCCTTGCGACGCGATGATTTACCTGGGCACCGATTTCTGTCCGAACGGATGGAACACCCACAACGGAGAGTTCTCCTGGAACTCAAGAGCCTTCCCGAATCCTCCTCACGCAATCCAGCAACTGCACGATGAGCATTTCAAGGTCGTTCTCCATGTGGTGCTGGAAGGTCACCGTCTTACTGGAACCGTCCACGACGCGTGTACTGCGCCGCCTCTACCCAGCGGCCGTACCCCCGATAATCGCTGGCCCCCCGATCGCCAGGTCAGTTGCTATTGGCCGGCACACAAACCGCTTTTCGATCTCGGCGTGGATGGCTGGTGGCCAGATCAGGGGGATGGATTGGACGCGCCCTCTCGATTGGCGCGGAACCGGATGTATTTCGAAGGCCATCAGATGTATCGGCCGAACGAGCGCGTTTATGCTCTTCACCGCAATGGCTATGCGGGCATGCAGAGATTCGCCTCGTTCCTCTGGTCTGGCGACGTTCAGTCTACTTGGGAAACTCTGAAAACACATGTTCCCGTTGCGATCAACACAAGCCTCAGCGGCATTCCCTACTGGGGTACCGACATTGGCGGCTTTATTCCAACCCAGGAATACACCGGCGAATTATTCGTGCGCTGGTTTCAATTTGCAGCGTTTACTCCGCTCTTCCGCTCTCACGGACGCGACTGGAGACTGCACTTGCCGTGGGGCTGGACCGTTGGCGAGATTGGTTACCCAGAAACGCCCAGCTATCATCCCGATCCGAACGAACTGCACAATCCAGCGGTCGAACCGATCTGCAAAAAGTACCTCGAACTCCGCTATCGAATGACGCCTTATCTGTACTCCGCGGTCAAGGAGACCTGCGAAACCGGTCTGCCCATTATTCGTTCCCTATGGATTCACTATCCTGACGATCCCCTTGCCACGGTTCGTGGTGACGAGTATCTCTATGGCCGCGACCTTCTGGTCGCGCCCGTTGTCGAAAAAGGCGCTAGTTCCCGCACGCTGTATCTTCCCCGCGGGTCTTGGTACGACTTCTGGGCCCAGGAGAAAATCGAGGGCGGCCGCGAAGTAACTCGCAAAGTCGATCTGGAGACCATACCTGTTTATGTTCGAGCGGGCGCTGTCATCCCTCTGGGGCCAGTCAAGCAGTACAGCGGCGAAAAGGTCGATGGCCCGCTAACCCTTTTGGTCCACCCCGGTGCTGATGGATCGTTCTCTCTTTATGAAGATGACGGTGAGAGCTTCAACTATCGCGGCGGTGAGTTCATGCGGCTCAACATAAGATGGAACAATCGCCGCCGTCAGCTGAGTATGCGCCTGGCCGCTGATTCCAAAATGCTCGGTCCAGCGAAAAGAAATATTGTCGTCCGCGTCGCGGGAGAAGTTGCCACGCGCGGCCTGGTCTTCGAAGGCCGCCCTCTGACAGTGAAGCTCTGAAGGAACCTGAAAAAATTTGTCAGTTCGCCAGTAAGCGCTTGCACAATCAACTCAGTTGCCGTTATAACCGAAGACGTACGCTCGCGCTCACATCCTGTTCTTGAGCCGTAAGCAGAAGATTATAACGATGGTCGACCTTACGAAGTTCGAACTCTGGTTTGTTACCGGCAGCCAGCATCTTTACGGGCGGGACGCTCTGGACCAGGTTGAGGAACACTCCAGTAAGATTGCGCGTGGCCTATCGAAATCCAGCCCCGCACGAATTGTTTTGAAGCCCGTAATGACCACCCCGGAATCAATTCTCGATCTGTGTCTGGATGCGAACAGCGCCCGGAACTGCATTGGTTTGATCGCCTGGATGCACACCTTTTCGCCTGCAAAGATGTGGATCGGTGGTTTAAGGACGCTCACCAAGCCGTTGGCGCATCTGCACACCCAGTTCAATCGCCAGCTTCCCTGGCCGACCATCGACATGGACTTCATGAATCTGAACCAATCCGCCCATGGCGATCGCGAGTTCGGGTTCATTGCCAGTAGAATGCAGCGAAGCCGTAAAGTCATTGCCGGGTTCTGGGAAGACCAGCAGGTCTCAGCGGAACTCGCTACGTGGACGCGTGCCGCATGCGCCTGGCACGATGCGCAAACCCTGAAGGTGGCGCGTTTCGGCGACAACATGCGTAACGTAGCTGTAACCGATGGCGACAAAGTAGAAGCCCAGTTCCGGCTCGGCTACTCCGTCAATGGTTATGGAATGGGCGATCTTGCTGAAGTAGTCGACGCAGTAACGGATGCCGAAGTGGAGAGGCTTGCGGCCGCCTACGACGACGCTTATGCGGTCGCCTCGTCCCTTCGTCCCGGCGGCTGCCGCCGCGGCGCGCTGCGCGATGCGGCTCGCCTCGAATTAGGGTTGCGCCAATTTTTGCAGGACGGCGGCTTCAACGCTTTCACCGACACTTTTGAGGATTTGCACGGCTTGACGCAACTGCCCGGCATCGCGGCGCAGCGGCTGATGGCCGACGGATACGGCTTCGGGGCCGAAGGGGATTGGAAGACGGCGGCGCTGGTGCGCGCCATGAAGGTGATGAACCAGGGCCTCGAAGGCGGCACCTCCTTTATGGAAGACTACACATATCACTTCGCCAATGGCGGACAGGTCCTCGGCGCGCACATGCTGGAGGTCTGCCCTTCCATCGCGGATGCTCAGCCGTCGCTTGAAATTCACCCTCTCTCGATCGGAGGCAAAGCCGATCCTGTCAGGCTGGTCTTCAACGCGCGCGCCGGCCGCGCAGTGAACGCCACAATCATCGATTGCGGAGACCGCTTTCGCATGCTCGTCAATCAGCTCAACGTCGTTTCACCCGATGAGCCTTTGCCCAAATTGCCCGTAGCTAGAGCGGTCTGGACTCCGGAACCGGATCTGAAGACAGCCGCGACGGCTTGGATCTTGGCTGGCGGAGCGCACCACACCGGTTTCAGCCAGGCGTTGCAGCCCCAGCACTTGGAAGACTTTGCGGATATGGCGGGCATAGAATTCCTACTCATCGATTCCAAGACCGCCGCTCGCGACTTCAAAAAAGAACTGAGGTGGAATGAAATGTATTATCGTTTGCGCAGAGGTTTTTAACAGGATTTGTGCTTGACAGGATAGTGAAGCTCCCAGTATCCTCGTAAACGCTTACAACAACCTCGCGTGCAGTATGTCTACTAGAAATAGATCAAAACCGATCAGCCGGCGCAACTTCGCAGCGCTGCTGGCTGCTTCGAGCGCCGCCGTTCCAGCACTCGCCGGCCAATCGAACCCGCCCCAGAACGGAGAGACAAATCCGCCGCCGCCGCGCCCGGCTCCCGGAAATTTTCGGCGCCCGCTTGTGCCCGATACGCCGCCTTTCGAAGCGACTTTAGAGTTCACCCGCAAAGACGTTGCGCCCCGCGCCGAGCCGTTCCCGATGACGCAAGTTCGCTTGCTACCCAACAGCATCTACTACGACGCCCAGGAATGGAATCGTGGATATATGGCCCGGCTGGCTGCGGACCGGCTGCTCTATACCTTCCGTGCCAACGCCGGCCTGCCGGTTGGGCCGGCCAAACCGCTGGGTGGCTGGGAGCAACCCGAAAACGGGCAGCGCTCCAGTGAACTGCGCGGCCATTTCAGTGGTCACTTTCTTTCGGCCAGCGCGCAACTCGCTGCTAGCGGCGATAAGGAAGCCAAGGCCAAAGCCGACTACATGGTGGCGGAACTCGCCAAATGCCAGGAGAAACTGGGCGGAAAGTACCTCAGCGCTTTTCCCACCACCTGGTTCGATCGCTTGGAAAGAGGCGAGCGCGTCTGGGCGCCGTTCTATACCATTCACAAAATTATGGCGGGCATGTTCGACATGTACCGGCTTACCGGCAACAAGCAAGCTCTCCAGGTGCTCGAGGGAATGGCGGCCTGGGCGGATGAATGGACGGCTCCCAAAACTGAGGAGCAGATGCAGCGCATCCTCACCATCGAGTTCGGTGGCATTGCCGAGACGCTTTACAATCTCACCGCCGCCACCGATGACGACCGCTGGGCCAGGGTAGGCGACCGCTTTCAAAAGAAGAGTTTCATCAATCCGCTAGCCTCGCGCCGCGACGAACTCCGCGGGCTCCATGTCAACACGCACCTGCCACAAACCATCGCAGCCGCCCGCCGCTATGAGATCTCGGGCGACGTCCGTTTCCATGACGTGGCCGGCTATCTCTTCTACGAAGTGACCTCCGCGCGCTCGTACGTCACCGCCGGCACTAGCAATGCCGAATCGTGGCTGGCCCCGCCGCGCCGGCTCGCAGCGGAATTGAAGCTTAGCGTGAATACGGCCGAGTGCTGCTGCGCCTACAACATGCTGAAGCTGACGCGGCACGTCTACTCGTGGAATCCGGCTCCGGCTTATTTCGATTACTACGAGCGTTCGCTGCTGAACCATCGCATCGGCACCATCCTGCCCAAGGTGGGGCACACCCAGTATTACCTCTCATTGGCGCCAGGCGCCTGGAAGACCTTCAACAGTGAAGATCAAAGCTTCTGGTGCTGCACCGGATCGGGCGTCGAAGAATATTCCAAGCTCAACGACAGCATCTATTGGCGCGACAACGAAGGATTGTATGTAAACCTGTTCATTCCTTCGGAACTGGACTGGGCCGAGAAGGGCTTCAAACTTCGGCAGGAAACAAACTATCCCGAATCGCAGCACATCGCTCTCACCGTCACCGCCGCGCGACCCAACCGGATGGCCATGCGGCTGCGAATCCCGGGTTGGCTCCAGTCGGCTCCCACCGTGAAGCTCAACGGGAAAGTGCTGGACGCCTCGGCCGCGCCCGGCAGTTACCTGACGCTGAACCGGACCTGGAAGACCGGGGACAAAGTCGAGATGGAGCTTCCGATGCACCTGCACGTCGAAACCATGCCCGACGATCCTCAAATGCAGGCGTTCCTTTATGGGCCGCTGGTCCTCGCCGGCGATCTTGGCGGAGATGGGCTTACCCAGGCAAACGTGATGGGACCGAATATGCGAGTGGGCGCGGCCAATACGGTGCAGTCCGGCTCGCCTCTCGGACCGTCCAATCGAACTCCGCCTGTACCGGCGATAGATATCCCAACATTCCGCGCGGCAGGCGCCGACCCGAGTTCGTGGATCAAACCTGCCGGCAAGCCGCTGGTCTTCCGGACAACCGGTCAGCAAGCCGACGTGACGCTGGTTCCGCTCAACAGCCTCTTCGACCGGCGGTATTCAGTTTACTGGCAAGTCTCGTAAGACTCGTGGTCTAGGCCTGGGTCGGTTGCCGCTTGGGTCGCGGATTGCCTTTTTGCATCCAAACGATCATCTGACCTTTGCCGCGGTGTGCCCAGGCGTAATACGGGATGGCAGTAAATTCCACGACTTTCTCGGTACCATTTTCGGCCCCGCCTTCTGGAACATATAGACCCTTTCCCTGAACTACTGTGACGCCCTTCAAAAGATCCGATCGAAATTCAGCACTCAATGCTGCGTCATCGGCCAAAGCCAGATCGAGCACTTTCCCTTGAGGATTGTCCGGCCACTCGGCGCAATAAACAATCGGTCCCCGCTGGATCGCTACCCGTTCGCGGTCCGCCTCAACCTCCTCAGCCGCAAGCACGCGCCGAACCGGCATCGGCAGATGTAGTTCAACTACATCGCCGGGATGCCATTGGCGCGTCAGCTTGACGTATCCTTTCTCGAGCTTGATAGGGACGGAGCGCCTATTCACTTTCAGGGTCGCCGCCTCGGAAGATTCATCGGCGAATCGGTACAGCCCGCTCGGAACAGCCTCTCCCCGCGCCCATCCCGGAACGCGCACGTTGATGGTGAATTTGCCGGCTTTATTCGGGCGGACAATCATCCGCACTGCTCCATCCCACGGATAGCGCGTTTCCTGGGTTATCTTTACGGAGCGCCCGTCCGCCATTTTGATTTCGGCGCTGCTGGCCGCAAACAGGTTGACGTACAACGCATCGTCTTTCTGCGCGTACATGTAACTCGGCACTGAAGCCACGAAGCGTGTAATGTTACCCGGGCAGCACGCGACGCCGAACCAGGGACTGCGCGCGTAATCGCCCACGGACGCGAGTGGATTCGGATAGAAAAACAATTTCCCGTCTAGCGATACGCCAGAGATCAGTCCGTTATATAAGATTCGCTCCAGCACGTCGATATATTTGGCGTCGGCGTGAAGCAGGAATAAACGATGGTTCCAATAATCGTTGCCGACCGCGGCGCAGGTCTCGTTGTACGCGGTCAGGTTCGGCAGCTCAAAGTTCGCGCCGAATGCCTCGCCTTCCTTTTTTGCGCCGATGCCGCCGGTCAGATACAACTTCTTCGAGACCACGTTTTCCCAGATTGCGTCGATCGCCTGCACATAAGCCGTATCGCCGGTTATCGCCGCAACGTCCGCCATACCCGAATACATGTAAGTGGCGCGAACGGCGTGCCCCACCGCTTCTCTCTGATCCACAACCCGCATGTTTGCCTGGTTGTAAGCCCTACCATTCGGTCCGCGCGCGTCCAGCATGAACTTCGCCAGGTTCAGATAGCGCTCGTCTCCAGTTACGCGGTAAAGCTTCACCAGGCCCATCTCGACGATCTGGTGTCCCGGATAGATGCTCCGCTTCCCCGGACCGAACGTATTGCATAAAAGCTCCGCGCTCTTCAGGGAAATGTCCAGCATCGATCGCTTTCCAGTCGCCTGATAGTGCGCCACCGAAGCCTCATACAGGTGCCCTAGATCGTAGAGCTCATGGCTGAGTACCTCTTCCTGCACCCAGCGTTCCTTGCCCGCCCATTTGTGTGGGTGCTCCGGATCGATTGTGCGAGCGGTGTATAAATACCCATCCGGTTCCTGCGCAGCGGCAATCTTGACGATCAGACTGTCCACATATGCGTCCAGTTTGGCGTCGTACCGCACGCTAAGCGTGTAGGAGGCCCCTTCGATGACCTTGTACACGTCCGTGTCATCGAATGGGTAGGGCGGTATCTTGCGATCCACTGCTTCGCCGCGAAGCGCCGCGGCCGCCCGCACGAAGTTGTCCACGCGTCCGGTTTCCTCGCACTTTTGAAATGCAAACGGAATAGTTACCGTCCGGTTCGTCTCTATGCGCGGAGCCCAGAAGACATCCTCTACATGCACCGCCGTGAAGGCAACCGGTTGAACCGGGTAGTCCCGGGGCGGCCGGATCGTTTTCGGCTCCGTCGAAGCCGCCTCTTGTCCATTCGCGCGTACGCTGCACAAGGCGGCCGCGCCCGCCAGTAACGATCTCCGGGAGAGTTTCACAATTCGATTCTATGCCACTTCCGCCTGAGGAGACAAGAATACTGAAATCGCTTACACACCTAAAGCGCCGGTGTCACCGCGCGGGTTGTGGCGTGCCCGCTTGCCCCATTGCCTTGCGCATTTGCTCGGCAAGTGCCGCCTGTTTGGCAACTTCGCCTCGTTCTTGATAGATCTCTTCCAGGACTTCCGCTGCGGAGAGCAGCAGCGGATCCAACTCCAAAGCTCTTTCGAGGTGGCCAACCGCTTCTTCAATATTGCCGCAAGCTAGGTCCGCCCGCCCCGCGTTCTCTTCGTAAGCCGGATTCGAGGCATTGAGTTGCAGCACCCGCTCAAAAGCGAACTTAGCCTCGCGCGCCTGGTTGCCCGCCATCAGCGCGTTGCCGAAACCGTTTAAGACTGCGATGTCGTTGGGAAACGCGGATTGCACTTCGGTGAGTAGGCGGTAGCCGCGCAGGATAGAGGCCGGGGAGTTGCGTTCGAGTCCTGCATTGATATAGGCGAGCGCCAGGTTTCGCTTTGCGAAGGCCGGACTGGGTTCGCGCCAGGCAACCAGTTCCGTGGTCTCTGGAATCTGCTCTTCTGCGTTCGGGCGTCGAACAATCCGGTGATCCGTGAAAGCCGTATGGCCGCCGTCGAAGGTCGCACGCTGGGGCATGTGGCATCCAACGCAGTTGCTGTCTGCCGCCGGATGTGTCTTAGCCAGTTTGCCGGCGTGACACGACAGGCAGCGATCCCGGTAATAGCTCGCCGCTTGCGTGGGCTTGTTGTGCGGATCGTGGCACGTGCCGCACCACAATTTCCCGCTGCTGTTTCGCGCGCACGCGCTGGCCGCAAGTTGCTCAGAATGGCTGATCACCTTGAATTTCCCTGGCGCAGCGCCCGGCGGCAGCCCATACCGGTACACCGTTAAAACATCTTCCAAGCGCAAACCGGGCCGGAAATCCTCTGCCTTTTTTCCCGGATTGAGGATGCGGACTACTCCGGAAAGATGGCACTGTTCGCAGACGCTGTCCCGGGCAGCATTCGGCAGCTTAGCGGGATTCACGATGGAACCCGGCAGCGGTCGTTTCAGATGCTCTTGCGTCGGACCGTGGCAGCGCTCGCACGAGATTGTCTCCTGCGCGAATTCAGGCGATTCATAGCGGTTCACGCTTCCAGCAATGTGCAGCGGCTTGCCCGCATGGCAAAGCAGGCATTCTTCCGTCACTGGCCGCGTGAAATCGGCATCAGCGACCTTCTCATATCCCGGCGCCATATCGTACCGGTGCCGTTTCGTGTAGTAGCTGATCGGGGACTGAAACAGGTGGTCGCCCATCCGCACTAGATATCCCGAAGCGTGATTGCCGGACCCGATAACGTACGCGATCCGGTATTCGGAAACCTCTCCTGCGCGTTCCATCCGTTGCCAGGTCCCGCCGCCATCTGAGTAGATCGTAAATTTCGTTCCCGCCCGGTTTTCAAATGAGCCTGCCGGTTCCCTCGCTGCCCGGCGGAGCGAATGCGCCATGCTGAAATGTGAATAGCCTGCCACTTCTTTGGGATGGCACACCTGGCACGTTAAAGCGTGAGCGTCAACCGAAAACGCCAAAAGAGCCGCCAAAACTAGCCGCAACGGCCCAGACTATCAAAGCGCAATCGGCCTCCCTTGAGAAATTTTTGCAAGCGGTTACTTTTTTCTTTGACTCCGAGCCTCTTTCCTAGTTAAATGACCATAGCGGATTTGCGTCAGTTCCGTGAATTCGCCTATGAATGGCCCAGTTGGCCAGAGGGAGTCGGGTCTATGAGGACGCACGGGTATTTGCCGCCCAGCCGTTGTTTACTTCCCGCGTTGCTAGTGGCGTTTGCAAGCGTTTGCAGCGCTCAGTTCAACGCCAGCATTCAAGGCGTCATTCAAGATCCCAGCGGCGCTGTCGTGCCAAAGGCGTCCCTGACGCTGCTGAACGTCGATACGCAAGTCACTGCGGAAACCACTTCGGACAGTGAGGGCAATTACCGCTTCGTGAGCCTCGCTCCCGGAAATTATCAGGTCACCGCCGAAGCAGCCGGCTTTGCCAAGCAGACGGTTAAGCTCACCCTGGAAACAAATCAAAACTTAAACGTCCCAGTGTCGATGAGTGTTGCCTCTTCATCGCAGGCGGTCCAGGTCACTTCCGAAGCCCCACTGCTGAATACGGCCGAAACTCGTAATCAGCTTACCCTTGAGACGCAAACACTTTCGGAACTGCCGCTTCCAGGTCGAAACATGATTTCGCTTGCCAGCCTGGCTCCAGGGGCGGTGGGCAAAGGCACCAGCGCTAGCGGTAGCCCCGGATCCGGTGTGGACAATTACTCCACCGAAACTCAGGTGGATTTGAGCGCGAATGGCCAAGGCAGCGTTGCCAACATGTTTATCGTGGACGGCCTCGATATTTCCAGTGCTATTCGGCCGGGCGTCCTGAACCTCACCCCGAATCCGGACTCCATCGAGGAAACCAGCATTCAGACGAACACCTATAACGTCGACTACGGCCGCGCCAGCTCCCTCCAGATGATCATGACCACGAAATCAGGCACGGATGCGTTCCACGGCAACGTGAGCGACTATTTCACGGATCAGCACCTGTTTGCAGGCACGGAATTCATCCACAAGTATTCCCCCTTCCACAGCAACAACATGTCCGCTTCTCTCGGCGGTCCCATTCTTCCGCACCATCAATTTTTCTTTTTCGGCTCCGTCGAGCCGTTGTGGTCCTCCACCTCCGCCGGGAGTCTTACAACTTTCGAAGATCCTGCCTTTACCCAGTGGGCTCAAACGAATTATCCGAATACCTTCGGCACCAAGCTTCTCACCAGCTATAAGCCAACCGGCGCGGCCGTCACCGGCGTGTCGAAGACCGCGGCGCAGGTTTTTCCAACCACGTGCGGAACTGCCGCAACCAACAATCTCCCTTGTAGCTTGCCGCTGATCGATACGGGCATCTTCAGTTCATCGAGTTACCGCAATGGCCTGCAGTGGAATATACGCATCGATAAGTACTTCAAGAACGATCGTATTTATGGAAATTTCTACCGCACCACCCTGAACTATGGCGGCTCGGCAGTCCGGCCTCAGTTCGTTACCACGAACAATACTTATCAGCGCGCAATTCAAATCAACGAGACTCATACGTTCTCTCCTACGACGCTGAACGAAGCCGAGTTCGGAACCAATCGAGTGGAAGGCATCGCGCCGGCAACCGGTCTATTTTCCGTTCCTCTCGTGAATGTCACCGGACAAGGAACCGGCTTCGGCAGTGGCTTCGCTGCGGGCGATTTCATCCAACACAACTACCACTGGCGCGACGTGCTGACCCGCATTCAAGGATCCCATTCGTTCAAATTCGGCTATGAGGGTTGGTTTGGAGATGACGTGGAAGACTTCCAGGGACCGCATTCTCAACCCACGTATCAATACAACAATTTGCTCGATTTAGTTGCGGACCGCCCTTACAACGAAACCGGCGTGGCCTACAATCCTCTCACCGGTCAACCCGTGCTGTGGGACTGGAACGCCGCCGGAACCACTTGGGGCCTGTTTATGGAAGACAGCTGGAAGATAAGAAAAAATCTCACCATCAACTACGGTTTGCGCTGGGATGATTTTGGCAATCCCTATTCGCGCGATCCGCTGACGGTCTTCGGTAATTTCTTCCTGGGAGCTGGCCAGACCCTGAACCAGCAGATTGCAAATGGCGCTGCGATACAGCATCACAACGCCTTAAACCACGCAATTACAAATGTCCTGAGTCCTCGCGGCGGCATTGCTTGGGATCCCACCGGAAACGGCATTTGGTCCGTGCGCGCTGGCGCGGGCGTGTTCCATAATTGGCCCACCCTTGCCAATTTGCAAGAGGAATACCGGGGCAATCCGCCCGGCCCCATTTACCCGACGTTTTTCTCAGGTACTGCCAATCCTCCCTTGCTGAGCCTCGGCACGAATAATACGAAGCCTCCATTTGGCTACACTTATCCGGTAATCGCCGCCGGTCAATTAGATGCGCATGGAGGCATAGTTGGTCTCCAGCCGGCGATTGGCGGAATCGATCCAAATCTAAAGTCCCCCATCGCCTATAACTACTCAGCCACTCTTGAACGACGGCTTGGAAATATGTTTGTCGCTGGAGTTGGGTATTCGGGTACCCATGCAACTGATCTCTTATCCGGCGGCGGTCAGCAGTCCTCCGTCAGTTATGGCGTCGACATCAACAGCTACCCCGGCGATCTGATTCAGCACAACAGCACTGTTCCCACCCGGCTCAACCCCAGCTTCGGTCAAATCTATTACACGCAGAATGACCGCTACTCCAACTACAATGCCCTGATCGTTTCTACACGTGGAAGATTTGGCAAGCGGGGTTTTGTTACTGCGTCTTACACACGCTCCTCTTCCAAGGACGATACGCAAGTCTACCCGACCGCGACGAATCCAGCCCAATATTACGGCCCCTCGGTCTGGGATGCTCCTAATCGGCTTTCTCTCGGATGGAACTTCACCTTGCCTGGTCTAAATCAAGGGCACGGCTTTGTTGGGCGGGTAACGGGCGGCTGGTCTATTAGCGGGACATCGATTCTTCAGAGCGGCTATCCGTTTACGGTAGATACAACAGCCGCATTTCTGCCGCTTAAGAACGCCAGCGGCACGTTCATTGGATATGCGCCCGGAAGCGGTGATTTTAACGCCGATGGTGATAATCTCGATTACCCGAATGTATCGTCATACACCATGGCTCAGACCCGGCAAGCGTATTTGAATGGAGTCTTCACACCCGGCCAGTTTCCCAATCCCACTTTTGGCCAGGAGGGTAATGAACGCTGGGGACAATTCCGAAATCCAAGGTTCGCCGAAACTGACGCAGCTCTGTTAAAAGACACCGCCATCACGGAGCGAATCCAACTGCAACTGCGCTTTGAGTTTTTCAATATCTTCAATCACCCGAATTTAAATGGTGTAGACGCGAATTTGGCCGATGGGACGTTTGGACGTTCGACGAGCCAAGCCCTGCCACGCTGGATTCAGATCGGCGCGAACCTGAGATTTTAGAAGATTCGATAAGAACTCGCTATTGGGAGCCCGTTGTGGATTTTTGCTCGGGCTTCACTTCTACCAGGGCGAATTTGTGTTCCGTGGCTTCTTTCGTCCGCGCCTGCTCGCGCGCTTCGACCAACTTCTTAGTTAGCGCGGGCAGCTCCGCGGTTTTGCCGGCTTTTCGTAGAGCCATTATCAAGTGATAAAGCGCCGTCTGGTCACTCGGATCCTCGCTGTATGCCAATCGGCTTTGCTCAATGGCGCGCGCAATGTCGCCTTGCTTGAGATAAAGCCCACTGAGCACGTCCCTTGCTAAGGGAAAATTCGGCTGGAGTTGTATCGCTCTCTCTGCCGACTTGACAGCTTCGCTGAACTGCGGGCTTCCCGCAGTCGCTCCTTTTCGAATCAGCGTTTCCACAAGAAGATAATGCGAGAAAGCGTCGTTCGGGTGCTTCGCAAGACGACTCCGAATGGTCAGTTCGGCTTCGCCCAGATCGTTGCGCTGGAGTTCGGCCAAACCCTCTACGGCCGAGCCGAATTGTACGTTCGGATCCAATCGTTCGGCCCGCGCGAAATCGCTCTCGGATGCTTCGTACTGCCCCAGCTGGATGTAGAGAATTCCTCTCCCAAGGTAGAGAGGCGCCGAATCCGGTATGCGCTTCAATCCAACATTCAGCATGTCGATGCCCACCTGAAACGATCCATGCGCTAAACATATGTTCGCGAAATTTAGGTAATACTGGGAAACATCGGGTTTTGTGACGATCGCCCGTCGTATCGCAGCCACGGCTTGCGGCGTGTCTGACATCGCTTCATAGGCTTCGGCCGATAAAGCCAGGCTATCGGCGTCTGGCGGGTTCTTGTCCAGCAGCGGGGCCAACACGGCGATCACCTCTCGATCATGCCCTGCCAGCGATTCGACTACGGCCAGGTTGTACCGGGCCTTCGCGTCTTGCGGTTGCGCATCGCTCAGGCGCTGAAAGACAGGAATAGCATCCTCAGTTCGCCTCAACCTGACCAGACAAGAGCCGTACTGCTCGAGCGCGCTTATCTGCGAGGCGATTAAGGATTGGCTCTCCGCAAAATTTCTCGCGGCGCTTTCACAGTCCCCCCGTTTGAACGCCAGCGATGCCAACATCGCATGACTCGTCTCATCATGCGGATTAGCTTTGAGTACCTTCTCGAGTAAGGGCACCGCGTGCTGGTCTGAAGCTTTATACTCTATTTCCGCGGCTCCTTCGAGAGCTGGTAAATAGTCGGCTGAGATCTCGATCGCCCGCTTGTAGCTTGCCAGCGCCGCCTTCTCGTTGCCAAGATGAAGAAGGGCGAATCCGTTTAACGTCCATACGCGCTCATCGTTTGGCGCTTTCTTTAGCGCTTCTTCGGACATGCCCTTTGCTTCAGCGTACTTACCCGCCCGCAGATCCGAAATAATTCCAGCCGTGACATCGCTGCTGCTTTGACCCAGCAGGACGATGGCGCCTAGGACGCAAAGCGCAGCTATCCGGTGAAGCATCTCTTCCATGTAACATAGCGCTCCCCGGAAGCGTGGCAACATAGTGCCAAAAGCATTTTCAAAACGAATGAGATTTCCACGACGACAAATGCTCACCGGGCTCGCCCGCGCGGGAGCGGCGCTGCTCTTGCCTGGAATCAAAGGCGCTGCGGAAGCTCCGGGCGGCGCCTTCGTACTCGATCTCGAGACTTTCGAGCCCTACGTCAAATACTTCAACCAGATGGTGCCGGAGGAGGTCGTCAACTATATTCCAAACGCCGGCGCGTGGCCTTGGATGAAAGCAAACATTCCATTCTTCGCGTGTCCCGACCAGAACGTGGAAGAGACTTACTATTACCGCTGGTGGACTTATCGCAAAAACATCAAGAAGACTCCCGCCGGATTCATTGTTACTGAGTTCCTCAAACCCGTAAAGCATGCTGCCGAATACAACGCGCTCAGTTGTGCATTCGGGCATCATGTAGCGGAAGGCCGTTGGCTCCGAACCCCGGATTATCTCGATCAATACATCTCCTTCTGGCTCAAATCAGGTCAAGCGGGCGGCTTGCATCCACGCTTTCATCAGTTCAGCGGTTGGGCTTCGTCGGCGGTATATGAGCGTTGGCTGGTGGACGGCAACACTAAATTCCTCCTCTCGCTCTTTGATTCGCTCGTACTCGATTACCAAACTTGGGAGCGCGACCGGCTGCTCGAAAGCGGCCTCTTCTGGCAGAGCGATGTGGCGGATGGAATGGAAGAGTCCATCAGTGGCGGACGAAAAGTACGAAATGCGCGGCCGTCCATTAACAGTTATATGTATGGCAATGCCACGGCGCTCACTACTATCGCCGCGCTTCGGGAAGACGCCGCCGCCCAAAGCGAATATGCGAAGAAAGCCGCTGAATTGAGAGCCCTGATCCAAAATCTTCTATGGGACAAATCCGCCCGGTTCTTCGAAACCCGCCAGCAATCCGGGGGTCTCCCCCAGGTTCGTGAGGAAATTGGTTTTACTCCGTGGTACTTCGACCTTCCTGAGCACAGCAGAGGCTATGAACAAGCGTGGTCGCAACTGATGGATCGCGGTGGCTTCTTTGCTCCCTACGGCCCCACAACCGCTGAGCAGCGGAACCCGAACTTCCGCATCGCTTACGACGGAGATGATTGTCAATGGAACGGTCCGAGTTGGCCTTTTGCTACGACTATTACGCTGAAGGCTTTGGCCAATGTCTTGAACCATTATGTTCAGGGCACAGTGTCCAAAGAAGATTACTTCGAGACATTCTTACTCTACGCACGCAGTCATCGCTTGGTCCTTCCGGATGGCCGCACCATCCCCTGGATTGATGAAAACCTTAATCCGTTTACCGGTGTGTGGCTGGCTCGGGAACGGAAAATTAGCGAGGGTACCTTCTACGGCCGCGGTAATCACTACAACCATTCCGGATTTGCCGACCTCGTGATTACGGGCCTTGTGGGGCTGCGGCCTCGAGCCGATTCCACCCTGGAAGTCAATCCTCTTCTTCCCGGCAACACATGGGATTGGTTCTGCCTCGACAACATTCCCTATCACGGGCAAGTACTGACGGTGCTGTGGGACAAGACCGGCAGTAAGTTTGGAAAAGGTCAAGGATTTCAAGTTTTAGTAAACGGGCAGCAAGTCGCACGCTCAGCGGGGTTGGTGCGGCTTACCGGATCGTTGACGTAGAGCCTTCCGACATAGGTGCGCTGGTTGGATCATGATTGTTGTCCATATGCCCGGTTGATGTTGATCGGCCTTCGCTTCTCGCGCGCCAGACTCTCGGCAACCGACATTCATGCAGAAAGACAGCACATCGCGTGCTCCAGTAAGGCTACTTTCGGTTATGGAGGCGGCGGGAGTTGGGCCGAGTCGGGGTATTGAGAGCAGGCAAGTTACTGATTCTGCATTCCGACTAGACCGATGATTCCGCTCATTCCGCTGATCCATCTTACGCAAAACTTACGTGAGGCCCTAGGAGGGGACCTCGTCTTGCGATGTCGCCTGCGTCTCAGGACTACCCGACCGGTCCAACACACCGATCCTGTCCGCCTTGAGCTCGACAAACCAGCTGTTGAATTGCGTGCTCGATGGATTCTTTGCCATTCGGCACCTGGATTGTGAGATGGTGTTCGCCGGTAGTCAGCTCAGCTTGACCAGAACTCGCCAGCGCCCAACCAAAAGGATCGGGTATAGTGGACCGCAAGGCGAAATGCACCTTGCCAAGACCGAATTGGGCAAGGTGTTCACTGCCATGTACAACCATGTGTCCGTCGTTTGCCGGCGGCAGGTCGCGACGTTCAATACAAGACCATGTTCGGGAGTTTGGTTCCTCGACGCCGGTTTCGGGATAAGCACCGCGCATTACTCGTGAGAAGGGCTGTTATCACTCCTTGAACAACTAGAAATGAACGTTGACGGAAACACACTGGCCAACACCATTCTTTATTCACTCGGAACCCGCTGGTAGACGCGGACGTAATCGACATCGTGAAATTGCGGGAAGACGGTGGTGTCATCAGGATTGCCCGGCCACTTTCCGCCGACGGCCGTGTTCAGGATCAGGTAATGCGGCGTATGCGGGATGCCAGTGACCGTTGTGTGGATGAGCTTGTCGTCCACATACCAGCGAATTGCGTCAGGTTCCCATTCCAACGCATAAACATGGAAGTCCCTGGTGTAGTCTGTCGCCACGCCAAGTGCCGGAGCTTGATTTCTTTTCGCCCTTGAACGTGTAGTAGTGCAGGGTGCCGTAAATCACGTTCGTCTCATCGCCGAGGAATTCCATGATGTCGATCTCGCTGTACCACGGCCGTTCTTCTGGAATCAGGGCCTCGTTGCCCGCGGCAATAGTTTCTGCCATGAGCCGCTCCATGGCCCAGTCCCGGTTCTGCGGATACAACCAGTACGCGGGCCACATTCCCTTGCCACCTGGCAGTTTTGCGCGAATCTCGAAACGGCCGTAGGTCGCCGCGAACTTGTGGCTCGTGTCCACGCGGCCGCTGGTGTAATGCATACCGCCGTAGTCACGCTTACGGCTGCGCAGCCGGAGACAGCCGTGCTCGATATACACTTCGTCGCGGACGTAATACTGCAACTCGTCGTGCTTACTCTGCTCGCGGACCACGACGTTCCACTTCGCGGGATCGAGACGCTTTCCTTCGAATTCATCGCTCCATACAAGCCGCCAGCCGGTACGCGTCGAGGCACCGCCGGTCTTGGGTGTGGCATCGTTCTTCGTGCCCACCGGGACCTTGCGGGAAGATTTCGATTTCTGATCGGCGGAGTGAGTCCCGCCGATCAAGAGGACAACGAAAGCGAGCGCGACAGCGCGACACAGCGCAAGCATACAAACTCCCTTGTCAGGTCGATGACCGTTCTCAAACCGAGTAGAAATGAACGGGAGAGAGATGTCGAGCATGGCGACAAGTGAGAAGATATGTGAACGCTGTATGCCGCACTGTGCGCGATCATTGTTGTGAAATCCCCTTCGCACAATCTAACACCCAGGAAGATCCCTTCTGGGAATCTCGCCCTTGCACTCTGACGCGCCAAGGTCCCGAAAAACGCGCAAGCCAAGGGCTTGGCAACGGCAACCCATGAGGGAAAAGTGGGCAACGGCTTTGAAGGCCGTTGTCTGTGCCAAAACAAAGAAGAGGCGCCGTTCGCCGAAATCGGTGCTCCGAATTCCAGACCTTGCTCACTCTAAATCAGCCGTTTTGAACAGTCTCGGATCCGAGAGTTCGCATCGAACATACGATTACGCCATTGATAAATTTGTCGACTGGTATTGCTCGGAACCACGCCTGGCATTTAACCGCACGGTCGTTTTGAGATATCGGATTCATCTTGAACAGCTCCGTTACGCGCCATCAACGATCAATCTCCATCTGGCTGCGGTTCGAAGGCTTGCATTTGAAGCGGCGGATACAGGACTGCTCAGCCCCGAACTCGCCGCCGGATCGCCCGTGTGAAGGGAGTCAAGCGACTCGGTGTCCGGATGGGTAATTGGCTCTCAGCTACCCAGGGCAAGAGCTTGGTCGATTCTTACCCTACTAACTCCATACGCGGGTTGCGCAACCGAGCGATGGTCTCCGTTCTGATCGGCTGTGGTTTACGCAGGGCCGAATTGCTCTCTTTGAGGTTCGAAGATCTGTAGATTCGCGAGGAACACTGGGTCATTGCGGACCTGAACGGAAAGGGCGGGCACATTCGTACCGTCCCGGTTCCATCATGGGTAAAATGTTCGGTTGACCGCTGGGCTTTGGCCACCGGATTATCGACTGGTCGAATCTTCCGAGCCATCGACAGATTCGGACGAGTGTGGGGCGACGGCTTAACTGACAAAGTGATATGGCTGGTCGTTAGGGACGCTGCTCTGAAAATCGGGCTTCCTCAATTAGCGCCGCACGACCTGCGGAGAACCTGCGCGAGGTTGTGTTACCTGGCAGGCGGCGAACTGGAACAGATTCAATTCCTGCTCGGCCACGTGTCGGTGCAAACTACTGAGCGCTACCTCGGGTGCAAGCAGAAGCTGAAGGAAGCCGTCAACGACCGGATCGGACTTGAGCCACCGGCTGAGTGACTTAAGTTTCTCTTGCCTGGGCGATTTATCGGGACGGTGAACTGTCGCGAGCCAGTTTTCTGGAACACGCCTCCTGATCTTTTGTTGAGAGGTGTTCTACAACAAATGTTGCTGAAAGCCAATCGAGTGGTACTGATCTGCGACATGGTGGATTTCGGCACGGAAGGTTATCAACTTTGACCAAGAGCAAGTTCGCTGGGACGGCTTACGTTTCGTGTCGATACCGAATGGGAAAGGGGAGGAGGGCTTCCGGCAGAATGAAAACCTCAATCTGCGGATCGCGGTGAGACAGGCATAGGAGCGCCAATTTTGCGCTTGTACCACGCGGAAAGTACGACAAACGTCGCATGAGCCGCTGAATTGCGAAAAAGAACCCGATCACCGCGACCGGCCACACCATCCTAGGTTCGGGCACGGGAGCGAGCTGTGGAGTCAGGCTTAGGCCATCGCCGTTCGCCGTATAGGTTTGCGGACTGAGCGCAGAGCCGGTGAGGTCAATGATGATTAGTGAGTTGCTGCCAGAAGGATCTGTCGTGGAAACCTCGGCATTTGTTTTATCAGTTAACTGAAATGTAAACTCGTCGGGCGTGGGCGGCGGTTCGGCGGCGTTGGTCAAATCGAGTTGAAAGGTCAACAAGTTTCCTGGAGTAAAGTATTGTGAGAATTCGCTAAAGAATGTTCCGCCGGAAGTGTTGAGAGTGACGGTAGAGCTCAGATTGCCGGATGTGTTGCCGCTGTTCGAAAACGGGCTTCCGCTGCCGGAGCTGCCACCGGGTCCGAAGTTGAACTGAGACAGAGTGGCGATATTCACCACACCGCTGGAGGTGTCGCCGCTCGTCAGTTGGAAAACTAGTCCGAAAGGTGCACTTGCATTGCCGATCAACGATGCGGTGTTCAGCGTAATTTCATAGATCGCATCGGCACGGGAAACGGCCGCCGATGCGACAAATAGGGTGAAACATACAAACAAACGCCCAATCATGTGTTGCTCCTTATTGTTGACCGGTTCCCGCGAGCACGCGGGTTGCGTACTGGATGGTCGCTATGGCGGGATCACTGAATGTGAGCGTCGCAGTGGCCGATTGCCCAGACCCTAAAGCTCCGGTAACGGTTATCCAAGGACTGCCCAGCGGCGCATCGCATTGGGTTTTGCCGCCCGGGTTCGATAAAGTTGCGCCCGAGCTCAGACCGTCGAGCACAAGCGAAACATTGGTCAGGGTGCCGCCATTATTGCTTAACGTGACTGTTTCAACGAATGAGTTCGTTGCGTGATTGAAACGAAAACCTCCGCGCAGGACGGTTACTTGCGAGGAAACATCTACGGCGCAGCCGGTCGAGCTGAGGCCCAAACTAAACACGGTGCCGTCACCGCCAGCACCGGGTCTCACGGTACCGATTCCGCCCGCAGTGGTGGTCCCGTAGAACTTTCCATCGCGACCTTGTACGAGCGTCCCTTGGGGATAGAAGCCGTCAGCGCAATTCGGCTGAGAACAAAAATCGTAAAGGGTCGTCAGAACGCCCGCGGGTGTGATTTTAAAGATCGTTCCGAACTCGCCTGGACCTGCTCCGCTGCCGTAAGTTGTCCCGTAGAAGTCGCCGTCGGTGCCTTGCACCAAGCCTGCAAAGGGCCTTTCGCCATTAGTGCCGCATGATGAGGTGGCACTACAAAATTGCCAAAGCGTGGTCAACTCGCCGCCGAGCGTGATCTTGAAGATTGTGCCACAGAATGCGCTATATTGGTTCCCGTTCAAGGAGTTGCAGTTTGCACCGCCATAGGCCGTTGTCCCATATAGGTAGCCGTCGCTCCCCTGCACGAGGCCGCTGTACGGGCTGGAGCCGTCAGCGCAGTCCGGCTGCAAACAAAAATTATGAATCGTTGCGAACGTGCCGTCAGGCGCTATTCTGAATACCGTGCCGCCGCCAATGCTCCCACCATAAGGTTGTACGTTCGGGCCGCCATAGAAGGTCGTGCCGTAGAAGTTTCCGTCCGTGGCCTGGATGAGTCCTGACGGTCCGCCCCCGTCAGTGAGACCGAAACTATGCAATACGTTCAGCGTACCCGAGGATGTGATCTTGAAAACGGAGCCGCACGCGGGGGCATAGGGGATACAATTGCTGCCAAAGTCATAAGTGGTTCCGTAGAAGTTTCCGTCACTTCCTTGCACCAAAGGCGCCTGCGGATTAGAACCAGCCGGGTTGCCAGTGGTCGCGAAGCTGTATAACGTTGTTAAGGCTCCGCTCGGCGTAAGCGTGAACACAGTCCCCCCGCTGCATTGGCCAACGCACATCACCTCACCGCCATTGACCGTCGTCCCATAAAAATTTCCATCGTTGCCCTGGACCAATCCGGCTTCAGGGTTTGCCCCATCTGTGCAGCTCGTTTGATTGCAAAAATTGTAAAACGTCGTGAGAGTACCCTCTGGCGTCATTTGAAAAATTGTTCCCCAACTATTCGCACCTCCAGTAGGCGTTGTGCCATAGAAGTTCCCGTCATTGCCTTGGATGAGGGGAGTAGAGGGGTTCAATCCATGTATCCCATCGAAACTCACCAACGTGGTAAACACGGGCGCAGTCGAGGCGCTTTGCTGACCAGCTTTGGCTATCGTTTCTGTCTGTCCACCGGCACTCACCGAGGCGGCGAGGCAAACCGTTAGCAAGACGAAATGCCGGTCCAAGTACTTCGAATGTCTCAAGCCTTTCATCGAGGTTGTTCTCCCCTCCTCGGGGTCATGTTCTTGCACTGCTTTATCCCTCACCACGCGTGCCATCCGTCTGGCGTATTTACAAGCTCGCGATCAACGCTCTGAGCAAGTTTGTACACGAATTGCTATGGGAAGGTAAGCGTGATGGCGTTAGTTAGGCGTGAATTGACGTTGTTACAAGGGTGATGACCAGGTTAACGCGGCAGGTGTGTTGTCCAAATGTTGGCGAGTTCATCTTGGAGAGTAAGGGCCAGCACATTCGATGCGACGGCCAACGTCCCGCCTCGCCAAGGATACCGTTGCGCCGAATGCCGGTGGAGCACTGCAACGGGATTACCCAAGGGCATTTTGGTCCTGGCGTTGAGGCGTTGCAGGTAGAGACAACGGAAACCGTCGCGCATGCTCCAGTAATACAAGCCGTCGTTGCTCGGCGCCCAGTGCAACGACAGTCCGTAACCCTCCCGGCAGATGTGGATTTTTGTGCTCGCATCCTCCCGCCGCAGAATTAGGCCGTCAGTTGTGTCGCTTTGTCCGGTCTCGACTGAAAACGAGATCCAGTTTCCATCTGGCGAGAATCTCGCCTGGATCGGCGCTTCGTCAATTTGAGCAAGCGGTATCTCCCTCGATTGATTAATGTCGAACAAGAAAAGGTCTTTGCCCTTCGAGCAGAGAAGTTGACTGCTATTTTCGAACCAGTCATGAAGCACCGGGCACGCGCTGGTAATGACGCGATCCGTTTTCTGTCCAATAGTTCGCAAAATAACCGAGGCCGCGGAGTGTTGTTCGCGAACGAACATGGCAAGCTTGCCGGTGCGATCTAGCAGAATCGGGCTTTGGGGCGATGGGCGGGCATTTAGGGTGCGCTCCGTGCCATTGCGCAAGTCTCGCAGGCAAATATCTGGTTCATGGCCGCGGTTGGTTATGAAAACGAGAACATTGCCATCCCCCGAGAGCGCAGGCCAGGTGCCGGCGAAACCTGGAACGAGTGAACTGTCGTTCGTCAATTTCCGCAGGGGCACGGAACCGTCCGGAGTAGTTGCCCAAATATTGGTCTGGCGGTGCTGGGTTTCGAAGACAATCGAATCCCGGCCAGGAATTACGCGAACCGCCTCCGAATCGGCCGTTGACGCCCAAGGAATCGGTTCGATCTGGCCCGATGCTTCGCCGGATTTGAATGAGACCTGGAAAAGGAAGCTTTCTTCGTTCCGATGAGTTGCGAATAGTAGGGAATTCCCGATCCAATCCTGCGGGCAGCTTCTTCTCGTAAGAATGGGCGGTAAATTCTGTGCAAGTAAGCGCCTCTGAATCCCGAGCGGGCGCGACCTATGCAGTGCCGATCCGTTACCATTCGCCGCCCAAAGGTCATACTCGCCGGTCTTTCCATCGCGAGCGTTGAACACAATCTTCGATCCATCCGGATACCACACCGGACAGGCTATCTCCGTAACGCCCGAATCCAGTTTCCTTGGCGTGCCGCCATCGGCGGGAATCATGAAAATGCCTTCTGGATCTGTTCCAGAGAAGACTATCCACTTGCCATCTGGCGAGAAACGCGGCGAGTAGGCCGCGCGGGCCAACAGTTTCGCCACGCCGCCCTTTGTTGGAATTGACCAAATTCCTTCATGGCTCCGCCACGACTGGAAGACTACGTTTTTGCCGTCCGGCGAAATGTCAGCGTTGGTATCGGACGCGGGACCGTCTGTCAGTTGGCGAGGTTGTGTTTCGCCCTCCCGGACCCAGATATTGAGATAGCCGCTACGGCCGCGATCAGAAACGTAGATGAGAATTGAACCGTCGCGCGAAACGGACGGTCCAGAAGTCCATCCACTATCAAAGGTGATCTGCTCTGGGATGAATGCCGCCCGCGAAGTCGAGTGCCAACGCGTCGAAGTGCCCCAAAGCACAAGAACGGCCAGCCCGAAAGCGATTAAGATGTACCACTTCCATTTGTGCTCACGTTCCGGTATTTGTTTTACGATTGCGGAACTCTGCTGCGGCGTGGGCGAAAACACCACCACATAGCGCCCGGTAGGAATCTCAATACGAACACGATCATGGGAGACTTCTTGTCATAATATTCGGCAAGCTTGCGGCGGATGCCGTTCACGTAAACCCGCACCAATGTGTCGCGATGGTATCGTAATCCTTGCGGCCTAACACATCCACGGCCAGGTGATCTCTTTAAGCGCATCTGTGCGCCCCGCCAGCGACAGCGTCACAATGGCGCGCAGAAGATCGCTATGGCGAAGCGAGAACCGAAAGGGATCACTGGACAACCGTATGTCCAGTTGCTGCAGTACCTCTTCAGGAGAAGCCAGGCTACCCGTTTCCTGAAATGATGTATTCCGATCAGGATGCATCCGGAGTACGTGGATTGGCCGATCACAAGAGTCTAACAGAAGACGGGCTCTGAGTGAATGGCCAACAGGCGGGTTCTGTTCCGCCTCCTAAGCTGGCCGCCGGTCGGCGGCGTTAGCTTCGACTGCAATCGCAAAAACCGCAAGTCTCACATGAACGCGTTAGCCGCAGCGCGGTCGCTGGACAAAATATCCGAGAGCATGCGCGAAAAGCGCTGGGGGTTGGTAAGGTGTGGAGGCCCATATAGGCTCAGAGGCTTCCAGCTATTGTTCCCAAGTCGCATCGAGGACATCTCGCCCCACAACCTTGCCCTCAAAATCCCGAAAACGCCCCTGTCGTGAACGTGCTTCTTGGAGACGCGCCGCCTTCCTCAGACAGTCCGATCCGCGATCTCAACGCCCGGGCACGCGCGGACTTAACGAGAGCCCGGACCGCGATCTGCATTCCAAGAGTTACTAGTGCTAACCGCGAGTGAGCGCTCGCGGGACGATAGAGAGCGTACAAGCGTCGACTTTGACCTGCGACGTTGCCTCGGAGAAAGGTTAAACATTGTGACACGAACCGAGAACTTCTCACCATCAGTTCAAGAACTTAGCCCAGGAAAATCGCATAGACTGCTAGTACTTCGCAAGGCAAAGCACTTTGGTTATGGAGGCGGCGGGAGTTGGGCCGGGTCGGGGTATTGAGAACAGGCAAGTTATTGATTGTTCATTCGGATCGATACCGCTGATTCCGCTCATTCCGCTGATCCATCTTACGTAAAACTTACGTGAGGCCGCTAGGAGGGGACCTCGTCTTGCGATGTCGCCTGCCTCTCAGCACTCGCTGAACAATCCAGCACACGAGAAGCCCGTTTTGGGGCGGATCTCAGCAATGGTGACTACACGTCAAAGTGAAAGCCGATCATATCCACCCCAGGTTCTTGCCGATCCTTGCTCGGTTCAACGACGTTTTGTCGTTTAGAAATGAACCTTTGTGATTCGGAGGAGGCGGAAGCTTCCATGGCCATATCGTTGGCAAGCGTTCGCTTTCGGACGCGGGAGGTCGAAAGGGAACCTACAATCTCAGAGCGGTTGTCAGTTGATGCTGTTCCTCAGGCGAAGGTGCTGAGATGATTGTTCCCGGATATTCCACGCGGTAGGCAGGCGTCAGGTCAGTACAACAGCCCTCAACAAGACGAGATGCTTCTCTCCTAAGCTCATCCGGCGAATGCCGCGCCCGGGCTACCGTTCGTGCGAAGTCTACGTCGCTGATGCTTTCGAAGAGATGCTCCGTGCGGCCATCGGCTCTCAGCTGTCTCGCTATACGCAGTTGTTCGCGACGCTGCTCCACTGCTGTTTCCTGTTGCCCTGCTCGATCCGCTTCATCGCCAAGCCCGCGGGTCACCGCCCATTGCATCACCTGTGATTCAAAGCCCGTCTTGTTTCCTTTCTCGAGGCGCTGGCGCGCAGCAAGAAGATACGGCCTGCCCGCTCCCTTCCCTGCATCAGCATCCAGAATCTGTCCATAGATCACGAGATCTTCGGTGCTGGCATCGGCAGCATCCGGATTGAATATCTTGGCGAAGCACAGAAAGCGCGCGATCGGGTCCGTGCGAGACAAGTAATGCCAGTGCGTAGCTGCGCCTGAGTTCTTGAGCTGCGCCCTTAAAAAGTACATCGGCCGGATCCATGGCGGAAAGTGCTTCCATATCCTGAATGCCGCGGTTCATCAATGCGAAGCCTTCCTGTTCGCGCCCTCCCGACCAGTCCAGCAGCCCGGCGTATCCCTCTAGTTCAGCCGCACGCGACCTGCACATCACTTCCGGACAGCCGTCTACGATCTGAAGCGCCTGGTGCGCCATTTCGGAGTCTTTTTCCGAGTAGCCATGCACGCGCCAGTCAGAGAGTGCAGTATCGCAGTAACTGGCGGATACGTTGTTCTTCACGATCGGCAGCTTCAGCCACGTCTCTGGCGTTTTCGCGGCAATAGAGAAAGCGCTTTGATTGAGAGCCAGCGCTTCGTCCATCTTTCCCTGGCTCGTGTTGATCGCCGCGACCTCCTTTTGTGCTGCGATCACCTCGTAATCGACAAAGAATTCTTCACGCCGCATCCATCCAGGTAACGCTTGGGCGCGAGCAACGATTTCCTTCTCCACCCGTTCCGCCTCGTCGAATCGGCCCAACTGGCGATACGTGTAGAGCATTCCTAAATTTGCACTGAGGAACATCTTTTCGGCATCGCGATCGTCGGGATGCGCACGGACGATGACATCGGCGACCTGTATCGACTTGCGCAGGTATTTCAATCCTGCGTCAAATTCACCCAAGGATCCCTCTCCCTGGGGCATGCCTCTGACAAAGGCAACCGAGTAGTAGGCGCGCGCCAACTGCAGATCGGCATCACGGTTTCGCCCGACTTCTTTGCTCAATGCGTCCAGCGCCCCTTCGACATCGCTCATCAAGTCGGAGCGCACCTTTAAGGAATTGGGCAGTTGAGCGAGCTGGGCAGGACGCTCGATCATGAATTTCCGAACAACCTCTCGCAAGGCCGCAGAGTTGGCGTTCGCGCGCATTTCCTGGCGCAGCGCGACGGACAAGGAGATCACCGCAACAAGTAAGATCGCTAAAAGTGCACCGGCACTGATAAACGCTCCTCGATGCTTTGCCGCTAGCTTTCTCAGACGATAAACCCGAGAAGGGGGGCTCGCCTCTACCGCCTCACCGGCCAAGTATCGTTCCAGATCGCGCGCCATGTCGCCGGCGGAGTCGTAGCGGTTCTCGCGATCTTTCTCGAGCGCCTTTAGCACAATCCAATCGCACTCGCCGGAAAGTTGCGCGGCCAACCGGCGCGGGTCGCAGCCGCGCTTTTCAGCGATGTTGACAACTGACTGTGGAGCATGACGCACCCGTTGGCTAGCGGTCGGTGGAATTTCATCGTGGATCCGCCTGAGAATTTCCGTAAAGCTGCTCTTCGTCAACGACAGCTCCGGAATAGGCGGCGTGCCCGCCAGCAATTCGTACAGAACTGCCCCCAATGAGTAAACATCGCTGCGCACATCCACGCGATGGCCGCCGGGCTCGGCTTGCTCGGGACTCATATATTCGAACGTGCCAAGCACGTCGAAGGCTGTGGTGAATGTCGCGCCATCATGTAAGAGACCGGTGGCCGCCTTTGCGATGCCGAAATCAATCACTTTTGCAACGGGCCCTTCTGGTCCATCAGTCACCAGAATGTTCGAAGGCTTGATATCGCGATGAATGACGCCTTTCTGATGCGCATGATGGATGGCCTGGCACACCGGAACCATCAATGCAATGCGCTCTCGCACGCTCAAGGAGCGCTCGTCGCACAAACGGTTGATGGGTTGGCCAAGAACCAGCTCCATCACGAAATATGCACGGCATCCGCTGGTTGTCCCGGCATCCAGCACGCGCGCGATGTTAGGATGGTCCATCAGCGAAATGGCGCGCCGCTCTGCATCGAACCGGGCACTCACCAGACCCGAATCGATCGCCGGCCGTATGATCTTGAGTGCTACCTCCCTGCGCACCGGCTCGCGCTGGCTGGCGCGATATACGACCCCCATCCCGCCTTCGCCCAGTCGCTCCAGCAGCCGATAAGGTCCGATCTCGTAACCGATACCCGGCGATGCCGGTTCATCCTCGCAGCCATCCTCGCCGTACGCCCGCAACATAGGCGGCACCTCGAAGAAGGAATCCGCGTATTCGGCTGCGGCTACGAGTGACTCTACTTCCTTCCGCAACGGCTCGTTGGGGCAAGCGTCATCAAGAAACACCGCGCGCAATGAGGGATCGATTTCCAGCGCTTGTAGGCAGATCTTTTCGACTAGCTGATCTACTTGGGGCATTACGTCGACAGAGTGCTCCTGAGTTCGCGGGCCAGCCAAAGTTTGGCGAATGTCCAATCGCGCTTGACCGTGTCGACCGACACGCCCGTCACCTCGGCTATCTCTGCGTTGGTTAGGCCACCGAAGAAGCGCATTTCCACCACGCGGGCTTTTCTTTCGTCCATAACAGCAAGTCGAGTCATCGCCTCGTCCAGTGCATGGAGACCCTCATCTTCATGGGTTGATGCAATGCCGGAATCGGTGAACGTAATGCGCCGCCATTCGCCGCCACGCTTCTCCCTGCCCTTTTCCCGAACGTGGTCGATGACAATCTGCCGCATCACGGTAGCCGCGATCGCAAAGAAGTGAGCGCGATTGCGCAGGTTCACTCGACCGGCGTCCACCAATCGCAAGTACAGTTCATTCACCAGGCCGGTGGCCTGCATGGTACTGCCGGGCGCCAAAGCGCGCAACCGCTGGCGTGCCAGCCGCCGCAGATCTTGATGAATGAGCGGGATCAGTTGGTCCAGAGCATGACGATCCCCCCGTCCCCAGGCTTGTAGTAACTCCGTGAGCGGGGCCTTCTCGGAGTCATTCGGACGTTCAAGCGCGTCGGCCAATGGTATTTCGCAATTTTACAGCAAAATTTGCTCGACGTCCATGCACCTTTCCGTGCGCGTTTCTCGAATAAGCCGATGACAGGAGATTGTAAAGGATATGCAGGCGCAACCGCTCACCAGAACATTGGCTATCTTGCTGGCGATTCTGATCGCTTATGAGCCGATAGCCGCACAACAGACAGTTAATCTCAGCACCGCCCCCCCTGTCACGGTGCCTACGTACACGCAGATCGTACCTAACGTGCAAACGACCCAGATTATAAGCCCGGGCTCGACTAGCCTGTCGAATGTTTCCGTCAAGCCTGTTCCTCCGAGTACTCCGATTGTGCTAGCGTCCCAAGGTGGCACGAACGGACATTGTACAACTCCAATTCCGCCCACCGCGATCGTACAAGATTGCACCCTCGGCAACACGGCGTTCGAATCCAACATGATCAATCTTTGGCTGGCCATTCATGGACGGCCTCCATCGGATGCGTCGATTCTCTACCAGTACGCAGGAATGGAGCTGCGCAATGAGCTTCGCAATTTCATGTTCGCCTACCTCGAGGGCGTGATCGCGGAAGACCGTTCCCAGCGCTCCTCCGACGATCAGGCTCTCTTTAACTGGATCCAAACAGCCGTGCAATCCAATGAAATCGCCTATTACAAAGCGGCCATCCAAGAGTACAACAACTGGGTCCAGAATCCTTGCAAATTTCAACTGAATCCAGTGGTAGCTCAGGCTTACGGCCTTTCCTATGACGGCGAAGGGTACTGCGGCGCGTCCATTGGAGCTACCTTCACACCGCTGCCGGCTCCCGACGTCTCCTATTTCAAAGAGGTCGGACAAATGATCGGCTACGACAACAAGATCGGTGCATACGACGGAACGGTCACGAATGCAGCCCTAACCGGCGGGCAAATCATGCTCGCGGCTGAGCAAAATACCGGGACGTGGGAATCTCTCGGCGGGCTCGGCGTTTCGATTGCGGCAGGCACGATAGCAGGAGAGGTTATTGCCGGCAACATCAAAAGTATCACGCCTTATTCATTTAGGGCGTACGCAAGGGTTCCTACAGGGGAGGTGGAAGCTGTAACTGAGGACGCTGCGGAGGAAGCTGCGGAGGAAGCTGCAGAGGCAGCCACCGAGGAAGCCATCGAGGAAGGCGTGGAGATTGGGACTGGCGCATTGGATGTGGTGGGAGCCGTCACGATCGTTCTCATATTCGTTCAAATTGGGGCTCAGGCGACCGTCAACCTTGTCCAGACAGAGGATAACCAGAACGCGATCAACGCGATGATCGCCTATGGCAACACGGTTGCCAACCAGACACCAGACTTGAACGGCATGCTACATGATGAGGTCGGTTATCAAAAGCTTTTCGAGACCTTCCTTGCGGCCACTCTCCCTGACATCATTCAGACGAAAGGTGCTCCTGCGCTTCCGCCAACTCCGTCGCCGACCCCTGCTAACGACGTGTTCTATGTCATCAACAAGACGAACAATAACCAAGCGGTGAGCAGTTTCTTCAACTACACGACCTGGGATCCCGCATACTCCGGCTATCCCGGCAACGCCCCGTATGCCCAATACGGAACATCGTTCAACGTTTACCCGTTCGAATTTGGTTTCATACAGACCATCGAACAAGGCGCCACACACCATAGTTTCTTTTCCCCGACCATCAAATATATCGATCCCAACACCGGAATTCGCTACGTTGCAGACCTTATAGACAAGGGGCGCTTCCTGGTAACGAAAGCACCAGACGACATCGGGAACAACGATTTTGATTGTGAGGTGGATCCCTATCTCGGTCTTACTCAGTCGCCCGACACGCAGATACCCACGCAGTGCAAGTCATTCGTAATGAATACGCTGAATATCTACGCCGACGACGCAGACAGCACGACGGTGCAGATACCGCAACCCCCTGTGTTCGCTACGCCCAATACGGCCGACTTCAGCACCGCAGGGGACCATAATTTCATTCCGCAACTCGATATCACCACCCAGGGACTACCTTGCAGTATGCGGACTACGGGAACACTGCCGCCGGGATTCGCATTCCAATATGGCGCGTTGTATCTGCAAACGCCCTCTCTGGCCGTTCCCGGCACGTATCAATTCAGTTTCGTGGCGGATTGCGAGACCCTTGGCCTGGGAACTCCGTTTGTCAACTACAGCTACGGGGACTCGATGACCACGCAGCCATTTACTGTGAACGTTTATCAGGCTCCGGGCAGCAGTTCCGGAAGTGCGGCCCAGATCAGTTACACAGGAGCGTCCCTTCTCAGTCCGCAGCCAGCGAGCAGCAGTACCGGCTTGCAGTTTGTTTATCCAACTTCCACTACGAACATAACGTTCACACAGGGCCGTTCCACCACGTTGCTCGTGCAGACCAATGGCGGGTCAGGAACCACGATCACGGCTGGGGCGAACGCTTTGCCGCCCGGCATGACATTGACCGACAATGGCGATGGAACCGCCAATATAAGCGGTATTCCCACAGGTGCGCCGGCATCCTGTTCCTCCAACTGCGCGATCACAGCCAGCGCCCCTGGTTCAGCCAGCGCCACCCTTATACTCAACGAGACAGTCGCGGCGCCGCTGTTACCAACTATTCCGGCGACTCAGAGTGCCGCCTGGAACGCGGCAGAAAGCAATATTGCCACAATCGACGGGTCTGCCGATATCAATGGTAATCCGACGAATGTCCCACTCAGTTGGTCAGTTGTGGGCACACTGCCGAGCTGGGCCAGCTTGACGGACAACGGAAACAACATAGCCACTATTAGCGGAACTCCACCTGTTTCCGCTGCGGGGCAAACCATTCCACTCCAGTTTCAATATTCTTACGGTGGAACGCCGGGGTTTACGTCTCCGACTTTCACTCTGAATGTCACCGTGAATCCTCCTGCTCCCGTGTTGCGCGTGAGCCCCAGCCTGCTGTTCCAAGTTGGCGTGGCTGGATCCGGCACAATCAATTCCTCCACTTTTTCGGGGGAAACTGGGTCGGGCGGCACTTGGCAGGTGAACGCGCCTTTGCCGACGGGTCTTACGGCAACTTCGAACGGCACCTCGCTGACGATTTCAGGGACGCCTGCGAATCCCGGAGATTTGTGGATTCCGATCCAGTTCACCGACCCGGCCGGAACCACCGTTACCCGGAATGTTGCCATGATGATTACTCAACCGGCCAGCCTCGCCAACTTCCCGAGCCGGCTGGTTCTGTTCGTGGGCGTACCGGCGAAGTTCATCCTGCCGGTCACCGCCGGCTTCCCAAGAACACCCGCGGGTACTCCTGGGGACGGATTGCCATCGACTACGGGCACCAATCTCGCACTCACCGGCAATTACTCAACCACGAATGGATTTACGGTTATCTCTAACGGAGGCGCGCTGATTTTCGGAGGTACGCCGCTAGACCGCCGCGACTTATCCATTGACGGTTTCAGCGCAGACTGTTCTCAGCACTGGCCCGGTAGGCGGCCAGGTAAGCCAACCTTTTACCCTTTACGTGCAGCCGGCCGGCGATGTGAACCTGGACGGCGCAGTGGACTGTGCCGATTATGCCTTGATCAAGGCGCACTACGGAGCTGTTATCGGCCAACCCAACTACCTTGACTTGGCCGACCCCAACCGGGACGGCGTGGTGAATATTCTGGACCTGGCCTTTGTCCAAGCTCATCTGCCCAAAGGTACGGTGTGCCATTAGGAACTCGGGAGAACAACAATGACAAGCAAAGAGAACTATCAAAAGATACGGCGATTGACGCTGATAACTACCGCGCTGCTGATTGCGGGCGCCTCAATCTCACCGGTTTACGCCGCCTCGCTAAGCATCAGCCCAGCGACAGGCACTCAGCAGGTAGGCCAACCGTTTAGCGTAAACGTCAACGTGAACGGCCTGGATCCCACGAACGATCTGTACGACTACACGTTCGATCTGAAGTTCGACCCAACTGTCTTTGAGGTTCTGGCCGCGAACGACGGCGCAATCTTCAATTACGCGGGAAACAGTCCCATCTACTTCGACGGCACGATCGACAATACAAATGGATTCGTTACTTTTGAGGGCGGGCTCGATAGCAATGCGAGCTTCACGGGAACTGGCGGTTTATTAGGCAGTTTCACTTTTGAAGCTTTGCAGGCTACCGCCAACACAACAATTGACGTGCAGAATGTTTCGTTATCGACGTTTGCTGCTGCCTTAAGACCTTGAACCACCCGACATCGATCCAGGCACTCTGCCGATAGCCACGCTGAACACGGCAAATGCTGCGGCGGTTCCGGAGCCAGGTACCGGCGCGCTGGCTGCGCTGGCCCTCGTTGGAGGCGGATTGATTCTGCGGCGCAGGTGGCGGCGGCAGGCAGGAAATTCACCAGTAGTGGCTTGGCTCGTTGAATGAAGTGCAGTATTCTCAGCGACGAGAGCCTACATTTCGAAGAAAGAACTTGTGGTTATGGAGGCGGCGGGAGTTGAACCCGCGTCCGAGAAAGCCCGCTATGCAAAGCCTACGTGTGTATCCGGTTCTGGCGTTTCAGCGGCTGCCTATAGAACCGGCAAGAGCGACAGCCGCCTAGTCCGATTGATCTCGGCCCCCTGGCTACGGACCGAAGCCCAGGGCCTATCCTGCAAAATGACGCTCACAGGCTAACGCGCAAGCTCATTAGCCGGAGCGGCAACCTAATTTTTTAAATTAGGCAGCGTAAGCAAACTGCTGATTATTGGCAGTTGTTGTTTTCCGATCGTTTTACGGGAGCTCGGAACCCGACACGCCTTCACACAACGATTCGATCCCGTCGAAGCCGTTGCGCCCCCATTCAGGGAGACCTACGAAGTATTCTAACAGTTAGATGCTCAGCATAGGTGTTTGGACGGTATTTGCCGTGGCCTTCCCATCCCACAGCCAAATAGGGTAGCTCTTCCGAAAATGCCGAGCACCGCTTCTCCAACCGTCTCTCCCGCTCTGTCGGAGCACCAAGAAGAGCAGCATGGGCGTCTGTTCCATGTGGTTCTGCTGGATGACAACGAGCATACCTACGACTACGTTATCGAAATGTTGCAGAAGCTATTTTTGCTCCCTCACGATGTCGCCTTCCAACACGCGGTGGAGGTGGATACGACGGGCCGGACCGTTGTCATCACCTGCGAACGTCCACAGGCCGAGTTTGCGCGTGACCAGATTCATGCCTACGGCGCGGATCCCAGAATGCCGAAGTCCAAGGGATCTATGTCGGCGGTTCTAGTGCCGGCCGGGAACACCGCCCTGACTTGAGAGTCAGTTCTCGGACGCTATAGTGGGGAACGTACCGGAGATGTGGTCATGCCAGGTGAGGCTGTCCTCATCCACTAACGACCAAATCAGGCCGATGCCAGCCGCCGAAAGACTCAGGATGCTTCCCATCAGGCGCTGATAACGGCGCGATTGCGATGGCGGGTTGCCGTCAAAATCCACCAGCCGCAATCCGGCGCAGCGCGTGCCCACCGTGTCACGACCCGCGACGGTCCACAGCATTTTGTAAAGAAGCGGAACTGTGATCAGCGGCAACGCGAAGAAAGGCAGAATGTGCTTGTCAAAGGAGAACTGGCCGCCTTCGAATACAAACAGCCCTATTCCAAACGCGCAGCCGATAACGATCAGCACTGTGTCAATACATGCCGCGTGTATTCGTAAGCCAATCGGAGCAACCGGAGCGTCGCAAATGATACTCGACTGGGGCGGCGCCAGAACTTCCTCCTGGCCCAGGAAGTCCAGGCGGCGTTGATCCGACGAGCGCGTTTTGCGCGGGCGGGCGTGGCGCACTTCTACCTTGGCCGTTTTCAGCGGCGCTGGACGCGATAAATCGGCTGCGCGCGCCCGAATGGATTCGCGCTCGGCCGGTGTCGTTAAAGAATCGAAAGGGATGACGCGCGGCTCGTAGAAGGGCGTCGAAAAAAGAGGCTGTTGACCCAACGAGGGGGCTGCTTTCGCGGCCGGAGGCTTGTTCGGAGCGGCGGCCGGGAACTGGCTCTTCATAATCGTAGGCTGGCGCCGTCGCCATAGCGGCAATCGGGTATGTGTCGGGCGAGATACGAGGTGGTGTATTTCTGACCCGGCGGCCGCAACGGCGGCAGCGGTGATCGTCGTCTAAAATCCAAGTCTGGCAATGCTGGCAAGTCATGTCGCGTTTAATGCAATCCTAGAGGTTTGGCTGCCGAAAAGCTTGCGGGTCAGTCACCGGCCATGCTACGGTTTTCGGTTGAAGCTTTCCGCGCTGAATTACCCCCCAGTTCCTCTATGTAACAGAAAACCTCATATTTGTCTAGAACATTTGTCATCTAAGTTGTTCTTTTTACTACTGGCTGTCATTCTTAGCGCATCGCCCGGCAGGGCACAGTCGACAACCCGGCCCGCGAAGGCTAATTTGCCTCCGCCCGACGAGCTTTGGTTTTCCGCCCTCGAAAAACAGGAATCGAGTGGTCCTTGGCGCTATTTGCGCACCAACGCGAAGGTGGAGACGTCGGATTTCGACCTCTCCGCGGACCAGATCGACTACAACTCCGATACGAATTGGGCCTATGCGCGGGGGCATGTCCACCTGGAGCACTTTGTGACCGGCGACAAACTGGATGCCGATCACGCGGAGTACAACTTGAAGACGGAAGAGGGAAAGTTCTATGTCATCAATGGCACTTCGCCCGCGAAGATCATGACTAGCCCGGGCGTGCTCACGACTACGAATCCCTTCTACTTCCAGGCAAAATGGGCCGAACGCATGAAAGACCGGTACATTCTCCACGATGGCTTTATCACAGATTGCAAGGTGCCAAAGCCCTGGTGGACCTTCGAATCGCCGCTATTTGACGTCATCCCAGGAGATCGCGCGATTGCACGCCATACTGTATTTCGCCTGAAGCACGTGCCGATTTTTTATTTGCCTTACTACTACAAACCCCTTGGCAAGAACCCGCGTCAGAGCGGCTTTCTGACTCCGAATATAGGTCACAGCACGCTCTATGGCTTTATGGTGGGAGCCGGATACTACTGGGCGATCAATAGAAGCTACGATATGACCTCGATTGTGCAATATTTCACGTCGCGCGGACCTGCTCTTCGTTACGATTTCCGCGGGAAACCAAACGAGGTGACCGACTTTAATTTCAACCTCTACGGCGTGGACGACCGAGGCGTTGTGTCCAACAATACCCGCTACAAGGAGGGCGGCCTCGAGTTTGAGGCAACCGGCAGAACTCAGATCCTGGGATTCAACGGAGTGCTGGATTATAACTATCTCAGCTCGTATGTCTTTCGGGAGGCATTTTCCTACTCTTTTGCGGCGACGATTTGGTCTCAAAACAACTCGATCGGCTTTCTCCAGAGGCATTTCAAGGACGACACGTACGCGCTCGATTTTGTCATTCAGCGCGACCAAAATTTTGAGGCGATAACGTATCCGTCCCAGCAGAACCTCTTTACGCAGGTAATCACCAAACAGATCCCCAACCAAGTTATTGTTCAGAAGCTTCCGTCGGTCGAATTTTTGGGCCGCGATCAACCAATTGCCAATGGTCCAGTGCCGGTTTGGTTTTCCTTTGGTTCAACGGCCGGCTTGCTGAGCCGCTCCGAACCAACCGGAATAAACACTACCACGACCGGCTCTCCATCCGCGATCTTCAATACCGGGGAAGTGTCGCGCGTGGACATCGAGCCGCGCGTCATGACAGAGTTCAATTTCAAGGGCTTCTCGCTGAACCCGAGCATTACGTTCGGAGCAACCGATTACGGGAACTCATACTCAATGAACAGCACCACCTACGTACCTATTAGCTCGTGCGGCGGCTATCCCACCTGTCCTCCGCAATCGAACACGAGCGTCGCTCTCGCCAGTTCCAATCTGTTCCGCAAGGATGCGGATTTCACCTTAGATCTGAGGCTTCCCACTATTGAGCGCGTGTACACGCCAGCGAAGTGGCTCCATTTGGGCACGAAGGCCAAGCACGTCATCGAAGCGGAAGCGACCTATGAGTACGTCACGGGAATTAATCAATTTCAAAAAATCATTCATTTCGATGCCACAGACATCCTGTCGAACACAAACCAGCTTACGCTCTCTTTAACGAATCGGCTGTTCAAGAAAGACAAGAACGGAAACGTGAGTGAGGTGGTGACCTGGCGTGTCACGCAAGCTCGCTATTTCGATCCGACCTTTGGCGGCGCCGTCGTCGCCGGGCAGCGAAACGTCGTGCTCGCGGCGGAAGAATTGACGCCTTACACGTTTCTCGACGGACCGCGCGACTATTCGCCGGTCGTCTCGTCTCTCGTCGTGAATCCCTACACTTTTTTCTCGCTGGAATATCGAGCCGAGTATGATCCGCTCCATCATAAGTTCCTCGACCATACGTTTGGTGGAACCGCCCGGCACTCCAAGTATTTCGGCTCAATTACAGAAACTGCAATTACCGCCAACCCGCTGCTCATCCCGGCCGCGAACCAGATCAGCTTCGGCGGAGGCTACGGCAATACGAACCGAAAGGGGTGGAACGCTGCCGGAGTCGTCTACTATGATGCGCTTCTTGACCGCCGCCTATTCGATTTGGTCCAAACGTCCTATAACACGGATTGTTGCGGTTTCAGCTTCGAGCTTCGGAACTTCAATCTCGGAATCAGGAATGAGAATCAGTACCTGTTCTCATTCTCTGTCGCGAACATCGGTACCTTCGGTAGCTTGCAGAAGCAGACGCGGATTTTCTGAATTTTTTATCCTACTCGATATCTCGCGCTGGGAGAGCTTGATCCAGGAGCGTCGCAAAATCCCTGCTCTTGTGGCTAACCGATTGCCTCAGCTGGTCCAATTCCTGCTCGGCCGCGCGGAGCCGGTCTGCCAGGTGAAGGCACGCCAGCACGGCTGTGCGGGTGGTATCCAGATTGCCGGCGCGGCGAGCAATTGAAGACATCAGTTCATCGACCCGCTGTGCGAGTTGCTCCGTGTCTTGCGGATCGCCCGCTGCGGAGACCGTGTAACTCTGGTTGAAGATGGTGACCCGGACAGTCTGCTTGGGTCCGTCCGGCGCGTCCATGATGAGATTATTTCAGCTTGCGCTGAGCAGATCCAATTGGCTCAGCAGCTTTTCGATGCGAGTTTTTACCTGCTTCCGCTCGCCGCGCAACTGTTCCAGCTCTTCGGAAAGGCGTTGGGCTTTCTGCTCCAAAGCGCCATGCTCTTTTCCGGCGGCGGAATAGGAACCCTGCAGCTCCTCCATCTGCGCTCGCGTAGAGGTGAGCTCTTCCTGTGCTGTAGTCAGGTTCCGCTGAAGTTGACTGTTCTCGTTGCGGAGATCTGTTATTACCTGGACGGCGCGATTGATGCGCTCTTCCAGACTGGCCAGTGCGTCTATACCTTCTTGAACGGCTTCCGTCATGATTCAGACTATTATCGGCTACTGCAGTTGGGCTTGATGCGCCTCTTTCGCCTTGCTAACCAGGGCGGTGAAACCGAGTGCATCGTTGACCGCTATATCCGCCAGAACTTTTCGGTTCAGCTCGATGCCGGCGCGTTTTAAGCCGTTGATGAATTTGCTGTAAGAGATGCCCGCTCCGCGGCAAGCCGCATTGATCCGCGCAATCCATAGAGAACGGAAGTTACGTTTTTTTAGACGGCGGCCGACGTAGCCATAGCGCAGGGCCTTTTCGACAGCTTCTTGCGCTGACCGGTTCAGCTTTGACTTGGTGAGAAAGTAACCCTTGGCAAGACGAAGGGTTTTGTGGCGATAATCTCGCCGGCCGGTACCTCTTTTTACTCTTGGCACGTTTGCTCCTTAGATTAATTTGGAAGCTAGCGCTTCCGGTGAGAGGACGCAGGCACGTGCGGCGCGCTGCTCCTGCTCGTTTGTTTCTTTCTCCCGCGATTTCTAGTACGGGAGCATGCTGCGCAACTTGGCTTGATCCGTCTCGTCTGCAACAACGCCCTGCCGAAGCTTACGCTTCCGGGAACGCGCCTTCGACGTTAAAATGTGACGCGCAGAGGCGTGATGCCGGGTGATTTTACCCGTACCCGTTTTCTTGAAGCGCTTAGACGCACCCTTATGTGTCTTCATCTTGGGCATAATCTGGTCCTGGAAACGATGGTTGGCGGGTCTCGCCAAGAACCGCGCCCTTCACTACATGTGAAATAGGGGCGGAACTACTGACGAAAGTATAACATAGCGTTTCATCCGCAGTCCGCGCTCGGGGGTCACTGGTTATCCTGGTATTCCTCCAGCCACGCCATTTGTATTGCTTCCAGCTTGCCTTCCGTAGACGCCAGAGGATCGTCCTTAAAATTCGGCAGCTCAGTGATCCACTTGTGGAGATCGGTGTAGCGGATGTGGGTCGGATCCACCTCCGGATGGGCATCGTAAAGGCTGAGCGCAATATCCTCGGTGTGGTCCCAAGTAAGTCCAGGCATATCCCTCGGTCTATTGTAGGCGAGCGCGACACCTGGGGGCTGCATCACTCGATCTTTGTACCTTTCAGCGCGCCCCGCACAGCAGTATTCATCATGTTTTCCGCCAAGCTGTGCGTGGCGTGATTCAACGCTTCGATTTTTTCGTTGATGGCTCGATGATCGCTGCCATGATAGACGCTCCGTAGGTCCCGCTTGGCGGATTCGATGGCGTTGCGCTCCTCGGAGGTGAGGTTCGACCATGCATCGTTTTTTTGTGCTTTCTCCGGTCGCTGCCAGGATATTGTCCGCTTCCACGCGCGCTTCGCGAACCTGCCGCTCACGCATATCCTCTTCCGCTCTCTCGAAGGACTCGCGAATCATCGCCTCAACCTGCTCTTCCGTTAAGCCGTAGGAGGGCTTCACCTCGACGCTCTGCTCTTTGCCGGTACGAGCATCGCGCGCCGTGACGTTCAGGATGCCGTTCGCGTCGATCAGAAAGCGAACTTCGATGCGGGCCAAACCGGCCGGCATCGGCTGAATGTCTTTCAGATCGAAACGGGCCAGGCTGCGCGCAGTCCTTCACCAATTCGCGTTCACCTTGCAATACATGAATCAGCACGTTGCGCTGGCCATCGACGGCCGTCGTGAAGCTTTCCGTGGCGCTTGCGGGAATAGTTGAGTTGCGGTGGATCAGCTTGGAGACAACGCCTCCCATGGTTTCGATGCCCAGCGAAAGCGGTGTTACATCCAGCAGCAATTTATCTTCCACGTCACCGGCCAGGATGCCCGCTTGCACCGCAGCACCCAACGCCACCACTTCGTCGGGATTCAATTCCGTGTGCGGCTTGGCTTTGAAAAGTCGCTCAACCGCAGTTCGAACCAGCGGTATGCGAGTCGAACCGCCGACCATCACCACCTCGTCGATCTGTTCAGGAGCAAGTTTCGCGTCCGCCAGGCAAGCGCGGCAGGGTCCGAGAGTTCGCTCGACGACGGACGCGATTAGTCGTTCGAACAGCTCGCGTCCAATGATACGCCGGTAGAGTTTGCCCTTGTAAGCGAGCTCGATATTGGCTTCGGGGAACAAACGATAATTCTTCCTTGGCTTTAATCACCGCCCGGCGAAGACGTTGCACGCCTTCCGAATCTCGCGATAGATCTTCGTTCCATTCCGATTGCACGTCTTCCAGCGCGATCCTGAGCAGAAGGTTATCGATGTCGTCGCCGCCCAGGTGAGTGTCCCCATTTGTCGCCAGGACTTCGAATATGCCTTCGTGCAATCGCAAAATCGAGATATCGAAAGTTCCCGCCGCCGAAATCGTAAACCGCAATGATCCCGTCCTGCCGTTTGTCGAGACCGTAAGCGAGCGATGCCGCAGTGGGCTCATTCACCAGGCGCAGAACTTCCAGGCCGGCGAGGCGGCCAGCATCCTTCGTCGCTTGCCGCTGCGCGTCGTTGAAATAGGCGGGAACAGTAATAACGGCCTCGGTCACTGGCGCGCCGAGAGCCGCTTCTGCGTTGTCTTTCAACTGCCGCAGTACGGCCGCGGAAATCTCGGGCGGAGTAAAGGTGCGGTCGCCCAACTTGAGCTGAATGACGGACTCGCTGTCTTCCGCAATCCGAAATGGAAATAGCTTGAGCTCGTCCCGAACATCGCCAACACCGCGTCCCATCAGACGCTTGACGGAATAGACCGTCCGCTCAGGGCTGGTCAGCAGCAGTTCCCGCGCGGGCTCGCCCGCCACCAGTCTCCCGGTATCGGTGAGAGAAACAATGCTTGGAACGATCTTTCGCCCTTCGCTATCTTCGATGATTCGAGGGCCGGTGAGTTCCATGACGGCAACCAGGCTATTGGTCGTGCCCAGATCGATGCCAACAATTTTGGATTTGCGGCTCTCGCCGAAATCGATTTGAAAAGTTCCCATGTCTCGCCTAGAGACGCTCCTCGACGGGCTCCGCTGTGGGGACTGCCGGATTCAAAGCTCGATCCACATCCCGCACCAGATTTTCGATGTAGCGCCGGCGGTTCAGTATCGCCGCGAATCTCGTGCAGGGCCTGCTTGGCGGTCTCGCTTTGCGGTTCCGCCGCGTCGTATTTCACAAACAACGATTCCAGTTCTTGGTCGATGCCGGCGCGCAGATTCGACGAAATTCTCCTTCGCCGCTTCGAGTTGCGGACGCGCGGACTCTTCGCCGCCCTTCAGCTCTTCCAACGCCATGTTCAACTCGAATACTTCTTCCAGCAATTCCGGGGGCACGTCTTTGGAACGCTGCTCTCCGATCGGAAAGCCTTCCTCTTTGAGCAGATACTCAGCGCGTTTTACCGGATCTCTGAGCGTCCGATAACCATCGTTCAGGATCGCGGTCGCTTCCAGGGCTTGGGCCTGCTCCGCCGCGCTTTTGCGGCTGAAACGATCGGGGTGCCAATGGCGGCTTAGCTCGTAGAAGCGCTTCTGCAGAGCTTCGTTGTCGAGCGTGAGCTTTCTGGTCAATGCCAAAGAATTCGTAGAAGTTTTTGGACAACATGAGCATAGCGGGTGCGGAGAATCCTTGGCCAGCAAACCGAGACTGCTTCAGCCGAAGCGCCTAGGCGGAGAAGGACGTGCCGCATCCGCAGCTCTTGGTAGCATGCGGATTTTGAAAGACAAACCCGGATTGTAGCAACGAGTCATGCCAATCAAGGGTCATGCCGTCCAGGAAAAGAATGCTCTTGGGATCGACGAACACCTTCACTCCATCGAACTCAAATACCTGATCGCGAGGCCGCGGCTCCGGGGCGAATTTGAATTGGTAACTCAAGCCGGAACAGCCGCCGCCCAGAACGCCCAAACGCAAACCGCCGGACACCCCTTCGCGAGCAAACGCCTCGCGTATTTTTTGCACCGCCTTGGGGGTGACGTGGATCTGTTTGGGCGCAGCTCTCTTGCGAAGCGCCCGGCGGATTCGCCGCCGCCCCGCCGAGCTGAGTCAACTCAGCCATGAATCAAAAACGCATCCTCCGCTTAATGGACAGCGACGCTCTCGGGTTGCACCGCCATTTGGTGCTTCTTCTTGTAGTCGCCAATCGCAGCCTTGATGGCGTCCTCGGCCAGAACCGAGCAGTGAATTTTCACGGGAGGCAGCGAAAGTTCATTGACGATGTCAGTGTTCTTGATTTCCAGAGCCTGGTCCACCGTCTTCCCCTTCAGCCACTCCGTTGCCAGGGAGGAACTGGCAATTGCGCTGCCGCATCCAAACGTCTTGAACTTGGCGTCTTCGATGACCCCGGTCTCCGGATTCACCTTGACCTGCAGCTTCATCACGTCGCCGCACTCCGGCGCCCCCACCATGCCCGTTCCGACGTCGGAACTATTTTTATCCATAGAACCCACGTTTCGTGGGTTGTTGTAATGATCCAGAACCTTGTCAGAGTACGCCATGTTTTATCCTTCTTTAATCTTAGTGTGCCGTCCAAACCATCTTTGAGAGATCTACGCCTTCTTTTGCCATTTCGTATAGCGGCGATAACTCGCGCAGCTTTCTAACCACGTCGATCACCTTGTCCGCTACGTAATCCACTTCCGCTTCCGTATTGAACCGCCCGATGCCGAACCGGATGGAGGAATGCGCCAGATCGTCGCCTGCCCCCAGCGCCTTCAATACGTAGCTTGGCTCAAGCGTTGCCGAGGTGCAAGCTGAGCCGCTCGATACCGCGATATCGTTAATACCCATCAGCAGGCTCTCGCCTTCCACGTACGCGAAGCTGATGTTCAGGTTGTGCGGCAGACGGTGTTCCCAGGAGCCGTTGATGTAGACCTCGTCCAGCTCTGTCATCAGCTTGTCCTTTAGCTTGTCGCGCAGGAAACTCAAGCGCTTCGATTCTTCGGCCATTTCCTTCTTGGCGATCTCGCAAGCCGCGCCTAACCCCACAATACCGGGCACATTCAACGTGCCTGAACGCATGCCGCGCTCGTGGCCGCCGCCATCCATCTGCGCGGTAACTTGCACGCGTGGATTCCGCCGCCGGACGTATAACGCGCCCACGCCCTTCGGTCCATATAGCTTGTGTGCGGTAAGCGAAAGAATATCGATTCCATCGGCGTTCACGTTGACCGGAATCTTGCCGACCGCCTGGACCGCGTCGCTATGGAAGAGTACCCCCTTCTCCTTAGCGATCTTGGCGATTTCCTTCATCGGCTGCACTACGCCAATTTCATTGTTGGCGTACATGATCGAGATCAGGATCGTCTTATCGGTGATAGCGTCGCGCAATTGATCCAGATCGATCAGGCCATCCTGCTTCACAGGCAAATACGTCACCCGCACTCCCTGTTTCTCAAGGCGCTTGCAGGTGTCGAGAACCGCTTTGTGCTCGATCACTTGCGTGATGATGTGATTGCCGCGCTCGGCGTACATCTCCGCGACACCCTTTAGAGCGAGGTTGTTCGATTCGGTGGCGCCGCTGGTGAAAACGATTTCCTTGGGAGTAGCCCCAATCAGATCGGCGATTTGCTTGCGGGCTTTTTCGGTCGCCTCTTCAGCCTCCCAACCGAAGCTATGATTCCGCGACGCCGCGTTTCCGAAGATCTCGGTGAAGTATGGCTTCATGGCCTCAAAGACGCGCGGGTCCATCTGCGTCGTCGCGTGATTGTCCATGTAAATCGGCAATTTCATACGTGTTGTTTCCTCAGAGAAGCTTGTGTTTCGAGAGACTCCGGCGTGCTTTGAAGCGCGACCAGGGAAGTCGGCAGCGATTCCGCAGCATCCACCTTCCGAATCTTGGAGCATATCTTGGATGCTGACGCTATCCAGAAGTCGCAGAATGCCTTCGTGTATCCGCTTCAACGGACGCTTCACCGTACAGCGAGCCGAATGGCCGCAATAGGAGTGTTCCGTAAAGCAGTTCGCCAGAACTATGGGACCGTCAATCGCTCGGATCACCTCCAAAGCGGAAATGCGGCGCGGGTCTCGCGCCAACCGATAACCTCCATGAGTTCCGTATTCGGAGAGCAGGAAACCGGTCTTGCCGAGCTTTTGCAGCAGCTTGGATAGCACCGGAAGCGGAATGCCGCAGGTATCCGCTACCTCTTTCGCGCTTACCGCTTCGCCCGTCTCCCATTGACGCGACGCAAAATGCTTGAGCGCAATTAAGCTGTAATCCGCTTTTTTCGTGAGTCTAAGCATTTTGAACCGGGTTTAACAGATCGGACCGATATCTACGACCAATGCGGCCTTACTTCTTTATATCACGGTCGCGGAGGAATGAACGAACTTTTATCTCTAATTAAACTAATGGCTTGCAGAGCAGCTGCTTTTCTCGTAGGCCCAACCCGGACAAGACTTAATGTCAGCAGGCCGATAAGATTAGCGTGCTAAACTCGGGAACGCGCAAGTCCTACCGTAAACACCTCGCGTGATTCGCCTCTTTCGCGTTTTCATCCCGGCCAGCGTAGTTGCGCTCCTGCTTTCCGAGATTATTCTCGTCCTCGACCTGCTATGGCGTCGCGTCCTTATTTACATACGGATCCGATCCGGTCTTCTACCTCTTTGTCGAGGGCAATTACTGGAAGATTCTGGTTGTCACGGCTTGCGTCATCCTGGGGATGTATTTTCAAGATCTCTACACGGATCTTCGAATCATATCTCGGATTCTTCTGGTGCAGCAGGTCTGCCTGGCGGTCGGCTGTGCCTTGCTGCTGATGGCTTTCCTCGGCTATCTAAGGCCAGATTTCATCCTGGGACGCTGGCTTATGGTGGCCGGAAGCCTGGCCGTCATCTGCTGCTGCCAAGCTGGAGAGTTTTCTTCTGGACCTACATTGTTGGGACGCTGCGATCCGAACGGGTGCTGCTGATCGGGAATTCCAGTATTCTCGGCGAAGTGATTTCCCGGCTAATGGAAAAGCCGGAATTCGGCTACTTTGTCGTTGGATATCTCTGTGAGGACGAGCCCTGCGATTTTCCCGTTCCCTGCTTGGGAACACTCGCCGACGTGCATCCAACATGCGAGAAATACAAACCAACGCGAATCGTCGTGGGCATGGCGGAACGGCGAAACCGTCTTCCCCGTGCAGGATCTCTTGGAAATCCGTTTTGCCGGCGTGATTATTGAAGACGCCGCGGACACCTATGAAATGGCCATGCGCCGGGTTTGCAGCCGGAAGATTCAACCCTCGCAACTGATCTTCTCCTCCATGCTGGGACCGCGTCCCCACGCCATAGCCATCCAAAGCTTCTATTCACTCTTGATCGGCGTCCTAGGGCTCATCGGATTTTCGCCGTTCATGCTGTTGACCGTGGTTGCGGTCAAGCTCTCATCGCGCGGACCGGTGCTTTACCGGCAGCGGCGCGTAGGTTCCAAGGGACGCGTCTTCACGCTATACAAATTCCGTTCCATGTACGTCGACGCCGAGGCCCGCACCGGCGCAGTTTGGGCCTCGGTAGACGATCCGCGGATCACTCCCATTGGGCGCTGGCTCCGCAAATTGCGGCTGGATGAGTTGCCTCAGTTCTGGAACGTGGTCAAAGGCGACATGGCCATCGTCGGTCCGCGTCCGGAGCGTCCGGAGTTTGTCGAGCTTCTGGCTCAGCAGATCCCGTATTATCGCCAGCGTCTGGCCGTTAAGCCCGGTATTACCGGCTGGGCGCAGATTAATCACAAGTACGGCGATACGGAGCTAGATGCCATGATCAAGCTGGAATACGATCTTTACTACATCAAGAATGTCGCGCCCGCGCTCGATTTCTACATCATCTTTCACACCATGAAAGTGATGCTGCTCAGTAGAGGCGCGCAGTAGTTTATTGATGTGCGTTCTTTCGGTACGCCAGAACGGCCTTTTCATGTTCACCCAGCGTAGCTGAGAAATGGTGAGACCCGGATCCGTCGGCCTTAGCTACGAAATACAAGTAATCTACCTCAGCCGGACGCAAGGCGGCTTGAAGCGCGGACAATCCCGGATTGGCGATCGGCCCGGGAGGAAGCCCCGCGTGGGCATAAGTATTGTACGGATTGGCGCTGGCTAGATCGGATTTGTGGAGCACGCCTTTGTAGCGGTTCTCGAGCAGCGCCGCATATACCGTGGTGGGTCGCACTGCAGCGGCATGTCCGAGCGCAGCCGATTTGTGAAAACCGCTGCTACCAGCGGCCGCTCCTGCGGAACAGCGGTCTCCTTCTCCACTAGCGACGCCAATGTGACGATCTTGTGCGCATCCGCCATGTGTTGCTTGCCGCCAATCGCCGCCCATTGCTTACGGAACTCGGCTGGTCATGGTTCGGCATAGCTCCGTAGCGCTGGTGCGGTGTGTCACCCGATACGTAGACGGGAAGAGATAACCTTCCAGATCGGGCGCCAGCGGATCAAGGTCGCGAATGCTCTGCGGGTCTGCCGCCGCTTTCAGGAATTCGTCCGGAGCCACGGTGTCGGACTGCGCCAGCAATGCAGCGATATCGAAGATATTGCTTCCTTCGGGCACGGTGAAGTCCTCATAGAAAACGTCGCCGCGCCGAATCTTATCGAAGACTTGCCAAGGTGTTTCGGCTGAACCGAACCGGTATTCGCCCGCCTGCAAAGTGGCTCGGGGGTGAAGCATGCGAACGAACAGAAACGCCTGAGGGGATCGCACCACGCCCTGTTCAGCCAGAATGACGCCGATTTCGCGCGAAGACATTCCATGCTCGACCTCTACAAACGTTTCGGCGCGGAATCCTCGATACGGCCCTAGATACCAATAGCCTGCAAGTCCGGCGCCTACGGCCGCGATGACTATCAGGAAAAGAACGGCCAACAGGAAGAGGCGGCCTAAACATCCGCGGCGTCTAGCCAAGTCGGCCTCCATCTTGGGCGCTGCATTGGAGCTGCCGATAACCTAAATAGCTCTCCAGCAGCAGCACGGCAGCGAGGCGATCAACTGTCTTTTTCCGCTGTTCGAGAGAAGCGCCGCTTTCGCGCAGCATCCGTCCCGCTTCCACCGACGTCAAACGCTCATCCCAAAAGGCCACCGGAAGCGCAAGGTATTGCTGCAGGCGTCCAGCGAACTCCTTGGTGTACTCACTCTGGCGGCTTTCCGAGCCGCTCATATGAAGCGGGCTGCCGACCAGCAAAGCTTGCACGTTCCATTGTCTCTGCGATCTGCTTTAGGTTTTCCAGGTCGTCGCGAATGCGTGTTCGCTCCAGCGTTTCGATGCCTTGCGCCGTGATCCCAAGTTCATCGCTTACTGCCAAACCGATTCGTTTCTTGCCCACGTCCAGGGCGAATACGCGTCCCGGCGGAAGTTGCTGGTGTGCGCTTGCCAACTTCGGATTATAGAAGGTACAGCGTGTTAGAGTAGCGATAACCGAGGCCGTAGTTCGCTGTGGCACTGTTCACTCCTCCGCAGCCCGCTCAACGATCCTTCAGCGTTCGAATTTCGCTAATTGCGGTAGCAGCGCTGGTGGCCTTGCTCTATTTTGGGCGCGATTTCTTCGTCACCCTCATCGTCTCCATCGTGGTCGCTTTCATTCTCGATCCCGCAGTCTTGCTGGTCATGAAACTGCGCGTCCCGCGACCTGCCGCAACCGGAATCGTCATCGGCTGCAGCCATCGTCGCGACATATTTGTTGGGAGCCATGTTGTGGACGCAGGTGTCGACCATCGCGGAAGATCTGCCCGCGTATACCTTGCGTGTCAATGAACTCTGGGTCAAAGCAAATGAGCAGCTCGATCGGTTCGAACAGCGAGCATCGATCTGGTCGTTCCCAAAAGTCTGCGCGATCAGGGAGAACAGATTCAGGAGCGGCCCAGGGAAGCGCTAGAAATCTCGCAAGCGGCGAGCGAACTCCGCGGCTCCAGTCACTCCCGCTCAACCCCTTCCGCCTGCTGTCCAGGAAGTCCGAATTCACAGCGATCCTAAGCCCTTCATCGCGACTATTTATAGCTATGTTGCGGGCTATCTGCATGTGCTGGTGATGGCATCTTTCGTCCCGTTTCTTGTCTACTTCATGCTGAGTTGGCGCGACCACATCGGAAAAAGCGTGCTGCGTCTTTTTCACGGACAGGACCGCTACACCGTCGGCAAGACTTGGTCCGGAATCGGCGACTCGACTCGCGCCTATGTGCTCGGCAATTTTCTGCTCTGGGTTTTCTTGAGCAGTGTCAGTGCGATCGCTTTCTTTTTCCTGGGGGTGCCGTATTGGCTGCTGATTGGACCGCTCAGCGCATTTTTCAGTCTCTTACCGTATGTGGGTCTGCCGCTCTCCATCGTGCCGCCTTTACTTGCGGCCGTAGCCATTCCGAACCGAATCCAAATCATACTCACCCTCGTGCTAGATCACCGCTGGCCTGCACTTCATCGCGATGAATTTCATGTACCCAAAGATCATTGGAAGACGAGTGCGCTTGAATCCGCTGGTAGTGACTGTCGCGTTGATGTTTTGGAGCGTCATTTGGGGTGGAATTCGGACTGCTTCTGGCAGTGCCCATTACCGCCGCCATCAAAACCGTCTGCGACAACGTGGAGTCGCTTCGAGCCTTACGGAAAGCTGCTGGGAGATTAGGAAACGTAAGCTGTTATCGGCGGAGCGCTTCCGGAAACCGTCATTTCCGGCTTGTCGTGCGCGACTTCGGTCCTGACATAAGCAAGAGCGGCAACTTCTCCAAGTGCGGGCGCATAAGCCGCCGAGGTGATCTCCGCGATGTCCTTACCGTCCACGCTCAATTTCGTTCCCGGCTGCTGGCGGCGTGCTCGTCCTGATACGAATGGGCGTCAGCAGGCGATGAACTTGCCCGCGCGAACGAACTCGTTCAACGATTTCCTGGCCTAAATAACAACCTTTGTTGGTGTGAACAGCGTGAATTTGCAGTGTCTCTTGCACCAAGTAACGTTCGGTGATGTCTTCTCCGTAACGCGGGATGCCGTTTTCCAGGCGTACTTGCCGCGCTTCCTCGGCCGTTGCGTTCGGAACTTCCAGGACGCTTTCAGGCGCTGAATGAGGGAGTCTTTCTGATCGGCGGGCACGAAGATACGAACGCCTTGCGGACCTGTGCCGGCCATCGCGGTAACGAATCCGGATTCCCAATTCACAAACGAATACGGTTTCTCGGGAATGGAAATGCCAAGGCTGACGGCGTACTCCCGAAAGCGTGGTCCTTCCAGCCCGATGGCTGCCCATTGATCAGTCTCATCGTCGAGGTTGGCATCGTCGGCAATGATGAATTTATCCAAATGCTCGCGGAGCTTACCGGCAATTTCCGGCTCCGTGTCCAGAAAGAGACTTTCGCCGGTGTTATAGATGTAAGCGTCGGCGAGGATTCGTCCCTGCGCGGTCAGAAAAAATGCGTACAGGCCCTCGCCGGTTGCCAGATCCTTTATATTGTTGGTGCTCATTGCATGCAGAAGTCGCGCCCGGTCTTCGCCGGTCACTCGTATCTTGCCGCGCGCGGATAGGTCGATCCAGGCCGCGCCATCCCGCAAACCTTCGTAGCCAGTCATGTTCGTCCCGCTAATTAGATGCGAATCGCGCCTTACAAGCCGCGTTGGCTCAGCGCCCGCAAGTACGCGGAGATAAAGACTACGATCAGCCCGGAGATCACGATACTCAGCAACCGCCGCTTGCTTTTGCCCCCGATCGTGACGTCGCCGTACGGCGAAGTGGACCACAGGATGGCTGACGCCAGGATGTGGGCCACGAAAAGCATCTTGATGCCAAACGCAATCTGGTACGACCTGCCCGTGCGGCGGTCCGCCCAGAAAAGTTGTATAATCCCGGAGCCGACAATGAGAATTAACAGCACCCAAAGGGTTGTGCGGAATCTCAATTGGCTTCCTGCCGCCGATTGCATGCGAAGATCCTCGGGCAGAGAATTGAGCACCGGGACTAAGACTTGCCGGGCATAAAACACGCCTCCAAGCAACAAAATCACCGAGCCGATGTGGATGAAACGGAACAGCAGATGCAACAGATCGAGCGTCACGCTTCCGAGTATAAGTGCGTGCTCGCCGTTACTGCTGAGCAACTCGCGGACGTAGCTTTCCAGGCCTGGAGCGCAAGCATAGGCATTGCCGCCGTAGATACTGTTCTCGCCTGTGAAGCTGGCGAACTTGCCACCCGCTTCTTCAATCAGCAGCTTCAGCGGCGCCAAATCCCAAGGTTGCGCATTGGGCTCAATCCAGACGTCGGCTTGTCCTTGGGCCAGCAGCATGGCATCCACCGCTCCGCCCAGGCTGCGCACCGCCCAGAATCGCTGCACCCAGGAGAGCAGGCCTGGCGCAAACGGCCGGACGCCTACTTTATTAAAGCCGTTGAAAGAGAGTACTGCGTCAGCCGGATCCGATCTGTCGGAAACATGAAGCGGCGAGCCGTTGGCCCAGGCTCCTGTGCCGCGCCCAGCCCAGAGCAACAGCCCCTGCCGCGGACTATGCGCTGCTCCGGCGACGATCTCGCCATCTTGTTCCAGGCCGATCAGAACTGCCCAAAGGGGAATTCCGCGAACGAAATCGCGTGTACCGTCGATTGGATCGATGATCCACTTGCGTCCGTTGCTGCTTCTGGCGATTGGCGCCTTCTTCGCCCAGCACTCCGTCTTCGGGGAATTCGCGCGCCAATTGATCGACGATGAGCTTTTCGCAGGCGCGGTCGGCGGCCGTGACCGGAGATTCGTCCGACTTCGCTTCCGCAGTGACGCCACGGCGCTGAAAATCCAGCGCAAGCGCCCCGGCTTCCTGCGCCAGCAGCTTGGCTGCCTCCACCTCACGTTCAAAGGCCATGCTTGATTATGGCTTCAGCACGGCCCAGAACCGGTCCGGCCAGTACTTACATTCCGCCGCTGGCTCGCTTGGCGTCGAACTCTCGAGGCTGGCCGCCGCCCATGTTGCCGCCTTCCATCGTCATCGAAAAGTGAATCGTGTCGCCGTTGACTTTTCCCTTGTACACCTGGGTGATCTGATTACCGTTGAATTCCCGGACCACTTTGAACGAGATATTGTCGCCATCGACTTTGCCGTCCGTAATGTCCGTGTCGCCGTTGCGGCCGCTCACTGTTCCGGTCAGCTTGTCGCCGTCGGCCTTAAGGTTCATGTTCACCGTCATGGTGTTTCCGCCACGGCCCTGCATTTCGGCGGTCCATTTCCCGGTCGCGTCGGCGGCCCATATAGCTGCAGCCGCTAAAGTGCCGATCAGTAGTATGCGAATTGCTTTCATGTTTCTCCTTGTTTGGGATACCCGCCAAGAGAGATCCCGAATTTCAACTACAAGTTACTGGAGCGTCGTAAAGAGGTGTAAACCGTCGCGGGTCTCGCAACCTGATAAAATGTAAGGCACATAACCAAATTTATTATTGACAGCATTCCGATCGGGATGTAGCCTGAATATTCGTTCATAATCTTAGCCGCTGGAAAGCACTTGGATAGTAGAGGATCTCTTGCGTGTCCAGCTCTCCGAGGAGTTTAATGAATCAACAGTACTTCGTTCTTGAGTTCGCCCATTCTATTCATGGGCGGGTCAAACGGATACAAATCAGCTATAAATCGCTGGCTTATCTTTTCTGCACGCTGTTGGGCCTCACTCTCCTGGTTTTCTGTGCTTGTTCCAGCTATTTGCGAATGACTTGGAAGGTATCGCATTACGATCAACTGCGGACCGATTTTGACCGGCTGCGCACCCGCTACCAGGATCTGCAGCGAGTCTCGCGCCAGCATAATGAGCAGATGGCTTCGCTTGAGACCCTCGCCAATGAAGTGACGGTTGCCTACGGAATCAACCAACCTTCCGGAACCCGCGGTTTGAAGGCACTGGATGCGGGCGAACCGCTTACGCCAAACTGTCAAAGAATCCATCGAAGAATACAATTTCCTCAAAGCCGCCAGTTTTTCCGGGATTTATCATCGCTACGCCTATCAGTGGCAAACTCACTCAGAGCCGAGTTTGTGGCCGGTGAATGGGATATTGCGCAGTTCGTTTGGTGGAAGATCCGATCCATTCTCCGGCGAGGGTGCCTTTCACACCGGCATCGACTTGGCGGCCAATAGAGGAACTCCGGTACATGTGACTGCGGACGGGGTAGTTGAGAGTGCCGGGTGGAGCGGGGCGTACGGGAAGTTGGTCATCGTCGATCATGGCAATGGGCTGGAAACTTATTACGCCCATCTATCGCAATTTCTGGTTGTGCCTGGGCAGGAAGTGCTGCGCAATCAAGTGATAGCGTTGTCGGGCGGAACCGGCCGGGCAACCGGGCCCCACATCCATTACGAAGTGCGCTTGCACGGAACACCAGTCAATCCTTACAAATACTTGGCGGGATCGCGGACCGCGCAGTCGTCCAAGCCGATACATAGCGACCTCGGCCTGTAGTGCAACGCTAGTTTTCCGGTCCGCATCTCCCTTTGTAGTGAGAAAAGGCATCACGCGGCGCGCGATGCTGGCCGCCTTCCCCGCCAGCTTAGTTGCGGCCGCCAACCCTCCCGTCCGGAAAACCAGGCCGCTTCCGAATGTGGGCGAGTTTTTCCGCTTTGCCGATCCTACTACCGAAAATTCCGTCGTTCGTTTGACGAATCCCTCAACCACCAGCCTGCTGCCCGCCGCCACCAACCGGTTCATCTCTGCAAAGGACCGCTTTTTGATCTTTTCCTCCGACCGGACAGGCCGGCCAACGCCCTTTCATCTCGATTTGAGAACGGGCGCCGTAACGCCGATCATCCACACCACAGCTCTGCAAACCGATTCGTTGTGCCTGGACGAGCGCCAAAAAGTTCTCTACCTGCTGGATGGCGCGAGTTTGAAAGAGATCACGCTTTCGAGCAAGAGAATGCGGGTTCTGGCGGACGACGTCACCGCGTTCAGCGCCGGTTCTTCTTCGGACCTTGTACTGATAAGGCGCGGCCGGCTCGAACAACTGAAGCGGTGCCTGGTCGATAGTCATCTGGCCGAGGACGTAGCTACCTGGTGTTTGGTCCGGCCTGGCGGCAAAGGATGTCTGTTCGGCCGCCAAGTGTCCGACGGACGAGCGAGAGTTTTGGTACGCTCCGCTCGCTACTCCGAATGCGCGCAGGCGGAGAACCGGTGTTGCTTGCCAAAGGACGAATCTCGAATCCGTTCTGGTCGCCTGATGGACAATCGTTGCTGCTGCTGCGCGATGTTCCAGCCGGGAATGTCCTGCTTTCCGAGATCCACGAAGTCTTTCCAGAGACCGGAGTCGAGCAGCGCGTTGTCTCTACCAGCCAGTTCGCAACTTTCGCTCCCAACGGGATGGATCGGTGTTTGTCGGCGCCAGCCGCAGTAAAGCTCAACCCACAGTGATTCTGCTGCTCCGTTCCCCTCAACGTGAGCTCACGCTTTGCGAACACCGGGCCAGTCATCCCGTTTCGGTCTCCCCGGCTTTCTCGCCCGATAGCCGCCGCGTCTACTTTCAAAGCGACCATCAGGGAAAGTCGGCGCTCTACTCCGTGAATGTCGAGCTTCTGGTAGAACCAACCGCACCCAGCGCCGTTTAGTTGTTCCCGGTTGAAACCTTCGAGGTGGCCGGCTTCGTCTCTTCTGGCACTCGCTTGCTTTGGGAGGGTGTAGTGTATCCGAAATTAAGCAGGCGCGCCTTTTCTCAGAATTCTTGTCACAGCTTGGCTGGCTGCTCTTGCAGCTGCCCGAGTCGAAGGTCAGGCCTCAAAAGAAAGCTTCAGAACGCCGCTAAGAACAGCGCGATGAAAAAGTGTATGAGCCGGGCGGAGATGTAAAGCCTCCCAAGCTGCTGCACTATGTGGAACCTGCTTTCTCGCCGAAATCGAAAGAGGCTTATGTCGAAGGCACTGTGAAAATTTCTACCGTGGTGACCGTTGAAGGTATTGCCACGAAGCTTCAGGTTGTTAGTGGGTTGAACGCCGAAGAAGACCGGACCGCCGTGGAAGCGCTAAAACAGTGGAAATTTCAGCCTGGAACGAAAAATGGCCAGTCGGTGAACGTGAAAGTCACCGTTGAAGTTAGTTTTCATCTCCTTTAGGAATCTCTTTTACCGTCCGGGTTGGGCGCATTATTCGGGTTAGCAGCCAAAGTGAGATAAACAGCGTCAGGGCAAAAAGGTAGACGCTTGCTGGTTCTGGCACCTCCGCAATAACCGGCGGTTACGGATGGCGAATCACCGCCCGAGGCGAGTTCGGACTTCCCGGTTGGGAAGCGGTTCCGGAAGATGGAATGTAGAGCGCCGGTTATCGGAACCCACGGCATGAAATTCTCAATGGGCGGCCAATTTCCGGATGACGCCGCCGACCGGACCTGCGGCTGGAAGATACGGCGCCAATGCAGGCATGTCGATACGGCAACAGCGGAAATGCTTGAGCGAGTTCGCCCAGCGGCGGCGATGGAGCCATTTGGACTTCGCCCTTGGAAAGCAGCTCGGGACGGAATGCCGGTAACGATAAGGCGCGTTCCGAGGGTTGCTTCGGCGTTGTGCTCCCTTGCCGTTTACTGGACAGCCGATTTCCGCATCGCGTGCGCGCGTAACTTCGCCCATCGGTGATTAGCACCTCGCCTTTAGGTATGCGCAATTTGTTGTGAGTCCAAAAAATTCGATTTTTCAAGCGGAACGACACGTATTGAAACCGATCATCGGTCAGCGTTACCACCCGGGCGGACCGGATATCGAAATCGGCGTAGTGCTCGCGGACCAAGGGATCCTTTTCGTTTACGTAGCGAAGCTCAGCCGGGGAATACGCCCCGCCCGGGATCACGGAATAGGGATAGTTTGGACGCAGCGCTCTGGCGCTCGCCGACATGTTGCCGCCTGTGCTTACCGTATGTGCGGTGATAGCGCGGGACAAGCGAATCTCCCGCGACACAGTGCGCAGCGCAAAGGCCGCGGTGAAGCCGCAGAGAGCGATAATCAGTAATCGGCGCCTAGTCATGTAACGTTCCTCGTCGCATCGGGTAGCCCGCCTACTTAGACCTTGTAGTAGTAAGTAAAGTAGGTAGCGCTTGCCCGCGCTCAGCGGGACGCTGCTGAACAGCAGCAAACCACGCTAGTCTACTTATCGAATAAGTATGAGTGGTTAGCTAGTGACTCGGGGGCAGTATTACGTCCGGTACTCAGTCGCAGAGCGGATTACAGAGCGCTGAAGTGCTCGATTAGTTATGCCGGTAGGGAATAAGTGTCTATCACCTACGGACTGCGGCGCTGTCGTTAAACTATGAAGCTTTTGAATACCACGGAATATTGAGCACGGAGATACGATCGTTTCCCTCCATCAGCAGACGTGCCTTCAGCAACGAGGCTCGCTGCGTATGGAGGAAATAGTAATACCAACGTTTTTCCACCAGCTCGGGGATAACGGCAACCACCCGGCGGTCCGGATTCAGCTTCGCGAGTTTAACGACGTAATCGACAATCGGAGTGACCACGAATCGATAAGGGGATTTCAGCTCCACTAATTCAGGGACTGAAAGACCAGCCTGTGTGAAGGGCGCCTCCACGTATTGCAGCCATTTGTCGCAGAAATCATCCGGTTTCTCTTCTTCGGTCACATGCAGAACCTTGATCTCATTCGAGAGTGTCATGGCAAAGCGAAGCGCCTGCTTTCCGATTCTGGTCCAGCCCTGCATTGTAATTACGAATAAGGGCTGTAACTGAGGCGTTGTCTCGAGCGGTGTCTTGATCTCAATTTCACGAATAACCTTGTCATAATGCCTGCGAACCGCGTACATTAGCGCGAGCATGGCAGGAATGGCGATGAGCGTAATCCAGGCGCCCTCGGCGAACTTTGCCGCGATGACGACCAGCACGGTGGCGCCCGTAGCGACTGCCCCCACGCCGTTAATGAACATACTGCGCCTCGCGCCTTTCCCGCGCTTTCTTCGCCAGTGCGCCACCATTCCCGCTTGAGACATGGTGAACGCCAGGAACGCGCCGACGGCAAATAACGGAATCAGCCGGTCTGTTATCCCTCCAAATCCAATCAGCAGAGCGCCAGTGATGATCGCGAGAACGCAGATGCCCTCGGAGTACACTAGCCGCCGCCCGCGATTCGCAAAAGACATGGGAAGATATCCATCCCGAGCGATGAAGCGGCAGACTCGCGGGAAATCCGCGAAAGCAGTATTCGCTGAGAAGATCAGCAGGAGCAGAACGGAGGCAATCGACACGTAATAGAACCAGCCGCGGCCCGCCACCGCGCCAAGCATCATCGATAGGATGCTTTGGTAATGGTCGCCATTCGGATCCGTGGCAACAATCTTATAAGCTTTCACCAGATAAGCGATTCCCGCCAGCATCAGGCCGAGCGCGGCAATGATGAATGCCAAGCGTGCGCCGCGCATTCTTCACGCGGTCATCACGAAACGCTTGTACGCCATTACTCACCGCTTCCACGCCGGTCAGAGCGGTGCAGCCGCTGGCAAACGACTTTCAGCAGTAGCCAGGCGCTTACCGCCGTGACAGCCGTCTGAGACATAGGAGGCGGCACTACCGGCGAGGGATTTCCACCGCTCATAATCGTCTTCGTGACACCAATTCCTATGGCGACGAACATACAAATGAGAAATAGGTATGTGGGCGCCATAAACACCGCGCCTGTCTCGCGCACCCCGCGCAGATTGACGATGTCAGTAGTGCTAGTGCAATAAGGCATAACATCAGCGTTCGCGGATGCAGTGAAGGAACCGCTGAAGTCAGAGCGCCGATGCCTGCCGAAATACCGACTGCGGCATCCAAAGAATAGTCGATCAGCAGAGCCGCGGCGGCAAGCAAGCCCGGAAACTTCCCGAGGTTTTCGCGCGCCACCGTATAAGACCCGCCGCCCTGCGGGTACGCCGCGATCGTCTGGCGGTACGAAAAATACACCACCGTCAGCAGAACGATGATGCTCACGCTGAGCGGAAGAATGTAGCTGAGTCCCGCGACGCCAAGCGGGATCAGTAACGTCAGCGCCGCTTCGGGTCCATAAGCCGCCGAGCCCAGCGCATCGAGGCCAAACATCGGAACGCCTTTCAGTACCCCTATCTGTTCGCCGCTCTCCTCCGACGAGGTAAGCGGCCGCCCTAGTAAGAAATCCAGTATCGACAAATGCACTCCATTTTTTTGTACGCGCCTATATTATCGACGCCCGCACTTTCCGCGGCTTCATCGGGGTTTACTATGGTGAGCACGAGCCAGCAACGATGAGATGCGCCCGCTGCGGAGCGGAGAATCCGCCCAATTCCGTCCAATGCCGGAACTGCGGATCTTCTCTAATGGCCGTCTATGCGTACCCGGTAGGTTCCAACCGAACTGTACTTAATCACTCTGATCGTTGTTCGCTGCGCTTACTAGGGTTGGCCGCTGGTGGATTCCTCTTTTTCCAGATGCAGCACCGCAAAACGCTTCCGGCGAGTGCGCTTGCATCGGCCACTGTTCCGGCCGGTTACCCCCGAGAGTACTCCCGCGTCTGTAACTCCTCCGCCGGAAGCGGATGCGCTTATGCGCAAGCAGCCGGAGAAAGCTTTAATCCCGGAAACTGTCTCCGAGCAAGACCGAGAGGCGAATTCAGCGAACCACGGCCGCCCCGCCGGATACCGTAATCGTTCCGCCGCAGTTCATACAACCGGCTACGCGGCGCCCCACCTCCATCTCGCCCCAGCCTCCGTCGTCAACCGCGCCCCCTCATCGCGCAGTGCAGGATCCAGGTGCGGAATATTCGCCCATGCCTTCCGCGGCAACTTCGCCGATACATTCTGCGGCAGCGGCCTGTTGCGCCGGTAGTTTCACCAGCGCCTCCACCGCACTCAGTGTGCCCCCGAAGCACCTGCTAAGCCCGCGTACACGGGACCGCGGGCCGGGATGGCGACCTGGACCGGCAAACTCGACAAGAATGGGACGCTGACAATCACGGGCGGCACTCCCTCAACCGGAGTTCTCTCGGGCGCTGGTCTGCCGGGCATTCCCGTGCGCGTGACGGTCGACCAGGCGAATCTTGGCTTTGCCGAGATGCCGAGTGCCAGCAATGGTTACCAGCGCTTAATCCTGCGCAGTCACGCCAAGCACGACAAGATCACCATCCATTGGACCGCGATTCAGTAGGTCATTTAAGAAACTCATGCAGACTCTTTTTCATGACCTGAGATATGCGCTTCGTCACATGCGAAGATCGCCCGGCTTCGCCCTCACGGTAGCGCTCACCTTTGCTCTCGGGATCGGCGTGAACGCCGCTATTTTCTCCGTCACATACGCGATTCTGCTCAAGAATCTACCCGTTCCAAACCCTGGACAATTAATCCGTTACACGTTCAAGAAGGGGGACATGGACATCGGGTTATCCGGCCCCATGTACGACGCTATTCGCAAGCGGCAGGCCGCCTCAACCGATGTTCTCGCCTGGAGCCGCGCCCGACTCCTGCTTGCGGAAAACGGAACAGCGGAAGATGTCCACGGCGCGTTGATGAGCGGCAATGGGTTTGCGGTGCTCGAACTCAACCCCTACTTGGGAAGGGTCTTCGGACAAGCCGATGATGTAAGCGGCGGTGGACCCGGCGGCTACAAGGCCCTGCTCGGCTACGACTACTGGCAAAGTAAATTTCACGCCGATTCCAACGTCATTGGTAAGAGTCTCACCTTGAACGGTACACCGGTAACGGTTCTCGGAATATTGCCAAAAGGCTTTCAAGGTCTCGAGGCAGGTCAACGCGCTGATGTCGTCTTGCCGCTAGCCTTTGTCGCTGTGGTCCAACCTCAGAAACAGCCCTATCGCGACGCGGCCGGGAGTTTCTGGCTAACCGTAATAGGGAGACTCCGCCGCGGAAGCTCTCCCCAGACTGCGCGCGCAAATTTGCAAGTCATCCTGCCACAAATCTATCGGCAAGCTGATCCCACCGGCATGTTTCTTCAGGGTTTTTTCAAATCTTTTGCCCTGGGCGTGGAGAGTGGAAGCGGTGGCCGCTCGCAGTTGAGGACCATTTACCGCCAGCCACTACTGTTGCTGGAGCTGCTCAGCGGCCTGCTTCTTTTGCTTTGCTGCACCAATGTCGGGTTGTTGATGTTGGCGCGCATGAGCGAACGGCGCATTGAGTTCGCATTACGCGGAGCCCTAGGCGCAAGTGGCGCCCGCCTCATCGGCCATGTGCTGCTCGAAATGACTTTGATCATGTTACCGGGCTTGATTGCAGGTATCGCCGCCGGCGCAGCTTTGGCGCGATTCCTGGCTTCCATGCTCGGCGATATCGGCGAGCCTTCGACACTCGACGTATCGGCTAACGTCACCGTGTTTATCTTCAGCGCGGGAATGGCCGTGCTGACGGCCTTGCTCACGGGCGTGTGGCCTGCGTTCAATTTGCGCAGAACAGCGTCTGGGTTCGATCTGAAGCAGAGCGTCTACAGCATGAGCCGGAAAACTATCGGTTCCTGGATCATTCCCATCCAGGTGGCGGTCAGTATTATGCTGCTCGTCGCGGCATTGCTCCTGGGTAGCACGTTTGCCCATCTGTATCTCGAGCCTTCCGGCTTCCAAGGCACAAGCCTGGCATTTGCCGACGTAAACCTGAGCGCGGCGAAATTAAATCCGGCTCAATCCGCTGAGAGGGCCAAGGCAGTTCTCGCCGAACTGCAAAGTGCGCCGGAAACTGAAGCTGCGGCGCTCATGTCGATGCCGCCTTTGCGCGGCTGGACTTCAAGCACTCGCTTGTTTTCTTTCGACCGTCACGGCAGTAAGCATTCGGATCCCGAAGTCTGGCCGGAGGCTGTCACGCCCGGCTACTTCGAAACCGTCGGTACCAGGATTCTCGCGGGAAGAGCTTTGACGGCTTCAGATATAACGGGAGAAAAGGTCTGCATTCTCAGCCGCTCCGCCGCCAACTTCTTTTTTCCCGGTGAGGATGCAATTGGTCGCCTGGTTTATGCCGGTCAGGACGATATCCGGAAAGACAATCAGATTGCTACTCGTGACAACGCGCGCCGGGTAGTCGGCGTTGCGGACGATGCGCACTTCTTCTCTTTGCGCAGGCAGGCCGATCATCTCGTGTACACTGCCATGAGCAAACAGGATCTGGCTTCCGGAGTGTTCGATATTGCAGTGCGGTCGCCCAACGTGGCAGTTGCCGCGCGGGACGTTCGAACGCTGTTGCAAAGCGTTGCGCCCGGCTCTGCGCCGCCCATCGTCTATACCTACAACGATCTCTTGAAACAGCAGCTCCAAAGAGAACGCATGCTGATCAGCCTCTCAACCTGTTTCGGCGCAATAGCGCTCCTGCTCGTAGCTGTCGGTCTTTTCGGCCTCTTGATGCGCTCTGTCACGCAACGCACTCGCGAGATTGGCATCCGCATGGCTCTGGGCGAAGGGCGAGCGTCGATTTTCAAAACGGTTCTCGCAGCCGCAATGAAACGCATTGTTCTTGGTGCGATCATCGGAACGCTTCTTGCCTTCGCAAGCTCTCGCATGATGAGCGCGCTGTTGTTTCAGACCAGTGCGGCCAATCCTTGGGTCTATTTACTCGCAGGCGTGTTGCTGTTCGCTGTCGTGATCTGCGCCGCTGTCCTGCCCGCAAATCGTGCCGCCTCCATTGAACCCATGGAAGCTTTGAGGACAGAATGAATTCGGGTTCGGTTTAAGAAGATAACCGCGCGCCCTCGCGAACTTCGTCGGTGCCGCGCTGGTTTTAGATCGCCTAATGCGCCCGGATGGACGTACCGGTTCTGACAACGCCGTCAAACGTACGGACACGCGCGGATATGAGGCGAGATCCTCGAGCGACTTTAGATTGCTTCTGACGGATTCCACGATGCGTTGTCGCGAACTCATCAGCGATCGTGCCGCGCCAGTTCTTCGATCATGTCTAGCCGCTCGAGGTCCGCTCAGCTACTTGGGTATGTCCGGATCCGGCTCCCCCTGCTTGGCGGGCCTCAGGCGCATCTCCTCATAGACTTCTTGCAGCCTGTTCTTCATCTTTTTGAGCTTTTCGAATTCCGCCAATTCGCGTTGCGAGTCGTTGGCCCGCCCCAACTCGCGATAAAGTACGCCCAGGCGATAATGCGTCGCTGGGTTGAACGGCTCGAGTTGAGCTGCATGCTCCAGGTGTGGCTCCGCCTTTTGCGGCTCGTGCATGGACATCAGGACTTTGGCCATGCCCAGGTTAACGTCGGGATCATTCGGCTGCATTTCGAGCGCATGCGAATAATACGTCATGGCACTCTTCAGGTCAGCGCGCCGTAAAGCGATGTCACCCAATCTGGCCTCCGACTTCTCGTCGAGAGGATTGCCGGCCAAAGCCGCGTGGTACTCTTTCTCCGCTTGTGCCTGCGCGCTCGCCGAGGACTGAGTGTTCAGGATTTCGGCGAGCTCGTAGTGAACGTCCGCCCGATGCGGGTCAATCTTCAGCGCGATTCGATAATTCGCAATGGCCGCGTCGTCTTTCGCCTGTCTTGCCAGTTCATGCGCCATTAGCTGGTGCATCCGTGCGGAATCCGGGGCAGTTAGAGCGAGGCTCAGCATTGTTTCATCCGATAGCTCCGAGTAGATCCTATGAGCGGTGTATAGAATGTCGACATCGGTGGGCTCAAGCTGTCGAAGCACGTTGACCACTTCAGCGGCCTTACCCAAATCGCTGAGCGCGTAGTCCACCTCAATCAATTCCAGTCCGGCCTGCACCCGAAGCTTCTGCTCCTGCAGTTGCGGAAATGCTTTCTCTAAATCCGCTTGAGCGGCGCTTGTTTCGCCAATCCGCTTCTCGCTCATTCCCAGTAAAGCTTGCAGTTTCCACAAACCACGATTGGCCTGAAGAGCCAAACGAAGATCTGGCGTGGCCTTCGCATATTGACCTTGAAAATATTCGAGTACTCCGAGATTCCCGCGCGCATCCAGGTTCTCGGGATCGATCGCCAGAATAGCTTTGAATTCACCGATCGCCAGATCCGGCCGTTTTTCTTGTAGGTACTGCTGAGCCTGCCGGGAGTGGAATTGAACCTGCTGTTGCCTTTGCTCGGTTTGAGAAAGCAGTTGGATGGCGGTAAGGGCAACAAATCCGCAGCGAATGATCGACCTGCTGATCATTCGTTTAGTCTCACATGTCGGTGCGCAGACAACGGCGCCGGGCCAGCCTGACACACGCGCGGTTTGGTCAACTAGAATGAGATTCGAGCGCCGAGTTGGATCGTCCGCTGCCCGAAGCTGTTATTCGTCGTGTTGTAGTTGTTAGTGGTCGAAGTGATGATCCCGGCGCCGCTGGTCCCGACGCTGTTGCCCGGAGTTGAGAAATTCGGGTGATTCAGACCGTTCAGGGCATCAAAGCGAATCTGTAGGTTTCCGCTTTCGCGTGGGAACGGAAGCTTGAAATTCTTGCCGAGTGAGAAATCTACATCCTCGATTCCCGGTCCTCGCAGGATGTTCCGGCCCTCCGTGCCGTAATGGCCCGGAGCCGGCACAGCCCATGCCGGGTTCGTACAGCCGTTCGGGTAGTTTGCTCCGTTTAGTAGCACCGTGCAGGTATTAAACCATCCAGCGATCGATGGGTTGGAAATGTATGGGTTGCCAATTAAGTTCGGGTATGGATTACCGCCCGACAAGGTTCCGAAGGCGCTAGTAGCTCCCAGGGTCGCGGTGAACGGCGTGCCGGATTCCAGCACGAAAGTGGTCCCTAACTGCCAGCCGCCTAGAACTGCATCGACGAAACCATTGCTGTTTAAGAACGCTCGTCCCTTTCCGAACGGCAGATCGTATACCAGATCGCCCTTGAACATCTGCGGTATGTCGAAATTCGAAAGAGAATAATTCAGCGCCGGATTGTATGCGTCCTGATAAAGCTGTCCGCCGTCCCGGCTGCCCCATCCGGATGAATCTTGATCGTCCAGCATCTTTGACCAGGTGTAATTGACCGCGAACTGAACCCCATGACTGAAGCGCTTATTCAGGCTGAGTTGCAAAGCGTCATAGTTGGAGATTCCGTTGTAAGTATTTCCGCCAATGCCGCTAAACTGCGGGAACGGACGTAAATTCTGTGCGTTACTCGGGTTGGCGACGCTCTGCAAGAGTAAGTTGGGCGGTACCTGGTTGATGTCAGCCGGGAACGACAAGTTACTCCCGTGATTACCCACATACGCCGCTTGAGCCATCATGCCGCCGCCGAGTTGGTGCTCAATGCTGAATGACCATTGATACTGCTTCAAGATAGGTGTGTGATACGGATAGTAAGGCGGACCCTGTCCGTTGAATGAGGCCGCCGAGCGATTCGGGCCAATGTAGTTCAGGTTCGCGTAAGTGGCCTGGGAGAGTATGAAAACCGGATTGATTTGGTTGGTCGAAGTCAAACTGCCGTGGCTATTCGTGCCCAGTCCCTCTGCGCCGCCTGCATATGTGTCCAAGCTCCAGGGCCCATCATAAATACCGAAGCCCCCTCGGAAGGCCCAGTTATTTCTAGGAGACCAGGCGAAGCCGGCGCGTGGCAGAAATATATCGTAGATCGTTGCCTCGAGATTATTTCGCCCATCTTGGCCTCCGAACCACATCGCCCCGGGAGTATTTGTCGCCGGATTGGTGAGCGTTGGATCGAAATCGCCAATCCGATTCGCTACTTCATGCCAGCCTTGCTGAATCTGGTATCGCAGACCTAGATTCACGGTTAGAGTGGGAGTCACTTTGAAATCGTCCTGAATAAAGAATTGTGGGACCTTCTCCCGGAACCCAACGATGGGTGTGTTACTGGCATTCCAGCTTGTAACCTGCCCAAGTAGGAAGTCCGCATAGCCCAATCCGCCGCTGCCGCTCGGAGCCTGTCGAGTAAAGTTGCCGCTGAAAAGGAATGTCCCGGAATTGATATTTCCCCAGGGCGTTGAATTGTCCTGATAGGCCAAAACTTCTCCGCCGAACTTTAGAATGTGCTTGCCGCGGATCATCGTCACGACATCCGAGGTGTCGAACGCGTTTTCTACATAAATCGCGTTTGTATTAGGACCGATCCAGGTGGTGCCGGGATTCCCATTAAATTGTAGAGTCGGAGGCAAATTGGCCTCAGGGTAATTCCAGCCTAGCTTTTGAGGGATATTCTGATTCAGGCTCAGCGGCTCGAACCAGTTGCCTTGGCGCGTAAAACCAACTCGTACCTCATTCACCGTGTTCGCGCTGATCGTATACACATCGGAGACCTGCGCGTTGTAGCGGTCGACATCCCCGGACTGCTGGCCAATCGAGTACGGTTGCGGATTAAACGCCGGGTTGTCGCTCTGCGTGATCGAGAATGTCACTCTGTTCTTATCCGAAAGGTTGTAATCCAATCTTCCAAACCATTTCAGGAAGGGATTCGTAGATTCCAGAGTTCCCACCCAGTTGTTCGAGTAACCAGGCTTATTGGGTTGCGGGAAGAGCGACTGGAACTGCAGCGCTAACGGGTCGATCATGTTCGCCGGAATTTTGTTGCCGGGAAACGGAATGCGTCCACCGTTCGGACCCTGTCCCAATGTATTGGGCTGATAGATGATGGGCCACTCGCTCAGGTCGGAAAAGTCGCCGTTCCGCATCGCGGCAGTTGGGTAGGTATTAGTGAACACGCTGCTCGCGTTGTTGACAGTTTTGTCTACGTTGAAGAAAAAGAAAAACTTGTTCTTGAGAATCGGTCCGCCAACACTGCCGCCGAAGTTATCGAATCGTAAGAATGGCGCTTTGGCCGAAAAGAAGTTTCTTGCATTCAACGCGTCGTTCTGAAAATATTCGTAGGCCGAACCGTGCCATTGATTCGATCCGGACTTGCTGATCTGATTGAACACCGCGCCCCCGACCCCATATTCGGCCGAGAAAGTAGACGTGTTCATCTGGACCTCGGCCACATCTTCAAAGACCATCTGGTCGAAATTCGCGCTGTGAGGCAACATGACGTTAGCGCCGTCAGCCAGGAAGTTGTTGAAGTACGGCAGGTTTCCGTTCACGGAAACGCCCGTGCCCGAACCTGCGGCTCCGGGCAGAAGCTTTGTGAAGTTCGACCAACTCTGATTGACGTTCGGTAGCTGCTGCATCGTTTCAGCCTGCAGCGTGGTCGATTGCTCGCCATTTTCAGTCTGCAGGAGCGGCGCCTCTGCCGTGACCTGGACCTGCTGCTGAGTTCCTCCTACCGTTAACTGCGCGTCCACCATCGTGGTCCCCACGGTCAAATCGATTCCGCTGCGGACGAGCTTTTCGAAACCGGATTTGGTAAACGTCAGTTCATAGTGTCCGGGCAGAATCGACACCGCGTCGTAGATGCCGGATCCGTTTGTCGATAGTTCTTTCGACGCCCCGGTATCGGTGTTCAGAATTGTGATAGTCACCGCCGGAATGGCGGCTCCAGTGGGGTCGGTAACGGTTCCACGAATCTCACCCGAGTTGGTGTTCTGAGCGAAAGCAGACACGGAGATGATAAAAACCGCCGACGCCAGCAGCAGACTGCGCATACGTTGAGAGCTCCTTCACAGAAAGCAGGTATACACCTGTAAACTGTTACGAACGTACACGCGAAATAGCAACGCCCAGAGGTGCTGTACGGGACTCTACCTGTACTTCCCCGGGCCTTAAAACGTGCAAGCGGGCGCGATGCTTACCAGAAATAAGCCGCAACGACTGTCGGCGGTCCACTCACGCCCGAGAGCACTCTCGTAGAGAGCACTATCTGCATGTTCTTTCCAGACCAGTCCTCGGGAGCATGTGCCAGCGCCCGCTCGAAATAGGCCGGGTTGGTGACGAACTCGGCCGCGGCTTGGGTTCCGTATTGGGCAATGCCGCCCAGGATTACGATCGTTCGCTCCGTGGTACGATTCACCACGCGCGTGACCAAGGCGTAGTCCTTATTAATATCTCTGCCCGGAGGCCATGCGTCCACCAGTTTCCAATCGGTGGCCGTCGGGTGCTGTTGGTCCCGGATGAATTGTGCGTGCTTTTGCTCGTCCGCGTCGAAATAGAAGCGAAGTTCGCCCGCAAGGCTCATGGTCCAACGATTGTCGAAAGCGCCAATAAACACGGCCGGCTTCCCCCGCAGATCCGCAAGAGAAACCGATCTCTCGCCGCGCAAATCGACCTGCTTGCCTTTCCTTGCAAATAGATTTGCCAGCCGCGAGAAGGCTTGCGTATCGGCCAGCGCTACTGAGCTGTCCCACAACGGCACAATTTCGCTCAGCGGCACGGAATTGATGGCGGGCGTTGGGCTCGGGCTGTCGCTTCCGTTTTGGAACCACGAATTTAGTACACGCGCAGTATCGGTATGAAAAGTGTATAGCTGAGGCTGGCCCAGGCACACGAGCACAGTCTTGCCTGTAACTACTGGTGCCCAAAAGCGATCCAGTGAGGTCGGGCGCAGCAGCAGCCATGAACCGGCTAGTACGGCGGCGCAAACAACAAAACCGAATCCCGTGACAATTGCTGTTCGATTATGCTGCGTGGGGACACTCGTTGATAGCCGCGGCGGAGCCTGCGGACTCGGCCGGGCCAAGGCAACGTGATGAGCCTCCGGTATATACGATCCCGGTGGCAAGCTGAAGCGAAGTTCTCCGGCGTGCTCAGCTTCCACGTAATACTGCGCGAGCCGTTTGCGGACTTCTCCTGCGGTACCGCGCACAATCGGGTCCTGATTGGTGTCGTAGTGAGGCTCCCGATCGAATACATCGACGCCTAGGGTGCGCTCCTTCAGCGAATCAAAGCGGCCTTCTACAGCGGCTTCCACGATATGGCGAAGAAATCGGGAACATTTCCTGCTGGTACGAAATTGCGGACTCTCCAGAACTCGTTCCAGCTCGGCTAAGACTTCGATCTTCGGCAGGTCGGACCAACTTGCCGCCACGCCGACACTCCCACTCTGAGTGTTATTTAGCGACCCCACTGGCCAGCCATACTATCACGTTCGCAATGTGCTGATTGAGCTTTGGCGCCCACTCGAGCGGTCGCGGATAAGCATGCTGCGACCCTTCTCGACCACCTTACCGCAACGTACTGTCCCGTAAAGCACCTCTTCTTCCGGTGCCCGCGCGCGTATCTTCACATTGTTTCTGCCTGCGGAACGGTGGCGAGCACCACGCCTGCATTCGTCTGCCTACGCACTTTAAATTCCGATGCCCAGATACACTCGTCGAAACCTCATAAAGGTCGGTTCAGCGGGATTGCTTTCTGTCGTTCGAACGCCCGCTGCCACCGGAGAGTTGCTGGCCGGCAGTACGCCGGCTACAAGTCCGATCGAGGTCCGCGTTACGGCGGGACGCACCAGGTTCGCCCCGGCGCCATCTCTGAAGTGGAGGCCGCAAGCAGCACCGTCGGTTGATTCCATTTCTGTCGATCCCGGCATCGGCTTCCAGGACATCCTGGGCTTCGGCGCCGCATTTACCGATGCTTCCTGCTACACCTTAAACCAGCTTTCGCCGGTCGCGCGCGGGGAATTGTTCCACGAGCTTTTTCATCCGTCCCAACTGTGCCTGAGCGTTTGTCGTCTGTGCATGGGATCGAGCGATTATTCGACCAAGGTATACAGCTACGATGAGGGCGGCGCTGATCCGGAGTTGAGCCGATTTTCGATCGATCATGACCGCGAATACACCATTCCGGCTCTAAAATTGGCTCGCAGCGTAAACCCGGGACTTTTCTTCCTCGCATCGCCGTGGAGCCCTCCAGCATGGATGAAAGTGAATGGCTCCATGCTCGGCGGCCTTATGCAAAAAAAACACTTCCCGGTATACGCGAAGTACTTCGTCAAGTTTCTCCAAGCCTATGAAGAGGCGGGAATCAAGGTAAATGCGGTCTCGATCCAGAACGAAGTCGATACCGAGCAGGACGGCCGCATGCCCGCTTCTCTTTGGGGCCAGGAATATGAAACCGGTTTCGTGTCTGAGCATCTGGGACCGCAGCTCGCGGAAAAAAAGATCGACACGAAAATCTGGGTTATCGACCATAACTACAACCTATGGGGACGCGCGATTAGTGAACTCGACGACCCCCGCGTCAACCAGTATGTGGATGGAGTGGCATGGCACGGTTATCTGGGAGAGCCGTCCGCTATGACGCGCGTCCATCAAGCACATCCCGGCAAGCACATGTATTGGACCGAAGGCGGCCCTTCGTTTAAGGCGCCCGACTATCAGACTGACTGGACTCAATGGGGCGCAACCTTTGCGGACGTCGTTGGCAACTGGGCGCGCTGCATCATCGGCTGGAACCTGGCACTGGATGAAAACGGCAAACCGAACATCGGGCCTTTCGATTGTGGTGGTCTTGTCACGATTAACTCCAAGACCAAAGAAATCACCCGCAGTGGACAGTATTGGGCCTTTGCCCACTATGCGCGCGCTGCTCGCTCCGGTGCGCGGCGTATTGCCTCAAACGGTACCATCGAGGGAGTTTCCCATGCGGCTTTCACGAATCCCGGTGGAAGAAAAGCCATCGTACTTACGAATCGTGGGTCCGGCAAACAGGTCCTCTTGCGTGTTTCCGGACAGGAAGCGGAAGTAATGCTGCCGCCGAATTCGATTTCGAACCTGAGCTGGGAATAAAGTGTATGATCTGGTCACGGCGGCAGTTTGTCGGCGCTTCCCTTTCAGTAACTACCCTTCCGCTGCAGCAACCTCGAACGCCAAATGGGTTTGTCAAGGCGAATGCAAAAAATCTCGCCACTCCTACTGGTGAGAAGCTCACGCTGCGCGGTATTGGTTTGGGCAACTGGCTCGAACCTGAAGGATACATGTTCCTCTTCGAAGGAGGACCGCAATCCCCTCGAGAGATCGAGGGCTTCTTTAATGAGCTAATCGGGCCCAACGCCGCGACTGAGTTTTGGCAAGAGTATCGCCGTCGTTACATCGCTGAAGCCGATATTCAGTTCATTCGGCGCTCCGGGATGAATTCGGTTCGCATTCCATTCCATTACAAGTTCTTTCTGCCGGGTGGTGGAGGTTTCGAGATCCTCGATCCGGCTCTTGAGTGGTGCCGGCGCGCGGGCGTTTGGGCCGTTTTAGATATGCATTGCGCGCCCGGCGGCCAAACCGGCGCAAATATAGACGACAGTTGGGGCTATCCCTGGCTATACGAGAGCGCGAAGGACCAGGAATTGATCTGCGAGATATGGAAGAGCATCGCGCAACATTACAAAGATGACCCGATCATTATTGGGTATGACCTGTTAAACGAGCCCATTCCGCACTTCCCGCAATTGCGAAAATACAACGATCGGCTGGAGCCGCTCTACAGGCGCATAACAAAGGCGATTAGAGAAGTGGATTCCAACCACGTCATCATTTTAGAAGCGGCGCAATGGGACACTAACTTCAAAGTGTTCGGCCCGCCCTTCGATTCGAATACGCTGTATGAATTTCACAAATACTGGATGCCGCCTGTTCAGGCCGCAATTCAAGAGTATGTCGATTACCGCGATCGTTATAACGTGCCGATCTGGCTGGGCGAATCGGGGGAGAACACCGATCAATGGGTTCAGCAGTTCGCCAGTCTTCTCGAGAAAAATGATATCGGCTGGTGCTTCTGGCCCTACAAAAAAATGCAGAAGACTTCGTGCATTGTCTCCATCCCCCAACCGGTCTATTGGGACGAAATTATAGCTTTCGCCAAAATGCCTGGCGGCACCGGTAACGCCGAGAAACGGATTGCGGCCCGCCCTTCGCTCGATTATTCTCGAAGGGCGCTCGACGATCTTCTAGACAAGATTCGCTTTGAATCCTGCCACGCAAACACGGGCTACTTGCAGGCCCTGGGGCTGAAAACCGGTTAGCTGGCGTTTTCGATCGCTCCCCACTCTTTGGCATCCAGCTTCAGACCCGCTGCCGCGACGTTCTCTTGCAGATGCGTGACAGACGATGTCCCTGGAATCGGTAGCATCGTTCGCGACCGATGCAACAGCCAGGCCAATGAAAGCTGTGCCACCGAGACACCGTGACGTTTTGCCGCGCCGTCCAGTGGCCCGCCCGCTTGTGCCAGTTTACCCGCCGCTACCGGAAACCACGGAATAAACGCTAGATCGTTCTGCTCGCAGTAGTTTAAGGTCTCCTCGTGCCCGCGGTCACTCAGGTTGTAGCGATTCTGCACGCTTACGATCTTGACGATCTTGCTCGCCTGCCGGATCTCTGCCGGTGAAACCTCAGACAACCCGATGTGCCGGATCTTCCCCGCCTTCTGCAGTTCTTTCAAAGCTCCCAGCGTCTCTTCCGCCGGAACCTTGGGATCGATGCGATGCAGTTGATACAAGTCGATGCGTTCGAGTTTTAGCCGCCGCAAACTCATCTCTACGCACTGCCGCAGATACTCCGGCCGGCCGACCGGCGCCCATTGATCCGGTCCTTGCCGCGTCAGCCCGCCCTTGGTCGCGATCACAAGATCTTTTGGATACGGATGAAGAGTTTCTCCAATCAGCCGTTCACTGACCTCTGGTCCGTAAGAATCGGCGGTGTCGATCAAATTTACGCCCAGTTCGACCGCGCGTCTCAATACGTTCCGCGCTTCCTCCGGATTCTTCGGTTCTCCCCAAATTCCCTTGCCCGTAATTCTCATGGCGCCGAATCCGAGCCGGTTAACTGTGAGATCGCCGCCGATCGTGAACGTCCCGCTGGCCGTGGCATCAATTGTGAGTGTGCTCATACTCTAAAGTGATTCCGCCGATTCGCGATTGGATTCGGTAAATGACCCGGCAAATTCCGGTACCGGATCGGCGGCAGCGCTCGATATTTCCGCAGTTGCGGCTTGTCCTGGTTCTCCCAGCAACCGCAATTGTAAACGCGCCTCCGCTAGCGTATGCACCACGTAAGTTGAGCAGTTTGTTCCTAACCGCTGCTGCACTGTAACGGGATCCGCCGTCGATCCCCATAACCCCACCACCGTCTTCACGCCTGGGCATCTTTGGCGCGCCCTCCGGCATAACGACCGCGCATGGCTGATTGCGAAGGGAGGCAGCGCTGAGATGAACACAACCTCCGGCTGTCGCTTTTCCACTTTGGCTAGCATTTCTTCCACAAACCCAATTTCAATCGCTTCCGCGGCGCATCCCGCTTGCCGCAGAACCTGCGCGAGCATAGAACCCACCAATTCATCGGCTTCGTCTCTTGCCGGAATGCAAACAATCTCCAACGAAGGCAAAGCCGGTGCCCCTTGTTCCGCTTCCGGCGCGGCGCCGTCATCAAGCTCGTCGATCAGTTCTCGCGTAGTCTCGTAAATGAATTTCTGGCGCTCCTCGTCGAGTTGGTTCTCGTGCCGATCCTGCTCGGCCAAGGCCAGCGCCGGAATGATCACCGCATCGTATAGTTCGATTCGCGTTTTGTCTTTCAGGTACTCCTCGGCCACATCTCGCGCCTCATCTTCATCCAGCGCCAGCAGCCGCTGGTAATAGCAGGCCTGCGGCGACAGAACGGGCTCATCTCCCAGAACAATGTATAGGAACTCGAGTTGTGGAACATACCGCCCCAGAACGAAAAGCAGAACTGTCAACGGGGTCGACACCACCAACCCTATGGGTCCCCACAACATTGTCCAGAACGCCGCCGAAAGCAGAATCGCCAACGATGAGATGCCGGTGCGCGTGGCATAAAGCCATGGTTCTACCACCACCGACATCGTCAACTCCACCGCCGCGAAAAGCGCCAGACTCAGCAACGGCTTCATCCAACCTTCGAAAACAGCCAACGACAAAATGAACGGGCACAGTCCGGCGGTCAATGTCCCTACATAAGGAATGAAGCGGAGCATAGCGGCGGAGAAGCCCCAAAACGCCGCGTATGGTACGCCGATTGCCAACAGCCCCAGGCCCAGCAGCAGCCCGAACGCGCCGTTAACCAGCGATTGAGTCAACAGATACCGGCTCACCCGCGTGGCCGCATCGTCCATCGCGGTCGTCATTACATTCAATCGCCCTGGCCCAAACAGCCTGAACAGCCGGTTCCGCAGATCGCTCCGCCCCACCAGCATAAAAGCCGTGAGGATTACTACCGCCATCCCCGTGGCGAACAAATTTGCTACCGAACTGCTGATCAGACCCAGCGAATCGAATATCCCCGGCTTATCCTTGATGACTTGCACCGGCACTGGAGCAGGAACAGATGGCTCATTCGACCCGGCCCTCGGCTTGCCTGCGCCAGCCTTCTGCTGCTTCTTCACGGTGGCGACGCTCGGCGACAGGTCCGTCGTGATTTCCTCGATGCTCTCCACCGCTTTCGCAAGACCCGAGCCGGCCGGATTGCGAATGCTCCCCAATTTGTGCTGAATGTTTTCCTGATACTGCGGCAGGCGGATCACAATGTCCGCAAGTTGCTGCGTTCCCACCCAGATCATCGCTCCGGCCGCCGCGAGCGCGACCATCATAACGATCACAACCGAAAGCACGCGTCCCAGTTTCAATCGTTCCAGCAGTGTCGCTGGATAAGTAAGCAGGAAGCTCAGTAACACCGCTAGAGTCAGCGGAATTACGATCTCTTTGCCAAGGCTTAACCCGGCAATCACCGCGACCGCGGTAATCACCGGCAACAGAGCCGATGAGTTGGAACGTCGCTTGGGACTAATCGTCGTGGAGTCCTCCTTGCGTACTCTACTACTCTTGCCGAGAGTGCGGCGGCCGTATAACCAGGACTACGCACCAGCGTCCGCACGGCATACTTCCAGATCTTGCCCGAATGAGCTCATCTGCCCTCTATTATCGGCGCGTAAGAGAATAGCGGATGCGTGGCTCTCGAAATAGAACGCATGCGAATCGCGCCGGGCGTGAGACTCGCTCGAACCTGGCGCTGGGCCGTAGTCCTGTCAACAGGCGCGTTACTGTATCTGCTTCCGCTTCCTGGGCTCGACCCGAATCAGCGCCACCTGCTGGCCTTCTTTGTTGCCACCATTGCCGGGCTTGTCGTTCAGCCCATCCCGATGGGAGCCATGGTTCTCACCGCCATGACGGCGCTGGTCCTCACCAGAACGCTCTCTGCTCCCACCGTGCTCTCGGGCTTCAGCGATCCCACCGTGTGGCTCATCTTCACTGCCTTTCTCTTCTCACGGGCAGTCACTCAAACCAGATTGGGAATGCGAGTCGCTTATTTCTTCATCGGCAAATTCGGAAAAAGCTCACTCACGCTCGGTTACTCCATAGCCTGCTCTGACCTGGTCCTCGCGCCCTTTGTCCCCTCCGATACTGCCCGCGGCGGCGGCATCATTTCTCCCATCGTGCGCTCCGTCAGCCAGGTTCTCGGATCGGAGCCCGGCACGCCCTCCGGCAAGATGGGAGGGTTCCTGGTCCTGGTCGCCTTTCACACCACCTACGTTGCCTCTGCGATGTTCCTCACGGGTATGGCTTCCAATCCCTTGATTGCCGATTTCGCTTACAAGATCGGGCATGTCGATATGACCTGGCTGCGCTGGCTACTCGGAGCCATCGTTCCCGGCGCCTTATCCCTGATCTTTGTGCCGTATTTGATCTATCGCCTCTACCATCCCGAAATGACCGACACAGGCGCGGCGAGAATCCATGCTCGTAGAGAATTGGAGTTAATGGGAGGACTCAGCCGCGAGGAGCGCCGGTTGATTGTCATCATGCTTGCTGTGATGACCGGATGGATTACCGCGCCCTGGCATCACATCCCCAACGCCTTCGTCGCGCTCGCAGGCGTATCGGCGATTCTGATCTCTCGCGTCATTTCCTGGAACGACCTTCTCTCCGAAGGTAAGGCCTGGGACGCGCTCATCTGGTTCGCGCCCCTCATCATGATGGCCGACGAATTGAATAAGCGCGGCGTCATTCGGATGCTATCCCAATCGCTGTTTGGCTACACCAAGCTCTTGCCCGCCATTCTGCGCTCTGGCCTTACTGGTAGTCGCTTATCTATACATTCACTATGGCTTCGCCAGCATGACCGCGCATATTACCGCCCTCTATCCCGGTTTTCTGGCCGCCGCTTTGGCTGCCGGAGCGCCTCCGCTGATCGCTGCCTTCGCCTTGGCTTACTTCTCCAATCTCGATGCAGGCATCACACATTACGGCACGGGTTCCGCTCCCGTCTACTTCGGACTCGGGTACGTCACGCAGACATCCTGGTGGAAGATCGGCTTTCTCATCTCGATCGCGAATCTCGTTATCTGGCTAGGCATCGGTCTGCTCTGGTGGAAACTCGTTGGCCTCTGGTAGCACGTACAAAAATGAAAATTACTGAAATCCGCGACATTGTCGTTCCTATCAAGTCATCCATCAGCAATGCCTTCATCAGCTTTGCCGAAATGACGGTGTCTGCCATTGCGGTTCACACCGACGTGATCCGCGAAGGCAAGCCCGTCATTGGATACGGTTTCCATTCCAACGGCCGCTATGCGCAACAAGGCATCCTGCGCGAGCGTGTTATCCCGCGTCTCCGGCGCGTTGCTCCCGACGCTCTTCTCAATGACGAGAAGACCAACCTCGATCCCGAGAAAGCCTGGGCCGTTATGATGGCCAACGAGAAGCCCGGTGGCCACGGCGACCGCTCGGTTGCGGTCGGCGCCATGGACATGGCCTTGTGGGACGCAAGCGCCAAGATCGCCGGCAAGCCTTTATACCGCGTATTAGCAGACCGCTATCGCGACGGCAAAGCCGACGGCCATGTTTCGATATACGCCGCCGGCGGTTATTATTATCCGGGCAAAGGCGTCTCGGCCTTGACGGACGAGATGCGTTCTTATCTCGACCTCGGCTACACCACCGTAAAAATCAAGATCGGCGGAGCCCCTCTCGTCGAGGATCTCCAACGTATCGAAGCCGTCCTGAAGCTGCTGCCTTCGGGAGATCGTCTCTGCGTGGACGCGAATGGGCGCTTCGACCTTCCGCTTGCGCTCGAGTATGCCCGCGCGCTCGGTCCTTACAATCTCCGCTGGTATGAGGAGCCAGGCGACCCGCTCGATTTCGAGCTTCTGGCTGAAGTGGCGCAGGCATCCTCCACACCCATCGCTACCGGCGAAAATTTGTTCTCGATGCAGGACGCGCGTAATCTCATTCGCTATGGCGGACTCGATTTCGAGAGCGACTTCCTCCAGATGGACCCCGCGCTCAGCTACGGAATCGTGGAATATGTCCGCACGCTCGACATGCTTCGTGAGGAAGGTTGGTCATCGCGCCGCTGCATCCCTCATGGCGGTCATCAGATGGCGCTCCACATCGCCGCGGGTCTCGGCCTCGGCGGCAACGAATCCTATCCGGGCGTGTTCCTGCCCTTTGGCGGCTTCGCCGACGAGCCGCCTGTCGAGAACGGCCAAGTCCGTCTGCCCGACGCGCCCGGCATCGGCATCGAGCTCAATTCGGATTTGTTCGAGTTGTTCAGAACAATCTCTTAGTAGACTCACAATACGGGAGGCTAATTTGTCGATTCGACCTGTTAAGCGGCTTGTGAAGGCGAAGCCGACGCTCGAAGGCGCCGGCGTTCACCTGCGGCGGGCGTTTGGTTTCGGAAACACCTCGGATTTCGATCCGTTTCTTCTCCTCGACGACTTTCGAAACGATATTCCCGAGGATTATCTGGCGGGCTTTCCATGGCATCCGCACCGTGGAATCGAGACGATCACCTACGTGCTGGCCGGGACCGTTGAGCACGGCGACAGCCTGGGAAATCGCGGCGCGATTACGCCCGGCGACGTCCAGTGGATGACAGCGGGAAGCGGCATCATCCATCAGGAGATGCCGAAGGGCGATCCGGAGGGCCGCATGCATGGGTTTCAGTTGTGGGGGAACCTGCCGTCCTCGCTGAAAATGACGCCACCTCGTTATCAGGAGGTGAAGGCGGTGGACATCCCGCAGATCACCGATGACGATGGAACTCACGTTCGCGTTGTGTGCGGAAACTTCTGGGGCAAGACCGGCCCGGTGGATGGAGTCGCGGCGGATCCCATCTACCTGGATGTCTCGGTAGCTCCAGGGCGCCGCAAGAGCCTTCCCGTCGAGACGACTCGCCACGCCTTCGCATACGTTTTTGCGGGCGGCGGGAAGTTCTGCAACGCGTCTGGTCCGCTGGCGGTGCCCACCGAAGCCGTGGGATGGTTGGACACCGCGCCTCCCTCTGAGGCGGATAACCGCTCCCTGATATTGTTCGACCAGGGCGACGAAGTGACGGTCCAGGCCGGCGAAGATGGTATTCGATTCCTTCTGGTCTCGGGAAAGCCGCTGGGCGAACCGGTGGCCTGGTACGGCCCGATTGTCATGAACACGCAAGCTCAGCTCCGCAAGGCATTCGAGGATCTCGATCGCGGAACATTCCTGAATCCGCAGACGTGATTCTTGCGCTTTACTTCTAGCTGCTGGAGCTCTCTCTCTAATTACTTCTTGCTGTTTTCAGACCAGGGCGGCACAATTCCATTCATGCGCGCGTAGGCCACCAACTGGCCCATGTGCTCGTTGGCGTGAACAATGATGCGGAGATACATGCCATCCACCTGGCGTCTCTGCCCTCAATCTTGACTCTGCGCTGAAGATCGGTGGCAGTTACGCCTGCATGGGCATTCTTCACTGCCTCGAGTGAACGTTTCAGCCAGCTAATCACCTCCGGTTTCGCGGTTACGCTCTTCTCCAGGCTGTTGGAGGTCATGTCAGCGGGCATTTTAGGGCCTGTCACGCTTAGCAAATAGAAGTTCGCAAGCGCAATGTGCATAAAGACCTCGCTGGTAGACCGCACGCCGGGCGCCAGGGTAAGTATTGCAACCGCGGCGAAACCCGGGCTCCTGCGCAACTGGCGCAGACCATAACGCAGATCCTGCCAGAGAACCTCGATCCCCATGCCCGCGCCGTGTTCCGGCGAACTGGTTGCGTCAGTCGTCAGCATCCTGTGCTCCTTAGGGCTTCTTCACTGGCGCAAGGGGACCCATGGCACGCGGCGGACCGATGCGGCGAGCCTCGATCCGCTGAAAGTCCTTTATCCAGGTTTGGCCGCCGTCGGTGGACCGATCCGCGCTCCACGAAAAGCGATCCGGCTGAATGTTGTAATACCTGATCCGCAGCGTTATTGGCTTGCCCGTCGCTACACCGAATTGCTGTTCGATATGCATCTCCGAATTGACACGCTGCGCGGTGCCGAAGTCTTGCAAGCCGCCGCCGTCCTCCATCCCAATCAATTCCCAACGTTCGGCCGCGGCGTTATAAGCGCGGATGGTCGAAGTCACGTAGAACGTCTGCCCCTTGTCGCCAAGGACGCGGTACTCGTCCAGGATCTGGCCCGTTTCCAGGCGCATGGCGCTCCAACGTCCGCCGAATTTCCCGTAGTCGCGGCTCTCGGAGGTAAACTCCCAATCGCCGAGTAGGTAATCGAAGTCTGATTTGTGCGCTGCATAGGACGCCTTGATCTGCTCAGGAGTCCGTTTGGCGCCGGCTTGTGCAGAGAGCAACGCCGTTGCCGGCAGCACCGCCATCAAGGTTGCAGCAAGAAAACGAAGAGGCCTCATGGCACGATGCTAGCCAAGGCGCGTCGCCGGGGCGAATTAATGCAGCCGGCGGCAGGCTGCTTGCAGCGAGCGGCAAAACGCCAGGTTCGCTGGACAGCGCCGCTCCAACAGCGTTATCTTCGTCGAGATGCTGGCCCGAGCCCGCGGCGCGTCCCTGTTCTGGTTTCTCATCTTCGCGGCGTGGCTCGTGCCGGCGCTGCTGTCCGGATTCAACACCTATGTTCAGGATCGTCTGGAGAGCCGTCCGCCGGACTGGCACTGGGTACTTTTCAGTTCAATAGACTGGCTGCTCTATGCCGTGCTCACTCCGCTTGTCTTTCGCGCCAGCCGCCGGATTCCGCTCGAGCGGCCTCATCTGGCGCGCAATATCACCCTACACGTCGCGGGGGCGCTCGGCATGTGCGTGGCGTGGGCCGCGCTCGGCACGCTGCTGCGGCTCGTAATATTTCCGCACGCCCACGGCGTGGAGGCACAGAAACTCTGGCTCAGTTTCGTGAGCTGGGTCTTTACCACGCTTCCGTTCGGCGTGGGAGTCTATTTCGCGCTGGTAGGCATTCAGCACTCGTTTTTCTACTTCGCCCAGGCGCGCGAGCGCGAGACACAGGCGGCGCGCCTGGCCGCGCAGCTGTCGGAGGCCCGCTTAGGCGCGCTCCGCATGCAGCTCAACCCGCACTTTTTGTTCAACAGTCTCAATGCGATCACCGTATTGGTGCGCGACCGCAACACTGCCGCTGCCTCGCGCATGCTGGAGTTGTTGAGCGACGTATTGAGGCAGGTTCTGCGCACGGACGAAACTCACGAGACGGCGCTCTCCCGGGAGCTGGAATTCCTGGAACGATATCTCGCCATCGAGCAGGTTCGTTTTTCGGATCGCCTGCGCCCCCGCATCGAGATCGATCCAGCGCTAGCTCGAGCCGCCGTGCCGCGCTTCCTTCTGCAGCCCTTGGTGGAGAACGCTTTGCGTCATGGAATCGCGCGCCGCGCCGCCGCCGGCCTGGTCCAAGTAAGCGCCTATCGAGAGGGTGGCCAACTGGTGCTGACGGTGCGCGACGATGGACCGGGCTTGACCATGACGCCCGATACTGGCGCGGGCGTAGGGCTATCGAACACCCGCGCGCGGCTGGCGGCAATGTACGGCGGCGACGCAACGTTGGTGATGGCTAACGCCGAAGGGGGTGGCGTAATCGTCACCGTGCGCCTGCCGTATCATGAGGCCGAAGAGAATGGCTAACATCCGCGTTCTGGTAGCCGACGATGAGCCGCTGGCGCGCCGGGGCGTGCGCCAACTCCTGGCGCCCCACGCAGACATGGCCGTGGTAGGCGAAAGCCGGAATGGCCCGGAAACGCTGAGTGCGCTGGACGCGCTGAAACCCGACTTGCTTTTCCTGGACGTGCAGATGCCCGAGATGGATGGGTTCGCGGTACTCCGCGCGCGCGGCGCGGACCGCATGCCAGCAGTGGTATTCGTTACCGCGCACGATCAGTTTGCGGTGCAAGCCTTCGAGGCGCACGCGATTGATTATCTGGTGAAGCCGCTCAATGTAGAGCGCTTCGAAGCAGCCCTAAGACGAGTGCGCGAACGCTTGCGCCTGATGCAAGCCGCCGATCTCGCCAGGAGGCTTACGGCTCTGCTCGCGGCCGAGCGCGCCCAGCGTGAGAAAAAAGGCATCGAGCGGCTGGTGGTCTCGACGCCGGCCAGAGAGCTGATAATTCCGGTGGCGGAAATCGATTGGATCGGCGCTGAAAATTACTATGCCCGGCTGCACGTCGGCGCGAAAAGCTACCTGCTGCGCGAGTCGTTGAGCTTGCTCGAGACGCGGCTCGATCCAGCATGCTTTGCCCGCGTACATCGTGCGGCCATCCTCCAACTCGATCGGGTAAGGGAGCTGCGAACCACGGCGCGCGGCGATGAGGCGATATTGCGAGACGGCGCCCGCATTCCCGTCAGCCGAAGAAGACGCGCAGTGTTGGACCAGCTGCTGCTCAAAAGCAGGCGCGTGTCTTGGTGACGCGCTCTACCAATCCGTCTACGGTTCAACAAAATGACGAACGACATTCTTGTTAAGCTGAAGGGCGGCGATCGCCGCTCGCTTGGTAACTCGGGGAAAGCAGTCAAGGGTATTTCGAAAACTCCGGGACTCTTTGCGGATCTGTTCGCGGGCCTCTTCGATGCTGATCCTGTGATACGCATGAGGGCCGCGGACGCTGTTGAGAAGAGCACGCGACTGCATCCGGAGCTGCTTCGACCCTGGAAGCGAGCCTTATTGGAACAGATTTCCATCCTGAAAGAGAAGGAGGTGCGCTGGCACGTCGCGCAGCTCATCCCACGACTGAGCCTGACGCCCGGCGAACAGGGGATGGCCGTGCAGATTCTCATGGCTATCTGAGTGATAAAAGCAGCATCGTCAGGACTTTCAGTATGCAGGCGTTGACCGATTTAGCCCAGCGCGACCCCGCGCTGCGGTCGCAAGTGGCTCCGCTGATCGAGCGGCTCACGGAAACCGGCACGCCAGCCATGAGGAGCCGCGGCCGCAAGCTGCTCAAGCAACTCAGCCGGCCGTCTGTTCCGAGGAAAGGGGCCGAGGTGCTCTAAAGCCCGAGGTCAACGAACTCGCAATGCGGCCGGATTTTGGGTGTTTCGAGAAAAGAAGGCGCAGGAAGTGCGCACGGGACAGTCGCTGCATTTCGGATTGATGCGTTTGCACAGACGCTGTCCGTGACATTTCAGTAATAAATAGGCGCGAATTCGAGCATCGAACTTTGCTGGAACTTCCGCTGCAATTATCCCTTGCGCTTCACTGTACGTTTGGGCGTAATTCTTCCGCTCACGCCCGATTTGGATGCGCGCTAGAACATGTGGGCAGTTCGATGGGACAGCGGCCACCGGCGAGATACGGCCAAAAAGCAAGATACGGTCCGCCCCTGGATCGGCAATGTTTGGAAATTTCTTAATCGCGGCGCGAATCTTGGCAATGGTCGGGCCGTTGAGCGCTGCTCTTAAGTCGCCGCCGAATTCCTTTTGAACCCGTTCGGCAATTTCCTTTAAACGCATAGCTCTAAGTTCCGGCACCATTCCGCCTGGTTTCAAAGCGAGCGATAGCTTCGCAGGGTGCGCGGAAAGTAATGAATCCGGATCAACCCCGATTTCGTTGTTCAAGGATTTCCAACCTTTCGCGCAACAAGCATCGCTTGCTGGATAGCCACAGTGCCACCACACCAGGAAAAGATACGGATCGGTGGGCCAGCTTGGTAGCTGTTCGCCGTGAAAGGCTTCCAAGGTGTCGAGCAGTTGGTCTAACTTTCGCACGGGAGGGGGACGTGTAGATAACACCATCGCAGTTTCGCTCAGTTGTTCATTTCTCCGACCTGAGACATAGGTAACAGAACGTTCCTAAGACATGGGTAACACATGTCGCCTGCCGTGAGGCAGGATAAAGCATGCCATGGAGTTTTTTTTTTTTTTTTTTTTCTGCCGGGAATTCGGGATCTCGCGGAAGACCGGTTACAAGATAGTGGAACGTTATCAGGAATGCGGGCTGGAGGGGCTCACGGATCGGGCGCGGCGCCCCCACCGGTATGCGAACCAGCTTCCCGAACAGCTGGAGGCAGCATCGTCGCTGCCAAGCAGGAAAAGCCGAGCTGGGGCGCGCGCAAGATCCGTGAACGCCTCCTACGGCGGCTGCCGCACGAGGTGAAGGTGCCGGCCTGCAGCACTATCCACGCCATCCTGGATTGCCATGGTCTGGTGACCCGGGGCAAGCGCTCCAGGACCCACGCAGAAGGCACCGCCTCTTTCCTCGGGCATGAGCCCGAATGCCTTGTGGTGCACCGATTACAAGGGCGAGTTCAAGCTCGGCAACCAGCGCTACTGCTATCCGCTCACCGTGACCGATCACGCTTCCCGCACCTGCTGTGCGAAGCCATGGAATCTAACCAGGAACAGTTCGCTTTCACAGCCTTTGAGCGCCTGTTCAAAGAACGCGGGTTGCCGCAGGCGATTCGCTCCGACAACGGCGTCCCCT
>CAWCHX010000014.1:0-190884 GCA_963795445.1 uncultured Acidobacteriaceae bacterium | reverse complement strand
ACAGTAGAATAGCTACACAATGAGCCGCAACCCGCCCTCACGTGTGGAGCTTCTGCAAGGCACCCTCGACGTCCTCATCCTCCGAACCCTGCTTTCGGGCCCTACTCACGGCCACGCCATCGCCAAACACATTCAGCGGACCTCTGAAGAGCTGCTCCAGGTCGAGACTGGTTCTTTATACCCGGCCCTCCATCGCCTGGAAGCGAAGGGCTGGATCGCGGCCTCGTGGGAGCTGTCCGATAAAGGCAAACGGGCCAAGTATTATCACCTCACGCCGCCCGGGCGAAAGCAGCTTGCAACCGAACAATCGAAATGGCAGGCGTTCTCCCGCGCCATGGGATTGATTTTGAATCCGGTCGATCAGGAAGGGCAATGACCCCGTTTTTTCGCAAGTTGAGTTGGTTGGCGCAACGCCGCCGCAGAGAAGCTGAGCTCCGCGAAGAGATCCAGTTCCATCTCGATGAAGACGCCGAACAGCTTCAAGCAGACGGATTAGCAAACGAAGAGGCGCAACGGGTTGCCCGCCGCGACTTGGGAAACGTGACTTCATTAAAGGAGGACACCCGCGCTATGTGGACCTGGGCATTGTTGGAACAACTTGTGCAGGATCTTCGCTACGCTGTGCGCGCGATGATCAACAACCGGGCATTCACGACGCTACTTGCGCTGTCGCTGGCGCTGGGCATCGGGGCCAATACGGCGATTTACAGCTTCATGGATGCGATTCTGTTGCGCTCGCTGCCGGTACCCGATCCCGCGTCTCTGGTCGTGCTGAACTGGCGCAGCAAAGCCATTCAACGGGCCGGGAAAGCCAATGAAAACTCCTCCGCTTTCGTCATGCATGCCATGGACGGCAGTACCTATGAGGACGCCAAGACGGGAGTGACCAGCGGCATTTTCCCATTTCCGGCCTTCGAGCTCTTCCAGAAGGACTCCGGCTCAGTTTTCTCCAGCGTATTCGCCTATTACCCTGCGAGAAACCTGAATCTGATGGTGAAGGGACAGGCTGAACGCGCTAGCGGCGAGTATGTCTCCGGGGACTATTTCCGCGGACTCGGTATTCCTCCCGCAGCCGGCCGGATAATCGTTTCCGATGACGATCGAGCGGGAGCGCCTCCGGTCGCGGTCCTCAGTTTCGCTTTCAGCCAAAGGCGTTTCGGGGATGCGTCGAGCGCCGCTGGGCAAACTATTCGGATCAACAGCATTCCGTTCACGGTGGCCGGCGTTGCGCCACCGGAGTTCTTTGGCGTCGATCCCGCGGCGAATCCCGATTTCTACGTGCCGATGCACACGAATCTTCTGTTAGACATCGGTCCCTGGGGTACCACACCGCAGAAATACCTTGACCAGAACGACTATTGGATCGAGATGATGGGGCGCCTGCGTCCCGGCGTTGGCCTCGCTCAGGCCCAGGCCGCTTTGGGTCCTCCTTTTCACCAATGGGTGGCAAGCACCGCAACCAATGAGCGTGAGCGGGCGAATCTTCCCGCGCTGCGAGTGACGGAAGGCGCAGGCGGATTAGATAATCTTCGCCGCCAGTATTCCAAGCCCCTCTATGTGCTCTTAGCCATGGTGGGTCTGATCCTGGCGATTGCGTGCGCAAACACCGCTAATCTGCTGCTGGCGAGAGCCGCCGCCCGAAAGCGCGAGATGGCAGTTCGGCTCAGCCTAGGCGCCGGGCGCCTCCGGGTGATAGGGCAACTTCTGACGGAGAGTGTCCTGCTGGCATCTCTGGGCGGCTTGTTGGGCGTTATGTTCGCTTTCTGGGGCATACGTTTCCTAGCCCTTTTGCTGGCTAACGGACAGAACAACCTCACAATACATGCGGAGTTGAACTGGCAAGTCCTGGGCGCGACGTTAGCCCTTTCGCTGGTGACCGGCGTGCTGTTCGGCCTGGCACCGGCCATCCAATCGACTCGCGCTGACGTCATTCCAGCGCTCAAGGAAACTCGCGCGAGTGAACCACACATGCATGTACGCCATGCTTTTTTCCGTGTGAATCTCAGCCATATCCTAGTGATCTCCCAGATCGCCATCTCGCTGCTGATGCTGGTGGCAGCAGGGCTCTTCGTGCGGACGCTTTCGAATCTGGAATCCATCCACCTGGGCTTCAATCGCGAAAACGTGCTGCTATTTGAGTTGAACGCTCAGCAGGCCGGACATCGGTATCCCGAGATTGCTGCCTTTTACGCCGATCTCCGGAGACGATTGGCGGCGATTCCGGGCGTACGCAATGTGAGTCTGTCGCATTCTTCGCTCATCGGAGCCGGCAGGCAATTGCCGATCAGCATTTCCGGCATACCAGCACCGGACACACGCATCTTGGACACAGGACCCGCTTTTTTCACAACCATGCAAATTCCGATGGCGCTCGGCCGGGAGATCGACGAGCGCGATCAACCGGACTCGCGGCCGGTGGCGGTGGTGAACGATCTCTTCGCCAAGACTTACTTCGATCATGAGAATCCAGTGGGCCGCCACATTACGCTTGGAGGACCCAATCCGCGCGACATGGAGATTATCGGCGTATCGACGAATGCGCACTATGGCGATCTGAAGGACAACGTGCCGCCGGTCGTCTACATTCCCTATAACCAGGGGACCTTCCCGCCCTTGGAGCAGATGACCTATGCACTGCGGACAACCGGGAACCCCCTTCGGTACGTCAATACGGTACGCCAGATCGTGCATCAGGCGGATCCACGCGTCCCTGTGACGGAGGTCAAAACACAAGCGGCCGAAATCGATCAGAGCATCAATCAAGAGATTATTTTCGCCAGGCTCTGCACCGGCTTCGCGATTCTGGCGTTGGTTATCGCCTGTGTCGGTTTATACGGCGTTATGACCTATACGGTCGCACGGCGCACGGGCGAGATCGGGATTCGGGTGGCACTCGGGGCGCAACGTGGCGAGGTGATCCGGATGGTGCTGCGTCAGGTCTTTGTGATGGCGGCCGTGGGCCTGGCGATCGGTATACCGACAGCCTTAAGCTTGTCAAAGTTTGTCGAATCTTTTCTGTTCGGAATGAAACCCAATGACCCGCGGACTTTGGCGCTAGCGCTGGCGATTCTCCTGAGCGCCGCGCTTTTAGCCGGTTATGTGCCTGCGCGGAAAGCGTCTCGAATCGATCCGATGCTGGCGCTGAGGCATGAATGACTCGCGTCGCGTTTGGGAATCTGTCGCTGGTAACTGCGACAGATAAGCCGGCCATGCGGAACCTGAAGCTCGACGGCCAGAGTGCCCTCGGCTGCGAACCGTGCAGACTGGGCGATCCTGTCGTCAGGACCAGGTTCGAATCATCAAACTATTCGTCCGCCAAGTGGTCGTCAATGAGTTTCTTGCTCACGGCGCGAGAATTGACGGTATACTGTCCATCCAGATATTTACGACGTAGTTCCGCAATACGAGCTTCGCGAGCGGGATCGTAAGCCGCATCCTCTGTTTCACGGGCAGGGGCCGCCGCCGCACCGCCGCCGATGCCGATTGAGCCAGATTTGGGGTCCTGTGGCATGGAGCTTCCTTTCCTCTAAGCAGGAATAACCTGACCAAGCTTACTAAACTTATCGACTGCTTATCACCTCAATTTTAGCGGGAATTAGCCGATTATTCTGTAGGGAAATAAGGCGAATAAGGCGCGAAACTAACGGACGGTCAGGACTCAAGTTTTTGGCGGTTGCGACCGAAGAATGACTTAGGTGCTTACCGCACCTGAGGATAAGCGTTAACACGAGGTTGTAATGACCGCCCGCGAAATAGAGAGTTATCAGAGTTTAGCCCCCGCTGCAGCCATCCGGGAGCAGCTCATATTAGAGCACCTGCCCCAGGTGAAGCTGATTGCGAGAAGGATTCACGAGAGGCTGCCGGTATCGGTCAGTCTGGATGACCTGATCTCGACGGGCGTACTGGGATTGATTGCGGCCATTGACCGCTACGATGCCAGTCACGACGTCAAACTGAAAACCTACGCAGAGTATAAGATTCGCGGCGCGATCCTCGACAGTTTGCGAGGACTCGACTGGGCCCCGAGACAGCAGAGAAAGCGCTCAAAGCAGATTGAGGCCGCCATTTCCGCGCTGGAGCAGGAGCATCACCGGACGCCCACGGAAGAAGAGATCTCCGCCCGTCTCGGCCTTACCGTAAGCCAATATCAGGAGTGGTTAACAGATATACGCGGGCTTACGCTTGGCAGTCTGGAGAATGCCGGCACGGAAGACGAAGGCTGCGACCTGCTGCGCTATTTATCGGACTCAGACGAGCAGTGGCCTTCACAGATCGTAGAGCGAGCGGAACTCGAACGGCTGTTGGCCGAATCGATCGAGAAAATGCCACATTTGGAGCGAACGGTCTTAAGCCTTTACTATTACGAGGAAATGACGCTGCGCGAGATAGCGAAGATCGTGGACTTGCACGAGTCGCGCATCTCGCAATTGAAATCGCAAGCCATCCTGCGCTTACGGTCGTATATGCAGAAACGCTGGCCTCAATCGCGAGGGTAGTCTGGGGAATCGCTGCAGCGGAACGGGCAACGGGACTCCGTTCGGGGCCGCCGCACTCCATTTACAGCGCTAATCTGTTAATGGTTGTGGGCCCGGTGGAGGATAGATGAGTACTGGATTATCAATAGGCGCCCTGAAGCAGATGACGGGTTATTGCACCCATGCGTTCCTCCTGCGCGGGAAGACGCTTGACCAGTTGGAGGATTTACTTGGCTACAGAAGAGGCCGGCTTGCGGGCGGAGCGACGATACTGTTCCTGAAACAACTGCCCGGCCCAGATGATTTTCAACTTGCCGGCTACAGCTATTTCTCGGACGGCACCGTAACAGGTCACAAATTGAGCCCCGCGGACCGCGATCCCTACAGAATGGAAAGTCTTCTGAAATCGGAACATGGTTGGTCGGAAACTCAGATTCGAACTCACAAACAGAAGATGATCGGAACGAAAATCGTCGTCATGGGCCCTGAACGCCTGGCCAAACTTATCCCGGTCACCGCTCACACCCCGGGTGAAGAGTATCCGCCGGGCCAAGGCGTGTTTCAGATAAAGATTACTCGTGCTTTACCGTTTGAAGTGAAGGCAATCGTTCCACCGAATCAGAAATGGCTCGGCGATTACGTATGAAAATATTGCAGAGCGAGCGACGCTTACGGTGTTTCGTTCACGGGGATGTTGAGCTTCAGAGTTTTATGATCCCGGACAAGCTCGACCGAGGTGTTTCTTACAGGCTGACGCTCCGCCCGCGTGAAGGAAGTGAAATCGCGAGGACTGCCAATGCCGTGATCGCCCATGGAGGTGATTACATCCCCGGCCTTTACTCCGGCCTTATCGCCAGGGCCGCCCTTATCGACGGCGCGAACTAAGACGCCGCGCTTCACACCGAAATAATCGGCAAGCTGCGCGTCTAAGGGCTCACACTCGATCCCAAGCATGGAATTTTTCCAAACCAGCAACGGAGTGGGAATGTCCGGGATCACCATGGTCTGGAACTCGGGCATCTCGAATCTGCTCCGTGTCATGGAACCAGCCGGGATTCCAATCACGCGAGGCCGGGGTTCGGCGGTAGTCACAGTTGTCGATTCACTTTTACCGTCGCGCCAGTATTGGACTTTTATTTTGCGGCCGGCAGGTGTTTCTGAAACCAAACGGCCGAGCTGCTGAGCTCCCAAAATATTCTCGCCGTTATAGCTTAAAAGCACATCTCCCGCCTTTAGACCCGCATCCTCGGCGGGACTACCGGGTTCGACCTGCCTAATTTCCACGCCGCGCGGGTCTCCCAGTTTTAACGTTGCGGCGCGATCGGGGTCGATGTCCGAGAGCTGAACGCCCAGATAGCTGCCGCCCGTGTGGAACTGGGCATCGAGAAGCTGGAGTTGGTCCTGCAGATTCCACATTCCGCCATCAAAATTGGATTGGGCGAACGAGTTGACGGCGAGGGTGGTTGCGGCGACTAGAGCGGCGATTCCGAGGGATCGATACATATGAAAACCTTTTGTAATTCCTATGCAGTATGGACGGCTGAGCCCGGAAGTCGATTGGTGATTCGTGTGATTTTTCGGAACACGGATCAATACACGTCCGCCGAAGCGTTCATCCGCTGCAAGACCTGGAAGCAACGGGCGCGTACATAATCGTCTTCCGAATCCGCTCGCATGATGCTTTGAAGAGTGAGCGCTAGATCGGGCGTGATGTCGATTTTCCGACCCGCCGGCGCGAGGATATCGATGGCTTCGGAACGCACACCGGGATTATCGTCATGCTGCAGAACGAATGTCAGGGTGTTTCGCGTCGCGGGATCACTAGAGAACTGCCGCAGCGCTTCCAGAGCTTTTAGACGCACGGCGGCATTCGGATCTTTTCGGAGGCTATTCAGCAGCGCGTTGCGGACATCGCCAGCAGCCGCTTGATCCTTCAACATTTCCGCGGAATCGACGCGAATACCGGGATCGAGTGAATCGTTCATCGCGGCTACCAGCAGGCGCCGGATAGAGTCATCCTCTGGGCTTCCAGTAATCTGGCGTTCTTTGATCTGTTCGAACAAGATGCGAACACCATTATGACCATCAGGCTGAATATCGCGGACACGCGCAGTGGATGGATTCAGCATCGACATCATAGAGTGATCCCCAAAATCGCTGCCCGACAGGCCGCCGCGATCTATCCAGCGGGACGCCGAGAAGCCGAGAAACACGAGAAAGGAAGCAACCGCGAGTTGGACAGACCAGCGCCCGGCGGGCCAAGTCCAGTGGCCAAATCTTAACCGGTATCCGGAGCGTTTTCCATCGGCAGGCGAGATCGCGGCACGCAAATCCTGGCGGCACCGCATTAGAAGATCGACGTCCACATCGCGCCGTTCTGAGTTCAAGCCGGTGTGCCACGCTTTTTCGCGTGCAAACACGCGCTGGCAAAGAGCGCATTGCGCAAGATGCTGCTCGATCGCTTCCTCCTGAGCAAACTCCAATTCGCCGTAGAGGTAAAGCGAAAGGTTGATCTGTGCCTCACGGCAGGTCATACAAAATCTCCCAAACCAGCTCGCATTTTCTGGGTTGCGCGGAAGAGGCAGTTTTTGGCGGCTTCCTCAGTAACGCCTAGCGCCTCACCTATGGCGCGCAGGCGCATACCTTGAAAATGACGCATTTCGAACACGATGCGCTCGCGCGGGGTGAGCTCTTCCAGGACCTCGTTAATCCGGGTATGGACTTCGGCACTGAGGACGCGACGTTGTGGGTCAACATCGGCGCGGCGCTCCGGAACAAACTGAAGCCGATCGATTTCGCCGCCCGGTGTTTCAATGGCGGGGCTGGTTTCTTTGCGGACCTTCCGTTTGCGCAGTTGATCCAGGCAGAGGTTCGCGACGATGCGGTAAAGCCAAGTGCTGAAACTGCAGTCGAAGCGAAATCTAGGAAGATTGCGGTAAACGCGGAGGAACACTTCCTGATACACGTCGCGGGCGTCCTCCTGGGAATGCAGGAGATTAAAGGCCATGCGTAGAACATTCTGGTCGTAGCTGCGGACCAGTTGCTCGAATGCGTCACTGTCACCGTGCTGGGCCGCACGAATCAGCCCGATTTCATCCGACCGGTCGGTTGCGCCGCGCACGGCCGCTATTGTTCCAAGAGTTTCGACTTGGGTTGCCACCGCAACGATGGACGAATGAAATCGATTTTGGTCACGTCCCGCAGTCCACTGGCCGGCAAACGGGCCATTTATTTTGGCTCTAACTCGCTAACTCCAGCTCTATCAGGCGTTTCGCCGAATCAAGATGAGAGATACGGAAGCTGCGAATTTCTCCGGCCCGAGCCGACGGTTTTCCCGCCGCGCCACTTGCCGCACCCTGTTTCCACCTGGCGGCGAGCATGGCGCTGAGCGAACCGACGTCGGCGCTTTTGCGCGGTTCCTCCTCCAGTTTTTTGTCCTCGCTCACCTTCAATTGGCAAACGGCCATCACGCCTTCTCCCAATTCCACCTTGGCGCGATCCCCCTGCACTTCGACCAGACGGCCGCTCACCGTTTGCCCGGCCTGATGTTCGGAGATGTAGTGGTCAACCGTGGTGGGTTCGAGTTGCTTCATCCCGAGACGGATGCGGCGCTTGTCGCGATCCAGCTCAAGAACCACGGCGCGAACTGTTTGTCCCTTGCTGAGCTTCTCTTTCGGATTATCGAGCCGCTTCTCGTTCGTAATGTCCGAGATGTGCACCATGCCTTCAATGCCTTCGTCCAATTCGATGAAGGCGCCGAACTGAGTGAGGCTGGTGACGCGTCCCTCGACAGTGGACCCAACAGGAAACTTCTGTGAAGCCGTATCCCAGGGATCGCCGAGAGCCTGCTTGTAGCCGAGGCCGATACGGCGCTCGGCGGGATTAATCTGCAAGACAACCGCTTCGACACGATCGCCGATTTTTAGCAGATCTCCAGGCTTGCGGACCCGTTTATTCCAGGAAAGCTCAGACAAATGGATCAACCCGTCCACGCCGGGCAACAGTTCGACAAAGGCGCCAAAATCAGCGAGGCGCGAAACGACTCCGTTCACGCGTTCGCCAACGTGGAAAGTGTTAGCGGCAACCGACCAGGGATCTTCTTGCAACTGCTTCAAGCCGAGAGAAATCTTTTTGGTGTTTGGGTCGACTTTAAGGATTTTGACTTCCAGGTCGTCCCCGGGACTGACGATATCGGCGGGTTTGGCGGTTCGCGAGTAAGACATGTCGACGACATGAAGCAACCCATCGACGCCGCCAATATCCACAAACGCGCCAAAATCCATGATGGTTCGGACTCGGCCATGGACGACCGCACCCTCCTTCAGCTCGGAAAAGGCCTGATTGCGACGCTCCGCCTGCTCCTGTTCGAGAACCGCGCGGCGATCGACCACGACGTCTTCCTTCTCGACGTCGAGTTTAGTGATCCGGCATTGAATCTCCTGGCCAACAAGGTTCGCCATCTCGTCGGCCTCGCGCACACCGCTTCGGGAAGCAGGCATGAAGGCGCGGACGCCGATATCGACGCGAAAGCCGCCTTTGATCTGCTCCGCGACGGTGCCGGCGATGGCGCGTTTTTCAGCAAAGGCTTTTTCGAGACCGCTCCAGTCCTTCGGCCGCGAGACTTTGACCGTTGAGAGCTGATAATATCCTTCTTCGTTGCGGGGTCCGACAGATACCGCGACGGTTGCGCCGAGCTTTGGTTCGCCTGTCCGGGTTTCCTGCCAGCGGGAAAGGGGTAGAGATCCTTCGATCTTGCGGCCCACATCGACAAGGATGGCCTCGGAACCGATGGAAACAATAGTGCCGGTAACAGTTTCCGCGCGGGCTCCGTCAGCATGTTGTTGCTCGAAGCTGAACAACAATTCGGCGAAGGTGGATTCTTCCTGCGAAAATGCATCTTCCGCAGGCGCAAAAGGATCGGAGTTCACGTTATCCATGACTACTGGGGATGCCCTTATTCTGGCATAGAGCCCCGAAAATGATCGATAACGGAAACGGGCAAATTGGTATCGCCGCGCGGCCCGGACATGTCTTTCAACCGCAGGATTTCGCGTGGGCGTTGTTCGTTGCCGCACTGATCGCGGCCGACCCCGAAACGAACTATGACGCGACCATCATGCTGCTGCTGATCGGCGCGTTTCAGATCGCCGAACCGCGCATCAGATTGTTCGCATCGCGGCACGGACAGATCCTGTCGATCGTTGCAAAAATGATCCTGAGCTATTCGTTGGTGGGCTGGACGCACACGATCGATAGCTCCTACTACCTGATCTTCTTAATTCCGATCATCTCAGCGGCGACCATGCTCGATCCGATCGGAGTCTTTTTGGTCACGGGAATCTCATGCTGCGCGTATTTTTCGTTTCTCTTGCCGGTTTGGATCCCGTGGGAGACATATGTTATGCCGCAAGGATTGATCAGCGTGATGTGCTTGCGCGTTTCGTTTTACGCGATTGTGGCATTTGTTGTGTACCAACAGGCGAAGGCAAAGCGCAACGAAATGCAGCGAACACGAGAAGCTGCGGAGCGGCTAGCCGAATCGAATCGAAATCTAAGGGAGGCGCAAGTGTCACTGCGACGAAGCGAGCGGTTGGCGGCGCTTGGACAATTGACCGCCGGTTTAGCGCACGAGCTGCGCAATCCTCTGGGAACCATCAAGGCCTCGGCCGAGATGCTGACCAAGGAGTTGGTGAAAAGCCGGCCGGAAGTAATGGCGGAGATGGTGGAGTACATCGGAAGTGAAGTCGATCGCATGAATGGACTGGTATCGAGCTTCCTGGACTTCGCACGCCCCTTGCAGGTTCGGCCCGTGCCGGCCGACTTGAAGGCCGTAATCGAGGATGTAGCGAGGCATCAATCGGAGCTTGCCAAAAATTCGGGTGTGATTGTATCAGTCGATTTGGCTGACGGCCCAGTCGAATTTCGGTTCGATCCGGATCTGCTGCGCGTCGCGCTCTCAAATCTCGTTCAGAACGGAATACAAGCAAGCGTGAAGGGTCAGACCGTTACGATTAAGGCCGCTAGATCAGGTGAAAATATGATGATCCTTGTGAGCGATCACGGGCATGGCATTCAGAAGGAGCACCTTGAAAGCATTTTCAATCCGTTCTTTACCACTAAACCGCAGGGCGTCGGCCTGGGGCTGGCCATCGTCGCGAAGATCGTAGACGAGCACGGCGGACGCATCACCGTGTTCAGCGAAGCGGGCAAGGGCACAACGTTCGAGATAACGCTGCCCTATGAATCTGTCTAGCAAATCTTTCTATGTCTAGTGGACGAATTCTAGTGGTAGAAGACGAAGACAAGTTACGGCGGGTCATCCAATTGCAACTTGAATCCGCAGGTTATGAAGTGGACGGCGCCGCTACAGCGGAACAAGCGCTACCACTAGCTACCGTTGCGAATCTCGTCCTCACCGATTTGCGTCTGCCTGGAATCGACGGGCTGGAGCTGATCCGGCAATTACAGGGAAGAGGAATACCCGCCGCCGTGATCGTAATGACCGCGCATGGATCAGTAGAGGCGGCTGTGGAAGCGATGAAGCTGGGAGCGGCGGATTTCCTTCAGAAACCCTTTTCACTGGACCATTTGACGACCGTCGTTCACAAAGCGGTAGCCATGCAGGCGCTGCGGGATGAGAATCAACGGCTTCGGGAAGAGCTCGATCAGCGATATCAGTTCGACAATATTATCGGCCGGAGCGCGGCGATGCGCGAGATTTTCCATACCGTGGAGCGCGTGGCGCCCACGCGGGCGACGGTGCTGCTGGCCGGTGAAAGCGGAGTGGGAAAAGACATGATCGCACGCGCGATCCACCAGCATTCACCTCGGAAGAATCGTGCGTTTGTAAAAATCAATTGCACCGCCCTGCCGGAGAACCTGATGGAGAGCGAACTCTTCGGTTACGAGAAGGGGGCGTTCACCGGCGCCACGGCTAACAAGCCAGGCAAATTCGAACAGGCCGACGGCGGAACGGCATTTCTGGATGAGATTGGCGATGTCCCGGGTAATATTCAGGTCAAATTACTGCGGATTTTGCAGGAGCGGCAGTTCGAGAGGTTGGGATCCAACGTTACCCGTAATGTGGACGTGCGCGTGATTGCGGCAACCAATGTGGATCTGCGGGCAGCGCTCGAGGAGGGGCGTTTCCGCGAGGATCTGTATTACCGGCTCAATGTAGTTCCCATCAACATTTCACCTTTGCGCGAGCGTAAAGAAGACATTCCGTTCTTGGCGATGCATTTCGTCCGAAAATTGTCGAAGGATTTAGGTTCGGTAGCTACCGACATCAGTCCGGCGGCGATGGACCGACTCGTAGGCCATTCCTGGCCCGGTAACGTGAGAGAACTCGAGAACACCATTGAGCGCAGTCTGGTGCTGGCTTCGGGGGAGGTTCTGCAACCCGCCGACATTCGCATCGAAGCGCCGCGTAATACGGCTATGCCGGGATCTCAGCAAGCGCCACTGCTGCCGGAAGGCGAGACGCTGGAGCATTGGGAGCAGATGATGATCCGTGAAGCGTTGCGCCGAGCGAACGGTAACAAAAGCCAGGCTGCGAGAATGCTTGGCTTAACCCGCAATGCGCTGCGATACCGGCTGTCCCAGATGGGTCTGGAAAACTCGAGCGGGGACGATAACGGCGCGGCAAACTAGATGATTCTACAGCCGGACGATCTTCTCCGAGCGGTAGCCCTTCAGTGCGTTTCGCGTATCGACGATCAATTTGCTGGGTTCGATTATCGAAGCATAATCGACATTGGTGTGATCGGTGACGATTACTACGCAATCGGCTTGCTCGACAGCGGGGAACAGAGGCTGTGAATCGAGACGCGCTCCATCGCTTTGGATGCTCGCCACGAACGGATCGGAGAAGGTAACTTTGGCGCCTAGCCGCTGCAGCAGCAAAATAATATCGAGTGCCGGGGACTCACGGACGTCGTCGATATCGCGTTTATAAGCGGCGCCAAGGACGTGGACATGGGATCCACGCACAGGCTTCGATGCGTCGTTCAGCGCATGCTGGATCTTTTCCAGGACAAACTCCGGCATGCGTCCATTCGTATATCCCGCCAATTCAATGAAGCGAGCTTCGATTCCCGCCTCTTTGCTCTTCCAGGAGAGATAGAAGGGATCGATCGGAATACAATGGCCGCCCAGGCCTGGTCCAGGATAAAAAGGCATGAACCCGAACGGCTTCGTCGCGGCGGCGTCGATCACCTCCCAAACGTCGATTTTCATGCGATCGCACATCATCGCCAGCTCATTCACCAGACCGATGTTGATCATCCGGAAGGTGTTCTCAAGCAGCTTGACCATCTCGGCTACACGAGTGGAACTGACGGGGATAACTGTTTCGAGAGCCTGTTTATAGAAGAGAGCACCCATCTCCGTGCAAACAGGCGTCATGCCGCCGACAACTTTTGGAATGTTAGAGGTCTGGTACTTCGGATTACCCGGATCCACTCGTTCGGGCGAAAAGCAAACGAAAAAATCCTCTCCGACCGTCAAGCCGCTGGCCTGCAGTTTGGGGAAAACGAGCTCGTCGGTTGTGCCCGGATAAGTTGTCGATTCGAGCATAACCAGCAGACCAGGATGAATGTGCGTGGCAATCGCGTCGGTTGCGGCGATCACAAAACTCATGTCGGGATCTTTTGTTTTGCGAAGTGGAGTAGGAACGCAGATGTCGATGGTATCGAGATCGCCGATTACGGAGAAGTCGGTGGTTGCACGAAGTTTGCCGCTTTCGACCAGCGGCTGAAAAGTGCTGTTTTTGACATCCTTGACGTAAGAATCGCCGGCATTGAATTGGTCTACTTTGCTCTTCTGAACATCGATGCCGGTGACTTCGAAACCGGCTTTGGCAAATTCGACAGCGAGAGGTAAACCGACGTAACCGAGGCCGAGCACACCGACTCGGGCGGTTCTATTTTTGATACGCTCCCGCAGTTTCGCAGCGGTTGCCGTTCGCTCGGCCACTTCAGTATTCAATCCAGAATTTCCCCTCTCCGACCAATTCGGCCGGACCCGCGAGATAAACACTATCATCCCAACGCAAGCGCAGCGAACCGGCTGGCGTGCGAATCTCAATTGGGCTGTCGGCTACACCCCTGAGAATAGCAGCGGCTCCCGCTCCCGTCGACCCCGTCCCGGAACTCCTGGTCTCGCCAGCTCCGCGCTCGAAAAAGACAGTTTGGAGGGTGTGGCGATCGAGAACCTGGACGAAGGACACGTTGGACCGACTCGGAAAGCGGGGATGCCGCTCCGCTTCCGCGGCGGCGTTCCGCCAATCTTCAGGCAATTCATCGACAAAAATAGCGCATTGCGGATTGCCGACGTTGAGAAGACAAGCATCAAAATCGCGTCCCGTCAGATGCAGCGTGGCCCGGATTTCCTCCGCGTGCGGGAAGCCCATATCCATTTCAAATTCAAACGCATTGCCGCGGCGGGAAAGGAGGCGTACCTTCTTGGGACCGGCGCCAGTAGTGATGACGATCTCCGGGCCCGCAGCAGGATCGTTTAACAAGGCGAAAGCGGCGGCACAGCGCGTGCCATTGCCGGACATTTCCGGCTCGCTGCCATCCGAATTGAACAGCCGAGTTCGCAAACCGTTAGCCTCCGGCCAGAGCAACATCCAGCCGTCGGCCCCGATGCCGGTTGTACGGGCGCAAATGCGCCGCGATAGTTCCGGCAGGTCTTCAGAACGCGTCTGAGCGGCCCAGGTAAGCAGAAAATCGTTCTCCGCCCCGTGCAGCTTGGTGAAGGGGATTTCGATCATGGAGCGTTCCGATCGTAGATTTCGAGGATAGGCGCTTCGTTGGCGTGAATTGATTGAACCATGACATAAGCCGGCGCGGAAGATTTGCGCAGTGCCCTGGAGAGGAAATCATTCTGTTGTGCAACGGCCCACGCTGCCGGATGGTACAGATCGGGACGAGACGTGGCGAGGGTCCACGCCGGACCGTTGCCTTCATGCAGTATTTCCCTCAGCGGGATGCGGGCGCGACAGAATATGCCGGTAACATCGCCAAAGGGCGCGAGAATACCGGTTTCGTGCTGGTAATGGGCGGCAAAGTAATTCGCTGCCTGTTCGGTCCATATGCGACGTGCAACAGAATTCTTTTGCGATTCCTTCCAGCAGATCCAGTTTTCGCGCGAGGGATGCACGAGCCAAGGCGCTATCGCAAGCAAAACCAGCAGAGGCGCGAACCGCCGAGCGCGCGCAGGTATTACCAGAACGATCGCGCCCGCCGCAAACGCCGCCAGCGGTACGAGTGCCGTTCCGTAACGCGTGTTGTAGTAATCGTGGGGCCAGAGCTGCGGAACGCGGACCGGAAGCTTGGCCGAGTGAACGCTCCATACGTAGAAGATAGGCGTGAGCAATAGAAACAACAGTGGCTCCAGAGCCTTTTTGTAAGCGGCACACATGAAGCCGAGAGCGCCTAAGAGGATCAGTACTAAGCCGGCACACGATTTGGTAGCCGCGGCATAGTATTCGAAGGTCGCTTTCCAATCGTGATATCCGGGATAGCTGTGGTTCCCCTGAATAGCCGCCGCTGAATACGGCCCGTTGTAGAAATCGAGAGGATTGGATGTTTCCCACCAATTGTGCGCAACCCAATATAGGGGCGCGAGCGCGGCGCCAGCGCCGAAAGCGATGAGGATGAGCCAGCGGCGCCGCTCCGCAACAAGCGCAAAGGCGAGAGCCGAGAACGGGATAAGGAACCATCCGTCATAGCGCGTGAGGCTCATGAACCAGGATGCAAGAAGGCCCACGAGCAGGAGCCCTCGATTTTGAGTTTGGCGGAAGCGAAGCAGCGCGAACACAAACGCCGCAAGACCGGCGAAAAAGACGATTTCGGTCATCGGAATGCTCGCCAGATAGAGAACGTTGGGGTTCAGCACGAAACAGGCGAGCGCAACGGCAGCAGCGAGCGAGCTTTGGTATGCATCGAAAGCAGCGTAGTAAAAGAAAAGTCCCCCAATGACGAAGCAGATGGCGACCGGTATGGTTCCAGCGAGGCCATTTGACCAGAGGGACATTCGCCCCACGAATGGCAGACAGATGATATGCAGGATTGGCAGCCAGACGGTGCCAAGCTGATCGTACCCAGGAGTGCGTGAATCGATGATGCTGCGGCTGATATCGAGGTGCGCCTGCGCATCGCCGTAGTAGAGTATGTAGCCGTGTGAATAGAACCAGGCGGCAACCGCCGCGATCAGGGCGCAAAGCGAACCGCCGACGAGGGCGAACTCAGCCAGACGCCAATGCGGCTTAGAAAGCGGTAAATCGGCGGAACTCGTCAAAGCGTGCGTCGATTTCTTTCCGGGTAAGATCGCGAAAACGTTCAACGCCAAATCGTTCACAACAGAAACTGCCCATAACCGAGCCGTAGATTACCGCGCGGTGCAGCTCATGTATATCGAAATGCCCGTTCCGCACGTCGAAGCCGCGCTGCGCAAGATACCCAGTGAAGCCACCCGCGAAGCAATCGCCCGCCCCGGTTGGATCGAACACCTCCTCTAGAAGATAGCCCGGGACGATGAAGAGAGTATCTTTGCGGAAGAGCATAGCCCCATACTCGCCTCGCTTAATCACGAGAGTGCTGGGACCGAGACTGAGAATTTTTTCGGCAGCCCTTCGGAGGTTGTTCTCGCCTGAAAGCATGCGGGCCTCGCTATCGTTGATCAGCAGAAAATCCCACCCACCGATGGTAGCGATCAGCTCATCCCGTGTTTGCGAGATCCAGTAATTCATGGTGTCTCCACCAATGAACCGGCTGCTCTTCATCTGCTGCTGGACTCCGAGTTGGAGCGCGGGTTGAATATTGCCCAGAAATAGGTACGGTTGCTTCGCATAGGATGACGGCAACTTGGGTTGGAAGTCGGCGAAGACGTTTAGATCGGTACGAAGTGTGGTGCGATCATTCATGTCAGCCGAATACATTCCCGACCAGAAGAATGTTTTTCCGGGGACTTGTTCGAGACCTTCGAGATCGACGCCCTTTTGTTCCAAAAGAGAGCGGTCTTCCGGAGCAAAATCTTCGCCGACTACAGCGACGATCGCGGTCTGGGTGAAATAGCTTGCGCTCAGGGCAATGTAGGTGCACGCGCCCCCTAAGGTGCGCTCTCGCTTGCCGTGCGGCGTCTCAATGGCGTCGTATGCGACCGAGCCGATTACAACCAGTGACATGAACTTGCATTGTTGCACTACCGGAGTTCACACTTAGACTTCTGTGCGAACGCTAGTTTTGAGTGACCTTCATGCGAACTTGTACGCGCTCGAGGCCGTATTGGCCGACGCGGAAGGCAAGTATGACCAGATCGTCTGCTGCGGGGATCTGGTGGGTTACAATCCTCACCCCGCGCCAGTGTTGGAATGGGCCAAGCAGCACTGCGCGCACATCGTACGGGGTAATCACGACAAGGTAGTTGCAGGGATCGACGATCTGGAGTGGTTTAACGACGTTGCCAAGGAAGCCGCGCGGTGGACCATGAAGGTACTCAGTGAAGATCAGCGGACGTATCTACGGGGCCTGACGCAAGGGCCTGTGCAAATCGGTCCACTTCAGATCTGGCACGGCTCGTTGCGGGATGAGGATGAATATATTTTGTCGAAAGGAGTCGCCCAGCCGTCATTCCCATTGATGGAAACGCCGATCGGGTTCTTCGGCCACAGTCACTTGCAGGGAGGCTATTTCTCGAAATACGGGAGGCTCGGCGCCATAGCGCAGGTTCGAAGGGGACAGACAGAATCTGTGTTTGAGCTGGACCCGGACGTTAGCTATATGGTGAATCCAGGTTCGGTTGGCCAGCCTAGGGATCGCGATCCACGCGCGGCGTACGGAATTTATGACTCGGAGCAGAAAATCGTGACGCTGCGGCGCGTCGCGTATCCCGCACAAAAAACAGCGGAGGACGTCAAGAACGCGGGCTTGCCCGATGTGTTGGCAATTCGGCTAATCATGGGCATGTAGAGCGGGCCTCCTCCAAGACAACGCCACGCCGCTCCACATGAGAAAATACCAGTTTGCGCATTATTTCCGATGGCATCTACTACGCATGCGGTCTCACGCTGGTTGGCCTTGCGTTCGCATATCTTCTGTCACCTTGGCTGGGCGTTCCGTTCTATGTTCTGGCTGCGTTCTGCCTTTATTTTTTTCGCGATCCGGAACGGGTGGCCCCATCTGGCGAGGTGATCGTCGCGCCGGCCGATGGCAAGGTGGTGGCGGTTCGCGAGATTGGTCCCGATGAGACTCGCATCAGCATTTTTTTGAACATCTTCGACGTTCACGTTAACCGGACTCCGATACCCGGGAAGATCACAGCGGTTGTTTATCAAAAAGGCAAATTTCTGGTCGCAAGCCACGAAGCCGCTTCGGCGGAAAATGAGCAGAACACGCTGGTGGTGGAAGGAAACAACACGCGCGTGACCTGCCGGCAAATCGCGGGCCTAATCGCACGGCGCATTGTCTGTTACAAACAGGCGGGCGATGCCGTTGCTCCGGGCGAGCGAATCGGCTATATCAAATTTGGATCGCGCGTGGATGTTTTTTTTGGTCCGGAGTGGCGCTTGGCGGTTAAAGAAGGCGACCGTGTTTCAGCCGGCACGAGCATTCTTGCCAACCGCGTATCAGACCAGGGGGCGTTCTGACGATTCGAGAGCGGCTGATGGGACCATCGAGTTCGATCAAACCCCGGAGGCGCGCAGCTTATGTGCTCCCGAGCCTGTTCACAAGCGGGAACATCTTTCTGGGCTTTGTGGCGATAGTGCAGGCTTTTCAGGGCGCGCTTCTAGCGGGTAGCGGGAATTACGGCTCTAACCAGCACTTCTCGCTCGCGGCGAAGGCGCTCATCTTCGCGGTATTTTTCGATGGCATCGATGGGGCCATCGCGCGCATGACAAATACGGCCAGCGATTTCGGGCGTGAGCTGGATTCGCTTGCCGATGTGGTGACATTCGGAATAGCGCCTGCCATCCTCGCCTACATCTGGGGCGTGCAGTTTGTGCTGGCGCCGGCGGAAGGCCATCTGCAAAGTCATATTATGCGTGCCGGTTATCTGGTTGCGTTTCTATATCTGCTCTGCGGGGCCGTTCGCCTGGCACGTTTCAATATAACGACGACACCCAAGAATCCAGGCCGTTCGGATCACAAGTACTTTGTAGGCATGCCAATCCCGGCTGGCGCAGGCTTCATCGCGGCGGTAGTGTTCCTGGATGATTCCCCCGTTCGCTCTTTTAGCTTTTCGATCGGATGGCTGGCGATGATCGGAGTTGTCGGCTTACTGATGGTCAGCACCTGGCGCTATCCGAGTTTCAAGCAGATCAGCGTCTCTAAACCGCGAACACCACTCATCGTTCTGATTGTCGGTGTGATCGCGTTCTTGATTTGGGAGTGGTCTCAGCCTTTTCTGCTGGCTGCTGCGTCGGCTTATCTGGTGAGCGGGGTGGCGATTCGCGTCGGCGGATTTATACGGCGGCACAGAAGGCCTCGACCCCGATCCCGACCGCACTACACGGAGCATCAAATTGGCTAAATCACAGCCGCCGAAGATTGCTCTGGTAGGAGCGGAAACGATTCTAGGGAAGGAGTTGCAGGAGGTTCTGGGGGCGCGGGCCGGGCGCGTTGCTATCAGCGCATTTTCCGCCAACGCGGAGAATCAAATCGGCGAAGAGGGCGACGAAGTCTATCTAGATCCGCTCAGCGCAGGCATGCTTAGCGGCGCTACCGCGATTTTGGTGGCCGGGAATGCCGAAGGTGCGGAGAAGGCGTGCGCTCTTGTGAAGGCGGCGGGTGAGCGTCCTCCGCTGATTGACTGTACCGGGCATTTTGGAACTCACCCGGAAGCGAGAATTGTTGCGCCCCTGCTCGGCGCTGCGAGCGCGGATGGCAAATGGCTGCTGGTGATTGCGCATCCGGCTGCGAGCGCGCTCGCCCTGGTCCTGGCGAAGCTCGCAAAATATGGCCAGATCAGGCGGGCACTGGCGAACGTTTTTGAACCGGCAAGTGAAAGGGGCAAAGGCGGAATTGCCGAGTTGCATCAGCAGACTACCAGTTTGCTCTCGTTCAAGCCGCTCGATAAAGCTCGTGTTCGATGCGCAATTGAGCTTTAATCTTTTGTCGCAGTACGGCGAGGAAGCGCCGGTCAAGCTGCTGGCCGTGGAGCAACGGATTGAGCGGGATCTGGCCACCATCCTGGCTGGACAATCAGCCGCCTTGCCGATGCCTTCGTTACGTCTGATTCAGGCGCCCGTTTTTCACGGCTACGGTATTTCCCTTTGGGTGGAATTCGCGGGCAACGCGGATGCCGTGGTCATCGGCGAAAGTTTGGCTTCGGCACAGATCGAAGTGCGCGGACAAAGCGAAGAGCCACCAAATGGCGTGGGGGTCGCGGGCCAAAGCGGATTGATAGCCGGCGATATTCGCGTCGATAGCAACAATCCTCGTGCCGCCTGGATCTGGATCGTAGCAGACAATTTACGGTTAATCGCCGATGACGCCGCCGATGTTCTGAACGCCCTCGGGAGCGATTCGCAGTGACCAGACGCACATACCTGTTCGGGGTTGCGGCGGGTGTGGGCACACTCGCCTCCTGCGGATATCACATCGGCGACAAGGCGGACTTGATGCCGAAGAGCATCCATACGATCTCGATTCCGGCATTCTCCACGCTTACGACGCGATACAGGCTCATCGATATTTTGCCCCGGGAGATTGGCCGCGAATTTAACGAGCGGACGAGATTTCGCGTGGTCAACAATTCCGCGGATGCGGACGCGGTGTTGAGCGGCAGCATTAATGCGGTATCCGCTTTCCCGACGATCTTCGATCCAGGTTCGGGCAAAGCCAGCGTCGTGCAGTTGGCCGTGGTCCTGACGGTTACCTTGCATGAACGCTCAACCGGGCGCGTTCTCTATTCCCGAGTTAACTGGTCGATTCGAGAGAATTATCAAATCGCCATTGATCCGCACCAGTTGTTTGATGAGAGCGACCCAGCCATCGACCGCTTCAGCCGCGATGCCGCGCGCGATATCGTGGCCGCAATCGTCGAGAATTTCTGAATTACAGCCGCTGTTATGAGTCCAGAGCAGTTTCTTGCCAAGATTGCCAGAGAGAGGCCACAGCCAGCTTATCTTTTCATCGGACAGGAAGGATATCAGCGCAAACTCTGCAAGGATGCGCTCATACAGCGGGTGCTGCCCGGCGCAGCCAGAGCGGAAGGGCTCACTCAATCCGACCTCGAGAGCACAACTTTACGGGCGGTTCTGGACGACGCACGATCGCTCTCATTGTTTGCAACCGAACGCGTGATTTGGGTCTGCAGCGCGGAATTGGCTTTGCCGCGACGGCTCGCCACTGAAGAAGCAGATGATTCCGAGAAACCGGAGATATCGGAACTAGCTGCTTATTTGAATTGTCCGACGCCCGGCACGGTCATTGTCTTCGAATGCAGCCGCTATGACTTTACCGGCGACGAGCGGCCAAAGATGGAACGCGTCGAGAAATTCTACTCCGCCGTCCCGTTCGTTGAATTTCGCCAGTTCACGCCCGAATCGAGCCGTTTCCTCGCCCAGGAACTTGCCAAGCGGCATGGTTTGAGGCTTGCTGGCCCGGAGTTAGCCACGTTGCTGGAGGCTGTTTCGGGCGATGCGGGGCGGCTCGCGGCTGAGATCGAGAAGCTATCGCTGTACGTTGGCCGCGAACGAGCCGTGACAATGGATGATCTACGCGCCCTGGTACCACATGCCGCGCAAAGCACGATATTCGCGCTGGTGAGCGCACTCGGCAAACGAGACCGCAAAGGAGCGCTCCGATCACTCGACATCCTGGTGCGCGAAGGCGAGTATCTTCCGTTAGCGCTGACATTTCTAAGTACGCAGTTCCGATTGGCTCTCGCGGCGAAGGAGGCCAAAGTAAACTCGCCGCAGCAGGCTCAGGCGTTCTTCTCGAAGATAGGCGTTCGAATGTGGCGAGATCGGGCGGAACAGGTGATTACTACCGCCGGCGCATTCACGCGGGAGCACCTCGCGAAAGCGGTCGCACTCATCTACGAAACGGACAAGAAGTTTCGCGAGGGTTACCGGGATGACCGCGTGGTGATGGAAACCCTGGTTCTGGCGTTGACGACTAAACCGTAGCTACTGTTTCGATTGACGCCTTTGCCACTCGAAAAGGACAATTCCAGCAGCAACCGACACATTGAGAGAGGAAACAGCACCGGCCATGGGAATGCGGACGAGCTCGTCGCAGTGCTTCTGCACTCCCTGATGCAATCCTTTGCCTTCACCTCCCAGAACGATCGCGGTGGGGCGCGCGTAATCGAGCTCACTATATAATGCAGCACCGCCTTCGTCGAGGCCATAGATCCAAAACCCGTTTGCCTTTAGGCGCTCGAGCGTTTGACTTACATTTGTAATCCGCGCGATGGGAACATATTCAAGGGCGCCGGCAGCAGCGCGGTCCACGGTCTCGGTAAGCGATGCGGAGCGCCTCTCGGGAATAATCACCGCGTTCGCGCCGGCGGCATGGGCAGTGCGGATAATGGCGCCAAGATTATGCGGGTCTTCCACTCCGTCGAGAACTACCAATAAATCTGCGCCGGAGATGACATCCTTCAACTCAATGAACCCCCGCACCGCGCCAAACGCAATCACTCCCTGATGAGAAATGCCTTTGCCAGCACGATCGAGATTCTCGCGCGCTTCGAAGCGAACCGGTATCGATTGTTCGCGGCACAAATCGATGATCTCCTGCATGCGCGGGCTGGATGTTCCTTTGGCGATCAGAACCTTATCCAGCGCACGATGGGCACGCAGCGCTTCGCGGACCGGATTGATTCCGGCAGTCACTCGACTCACAATGTAAAGGCTACAACGTAGTCTCCTAACGGCGAGAGGTCGGGAATTCCATAACCACCTGCGCAAACGACGACATATTGCTTGCCGTCCGGGCCTTGAAAGGTCATGGGGGTAGCTTTCGCGCTGGTTGGAAGATCGCCTTTCCAGAGTTGCTGTCCTGTTTCGATGTCGAACGCGTAAAGCGCCGGAGCAACGGTACTGCCAATGAAGACGAGCTCTCCAGCCGTGGTTATGGGGCCGCCGAGAGAAATGGAACCCCAATTGGCCGGAAGCTTCGGGCTGAATTGTCCGAGCGGAACTTCCCACTTCTTGTCGCCTGTGTTCGTGTCGATGGCAACCAGCGTGCCCCATGGCGGAGGCGTGCAGGGAAGCCGCTTGGGGCTGAGCAGGAAGCGGCGCATCATGCCATAGGGCGTGCCCCGCTGTGGCGCGATTTCCCAGTCGCCGTCGATCTTTCGCTGCCGCTGTGAGATTCGCACGCCTTGCAGATCAGCGCGGGGAATAAGACGAACTTCCGCGGCGAGATGGTTCGAAGGCAGAACCAACAAGTGGTGGCCGGGGTCATAGGCCATGCCACCCCAGTTCTGCCCGCCGATATTGCCAGGCATCTGCAGATTGCCTTGGAGCGATGGCGGCATGAAGATACCACCGGTACGCAGCTTGCCGATTTCGGCACGGCAATAACTGCGGTCCGCATCATCCACTCCGAAAGCGTCGCCAACGGTCATCTGCTGCGCCGAGAGAGGTGCGGGCTTCACGGGGAACGGTTGAGTGGCCGCGGCGACTTCGCCGGGCACGTCACTCTTGGGAACGGGACGTTCTTCCACCCCGAAAATGGGCTCGCCTGTTTCACGGTTCAGGATGAACAGATTCGCAGTCTTGGAACCAACAGCGATGGCCGGAATCGTTTTCCCATCTCGATGAATGTCGAACAGGAGAGGAGGCGAGGCGACGTCGTAGTCCCACAGATCGTGATGAACTGTTTGGAAATGCCAGACGTGTTCGCCGGTATCGGCACGCAGGGCAACGATGGAATTGGCGAACAGATTGTCGCCCAGCCGCTCCCCGCCATAGTAATCGGGGCTGGCACTCCCGGTGGGCACGAAGACCAGATTGCGCGCGGGATCGACGGCAATTGCAGACCAGGCGTTGGCCGCCCCGGTTCGCGCCGCGCTGCCGTTCTTCCAGCGTATCGGCTCCGATGGCATGCGGATCTTGGGGAATCGGATCCCAGGACCATTTCAATTTGCCGGTCACAGCATCAAAGGCTCGCACTTCTCCACTGGGCATATCGGTCCATTGGTTGTCAGCGACCGCAGAGCCGACCACAAGCGTGTCCCCGATGACAGCGGGCGGCGAAGTTTCTTCGTAATCCGAGTAGTCACCGCGCGCCATGCGCACATTCCGGCGGAGATCGACGGTCCCGTTATCGCCGAAATGGGGGCACGGTTTACCGGTTGCGGCATCCACCGCAATCAAGCGAGCATCGATAGTGGCGATGAATATACGCCGTTGTCCGGTGAGGGATTTCCAGGTGGAAACACCGCGCGTCGCATTATCGCCGAAGCCCGCATCTTTGTCGACGTGCGAATCGTAAGTCCAGCGCTCCTTTCCAGTAACAGGATCGAGCGCAATGATTCGGCCCAGCGGCGTGGCAATGTAAAGCGTGCCATCGACATAGAGCGGTGTCGCTTCGAATTGGGTCGGTTTTGATCCGTCCTTCGGCGCGTACGCGTCGCCGGTGCGATAAGTCCAGGTGATTTTCAGCGATTTCACGTTCGAGCGATTGATGGCAGTAAGTGGCGAAAAGCGCTGGCCTCCGGGATCATGGCCGTAGTTGGCCCAGTCGCCATCTTGGGCGGCTAACAAGGAGAACGTCGCGATATAAATGAGACCGGCAAGCGTGAGTGCCTTCCACATGGTCCTAGTTTCAGAGATTCCCGCGTGTACCGCAGCAGCTTTGGGACGAGTGGGATTCGCTGCGGGACAAGCGAATGTGACCGTCCCGGATCTCCCCGGATCTCCGGATCGCCAACATCATCATGATATATATCGGGACCCAGGCAATTATGAGTTTGAATCAGGAGTTAATGGACAATCCAGTCGGATTCGCGAAGAAATATTGCATCCTCGGCGGCGACAAAGCGCTCACGAGTGCTGTAGACCAGCGCACCATCACTGGTTAGATCTATTGAAAGATGACGGGCCTGGAGAAAATTTCGTATTTGAACTGCGAGAAAATCGACCGGGGCGCATTTGGACACCGATAATGCCGCCCATCAAAGGGTAAACGTAACTGTCAGGAAATTTAGAGAAATCGTAGGTTGATTGAGGGTAGCGGCCTTCGAACTTATGGATGAGGTTCGACAGCAGCTGATGCAGATCGGCTTTGTCCGTGATCGGTTTCAGTTTGCCGCTGGCGTGCACCACGGCGAAGTTCCATGTGGGCACGGATTCAGCCTTCGCGTACCAAGTAGGCGAAATATAAGATTCCGGTCCATGAAACACGAGGACCGCCTGCGCCTTGCCATCGAACGCCTGCTGCTGCGGGTTGTTTCGCGAAATATGACCGTAAATGGCGCCATATGGGCCCGCTTTGCGATCAAGTACAACGGGAATGTGAGTGATGCGGATAGTGGGTGCTGCAGTTACCAAATCAGCGAATGAGAAGTCGTCCATGAAATCGTAGAGGAACTTCCGGTCTTCTACTCGCTGGAGGCTGGGAATGTAAACTGTTTCCGGACTTGGCTGTTGGCTTTCAGCAGCCGTCGCGGCAAGAGCAAGTGCAGTTAGCAGATCGCGGCGTCTCATTATGGAGCCTTCGTATCCACTTCTTATATCATTCAATCGCAGCCAGCTTCCATACCGATTTGGATCGGCTTTAGCCCGTTCGACTGTGCGTGATCTTGGTCCGGTAAACTCTTTGTTTCACGAATCAACATGATCTTTGGCAAGACCTCGAGACGGCGACTGTCAAGCGCTGTCGTATTCGTCGGGCTGGCGGCGTTCGCTTGTCAGCTGGCCGCCGGGCAAGAAGCGCCGCCCCAGAACTGGACGACAGAACAGGACCATCAGAACATGATGGACCAGCTTGGGATCAAAGCCCTCCGTCCCGGGCCGAGCGGAAATGAGAAAGACGCCAATCACGCCAACTACGACGAGAGCAAGGCCAATCCCTACGGAGATCTGCCCGACGCGCTTACTTTAAACGACGGGCAAAAGGTCACCACACCAGAACAGTGGTGGCGCCAGCGGCGCCCCGAGATCGTTGAAGATTTCGAACGTGAGGTGGTCGGCCGCATCCCGGCCAATGTGCCTAAAGTGACCTGGACGGTGAAGAGCAAAACCGATTCCAAGGTGGGTGTTTTCCCTGTCACGGAGAAGCATCTGGTCGGACACGCCGACAACTCGGCTTACCCTTCGATCGAGGTAGATATCGAGATGACGCTGGTGACACCCGGGAACGCAAAAGCTCCGGTTCCGGTGATGATCATGTTCAGCAGCGCAGCGATTCTCCGGTTCATCGCAAGCCATCCGGAGTTCAAGAAGATGCTGGGGAGTGATCCGCCGGCGACCGAGCAACTTATCGCCGGAGGGTGGGGTTACGCGCTGCTCGAGACCGGCAGCATCCAAGCCGATAACGGTGCTGGTCTGACGAAGGGCATCATCGGCCTTACCAACAAAGGTCAGCCCCGCAAACCGGATGATTGGGGCGCCTTGCGGGCATGGGGCTGGGGCGCCTCGCGGGCGCTTGACTATCTGCAAACGGATAAGGACGTCAATGCCAAGGAAGTGGGGATCGAAGGGGTCTCTCGTTATGGAAAGGCGGCCCTGGTCACGATGGCTTTCGATACTCGCTTCGCCGTTGCGCTGGTGGGTTCTTCCGGGGAAGGGGGCGTCAAACCGCATCGGCGCAATTTCGGTGAAGAGGTAGAGAATCTCACGGGGTCTGGCGAATACCACTGGATGGCCGGTAACTTTCTGAAATACGGCACAGCTCAGTCTTCGTTCGGAAGCAAGAATGCCAGCGATCTGCCGGTAGATTCGAACGAACTCATTGCGCTCTGTGCACCGCGACCGACCTTCATCAGCTATGGCGTTCCGGAAAAGGGAGACGCGAAATGGCTGGACCAACACGGCAGCTTCATGGCGACCGTCGCCGCAGGTCCTGTCTTCCGCCTGTTGGGCGCCAATGACCTGGGAGTGGACGAGGACTATCACACGGCGAAGATGCCGCCCGTGAATACAGGACTTCTTGACGGCGCACTTGCCTGGCGGCAGCATGACGCCGGCCACACCGACGCCCCGAACTGGAAGTACTTCATTCCTTGGGCAGACCAGTTTTTCCACTATCACCCCGCGGCGTGGGAACTCCCCGCGGACCAGCCCGTCTTTCGGACGGACCCGAACTCCTTGGTCGCTCACTCCGAGCTTCTTGCCAAAGCCAAGCAAGGCGGAATCGATGTTTACTTCGAGGGTGACTCCATCACGCGAAGATGGGGCGCCCTCGATTACCCGAATCTGCTCGCCAACTGGAAACAAAACTTCTTTGGATGGAATGCCTCTGACTTCGGGTGGGGTGCTGACAAGACGCAGAATATTCTCTGGCGTTTAGATAACGGCGAGCTGGAAGGAGTCAATCCCAAAGTGGTGGTTCTACTCGCCGGCACAAATAACGTTGGCGACTTATCGATGCCCGGAGACGCTGACACGAGAGCGGACGACATAACGCGAGGCATTCAGGCAATTGTGCATGTAATTCAAACGAAGGCGCCCATCGCCACCATCATCCTGATGGGCATATTTCCACGCAACGACAATATGGCGCTGGCGCCGATCATAGACAGGATCAACAGCAACCTGTCCAGGACCGCGGATGGTGAAAAGATCAGATATCTGAACATCAACGATAAACTCGCGGATGGCGGTGGGAAATTGCTCGATGGAATGATGAACACACGAGACAAGCTCCATCCGACGCTGAAGGGATATCAAGTCTGGGCAGATGCCCTGAAGCCGGTCCTGACTGAGTTGCTGGGGCCACCCGCTGTCGTGGATCACGCTCCACCACCCACAGGCGATCCCGCCGCGAAACACTGATAGATTCGAACTCCAGAAGCAACTTCAACTCCGATTCCGGAAAATTCGCGAGGCGACCCGAGCTTGTGGGGCTTCCAGCGGAGGAGTTTACTTTGGATTCGATAGTGCTTTCGCGATTCCCAGATTTCGTTCGAGTGAAGTGAGTCGCTCTGAACTGCCCGACGTATACAGATAAGCGGCGATGTTAACGGCCTCCGCTGGCCGCACATTCAGATTCGGCATCAGGGTTCCAGGTTTAAATTGTTTGGGGTTCGTGATCCAGGCGATGGCATTGGAGGGGACATTCACGAGCGAGCCAGCAATATATTGCCGCTCGGCGAATCCGGTAAGCGGCGGCCCGACGCGGGCCTCGGCCAGGCCGGGAACCATATGACAGCTCGCGCAGCCATAACTCTGAATCAATTCGAATCCCTTCTTTGCATTCCCGTGAGCCTTGAGTTGCGCAAACCCATAGTCGTTATTCGATGGCCAATCCAACAATTGATGATCGACGCTCAGGTTCTCCGCACTAGTCAATTGCTTGTAATCGATCGGAGACAGGAAGACCATACGACGAAGAAAACCCACGATGCCCCACAAATCTGTCTCGCTGAGGCGCGGCGCAAATCCGGGCATTCCGCTGAGCTTGAGCCCATGAGAGATGATCCAAAACAACTCGGAATCATCCCATTTATTAACTGCTGTCATTAGGGGCGGCGGCTTGGGATCGATGCCACGCCCCATTTGTTCGTTCGCCTGACCGGGCGCGCCGTGGCACGGCCGACAATTCTTTTGGTACAGCACGAGTCCGCGCTTGAGGAGCGATGGATCGCGAAGATTTGGCGGGTGCATTCCCCGGCTGCGGATCTGAACGGCACGAGTTCTGCCGGCTTGGAGCATCCAGCGTACGAGCTTCAGATGCGGCTCATCGGCGGCGATGTTATATGTTCCAGATCCCATGAAGAGCAATCCGCCGATTAACTCGAGAAGAATGACGGCGGAGACCGCTGCAAGAGCCGTTTTGATTTGCGTGCGATTCATTGCAGAGTATAAAGATAGGCAGCGATATCCCGGGCCTGCCGTTCGGTCACGCCGAGATCGGGCATTGCATTCCCAGGATCAACCTCCTGAGGCTTTGAAACCCAGCGGAAAAGATTGTGTGGCGTATTTACTAACAACCCTGCAATGTAATAACGAGATCCGAATCCCTTAAGCGTTGGGCCGATTTTTCCGTTCGCCTCCGCCACTCCCGGGATTACATGGCAAGAGCCGCAGCCATAGGTGTAAATCAAGTGCTCGCCAATTTTGACATCACCGCCCGTCACCTGTTGTCCTAGCTCGATTTCTCCACGCCGGCTGCACGAAAAAAAAGTGACGGCGAAAAGAGCTAAAGCGCACGAGGCGATTCGCACCTCTTTATGGTAGAACCGCTTTGGAGCCATTCAGAATTTTCGGCAAGAAAACTCCTTCACTTGTGCCCGATGTTATACGTAACGCTCTCGAACATCCTGGGAAGTGTACCAGCGGGGTCACCTGGCGGTGACTGCAATTTTCTAGAGACGGCCCATGCGGCGGTAGAGCTGATACTCGCGTTCGATAGCGTCGAGCAGGCGCTGTTCGCGGTCCCATTCGCGGCGCCGTTCCAGCCATTCAAAGGTGACGATCAAGAAGGCAAACAGCAAAGCGATTCCGAAAATCATGTTTCCGAGATCCGGCAGCATTTCCACGATCTGCATACTTGTGTGCCGCTGCGCCCGTCTTGATTTGTATCACGTTGAAAGCGAGACGGCGACCTGGAAAGCCATGCCATAGAATTGCTAGGGCTCTCTTGTGAACAGACGGCTTGCGATTTTCCTGAGTAGCTGCTGCGCTTTTCTGATCGCGGCGCAGAGCGATGCGCCATCGACTCAACTCTCAAATGGCAGCATCCAGGCCAAGCTGCTTCTACCGGATACGTCGCGCGGTTACTATCGCGGCACACGCTTCGACTGGGCCGGCGTCATCGCCAGCCTGGAGTACAAGGGCCACAACTATTTCGGCCAATGGTTTGAGCATTACGAGCCGACCATTCACGATGCGATTACCGGACCGGTCGAAGAATTTTTGAGCGACACCAAAACCAACGAAGGTCTTGGCTACGCGGAAGCGAAGCCCGGAGGCACATTCATCAAGATCGGCGTGGGCGTGCTTCGGAAACCCGACGAGCCCGAATATCACTTCAGCACAAAATACGAAATTGTGGATCCCGGCGAATGGCGAATCCAGAAGGCGCCGGATGCGGTCCGATTCACCCAGATATTGAACGATCCGGGTTTGGGATACGCGTACCTCTATAGCAAGACGGTTCGGCTAACACCCGGCAAGCCGGAGTTGATTCTAGATCACACGTTACGAAATACAGGGAAGCGGCCGATCGACACGTTTGTTTACGACCACAACATGTTCGTCATAGACGGCACTCCGTCCGGTCCCAATTTCACAGTTCGATTTCCCTTCGATCTACGCGTGGTGGAGAGCAAAGGCCCGTTCATTGCCGCGCGCGGGCGAGAAATCGTGTATCTGAAAGAGCTGCTACCGGGGCAACCTGTGTGGTGGCGCTTCGAAGGGTTTGGGGCAGATTCAAAAGACTACGACATCACCGTCGAGAACCATAAGACCGGCGCGGGCGTGCGTATTCGAGGGGATCGGCCATTAGCGCGTTTAGTGTTCTGGTCTATTCGCACGGTCCTTTCTCCAGAAGCTTTCATTCACATGCACATTGAACCAGGGCGGCAGTTTGCATGGCGCATCACTTACGATTTCTACACGCTATGAGCGAGCAGGTTACACGCCGGAAACTGATACAGAGTGCGACGGCGCTGCCGTTGATGGCGGGGTTCCCGACCCCGGCGCAGGCGATTGGCGAGCCGAAGATTTGCCTGGAGATCGGCGGCGGCGCATTATCGGCAGGCATCGTCGATGACGAGGGAATGCGGCGCATCAAGCAACTCGGGGTCGATTATGTCTTGATGGGTGGGCCTCGCATTCCGTGGCAGGAATCGGACATCCGCGCGCGCATGGAGCGGCTAAAGAGCGGCGGATTGACGCTGTTCAACATGATGATCGACGGCTTTCGCAATACTCTCTACGGCCGTCCTGGCCGCGATGAAGAGATTGATAAAGTTTGTGAATCGATTCGCGCCGCCGGACGCGCGGGACTGCCCATCATCGAATACAACTTTTACGCTCACCGGCTGGTGGAAGGTTATTACGAGGAGACGGGACGAGGGGGCGCGGGGCTGACCGCGTTTGATTACGCTCGGGTGAAAGACCTGCCGCCACTTCCTGAAGAAGGGGCGCACACGCTGGAAGACATGTGGAGCAACATCACTTATTTTCTGAAGGCCGTGGTTCCGGTCGCAGCGGAATCGGGCGTACGGCTGGCGCTGCATCCGAATGACCCGCCTGCTCCGCTGAGCCGCGGCTCGCAACAAATCATGGGAACGGTGAAAGGTTGGAAGCGGCTGATCGATATTGTCCCGAGCCCTTCGAACGGGATTACGTTCGATTGCGGGGTCACGCGGGAGATGGGCGATGATCCGGTCGAAGTGTGCCGGTACTTCGGGTCGCGGGACTGTATCAATCACGTACACTACCGCAACGTACGGGTTCGCACGCCGTATGAAAGTTATACGGAAGTGTTCATCGACGCGGGACAAGTGGATATGTTCGCGGTGATGAAAGAGCTGGTCCGGCAAAAATATCCGCGCTTGATTTATCCGGAGCATCCGCGCGGACTGGACGTGGATCGCGAGCGGCCCAACTTCAAACCGTACTATCCGGGCGGAGGATCCTACGCGGGCTTCGCGTACAACGTGGGTTACGCGAGAGCGATGCTACAGGCGGCCACGCGGGGCTAGCCCAGTCCGCACTGGTGCATGGCGACGGGGGTAGTGCGGTTTACCGCCGTGCCGGGTGCAGCACGTTACGATGGAGGCAGGTAACGTTCTGAACAGATTTTTCCAATACTCGAGATGGATAGCACTGCTGACATGCTTGTGCTTCATCTCCGCCACTCTGGACAACATCCCGGACTGTCCGGAGCTGTTGAACACGAATGCTGCTTCGATGTCGGTCCAGTCTATCTGCCATCTGGATAACGCTGTAATTCCGAAATTTCTCGACGCGAGCTGTATCATCCCTTCACGGCTTCTCCTTAGTACCCGTATCGTGACAGACGTCGGGGAGTTGCTCCCGTCTTCTGGCCGCACGCGATCGCTTCCGCAAGCCGCCGATCCTTCCCCACCCTCGGTTTAGCTTTCTTCTTTGAAGGCCACATTCGACGAATGGGCCTAGATATGAGCCTCCACGCCCGCGGTCTGAACTCGTGTTCGGTTCGCAAAGGCAATGACAGATATGCTTTCTAGCTTGCCAGGTGTTTTCCGGCTCTTATCAGGCATTCGTTGAAGTTAGAAACTTGTCCAAGAAAAGGAAGGTATGTCTGTCAATGATCGTTCACGGCTCGGTCCACGGGCGTCATCTTCACTGCAGATATGTTCGGCACGCCATCTTCGGCGTGAGCATTGTGAGCCTGATTTTTCGGCTGCAGGGAGCAGACGCCACTCCAGTCGGAAGACGTGATTTCGGGAATCGACAAAGCGCAAGAAAGCCGAGAGCAGAGGCTGGCCGGATACACAGGAATGGAACATTACACTGTCCGTAACAGCCACTTCAACGAAAGCGCTGAACTTATGGCCAAAGTTGTCTATCAGCAAGGCCTTGGCAAAAAGTATGAGGTCCTGTGGCGCAAGGGCCCTGGATTTCTACAGGAACGGGTAATCAATCGCATCCTAAGAGAGGATGTGACCCTAAGCCGCAGCCCGGAAAGATCGCATACATTTTAACCTCAGCCAATTATTCGATGAAAGTGCAGGCAATAGAGTTACTGGAGGGCAAGCCGTGCTACGTCGTACAAATCCATCCGCGAGTGCACAAGTTTTCGCTAATTGAAGGAAGGGCCTGGGTGGATGTCGACGCGTTTTTCGCTCCGTCGGATCGAAGGCAGACCAGCGGCGAGTCCGTCTTTCTGGACAGGCAGGCCGTTTATCGAACGCGAATATACAATCTTGGACGGGCTCTCGTTCCCGAAACACAGCCGCGCCACCTCGAGAGGATTTTTCGCTGGAAAATCCGAATTGGACATCGACTACAGCCAGTATGTAATTTCCAGATAATCGGGGCAGAATCGATCGTGTGGGTTACTGGTCCGCAAGAGCCTGCACGGGAGAGATCCGGGCAGCGCGCTGAGCGGGCAAAAGACAAGCAACCAGAGATATCACGGTCATGACGGCAACCGCAGCGGCGAAGGTCGTGATGCTGAGAGCGGGGACATGGAAAAGGACGGTCCGCATGGCGCGGCCAGTCAGCCATGCTCCGACAATGCCGAGCATGGTACCGGCAGCGAGTAGGCGCAAGGCGAGAGAGAAGAACTGTTGCCGAATCTGCTCCGGGCGGGCCCCCAAAGCCATGCGCAGGCCGATCTCGCGGCGACGCTGCGCCACGGCGTAGCTCAATACGCCGTAAGTGCCGATGGCGGTGAGCAGCAGAGCTATGCAAGAGAAAAGGCCACCCAGCAGCGCCGGTGAGCGACGAGCGACGAGGCTGTCCGCAATGCGCGTATCCATAGACTGGATGTCACTGACGGGTAACTCGGGGTCGACTTGCCGAACAGTTTTCTGTAAGGTCAACGCGAACGACTCCGGCCGGAGGCTGGTACGGACGGCCACGAAGACCTTGTCGTCGGTTCGAAAAACATAGGGATAATAAATCGCGCCTTGTGCCGCGTCGTCGGTAAGCCCCGCTTGTTTCACCGCGCCGACGACTCCAACGACCGTGAATGCCTGGGCATCATTTGTCTCTTCGGAGCCCTCGAACAAGCGTTGGCCGAGCGCGCTGGCATGCGGCCAGTAATACCGCGCGAAGTCTTCGTCCACCACACAGACTCGTCGGGCGCGACGCGAATCGGAATCCGTGAGAAATCGCCCTGCGAGCAAGGAGAAGCCCATGGAGCGGAAGTAGTCACCGGCGACACCATAAGAGTAATGCCCGCGCGGCGATTCGCCCGGGCGTGGGACATGCCCTTTTACGGTAGCGGCGCTCTTGCCGCTCTTGCCACTGAAGGGCACATTGCTGACAATGCCGGCGGACAACACCTCCGGTTGATGGCCGAGTTCATCATCCAGTCTTTCGGCGAATGCAAGGCGGCTCACACCGTCCGGGTAGCTTTTCGACGGCAGCGAGATTTGCCCGGTAAGAACGTGATCGGGCCGGAAACCGGGAGAGACGGCCATCGCACGTTTGAGACTGAGCCCAAGCAGACCGGCCCCGGCCAACAGCACGAATGCCAAGGCGATCTGGGCGACGATGAAGCTGTGACGCAGAGTTTGAGCGGCGTGGCCGGTAGTTCCACCGCGCGTCTCCGACTGGAGAGCGTTACCCAAATGGCGTCGAAGATTGAACCAGACGATTGGCGCTGCAAGTACGACGCCCATGATTACGGCGGCGGCAATGGCGACCAATACCAAGCGAGCATCGAATGCAATGTGAGATCCCAGGGGTAAGCGATCCGCACCGAGCGAGGCCAGGAGGCGGATTCCGCCAGCACCAACGGCCAGCCCGAGCAGTCCTCCTGCCAACGTGAGCAAGGTGGTCTCGACCACCACCTCGCTGATCACGTATCGCCGGCTTGCGCCGAGGGCCTGCCGAACGGCCACTTCCTTGGCGCGACCATTGGCGCGAATCAGGAGCAAATTCGCGAGGTTGACAGCACCGATCAGCAAAAGCGTGAGCACGCCAGCTTGCAGCAGCAGCAGGATAGGACGAAGGGCGGCGACGTAGTCGGCGTGAAGCGGGACGACGAGAGAGCGAAAGCCAGCCTCGGCCATCATTTTCGCTTGGGGGTCGTCTGTTTCCAATCTGGTATTTTGCGCGTCAATTTGAGACTGGGCCTGCGCGAGAGTGGCGCCCGGTTTCAGGCGGGCAATCATTTGGATGACATTTCCCCCCGAATGCCGCTGCAAGGGCGCGCGTTGTTCAGAATCCGAGGCGAGCGGGAAATAGAGCTGCGCTTCGGAGGAGAGGAAGCGAAAGCCGGGAGGCAGGACGCCGATTACGGTTTTCGGAAGACTGTCAACCCGGATCTGCCGTCCAATCACGTGCGGGTCAGCATTGAAGTGTTGACGCCAGTAGGCGTCGCTGAAAATGGCGACGGAATCGGTTTGGTAGGTCGTTTCGGCGTCCGTGAATACGCGTCCGAAAGCAGGACCGACGCCGAGGGTAGTGAAAAATTCCGGAGATACGCGGGTGACCTGCTCAAGCTGAGTTGCGCCGGGCTCGCCGATAATTGCCGTGCCGTAGCGATAGATCGAGAGCGAACTGAAAGCGGGAATCCGGCCGCGGCGTTCGTAGTAATTTGTTATGGAGGAACCGTCGCGATCGACGCCGGCTTTGGGGTAAGTATTGAACAGGGTCACGAGCCGGCCGGCCTCGGGAAATGGCAATGGACGGAGCAGAGCCGAGTCAATTACCGCAAAGATGGTTAGATTAGCGCCGAGACACAGGGCGAGAGTCAAAAGAGCGGTGGCTGTGAATCCGGGCGTTTTTCGCAGTAACCGAGCGGCGTAGCGCAATTCTCTCCCAAGCTCGTCGAAGAAGTGGAGGCCACGCGCCTGACGGCACTCCCCTTTCACACTGTTGATGCCGCCGAATTCGATGCGCGCGCGGCGGGCCGCTTCTTCGCATGGCACGCCGGAGCGTACCAAGTCACTCGTGTATTGCTCGATATGGAAGCGCAGCTCCTCGGTCATGCCGTCTTCGAAATTGCGGCGGCGAGCGAGGGCACGAAATACGGAACGAATCCGTTTAAACATATAGCGCCTCCTCAGATGCCGCGTTCAAAACGGCAGCAATTAGCATTCTCCTAGATCGCCTAGGAGGAGTATAGCCGATGCTCTCCTAGTTTGGCAAGGAGAAATGCGCCAGGAGAAATGCGCCTGAGATTGGCTCAGCGCTCTAATATTTCTTTGTAGGCGTTGAGAGCGACTTTCTTCGGCTTGGCCGGAATCTCCACTTCGAGAGTGGCGGTCTTATTCCCGTCTACGGCCATTTGTCCGAGGCGCGCCATACCCTTTCCAAAATCGGCGAATACGGGCACAAGCATGATGAAATTCTTGTCCGCGCGGCTCTGAGTAATGTTCACTTGCAATTTCGTTTTCCCGTCGGATGCCGGAGTTAGTGTGTACTCGAAATCATAGTGGGGCACCTGAGTGCCATAGACCCACTCATTGAAAAACCAATCAAGGCGTCCGTTGTGCTGCAGGTCCATGATCTTGGTCATATGCTTTTCGACGATGGCCTTGAACGACTCGGTGGAAGCGGGCGAATCGCGATGACTCTCGACAAAATCATGCATCATATCGATGAACGGTTTGTCGCGATCTCTGTTGTTGTACATCATGGAGCGAATCATAGACAGGACGAAAGCACCCTTGGCATACGTGTCCTGTCGATAGGCTTCCTCGGTCTGCGGAGAGATGAGCCGCAAGCCGAGCCAGAGCGGGCCGGCATCGGTCGGCGCGATTCCAAAACGATTCTTGTCTAAGATGCGCTTGCGCAGTCTGTCCCAGAATTGGATGTAGTCCTTTTGCCAGTCTTTCTCGAACGCCTGCTGCAGAAAGAGTCCGGCAGAAAACTCGGCGAAGCCTTCGGATAACCATTGATCGTGATACGAGGCCCAGCCGACCGCATGCCCCCACCACTGATGCGAGACTTCATGGGGAGTTACTTCGTCGACGAAGGCGGTGAACTGGTTATTGATCTCGCCAAACAGCATATATCGCTGAGTTGAATCCAGGTAGGCGGAGATGGGTAGGTAGACGAGATTCGGCCAGGATTGCCCGAAGGCGAAATTCGGCTGCTCGGTGATGGCGATGTGATCGAACGGACTGCGGCCGAAGTAAAGCGTGCATAGCTGGAGCTGCGCGCGCGTTTGCTCAAGCGCGTATTTCGTCATGGCGGAGGGAGCGAGCGCGGCAACGGCCGGAATATGCGCAAGCATTTCCGGAGTTTGCGGCAGGAAATAGCCTTCGATCTTGTAACCAGTTATCGGGTCCGGCAAAGCGAGCTTGTGGTAGTCGCCGTAGTTAAAGCCAGCCACCGCGATTGGGTTTGGCGTAATCCAGTGGCTGACGTCGTAGTTGTCCTCGATAGCTTCGTTCTGAAGGCTCCCAACGCTTATCACGTGATAATTTTTCGGGACGCGGTAGGTGAGATCGTATAGCGCCCTGTCGCCGAATCCGTTCAGGTTGGGATACCAGGCAGTGCGGGCACGGACGTAAAAACTGCCGTTTCCCGCTTTAGAGATGACTTTATCGCCCGAGTACTCGATGGTGATCGCGTATTCCTTGCCGACCTCGGTCGGGCTGGGCAGAATGGCGTAGAAAGAGCCGTCGGCCTTGCGCCCTTCCTGAATGAAATACATGTCTTTTCCATCCGCGCCGGCCACACGATGCACGCGCAGGTTGGGCAGCAATTCGAATTTGATCACGCGCTCACCGGGGACGATGGTCTTGAAACGGACCGTCGCAACGCTTGTCAAATGATCGTTATTGCCGATTACGGTTTCAATTTTGAAGCTCTCAGTCGATTCATAGCGGCGCTCCTCAAGCGAGCTCGCATTTCCATTTTTGTATTCGGCGGCGCGATGCGCCAGATACCAGATCCCGTCATCCATGCTTTCCGGATCATAATTGACAAGCGCAACCTCTTCGGGAGTATCGAGACCGGGAATCGCACCGCCGCGGCCTTTCGATAAGAACCACAGATTCTTGTGCTTTGCGCCTTGAATATAAGCGTTGAACAGCGTGGCGTGATTCGCGTTGTAGATACCGGCCAGCACTTCGGCCTCGACGTTGTCCATGGCTGAACCGCTGAGCAGGCTTTCGGAGAAGCTGACCGGGATCTCGCGCCGACGCCGGACGCGGTCCTCCCACTGCTGCAGAACGGCTGCGGCGGCTGGAGGCGTCGCCGCTGGAGTGTCACCTTGTACGAAGGCGCGGCTGATACCTCGAGAAAATCGGAAGACGATTTCACTGAAATCCTCGTCGAGTTGTTCCGCTTTCGCCCGCCTGAGCAGCTCCTGGCTGTCAATGGATGTTACTGGCTTCAGTGTGATGTGACCCTGGCCGATGAAAACGGCTCCGGTGACGACACCCGCAACGGGAGCAAGAAAGGTGATGGTGCCCTGCTTGAAAAGAAATGTCGCGACGTCGTAATGAACGGCGAAGTTGTCGAGACGGAAGGTAGTTCCAAGCCCGATTGCGCGCAGTTGGCGGTAGACGGGATCGGAGTTTGCGAAGGAACTGAGTTTACCGGTTACGGTAATCTCCTGGCGCGTGGAAGCGAGAGGCAGGATAAGATCCAGCGAAACAGAGTTGGCGGCGAGGTCAACCGTTTTGGTGAGTGCTTCAAAGCCGCTCGCGCTTACCCGTAACGTGTAGGTTCCTGGGTTCAAGCCGGAGGAAGTGAAGTGGCCTTCAGTATCGGAGATGAGGACGATCGGCTGCTTCAGATCGCCTCCCTGGATCTGAATTTGCGCCTGGGGCACGAGAGCGGCGGAGGTATCTTTCACAGTTCCGGAAATAACGGCGGCGCTCGACAGCATAGGAAGCGCGAGAAGAAGGAAAACGGTCAAACAGGCGCGCATGGCGGCATACTCGCGATGCGATATAAGTGAGCCGGGCTGCATTGGGGGGCAGCGGACAGTATAGCGATTCGCGGGGAAGGGCGGTATAGGCCGGGGGAATAGCAGATTGACGGAAGCGGGCGCGCCTTACATGAACAACCGCGGCGATTGCATACAGATAAACTTGGGTTTCCACGTGCAACATCCCCGGCCCGCTTCTAGATGGGGAACGCCTTTATCGATTGCGCGAACCTTGATTACCGCAGCATTCACGCTAGCTGCCGCCAATTTCGTACTTCTGGCAATCATCGGCCACTATGATTTTCGGCTGGGTCCGATTCACTTAGCGGCTACCTACATCTTTAAACCTCTGCTGTACTTGAACGCAGCATTTCTGATGGGCTTCGCTCTGAAGTACCGTCCCTGCCCCGTGGAAGAGGCGCCTGAGGCGCGCCTCTCGTTTCGCCCCGGGTTCCTCTTTTGGATAGCGGCGGTGGGGGTCGTCGCCGCGCTTTACGGAATTTCCTTCCAAATCAACCTCGATTTTCCAGACTGGACCCACCGCGCTATTACGGCACATACAAAACCGTGGAGCTTCTTTCTGCACCGGCAATACGACGGCTTCTATCGGCCACTCACCTTTGTGTCTCTCTGGGTGGACAACGAAGTTTTCGGAGCGGCGCTTTGGGGTTACCACGTTCAAAATCTGCTCATACATTTATTGAACGGCTTTCTGGCGGCGCGACTCGCTTTCCGGCTGGGGCTGAAGCAGTCGAGTGCCGCCTGGGCGGGAATCGCTTTCCTGGCGGTACCTGCCTCGTTCGAAGCGGTGATCTGGCCTGGCGCACGCTTTGACTTGATGTCGGCCGCATTTACATTTTTTGCTCTCGAGCGCGCACTCGCGGGCGCCGCTGGAATGGCCACGGCTGCCTATTGCCTGGGGGTCGCTTGCAAAGAGAGCGCCTATGCCTATCCGCTGTTGCTTGCGGCACTATTCTTGCTTCGCCGGCCCCTCGGCTTGACTCTGCCGAAGCAGAAATGGTTTGCGGCTCTGTCCGCTGCTTTAGCTGCCACGATCGCACTGGTGCTGGTCCGGATCTCCATCTATGGAAATCTTGGCGGGTATCCGGACGTTGCCACTGGCGGAAACGTCAATTTTGTATTACATATCAAGACGTTCACGTCCGTTGCGACGCGGCTTCCAGCCGCCTTATTTCTGATCAACACAGGCGCGGGGTTACCGGTTTGGCTGCGTGCCACGCTGATTGCATATGTGGCATTCCTGGCGGTCGTTTTTTTCAGCAGGATCGGCGCGGGTAGACGAACTCTCTTGCTCCTGCTTCCATTCCTTGCTGTCGTCCCGATGCTCAACATGTTCGGCTGGATGACGCAGTTCGCCCAGCAGGGGCGGTATCTCTATCACCCGGTGATCTGGATTGTTTTCGTTATCGTTGCCGGGGTCTCGCTTCTGCGGTTCGGTAGTATCCTGCTTGCAGCCTGGGTGGCAATAATGATGAGCGCCGCCCTATTCAACACGCTGGTATACGTAAAGATGATTCATGCCGTAGATGTCGCGGTTGGCGACGCAGCGGCGGCGTGCAGGAAAGCAAATTGCTGCCGAACTCTTTACTTGAGCAATCTGCCACGCGATCTCAACGGAGCGTTCTATTTTGGCCACCAGGTAACTCATAATTTGCAAACGGCTCTGCCTGGGGTTGCCATTATCTCCACAGGTCCGCTACCGTCTGAGTCTTCCTGTGGCGTAGGCTTGCGCTGGACGGACCAGAACGCCTGGACGGCACTTACGAATTCTAAGCCGGCACAGTAGAAGTGGCCAAGTCTCTCCGGGCTGAACCACTTTCGAAATCCTTGATATCACCCGCGGAATCGAACACTACTTCAAATGGTTCTGAAACGACTTTCACATTGGCTGCAAGAGACGGAATCAGCGTTTCGCTCACGGCAAGTTCCGCCAGTTCCATGGTATTCCGAATGCGGCAGTAGGTAAGCGTCGATAGATCCACTTTCCCGACGGTGGGAGCGATTGCGCTAAGCGCCTCAAAATCGCTCGGGAAATGGATGGGCGTTCGGATGCAAGCCGGCGTGGAAGCGGTGAGCGAGTTAATGTAGGTAGGCGTCCAATCCACGTCGTTCACTAGCCGGTCGTGGACAACATCGGCCATTCCGATTCCCACGGCGCTGTGATACGAGAGATCGCTGATGCCGCGAGCATAGATGCGGCGGACCACGGGAAGCTCAGGAAAGGGATTATACTGCGCGCATACATCGCGGTTGATTACCTTCGTATCCATGCCGGCCCCGCTGATATTTTTTCCGATCTCATCGACGATAAGCACGTCAATCTCCGGCGCGGGCAGATTCGCTTTCCACGATTTCACTTCGCGCAGGAGAGCTTCCTCTTGAGCGATCATGGACTCGAATCCCTTGGACGAACTGACTGGCACTAAACCGGCCGTTTCGTGGTGAGCGCCTTCCTGAACGGCGAGGCCGCCCAGGATTTTTCCAGAGGCAAAGACTTTGGCGCCGACGCTGCGGATCATCCGTTCGAGACCGTGGCGATACCCAAAAGTATGATATTGCCGCGCGCCAGCGAACTTGCCCAGGCCGATGGCCATCATTTTGAAGAGTCCGCTCTCAATGGCACCGGAAAAGTCAGTGTGCCATTTGATTCGCGGGATCAAGAATATGCCGTCCGACCCGTAGGCGTTTTTGTCAATGAAGGTCTCGATGCCTTCCGGCGTTGACCCGAGCGGTACGACCTCGATAGAACTGATAACCGGCACACCCATGGTGGCCTCGTGAATTCCGTAGTGGGCGAGGACATCGGCCTGGCCCTCGGCGGTCGCGGCTCCGTGGCTTCCCATGGCAGGGAAAATGAAGGGCTGCGCGCCCTGCTCCTTCCAAAACTCCACGACGGCCTTGGTAATAGTAGCGATGTTCGAGATTCCGCGACTGCCCACGCCAATGGCGACCCGAGCGCCTTTTGGAACACGAGATGCGAAATCTGACTGCGATAATTCTTGCCGGATCCGAGCTGGAATGTTGGTTATGGCGCGGTCGGGAAAGAACTGCTCGGCCAGCACGAAGCGTGGCAGGATCATGATCCCAGAATACTCTCGGGGGGCGGAGACCGAATGGCAAGATCGGTTCCGATTGGGGCCGCTAACGCTTCCGGCTCGGATTCGGCCAGTGTCGTTTCTAGGCGCCGGTGGATTCGACGCCCCAACTCTGCTCGAGCATCAGGGTGTACTCGCCAGAGGCGTACAGATCGAATGTGAAGTCATCGGCGGCGGGGCGGTCGAATACCCAGTCACGGAGTCTCTGCTCATACCACTGATCCAAGTGTCTGTGATAACGCCGCAGAAAATCTGTAGCGAAGGCGGTTTCGGGAGGAAGATCGGAAAAAACCGCGTGCAGCCCGATGGAACGGCGAAACAGCGCAGTGAAATCGAGAACACCCCAGGCCTCCAGCTTTGCTCTGACAGGCGCAGGAACATGCTGCACCAGCACAACCGCGAAGGTCTCGGGGCGCACACGCCGATCAGGGAAAGCGCCTGAGAGTTGCACTGTTTCGGTACATTGCTCAGCCCAGCGGGATACATCCTTGCCTATATAGAACAGCATCCGCAGCTCCGCGTAGCGACCTTGCAGAAGCTGGCGATCCAGCTCTTCGGCGGGAGTTTCATCGCGCGGAAGAAAGCCTTGAAGCGCGAGACTTGCCCGCGAACTTTCCATTAAGACCGAGGTATCTTCCGGGGTCGAGAAGGGATGCAGAATCAAGGGTGGGAGCCGGAATGCCTGGGTGCCGGAAGTTATCATCGAATTTTCCGCGGTAGTGAGCAATTTAGAGCCTGAAACTGGATTTCGGGTACCTTCCACAATTGCACCCGCACTCTCTGTATCGGCAGCAAATAGCGCCGGGATTATCATTTCAAGTACTGCCGGTACTTATTCCATCGCCCGTGCGAATGAGCTACATACAAATCCTACTTCTTTACAACCTTGGGGATGGTCATCTCACAGCATTTTTCCGGTCCAGCTTCGGCGATTTCTTTAGGGCGGTTCAGCTCCATCTGGATAACCGTATCCAAGGTGGGCCATGCGACCGCTCCGGAAATGGTTCGGCCATTGACGAAGACGGTGGGCGTCTGCTGGATCTCGAGCGCGCGGCCGGCCTGAATACTCCGGTCAACTTCCTGAGCCGTGGCGTGCGTATCGATGCAACTGCCGACCGCCGCTAAATCGAGGTTTTGCTCTTTCGCGATTTGGAGAGATTTTTCGCGCAGATTGCCCGGATCGACCTCTTGCTGATGCTGAAAGATCCAATCGTGGAAGGCCCAGAAAGCTGCCGGTTTCTGCTCGTCTAAGCAATGCGCGGCCTCGGCGGCGGCGCGCGCCCATTTATGGATGGCTTCGATGGGAAAATCTTCGAAAACAACGCGCACGTCCTTGGGATATTTTTGCGGCAAGGCTTCACGAATCGTTTTGGCGAATTCGCGGCAGTACGGGCATTGAAAATCACTGAAAACGACGATGGTCACCTTCGCGTCCGCCGGACCGAACGAGGGGCCGGTCGTGGGCAGATGAGCGAGTGTATCCATGAAAGGCGTCTCGGTGAGTTTCCAGATAGAACCGCTGATGAAGTCTTGACCGTCGGGCGTGACATAGTACACGCGATCGACCTTCTGCTGCCCCATGCTGAGGTGAGCGACCACACGATAATAGCCGGGGAACGGACTCGCCGCGGGGTCGTCAATCGCGAACTTGACCTGGTTCGTGTAGCCTTCGGCGTAGCGAAGATAGGCCTCCAGCTTAGTCTTATCGAGCTTGGGAGGACCCGTCTGGGCCGGGACTGAAAGGGGCAGGCACGCGGCCGCGCAAACCGCGATTACAAGTAGGAAACTACGCATGAAAACTCCAGTTTTGCACAAGCGGACGGCATTGCGGGCGGTTCGTATCGCGGCGAAGGCGTGACAGGTTCGCCGCTATCAGCTTCGCTGCAATACTGAGGATTGTCTCCAGTCCGCAGGTATCTGCCGCTGATCACCGTAGCGGCGGCGATCACAACCTTCTATTTGTATGGCCTGAGTTCCGTGGGCGTGCTCTCAACGGATGAGCCGCGCTATGACGCGATCGGACACGCCATGGCGCAGAGCGGCGATCTGGTTACTCCGAAATTATGGGGCTCGCCGTGGTTTGAGAAGCCACCGCTGCTGTACTGGATGACCGCGGCCGGAACGACGGCTGGTTTGGGTCCGGAGACTGCGGGGAGATTGCCGGTTGCGCTGCTCAGCCTGGCATTTCTGGGCATTTCATTCGTACTGTTGCGAAGAGAATTTGGGCAGGAGGCGGCGCTTCTTTCGGTTGCGCTGCTGGCGACATCAGCCGGCTGGGTTGCGTTCAGCAGCCTCTGCGTCACGGATCTTCCCTTGGCGGCGTTCTTCTCGCTGGCAGTGTTCCTGAGTTTGCCTTTGCTACGGGCAACGCCGGATCGTTCTCTTGCAAATTGGCGATTTCTCGCAATGGGAGTGTGCGTGGGCCTCGCGGCCTTGGCGAAGGGTCTGGTGCCGATCGCGCTGGCGGCGCCGGCGGTCTGGTTTCTACGGAAGTTCTGGCGGAAGTGGTGGCTTGCTGCCGTGGGATGCCTAGCTGTGGCCGCACCGTGGTATGTAGCGGTGTATTACCGGAATGGCTTTGCATTTATCCAGGAGTTTTTCATAAAACATCATTTCGAACGTCTGTATTCGGCAACTCTTCAGCATCTCCAGCCTTGGTATTACTACGTTCCGGTGCTGTTGGCCGGGCTGTTTCCGTGGACGCCACTGCTCGCCATTTTCGCCTCACGCCAACAGGTCTGGGATCGGCGGCGACGCTTTCTCGCCGCAATCGTACTGTTTGGCTTTCTATTCTTCAGCATTCCTGTGAATAAGCTGCCTGGCTACCTGCTGCCGCTTTTCCCGTGCCTCTTCATTCTCATTGGTTCGCAATTCGAGACGGAACTGGTGAGCCGGCTTTCACGGCGATGGCTGTGGCCATGCGCTCTGTTGATTGCGGCGATCCCGCTGCTTACAAAGATTCTGCCGTTTTCTTTGATTCAGGGAAAGCTTTCGATGCCGGCCCTAACGGGTATTTCGCGAACGGAGATTTTCTATATCGCTGTTCCGATCGCGGCGGTGCTGCTCACCAAACGATCATGGCTCTGCCCGGTCATGGTTCTTTGTGTCGTCTCCGCCGGGTTCTACTTGAAGATTGTGGCCGATCCGATACTCGACCAACATGTGTCCGCCCGGGGGCTCTGGCGTCGTATAGAAGCGGTCGGCCCTAACATATGTGATGGCGGAATCAGTCGCGATTGGCTCTATGGTCTGAGCTTTTATCGCGGCGCTTTGATCCCGCCGTGCCAACCAAACGATTCAGAGTACGTATTGCGGATGCGTCCGCACGAGTTTCCTACCTTAGAGCACGGGCACTGATGCGTTCTCGGAAACGGGGACAGTGGCTTGCCGCTGTTTTCGACGGCATCTGAAGAATGAGCCGAAGGCAAGCAGGCCGCCACCGAACAGCGCCAGTGATGCCGGCTCGGGTGTCATGGTCATAAATTCCTGCTCATGAGGTCTATTGGCGGATGAGATAATCTCGTACCCGCTGAAGTTCATCTGTGAATAGTTGGCCGACAGCCAGGTTGATGTAGGTCTCGGCGGCGGCGTTCGGTGTGTAATTCGGATCGGTGATGGCCCAGACGGCGTGCTGGATATCAACCCTGTCTGCATTGGGCTGGGTAATCAAGTGGTAAAGGTAAGCCTCCTCTTCATACTGCACGGTATCGGCGGGATGATACGTCAGGCTGATATCTCCTCCAACCTGGCTGAGATTTGCGTTCCAAACGTCACCGACCCAAGATTCATCTTGAAAATCGATGCAGAGTATCGGCACGTCATGGCCGCCGATCTGGAGAGTATACGGACTGACATAATATTGACCGTCATCTTCTAGCGGATTGCCGGCGTTGACAAGTTTGACTTGCGTCGGCGTTGCCATAAGTAGAGCGCCGGTTATAAGAAAACCAATGAGCAATTTCAAATTACTATCTCCTCCGAAAAACGTTGTGAGTGCCGGGATAGGTGCTATCTGTTGTCGGTATTCCCGTCCACGTTTCGACTGTAATTTGGAAAGCCGTCGGAGCGCTATTGCATGAACCGGACTAGGGGACCCAGAACTGGAATATTACCGGCCTATAGCGAGGTGTGATGTTGACGAGGAATTTTAGGTCCTCTGAAGCAAAATGGATACAGGCGAGCAGATGATACAAACGAGAACACTTGGTAATAGCGATCTAAAGATTACCCCTTTAGGTGTGGGCGCATGGGCGATGGGCGGGTCCGGCTGGCTATTCGGCTGGGGCGAACAGGACGATGCCGATTCAATTTCGGCCATCCGCGCGGCGTTGGATGCGGGCCTGAATTGGATTGATACCGCCGCCGTCTACGGATTGGGACATTCCGAGGAAGTTGTCGGCCGCGCATTGAAAGAGGCCGGGAGAAAACCATACGTATTCACGAAATGCGAGCGGCGCTGGGACGAAAACGGGAGAATTTTCCCGTCGCTTAAGGCCGAATCAATTCGCAGCGAATGCGAAGCCAGTTTGCGGCGTTTGCAGGTGGACGCCATCGATCTGTACCAGATGCACTGGCCCGAACCGGATCAAGATATCGAAGAAGGCTGGACAGAGATGGCGCGACTTAAAGAGGAAGGGAAAGTCCGCTGGATTGGGGTGTCGAATTTCAGCGTAGAGCATATGAAGCGGGCCATGAAGATCGCGCCGATCACATCGCTTCAGCCGCCCTACTCGCTGCTAGTGCGAAAAGCGGAAGCCGAGACCCTGCCATTCGCCAAAGAAAATAATATTGGCGTAATCGTTTATTCACCGATGCGGGCGGGTCTGCTCACGGGAAAAATGACGAAAGAACGGGCGCGGAATCTTCCGCCGGACGATTGGCGCCGGCGCGACAAAGATTTCCAGGAGCCGAATCTCAGCAGGAATCTGGAACTGGTGGAAGTATTGAAAAACATCGGCGAGCGGCACGGAAAAACTCCCGGCGAGGTGGCACTCGCCTGGACGCTGGCGAATCCTGCAGTTACTGGAGCGATCGTGGGATTGCGCAGAGCGGATCAGATTAACGGCACGATTGGAGCGCTCGACTTTCGGCTCAGTTCGGAGGAACGATCGGAGATTGAATCGTTTTTCGAGCGGCAGAGGGAAGCGGCGAGCGTGTAACGCGTACAATTTGCGAGCGCTGACGAGGGCGGCTTCATTGAGGCAGACCGGCGAACGGCAGCGGGACACGAGCGCATCGTTCGCGTTCTCGAAGAGGCTTACAAGCCGCTTCACGATGAGCGATGAAACATCGAATTGGCCGCGGCGAAGGTCATGCCCGGCGTTTTCGAGAGTGGCAAGTTCGGTGCGGGCGGAGATCAGTTGTAGCGGCTTCGCGAATCTCTTCGATGCTCCCGAATGGATCTTTTGTTCCATGCACGAAGAGACATGGCGTCTTTATTTGCTCAAAGTGGGCCGTGCGCAACTGATCAGGCTTCTTAGGCGGGTGCAGCGGGTAAGAGAGAAGAACGAGCCCCTCGGAGATGGAGGGTTCGTGAGAGGCCAACATACTCGCCTGCCGGCCGCCGTATGAATGTCCGCCCAGGAGGATGCGACCCGAGACAATGCTGCGCAAGCACGTAAGCGCCGCCACCAAACCGTTTCGGTCCTCGGCGGCCTGACCTGGAACAGGAGGCCCGAATGGCCGACGCTGCCGAAAAGGCAGATCGAAACGAAGTACATGAAATCCGGCGGAGGCAAACCCGAGCGCAACAGCCACCAACAGAGGCGATTGACAATTGCCACCCGCGCCGTGTGTAAGCACTATGCCTTGATTCAGGGATACGAGTGGAACATGCAGAAACCCAGTTGTCGAACCTTGCGTGAAGCGCTCAATCGCGGGCATACGTGGATCATGCACTGTAGCAGAATACAACGTGGGTAGGACAGAACGAGCCGGCCTCGCTGCGCGACCTGCTATTTGACGTGAGGCATCGGGGAGGTCATATGCTTATCGAGGTCCATTTAAGGAGATTGGCCGGTGAAGATTACGAAGCTAGACACGATCCGCATTGCAGAATTTCCGCAACTTCTGTGGGTACACATCCAGACAGACGAAGGCTTGGTAGGACTTGGGGAGACATTCTTCAACGCGAGTGCCGTGGAGGCGTACCTGCACGACGACGTGGCGCCGCGAATCCTTGGACGCGATCCTCTTGCCATCGATGCGATTGCCCGTGATTTGGTGAGTTATCTTGGCTTCCGGTCGACTGGTGTGGAGGTCCGTGCCGCATCAGCCGTGGACATTGCTCTCTGGGACCTATTCGGCAAGTCCGTAGGCAAGCCAATCGTCCAGTTGCTTGGGGGTTGGACCCGCGAGCGTATTCGTACGTACAACACCTGCGCAGGAGACCAGTACATGAGAAAGGCGGAAACCCAATCGACCGAAAACTGGGGGACCGGTAACCAGCCGATGACCGCGGCGGTTAGCGGTTTCGATGACCTGAATGATTTCTTGAATCGAGCCGACGATCTGGCCGAGTCTCTTCTGGCGGACGGAATCACGGCCATGAAGATTTGGCCCTTCGACATTGCAGCAGAAAGGACCCAGGGCCACTATATCTCTAATGAAGATCTACGAAATGCGCTGGCGCCGTTTGAGAAAATCCGGAAACGGGTCGGCGACAGGATCGACATCATGGTCGAGTTCCACTCAATGTGGCAGCTGATGCCCGCTATGAAGATCGCCAAGGCGCTCGCTCCGTTCGGAACCTTCTGGCACGAGGATCCGATTAAGATGGACAGCCTGGGTAGTCTGAAGAGATACGCCGCCGTTTCTCCGGCGCCGATCTGCGCGTCCGAAACTCTTGGCAGCCGCTGGGCCTTCCGGGACCTGTTTCAATCGGAAGCAGTGGGTGTGGTCATGTTCGATCTCGGCTGGTGCGGCGGGTTGTCGGAAGGACGTAAGATCGCGGCTATGGCGGAGGCGTGGCATCTTCCCGTCGCTCCGCACGACTGCACTGGGCCAGTGGTATTTGCCGCTTCAACCCACCTGTCCCTGAATGCGCCTAACGCGCTGGTCCAAGAGTCCGTGCGCGCGTTCTACCACGGTTGGTATGCGAAGGTAATGACCGCCGTTCCGAAGGTGAAAGACGGTTTCGTCACCGTGCCCGAAGGACCAGGACTCGGTTGCGAATTGCTGCCTGATCTTGATAAACAGTTCTCGGTGTCCCGGCGAAGCACATCGGGGAACTGAGGAGTGCACAACGGCACGATTGATTCGGGTTCGCCGCTGTTCACTTGGTCGCCCCCTTCAGCGAGTAATACGTGTAATCGTATCTCCAGCTAAACGTCTTACCAGGTTCGATGGACATGTCGATAAACGGCTCCACAGCAAGGACCGAACGAATGGACCAAAGATTCTCTTTGCTAAGCGGCCGGTTCCCGGCGATCTGCATGCCCATCCCGTCTTTGCGGTTTTCAATGGTGATCTTGTAATCATCCGCCGTGTTGCGGAACCCTGAGAACTCAGCCGACACGGTCTCGCGGCCCTCGATCTTCTTGCGGTACGTAAACCGATGCCCCGCTATCTGCATAAGATCCGCGCTCTGCAGGTGTTGCGCGTGGATCGTAAACGGCAGGGTAATCGCGAAATCCGGGCCGATCGGCTGTTTATCCAGGACCAGGAAGTTGTGATCGTACACGCTTGTCTCGATTGTTCGCCGGCCTGTATTCTCCAGCGTGTGTTCTAAAATCATCTCCGGCTTACCATTCGCGAGCCGTATAGTCTTCGTGTACCGGTAGCCATATCCGGAAGGCGGATCGCTTAACTCCTGCGTGAACTCCATTGAGTCGTTCTTCGTCCGAACGCTCCATTTTCCGGGATTGACAATTTCATAGAGCCGGTAAGGATTGTAAGCCTGCTCGTCAGGTCTTCGGAGCACACCGACGCCAATTTTAATGAAGGTTCCGCCGGCTTTCGCTTGGTCGAACCCCAATGCCTTTTCCTGCCAGGAAAACTCCTCTACCGGACCGGTGATCGCACTGCACGGACCCGCGACGATATCGCCGCCCTGGAAGATAAAATCGATCACTTTCGGATCGGTCTTCGTGAACCACGGCCCGTAATAATTGTGGCCGTTGTACTCCAGGCTGCGGATCACTCCCGACCAGTCGAACCTGGTGCCGCGATAGAAACCGCTCTTCAGAGCGGGCAAGTAGAAACTGACGCGCACTACTCCGTTTGAAATCCGGGCTTGCGGCGGCTCCAGAGTTTGCGTGATGGCAGGTGCTCCCGCCGCTAGCGCAAGCAGGAAGAGAGAACTTCGCAAAAGAGTCATGGTTTGATTATCCAGTTGCGCAAACCTCATGTTGCGGTCGATCTGAGCACTCAAATGCCCTTCGAGGCGAAGATCGTCTTGAAACGGAGCGCGGCGGGACTCAGCGTTCCTCGGGTGGAGTCGTCCGATGAAGGCTTTGGACCCATGGCAGCGCGATAACCGAGCGTGACCCAAGTCTGGAACTCCCGAAAATCGCCAGGTTACACGCCAAAGTGACACGCAATATGGGGGAACTGAACCGACACCTGAAGAACAAAAAGCTTTTCGGGATCTATCCTCGGAACCTGCGATGAATATGCCGTCGGCAAGAGTCACTTCGGCTGTTCCGGCGGCCCTCAACCCAACATGCCTACGTCAGGTCAAGAGACCTGCCGTCGAGATCTTGTGCTACCCATTGACGGTTTTCGACACGGATCTTCAATTGCGCACCAGAAGGAACGGTCCATTGACCAGGTCGCCCCTTCCACTGTAGTTGGCCACTTTCGCTCGTCGAATTGACGAAATCAAGATGATCGAAACTCATTTCCATTCGCTGTATAGCCTTTATAATTACGAACTCTGCTTTGACAAAGGACACTCCATTCTTGACGAACTTGGGCCGCAGGGCGAAGTTCTCGCAGTTGCCGTTCATGGGAATCGTGGGGTACATCAAACCTGCCAATTCTACGCAATCGCCGGGCACGTTACTAGGAAGAAACTTTTCCGTTAACGCAATAGTTGCAGTATAAAGATGTTCCTCACCCGACTGAACGTTAACTGTGAACAGCGACGCGAAGAACTCGTCGATCAGTCGCATCCTCCCCGAGCCCGTCATTTGGCGTAATGAGCCTAGACCTCCCCAGTCCGGACAGTCTCGAGTGGATTTGAGCTTTGCAAAACTGTTCCTTGTATACCCAACCCGATTTACAAGCATCTCTGTAGTCGTTCTCCATTCTGAAAGGACCAAGTGGTCACCGACTTCGGCGTGAACTTCAAAAAACGGGGCATTCTGTGCCGAGCTGCAATAAAACATCGATTCCCCGGAGCGATTGCATCGTTGATTGAAGTTAATATTCTCGGGGGGCGGTGCTCCGAGTCCGCTTAGTGATGAGGGCAATGCTCCCGCGATCTTTCGCGCGCGATACAGGCGAACACCGGCAAGACAGCGCGGGGAGTGGAACGTATACCCACGGAGCAAAACCTCGATGTGTCCTTTCAAATTGTCGATGCTAATTGATCTCAGATCACAAAGTTGAACGGCTGCTATGGCATCGCGGATCTGCTCATCCGAGCTGCGAACAATGTTGCGCACGACAGACAGATATCTCCTAAGAACATGCGGTCGATTAAAAAACCGTTTGACAACTCACTCGAGGACCCAAAACCATTTGCAGGTCAAATGTTTTTGGAACTAAATTCCATTTTACTGCGATCCGGGCGATTTTAACCGAGAGGTTCGCTAGCGGGAAAGGATAGCCCCCACAAACGACGTAGCATCCGCGAATCCACATGTCCGTGTACTCGCCATGTCGGAGATTTGATCCCTCGGAGTGTCTGCTGTGTGCGACCCACAAACGGGCTCTTGTGGCCAGCGACTGTGACGGTGTGCGCGATGCCGAGTTGAGGCTCGTCTTAGGTCGACTGTAAATGGCTCGATTCTTACCGCGGAGGGCTCGGCCCATAATCCCGCCCGCCTCAAATACTACTCGTTCAGGGTATTCGCAACGGCTCCCCCGCAATGCGACGGCTGTGTTGGACCCCGCACGAAACGCGCGCTGTTGAATATCAGCACATTAAGCTGCTTTGCGATTCATTCCTGCGGAATCCAGGTTCCATTGTTGATGATTCCGTCCTGTTGATCAGATGAATCGACAGCAACGTCTTGAAGTAACAAATATTCGGCAACCATGCCATCCCGCGGGACGGAACCGGAAGCGTACAGGGCGGCTATCTCACTGTCCAGAAGTTTGCGACTCCAGAATCGAACTTCCCGAATTTCTCCCTGGAAGTAGCTATTAAGGTCCCGTGTACCGATGCGAACTGGTGCTGTTCCGCGTTGCGGCCGAACACCTGGAGCGTAAACATCACTGTCCTTTCCCGAGCCATTGATGTAGATGTAAGTTTGCTCCGAATCGGCGGCGCCTACCACATGCAGCCAAACGCCAGTTTGCACCGGATTATCGGGATCTTGATAATAGCTTCCGATTCCCTCTCCGCCAGTGATGTTGAAAAGGTAAAAGCTAATTCGATTCGCTCTTCCGACAGTGTTATCGGCGCTATACATACGGAAAACCCATTCTTGCTCGTCCGCCGCCCCCTTTCCCAGCCAATGTACATAACCGTTTTCTGATTGCGGAAAGGTCAGTGTTGCCGGCCTAATCCAAGCCGAGATGGTCAGTTCCCCGGTCGTGGGTAGACTAAAGTCCGGGTCGTCAGGAATCTCTATGTAGCTGTGAACACCATCGAAGTAAAGATATGAATTGCCGTTGCTCATCAAAGAATCCAGGATTGAGCAATTATATGTCACCTAGGCGAGCCGCGGTTTAACAACCTATCCTCATATTTGCGTCGTCCAGATCACGACCCCGGACACGATCTTTCACGAACTCTTGATCGTATTGTCCCCAAGCGGACTTCTGGGAAACCAACTTGCTGAAAAATCGCGCTCAAGGATGCGGCGCGCAGATAAGCCCCAGCTCGGCAGGGGTGGTACGTGCCAAACGCGCCTGCTCCGGCCACCACTCGATTCCAAGGGCGATCCAGTCTGCAAACTATCGCCCGGCCCTCGCTCGCGTGATCCAGTAAACGGGGAGACCGATCAGAACGATCAGTAAGCCGGGCCAAGTGCTGGCCGGCCGAAAGGCGAACAGGCAAACGAGTACAACTGTTCCGCCGATCATGTAGACGAACGGGACAACGGGATAGCCCCAGGCGCGATAGGGCCTGTTTGCGTTCGGCTGCTTCATTCGTAGCCGGATGATGCCCGCAATTGTCAGCACGTAAAAGATGAGCGCCGCCGAGATCACATAATTCAGCAGATTGCTGTACAGGCTGCCGTAGGTCTGCGTAACAGAGCTGTAGGTGCGGGGAAGCACCAGTGCAGCGGACCAGATTCCTTGAATGAGCAGCGACCATCCGGGGACTCGCGCGCGGTTCAGCGTTCCGGCAGATTTCGGAAACACTCCGTCCTGGCCCATCGAATAGTAGACACGCGGCCCGGCAAGAATGAGCGCATTCATGCAGCCAAACGTCGACACCATGATGGCGATGGCCATCAGTATTGTCCCCCAACCGGGAAAGATCACTTGCAGCATGGCGGTCGCAACGCGATCCGACGGCGCATGCTGAATCGCTTTCAGCGGCAGAACAAGCAAATAGGCGACGTTCGCAAGAAGATACAAACCAGTGACGCAGATGGTCCCCAGCACCAGAGCGCGCGGCATGGTGCGGCCCGGATCTTTGACCTCGCCCGCGGCAAACGTGATGTCATGCCAGGAATCGGCGGAGAAGAGCGAACCCGATTGCGATACGCAAATGGCGGCAAAGAGGCCGAACGCCGTCAATGCACTGAGCGATGCCGTAAGAGGCGTGACATCGCGCACGCCCCAGAAGTTACCGAAATTGGCCGTTACCGCATCGTGCTGGAAGAAAATAAAGCCAAGCAGAATCAGCGCTGCGAGGGCAATCACTTTCGCGGATGTAAATAGGTTCTGGACGATCTTGCCGTATCTGATTCCCCGGCTATTAGTCCAGGTGAGAAAAGCAATCACAATGATGGCGGTAAGCTGGCCGGTCGATAGCGAAATGGCGTATCCACTCGACAGATGAATGGGAGGGATGATGTATTGCTCTTCCGAAATAGCGGGCACGAGTACGCCGGTGAAGCGCGCGAAACCGACCGCAACTGCGGCGATGGTACCCGTCTGAATGACGGTAAATAATGTCCATCCATATAGAAAGCCCAGCACCGGCGCGAATGCCTCGCGGAGGTACACATACATGCCGCCCGCTTTCGGCATCATCGCGGCGAGCTCGCCATAAGAAAGGGCCGCCGCAACGGTAACTAGGGCGGTAAATAGCCAGGCAACGAGGAGCCAGCCGGGGCTGCCAATATTCCGGGCCATGTCCGCCGGAACGATGAAAATGCCCGAGCCGATCATCGCGCCGATGACGATCATCGCGGAATCGAATAACCCCAGCTCACGAATGAATCCGGTTTCGCGATCAACTGCCGCACCTTCGGTCCGATTGAGGTCTGTTGCCAAACTCTACCTACTCCCATGCGCCAGCGTTTGCGCCGGGCGAGCGGTACGCGCCGCTTCCACGGTTTCGCGAACTAACCGCTTCTCATCTTCGGTCAACTCCAGCCTGGGTGCGCGCATTCGTCCCGACCCTATGCCAACTACTTCCTGGGTGTATTTGATCAGTTGCACGAATTTCGGCACGACGTCGAAGCGGAGCAGCGGCAGAAACCATTTGTAAAGGTCGAAGGCGGCGGCCTTTTCGCCCTTCATCGCCAACGTAAAAAGCTCTACCGATTCGCGGGGGAAGGCGTTCACCAACCCAGCGATCCAGCCCGTGGCACCGGCGTAGACAGCCTCGACGATCAGATCGTCCACCCCACAGAAAATGCGGAGTTCGTCGCCAAGCAGGCTGCGCAAGGCCGCAATCCGGCGGACATCGGCGCTCGATTCTTTAATCGCATGCAGGTTCCGGTGTTCGCTGACCAGCTCCGCAACCTGTTCAGCCAGGAAATCGGTCCGGTAGGCGATCGGGTTGTTATAGAGCATTGCAGAGAGCGGAGTCGCGCTCAGCACTGCACCGACGTGGGCCTTCGTCTCGCGCCAATCGCCTACGTACACATACGGCGGCAAGACCATCAATCCTTCGCAGCCCACCTGTTCGGCGGCTTTGGCCAGATCGGAAGCCTCGGCCGTGCTCAACGATGAAATTCCGCCGATCGCCACCCCCTGACCTTTCAGCGCCTTCACGACCGTGCGGAGAACCGCAACCTTCTCGTCCCATTTGAGCGTGCCTCCCTCGCCCAGCGAGCCCAGAGCGACGATGCCTTGGCAGCCGCTCTCCATCAGCCAGGTGCAATGCCTAGCCAGAAAATCATGATCTACCGAGCCGTCCGCCTGGAACGGCGTTGTAATCGCGGGAATGACTCCCTTCCAATCGGTCTTGAGCATATTTCGTTCCTTGTTCTATTAAATAACCGCGTTGTATTAAGCCAGGTCACGCCGGAATGCCCCAGCGAAACGGATCCCGTTCATCGATGACCAAGTCGGCTTCGGACGTGACGAACGCCCATCCTTTTATGAACGGAATGATGTTGCCGTCGACGCATTCCACATGCGCCTCAAAGAGGCTTCCGGTAACGCTTTCCTGAATCCAGAGCTCGTTTTCTTGTAGTTTGCCATCCGTGTAGAGGCAAGCAATTTTCGCGCTGGTTCCCGTCCCGCACGGAGACCGATCGTAGCTTCGACCCGGGCAAAGCACAAAATTACGACTGTGCGCCTGCGGATTGCGCGGCGGACCATACAACTCGATATGATCGATCAATCCGCCATTCTCGCCGGTGATGCCCGCGTTCTCGAGCGCTTGCCGGATTGACCAGGTAAAGGCGCTGAGCTCATCCAGATTTTTCAACGAGAGCTCAATGGGGCTCTCTCCTTTGACCAGGAAGAACCAATTGCCGCCCCAGGCGATGTCACCGATTAACGAGCCGAAGCCGGGCACCTCAACTTGCACGTCTTTTCGATAGCGATAGCCGGGGACGTTTCGCACCGTCACTGCGCCGGTTTTATGCAATTCGGCGCTCACGATTCCAACCGGAGTTTCGATTCGAATGCGACCGGGTTCCAGACGCTTAAGGTGCGCCAATGTCGCGACCAGCCCGATGGTGCCGTGTCCGCACATTCCGAGGAAATCGACATTGTTAAAAAAGATCACGCCGGCATGGCAGGACGGATCGTTTGGTTCGCAGAGCAGCGCGCCGACAATGGCGTCGGAGCCGCGAGGCTCATTGATAATGGCGGCACGAAGGTGATCGAACTGTTCGCGAAAGCGCGTGAGCCGTTCCGAGAGCAGGCCGCTGCCTAGATCGGGAAAGCCGCCGATCACCAAGCGCGTAGGCTCACCGCCGGTGTGCGAGTCGATGACACGAATGCGCATGCAGTAAGTGCTCATGATGGCACGAGCAGGCTGTACCGATATAGCTATAGCCGTTCCATATCGAGCTTCACGGAGATTCGGGATTAGAATATCCGGCTTACTTACGGCTAATTCTTCCAGCGAACTCAAGCCGGTAGCAACTGCGATAGATTGAAACCCGTTCGCCTTCGCCGCCGCAACATCATTTACATGATCGCCGATCAGCGAAACCCGGGCGCTCCTGATAACCAACCTTTTGCGCTTGGCTCGCCAAGCCGCCACTTGAGCAAGTCGCGCTCGCGTCCTACCATCTTCCGCGAAAGCCCCTACCGAGAAGAACTCGCGCAATCCGGCCAACTCAAGTTTTTTCCAGCCGATCGCGCTCAGGTTGCCGGTAACGAGACCGATGGTGGCTCCGCGCTCCTGCACACGGGCGAGGACTTCCGGCACCTCTGGGCAGAGAAAAGGCTTCAAGTCCAATGCGCAATTTTCGGCGTAGTGGGCCTGGCACTCGGCCGCGATTTGGCGCATAGACGCTTCAATGTTCCGCGCGCTGGCGCCGCTGGCTCGCAGCATGATACGAATGAGATCGCGATCGAGCATTCCGGAGGTAGGCACACCCTCGAGAGTGGTCGAATGGCCGGTTACACGGCGGATTCCTTCCACTAAAGCCGCTTTGTGATGCTGCCCGGCGCCGCGCATCAGGGTGCCATCGATATCGAACAGCACCAGTGATTCGGATGGCTTCAACGCGCGGCCAGCTTGGGCAAAAGCGCCGTTAGTAATTTCAGCAGTGTGCCGGAAACACGCTGCCCGATAGCCAGCACCTCTTCGTGCCTCAGCTTTTCTCCGCTAAGCCCGGCCGCGAGATTCGTTACGCACGAAATTGCCACAACTTCCATACCCATATGATTAGCCGCGATGGTTTCGAGGACGGTCGACATTCCGACCAAGTCGGCGCCGATGGTTTTAAGAAACCGGATTTCCGCAGGCGTTTCATAGCTGGGTCCAAGGACGGCGGCATACACGCCTTGATGTAGAGGAATGCCGAGCTGCTGCGCAGTTTCACGAACTACGGCCCGTAGCGCAGGCGAATAAGCCTCCGTCATGTCGGGAAATCTGGGACCGAGCGTGTCGTCGTTGGTGCCGGTCAGCGGATTCGTTCCCTGTAGGTTGATGTGATCCTTGATAAGCACCAGCGCACCGATCGCGTATTCGGGGTTGATGCCTCCGGCCGCGTTCGTCAGCACTACGCGTTCAATGCCGAGCTCGCAAAAGAGCCGAATGCCGCTGGTCACTTGCCGGGCACTGTAGCCCTCATACAAATGAAATCGTCCGGACATGACGGCAAGGTCCACCGCATCGTTCCCATTTACGCCGAGAGTGCCGATGGCGAGTTCTCCGCGATGTCCAATAGCGGTTGAGGAAGGAAGCCCGGGAATATCTTCGTAGGGAATGCGGACGCAGGCGCTTAATGAATCGGCAAGAGCGCCGAGACCGCTTCCGAGCACGAGACCGAGCTTCGGCCGGAGCGGGGATTTGGCTTGGATAAGGTGGGCGGCGTCCGACATTCAGGGCTAAGCCTGGACGAATGGATGATACCGACGGATCTATCGCGATTGCAAGTACGCCGCCGCTGCACGCGCTTGTTCGTCATCCAAATCCCGTGTCACCATCGTCATCTCTGGCGCGTGCCTACGGTCACCCCGGCGGAATTTCGCTAACTGGCTTTCAATATACTCGCCATTCTGACCGGCAAGGCGCGGAGCCAAACCCTTACCTTGCGCGTCGGGTCCGTGACAGGTCACGCAAGGAAGGACCTTCTGAGCGGGCACGCCCTTCATGAATAACTCCTTGCCTTCCGCGATTAGAGCTTTGTTTCCCGAGCGTCCCGGCACACGCGGCTGCCTGGCATACCACAGCACTGCCTGCTTAATCACTTCCGGTTTCGCAGCGTGCGCCACGCCTTCCATGTTGATGCGCTCCTGTCGGCTGACGTTCCCCGGATCTTTTTTGGCGCTGGAGAATTTCGCTATCGCAAAAAGAATTTCGTCCGCAGGCGGTGAGACCTCTTCAAATGCCGTCAGCTTTCTTTCGGCGTACGCCGCATCGATCCCAGCCAGTTTCGGGAAATAGGGTAGCTGCGCGTTGCCATCAATTCCATGGCAGCCGGAGCAGTAAGAAGTTACTATGCCAGGCGCATTCCAGCTCTTCTGCCCGTAGGCGTTGGAAATCATCGCCAGCAACGCCGTTCCCGCCGCTCCGCTTGAAAGTAATTTCTGGATATTCAATTTGCGCTCCTTCGGTAGTCAAAACGCGAAAAATACGGTAAGCCACAGCGTATTGTTGTCGCTGGGCTTTCGACCTAATCCGTCAATGTTGTCCTTGAGTCCGTTGAATCTCACGAACCCGGTGTACTGGAGCGACGCCACCACATTTTGCGTGAGCGTCCGGTCCACCTGCAGAAGATAGCCGCTCGTGTTCGGCTTGCCCGTAAGTTGCATGCCAGAGGGGTCACTTACCCCGTAAAGAGCCGCGTTGCTACTTCCATTACTCAAAAAATAACCAGCGGTAAATGTCCACGACTCGCGAAGCGCATACGCTGCGCTCAAGTTCAGCGTCTTCAAATTGTTTTTCGGATTGGATACAGTCCCGAGCGGGAAGCTTCCATTCCATGACTGCTGTTCATATATGTATGATCCTCGGAGCGTCAGCTTGCTTGTCTCCCCTAGATACTGGTACTGGGTATCAAAGCCATTATCGGAAAAGGTGTCGGTCGGTCCACTGGGGGATGAGCTGTCCGGATAGACATTTGAATGCATGCCGAACGTGCCGACCATAAACACGTGAGGGCCCTGCTCCTTGGTCCAGTACGCGCGCCAGTAAGGATTGAAGCCTTTCAGGTAATTGGCCCCGGATTGCAAGTTGGTTCCCGTCGTCATCCAGCGGAAAAAGCCAGTTCCTACCCGGTACATCGAGAGTTCAGCGTAGAATTGGCGGTCAAATAGCGCATACGCACCCACACTGCCCGTTTGCTGGGCCAAATTTGTGATCATCGGACTGCCGGGTGCGCCCGGCGACTGCGGCGAACTGTAGAAGGGGTAGCCCCAGCTCGGAACGGTGTTCCAAACATCCTGTAAAGTCGGATCGTTGTTGCTGTCGACCCCCACTAAAAGTTCATGATTGCCCGGATGAAAAAAGTGTATTGCTCGAACGTCGATCGGGCCGGCGGCGCCCGTCCACCCGGGAAAATTGTTGCTGATTCCGTATTCGTAGAACACGCCGGCGAAATCGGTCAGCTTGGTGCCGACTTCCCCGGTGAACCCATACGCTTCCGGCGACCCGTTCTGGGTCACGACCGGCTGGCCCTGCGCGTTATTCGGTTGGGCAGCCCAAGTCAGGCCCGCTTGCCCAAGCACTCCGAGCGGGACGTAATGGAAGCCTTCTTTATTTAACAACGGTTTACCGGCGGTGTATCCGGCTAGCTTGAAAAAGCGCCCCCATGGAGTCAACTGCGGCCAATTCCCGCCCACATGGCACGCCGCGCACCGCTGGCCCGTCTGGCGTGCGAACGAAGGTAACGCGCGCACGTTGGGTACGGCGCACATCACGACTGCAATCGGCACAAGAGCGTTTAGGGCAGTGCGGAGACAGCGAATTTTCTGCTGCGCTTCCGATCGATCGGAGAGCACGGGTACTGCGGAATCTCGTACGCGCGAGTTTGTGCTTGGCATTGTCTATAAAACCTTGTGAAGCACTTGGCTGGCCACAGAGCGACCCCCTAGCTGACGAAAACGACGGTTGAGCTTGGAGAGCAAAATCAGGCGAGCTGTTGCATTCGTGGTTTTTCGTTGGCTGAATATACCGGACCTAAAGAGGCCCGGGTATCGAAGTGGACCAGATCTGACCAATGGTCTTCCGTAGCTTCTGGGGCTTTGAGCGACGTGATTCGAAGTAAACCACCGACGGTATCGACGGCAGTTCGTCCTCGCCGGATGGGGTGACGCAATGTAAGCTCGCGAGAAATGCGTTGGTTTTCGACCTCCGCTTCGATCAGATCGTTTCCCTGATCTTGCAAGATTTCTCGCACTCGCACTTCGATCAGCAGCGATCGGGGCGCCGCCAGAATAAAAACCTGGCGGAGATCGATACCCTTTAACGGAACCAGAATGGTGTATTGATCGCGATCTTCGATTACCCGTAGCTGAGGAATACTCTTTCTTAATGCCAGTGGCTTGCATTGCACCAGGTCGGAAGCCTTCACCGTCACTAAGAATGAATGCAGCTTATGGCCAGCTTGGTTTGGAAATGCCTTCTGAGATGATTGTGTTCCCGATCCGGATAGCGAAATGGCGCTCGTCATACTCCTTGAGAGATGCACGCGCCTAGCCATTGGGGTTAGGGCGACGGGCATGGAGCACCTGCTGTCATAAACTCCTTATTGCGCCAGATGACCCAACTGCGTGGCGTGTTTTCACCCAACTGGATCGTAGACTGATTGCATGGCGGACGGCCAACCGGACATTGAACGCAGCCCTCCAGAGACAGACGATTCTGCTGCTGAGCCGCGCGTTCACCTTCAATCCTATCTGCGCTTCCGAGATCTGCTAGAGGCCGCTCCTTACGCCATCTTGGAAGTGGACCGCGACGGGACCATTGTGCTGTTGAATGCGGCGGCAGAAGCAATGTTTGGTTATCGGCGCGAAGAGCTTCTCGGCAACCTTATCGAGATCCTCGTTCCGGAACCAGCGAGGCAGCGCCATCACGAGCACCGCGACCGATACGCCGAACATCCCACGACGCGCCCCATGGGCATTGGTTTGGAGCTTTTAGCCAAGCGCAGGGACGGCAGCGAGTTTCCGGTCGAGATAAGCCTCAGTCCGATCCGCTCTGTTGATGGTTCTCGTGTTGTGGCAATCGTCCGGGATATCACCGATCGCAAGGAAGCTCAGGCGCGAATTGACGCCGTGCACCACCAGTTCGCCGCGGAACTTGAGGCGACGAATCAGCGGCTGGAAGCGCAGAATCGCGAGCTGGCGCGGGCGAATTGCCTAAAAAGCGAATTCCTGGCCAGTATGAGCCATGAGCTGCGGACTCCGCTGCATACCATCATCGGATTTGCCGATTTGCTTGCTGAAGAGCTCAAAGGCGCGCTGAATGCCGATCAGAAGCGGTTTGTGACACACATTCAGGGCGATTCGCGCCATTTGCTCGAATTAATCAACGACATTCTGGACCTGAGCAGAATTGAAGCTGGACACCTGGAGTTGCATCCCGAATTATTCAGGCCGGCCGCCGCGATCACGCAAACAATTGCTGGCCTAAAGCCTTCGGCAAATAACAAGACGATCAGCATCGTCGAAGATATGGATCGCTCCGCACAAATCACCGCCGATCCGGTCCGCTTCAAAGAAATCATCTCGAACCTCGTTAGCAATGCGATCAAGTTCACGCCTGAAGGCGGAAGAATCACCGTGGAGTGCCGTCAACAGCCGCATCAGGTGATGTTCTCGGTAACGGATACAGGGATAGGCATTCCCGTTTCCGAGCAGCAGGCCATTTTCGATAAGTTTTATCAGCTCGGCTCGACAACACGCGGTGTCAGAGAAGGTACCGGCCTCGGCCTGGCGATCACTAAGAGCCTGGTCGAGATGCACGGCGGAACAATATCCGTCGAAAGCGCACCCGGAGAGGGGAGCCGCTTCGAGTTTGTTCTACCGTATGCTGCGCCTGAGAGATCTCCGGGAGAAATCCCCGGGACGGCAGGAGAAGATTCGCGTCCCGTTCTGCTCGTTATGAAAGAGGAGGAATCACGAGATCGTATCGGCAATTTCCTCAAGAGTTGCGGCTACCGCCTCGTGCATTCGTCTGTTCTCTCGCAGGTGCTGCAGCTAGCGCGTGAAGAGCAGCCGGCGGCGATCCTATTGGACTTGACGGGCCTAGAAAGTGATGCCTTCCACGTTTTACAGGAGCTACGCGGTGACCCATCAACAGAAGCGATTCCGGTTCTGGCCCTGATTCCGCCTGAAGGCGAAAGCACCGCAGTATCTCTGGGCGCGAGCGCCGTAGTTCGCAAGCCTATCGATCCGGAATCGCTGCTCCAAATCTTAGACAAGCACGTTCGGCGCCTACCGGGAGAGCCACCCCGCATCTTGGTAGTAGATGATGATGCAGAGGCTCGCGAATTGCTAAACGAGGTCTTGCGTTCTCGCGGTTTTCTGCCGGTGATCGCGTCTTCGGGAAAAGAAGCTCTGGAGGTGTTGGCTCGAAGCCCGATTTCAGCAGCTGTTGTCGATCTGATCATGCCTGAAATGAACGGATTCGAGTTCATCCTGCGCCTACGTTTGGACCGAAGGTTTTCTAGCCTTCCGATTGTGGTCCTCACTGGAAAGGATCTCGACAGCGCCGACATGGAGATCCTGAGCGAGCAGGCCAACGCAATTTTCCTGAAATCAACTCCCTGGAAACGGGAGTTCCTGGCGAAACTCGAGGCAATCTTGCAAAAACTCAAAAGACAATGAAGCGCATCCTGGTTGCGGAAGATCGGCCGAGCAGCCGCGAGCTGATATGCACCGTCCTGGACAGCGCCGGATACGAAATTCTTGAGGCTATAGATGGAGAAGATGCGCTCGAGAAGGCGCTGAATAATCACGTGGACCTGATCATTCTCGATCTACAGATGCCCAAAATAAATGGTTTTGGTGTACTTGGCGCATTACGAAAAGATGTACGATTCGCTAGCGTGCCCATCCTCGCCCTTACAGCGAGCGCTATGCAGGGTGATCGCGAGCGGGCGATCGAAGCGGGATTTTCGTCATACATTGCTAAGCCGGTAGAATTGAAAGCGCTCCGCTCGGAGATCGGGCGTTTTTTAGGCGAGTAAAGCTTCATGGAAGAAAGAACGTGAAGCAACAGCGAAGCCAGAATCCCGCCATAACGCTGCTCATCGTCGACGACAATCCAGCGAGTCTGGACTTGCTTGCAACCGCCCTGGAACAACCCGATCTGAGGATTCTCACGGCCGGAGATCCGGAGGAAGGCTTAGATCTGGTTTTTGGAAAGCACCCAGATATTGTTCTGACAGACCTCGTAATGCCGAAAATGAGCGGTCTCGAATTGCTCGAGCGAATCACTGCCTTCGATCCCGCAATCGAAGTGGTTCTTATGACGGCGCATTATTCGACCGAGTCTGCGGTCGAGGCGATACGAAAGGGCGCCAGCGATTATGTAAACAAGCCGGTCTCGATCCCGGCCCTACGCGAACGCGTCGGGGCGATGGTTGAGCATGCTCGGCGCCGTCACCGTGCGCTTCAGCTCCTGAAGGAATTGCAGGGCAACGCCCAATTCGAGCAGATCATCGGGAATAGCTCGTCGATGTGGGAGCTCTTCTCGAAAATTCGGAGAATCGCTCCACATTTCAGAACCGTTTTGATTACGGGACCTACCGGTTCCGGCAAAGATCTGGTTGCCCAGGCGTTGCATAAACTGAGTCCCGCGTCATCGGGCAATCTCGTGGTAGTGAATTGCTCGGCGATTGTAGAGACTTTGTTCGAAAGCGAGCTCTTCGGACATGTGAAGGGCGCATTTACGGGAGCAACGCACGATAAGGTTGGTTTGGTGGAGCATGCCAACGGAGGGGTGCTCTTCCTGGATGAGATCGGCGATATGCCGCTCGGCACCCAAGCCAAACTACTTCGAACAATCCAAAACCAGGAGGTGCAGCGCGTCGGCTCGCTGCAGGCGCGCAAAGTCAATTTTCGCGTCATCGCCGTCACCCATCGAGATCTTCAGTCGATGATCCGGGAAGCGCGATTCCGCGAAGACTTGTACTATCGCCTATCGATGGTCGAAATACCCGTGCCCCCGCTGGCAGAACGCAGAGAAGATGTGCTTCTGCTGGCTCGGCACTTCATTGAGAAGTTCTCAAAGCAGTTCAATAAACCTGTCCACGGAATGACCCACCGTGCGACCATCGCGCTCAGCCGGTACGATTGGCCAGGAAACGTCCGCGAACTCGAGAACGCAATTGGGCATGCTTGCATGATGGTGCTGAGCGACACAATCGATTTTGCCGATTTGCCAGGATACCTAAGAGGGGATCCTTCACGGCCGCAGCAGCCAATAGCAATCCCCCCCAGGAGCGAGGTGAGTTCTGACGATTCGCTCCTGGAAAACAGCGAGCGCCGTCTTATCTGTGATGCCTTAGCTAAGACGTCAGGGAACCAGTCAGAAGCGGCCCGCCTCTTGCGTATTGGCCGGGACGCGCTTCGCTACAAGATGAAGAAATACGGACTGGCTGACCCCATGCATAGCTGAGCACAGGGCATGGCGCCTTCCGGGTAATGTCATGGCTATGAGCGCTAGCGGCCGAATGCCTCTTTGCACTTGCGGCACCCGACCACCTTCTTCAGCATCGGAATAATGCAAAGCTTCGCTGCAATTGATTGGCGTTCGGCTGCCATCTGGTTTATCTCGCTTGCGTCCATCGCGTTAGTCCTGACGCGACCCAAAGGCCTGCCCGAGGCGATATGGGCGGCAGTCGGAGCTTGCCTGCTCATCATCTGCCGCTTGATTTCCCCTGCCTCCGCCGCAAACGCGGTTGGAAAAGGGATGGACGTCTACCTGTTCCTAACGGGCATGATGATCGTCTCCGAACTCGCGAGCCGCGAAGGAGTTTTTGATTGGATCGCGGGCCATGCTGTCCGCAGCTCGAAGGGTTCGCGAACTCGCCTCTTCGTCCTCATCTACGCCGTCGGAATCGTCGTCACGGTGTTCCTGTCGAACGACGCGACCGCCGTGGTCTTAACACCAGCCGTCTTGGCCGCAATCCGTGCCGCCGAGGCCGAGCCTCTTCCGTACCTGCTCATTTGTGCGTTCATCGCAAATGCGGCCAGCTTCGTGCTTCCGATCTCAAATCCCGCCAACCTGGTTGTATACGGCGGAGGGATGCCGCCGCTCAAAGAATGGCTGCAGAGCTTCGGGTTGCCGTCGGTCGTCTCCATTCTCATCACGTTCCTCGTGCTCCGGTGGCTGGCGAAGAGACACTTGCAAGGCCCGGTGAAAGCAAGTGTGGTCGGCCGGCCGCTCACTGCCACCGGCAAGCTTACACTGTTTGGCATCGGATTTTTGGCGGTCGTCCTGATGATTGCATCGGCGCTGAACTTCAATCTCGGCGCACCTGCCTGCATAACGGGACTTCTCGTCGCCACCATCATCTCTCTGCGCGACCATGGGGCTCCGAAGGATTTGGCGAAGGGAGTTCCCTGGACGGTCCTGCTTCTGGTCGCGGGATTGTTTGTGATCGTTGAGGCTTTAAATGGGGCGGGGGCGCTTCATGCAGCCGTTCAGGCTCTCAGCAACGTGAAGCGTTGGGGTCCCGTCACCGGGGCGCTCGAATCGGGCTTCGGAATAGCTGTTATTTCAAACCTGATGAACAATCTCCCGAGTGGTCTAATCGCGGGAGCAGCCGTCAAAGTAGCGAACGTAACAGGCCCATTACGCGACGCGATCTTGATAGGAGTCGATCTCGGCCCCAATCTGTCGATCACGGGCTCGCTGGCAACCATTCTGTGGCTTATTGCGATCCGGCGCGAAGGCCTGGAGGTGAGCTTCTGGAAATTTCTGAAATGGGGCGTGCTCGTGATGCCACCGGCGCTGTTGCTTGCGATTGTTGTTTCGGCGCTGGCGTAAGATTCCCTTATCTCTTCCTCTGCAGCAGCAGCGCCCAATCGTTATGATCCGGAGCTTGAGGCGAGGTCCAGGAAGATTCTTCGATGACCGGAAGAGTGATTTTCTCGCCGCTGAGAGCCGAGAACCACACAGCATTGTAAGCTCCGGCTTCCAGTTTCACCGTCACCTGGCCACCCTTGGGCAGATAGATGGCATAAATGTCGCCGGGCTTGGCGAGGCACCAGGCGCCGTTGTCTACAAGCTCATCGTGGGGATCGGTCTTCCACCATTCGAAGCTGGTGAAAAAATCCACCATGTGACCATATCCCAGAAACATCGTCATCGTGTCGTCGCCACGACCGTTCATCCAGCCCCCGCCAGTATCAGGCGCTATGTTCGTGCCACGGCGGCAAGTCTCACCTGCGGTTTGATAGCCACCCGCCATGACAATGTCCCAGGCGGTTCGCCGCAACACATCAGCCGAATCCAATCCCGGCGCCGCCCACAGAGGATAGTGATCCTCATACCCGTACTCTTCGTTGGTTTGCGGGATAATGCGCCCAGTCTTCTTCTGCAGGTCACGCGATTCGAGCATGAGCGCATGCTGCTTGCGCGACCAATCCTGGTAAGAAGTAAATCCGAACCAAGCGGATGCGCGATCCTGATGAATCGTTTTCATCGGGTGACTAGTGGCGAGATGATGATATGGATCCCACTGTTCAATCAGGGTTCCTGTATCGTGCGTCCACTGATCGTTCCGATATCCCTCCAGGTCGTCACCAAGGTCCCAGGTCACGTTAGAAAAGGCGCTCAATCGTGATACTGAATATCGAATGAATCGCCGCTCGTCCTCGCTGCCAGCCGCGGGGTGGACTTTATTGTCGTTCATGTCGAGCACCACCGAGATGATCACGTCCTCATCGCGGGCGTACTGTAGCATGCGCTCGAATTTCTGCCAGAACGGAAGGTAGAAGCGCGTGTAATCGAAGCCTGGGTGAGTGAAATCGTTCGGGCTCTCAGCCAGCCAGGGAGTTGGCAAATTGGAGTAGTTCTCGCCTATCATCACGGGCTCGCCAAAGAAGATGTTGCTTCTGCCCGCGACTGTCACGCGAATTCGATTGACTTTGAGCCGGTGCAAGCGGTCGATCGCATCCCTAAGGATCCGCTCTTCCTTCCATCCTGTTAGCCAGTAAGCGGTAGTGCCGTTGAAGAAATAGTGCTCGCCGGTGCCCTCCCAAACGAAATGCCATGGATACTGTGGATCGACGCGAATTGGTCCTTTGCGGCGGCCGTCGTTGACGCGGAAGACGCCCGCATAATCTTTCTGAAACTCGCCTTGCCGATAAGAGATGTTGTATTTATAGTCACCCGGCTTGGACGGCATGAAACGGATTCGGTAAGTGGTCCCATCCGGCGAGTCGCAGAAGCCTTCCACCTGCCAGTGTCGGCTGCCATCGGATGTGTCGAAAGATCCGCTCACGAATACATCGGTGAATGGATTCGGCGCATCCGGCCTTGTCACGCTGACGATCACTTCGACGAAACCGTACGCATCCGTCAAAGCGGCCGATTGAGTAAAAGAAATATTGGATGGAGCTGCGTAGGTCGTAGCAGGTAACGCCACGATGGCGGCAATGAAGAAAAGCGAGGCTCTTAATGAGCCTTTAGGCACGACGCTCCGGAATTTCCAGTAGCCGTCGAGTTGGCGGTCGTCGAGTGAGCACCATTCAAGTGAGCGTTATCCTCCATCGATCGGTCGGCGTGCCGCACCCGAAATGTATAGCTGGCCAGCCATACCCAGTTGGCAAACGCCGCATCGCCATGGCCTCCAGTGAGAATATCAGGCACGCTGCGGGTGCGATCACGAAAGATCGCGCGGGCAATGGTGACGGTAAATATGTTGCCATTTCTCGCATATTGAATGCCCGGTTCAGCGGAGATGGCGAATCCCGGACGGCGGAATCCAAGATTGTCGCCGGTCGGAAGCAGGTTACGAGCCGGAACGCCCTCCATACGCGGCCCGAATGTAATCGTAAGGCCTCGGACCTTTGACAGCGAGTGCGCAACTCCTGCCTCGAGAAGATATTGATCCGTGACGGCGTTGTATTGGGTCAGAGTTACAGGATTGATATTCGTAGTAGATCGCAGCGCGCCGAGATCCTTCAGCATCATCAAGTAACTGCCGTTGAAGTAGAACTGGCTGGTCCTCCAATTTTTGTAGGCTATCCACTCGAGCGGAATGCCCCAACCACCCTGGCCCGGCTGGATCGAGTAGTCGACTGGAACTGTCGTGGTTTTACCGTTCGAAGTGACAGTGTTCTGGACGTTATCCTTCCCCGTGGGAAACAGCACACCCATGCCGAGCTGAACGTTACCGCTGGGCGACTCCCTTGGATCCCAGAGCCATCCTTGTGCCAGGACGGAAGAGTCTCCGATGCCCGAGGACGTATAGATAATCGACGAATCATTGGTATGCCGGCTGGCCGTGAGCAGAGGAATGTCTGCCTCCACGCTGAACCGGGGTGAGATCTGATACGTTGCGCTAAAGTTCTCTAGGTTGATCTTGTTCTCTACCTGCGTGCCGCCCTGCACGCGGTAGCTCTGCTCTGTCGATCCGACAAAGTGGATGTAGGAGAACTGGTGCCTGTAATCAATGCCGAAGTTCCAGTCTCCGGAAGCGAGGTAACCACCCTCACTTTCGGGTCCCCCCTGTGTTCCATTGGATCGCGCCACTATGCATCCCTGCCCAAGAGCATGCGGGGCGAAGACGACGGACGCCGAGTAGAGGGTCGCAAGCGCGACCAGTACGCGGCGCAACGGCCAAGTGATAATCGTGACGCATAGCGAGGGCCCGAAACATTTCATGTTTATTCGCTGAGACTTCATGTAGGCTATTCGATAATTGGAGTGCTGTCTTCCGTTATTCGATTGAGTTAGAACTCAAACCTTCGGATGGGATTGCGTATCTGTACCAATTTGCGCTAAACGTGATCGTGTGCTTCGCGCTTTTTTCGTCACTTCGATTCTGTTCGCCGCCGCAACTTTGACGGCCTCTGGTACAAAGCCTTCCAATCTGACCCTGCACGATTTATCTGGGAATAAAGCTCAGCTCAGCCAGTACCGCAGCAAAATCGTGGTGCTTAACTTTTGGGCCACTTGGTGCGGCCCGTGCCGCGAAGAAATGCCGATGCTGGTCGAAGCCGAGAAGACATGGGCGGCAAAGGGTGTCGCGTTCATCGCCGTTTCTGTCGATGACAACAAGACGAAGCATAAAATCCCGGCGTTCCTCGCTCAATATCAGGTCGATTTTCCCGTGTGGACTGGCGCATCCACCGATGAACTCGATAAGCTGCGCATGGGGAAAGGAGTACCGGACACGGCTTTCCTGGATGAAAGTGGCGTGGTGGTCGCGCGGGTACTAGGTGAGATTCGGCGGGACGAGCTTGATCGGCGGCTCGCCTGGCTAACGAGCGATCGTAAATCTGCACCCCCACCGGCCCTTGTCAACCACATGTAAAGTCCATCGCGGCGTGAGTTCCCGGGCACTCCCTACAATGAAGTGAACGATGTTTGCAGGCTATCGGTTGAGGAGTGCGTGGCGAGCGGCCACCACCTTTGTTCTTTGCGCCATGGCGCTTGCGGGTAGCGCGGCATTTGGAACGCCGAACGATCTGGTCAAGGCTCGGGATCATCAGGATCTCGTAGCGCTTGACCAACTGATCACCCATTACAAAGCCAATCTTGAGGCGCACTCGAACCGGGCGGATGCGGAATATTCGCTTGCTCTGGCGTATTCGTATGCCGCCGAAGTGGCGATGGAGGTTCACGATAAGAAGCGATCCGAAAGCTATGCGGAAGCGGGGATGGAGCCGGCGCGCACAGCAGTTTCAACGCAAGCTGGCCGTGCCGAGTTTCACCGCCTGCTGGGAGAACTTTGCGCCCAGACGATTCCGGCTAATCCGTTCTTTGGAGCAATGAAATATGGGCAATGCGCCCGCGATGAAATCAATAAGGCCATCGATCTCGACCCCAAGCTCGCGCTCGGCGTATGTGAGTCGCGGAGTCGGAAATTACTATCTTCCTCCGCAGATGGGCGGTGGAGTCGATATGGCTTTGAGAGATCTCGACCACGCCATTTCGCTCGATCCGAACCTGGCGGAAGCGTATTTGTGGAAGGGAGTGACCCTGCGCAAGGCCGGCCGGAATGCCGAAGCGAGGCAAGCTCTAGAGCGAGCGCTGCAACTGGATCCCGAACGCCTCTGGATTAAAGAGCAGCTGTCGAAGACGCCAGCGCGGTAAATGCGTCGCGCTCTGCTGATTGCGCTTGGAGTTGCAGGTCTTACTGCTTTTCAATTTGAAGTCTTCCCGGGACACACTTACTTACGCGGCGCGACTCAGCTTTATGTTCCTATGCTGGAGCGGCTGGATACTCCCGGCTACCTTTCGCGGGACTTAGTCGCGGCTCACCCCAGTCTGGCTTACACCATCTACGACGAAGTCACTCTCTTTCTTCACAACACAACTCGAATCGATATTTACCAGGCGTTGATGAGGCAGCAGATTGTCTTTCGGCTCGCGGAGATCGTCGGCGTTGTGCTGTTGCTTCGATCAGCCGGGTTGGGGAATCTGCTAGCACTGCTGCTGGCGGCATTGGTGAACGTAGGCGCCAGCCTTTCGGGACCAGCGGGATTGCTCGTCGATCCCGAGCCGGTCCCCGCCAGTTTCGCGCTGGCCCTGGTGATTTTGGGTATCGGTTTCCTTTCACAAAGGAAGCCGCTGCTCACAGGATTTTGTCGCGGGAGCTGGACTGATCTACGATCCCACCATCGGGGCTCCGTTCTGGATTGCGGTCCTGGTTGCATTCGCTTTCGACAGGCAAATGCGCGCGTTGCTTCGTCCATGTCTGACGATTCTCGCTGTATTTGTGCTGTTATTGGCCAATCTGGCTCAGTTGCAGCCCGGCGTAAGCGATTCGCAAGCGATCCTCAGCCGATTGCCGCCGCAGATCGCCCTGGTTCAGCAGTTTCGGACACCTGCGATCTGGGTCTCGCTCTGGTCAAGAAACTATCTATATGGCTATTTAGCCATTTACTGCATTTGCATCTGGGCGGTGGCGCGGATCTGGAACACTCTCAATCGTCCAATGAAATGGATGTTCGCGGCTCTTCCGCTGCTTGGGATTGTGGCGATCCCGCTATGCGATCTTCTGCTAGATCATCTCCGATGGGCAGCCATCCCGCGAGCACAACCGTTGCAGGCGCTGATATTCGTGATCTTTGCGGCTTGGATTGCGTGCGCCATTGCGGCGGTACAAGCGTTCCGGTATCACCGCTATCGGGAAGCGTCGGGGTGGCTCGCGATCTGTGCCGTATTCGTCGCCCTTGGATGCTTGCGCCCGCAGCCGAAAATCGGCAAGCAAGATATTGCGGGGCTAGCGGCATGGGCTGAAAACACGTGGGGAAGCTCGCTTTTTCTCTTCCCCGATGCAGGCCATGATCTCTATCCAGGCGTGTTCCGGGCCCAGAGCCGCCGCGGGTTGTGGGTGGACTGGGAAAGCGGCGCGCAAGGCGACGACTCCGATACCGTGGCTCGGATGTGGTGGGGCAGATGGAACCAGACTATGGCCGCGCCTTTTTCACCGGAGCGCCTAACTTCGTTGCTCGCGCTACCGATCGACTATTACGTACTGAAAGAGGTGAACCGGCTGAAGGACGTCAAGCCCGTATTTTCAAATAGCGAGTTCGTGGTTTATGATGCACAGGACCTGTTCCATGCAGCACAGCCTTTTCAGCGTGCAACCGACAAATTAACTGCTTAAGTTAATACCGAGTTTCTTTAGCTCTTCGGCGTAATAGCGTTTGTGCAGAAGATCGTATTCTTCCCCGCCCTCCGCGATATCACGCTTTTGGGTCTTGATCTTCTGCCGAGCGGCATGATCGATCCGGTCTTCCAGTTGAAGTAGATCCGTCATCTCGCGGACCAGAGCCAAGCGGAGCTCGTTGGGGTCCTTGCGGACCCGGAACTCGCGCGACTTGCGAAGCGCGGTCACAATTTTGTGCGATAGATCATTAACCTTATCGCGAGACAGCTTCATGGGATCCCCGCTGTCACGGCCGGAAGCCCGGATCACCTTGCGCTGGGCTACTAACTGATTCTTGATCTTGCGGAACATCTCCTGATACGAGACGTTCTCGCGGCGCATGTATTCGCTGTACTCCTCGAGAAGATCCCGAACCTCGTCGTTTAGCTTGTCCTCGATGGACAGATCGTCTTCGATGATTTCGGCGATGATTCCCGCGGCCACCCCCGGATTGGAGACTTCCAATAGACCGGGGCTGAGCCGCGCAACGAGCTGTCGAGCCAAATACCCTACGAATTCCCGGGCCAATAGCATCGAGGGCTAGTTTAACAATTCACCTGGAAGATTCTCTCTCCGGACGCACTTTCATCAGCTATCGCCGTGGTGATTGGCTAGAAAATCGCTGTCGATCGGCTGCCGTCCCGCATAGCCGTCATCGATATGGTGCCAAAACCCGATGCCCGACTCGCCTAATTTCCAGCAAAGGTAAACTTCGCGATCGCGATAGAGAGTGGGAAAATCGACCAGACCCGTATCTAAATCCTTGAGCTGGCAACCGATGCTCTGAATTTGCTCGATGGCGGTTTTCAAAGCGCGGGCAGACGCATCTTTTTGCGACCGAAACTGCAGGATACGCTCGCGCGGGGGAATCATGCCGCCGATGAGAGTGATCTTTTGCGAAATGGCGCTTAGGCCGCCCTCCGCCTCTTCATAACGCTGTTTCTGCTGTCTGATATTGGTCAGCAGGCGTTCCACTTGCGGCAGCAGCTTCTCAGCCTCAAGTAAATTGAATAATTTTGGCATCCATTCCAGGTTGATTTAGAGCTTCACGCCACCAGCAGGTCGATGGCTCTATTTTTGTAACGAATCGGATCCTCTACTCTCATCGTAGCGTCCTATGCGCTTTTCGGATCGTTCGGGAAAGTGGGCCGCCACGGCTATGCTGAGAGTTGCGAATCGGGAATCACTGTTCCACCGCGGGTTCACTCGAACGCGCGGCGATTAAAGCCCAAGAGCTTGGCGCGAATACGTTCCAGATCTTCTCCGCCAGCCCGCGCATGTGGCGCGCGAAAAGCCCCGACGCCCAACAGGTCAAGGCGCTGAAAGGCTTGCGCGAAAAGCACGATCTGAAGCCGCTGGTCATCCATGACAGTTATCTCATCAACTTGGCCGCCCCAGCCTCAGACATACGAGATAAGTCAATCGACGCGTTCCGTGGCGAGCTGGAACGCGCAATCCTGATCGGAGCGGAGTATCTGGTTGCGCATCCAGGCAATTACAAGGGAGTAACGATTGAACAAGGCATGCTGAACGTGGCGGAAGCGATGGTTTTGGCGTGGCGGAGCGTTAGACCGGAACTGCAGCTTGCATCGAAGTTAACCATATTGCTCGAGAACACGGCCGGTGCGGGTGCGCAGCTCGGGGGAAAGTTGCAAGAGCTCGCTGCGATTCGAGAGCTTGTCACACCGTATTTGGAAATTCCACTGGAGTATTGCCTGGACACGTGCCATTGCTTCGTCAGCGGATTCGACCTTGCCCTGGAGAGTGGCTTGGCCGAGCTGGTCAGCTATGCCTCCGCGACTCTGGGCTTAAATAGAGTGCCCATCATTCATACGAACGATTCCAAGACCAGGCTAGGCTCGCACTGCGATCGGCATGCCAATATCGGGGCTGGTTATATTGGTCTAGAAGGCTTTCGGCGCATCCTGAACCATCCGGAACTTCGCGAAAAAGCCTTTATTCTTGAAACGCCCGTCGACAAACCGGGCGACGATTTTCGCAATATAACGGCATTGAAGGAGCTGGTATTCCCGAGAAAGCGTTCGATCCCGAAGAAATCGAGCCGAAGTGGCATCAGCGCTGGGCGAACGACCCGCAGCTCTACGTAGCCGACGCGCCTGACAAGCCCAAGTATTACGTGCTCGAAATGCTGCCGTACCCGAGCGGCAAGTTGCATATGGGGCACGTGCGCAATTACTCAATCGGCGACGCGCTGGCTCGCTATATGTGGATGCGTGGCTACAACGTGCTGCATCCCATGGGTTGGGATGCGTTCGGTTTGCCGGCGGAGAATGCCGCCTTGAAAGCCGGGCGAGACCCGCACGAGTGGACCTTCAGCAATATTGCCCATATGAAGGCCCAGATGCAGCGAGTCGGTTTCGCGCTCGATTGGAATCGCGAAATTGCCAGTTGTGAGCCCGAGTACTATCGCTGGAATCAGTGGTTTTTCCTGAAAATGTTCGAGCGAGGCCTGGCCTATCGCAAGGAAGCGCTGTTGAACTGGTGTCCGGAGTGCGCCACGGTTCTGGCAAATGAACAGGTGGTGAACGGCTGCTGCTGGCGTCACGAAACGACTCCGGTGGAACAGCGCGCGATGCAGCAGTGGTTCCTGAAAACGACCGCCTACGCCGATGAGCTGCTCGACGATATGAAGCAGCTCGAGAGCGGCTGGCCGGAACGCGTGTTGGCCATGCAGCGCAACTGGATTGGGCGCTCGGAAGGGGCCGAGGTCGATTTTTCGCTTCCGGATTCGGACCGCAAAATCCGCGTCTTCACAACCCGCATAGACACTATCTACGGCGCAACGTGTCTGATTCTCGCGCCGGAACATCCGCTTGTGACAATGCTGGTAAGGGATGAAGCAGAGCGGCTGAAGATCAAGGAAATGATCGATGCGGCCGCGCGGCAGGATCCAGGCAACCTGGAAAAAACCGGGCTGTTCTCGGGACGCTATGCGATTCATCCGTTCAACGGTGTAAAGGTTCCGATCTGGATCGCCAACTTCGTGCTGCTGGGCTACGGCACCGGCGCTATCATGGCGGTCCCGGCGCACGATGAGCGAGATTTCGAGTTCTGCCGTGCTTACGGCATTCCAATCATCCCTGTTATCCGCCCAATTGACGGCCCGCTTGCCGAAGGCGACACCATGGCGGAACCGTACCTGGAGTACGGCATTGTAGAAAATTCGGGTGAATGGTCGGGGTTGCCAAGTGCGGACGCGCGCAAAAAGATGGCCGCGTTTGCCAGCGTAAATGGATTCGGCGCAGAGGCGATTACCTACCGCCTCAAGGACTGGGGCATTTCGCGGCAGCGCTATTGGGGCACTCCGATTCCGATTGTCTATTGCCGTCGCTGCGGCGCGGTCCCTGTTCCGGAACGCGATCTGCCCGTGCGGCTGCCCTTGCACGTGAAGATCACCGGAGAGGGCGAATCGCCTCTGAAAAGTGTGCCGTCGTTCATCAACGCGGCGTGCCCCCGATGCGGCGAACCGGCCACGCGCGAGAGTGACACGATGGACACGTTCGTCGATTCGTCCTGGTACTTCTATCGTTACTGCGATCCGCGCAATGACAAGGCGCCATTTGATTCGGAGACCATCTCGCAATGGTTCCCCATCGATCAATACATCGGCGGCATTACACACGCGATTCTGCACCTCATCTACTCGCGTTTCTGGACCAAGGTCATGCGCGACCTGGGATTGGTAACGAATAGCGAGCCCGCGAAGAACCTGTTCACACAGGGCATGGTCCTCAAAGACGGCAGCGCCATGTCCAAATCAAAGGGAAACGTCGTGGATCCTGACGAGATGGTGAATAAATACGGCGCCGACACATGCCGTCTGTACACGCTGTTTGCGGGGCCGCCAGAGAAAGACATGGATTGGAATGAATCGAGCGTCGAAGGGCAATACCGGTTCCTCGCTCGACTATTCCGATTCGTAACGCGCAATGCCGATCGCAAGATAGGCGGCGAATCGAACGAGTCCGACCGGCAGGCCCTGCGAAAGCTTCATCAGACCATCCGGAAAATCACCAACGATTTTGATAGCCGCTGGCACTTCAATACATCAATTGCCTCCCTCATGGAGCTGGTCAACGAGCTATACCAGTTAGAAGGTCAGCTTTCTCCGGCTACAGCAGGCGAGATTTGCAACAAGTTGACGCTCATGCTGGCCCCCTTCGCGCCCTATACAGCCCAGGATCTCTGGGACACACTAGGTCACGGGGGGCCGGTGTTCCGCGAGGCTTGGCCAGTTTTCGACCCGGAACTCGCCAAGGAAGATCTGGCCGAGATTCCCATTCAGGTAAATGGAAAGTTACGTGGTCACGTGCAGACGCCGTTCGGCACGGCTAAGGAGGAATTGGAGCGCATGGCCCTGGCGAATGAAAAAATCAAGCCGTTTCTTGAGGGGAAGCAGGTCGTGAAAGCAGTAGTCGTGGCCGATCGCCTCGTGAATATTGTCGTGAAGTGACCCGCTACCCGGTGAGCGGCGTAACATCCGGGAATCCCACGCCTTAGAAAGACCACTGGCCGAACGCGGCAAGTCTCTCTAATTCAAAGGTATGATATAGTCTCTTCCCAGACTGAGGAGATTTCTTCGTATGCACTTTCACCGCCTGGGTCCGCCTGTCAGCCGACTCGTTTCACTTTGCCTGCTACTCGTGAGTTCTGCATTTCTGGTTTTCGCTCAGACGGGAGCGACAATCGTCGGCACCGTAACCGATCCTTCGGGGGCGGTAGTACCCAACGCCAATATCACCATCACCAACACGGCTACTAATCAGGACACCCACATAACCAGCAATGATGTTGGCCAATACGTCGTCCCGGATCTCCAGAATGGCCATTACCGGGTCCGCGCCGAAGCCCCGGGCTTTAAGTCGGCTGAACAGCAAGATGTGGTCCTTAACGTCGGCGACCGCTCTCGCATCGATTTCAAGTTGGAAGTCGGCAGCGCGCAGGAGAGCGTCACTGTCGAGGCGAATCCAATTGCCGTTCAATCCGAGTCCGGCGAAGTCAGCAACGTGATCACCGGCCAACAAGTCGAGCAGCTCGCCACCAACGGGCGCAGCATTTATTCGCTGGCTGGGATCGCCCCGGGAGCTTCCAGCAACATGGTCGATTTCCAGAATCCCGTGCCGGTCGGCGGCGATGGGACTGTGAGTTTCAACGGTCTTCGCGTTTCCCACAATCTTTATATGGTGGATGGCGGAGAGGACGATGACCGCGGCGGTTCGGGCAATATCAGCATCATGCCCTCTGTCGACTCCATCGGCGAGTTCCGCCAGCTTACCTCCAATTACAGTGCCGAATACGGCCTTTCTTCCAGCGCGACCATGACCATGGTCTTCAAGTCCGGAACCAAAGACTTCCATGCCACCGGTTGGGAATTCTTCCGCAATGACGCCTTGGACGCAGGCAACTATTTCACCAATGCCGCCGGCAAGCTGCCTCCGGAGCTGCGCTTCAATCTCTACGGATTCAACGTGAGCGGCCCCGTGTTCATCCCCAAGGTCTATAACAAGAACCGCGATAAGACATTTTTCTTTTACAACATGGAGTGGCGCAAACTCGTCGAAGGCGGCCTCGTAAACCAGACCGTTCCACCCGCCAGCGAGTACGGCGGGAACTTCGCCGGGCAGAAAACTATCAGTCTTCCAACCGCCGCTCAGCTCGCGAATAATCCTAACCTCGCGGCGCAGCTAACCAGCGCCACCGGCGTCGCGCTGGGCCAGCCGTTCCCAGGCAACAAGATTCCTGCGTCCCTGCTCGATCCGAATGCGCAGGCGCTGCTTGCCGCCGGTATCTTCCCCGCGGCGAACAACGGAACGCAGTTCGTGGGCGGCAATAAGCTTCCTACCGATGTGCGCGAAGAGATTGTCAGAATAGATCACCGCTTCAATGACAAGTTTTCAATCTTTGGCCACTGGGTAGATGAGGCCATCAGCCAGACTTACGGAACCGCGCAATGGAGCGACGACAACGTGCCCACCGTAAGCGACACGTTCGCCAATCCCTCCTATAGCGGCGTCATTCACGCAACTTACTCCATCAGCCCCACCCTTCTTAACGAAACCGCGTTCAATTACAACGGAAACCGCATCAACATCACGCCCGATGGCATCTACAAGCGCCCCAGTTCCGTTAATATCCCCGAGCTCTTCGCGGGCAACAACCTAGACCGCATTCCTAGTATCGAGTTGAAAGGCTCCACCGGAACCCAGTACGACGTCTCGAGCTGGCCCTGGAAGAATAAAGCCGACGATTACCAGGTACGCGACGACCTGTCTCTGGGTGCACGGGTCACATCAGCTCAAGTTTGGCGCGTCCTGGATGATCTATAAGAAAATACAAGACCTGTTCGGTCAAACTCAAGGCAAGTTCACTTTCAATGGCAACTACACTGGAAACGATTTCGCCGATTTCCTGCTCGGATACTCGAACTCCTATAGCGAATTGGCGGTTCAGGATGCGGGCCACTGGGACAGCAAATCGTATGCCGCCTATGTTCAAGACAACTGGCATGTCAATAATCGGCTAACGCTCAATCTGGGACTGCGCTGGGACGGCATCCCTCACACCTACGAAGAGAATAACCGCCAATCGAACTTCCTTCCTGGTCTCTACAATCCCGCTGATGCTGCCATCATTTTGTCGAGCGGTAACATCAGCCCCAACAGCCCCGGCTTAGGCGTCAGCCCCAATCCGATCTTGAAGGGTTATCAGTTCTACCTGAACGGAATTGGTATTGCCGGTCAAAACGGTGTCCTTCCCGGTCTCGTGAAGAACGATTGGGCGCTGTTCGGACCTCGCATTGGTTTCGCGTATGACCTTACCGGCATGGGCAAGACCGTTCTTCGCGGCGGCTTCGGCATTATGTACGAACGCATCCAAGGCAACGATGTTTACAATGCCGGCCCCAATCCGCCCTTCAGCGCGAGCGTGACGTTCAACAACGTGGCCCTCTCGAATCCCAACATCAGTCTCCTCACCGGCACCGACGCTGACCGCGCCCATTACCGTGAGCAGTGTCACTGGTCTTGCCTACACCGATTACAAAAACCCAGAGAGCTATCAGTTCAGCGTCGGCGTTCAGCACCAACTCGCGGAAGGCACTGTCCTCGATGTGGCTCTATGTCGGGAATCAGAATCGGCACCAAAACGATTACCGCGACATTAATCTGCCCAACCCGGCAGTCCTGCCATGTTTAATCGCAGGCAACTCCACTTGTCCCTACAATCACGAGGTTCTCTACCCCGGGTATCACGAGATCAACCTCTCGGAGGACGCTGAAAATTCGCATTACAACGGACTGCAAGTCAGCCTGAACTCGCAACTGCGGAGTGATCTGACTCTCCAGGTTGCCTACACCCTGTCTCGTACAATCGATCCGGGCGGCTCCGGCGATCTCAGCCAAGTCTCGGATCCCTACAATCGCGCCTACGATAATGGCCCCGGCTCGCTTGATCGTACGAACATCTTCCTGGCAAACTTCATTTACCAGCTTCCGATCTTTAAGAACTCCTCCAACGGCTTCTTGAAGAGCACCCTGGGCGGCTGGGAATTGTCGGGCATCGTAACCGCCGAATCGGGCACCCCTCTCAATATCACCATCTCCGGGCCCGCAGGGGAGCAACGGCCTTGCGGCTGCAACCAATCGCCCCGACATCAACGGCGGCATCGCCTATCCGCAGACTGTCGCTCAATGGTTCAATCCGTCGGTGTTCTCCTTACCTGCGCCCGGACAGTGGGGCAATCTAGGCAAAAACGCTCTTCGTGCTCCCGGTCGTGATAACTGGAACGTCGCGCTCTTTAAGAGTTTCGTGTTCAGTGAGGCCCGCGGTAGCCGGTTTGAGTTGCGTGTCGAAACGTTCAATACGTTCAATCATACGCAATTTAATAATGTCAGCACCGCTTTCGGATCCAGCAACTTCGGCCAAGTTACGTCAACCTGGGATCCTCGCGTTTTCCAGCTTGGCGCAAAGATGTATTTCTAGATCAGACTGATTCACTGTTTCGAAGAGCCGCTGATCTTGATCAGCGGCTCTTCGTCTTTCTTCTGGTGCAATTTCTGAACGGTTGCAAACTCGGCTTCCGCCTCGCGGGCCCTGCCCAGTTCCCGATACAAGCGGGCAAGCCGGTAATGCGCGTCAAAGCTTTTGGGGTCAATCTGGATCGCTCGTCGAAACTCGGCGATCGCGCGGTCGTCACGTTTGCTTTGCCAGTATAGGATTCCGAGATCCAGATGAGCGATTTGCAAGCTGGCGTCCTCCGCTACAGCACGCTGCAGCAACGGGAGGGCCGCTTCCGCCAGCCCGGCTTTCAATCGGATGTCACCGAGATAGGCGCTGGCCTGGGCATGATTCGGGTAGTTCTTCAGTTCGGTGTGGAACTCGCGCTCGGCGTCTTCGTATCTCTTCTGCTTCCAGTACAGATAACCGAGTCCGAAATGAGCGTCGGGCGGCGCGGGGTTCGCTTTCACCGCTGCTTCGAACTCAGCCGTGGCTTCCGGCGTCCGGCCATTCGCGTCCAATGCTTCGCCCAATAGCATGTGAACCGCGGCGGAGTTCGGATCTCGCTGTAACAAGCTCTGAAACAGGCCCATGGCCTCAGGATATTGGCCCGACCATAAGTAGCATTTCGCCAGTAGATACGATAATTCGGAGTTCTGCGGCTGCGCGGCGCTGACCGGTTTCAAGCGTTCCGCCGCCTGGCGATATTCGTGCAGTCCGAAATAGCTCATCCCAAGCAGCGTCTCTAACCGCTCGCTCGGATTCTTAGCCTTCTCTTTCCCAAATGCCGTAATCGCTGCGCGGAAATCGCCCAGCTTGAAATAGGCCAATCCCAGATTCAAGTGGATGCCCGGCAAATCGGGTTCGATGGCAATGGCCCGTTCATAATTCTGGATGGCATCCTGATAATTGCCTTTTTGGGCCTCGCTGGCGCCAAGCTGGGCCTGTTCCAGGGCCTCTGGTTTATCGGTTTGGGCGAACAGCATCGGGCCAGCCAATGCGAGCGCCAGCACGAACCGCAACATCAAGCGCCCGCTAACCATCGACGCCTTTAACGCTAACATCGTGAAGGCTCTGAAATCATGTTGCTCAAGAACAAGACGGCCATCATTACTGGAGCCGCTACCGGGATTGGTGAGGGCATCGCGCGGCTGTTTGCCGAACACGGCGCGAGTCTACTGCTGCTCGATCGCAATTCCGGCGCCCTTAACGCTGTGGCCGCCAGCATCTCGTCTTCCGGCACGCTCGCGTTGCCTGTCATCCTCGATCTTCGAGATCGTGGCGCCATCGATTCCGCGGTTGACCGCGCCCACGCCGAAATAGGCCAGATCGATATTCTCATCAATAACGCCGGCATTTACCCTCGCCAAAAGTTTTTGGAGATCTCGGAACAGCAGTGGGATGAGATGCAATCCATCAATCTCAAGAGCATGTTTCACACCATGCAGGCCGTTCTGCCGGAAATGATCAGTCGCGGCGCAGGGAAGATCGTCAACATTTCATCTGTCACATTTCATTTAGGAATGGAGAACCTCTCGCACTATGTAGCGTCCAAGGGCGGAGTGATTGGCCTGACCCGATCCGTTGCCCGCGAAATGGGTCCGGACAACATTCATATCAACTGCATCACGCCCGGCGCTATCGAAGTGGAAGCGGAAAGAGCTGTTGTTTCCGACCAGCAAATCAAACTATGGCTCGATCAGCAATCGCTGAAGCGAAGGCTCCTTCCTCTGGATATCGCTCGCGTTTGTCTCTTCCTTGCCTCCGAACTGAGTGATGGCTTGACAGGTCAAACGTTGAACGTGGACGGCGGCTGGATCATGCACTAGCATTTCTCGGTATTTTTACACTGTCCTGCGGTAGGGTGGGACGTCCTCGCCGCGAGCAACCTCACGTTGCGCTTGGGTGCGCGACATAAAAGTGGATAGTCATGCGGCTCGCGTCCGCTCGGCCCAGCAGTGTTCGAACCATGCAGCCATCTTCATCACACCCCTTTGGCACACTCCTTGACACCCATAACGTAACGCGTTACGGTACTGAATGATTCGGTCGACCCACTACAAAGGATTAAATCGCTTTTGAGCAGCCAGCTTTTTGCCAGGAAACCGCTTAGTACGATCATGGCGGAAGCATCCGAGACAGGCGAGCATTCGCTGCGCCGCTCACTCGGACCGATAAACCTGGTGACCCTCGGCATCGGCGCGATCATTGGCGCGGGAATTTTCGTACTAACCGGCACGGCGGCGGCGCAATTCGCGGGACCCGCCATCGTTCTATCTTTCGTGATCGCCGGTATCGGCTGCGTATTCGCAGGCCTATGTTATGCCGAGTTCGCGTCCATGATCCCCATCGCTGGAAGTGCGTACACCTATGGCTACGCGACTTTGGGAGAGATCGTGGCCTGGATCATCGGTTGGGCGCTCGTGCTCGAGTACGCTTTCGGCGCGGCCACTGTGGCAGTCGGTTGGAGCGGTTTCGTCAGCGGTTTCCTGCATTTCTTCGGCATCACAATTCCCTTCAATCCCATGCCCAAGGGACACATTTCGCTCTTCGGCGCCACCATTCCGGTTCAGGTCGATATATTTGCGATGGCCGCCATCGTCGTCATTACCATCATCCTCGTCATCGGCGTACGCGAGTCGGCAAACTTCACCACCACCGCGGTCATGATCAAAGTTTCCGTGGTTTTGATATTTATCGGCTTGGCGTTGAGTTTTGCTCTTGGCCACTGGTCCCACATGACCGCAAATTGGCATCCCTTCATTCCGAAAAATCTCGGCCACTTTGGACAATTCGGCTGGTCCGGCATCATGCGCGGTGCCGCTGTGGTTTTCTTTGCTTACATTGGATTTGACGCTGTTTCCACCACGGCGCAGGAGGCCAGAAACCCACAGAAGGACATGCCCTTTGGAATCTTGGGCTCGCTAATTATCTGCACCGTCCTTTACATTGTGGTTGCCGGGCTCCTGACCGGATTAAAGCCGTACACCACTTTAAATACTCCGGCGCCCGTTGCCGATGGCGCCGCTGAAATTGGCGTGCAGTGGGGCGTTTTCTTGATCGACCTTGGCGCGATCGCGGGACTTGCATCGGTCATGCTGGTGATGCTCCTGGGCCAGTCGCGCGTCCTGTACACGATGGCCCACGATGGCCTGCTGTGGAAGTGGGTCGGCAAAATTCACCCCCGCTTCCGCACGCCCTATCTCACCTCCATCGTCGTCGGAATTTTTGCCGCATTCCTTGCGGCGTTTTTCAACATCGTGTTTCTAGCGAAGCTTGTCAGCCTCGGCACTCTCCTCGCATTCACCATCGTCTGCCTTGGCGTTTGGGTCATGCGGGTCAAGCAGCCCGATCTGCCTCGGCCTTTCCGCACACCGTGGGTGCCAGTTGTGCCGATTCTCGGGATGGTCGTTTCACTCGCATTAATGTTGTCGCTCGACTTGCCCGCCTGGATCGGTTTCGGTAGCTGGCTGATTGCCGGCCTGATCATTTACTTCACGTACAGTCGCAGGCACAGCACTGTTCAATTGGGCCTTGCAGCAGGATCAGTCCGCAAACGAGCGACGACCTTAATTGCAGCTGCAAATCGTACGGGCCCGAGTACGGTAAGCGGTTGCGGTTATTGTTGTCGGCGTCACTTCAGCCGGTATAGCACCGAAGCGTGCGGGCGGAGCGTTGCTCGCAACTGATCGAGCGTACCGATATCCTTCCGCTCCCATAAATCGCGCACCTGAAACGCCGTACCATTCAGCCCGAGCGCTTGCAATGGATACTCGATTGTTTGGGGCGCATCAGACAGGTTGAACAGCGCTACGTACGCGCGGCCACCCGCATCGGGTTTCGCTGCCCAGATCGCCTTCTTCCCGTCATCCACAACGGCATGTCCGCCTGAGGAGTGCTGATCGACTGCGATGACCTCATCATTGGTCAACAGCGCCGTTGTCCAATCGTCAGTTTGGGTCAGATTTCCGCCAGCGATGAGCGGCGATCGGAAAATCGACCACAGCGTCATCAGCGTCCGCTGTTCATCCCGGGTGAACTCTGTCTGCCTCGGCTGGCCTTCACCCGGGCGCGGGCCCAGTTGCCCCAGCGGCAACATGTCGGCGTCGGGCCAGTGGCCCGCCTCCACATACCGCGCCCATTTCGCCGTCGTTTGAAATTGCGCCAGCAAACCTTGCGACCAGTCCCTCGGCTTCGGCCAATCCTTCCAGTGATCCCATATATCTCCCGATATGCGCCACATCTGCGCGTATTTCCGCAGCTCATCTACTTTGTCGAGCGGGGTGGGTCCGGGTGACAAGCTCAATACGATTGGCCGGCCGGTCTTCCGCAAGGCTCCGCTGAACATGCGAATCTCGTCTGCCTTATACGGAGAAGAGATGCAGTCTATTTTTACGAAATCGACTCCCCAGGTCGCATACAAAGCGGCAATTGAATCGTAATAGGACTGGCCGGCCCCGTTTGGCTTGATACCGTAATTATCGGCATTCCAGGCGCAGGTGTCCGACTGATCAGCCGCATCCGCGGCGCGAAATTCAGAACCGGCGATGGGCAGATTCTTCTCGACTGCCTGGCGCGGGATCCCGCGGATAATATGAATACCGAATTTCATGTTACGAGCGTGTACCCAATCGGCCAGTTTCTTGAATCCCGCATTGCGCGCCGCAAGCGGAAAGCGATTCGCTGCTGGCGTGTAGCGCCCGTTCGTGTCTATCGTGAACCGGAAATTCCCCGCCTTGGCATCCGGATTTGCCAGGTACCAGCCCTCGTCCACCACTACGTACTCCCAGCCATGAGGGCGCAGGTGCTGTTTCATCCACTCCGCGTTGGCTTCGAATTCGTCTTGTGTGACTGTCATGCCGTAGGAATCCCAACTGTTCCACCCCATCGGCGGCCTTGGCGCAATCAGATCGCGCCCGCTATCCTGCGCCTTTCCGAGTTGCGTAGCCAGAAACGCCGCGGCTAAAACCGTCGACATAGCCGTGAAAACTGCCAGTTTGAACGCTCGCATAGCTTGGCTATGATTTTACTGGTCTTCAGTGGACTGTCTCCACTTTCGCCTGTGCGGCGGGGTTTGAGAGTACGAAATTTCCGCCGGTCCCAATTCTTAGATAAGCTGGAACTGCGATTCAGGGCGCAGCTCGTCCGCGGACAGGGATCATCCCACCGCGTTTGATGCTGTACTGACCTCACTTCTGCTCGAATTAGCGCACGCAGGGCGACACGAAGGAGGACAGATGTCTCATCAATTACCCGCACAGCCAGATCTCGAACACCTCAAGAAACGCTCGCCTCCGCCGCGCAGAATAACAATACCGTCGCCGTCCGCCTGATGCTCGCAGCCGGCTGGCCCGTCGATGCAGAGGGGCAATACAAGCTCACACCGCTGCGTTGAGCGGCAGGGCATGGCAACGCGGATATGTTACGGGAAGTTCTGCGGTACAACCCGCAGCTTGAAAAGACTAACGACTATGAAATCGCCGCGCTGGGATCGACGCTTCACGGTTCCGGAAAACGGCAGGCATCGCGACACCGGAGATTATGGCGCCACGGTGAAGGCACTACTCGACGCGGGCGCTAAACCGCCCGAGCTAACCGACGACCTCGAAACCAGCGAAGCCGCGCTCGATGCCCTTCGCCAGCATGCCAGCTTGAAACAGAGAGATTGATGAATCCAGCCATGCCGATTCGGGGCTAGGATGATGCCGCTTCGGAGCTTGTGGTTACTTCTCGTTGCTCGCGATCCGGCTTCTGCTCACCAGTGGGCTGCTGCTCGCCGCCCGGTTGCTGTTCAGCACTCGGTTGCTGTTCACCGCTCAGTGGTTGCTCACCACTCAGCAACTGATCGTCGGTTAACTCCTCTGTCTCTGTACCGCCTGTCTCCTTTTCGTGTTTGCGTTGGATGCGTCGCGCCAGCTTTTCTTGCTGTTTTTCTTTGCGCTGTTGTTCCTTCTGACGCTTCTTGAAACTCTGTGGCCCACGACCTGCCAAACGATTTCTCCCTTCGCGCTTCCCGCGCAAGTCATCGGGAGCGCTCCCCTAGGTCATGTGCCCGGGGCGTCCCGGTATTGAACGTCCTCTATTTGAGTGTAACTACCAGCGGGGCTCGCGACGACTCTTGTGGCCGCCGAAACCACCGCCCTTCGGCTTATTCCCGCCGCCGAAGCCGCCTTCGGTCTTCGGACGCGCCTCGTTGACGTTAATGGCGCGGCCATTCAGTTCCATGCCATTCAGTGCGTTAATCGCGTTCTGAGCTTCCGTGCGGTCCGACATCTCCACAAACCCGAATCCACGAGGCTGTCCTGTCATTCGGTCGGTAAGAAGGTTTACGCTCTCCACGTTGCCGTAGGGCGCGAATGCGTCCATCAGATCCTGCTGCGTCGTTTTGAAACTCAAATTGCCGACAAAAATTTTCATCATAGTGCTTGCTCCAATAGGTTGGGATTCGTCTTTGTCGAACTGCTCAGGGAGCCGAACCGGGAAACCACCACGATGCAGGCAGGGCGGCCAGAGATGGCACTCGCAGAGAAGACGGATGCGGGCAAAGACTCTTAGAGTTTACCATGATGCTGTGCGATGACACCTGGCGAGAAACTGTGCAGCTGTGGGGTTGCCCTCAGGAACGAAATGCCGGTGCGCAACGTCTTTTTGAGCCGGACAGCCGAACGAGAGTTCCCGGTCCTAATAAAACATACCGGGTCGCCTGGAAGCAACTCGGTGATAGAAATCTCGAAGCGTGGGTCCGATTGCAATAAACCCGTTAAGACCCATTGGCTTCGTCAGATAGCATTCGGCTTCCAGGTTCGCATCCTGCATCTTCGTTCTAATTACGTCCTCCGTCGAAGCGCTCAACACAATTACCGGCAGACCGTATAAATAGTCGGTGATCCGAATCACCTTCAGCACTTCCAAACCATCCCGTTTGGGAAGGTTCAGATCGAGGATGGCCAGATCCGGTTTAGAGTTTTCTGGGTGAAGAAGATAGTTGATCGCCTCTTCACCATCGACAACAACGGTAAGCTCAGTCGGCCAGTCCCGAACGGATTCGAGTGCCAGCCGGAGGAGCCGGACATCCGTTGGACTATCTTCAATGGCTAAAATCCGAGTTGGTTCCATGGCGCAAAGAGGAGCCCCTTAGAGTTCCATTGGGCAAGATTCAGGTTACACTCTTCCGGTCTGGTTTTGGGATGAACTTTGCTGCCCCGGGGATCCTTTATAGGATGCCGGGAGGATGGGCTATCCCGTTTCCCCGCCCGGACATTTGATTGCACCCGACACCCACGACGGCCAGGAAAAGCGGCCTGATTTAGAATACTTGTCAAGGTTAGGGATTACCGAGGTCGAATATGAGCCGCCTGAGCTTCCTATGTTGGGTTGTGATCTCCGCGCTGACCGCGATCTCTGCGAGCGCGCAGACCGGCGTTGCGCAGCCGAACGGCTCACAGGCAATTCCGCAACGCGACACCAGTTACATTGATGCCGACGGGACAGCTCACGTCACGAGAGTGGTTCCGGTGCCGTCGACGATCAGCCCTGAAGCGCGGAAAGTGTTGGCGAGGCGTGTTTCAGACGCTCCAGTGCGGGAGACTTTAGCGGAGCGGCGGAGCAAGACGGATAAGTGGCAAAACGGCGCGGGCGCGGAATTTCAAAAGCTATATCCGGTAAACGTTGAAGAACAGACGATTGCAGGGGTACCCACAAGAGTCATCACGCCGCTCAGTGTTCCCGATGACAAGCGCGATCGTGTTCTCATAAACGTGCATGGCGGGGGATTCAATTCGGATTCCGGCTCCCTCACTGAGACTGTTCCAATCGCGAACTTGACGAAGATCAAGGTGATCGCCGTTTTGTACCGGCTTGCACCCGAACATCCCTTCCCTGCAGCCGTGGACGATGCGATAGCTGTTTACCGGGAGGTGCTGAAGACTTATAAACCGCGGAATATCGCTTTGTATGGAACCTCCGCCGGTGCTGTTCTTACTGGCGAGATAGCGGTTAAACTACGGCAATCAGGTTTACCCCTTCCGGGGGCATTGGGCATTTTCTCAGGATTTGGAGACTTCAGCCGGCAAGGCGATTCGAGAGCAATCTATGCCCTCAACGGCTTTTCCGGGGCGCTTCGTCCACCAACGGAGAACGGAAATCTGGATTCCGCGTACGTGAGTTCGACCGATCCAAAAGACCCCGTGCTTTCACCTTTGTATGCAGACCTGGCGGGCTTTCCGCCCACGCTATTCATTACCAGTACGCGAGATCTTCTCCTCAGCGGAACAACGATTCTGCACCGGGCCTTCCTGCGCGCTGGCGTGGACGCGCAGCTCGTGGTGTTTGAAGCGCTCCCCCACGCGTTCTGGAACAACCCGCAGTTACCGGAATCGAAGGAAGCGGACGAGATCATGGCGAGATTTTTCGATAAAGAGCTTGGGCAAGCCACCCGATAATGCAGTCCAGACCAGCAACCGGCCTGTCATCCGGGAACGCGCACTCGATCGAAGGAGTGGCGACCTCGATCGCCGCTTTCGTTGGCGCCTCGTCGCATGGGCCAAGTGATGAGCCCATTTCGATCACCAGCTTCGCCGAATACGGGCGCAGATTCGGCGGTTTGGCAGCCGGAAGCACGATGGGATTCGCCGTTCGTGATTTTTTTGCGAACGGAGGTACACAGGCGTATGTTGTTCGTGTAACGAACGAGAGTGGCGGACCGATCGGGGAGGCTCAGTTTGTCGGATCCGGCTTCGAGGCGAACAAGAGAGGATTGTATGCGCTCGAGCGCATCGGATTGTTCAATCTGCTCTGTGTGCCCCCATTCGCTGAGGACAGCGATGTAACTCCCGGCTTGATCGGTGCGGCTGCGGCGTACTGCGAAAAAAGACGGGCCGTGTTCTTGATCGATGCGCCTGCCGATTGGATTACGCCCAGCGTGGCGCTGGCGAAACTGAACGATCTCGGGACACAAAGCGCGAATGCAGCGTTGTTCTTTCCGAGGGTCGTGGAGCGGGATGGCAATCAGGTGCGCGTGCTTGCTCCTTGCGGCGCGATTGCCGGCCTCTACGCTCGAACGGATACAAATCAGGGGGTATGGAAAGCGCCAGCCGGGCTTAGCGCGACTCTCGATGGTATCAGCGATGTTACGGTTCCGGTGACGGACGCCGAGGGGGATTATCTGAATGCGGCCGGCATAAATTGCCTGCGCAGCTTTTCAGATCGCGGTGTCGGGGTGTGGGGCGCGCGTACCACCCAGGGCGCCGATAATCTGTCATCAGATTGGAAATATGTTCCGGTGCGCCGACTCGCGCTGTTCCTGGAAGAAAGTATCGACCGCGGTACGCAGTGGGCTGTTTTCGAACCGAACAATGAGCAACTGTGGACGCAGATTCGCCTCCAGGTGGTGGCGTTTATGGAGGGCTTGTTCCGGCAAGGCGCATTTCAAGGCGCAACCCCAGAGCAGGCGTACTTCGTAAAATGCGATTCGGAAACGACTACACAGGCCGACATTGATAACGGCCGGCTCATCATCATTATCGGCTGCGCGCCGCTGAAGCCCGCCGAGTTTGTGATTATCCGCATTCAGCAGTTCGCTGGAAGTTAAACAGCGGGCGGATGCGCCTCTTCCCTCCTTGACATTCTAGGAGAAGCTCGTTACTATTCCCCTAGATCCTCTAGGAGGGCTCTCTTTGGGCAAACAGCTTGATCTTTTGCAGGGCACGCTCGACATGCTGATTTTGAAGGCAGTCTCGCTCGGCTCCCTACATGGCTACGGCATTCTGCTGCGCATCCAGCAGATTTCAAAGGATCGCCTCGAGATTCAGCAAGGCTCTCTGTACCCCGCGCTCTATCGTCTGGAACATCAGGGCTGGATCACTAGCGAATGGGGCGAGTCCGAGAACAAGCGCAGAGCGAAATATTACCGCCTGACTGCCGCCGGCAAGCGCCAGCTCCAATCGGAAACAGAAAAGTGGAATCGCATGACGGACGTCATTGGTGGCATTTTGCGCACGGCCGCGGACGAAGTATGACGATCACCGCTGCTCGAAGTACGAATGCAACTCAGCAGATGCGAGGCAACGCTTTCCCTCGAACGCGTATTTGCCACCTTGACCAGCGGCTTCGGCTTCGTGCTCTGGCGCTTGCCTGACGCATTTAGACACCAGTGACGCTCATGCATGCAGGTCCGTTCCGCGCATTACCGCAACAGCGGAATATACGCGGAGATGGACCGCTGGTAGTCGCGAAACTCGTCGCCAAAACGCGAGGCTAACAGCGTGTCTTCAATCCGCACTCGAATTTCCGTCCCTACGAGGAACAGCAGTATTGCGAGAAACAGCAGGACAGGAAGGGAAATCATCAGGCCCGTGCCCAGCAGCATGCAGAACATCGAGGTATAGATGGGATGGCGGAGCAGGCGATAAGGGCCAGAACGCACGAGCTGATGGTCCGGGCTGAGGGCGGCATCGAATCGCAAATGCCTTCCGAGGGCCCGAGTGCCAGCCCAGGACAACAGAGTCGCGAGCGTCAGAAAGAAAATGGAAAACGCAGTCCGCCAGATTCCCGGAGACCTCGTCCAAAACTCGCCTTGCCACAAAAGCGAATAGGCCACAGCTTGCAGGACCATGCCCCAGCGCGCCCGGCGATCCGCCTTTTCCGGAGCTTTAGAGTTCCATCTGTTCAGGGGGAATGGGGCAAACCACAAAATCCACCCGGTCGCAAGAATGATCCAGGCGTGCTCGGGCATGAATGCAATTCTACTCTGGATCGGAGAGTACTCCCAAAAAGGAGAGCCGCCGTGAGCCCGATCCTCAAAACCAGACTACGGCGGCCTAACTATTGTTTAGATGTAGATAGATGCTATCGAGAAAGCGGACGGCTTACCAGCGCGAACCGCGTCCCCGGCCGCCACCGCCGCCAGAATCGTTGCGCCTTCCGCCAAAACCACCGCCTCCGCCACCTGTGGGCTTCGGCCGTGCTTCGTTCACGTTCAAGGTGCGTCCGTTGAGATCGGTTCCGTTGAGCTGAGAAATAGCGGTCTGCGCGTCGCGCTGTTCTGTCATTTCGACGAATGCGAAGCCCCGCGGTTGACCTGTGTCACGATCGGTGACGATATTGACGCGCTCTACGCTTCCATAGGCTGAGAACGCGGTCTGCAGGTCCTCTTGACTGGTTTGATAACTGAGATTTCCGACAAAAATGTTGGTCACAGTGTTTGTTGATCCTTTGTGTGTAAGTTATCTTTGTCAGACTGCGCTGGAACCAACTCGAAGAAAGGAGGGATTAGCGGGGCCGGAAGGCACTCGAAGGTTAATACGGATGCGGGCAAAGACAATTTCAGTTTAACATCAGCCCCAGCGAAATGCCAGTCATTTCGGAGAGATGTTCTGCAAGTCACTGAGGGCGCTTGCCGTGCCGACCGTTGCAGCGGGGTGCGAGTTCCCGCACTAGCATATCCTGACGACGGACGCGCTCGCCGGGCGAGCACACCTCGAAACTGAACCCGGTCGGATTTTGGGTCCGCAGAACCGTACCGACTTCTTTCAGGTGTTCCAAAAGATGGGCCCGTATATTGCCGCCCTCACCGATGAAAAGCCACTCCCGAGCATTGCAGAGACCATAGACTCCCGACGATTCCGGCGCATTATTTTGGATGGAAACGCCTGTGAAAGAGCGCGCCGCAAATTCCGCGAAGGGCATTTCTTTAGTGCCCCTGCACACTGGACGTCAACTGGATATTAGACAGCGATGGAGGCTTACGAAATGGCCGGCGAGGAGGCTTTTTCAGCGCCTTCTGTGCCGCCCGTTTCTCACGTTCGACAAGCAATGGACGAAAGTCTTCGGCCAGCACGCGATAGTTCTGAAATCTTTCCAAAAAACCTGGTCCGGCAAGGGACGCAGTCGTGAGCAGTTGAAGGCAGAACATCGGGCCTTCCTGCACTGAGACTTGGTTTTGAATGAAGAGCGGCAGATCCACCTCGATACAGAAGACAGTTACTGGATTGTGTTCCTCAATACCTCGAAAGGTAAAACATCTTCTGCCATTGTTGTGCGTAAACCCTTCATAAGCAAAATGCATCATTATCCTTTGTTGGCGTACAACTGAACGGGCTCGCCGATTGCGGAACTTGTCCCGTTCTTCCAGTCCGCCTGCACCCGTGACGCGCGTGTGCCGGCAAAAAACGCAAGGCCACACAGAATCAGGGCAGACTTAAACATCGCAACCTCCTCAGGTTGGTTGCTAAGAGGCGAGGCGTTTCAGATTAGCTGACTTAGTTCAGACGGATCTGCAGGCTGTGCAAAAGCGCACTGTCTTCTATTAGGATAGGACGAATCGCCGTGTTTGTAAAGGTGAATGCTCTGCCGGAACGCTGAGATGACAGGCGGACACTGCGATCACCCCACAAATCGATAGCCGATACCTCGAACGGTTAAAAGATGGCGCGGTTGTGTCGGATCGTCCTCGATGTATCGCCGCAGCCGGACAATGAAATTATCAATCGGTCGAGTATCGGTATCTTCCTGCACACTCCATACGTTCTCGAGCATAGCCTTCCGGGATACCGATTTGCCCTCGTGCTCGATCAAATAACGAAGGAGATTCGCCTCCATCAAGGTCAGGCGAAAGACCTGGCCGTGTACAGAGAGTTCCAAAAGATCGAAATTGACGGCTTTATCGCCTTCGCCGCCAAAGATGAAAACGTCTCTTGACTTATTCGACGATACCGCATTGTTGACCGGTGTTTGCAACCACTCTCGCCGCCGCAGCAGGCCTCTAAGCCGGGCAATCAGAATGGCCAGTTCAAACGGCTTGGTCAGATAATCGTCTGCTCCGGCTTCGAAACCGCGCAAAACATCGTGTGAGTGCCCCCTTGCGGTCAACATGAGGGTCGGAATGAATTGGCCGGCTTGGCGCATCTCGGACATTACGCTGAAGCCATCGATTCCCGGCAGCATAACGTCTAGAATCAAGGCATCAAATTGTGTCGAGCCGGGCACGAGCCGTTGCAGTGCCTCTTCCCCGCTCTCGACGATTTCCACCTGATAACCTTCCGCTTCCAAATTGAAGCGCAAGCCATCTGCCAGGTGCTTCTCGTCCTCCGCTACAAGAACCCGGTTCATTATGAAATTGGAAACTGAAGCACGAATGTGCTTCCCTGCCCTGGACCCTCGCTCTCCGCCCACGCCCGTCCTCCGTGTCGCTTGGCCACAGAACGGACGATGTATAACCCCAGACCGGTACCTGTTGGGCGCTTAGAAGCCAAGCCCGGCACGCGGTAAAAGCGTTTAAAAATACGGTTCAACTCGTTCTTCGGAATCCCAACGCCTTGATCTCTGACCCGCAGCGCAATATATTCACTGTCGATTTTGGCGGTTTCCACGGTTACGTGTACAGAATTTCCAGAATACCTAACCGCGTTATCGATGAGGTTGAAGACCGCCGCTCGCACTTCGTCCAGGTCGCCCTGAATGTTGACGGGCGGGCCAGAACAATATTCAAGAGATTCGGGTGCGAGACTATGGAGCGCGCGGGCGCGGTCCACGCATTCCTGCACTAACTCACGAAGATCGATGGGCGAGAAATGCGTGAGGCGATTGGAAGCCCCGATACGTCCCGTACGCAAGACCTGCTCAATTGTCGAAAGCAGCCGCTCACTATCTTCGAGCATGATCCGATAAAACTCCCGGCGCTTGCTCTCGTCGACTGTGCGGGTCATGAGCGTCTCAAGGTACAGTCGAATGGACGCAACAGGGGTTTTCAGTTCGTGTGTGACGGCGTTGATGAAGGCATCGTGCTTCTCATTTCGCCGGATCTCCCGCACAAGAAAAATCGTGTTCAGCACCACGCCGGCGATGATCATGGCCAGCAGGAGCACGCCAAAGAAAAGCAAAATCCCGTTGTGCCAGTCCAACAGAACCCAGCCGATGTAGAGAAGAAGAATGACGAGAATCAGTCCGGCGCCAAGCGCGACGAAGAATGCGATGGATTTGTGCCGGCCTGCTACGACCATAAATCCAGATTATGCCCGCAACCGGAGGGGCGCGAGCGTCGAGAGCTTACGCGACTCTTTGCCCGGCGAGCGCGCTTTCGATTTTGGCAACGTGAACAGATTTCGCAACACCGAAGCGTCTGAGTACTTTGAGCAGAATCCAGGTCGGATCGAACTCATACCACGCCAATCCATGACGCGCCGAAGTGGGATGCGCGTGATGATTGTTGTGCCAACCTTCACCGAAGGTGAGAAGAGCTACCCACCAGTTGTTGCGCGAATCGTCGCGGGTAGCAAAGCGCCTCGCACCCCACATATGCGTGGCGGAATTCACCAGCCAGGTGGCATGCAGGCCCACAACTACGCGAACGCAAATACCCCACAGGAACATGGGGAGGCCTCCCACAGCAAAAAGCAGAGCACCGAGCGCAACTAGCGGAACCCAATGATAGTTATTAAGCCAAACGTAAAAGCGGTCCTTCGCCAAATCGGGCGCATACTTCGACATTTTCCGGGTGTTGTTGTGATTGGCCTCGCCCAGAATAAGCCACCCAACGTGGGCCCACCAGGCGCCGTCGCGGGGAGAATGCGGGTCGCCGGGCTGATCCGATTTCTGATGATGGATTCGATGCGTAGCGACCCACGAAATTGGGCCACCTTCCAGGGTTAGAGCGCCACAAACCGCAAAGAAATACTCTAAAGCCACAGGCACTTTGTATGACCGATGCGTGTGTAGGCGGTGATAACCCATGCTGATGCCCAGGCCTGTGGCCACCCAATATAGGAAAACCGCAACGGCGAGAGCGCGCCAATTAAATAGGAATAAAGCCGCCAGCGCTCCCAAATGGAAGAGCGCCATAGCGATAGTTGTTGGCCAGTTCAGTCGCTGAGATTCGGAAATGTTCCGGATATCGGCGGTCGCTTGGCCTACGGGAAGAACCATATATTTCGAACCTAACAGGGATTTGTCGTTTGCTTTGTAAGAGTCGTGTAATTTCGGTTCGAACCGTCATCGAAATGTCACGACTTCTGATGGATCTTCTGCCAGGCAAACGCCGTCTAAGTCCTAGTGGATGCTTATGCTCAAAAAGCTCAGCTCGATTTGTATCGATTTTACGGTGGCTATCGGGACGCGTGGAGAGGGTACTGTGCGGAAGTGGGATTTTGGCAGTCGCTTTTGGCTAAGGGCGAGGACGGCACTGCCATAGCCCAGGCCAGAGATCGTGTTGCGCGCGCCGAGGCTTCCTACCGCGAGCATCGAAATAAATTGGCAGACTGCATGATGGCGAGATCTGCCGCTGCACGCGATCGCACCATGCCCACAGCCACGCACAATTGCGATCAAACTTCATGGTCGCGGCCATCCACCTTCGGCGCTAGCCGGTGATCTTTCACGGCATAGCCGCAAGCGAAGTGGTACACAACTTGCTTCTCCGCGAGTTTGAGTCCGAGGTACTCGTTAACCAAGTCGTCGTAGAAGGCGCCGATGCCGGTCGACTGTAGACCAAGCGCGTCCGCGGCCAGATACAGCCTTTGGCCGATCGCGCCTGCCTCGAAGTGAACGTAGCGATAGCCCCGGTCGCCCGCGTCGGCCATTGCCTTCTCGAGATCCGCCACCATCGAAATCGCTACGCAGGAGTTTCCGGCGAGATCCTGGCCTAGGCTCAATCCCGCAGCCGCGGTCCGCTGATCGCCGAGTTTTAAGAGTTCGAGGCGGTTCGATACGCGAAGATAGCGGTAAACTCCCGGATCGATTCCGCGGACGCGGTGTACGTAGACATACAGGTCTACGTAAGAATTCGCCAGGAAGTCAGCGGCAAGTGCTCGCGTTGCGAGCCCCAGCATGATAAGCAATTGCTCCGTTGCCATGGTTTCAGAGCCGCCGCGAAAATCAAGGGCGGATCGCCGCCGCCGCACGACTTCACCGAACAACCCTCCATATTCCATACCGCTCAGAGGCTTCGAGACACAGGCAGGGACTCTGCCTCGCGCTTCCGGAACATCGACCGTAAGCTTTGTCGAGGAATGAACAGAAGTGATTGCCGGGTAACCGGCAGTTTCCTCCGAGAGCTTGTTGGGAATGCCTCGGATCCATTCGCGATGACACCCGGAAGTAGAGGCATTCAGATGCCGTTTCAAGCTGACCAACAGGAGCGGCCATTCGTCTTCGGGAAGCGAGTAATGAGCCGCGACATCGTCGTCGGTGAAGCGGCCAGTCGCTCGGGCTTCACATCCTAAGGCGCGAGCCGAGAGTGCGAGCGCTTGCCAGGCGTGGCCGGCATCCAGCAAGCAATAGCGATAGGCTCGGTTGCCATATTTCCAAGCTTCGCGCCAGGAGATGGTGGTGAGGAGGAACGACAACTCGCCGAAATCGCCAATCGCCCGCTGTTCCAGCATATGCGACGAGACACGGTAGTGAAATATACCTAGAGGAGATGCCAGGTGAAATTCCGTGGGATGCAGATTGCCGGAAGAGGGATTGACGCGAAGGGCATAGCGGTAACCCGAAAGCGTCTTTTTCGAAGCGCTGATCGAGGCCGAATAGAACAAGAGCCGGGAAAGAAAAGTGACCGTGTCTTCTCCCGAGGGGGAGCCGAGTACACCGCCGAGCACGCTTAAAGCCGTGAGGGGTGGCGAAAGTGGGTCAGCGGGAAGATCGATGAGCGGAGTGCTTTCGTAGTGGCGAAAAGGATCGGGCATGTTGGCCCAATCCAGAGGAACACTATTACGGCGAACAGACTCCGGTGTGTGTTTAGTGGCGCGATGATATTCCAGGGCATTCATGGCGCCTCACGATGGGTGCCGGATCGCGCCCCGAAAATAAACCACTCGCGCCGGGTCTCAGTTGGCCCGAGCGTCAGTTAGCTTTGATAGGCCGGGAACCGGGAAAGACCTGACGAAGTTTGGTCAGAGCTTCAGCGCGGGTATCGCTGGGCGTCTCAGAGATGACGGTGAAACCTGTTTTGTGCTTCAGCAATCGCGTGATTTGTTCGGGCGCTGACTGCCAAACGGCTGGAACTCCGTTCTTTTCAACAACGTAGAACTTAGACAAGATATTTATTCCTTTAGGTTATGTAAATTAGGTTATGTAAGTACGATGCGCTCCGGGGAAACGGGAAAGTCTTCATATCCAGCAAGCATTTCTTTCGCGTTCACGTCGCGATGGCCCGGAGAACTCTTCATTGCGCGAGGTATCAACGTTCCTCGCGTCCACTTTTTCTTAGCAAGGTTCCTGATCAGGCGGTTGCCTTGGCGTACCTCGCCTATGTATTCACCGCTGCAGCCATAAACTTCGTCGCCTTCGGCGAAGTAGCCAACCTGCCGCCCGTCGTAGCAGAAGAGTCCGTCAGAGAGGCGATACCCAACATATCGGCCGCCCCAGTTCCAAAAAGTATTGAGATCCGCCACTTCCTCCCCTCCTGATGCACTCATGTAGCTATCCGGGATTGCTCATCGAAGAAGGCTTACGATTCGGTGCCAACGTTCTGTTACTAAGACACGACGTTCAGAAGATCCGACTTAGTCCGGAAGGACTGAAGAGTGGGCTGGAATGCTCAGACACTCTAACTATACGCTAATATTTCGCGCGAGTCCAATGCTATACTTGCTCGCCGGGCGCGCCGGCTCCGGCGCAATTGAACGAATTACCTATCGCGAATATGTGATTTCGCGTATACTGAGAGCGGTCCAAGTAATCTCGCGGGGACCGTCCGGATGTCCGTCATTAAGCTCGACGCTCCGAATTTTCCATTCACGCTTATCCCGAGTTTTCGCATCTGGCCCCGTTGTCCTGAGCTGGATGCTTGAGCCAAGTCTGGAGTCTTATTGTCATCGCGAAGTGGAGATAGAGCCCGAGCCAACAAGAAGACGAGAAAGCGACGCGTTCGCCGAAGCCAAACGCAACTTATGCGGCGGCTGTCTGCCCCGGGAGAGAATCACCAGATCCCCTCGCCCGCTCAGGTCTTGCCTTCTGATGGGAAGTAGCTTGTCGGGCGGTGCTAATGGTCTGTTCGATGTTAATCGACTGTCCAATTCTAAAGAGTTGTCCAATATCGATTGGTTCTGGACCTCCGGCGGCAAAGCGCTGGGTTATCGCGAGGCCGATGCTCTTTTTTCCTGCGAAGGACACCAGATCGGCCATTTCAGAGGCGACGAAATTTACGGCCGGGATGGAAGCTATCTCGGCGAGGTTGCCCGGACGGGTCGGCTAGTTACACAACTGAACAAGCTGAGGTGGCGCAAGTCGGGCTTCTTTCCGTCGACAGCTAAACCGTTGGATCCACCGGGCGACGTCACCTCGGAACATGTCGTCGGCGGGTTCCGGGACTTCAAAGTTCCGGGATAACCCAACACTGCCTAAGGCTGACACTACCGCCCAAAGCTTCTCATTGAGGGCGGTTATCTGCTAATTGTTTTTCCAAGAAGCTGAGTTCCTTTTCACTGTTGTCGAGATTGCGGTGAGCCGACTCGATGTCTTTAGTTTCTACGGCCCGGTCCGCAGCTTCCAAATAGCTATTAAGACGGTCGACGGAATCGCTGATATCTTCCGACAACTTGACACCTCTCTCTTCCAGGCGATCGCTTAGTTCGTCTACACCCCGCTCGACTGCATCGGCTCGGGCGTGAAGCAGGACGAGACTGCTTTTTTGCGTCTGAAGTTCTTCAGCCGAGGGTTCGGGCTGCGATGCCTTTGTCTCGGGCGAAGTCGGTACGCGATCCACGTGGCTGGGCGGCGGTGCTGAGGTCGCAGCACTCGGCTCGCCCACAGGCGGCGCAGTTTGAGACACAGGCGGTTGCACCGATGCAGGAGCGCGATCTACTGGGACGGCGGAGGTGTTCCCGTTCCACATAAAAGTTGTACATACAAGCGCCAGAACCGCTGCGGAGGATGCCGCGCCGATCCACACTCCGCGATTTGAGCGCTTCTTAGGGCTATCAAAAACTGGGGGTCTTGATGCGGTTACGGGAGATGATGCGTAGGGTTGCGCTGAAGCTTCAACTCCGGGTTCGGTTATTCGCCGTCGAACGAGCGGAGTTGGGGGAGAAGCCGGCATTGAGTCGATCCTTCGAGGAGCAGCCGCCGCAATTACCGGCCGGGATCTTGTCGACCCACTCACTGGGAATGAAATCAAGCTGTACGATACCGAGGGCTGCGCGGCCGCCGGAGGAACCGATGTCGTTACCAGCGCGCGAGAGCCGATTCCGACGCCTTCCGCCAGAGCTTCGAGATTCAGTCTCAATGTGCCAGGGCGCTTGGGCGTAAGCATGAACACCGAGACATCTGAATCGCCAGCGGGTGGGATACGGATTTTCTTCTGTTGCCGGGGAGGTTCAAAACCCGGCGCTTCCAGAGCGAGTTCGAGCGTCGCTGGTAAAACCTTGCCGGTCGGGTCGGAAGGAAAATCGAGCTCAAAGCTCTTCGATTGGACATCTTCGCTGTTTGGCGAATAGCTTCGATCCACCCGCAAGATTGCCTTGAGACCGCCTGATTCGGTTGTCCGAACCATGGTGACCAGATCGGTCGGCTCATCGACGACTACGGACGAAGCGATCGCCGCATCCAGGACTCGTTCTTGCGTCACAGAGCTAACCGTGACGGGGGTCGGCGGCAATGTCACTTCATGTAAGCGCTGACCATAAAGAAGTTCCCGGAGCCTGCCGGCAACATCCGAGAAAGCTTCGTCTTGATTGGCCCATGATGTTACTGGACGGGCCTGTGACGGGAGAATCTGGAGCATCGCGAACGGCATGTCACGCCATTCGACGGGCCGCAGAAGAACGGGGATGACCGTCGCCCGGCCGGACTTATGGCGTGCCAGAGCGAATGGAAGCTCGACTTCGGAGATGTATTGTGAGGCCAGAAAATCGGCGCTGATGAGAAGCAGGATGACACCGGCGCGCTCCATCGCCTCCTGAATTTTGGCGGCCCATTCACTCCCGGGTTCTATCTTCCGGTCGTACCAATCACAAATCAGACCCGCCCGCTTCAGCGCCGTCAAGTGCTTCTGCAATTCCTTACAGAGAGGTTCATCGCTGTGAGCATAAGAGTAGAACAATTCCACCGAAGTGGGGCTCTGAACAGCTGTTGCCATAAGAGATTGCGACGAGTTTACGTCAAAATAGCATAATCGGGTGCACAGTGATTCGCCAGCCCACGCTTCATAATCGAAAAGAGTGAGCAAGGCGACTGCGGTTGTCATCGGAAGCGGGCCAAATGGCTTGGCTGCCGCCATCCGCGCCGCTCAAGCGGGATTCGAAGTCGAGGTCCGCGAGGCGGCGTCGCAACCGGGAGGGGCCGCTCGTTCCGGCGAATTGACTCTGCCCGGATTCGTTCATGATCTCGGTTCCGCGGTGCACCCCCTTGGCATTGGATCGCCGTTCTTCTCGAAACTGGCTCTCGAAGGGCATGGCCTCCAATGGATACATTCGCCCGCCGAATTAGCCCATCCGCTGGACGACGGCACCGCGGTCACACTTGAGCGCGATGTCCGCCAGACCGCCTCGCAATTTGGCTCCGATGGGGATGCTTATCGTAAGCTGTTCGAACCACTCGCGAAGGATTGGTGGAAGCTCGCTGCGGAGGTTTTGCCGCTCCGCTTCCGTTTCCCGCGGCATCCGCTTTTGCTCGCGCAGTTTGGAATGCGGGCGCTGCAGCCCTGCACCGTATTCGCTAAGGCGTTATTTCAGGGCCCTCGTGCGCCGGCGTTGTTTGCCGGCATTTGCGCGCACTCCTCGCTCGAATTGCAGGCGCCGATCAGCGCATCGTTCGGCATAGTACTCGGCGCCGCCGGACACGCCGTTGGCTGGCCCGTGCCACAGGGGGGCGCTCAGAGTATTCCCTACGCACTGATTGATCTGCTCGCACAGCTTGGCGGCCGTGTCGTAACCAACTCTCCCGTCAACAAACTTCGCGAACTCGAAAGCTTCGATCTAATTTTCTGCGACGTTACGCCGCGCCAGTTTTTGGCACTCGCGGACGATCGGCTTCGTCCGCCCTTCCGGCAGCTTTTAGAGCGGTACAGGTACGGCCCCGGTGTTTTCAAGGTGGATTGGGCTTTGCGCGAACCGATTCCCTGGCGCGCCAAGGACTGTCACCGTGCAATTACCGTTCACCTCTGCGGATCCCTCGAAGAAATGGTCGCGTCCGAGCGAGCGGCCAACCAAGGGAGGCCTCCCGACCGCCCGTTTGTTCTTCTCGCTCAACCAAGCCTTTTCGATCCGACTCGCGCACCTGCCGGTCGGCACACAGCTTGGGCCTATTGCCACGTACCAAACGGCTGGAGCGGCTCCGCTCTCGAACAAATCGAATTGCAAATCGAGCGTTTCGCGCCCGGTTTCCGAGAATGTGTTCTTGCAAGAGCCGTCCACAACACGGCACAGATGCAAGCGTGGAATCCGAATCTGATAGGCGGCGATATCAATGGCGGCAAAATGGGCCTGAGGCAGTTTGCTCTTAGACCAACCTGGCGGCGGTACCGAACGCCACTCAAAGGCGTCTACTTGTGCTCGTCCTCCACTCCGCCCGGCGGCGCGGTCCACGGCATGTGCGGTTATTGGGCGGCGGAATGGGCGATCAGCGATTTCCGCGCGCGCCGATCTTAGCTGAGGTGTCAGCTGCCGGTTTTCTCTCTCGCGCAGACCAGCTTCATCTCGACTTCGCCGTGCGGCGTGGTGATATGACTTGTCGTCGTAAGCGTATTTTGATCCGGCGAGAGATCCCACCTATCCAGGATCAGCTCGTCCTCGCCTTTCGAATCCTTCATGCTCGTTCGAACGACGAGCGTGGGGCCATCCCAAAACGTTTTGCTTTCTGCTTCTCGCCCGTTGATCACGTTTTTCGTTATCGAACCGTCGGTGAAATAACTCACGTCCGAGACAGAGGTGTGGCTGCCCGTGGTTTGGACGGTGTGGATGTTCATGGTTGGATAATGCTGGTCAACGACGCGCACGACAATATCCGGCATCTTGAAACTGGCGAAATTGCTTTGCTCTTTCTGCATCCGCCAACGGCCCGAAAAATTGGAGTGAAGCGGCGCGCCCGGCGTTTGCTGCGCAGCGAGAAATGCGGGAGCCGCCAAGATGCCGCACACTATCGCGAAGCCTATAGAGTTCAAATCACCAGTTTAAGTCGGCCTAAAGTCCCTGCTTCACTTCTTTGAGGCGAGCGCGACCAGGATAACCAAGACGACAGCTAACACACCAAGGATGACGAGTAGAACAATAAGCTTCTTGTTGGGGCTACCGGCCGTTGCCGCCGCGCCAGACGCCAGCTTGGCGGCATTGGCTGCGGCACCAGGAAGCTTGGGCGCCTGCGGCAGCTTCGGTTGGGGCACGTGGGCTCCAGGGACAAGCGGAGGCGCATGCAAGCCTTTAAGCGGCGCGGCGCCGAGATTCGGAAGTGGTTTAGCATTGCCTGCCTGATCCGGTGCCGCGGCGCTTGACGCAGGAGCTCCGGCGCCCTCGGGCGGCCGATGCCCCTGCACAATCATTGTGTACTCACTCGGGCCCTTCGATGCCGATGGAGCGGTAAATGGAGGAGCAACAGGAGGCGACGTAAGTGGCCGCGTGGCGCGGCCGGAATCGTCGACCAGCGGCGCGTGCGCGGGTTCAGCGGTCGTGCTGGGCTGCTGTGGCGGTGAAGCAGCGGTTCCAGATCCGAAGATCTTTGTGTATTCGCCCGGCCCTTCGTGGCTTGGGTTGCGCGGCTCCTCTTCGAAGAAATCCGCCGGGCTCGTCTTAAGGGGCAAATCCGGTATCGCACCCGATTTTGAATCCGGCGATTGACCAAAGAAATCTGGCGCGGGTGTGATTGGTTTAGCGCCTTCCGGAGCGGGGCGGGAGAAGAGGCGAGTGAACTCGCCCGGCTCGGATTGTTTGGCCGGAGGCGACGGCATGGGCGTGTTCGGCCGCTGAACGAATCCACCACCCTTTGACGGCCTTTCTTGACCACCGCTCCCGAAAGCCCGCTCTGGCGAAGGCGGCGCAGCTTTCTGCGATGGCGGTAATCCACCTTGAAAGAAGCGCGTGAATTCTCCCGCTTCGGCCTGCGAAGGCTTAGGCGGAGGCGGGTTCTTAGGCGGCTCGCCCGAAGCGGCTTGGAACATCCGCGTGAACTCACCCGGTTCGCTCTTGCGCTCCTCTGGCTTCGGCGGCTCTGGCTTCGGCGGCTCTGGGTTTGGTACTTTCGCTGGGGCAGTAGTCGCAGGCGCGACCGGTTTACCTGCTGGTTGCGAGCTTGCCTGGAATATACGGGTAAACTCGCCTACTTCCTGCTTCCGTTCCTCCGCTTTCGGGACTGCCGCTTTCGGCGGCTCCGCTGCGGCTGAGCTCGCCGGTTCGGGGCTTATCACGGGCGGCTTCGCTGGCTGGGCAGCGGTCGGCGTCGATTTCTGAGCGGCTTCTTCTCCCGGTTTGCTAGCCGGCTTTTTTGACGACGCGCCCAGCCCATCGAGTTCGGATTGCAACCACTGCCGCAGCAGGATACACTGTGGCTCCGGCTGCGTTACAACGTACCAGAAGCCCTCCTCCTCGCCAAAATCAAGCACGAGTTTCCGGACCTCGGGAGAACGCACCATTCCGGTCGTCAAGAGCCGTAGCAACGCAGTCTGTTCCGCCGGTTCTTCCGCCATCGAAACGCGGTGGGCGAACACGAATCCGCTTGTAACGGTATCCCTCGCCCGGAAAGTCTGCACCGGACCGGACACAATTAATTCCGGCTTTTGGTACTTCCCGCCGAGAAATTCGAGCGCTTCCATGAGAATGCCTCCCTCTTTCTTAACACCGCCGCTACCGAACTGCCACTATGATAGAAAGTCGGGAACCCTCAATAGTTTGTGAGAAACCTTTCAAGAATAGTGTGGGCCGAAGGGATGTACCTGGGCCCCCATCATTTCCAGGCCCAGAGCCGGTATTTCGAAGATGCCATCCACTTCGTCACGGAGACCCTCTCGTTCAGTCCGTTCGGCCTGCTTGGCTATGAGCTGAATGCGGAGGCACTGCGCAATGGCACCCTGTTGCTCTCCCACGGCCGCGGCATTTTCGAGGACGGGCTTACCTTCGACATGCCATCTTCCGATCCACTTCCTGAGCCCCGGGGAGTCGAAGAGCTTTTCCTTCCCACGTCTGACACGCTGCTGGCCTACCTGGCCGTACCTTATCGCAAGCAACTGGGCGGGAACTGCACGCTCGATCCGGGCCCCAGCGGAAACGGGACGCGCTTTCTGGCCGAGGAGCACCCCGTTTTCGACGAGATAACCGGCGGAGATGAAAAGCCCGTCCGATTCGGCCGAAAGAATATACGGTTCCTGTTCGAGGGCGAGAAAGCCGAGGGCTGGCAATTGCTCCCGCTCGCGCGCATCGTTCGCGACGGAGCCGGACGCTTCATTTTCGATCAAAAATTTATTCCTCCCGTCGTCCGCTTTAGCGCGAGCGAGACGCTCATGAGCATGACCCGCCGCGTGATCGATATTCTTACTCAGAAGAACCTTGCATTTACCGGCGCGACCCAGGGTTTTGATCGCCAGCAGAGCGGAATGTCCGCTCACCAGGTAGCGAGTTTCTGGTTTCTTCATGCGGTGAACAGCGGGCTGGCGGCGATCCGCCATCTCTATCTTTCAAAGCAAGGTCATCCCGAGGAGCTTTACGTCGAGATGCTTCGCCTCGGCGGAGCACTCTGTACTTTTGGGTTGGACGCTTCGCCTGCCAATCTGCCTGTCTACGATCACTTGGATCTGCAAGCTTGTTTCGAAGCTCTCGACATGCACATCCGCGAGCATCTTGAACTCGTCATTCCGACAAATTGCCTTTCCGTCAAACTGGAACAGACCGACCGCTATTTTTGGGAAGCCGACCTCAAGGATCAGCGCGTCTTTGGCGCGTCGCGGTGGTTTTTCTCGGTTGCTTCCAACATCGGAGAAGCTGAACTGATTACCGGCGCCCCGGCTCTCGTCAAGCTCTGCTCCGCGAAGTTTGTGCCTGAGCTTGTGCGGCGCGCTTTGCCGGGAATGAGGCTTACGCATGTTCCAAGCCCTCCGGCTTCTCTTGCTCCGCGCATCACCAATCAATACTTCTCCGTTAATCGCTCCGGTCCGTGTTGGGACCATCTCCAGGAAACCCGCCGCGTCGGCATCTACGTTCCCGGCGATATACCGCAACCGGAGCTGGAGCTCCTCATACTTCTCGACTCCTGACGAACAACCATGGCCACCACACCGCAAACGCCTGCAGTTAAACAAGAGCCCGCTCGGCGGCCCGATAATCTCGCTCTGATCTTTCAGGAAGTCTTAACGGTCATTGAGAGATTAAGGGCCAAGCGCCAGACCGTCTCGGATTCGGAAGCTTTTCGTTCGCAGATTCGAAACGCCTTGAAAAGCGCCGAACAGGACGCGCTGCGCCGCGGATACAACTCCGAGGATGTCCGGGTCGCCACCTTCGGCGTGGTTGCCTTCCTAGACGAATCCGTGCTCAATTCGCAGAATCCCGTCTTCGCCGACTGGCCTCGCAAGCCGTTGCAAGAGGAACTGTTTGGCGTGCACGTGGCCGGAGAGATTTTCTTCCGCAACGTCGAGCGGTTGTTGAGTCGGCAGGATTCAGAACCGCTCGCCGATCTGCTTGAAATTCACCAACTTTGTCTTCTGCTGGGCTTTCGTGGGAAGTACAGCTTCAGCGGTGCCGGAGAGATCCGCACCATTCTGGCTCAGATTGAAGAAAAAATCCGGCGCATTCGCGGCACGCTTCCATCACCGGCCTGGCGGATTGCGCCCGAAGCTGTCCTTCCTCGCGGCGACAGATGGATTCCCATTCTGCGATGGCTGGTGATTGCCTGCTTCGGCCTGGCTTTGATTCTGTTCGTTATTTTTAAAATCTCGCTCGCCTCCTCCGCGGATCAACTCCGGTCAGTCGCCGCCGGCGCGGGGGCTCTGTAATTCCGATGAAGATCACTCGCGCGATTTGGTTCGCGATTCTCATTCTGATCGTTTGGCTGGTCCTCACCTGGTTCTTAGGTCAATGGATCGGTCTGAAGCCGCCTGTGCTTCTTTACCTGCGAATAGGGCTGTGGTTTATCGGGATCGCGGGATTTATTGGCTTCTTGTTTCTTCGCCCCAGGGCACCGGATGGGGCTTCCGAGGGCCCGGCAGCAGATGCCGCCGCCGAGATTGACTTCAATTTCGCGGAAGCCGCCAAGCGCATCCAAGCCGCAACTGGCAATAAACAATTGGGATCTCTCCCGGCGGTCTTTGTCATTGGCGACACCGGTTCCGCTAAGACCAGCATCATCGCGAAGTGTGGCTTAGACCCGGAGCTGCTCGCCGGGCAGGCATTTGAGGACGTCAACCTCGTTCCCACCCGCAGTGTAAATCTTTGGTACTCGCGTCACACTTTGTTCATCGACCCGGCCGGTGCGGTTCTTTCCGACCCGGGTACCCGGCGCAAGCTGTTCAAGAGGTTTCTTCCGGTTCGTTTCAACGCGGTGCTGGCGGCCAAGTTTCCACCCACGCGAGCCGTTGTCTTCACGGTCGATTGCGACACCATTCTGCAATCCGGCGGCGCGGAAGCTCTGGCGGCTAAAGCTCGCCAGTTCCAAATAATCCTGGGCGAGCTTTCCCAGGAGCTTGGCTCAAGCTTTCCAGTCTACGTCCTTTTCACCAAGGCCGATCGCATACCGTACTTCCGCGATTACGTCGAAAATTTTACGGAAGGCGAAGCTTCCGACGTCTTCGGAGCAACGCTTCCGATCATGGTGGACTCCGCACGCGGCGTCTACGCTGAGCAACAGACCAGGCGCGTGACGGATGCGTTCCAGACGCTCTACAATTTCCTTTGCGACAACCGGCCTACTTATCTCGCCCGCGAGCACGATGCCGGCAAACTGCCAAACGTCTACGAATTTCCCCGGGAATTTTCTAAGCTTCGTCCGCTGGTAGTCCAGTTCCTGCTTGACCTCTGCCGGCCCAGTCAATTAGGAACGAGCCCCTTCCTACGCGGGTTTTATTTTACGGGGGTCCGGCCGGTAACTGTTGCAGACCTCGCGCCTGCTGCTCAAGTTGCTTCGGTCGAAGAGGAAAGCTTCGACCCAGGCGCGACCCGGATCTTCAGCCGGCGTCCTACCACGGGCCGCGGGCAAGCGGAAGTGCGGGATGCGGGTTCGCGCAAGATCCCGCAGTGGGTGTTCCTTCCACATCTTTTTTCGGATGTCGTTCTCGCCGACCGCCCCGCTACCACTGTCACCCAGCGGAACGTGAAGATTAACCTGACGCGCCGCATTCTGCTTGGCGCGGCAGCGGCAATAGGGACTCTGCTCGCCGCTTGGTGGATCGTTTCATATCGCAACAACAGCGAGCTCGTCCACGAAGCAGTTGCCGCAGCCAGCAGCGTCCCGTCCGGCAATTTGCAACCTGGCGAACTGGCCTCCCTCGATTCCCTTCAGCGCCTCAACCGCGTGAGGAATACATTGGCCGTGCTCGATGGGTACGCAGCTAACGGCGCGCCGTTGAGCTATGGCGGGTTCCTTTACAGTGGCAATGCCATCCGTGAGCCGCTGCAACTCACGTATTACGCTCTCTTTCGCAAAATCCTACTCGCACCGGCGCAGCAAGGGCTTCTTACCGTCTGCACTAAGCCGGACACATATGCCAGCAATGGATACGGTTACATTTACGACGCATTGAAGGCGTACCTGATCACAACCGATCATCACGAGAAGAGCACTTCTCAGTTCCTCACCCCCGTCTTGATGACTCATTGGCAGCAGGGCCAACCAGCCGATCCTACCCGTCAGGATCTGGCGCGCCAGAATTTCGATTTTTACGGCGACCACCTGGCAGCGGTGAATCCGTACCCGCGATTCGCGGCTCCCGAGTCGGATGCCGTCGATTCCGCTCGCGCCTATCTCAATAAGCTGCCGCCCGAAGAGCGCATCTATCACGCAATGCTCGATGCGGCGAAGGGCAATCAGAAGACAATCGATTTTAATATCGACTATCCGGGATCCAGAGAAACCATCCTCAACGGTTTCCCGGTTAATCCCGCTTTCTCGAAACTTGGATACGGCAACTTCGCTAAGCAACTCCAAAATCCGGATAAGTATCTGTATGGCGACAAATGGGTTTTAGGAAACCAGGCCCTTGCGAACTATGACAAAGCCGCCGTCCTCCAGGCGGTCGCGACGCGTTACAACAGCGATTTCATCAAGACTTGGACCGGCTATCTGAACGCAACTTCCGTGGCTCCATACCGCGATGTTCCGGATGCGGCGAAGAAGCTCGGCATCATGAGTACTCCGCAATCGACTTTGCTGCAAGTTCTTTGTGTGGCATCCGAGAATACTTCGGTGCCGAACAAGGATCTTGCAGGAGCGTTTCAGCCGGTGCAGTGGGTTACGCCGGCGGGCTGTAAGGACCAGCTGATTGGTCCATCCAACCAGCCGTATATGCAAACCCTTCTTCAGCTTGCGACGGCACTGCAAACGGTTGGGCCGATCGCGAATGCAGATCCGAATAATGTGACAAACGCGAACAATGCCGCGACTCAGGCTGACGGCGCGGTGGGCACGCTGGCGTTTAAGTTCGCCCCGAGCTCGCCGGTTGTCTCGAGAACAACAGAGATCCTTCGCTCGCCGATCATAGGCGTGCGCGCTGTTCTCAAAGGCGCCGGCGCTGGTCCGGTTAATGCCGCTGCCGGAGGCGTGTGTGCGTCTATCGCGCCGATGTTGAGCAAATATCCGTTCAATCCGAAATCGCAGCAGGACGCGACGATTGAGGAAGTAAACAATTTCCTGAATCCGCAGAGCGGCAGCTTATGGCAGTTGTATAACGCCAACCTGAAGCAATATCTCACACCGGTTGGCAACACCTACGTTGCCGCGACCGGGCAGCCGTTATCGGCGACTCCGGCATTTGTACGTTTCTTCAATCGTGCTGCGCAGCTGTCGCATGCGTTGTATGCGACGAATCCTGCCCAGCCAGGATTCACGTTCTCCGCCCAGGTTCTGCCTTCGCCGGACGTGACGCACGTCACGCTCACGATTAATGGTCAGATGTTGAGTACCGACCTCAAGAGTGGAGCAAAATCACAGACATTCAATTGGCCTGGACCAACGCCCGGCGTCTCGCTAGGCGTTGCTTTCGGGGGCCAAGCCGAAGGAACTGTTTATCAGACGAGTAGTCCCTGGGGTGTCTGGCGTCTTCTCGACACGGCCGAGCACCCCGTCACGATCGGCAATCAGACACAAGTCGAATGGGTCCAGAGAACCTCAGCAGGGGTTACAACGTTTAATGGGCATCCGGAGATAGTCAAATTTGCTTTCGATTCTCCGGTCTTACGCCCGCAATATTTCAGTGGCTTCTCGTGCGCCAGCAAGGCCGTTCAGTAAAAACCTACGAATACTCGGCGATAACAACAGTGAGCTGGTCGCTCATGTCGTTACCGGCGTAATAGCGGCCTAGCCGAAGCTCCCGCTCATCCGGCTGCATCGGCGAAAGCTGGTCGATATCGGCGCCCACGTATTCTCCGTACTTGAAAAAATACGATTTCTGCTTCACCAGATACTTGTACGAACCGCGTATCGAGACCAACAGCGGCAGCGGTTGGCCGTTCCAAAAACCCTGCGCCCGCCATGCCTCGTCCGACATGTAACTCGACAGCGCAAAGAATGACCGCTTGATCGCTTTCACCTGTCCGCCTACCGCAACAGCCTTGTGAGTCGGGAGGAATTCCAAAGGCAAGTTCGAAGGCACAATTAAACACGGATCCACCGTGCCGCCCTCTTTCATTTCCGTGGCGCAGGGGATCACGATCTTTGGAGGCGAGAGAACCGTCTTGGGCAGCATCATCGCCGCAGCTTCTTCGTACAGAGATTCGCCGTTAGCTGAGCGCAGCGCCAGACCGTACTTGGCTTGCAAGTCCGCAATGGTAGAGCGCGCTTTTTCGATAACTTCGGCCCTACTCGTCAAGAAACCCTCCCGTCGAAGCCGTGAGCATGTCGGTTTTGCAACCGATTCTACCAACTCCTCTGCGATCCAGCCAAACCTAAGGCGTGGCGGACTTTCAGTTTGGAACTGCCACAATTTTGATTCCGCTGGGCGTTGTGATCGCGACGAACACTACTTCGCCGCGCGGAAGGCGGGGCGGTTAGCGTGCGGCGAGCAGCGCGCGCAGGTGACGGGCGCGCTCGGGGGAACGAAGCTGCCGAAGCGCTTTGGCTTCGATCTGACGGATGCGCTCGCGAGTGACGTCGAACTCCTGACCAATCTCTTCGAGGGTGTGCTCACGCTCGCAGCCAATGCCGAAACGAAGCCGGATGACTTTCTCTTCCTTGGGAGAAAGCGTCTTTAAGATATTGGCGGTTTCGTCGCGAACGTTGGAATCGATTACGGCGTCTACCGGCGAGCCCACCCAACGATCTTCAATCAGATCGCCAAGCGCGGATTCACCGTCGCGGCCAACCGGAGTCTCGAGAGAGACAGGATCGCGCGAGATGGTCTTCAGCTTTTGAACTTTCTCGACCGGGATATCCATCCGGCGGCTGATTTCCTCGTTGGTGGGAACACGGCCGAGTTCCTTCTCGAGCTCACGCGTGGCGCGGAGGAACTTATTCATGCTCTCGTTCATGTGAACGGGAATGCGGATGGTACGCGATTGATCGGCAATCGCGCGCGTGATAGCCTGGCGAATCCACCACGTGGCATAGGTGGAGAATTTGTACCCGCGGCGGTATTCGAATTTATCCGCGGCGCGCATCAGACCGATGTTTCCTTCCTGAATGAGATCGAGCAGGTGAAGGCCGCGGTTGACGTACTTCTTGGCGACGGAAACGACGAGCCGGAGATTGGCTTCCACCAGATCTTTCTTGGCTCGTTCCGCCTCAATTTCGCCGTGACGAATGACGGAAAGGCTGTGCCGAAGGTCGGGCAGCGAAGCTTCCGCCTCGGTTTCCCGTTTCTTCAGATCGCGCTTCAGCTCCTTGACTCGAGCTTGCGCGGAGGCGGAGTTGCGAGGTTCGAGCTTATGAATCTCGCTTTCCAGCAGGGCCATTTCGTCGGCCGTTTTGTCGATTGCGCGAACGAATTCTTTCCAACGCGCCAAGTTGAAAGGGATGGCGCGGAAAGCCCGGGAAACTTCGACCTTTGTTCGAACGACCTTGCCGGCCCAACGCTTTCGAAGCTTTTTGTTAGCGGTGGGAACGGCAGCGTGCTTGTCAACGGTCTGCTGAAGCTTCTTGAGAGCCGCCGAGTAGTTCATGAACAGATCGGCGACTTCGGAGCGGCGCTTGATGTCGGCGGGACTGCCTTCCTCGATATCGGCTGGGGCGAAATCTACGTAGCTGTCTACGTCCTCGGCGCCCCTCCGAATCAATTCCGCAAATTCGGAAACTACAGTCTGAATGAGCGGCGACCGGCTGATTGCCTTCTGCATGCGCAGTTTGCCGCGTTCCATTTTCCGGGCAAGAGTGACTTCGCCTTCACGAGTCAACAATGGAACCGAACCCATTTCGCGCAGATACACCCGTACCGGGTCGTCGGTATAGATCGACTCCTCTACCGGCTGCGCACCGTGGAACTCCTCGTCCTGAACTTCCTCCGGATGGAAGAAATTGGAATCCTCGTCAAACGGAATTCCTAGCGGACTAGGTCCCTCGGGTAAATATTGATCCTCGAATTGATCCACCTTAACTCATCACCTCTACTTGCACACGCGTCCGCCAATCACGTTCATCGGCAATCTTTCTGGGGGAAAGCTCATAGGATTGACTGAATGCCGCACCAGACACTCTTCGGGTGTATCCGCAGCCGGGCGGGATGCAAGAGCCGCACCTTGTAACTATTACGCACACCTATTATATATGTTTCCTTGCAGGATGTTAAGACCTATTTAAGGAGATGCCCGCCGAAGTGATTGGTTACGCGAAAGATAACCGCATTAGCCCACCTCATTTTCAGGCCGATTGGGCACCCGGTGAGAATCCCATGTGTAAGAAACACAACGAACAAATTACGGTCGCCACACGTTAGACCTTCCGCTGGAGCATTACGTTTTTAAGCTCGCTCAAAAATTCCTCGATGTCCTGGAAATCCCGGTAAACCGAGGCAAACCGGACATAGGCGATTTTGTCCAAAGCGCGGAGCCGCTCCATCAGCATCTCCCCAATGAGGGTAGTTGCGAGTTCCCGGTCGGGGTTCTCCAGGAGCGTCGATTCCACGTGGTCGACCAACTCGGCCAGTCTTCCCATACTGACGGGCCGCTTTTCGCAAGCCCGGATCAGCCCGTTCAGGACTTTCTGCCGATCGAACTTCTCCCGCCTCCCGTCTTTTTTGATGACCATATAGGGCACTTCGTCGCAGCGTTCGTAGGTGGTAAAGCGGCGCTCGCAGGAGAGGCACTGGCGCCGCCGGCGGATGGAATCGCCCTCTTTACTCTCGCGCGAGTCGATCACCTTGTCTTCACGATGACCGCAAAACGGGCACGTCATATTCGCTTGTTTGGCCCCGAATGGGGGGAATCCTCTGAAAGTACACCACAGCGGGTTCTGCCCGGGTTTTTATGAACTTCCGTGTGCTGGAAATCGTTTAGAAGGATAGCAACCGACGGGGCTCCGCGAGATTCGGTCCCAGGGGTTAAGAGACTCTGAATGTCAGCCGCAGCCGCAGCACTTTCGCTACACTCGAAGGTTCCGTTAGGTTCGAGAACGCTAGGCGCACCATGGAGATGGGGGGGTGCCGCCGCGACGGGGACTGCTCAACGTTTGGATGCCGAGACGAGCTTGGTCGAGCGCTGCCTGGGTGGGGAACAGGGCGCGTGGGATGAGCTGGTAAAACTCTATACCAAACGTGTATACGCAATCTGCTATCGCTTTACCAGCAGCGATCTGGAAGCGCAGGATCTCACGCAGGACGTGTTCCTGCGGGTGTTTAAGACCCTGGGGAGCTTTCGGGCAGGCGAGGGATCGTTTACGGTTTGGTTGACCCGGCTGACACGGAATCTGCTGGTTGATCATTACCGCCGCACAAAGAATGAGCGTGTGACCGACGCCATTGAAGACAAGCTGACGGTGCTGGAGGAGAAGACCAGCCAATACTCGCGAACGGATGGAATGCTGGCAGGGCGTGAAGCGGGTGAACTGTTGCAAACGGCGCTGCAAAAGCTCTCGCCGGAGTTGCGGGAGGCAGTGATTCTGCGCGACCTCCAGGAGATGGAATACCGGGAGATTGCGCGGGTATTGAGTGTTCCGGAGGGAACTGTGAAATCGAGATTGAATCGCGGCCGCGCCGAGCTGGCGCGAGTGCTGCGAAGGAATAAAGTAACGGTGTGAGACGGGCGAACGCCCCGTGAGTTGAAGGCAATGAACTGCGCCGAATTTGAGAGCATCCTGGCCGATTACATCGACGGCACGCTTGGGACTTCCGAGCGCGCGACGGTAGAGCAGCATGCTTCGGCGTGCCCGGCCTGTGCCGAATTCATGGCGGATGCAACGGGCGGCGCCAGGTTCCTGGAGCGCGCGGCCGAAGTGGAGCCGCCGCCGGCGCTGATCACGCGGATTGCCTATCAAGCGCCGATGGGACGCACTCGCGACCATTTCGAGCGCCAGAGTTTAATTAACCGGCTGTCCAGGAAATGGTTGCAGCCGATCCTTCAGCCGCGGCTGGCCATGGGCATGGCGATGACTGTGCTGTCGTTCGCGATGCTGGAGCGCTGTACCGGAGTACAGGTGCAACACATTCAGGCTGCGGATCTGAGCCCGGTGAGGGTTTGGGCCGGCCTCGAAGGCAAAGCGCTCCGCGTCAAAGATCGCGCTGTGAATTATTACGAGAATCTGCGTTTTGTATACGAAGTGGAAACGCGCATCAAGGAGCTTCAAGAGCAACAGGCGGCGTCTCAGGACCAGGCTTCGCGCAATCAAGCATCGCGAACCGGGCGATCTGGGCCGAATGCGGCCCAATCGAGCAACAGCAATGGCAGAACGCCAGAGAAGGGGAATCAATAACAATGAACTGCTACTACCATCCAGAAACGCCATCGACAGCCTTTTGCCGCTCTTGCGGCCGGCCCCTTTGCGCAGTGTGCCAGCGCCCTGCCGAAGGAACAGTTTACTGCCAGGACCACGTGCCTGGTGCAGCGTACGCCGCTTACACCGCGCCCGATCCAAACGCCGGAGCGCCTAATCCCTATTTCCAACCGGCTGCCACGGCAGGCGTCGCGGCAAGTAGCGTCTCACCACCCTTGGCTTTCATCCTCGGCATCGTCCCTGGAGTCGGCGCCATCTACAACGGCCAGTATCTGAAGGGCCTCGTTCACGCTCTCGTATTCGGGCTGCTGATCACGCTGATTAACAGCGCGCCGGGGAGCGCCGAACCGCTCCTGGCTATGCTATTGGCCGCCTTTGTCATCTACATGCCCTTTGAGGCGTACCATACGGCGAAGAGGCGTCAGGCGGGTTTAGCGGTTGATGAATGGTCGACCATCCTGCCGAGGACCCGCTACACGGGTCGTGTGCCGGTGGGACCGATTCTGCTGATTGCGATCGGCGTTCTATATCTCCTGAATTCTCTAAACCTGGTGGATTTCCGGCAGATCTCGCGGTTCTGGCCCGTGATCCTGATCCTGATCGGCGCCTACATGTTGTATAACCGCATCGCTCCGTCCGCCCCTGTGCCGCCACCCGCTTCACCACGGTATACGGACCCGAATTCGGGAACACCCGCCAGCGACTTTATGGGAAGCCGTCATGAACAGTAGGGCCGCTTTGTATGCACAGGCGATCCGCGGACCCATTCTGCTGATTACGATCGGCGTTCTGTTCGCCCTGCAGCAGGCCGGCGTCCTGCCGTTTTCGAGAACGTGGCCGTTGTTGATTATTGTTATCGGCGTGGTGAAACTGATCGAGCGCATGTTCATTCGTCCTGCCGCTCCGCCACCGCCGGCGACGGGAGGAACCTGGTAATGAGACCGCGCGGATCTATCACTGGCCCGATCATCCTTATCCTGATCGGCGTCGTTTTTCTGATACATGCCTTTGTACCGAACTTGCACATTGGCGATCTGCTGTGGCTCTATTGGCCCTATCTGCTGATCGCCTGGGGCGTGATCGCGTTTCTCGAGGTTACGTTTCGCGCGCTGAGCGGAACATCCATACCGACCAACGGCGTTTCAGGCGGTGGATGGTTCATTGTCATTCTGATCTGCCTGGTGGGCCTTTCCGCCTATGAGATCCACCGGCCGGGCGCATGGTGGGTCAACACCGACTGGACGCGCGGATTTAATGATGCTTTCGGCGAGGAACACGACTACTCAGTCGATCCCATCCAGAAAAATGTGAACGCCGCGCCTCACGTGATCATCGAGGCATTTCGCGGCGATGCCCGAGTGGTGGGAACAGATGGCACACAGATTGCCGTAAGCGGCCATAAAACCGTTCGCGCGATGGACGCGGGGCAAGCCGACCGAGCAAACTCTCAAACACCGGTGGAGGTCGTGGTTCAAGGCAATACGGTGATCATCCGCTGCCATCAGGACAGAGCCGATTCGCGCTCGCGGGTGACCACGGATCTGGATATCTCCGTCCCGAAGGGAGCCAGTCTGGAAGCCACCGGAAATCGCGGGGATTTCGATATTTCGGCTTTGAGCGGCAACGTGGATGTTACCAGCGCCAACGCGGGAGTGCGAGTGCAGGACGTGGACGGCGACGTCAAGGTGGACGTGAACCACAGCGATGTGGTCCGGTGCACGAATGTCAAGGGCGCGGTGGATCTGCGCGGCCACGGCTCCGATTTGGAGTTGACAAAGATTGCCGGTCACGTGACGATCAACGCCGATTTCAGGGGAACCATTTCTTTACGGGAGTTGAGCAAGCCACTGCGGCTCGCCGGCATGCGGACACAGTTTGAGGTTCAGCAGATACCGGGCGAAGTGCGAATGGACCGAGGCAGTTTCAATGCCGAAGGTGTGATTGGGCCATTGAAGCTGACCACGCATGCGACCGATATCACCTTGGCCCGATTTACCAATCCGGTGGACGTTTCAGTGGATCGCGGAGACATCGACCTGCGGCCGGAGCGTTTACCGCTCGGGACGATGAACGTCCATACCAACGCGGGGAATATCGAACTGACACTACCCGCATCCGCGCAGTTCGCCATTGCCGCTACCACGAATCACGGCGATATTGACAACCAGTTCGGAGGCGACCTCAAACAGCATTCGGAGAGGATGGGATCTCAGTTAAACGGGTCAGTCGGGACTGGCCCGGAAGTGGATCTCACATCGGACCGCGGGACAATCACGGTCCGTAAAGGCGGTTCGGGCGAGTCCGGATCCACGGTCGCCAGCAGCGGCGAGAGCAAAGCAACTCAGCCGAGCCAGGTGGCGCAACTGCGCTAGAGCGGGGTTGCCATCTCGATCCTGTGACGGGACGCGTAGAGCCGATCCTCATCGCGACCACGTGAGGCCGCGTCCCAGAACGAAAACAAACAGCAGGCTCGCAATTGTAGCCGTAGCGATCCATGCGCCGCTGCGCCGCACGGGCCCGGCTTTCTCTTCTTGTCCGCGGCTCCCTCGTTGCATCATGCCAGGCAGGCTCAACAGGCCGGCATTTGCCCCTAGAGTTGACGGCAACGCGGAGGCTATGACATAGAACAAGCCGGCCGGATTGAACAAGCCCCCGATCCCGGCTAAAATTCCGTCTGTGAAGTACGGTGTCCAGCACACCTCACGAAGCCTCTTCGAACTTCCATCCTTGCCGTGAAATGGCTGCAACTGGATACCCACCAACAGCATGGATGCATAGTAGGAAGCCACCCCCAACACAACCAGTCCAAGCCGCCACATCCAGTGGGGCTGCCAGCCTCGGATCACCGCCGCCCAATCACCAAAGTTGGCTACACCAGAAAAGAAAAAGTAACCCGTGGCTGTAAAGAGGTTGCCCGCCATCGCGAGCACGAGGAAGTAGCGCGTAGCCGGTCTGTAGCGCTTCGGCCGTAGCAACAGAAGCCAGAAGATCCCCGCGAAAACTAGATTCACGAGTGTTCCATTCGCGGAGATCCATCGCGTGTCGATGTCACTCTGCAGCGCGACTGTGCTCATGGTCACGCGCTGCGCTCCGCTCAGCCACGCGGTTACACCGTGCCCGAGGCCCTCATGCACTACATCCTGGAAAATACAGGCAAGTGCCGAGATAGCAATTAACGTGAACCTGTCGTCTCGTGGGAAGGCCACATCTCTGGGCATGCCGCTTTTTAGCACAGCATAGAAACAATACGAGAAGCCGCCGCCATGCTTGCATTGCCAAATTTTCGATAGCGGAGAACAAACCATCGGGGAGCTTCGCGTGTGTCTCGCAAAGCTCCCCGCTCCTCCGAACTCCAATTCAATTAATGTTTTTTGCGGTAAATGGATCGGCTCACGTGGTTTTGCTGCCGGTTGACTTGCTTGCGCTCGCCAGCCGTTAGGGTACCGCCGTTTGCTCGGCGGTCAGCGCGAACTTCGTGGTTCAGGCCGGCTTCGCGGCTCTCGAGATTCGCGGTCTGTCCAGCATTTAAGCGGCCTGAGCGGATCCCCTGCGCAATGCGGTCCTGTTGATTTTCCTGGCGCTGCCCTACTTCGCTTTTTCCGAAGTGGTCGCTAGTGGCGTTGTGTTTATCCTTATAGATTTGTTTGGAGACGCCGTTCTGTTGCGCGTTGACGTGCTGCCTCTCCGCCTGGGTCAACTTGCCGCCATTCGCGTTGCGGTCGGCTCGAACCTCGCCGTTGATAGCGCGTTCCTTGTTTTCCAGATGGGTAGTCTCGCCGGCCGTGAGCTGCCCGGATTGGACGCCCTGTGCGATGCGGTCCTGTTGATTTTCTTTCCGCGGATTCACTTGGCCCAAGCTCGTGATAGCGAATGCCCCAACCAGAATGGATGTAAGTGCTAGTTTCTTCATTTCTCCCCCTACTGTTCTCTATCTTTCTTATCGGCGCTGGTGTTCCGCCGCTCACTTGTCGAAACGAAAGAATTTACGAAAGAGTTGACCTCCGAGCCCGTTAAAGATCATTCAGACAATACTGAAACCCCGAAGGGAGTACTGGACCGATTTTCCGGATGTGAACGGTAGCCTAAGGTTTGGATCTTTCCACCCCGCTTCAGTACGTGAAAGGAATCGGCCCCGTGCGAGCGCAGATGCTCACCGCCAAAGGTCTGGAAACCGTGCTGGATCTTCTGTATTACGCTCCTTTTCGTTACGAAGACCGCACAAACGTAAAGCGCATCGATCAACTCGCGCCGGGTGAAAAGGCCGTCGCCATCGCGCGAGTAGATTCGGCCAAACTGGCGGGCTATAGGCCGCGCTCCTTGGGTCTTTTCGAAGTCCGATTCCGGGATGAAAGCAAAGCTACACTCGAGGCCCGCTGGTTTCACGGCGAGCGTTATTCGGAAAGTCTCATTCCTGGCCGGCGCGTGGCGCTGTTCGGCAAAGTCGAGTTGAACCGGTCCACCGGCAACGTTTTAATGGTGCAGCCCGAGACGGAAATCCTTTCCGACGACGACCAGGAGGACGAGATGCTGCATACCGGACGCATTGTCGGTGTGTATGAGGCGGCTGGCAAGATTTCGACCCGCGTCTTCCGAGGTTTAATCGCTCGCGTGTTGAGCGAAGCGCCGATGCCGGAGGATGCATTGCCCGAGAGCGTGCGAAGCCGCAGCGATCTGCCCGAACTTGCGAAGGCCATACGAGGCGTACATAGCCCGGAGCCCGAAACCGATCTCCGGCTGCTGAATGAGTTTCGAACGCCCGAACAGGTGCGCCTCATCTTTGATGAATTCTTTTGGCTGGAGTGCGGGCTAGCTTTAAAAAAGACAAAGGCGCGGGCGGCCACTGGCATTTCCTTCACGGTCACGGAACGAACTCGTGAGCGGATCAAAGCCATGCTACCTTTCAAGCCCACTTCAGCGCAGCGGCGGGTTATGCAGGAGATCGCCGATGACATGAAGCGCCCGCATCCGATGAACCGGCTTTTGCAGGGCGACGTGGGGAGTGGAAAAACAATTGTTGCGGCGCAAGCGGCTGTGATTGCAATCGAGAACGGATATCAGGTTTCCGTGCTCGCGCCAACGGAGATTCTGGCGACCCAGCATTATCTGTATTTCAAGCGGCTGCTGGAAAAACTGAATTACGTCGTCGCGCCGCTTACCGGATCCGCAACGCCGCGCGAAAAACAGCAAATCAAGCGCATGATTGCGGAGGGCATGATTCAGGTGGTGGTCGGCACTCATGCATTGATACAGGAAGATGTTGTTTTTTCGAAGCTCGGTCTGGCGATCGTAGATGAGCAGCACCGGTTCGGCGTGAGACAGCGGCTGGAACTGATGAAGAAAGGCGAGCAGCCGGATGTTCTGGTGATGACCGCGACGCCGATACCGCGCACTCTGGCGTTGACAATTTACGGTGATCTTGATATTTCGACCATCGACGAGTTGCCGCCGGGGCGCAGGCCGGTGATTACCAAGCACGTTCAGGACTCGGCGGTAGAAGGAGTGTACGGCTTCGTGGCGCAAGAGATCGCGAAGGGACGGCAGGCGTACGTCGTGTATCCGGTGGTGGATGAGTCTGAAACGGAGGCGGTGAAAGCGGCCGAGAAGATGTTCCTGCATCTCTCCGGGAAAGTATTTCCGGCGATTCCAGTCGGCCTTCTGCACGGGAAATTGCCCGCTGAACAGAAGGAGACCGCCATGCGCGATTTCCAAAGCGGCAGAACCAAGATTCTGGTCGCGACCACAGTGATCGAAGTTGGAGTCGATGTTGCGAATGCGTCAGTGATGGTGATCGAACAAGCGGAACGGTTTGGCCTCGCACAGATACATCAGTTGCGAGGACGCGTCGGCCGAGGATCGTATCAAAGCTACTGCGTTTTAGTGACGGACAAACTGAACGACGTCGCGAGAGAGCGGATCCGCACGCTGGTCGAATCAAGCGACGGCTTTTACATCGCGGAGATGGATATGAGGCTGCGCGGGCCGGGTGAGTTTTTCGGCACGAAGCAGTCGGGAATACCGGGTCTGAGGCTGGCCGATCTTATCCGTGATAGCGATGTGCTCGAAACGGCGCGGAAAGAGGCGCGCCGGCTGGTGGAAGACAAGGCCAGTTCCGAACTGCGTGCGGTGGTTCGTTATATCCAGGAACACTGGCAGCGGAAGTACGGATTGGTTCAGGTCGGGTGAAGCGGTGAGAATCATCGCGGGACGGTTTCGCAGCCGCAGGTTGAAGAGCGTTCCGGGAATGGCGGTGCGGCCAACGCCTGACCGTCTTCGCGAGGCGCTGTTCAATGTACTGGCTCCGAGAATCGCCGGCGCGGTATTCCTCGATGCCTACGCGGGCAGTGGAGCTGTTGGAATTGAAGCGTTAAGCCGGGGGGCAGAGCGCGTGGTTTTGATCGAGCGCAAGAGCTTGGCGTTGTCAGTGATTCGGGAGAACCTGGCAGCGCTGGGAATAGAAGATGAAATTACGGTAGTGCGCGGAGACAGCGCTGTTTTGCTCCCGAACTACAAAGCCGATATCGCATTCCTTGATCCGCCTTACGACGAGACAGGCGAGTATGTCCGTTCGCTGATGGCGCTCTCGGCTGCGGGTTTTCCGTATGTAATTGCGCAACATGCCTCGCGAGTAGTGTTAGATGAAGTTTATGGAGCGCTGGAAAAAGCACGTGTGCTGAAACAAGGCGACAATTCGTTAAGCTTCTATGAACTTCAGCATCGCGATTAGCGCGCCAGCATCAGGTGAATGTCCATCACATTCGTACCGGTCGGTCCGGTGCGTATGAGATCTCCCATCGCATCAAAAAAGCGATAGGAATCGTTCGCGGCGAGATATTGGAACGGATCGAGATCGAGATTAGCCGCCCGGCCAATTGTTTCGCCCGTGGAAATTGCTCCGGCGGCATCGGTGGGACCGTCAGTCCCGTCAGTTCCGGCGCTCAGTACCAGCACATCGGCAAGATCTTGTATGTCGATTGCCGCGGCGAGAGCGAATTCCTGGTTTCGGCCGCCTTTGCCGGCCCCCCGCACGGTGACGATCGTCTCGCCGCCGGACAGCACACAGGCAGGCCGGCATATTGGATCACCGAAATCGACGACTTCGCGAAGGATTTGCGCGTGCACTCGCGCCACCTCCCGCGTTTCGCCTTGCATAGTGCTCGAAAGCAGAATCGTTCGGTAGCCGAGTGCTTTGGCTTGCTTCGCCGCCGCTTCGAGCGCGAGCCGGTTGCTGCCGACTACAACGTTGTGAACATTCTGGAAGAGCGGGTCGCCGGGCTTGGGCGTTTCGGAAATCGAGCCGCGAAGACCTCTTTCGAGGTGTTGACGCACAGCACGGGGCACGCGATCGAGTAAGTCGAATTTTCCGAGTACCGCGAGCGCATCGGCGAATGTCGTGGGGTCGGGAGCGGTGATGCCGGAGCCGATAATGTCGAGCGGATCTCCGATCACATCGGACAAAAGCAAGCCGACGACGGTAGCAGGATACGCCAGCGCGGCGAGACGTCCGCCTTTCAATACAGAGAGGTGTTTTCGGACGGCATTGAGCTCCCTTATGTTTGCACCTGCCCGCAAAAGCAAATCGGTGGTCTGTTGCTTATCGGCAAGCGAGATGGGATCTGCCGGGGCGCTCAGCAGAGCGGAAGCACCACCGGAAACGGCTACCACCAGCAGGTCGCGCGCATTTAGTTCCCGCAGCAGCTCGATAACTTCACGGGAAGCTTCGATACCGTGCTCGTCGGGAATTGGGTGAGCGGCCTCCCTGATCCGGATACGCCGTAAGCGCAATTTGGAATGACCCTGCTTGGTGAGCGCGAGTCCGCCGGTAAGTGCTGGGCCCAGGATTTGCTCGACAGCGGCAGCCATCTCCGTCGCTGCTTTGCCGACGCCGGCAAAAAAAACGCGATCGAAATCTCCGAGCGGAATACGCACTTCCCCAACCTTCAGAATGCCCCGGGAAAGCTTTAGATGCCGCCGGACAGCACTGCCCGCTTCAGCCGCTTCCAGGGCCGCATGAAAAATGGAAAGCGCATCCCGGCGTAGTCGGCTGCGATGAGGTTTGGCGCCGGTTTTCAAAATATGGGCAGTTCGAGAATCTGACGGACGATCTGGTCGATCTCGGTGGTATCCACTTCGATCCGGAAGTCGGCACGTGCGTAAAGCGGACGGCGATCCTCATATAGCTTCGATAAGCGTTCCGGATCGGCCGCTAGGGGCCGCGTATTATCGTCGCCTAACCGCTTGCGAACCGTTTCCAGAGTGCAATCGAGCCAAATCGCTACGCCATTATTCTGGATGAGATCCCAATTCACTTGCTGCACGAATGCGCCACCGCCCAGCGCCAGCACGCAGGGATTGCCGGCTTCGATCCGTGACACATGTTTTCGGATCATCGCAGCTTCCAGCTCACGAAAAGCAGTCTCGCCGTGCTGCAAGAAAATCTGGGAAATAGTCCTGCCGTTCTGCGCTTCAATGTCGGCATCCACGTCTCTGAACGGCCAACCGAGAACATCGGCCAGGGCACGGCCAATAGTCGTCTTCCCCGCCGCCATAAAGCCGACGAGGTAGAGCCCTGGTGTGCGTTTCAGCTTTAGCGTCATCTCACAACAACTACTTGTTTGACGCAACACAGTATATCGTTCGTTCTTGTCTTGGCAGGGGAACAGATAATAGGGACATGAGCGCACCGCTCATTCCGCTATTCCCTCTTTCTCTGGTGCTTCTACCGGCTATGCCGCTGCCGCTTCACATCTTCGAGGAGCGCTACAAGGAAATGATGGGTGACGTGATTCCGGCCCAGGCTGAATTCGGCATCGTTCTCGCGAAGGAGGGCGGCATCGTTAACATCGGATGCACGGCTTTGGTGGATCGCGTGCTTCAGCGCTATTCAGACGGTAGGCTAGATCTATTGGCCGTGGGCCAACGGCGGTTTCGAATCACTTCGCTCGACGAGGAGAAAGCCTACTTGCGCGCGGAGGTCGAATTCTTCAATGACGAGGACGTGAGAGAAGTCCCAGTCGACCTCAAAGATAAAGCGGCTGCCGCCTATCGCACCCTGTTGAAACTCGAGGATCCGGAAGAGAGTGGCGAACCGAAATTCGACTCGGCACGAATGAGTTTCCAACTGGCGCAATTGATCTTGGATTTGGACAAACGGCAAACGGTTCTTTCTCTGCGGTCTGAAGTAGAACGCCTTGAATACCTGGTGCGTATCGTCCCGGAATATGCGGTCCAACAAGAGCGGGTCGCCCTGGCGAAGAGAGTCGGTCCGTTGAACGGACATGCCAAAACGGCACTGTAGGAGGTACTACAGCGATACTTTGTCCCGTCGTGGAGTTGTCCAGTCCGCCGTCCATCGGATCGATCCCTATGTCGCACATCGTGCCGCGCACCGACGGAATTCATCTGGAGGCGGAGGTGCTCGCGGCGCGGGGGTAGATTAGAATAGCGTATTTTCATGAGGCCACGACCCGGGTTCAAGAAGGGCCGCCTGCTCGCGGCCACGGGCCTGGCCATCGTGTGTGCCTTTCCCGCGTTTTCCGGGCAGCAGCCGTGTGCCGGCTGTCACCCAAGAGAAGTGCAGGGTTTCCTGGCGACGCCGATGGCCCATTCCATGGGACCGCCTGGGCGGGGGCCTTCCGGCACGTTCTACCACAGCGTTTCCGGCACTCGCTTCACCATTCGTTCATCGGCCGATCACATGACTCAGCGGATGGAGCGTGACGGTCTCGCCTCGCAGTACTCCATCGCCTATTCGGTCGGCTCCGGGGCGCATGCCGTCGCTTATGTCATCCAGGTTGGCAACCATCTGTTTGAGTCGCCGTTGAGCTATTACGCAGCGTTCGGATGGGGAATGTCACCCGGGTACGAGAATTTGAAGGCTCCGGATTTCTATCGGGCTGTCCGGCCGCAGTGCCTTTTTTGCCATGTCGGGGAGACGCTTCCGATAGCCGGCACATTAAACGCGTACCGTAACCCGCCGTTTGCAGCGGAAACGATTAGCTGCGAGCGCTGCCACGGCCCCGCAACGGCGCACCTCCGCAATCCAGTGCCAGGATCAATCATCAATCCTGCAAAGCTCCCGCCGCGCGCCCGCGACAGCGTTTGCGAGCAGTGCCACTTGAGCGGCGAAGTCGGCATTCCGAATCCTGGCAAACAGATTACTGATTTTCACGCTGGTGAGAATCTCGAAGACGTCTACACGGTTTACGTTTATCAGTCGTCGCGAGGCCCTGCCCACCCGAACGCTCTCACGATCATCAGCCAGTCGCAGCAACTCGCGTTGAGTGAATGTGCGCGGAAGAGCGGGGATAAGCTCTGGTGCGGCATCTGCCACGATCCGCACGCGCTCCCGCAGGATCCCGTCGCCTATTTTCGCGCCCGCTGCCTCCACTGCCACGGCACGGCGCTTTTGGCGTCGCATCCCAAGCCCAACCAGAATTGCATCGCCTGCCACATGCCGCGCCTGCCGGCAGGGCAAGGCGGGCACACCATCTTCACCGACCATCGGATCGCCGTCTATACCCCGCGAGAACTGGCCGAACTGCGTGCTCCGTCCCTTTTGAACGGCAGCGCCCCGGCAAACAAGGAAGATGAGCTGGTACCGTGGCACAATCCGCCGCCACAGTTTGCGGAACGCAACTTGGGCCTTGCCTATGCACGGGTCGGCGGCCAATTGGAGTCGTTTCCGTTCGTTCGTCGGGGGTATGAGCTGTTGCTTTCGGCGGGGAATAATTTTCCGAACGATCCGGTTTTGCTGAGGGCGATGGCCAAGATTATAAGTGGGACAAAAGCAGAGGCAGGCGCGGAGGCCCTATTCGATAAAGCGCTTGCCGTCGAACCCAACTCAGCTTTGGTTTATGATGACATGGCTTCTGCTGCGGAAACCGCCGGAGACAATGAGAACGCGATCAAATATCTCGAGAAGACATTGCAACTCGACCCTTTGCTCGTAGCTCCTTACGAGCATCTCGCCCGGCTTTATGCCGCCAATCGCCAATTAGCGCTCGCACACCAAACTTACCTACGCTTCCTTAAGGCTTTCCCCGAAAATATCGAAGCCAAGCGGGACGTACTTCGCAGCTCCGACGGCTCTTCGATCCGGTAATGTCCGGAAGAAATGCCACTTCTATGGTCGGGGGTTGAGTTTGCAATTCCAGTAAACTTGACGTTCATCTCTTGACAATCATGATGAGCGGCCGCTATCCTGTGATTGCTTCGATGAACAGCACAAATACAGACGTAATTCAGGGGACACTGGATATGCTGATCCTGAAGACACTGAGCCTGGAACCTATGCACGGTTTCGGCATTGCCCGACGGATCGAGCAAATCACACAAGACGTTTTTAAGGTGAACGCCGGCTCGCTCTTGACCGCACTGCAGCGCCTGGAGCGAAATGGCTGGCTGGATGCAGATTGGCAGGTAACGGAGAACTCGCGCCGGGCAAAGATTTATCGGCTGACGCAGACGGGCAGAAAACAACTGCAAAGCGAGACGGCGGATTGGCAGCGCCGGTCGGCCGCGATTTCACGATTGCTCAAGGCGCAGGCTTAAAGTCATGTCGATCGCGCGGCAACTGATGCGTGGGTTCCGAAATCTGCTTCGACGGGAACGCGCCGATGAAGATATTGCCGACGAGGTCGACAGTTTCTTTGCCGAAGCGAAAGCCGATATGGAGGCGCGCGGGTCAACGGCAGACGATGCGGCTCGCGCAACGCGGATGGCGCTCGGGAGCAGTACGGCACTTCGCGAAGAGGTGCGGTCGTATGGGTGGGAGAACATGGTCGACGGCATATTTCAGGACCTGAGATATACGCTGCGCCGGTTGCGCGCCACTCCCGGTTTCACGCTGGTGAGCATCGGAACTCTCGCACTGGGGCTGGGAGCGACGAGCGCCATTTTCAGCGTGATCAACGGTGTGCTGCTGAAGCCGTTGCCCTACCCGCATCCCGAGCAGTTGGTCGCGGTCTGGATGACAGCGCCGGGAGTGAAAATTGCAGATCTGAACATGGCGCCTTCGGTCTACTTCACGATGTGTCGATGAGAGCCGCGCATTTCAGGCCGTCAGCATGTTCGGGACCGGCGGCACGTTCGTTACCGGCAAGAGTCATCCCGAAGAGGTGCAAGCAGTCTTCGCCACGCATGAACTGCTGCCGATCCTTGCCATTACCCAGCAACTCGGCCGATCCTTCGCATCCGAAGACGATGAGGCTGATGGCGAACGCACCGTTATGATCTCCGACGGCTACTGGCATTCCCATTTTGGCGGAAACCGCGCGGTGCTAGGCCGGCGTATTAACATCGATGGCAATCAGACCTCGGTCATCGGTGTCCTGCCGCCTTCGTTCGAGTTCATGGATAAGAAACCTGATCTGCTCCTGCCTTTGCGGTTGACACGTTCCGGTTTGCATTTACTCGGTTTCACCTATTTAGGCGTCGGAAGGCTTAAGCCCGGAGTAACCATCAGGCAAGCGAGTGCCGATTTTGCGCGCGTATTGCTCATTGTCCCGAAGCAGTTCCCACCCCCTCCGGGTTTCACCCTAAGAATGTACGAAGATGCGCGTATCGCCCCGAACTTGCGGCCCTTAAAAAAAGATCTGGTTGGCGATATCGGAAATACTCTGTGGCTGCTAATGGCGACAGTCGGCATTGTTTTGTTGATCGCGTGTTCGAACGTTGCGAATCTTCTGCTGGTCCGAACCGACGCGCGGCAACAGGAGCTTGCCATTCGTGCCGCGCTGGGCGCCGCCGCAACGCGTATCGCCAGGGAGCTTCTCTTTGAAAGCCTCCTGCTGGGCATCATTGCCGGCGCGGTGGGACTCGCTTTGTGCCGGGCCGCGCTGAAGCTGCTCGCAGCGTCGGATCTGGTGCACCTGCCGCGCTCCGGGAACATCAGGATCGACGGTTGGGTACTGTTGTTCACATTTGTCGTATCAATTGGGTTCAGCGCCTTATTCGGTTTGATCCCTGTTCTGCGCTATGTGCGGCCGCGGCTTGCAGACGCGCTTCGCAGTGGCGGCCGGTCGATGAGCCACAGCAGGAATCGTCAGCAGGTGCGGAGCTTCCTTGTGGTTCTTCAAGTAGCGCTTGCATTGGTTCTGCTGGTCACGTCAGGACTCATGATCCGCACCTTCCGCAATCTGCACAATGTCGACCCGGGATTCATGAATGCCCATCAAGTTCAGACCTTAAGAATCGGGATCACCGATGTAGAGGTGAAGGAACCGGCGCGCGTGATGCGGATGGAACAGGCAATGCTCGACAAAACGAAAACCGTCAACGGCGTGGTTTCGGCTTCCATAATCTCGTCTGTTCCCATGGGCGGCGGGGAATCAAACGATCCCGTGTACGCGGCGGACAAGACTTACCGCGAAGGAACGATCGCTCCGCTCCGCCGCTACAAATCGATTGCTCCCGGATATTTCGCAACTATGGGACAGCGAATGCTCGCGGGCCGCGACTTTACCTGGGCCGACATCTATAACGGCGGCACGGTCGCGATTGTATCCGAAAATACGGCACGCGATCTTTGGGGAGCCCCGCAAGCCGCGCTCGGCAAACGTATCCGTCCAAACCAGAAAGACGACTGGCGCGAAGTCATCGGAGTGGTTGCCGATGAGCACTCAGACGGCGTTGACAAGCCCGCGCCCACCATCGTCTATTGGCCATTGCTTACAAAAAACTTCGAAGGCGATGCCGCTGGACGTGCAACGTTACGTTTCATTCGTGATTCGCAGCCCGCGAGCGGGCTCCTTATCGTTTCAGAAGGAGGTTCGGAACGCGCTTTGGAGTATCGACTCGAACCTCCCGATCGAACAAACCGATACTCTGGAAACGTTCTACAACCGCTCGCTCGCACGTACGTCTTTCACGCTGCTGCTCCTGGCGATTGCCGGCGGCATGGCCCTGTTTTTGGGGCTTCTGGGCATATACGGCGTGATTTCATACGTGGTCTCGCAACGGACGCGGGAAGTAGGGATCCGGCTTGCCCTCGGTGCGCCGATTGCACAGGTCACAACTGCTTTCGTCCGCAGCGGCCTGATTCTGTCCGCTGTGGGTTGCGGTTGCGGGCTTGCCGCGGCGCTTGCGCTAACACCATTGATGAAATCGCTGCTGTTTTCTGTCAGCCCGTCCGACCCACTCACCTACGCTGCAATGTCGGCGAGCTTGATGTTAACCGCGGCACTCGCCAGTTACCTTCCAGCGCGGAAGGCAGCTAAGGTCGATCCCGTCGAAGCGTTACGGGCAGAGTAAAGGCGGTTCGTCGTCCCAAACAAGGCAATGAAACCGGACGAAGAGAGCCGTTCGTTCCCGGCGGTCACCACCAACTCGAAAAATTTTCCTCTTTCTTTCCTTTCATCGGCTTTCACCCGCATAGCAGTGGTGGAGAACGTCTCGGCACTTCGCACCGAGGACTACTTTCGCGAACTATCCAGCCGGGCTAATATCGTGAACGCGAAGCGCACCTCAAACATAACGGCCGAGGGAAACCCGCCCTTCCCGGCGACGAAACTTCTGATCACCGCTCGCCGATCCCGATCAAGGGTAATGCGCTAATGTGCGTCCACGGAACGGTCTCGGCCTGGGGAGCAGCGGCCGGTGAATGATGCGTTCCAGCAGTTTGCGTATCCGAACCGAGAAGGATTCTCGGATTCACTTTCCACATAGCCGACTTCCATCCACGTGGATTTTGGGTCACAAGCGCGTTTATCAGTAGTAATCTCGTTTTGAGCAAGGAAAGCTCGCTTGCATCAGGCACTTGTGATGGCCTTCAGGCCGTTGCGCGCGATCCGCAGGCTCCTCTAAGCCCGTTGAACTTAGCCGTTTCGTCGCGGCGGCTCGCAGCAGCGTGTGATTTGGCCCGTACTTACTTATGACTCGAATCCGCGCTAGGCTCGCACCAGTATGTCCAGGAATTAATGTCGTCGCTCTCCTGTGCTCGCGCGCAAAAAGATCCGAATCCATCAATCCCGACGAAGCAACCTGCGTGGCAAAACCAGCGGAGTCCCGGTTCCAACGTCGTTATAGGAAGCGAGCGGACGTCCTTCCCGCTACCAATGACTGCGCCCGCTGACTCCCGATCAAGACTAATGGTTTTGGTAGGAGGGGTCAGTCTCCACTATTACTTAGTGAGACGGCATGGAATCCGCCACGCGACTGTGATACTATTAACGCCTGCTGTAATTACGCATCCGTGAAACAAACCCGCGGCTTTCATTATTCAGCAATTCGCATATTGTAGTGAAATTCCATGTCTAATCAACACTGTTTCTCAGCTCTTGCGGCCGTCATCCTCATCACGAGCTTTTCGACTTCCGCGCGTGGATCAGAAATTACCGTCACAGTTACCGGAACTATCACATCGGGTACTGATGTTACGGGCGTATTCGGCTCGCCGAATACTGACCTGACTAATGACCCTGTCACGGTCACTTACAACCTTTATGACACCGTCGGGACCAACACCGTTGTTAGCTGCAGTCAAAATACGCCGTGCGGATCCACGTTGCAAGCCAATGGCGTAAACTCGCCGGGGTCGGTGATTGTCCAGGTAAATGGTGTATCTGTGACATTCGGCGATCTCTTCAACGTAGACGTCGCGCGATACATATCTCCTGCACCAAGTCCATACCTCGAATTTGATGCCGGCGACGGGGGCTTCCACTCGGCGGACGTTTACTTGAGCCCTGCCGCGAGTACGCCTCCGTGGACTACGGATTACAACTGGGAGGACTCCTTTTTCTTTCCTGGGCCGGTGAACAGCCAAACTTCCTTCCATCTAGGCGGTGCGCAGCAGAACGCGGAAGGATTTTTTGACGTCAGCACTGTCACGGTGAACGGTTTGAATCCTCCAACCTCGACACCGGAACCGGCTGCTTATCTGCTCGTCGGTTTTGGATTATTGTTGCTCATCGCTTCGCGCCATTGGATGCTCAGCATTGCCAGGTTTGCGAAAGCAGCACGTATGTTACGAACGCGTAGCGAGCGAATGTAGTGAGCGCCCACCCGACCGCGCATTTGGTATATCGAATGTCGTTGGAGTTTGCAGCGACGTTCCCGTACGCGATCTCAAAATTACACAACAGATCGCTCACGGTCCCAAGGCTTCCCCCACGACGCAACTTCGGCCCGCGTTGATTCAGAGTCTGGGGTGTCGCGTTGTGCGAGCGTAGTTGGGGAATGGCGAGAAGGGGCGCGCTTCTTATCAAAGCTTGAAGTCGGTAACGCCAAGCAGCAGGAGGGGCTCGCCAGAGACACGCGTTCTGCCCTGCACGGCTCTCTGTTCGGCAAAACGTCACCTAACGAGCGGCTTGCAAAATGGGCGATTGTTACAACACTAAGATATTCCGGCAAAGCTGAGCCGATTGATGTGCCTTTCTCGCCCGTGAGGATTACTCCCGATAAGTCCGCCTCGATCCGCTAATCCCTCGGTCTGTTTCCAATTTGGCCGCATAACGCGCATCTCTCACATGCAAAGAGAGCCGTTCCTTCCCACCCGGTCACAAACCCAAAAAATTTTCCTCTTCCTTTCCTTTCATCGGCTTCCACCCTCCGCTAAGCCGCGCCGCGATCAACCCGCATTTCTCGGTGCTACCGTTTGCATGGGCAAGTCCGGCCATCCGCCGCTCTTGCCCGTACCTTTTTAGGAGGACTTACCCATGACACCTCGAGAAGCCCGTCGCGCCCGCCGTGAAGCCGAGCGCAAGGCCAAGAAAGCCGAATTCAAACGCATGAAAGCCGAGGGCCACCCCCTCACTCGAACCACCTATTCACACGACCAGGAATTTTCTCCCGAACTCATCGCCCAGGCCAACGCCGCCCGCGAACGTGTCCACCGCAGAGCCGGGATCAGCCTCGACTCGCAGCAGTCCGCCGCCAAAACCATCCCTGCACCTGCGCCGCAACCCGACCCCGAGCCGAGCCTGGATTGGGAAGCGAACCGTGACGACCACCGCGTCTCCGCCGCTCCTCGCCCCGGCCGTTCCACCGGTCCTCGCACATCGACGGGCAAAGCCACTTCCTCCCGCAATTCGTTCAAGCATGGACTCGCCTCCGGTCAGCTCATCATTCCGGGCGAAGATGCCGCCGAATATGAAGCGCTCTTGAACGCGCTTCTGGACGAGCACCAGCCCGCCAATCCAACCGAAGAAATGCTCGTTCGCGAGCTCGCGCAATCCTACTGGCTCATGCAGCGCGCCATGGCCATGCAGACCAACTGCTTCACCGCCGACGGCGTCGATACCAAGCAGCTCGCCGTCTTCCTGCGCTATCACACCACCTACGAGCGCGCTTTCCATCGCGCCCTCAACGTGTTGCTTCGCATAAAGAAAGACCGCTTCAGGCAGTTCGTTTCGCAGAGTCGCCTGGCTTCCAAACAGTTCGTTTCGCAGAAAGGCGAAAAAGCGCCGTCTCAACCCGCTCCCGACCCTCCATTTGCGTGTTCCGCCCCTTCCTCACCGGCCGAAGGGAGCCTACAAGCGGCATAGAGGACTCACGGCAGCACAAAATCCCACAACTAGTAGCGTTCGTTGCGCCCCACCGCGCCCCAGCTCCGCCACATTGTTAAACTAGGAAGCTGATCGCCTCTTTCCGGATGGGCCGCCGCACCGGCATCCTCTGCGCTGCCCCAACGAGAGTTATAAGGAGCTAAACCAGTCTTCAATGAAATACATTTTTACGTCTGAATCCGTAACCGAAGGGCACCCCGATAAAATTGCCGATCAGGTTTCGGATGCCATTCTCGACGCCGTTCTTCGCGACGACCCCACCGGGCGCGTCGCCTGCGAAACGCTGGTCACCACTGGAATTTGCGTCGTTGCTGGCGAAATTACAACTAAGACGTATGTGGACGTCCCGCGGCTTGTCCGCGGCGTTATCAATCACATCGGTTACAACGATGCGTCCTACGGTTTCGATTGCAAGACCTGCGCGGTCGTAAACATGATCCAGTCCCAATCGCCCGACATCGCCATGGGTGTCGACACCGGCGGTGCCGGCGATCAGGGAATGATGTTCGGGTACGCCTGCGATGAGACTCCTGAGTTGATGCCATTGCCCATCATGTTGGCCCACAAGCTGGTCCGGCGATTGAGCGACTCTCGCCGCTCGGGCGAAGTGTCGTATCTTCGGCCGGATGGCAAGAGCCAAGTCAGTGTCGAATACGTCGATGGCAAACCGCAGCGGATTGACGCCGTGGTCGTCTCCACCCAACATGATGATGACGTCACCTCCGAGCAGATTGAAGCGGATATCAGGAAGTACATCATCAATCCCGTGATTCCTTCCGGGATGATCGATTCCAAAACCAGAGTTCATATCAACCCGACCGGGCGTTTCGTCATAGGCGGACCGCATGGGGATACCGGCTTGACCGGGCGCAAAATCATCGTCGATACATACGGCGGAATGGGCCGTCACGGTGGCGGCGCGTTTTCGGGTAAGGATCCCACCAAGGTGGATCGTTCGGCCTGCTACACCGCCCGCTATGTGGCGAAGAATATTGTCGCTTCCGGGCTTGCTTCGCGCGCTGAAGTGCAACTGGCCTACGCAATTGGTGTCGCCGAACCCGTTTCGGTGATGGTCAATACCTTCGGTACGGGCAAGGTGGAAGATCAACGTTTAGCCGAGATCGTGCGCGAGAACTTCTCGCTGACTCCGGCGGGCATGATCAAGGAATTGCAGTTACGCCGTCCGATTTATCAGAAGACGGCGGCCTTCGGACACTTCGGCCGGACGGAAGATACTTTCACCTGGGAAAAGACGGACAAAGCTGAGGCGCTGCGAGAAGCAGCTCAGCTAGCGGTTGCAACCGCATAGGCGTCCAGAACAGTGCCTACAGACGTTGATTGCAAGCGCTCGCTTGAAATCGAGATTCCTCTCGAAGACGTAGAAAAAGCGAAAGAGCGCGTCACCAACTCGATTAAGGACCGCGTGAGGCTTCCCGGCTTTCGGCCCGGCAAGGCGCCGGTGACTATGATCCGGTCGCGATTCGAGGACGAAATCCGTAAGGAAGTCCTGGAAATGCTTGTCCCCCAGGCATTCCGCGACCGCATAGCGAAAGAAGAACTGAAGGTGGTCGGCACCCCGGATGTTACCGATCTCAAGTTCGAGCCCGGCCAGCCGATCCGCTTTAAAGCCGATTTCGAAGTTGCTCCCGTGTTTGAGCTCACCGACTATCGTGGAATTCCCGTTAAGTACGAGGAGCCGACGGTCGCCGACGAAGAGATCGATAAGCGGCTCGAATCCATGCGGGAGAGTAAGGCCGATTATGTCAACCTGGACCCCCGCCCGGTTGAGAGCGGGGATTACGTTCTTGTCCACCTCAAATCGCTGGAGGGGCTGGCTGAGCCGATTGATCAGGATGTACAGATTCAGGTCGGCGGCGAGGAGACTTTGCCCGGCTTCAACGAAGCTTTGATTGCTGCTAATCCGGAAGATGTTAAGGAAGTCGAGATCCAATATCCGGAAGATTACGCCCAGGAGCGCTTAGCCGGTAAAACCGTTCGCTTCGAGCTAACTCCGAAGTTCGTTCGGAAAAAAGAGCTTCCGGCTCTGGATGACGAGTTCGCTCGCGATCTCGGTGATTATCAGACGCTGGCGGAGTTGAGAGAAGCTGTTCACAAGTCGATCTTTCATGAGAAGCAATATGTCGCTCAACAGGCAGCTAAGGAGGAACTGATCGACAGGCTGGTCCAAACGAACGACTTCCCGATTCCGGAGGCCTATGTCGACCGTCAGATTGAGAATCAGGTCCGGATGCAGCTCAGTAATCTGGCGGGCCGAGGCGTGGATCCGAACACTATTAAGCTCGACTGGGCCAAAGTAAAGGAGACTCAGCGCGACAAGGCGGTCCGTAATGTCCGGGCGTCTCTTTTGCTTGAGAAAATCGCGGAAAAAGAAGGAATTGGCGCGACGAAGGATGAGGTTGACCGGGAGGTGCAGCGACTTGCCAGACAGGAGCGCGAGGCCGTCCCCGTCACCCGGGCCCGGCTGGAGAAAGAGGGAACTCTGGGCCGCATTGCAGGTCACATTCAGACGGAGAAAACACTGCATTTTCTGTTCGAGCAGGCTCAAAAGCAGGCCTGATGCTCCTCCGTATGCCACTTACCTTCTCTGCCGTTATGCAATTCTGTTCACGTAAAACAACGCTAATGTTGATATACTGGGGTTGAAATTCTTAGGTTCTGGACCGGGGTTAGAATCTTTTGATCTTCCTTTCTATCGAGGAGAACCAGTTTGAAGCGCGCCGGATCTGACGACTCACTTCGCTGCTCGTTCTGCCATAAAAGCCAGGATGTAGTTGGTAAGCTCATTTCCTCGCCGAGCGATTATCCACGCGCGTATATTTGCGATGAATGCATTGCGGTTTGTAATTCAATCATCGAAGACGACCGGCATGATCAGAGCTATGGCGGCCCTGGTAAACTCCCTCGTCCGCTGGAATTGAAGGAGTATCTGGATCAGTACGTAATCGGACAGGAAGCGACCAAGAAGAAGCTTGCTGTTGCCGTTTACAACCACTACAAACGGATCCAGATGAACAAGCAGCGCGGCAGCGAGGTTGAGCTCTCGAAATCGAACATTCTGCTGATTGGGCCAACCGGGACCGGCAAGACTCTTCTTGCGCAAACCCTGGCTCGTATCCTGGATGTACCTTTTGCGATCGTCGACGCCACGACGCTGACGGAAGCGGGTTACGTCGGCGAAGATGTCGAAAACATTATTCTGCGCTTGCTGCAAAATGCCGATTGGGACGTTCAACGCGCTCAAACCGGCATCATTTACATCGATGAGATCGACAAAATTGGGCGCAAAGACGAAAATCCTTCCATTACCCGCGATGTCTCGGGGGAGGGTGTCCAGCAGGCCCTGCTGAAGATTTTGGAAGGTACCGTTGCCAACGTTCCCCCACAGGGCGGGCGTAAGCATCCGCACCAGGAGTTCACACCGGTAGACACCACCAATATTCTTTTTATCTGCGGGGGAGCGTTTATTGGTCTGGAGAAGGTGATTGCGCGCCGCGTGGGCACCAAAGCCATCGGCTTCATCCCGCCGGAAGAGAAAGAGGTCTCACCGCGCCGCGGCCCGAATTCCATTCGCCGCGATACGGATCTGCTGGGTCAGTGCCAGCCTGTCGATCTCATCAAGTACGGATTTATCCCGGAGTTTATCGGCCGTATGCCGGTCACCGCGATTCTCGAAGACCTTTCAAAGGAAGCCCTGGTACAAATTCTTACCAAGCCGAAAAATGCTATCGTTCGGCAGTACCAAAAGCTATTTGAGTTCGAGAATGTTAAGCTCAGATTTAGCGACGACGCCCTCGAAGCGGTTGCGCAGCTTGCCATGGAACGCAAGGTAGGCGCTCGTGGTCTCCGCATGATCTTGGAAGATCTCATGCTGGACCTGATGTACTATCTCCCGACATTCAAGAAAGTTCGCGAGTTTCTCGTGACGAAAGAGATGGTGCTTACGCAGAAGATCAACATGGCTGTGCTCGAGAAGGCGGGTTAGCCAGCCATCCAACCCTGAAAATCGCTTCTTCGTTATCCAAAGCTTCGGCACGTACGCCGCTATATTCTTCCTGGTCCTGAGATAAGGGACCGCACCCGCCTAAAAATTAACAATGGTCACGACAAAAGATAAGACGGACACCAAACGATTACCCATGATGCCGATACGGGACGTAGTCATCTTCCCGTACATGATGACCCCCTTCGTTGTGGGGCGGGAATCGAGCGTCCGTGCGTTGGAAGAGGCGCTGTTAAGCGACAAGAAAATCTTCTTAGCCACCCAGCATGATGCTTCGGTGGACGAGCCTCGGCCGGACGAGATTTATTCCGTCGGCACGGTGGCCAATATAGTCCAGAGCCTTAAGCAGCCCGACGGCAACATCAAAGTGCTCGTGGAAGGCGTCGAGCGCGGCAAGATTATCTCCGTCAGCGAGGAGGAAGGCTATTTCCGCGCCGTCGTCAAAACGACCGTCTACAAGGTCGAGCAGGGCAGCCAGTTGGAAGCCTTGACCAGCCGCGTCACAACTCTGTTTGAGCAATATGTCAAGCTCAGCCAGAATCTGAACTACGAAACCATGATCGCGGCCATCCGCGTAGACGATCCTGGTAAGCTTGCCGACACCGTAGGCGCCAACCTGCAGCTCACCATTGAAGAGAAGCAGGAACTGCTCGAGATCTTCGATCCCATCGACCGCCTGACCCGCGTGGCCGACCTGCTGGATATCGAGATCGAAAAGCTGAACGTGGACCGAACCATCCAGGGGCGCGTGAAACGGCAGATGGAGCGGGCGCAGAAAGAGTATTACCTCAACGAGAAGATCAAGGCGATTCAGAAGGAACTTGGCCGCGGAGAGAAGAGCGAGTTCGACGAGCTTAAGAAAAAAATCGAAACCTCCGGCATGACGAAGGATGCGCTTGAAAAGGCAATGGCCGAGCTCAAGCGCCTGGAAGCCATGCCGCCGATGTCCGCCGAATCGACGGTCTCACGCAACTATCTTGACTGGCTCCTTGCTGTGCCGTGGAAGAAGCGCACAAAAGAAATCCGCGATCTTCGCTTCGCGGGCCAAATTCTCGAAAACGACCACTATGGTCTGGAAAAGATCAAAGAACGCATTCTGGAATTTCTTGCTGTGCGCCGTCTGGTGCAGAACCCGAAGGGATCGATTCTGTGCTTTGTCGGACCCCCGGGCGTCGGCAAGACGTCGCTTGGGATGTCGATCGCGAAAGCGACCGGCCGGAAATTCGTGCGCCTCTCGCTGGGCGGCGTTCGCGATGAAGCTGAAATTCGCGGCCATCGCCGCACCTATATTGGCGCGCTGCCCGGACAGCTTATTCAGATGATGAAGAAAGCCGGGACAAAGAATCCGGTCATCATGCTGGATGAGGTCGACAAGATGTCGATGGATTTCCGCGGAGATCCTTCATCGGCTTTGCTTGAGGTGCTCGATCCGGAACAGAACTTCATGTTCATGGATCACTATCTGGATGTCGAATACGACCTCAGCCAGGTGTTCTTCATCGCGACGGCGAACGTGCTTCACACCATTCCGCCGGCACTGCAGGACCGCATGGAAGTGATCCGTCTCTCGGGCTACACCGAGCTCGAAAAGATTGAGATCGCTAAGCGCTTCCTGGTTCAGAAGCAGCGGAAAAACACTGGTATCGGAGACGAGCAGCTTGAGTTCACAGAGCAGGGTTTGCAGACGCTGGTTCAGTCTTACACGCGCGAGGCGGGCGTAAGAAATCTCGAGCGGGAAATCGGCAATCTCTGCCGTAAGATGGCTCGCAAAGTGGTGGAGGCGCAATCCGTAGCGCTCGGAGAGCCAGGCCCGGAGAACGTGGAGGAGCTCGAAGTAATCGAAGAGGAAGCGGCTCCCATTACCGAAGAAACGGCTGAATCCACGGCTGCTCAGACGGGAAGCGCCAGCCTCGCCAAGAAGTCGAAGAAGAAGGCTGCCAAAAAAGAAGAACCACCCATTGTGCCGATCGATAAGATCGTGATCACGCCGGAGAGTATTGCCGGCCTGCTCGGGCCCGCGAAGTTCCGTGAGCTTGATCTCGATAAACAGAATGAAATCGGCGCGACAACCGGACTTGCGTGGACGGAAGTAGGCGGCTCCATCCTGACTACGGAAGCGATGGTCATGGAGGGGCGTGGCAAGCTGACCACCACCGGCAAACTGGGCGACGTCATGCAGGAATCGGCCCAGGCGGCCATGAGCTACGTTCGTTCGCGAGCGCAGTATCTCGGGTTGCCGAAGGACTTCTACCGCCATCTGGACATTCACGTGCATGTACCGGAAGGCGCCATTCCGAAGGATGGCCCGTCTGCCGGCATTACCATTGCGACCAGTATTGTCAGCGCATTGACCGGTATCCCTGTGCGCTGCGATATTGCGATGACCGGCGAGATTACGGTGCGCGGACGCGTACTACCCATCGGGGGCCTAAAGGAGAAACTTCTGGCCGCTCACCGGCAAGGTATCAACGAAGTAGTTCTGCCAAGGGACAACGAAAGGGACCTGGCGGATATCCCGGAAAACATTCGAAAAGACATGACGTTGACCTTCGTCCTGACAATGGACGAAGTACTCAAGAACGCATTGGAGCGCGAAGTGGTGGCCCTACCGCTCGCCCCGGCCGCAACGGCGGCGGAGCTGGTGGCGAGGCCGAACGAAGATAACCTGACGCACTGAAGCGCAGCTTCATCTCAGGTGTTCCGCTCTCGAAAGCTAAAAAGCCGTGGTAGGGACCGAAACTGCAGAGCTCATCGTCAGCGCGGCGAACCCGCGGCAGTTTCCAGCCGAGAATGGCATCAGGGAGGCCAGTCGGAGTCCGGCTGAAGTCGCTTTTCTGGGGCGAAGCAATGTCGGGAAATCGAGTTTGCTGAACGCGCTTGTGCGGCAACCGGGGTTGGCGTTTACCAGTTCTCGGCCAGGTTGTACGCAGTTGATCAACTTTTACCGCATCCAGGAGGATCTTCGCTTCGTCGATCTTCCCGGATACGGCTACGCGCACGTCCCGCTGGAAGAACGCGCGCGCTGGAAGACACTGATCGAAAGTTATTTATTGGACCGGCAGAATCTTACTCTGTCGTTCCTGCTCATCGACGCCCGGCGTGGATGGATGGATATGGACCTGGAACTCAAGTCTTGGCTCGAGTTCCACAACCGTCGCTACCAGGTGATTGTCACCAAGGTCGACAAACTTAAAAGCAACAACCAATTGAAAACTGGATTGGCTGCGATCGGGAGAGAAACTCCGGATCAACAGCCAGTGCCATTCTCGGCCATAGACGGCCGGGGAGTGAGGGAAATTTGGCAAACAATCTCGACGATCAAGAACAAGCAGTAGCCTCCGCGGCTGCCACCGAAGGCAAGCCCACCGAGAAGCCACAAGAGAAAAATGGCGATAGCAAATCGGCCAGCGATACGTCCGAATCCCAGACGACGGATGACTCGCAGGCCAGGCCATCCGAGGACGTGAACGAAGCAAAGGCTATCGAAACGCGAGCGGAGAGGCCGCCCGGCAATCGCACCAGGACGCAAGGCGAAGGCCGAGGAAATGGCAGGCCGGGTGGCGATGGCCCGCGCCGCGACGCCCGATCCTCGGGCGAAGGAAAGCCCCCGCAAACGGAAGCCAGGGTCGGCGATGCGCGCGCTGAGAATAGCTCTGCCGCCACGCTTCAGGGCAATCCTGTTGCCGGGGGGCAGCAGCAAGCCCCTCAACAACAGGGAGGGGCGCCGCAGGGCTCGCAAGGATTTCAGCGCCGGGGACGCCACTCGATCGGTAACACGGGACAACAGAGCGGCCGCAACGGCACCACCACGCTCGATCTCGTCGAGCTGAAAGATATGAGCATCCTGGCGCTTAACCAGATTGCCAAAGATCTGGGAGTGCCGGGCGCCGCCGGTCTGCGCAAACAGGAGCTGATTTTCAAGATCCTCCAGACTCAGGCGGAAAAGAGTGGCCTCATCTTCTCGGAAGGCGTGCTCGAGTGCCTGCCGGACGGCTTCGGCTTTCTGCGCGCCCCGGAGTACAACTATCTTCCCGGCCCTGACGACGTCTACGTTTCGCCTTCTCAGATTCGGCGTTTCGATCTGCGTACCGGCGATACGGTTTCGGGCCAGATCCGCCCGCCGAAAGAGGGTGAGCGTTACTTCGCGCTGATCAAAGTCGACGCGATTAATTTCGAGCCACCGGAGGAAGCGCGCAACAAGATCTTCTTCGACAACCTCACCCCGCTTTATCCGGATGAGCGGCTGAAGCTCGAAACCGCGCGCGACAATTTTTCCGGCCGCGTTATGGATTTGCTGACCCCCCTTGGCAAAGGCCAGCGCGGGTTGATTGTGGCTCCTCCGCGCACCGGAAAAACGATGCTGTTGCAGAGCATTGCGAACTCGGTCACCACCAATCATCCCGAAATCAACCTGATTGTTTTGCTGATCGACGAGCGCCCGGAAGAGGTGACCGACATGCAGCGATCGGTACGCGGCGAAGTGATCAGCTCGACCTTCGATGAACCTGCTTCGCGCCACGTCCAGGTCGCGGAGATGGTGATTGAAAAGGCGAAGCGGCTGGTCGAGCACAAGCGCGACGTAGTGATCCTCCTCGATTCAATTACCCGTCTGGCTCGCGCCTACAACACGGTTGTACCGCCTTCCGGCAAGGTGCTTTCGGGCGGCGTAGATTCCAATGCGTTACAGCGGCCGAAACGCTTTTTCGGAGCGGCGCGCAACATTGAGGAGGGCGGATCGTTGACTATCGTCGCGACTGCGCTCATCGATACCGGCAGCCGCATGGACGACGTTATCTTCGAGGAATTCAAAGGCACCGGCAACATGGAAATCCACCTGGACCGCAAACTGGTCGATAAACGAGTGTTCCCGGCCATCGATATCAACAAGAGCGGCACACGCAAGGAAGAGTTGCTCATGCCGCGCGAAGAGTTGAATCGTGTTTGGGTATTACGCAAGGTGCTGAATCCTCTTTCGCCAGTCGAATCTATGGAGCTTTTGATCGACAAGCTGGGCAAGACCCGCAGCAATGCTGAGTTCCTGGCTGCGATGAGTGGATAGCGCCCGGCCATAGTCCACTGTCTGAATGGGCCGTATCCGTATCCTCTCCGATAGCGTCGCGAATAAGATCGCGGCCGGAGAGGTGGTGGAGCGGCCTGCTTCCGTTGTCAAGGAGCTCCTCGAAAACTGTCTCGATGCCGGGGCGACAGAAATCCGCATAGATGTCGAAAATGCAGGCCGCAGGCTAATCCGTATTCAGGACAATGGCTGCGGCATGCTGCGCGACGACGCCCTTCTTGCATTCGAGCGCCACGCGACCAGCAAATTAAGCGATGTCAAAGACCTGCTCGCGATCGCGACCCTTGGTTTTCGCGGTGAAGCTCTTCCATCTATCGGCTCCGTCAGCAGGCTGCTGCTCGAGACGCGATCCGCCGACGAACAAACCGGCACTGCGGTTGAACTTGCGGGAGGAAAGCTGCTGCGCTGTGATGAGATCGCCCGGCCTGTTGGCACCACCATCGTCGTACGGGATCTGTTTTATAACGTTCCGGCGCGTAAAAAGTTTTTGCGCTCCGATCAGACGGAACTGGCGCACACCGGCTCTCTGGTCACGCATTACAGCCTTGGCCACGCGGATAAGCGGTTTGAGTTGTATCACGAAGGCCGTGAGCTGCTGAACGTTACGCCGGTTTCCAACCTCCACGACCGCGCCTTTCAAGTGTTTGGCTCCGGGATCATGCAGGACCTGATCGAGATTGCGCCCAAGACGTTCGAGCTGAAGCTGCCACCGCCCTATTTCCCGCCGCAGTCCCGGCAAGGCTCAGCGGAACAGCCCGAACCTGAAACTGCTTTGTTCGCGCTGGAAGGACTGGTCTCCGGCCCGCATGTACAGAAGCAGAATCGTAATTCCGTGTTTCTGTTTGTCAACGGTCGTTTGATCCGTGATAAAGCGCTTTTGCACGGAGTCTCGGCGGCGTACTACAATCTGATGCCGGCCGGATGCTTCCCCTTTGCGCTTCTGTTTCTTAATTGCGACCCCGGCGAAGTGGACGTCAACGTTCATCCCTCGAAGACGGAGGTGCGCTTTCGCCACGGCGCGATCGTCCATGATTTCGTTCGCGATGCGATTCGTGAGGCTCTGATGGCCAGCCGTCCGGTTTCAAGCATTCCACTCCCCCCGTCGCCAATTGTGCCGATCCGGGCCCAAACTCCTCAACGGGCAGCAGCCTTGCCTTTTTCTGAATTTACGTCGGTGGTTGAGGATGTGTCAATCGAATCTGAATCGATGGACCTCAACGCGCCTCAAAATGGCGCATACTTGCCCGAGATCTCCATTCCCGGAGTCCCAACTCCTACCGTGATCGCGCCACCCGCGCCCGTTGCTGAGCAGCTTGCCAGCCCGATCCGGCGCATGCCCGATACGCACGGCTTTCTTGGCCAACTGCCGGGAGATTGGGATCGAGTTGACAGCCTCGCCGGTCTGAGCGATCTGCGTCCACTAGGCCAGCTTCACGACAGCTTCATCATTGCCGCGGCTCGCGATGGATTGTGGATTATCGATCAGCATGTGGCCCACGAACGAATTCTGTTTGAGCAGGTTCTGCGCGGGCGCGCCGCCGGTAATGTGGAAATCCAGCAACTTCTGATGCCCCTGGTCTTGCAGTTGACGCCGGGTCAGCAGTTCGAATACGCACGAATCGCGGACGAACTGAATGCCAACGGATTCGACACGGAGCCGTTCGGCCAGCGTACGGTTGCCATCAAGGCCGCCCCGGCTAATGTCGGAGTCGGCGATATCGAGAGGATCGTGGTAGAAATACTCGAAATAGCGGAGAGGGAACTACGTTCCGCCTCGTTGGAAGAAATCCGCCGCAATGTCTGCGCCACGATTGCTTGCCGCGCGGCGATCAAGATAAACACGAAGCTCCAGCCGAAGAAGATCGAATGGCTACTTCGAGAGCTCTCCGCGTGCGAATACCCCATGACCTGCCCGCATGGCCGCCCGATTGCTCTTCGTTACAGCACGAAGGACATTCTGAAGAGCTTTCATCGGATCTAGCCGGCTCGCGCTATTCCCATTCGATAGTGCCGGGTGGTTTATGCGTCAGATCGTAGAACACGGCTGAGATCGCCGGCATCTTGAGAAGCTTCTGAGTCAGCTGTTCCAGGTCTTCCGCCTTCATGAGTACCGCGTCCGCCGTCATTCCGTCCATTGACTGAATGGGCCGGAGCACGACAGATTCGGGAGCTTGTGCAGTTCCTACGGGAATCAGCACGACGGGAAATTGCCAGACCTGATTCTCAAATCCGGTTTCGAGGCAGAACTCACGTACCAGCGCATCGGCTTCGCGGAGAATGTCCAGGCGTTCCTTCGTGACGGTTGCCTTAAAGACAGAGAGATCGTCCAATTGTGATTTCGAACCGCATGCCGCTACCACGCGGTTGATATCCGAACGCCTGTTCACCAGTGCGGGAGCAGTCTCGGCAATTAGTTCTCGGGAGGGTTTTTCGTGGAGCGCGAGAACATTCCGGTAACTTCGCGCGTCGCCTTGCACGCCCACAGAGCGTACTGGTAAGAGCACCCCGTCCGCGGTCCTGCCGCTGTTTTCGCGCTTCTCCGCGCAGAGGCATCGGATGGCCAGACCCGGGCCCGGAAATGGATGCCGCGCGACAAATCTTTCGGGAACGCCGACTTCGCGCCCAATCTCACGAACTTCGTCTTTGTAAAAGGAAGTGAGCGGCTCGATGATTCGTCCGGAATCGATCAGCGCCTGAATGCCAGCTACGCGGTTGTGATGCGTTTTGATGAGATCGGCTTTGGCGGTTCCGCCGGATTCGATAGTGTCTGGATAAATGGTTCCTTGGCCCAGAATCCACCTCCCATCCAGAAAATGCTCACTGGCTAGGACTCGTTCTTGAACTTTGACGAACTGCTCGCCGATGGCGCGCCGCTTCTCCTCTGGATCGTGGGCGCCGCGAAGAGCTGCCAGGAACTCGCGCTCGGCATCATCCACGAGAAAGTTTTTCGCGCCAAGCTCGCGGAAAACGCCGCGCACGAACTCCGTCTCGGCTTTTCTCATGAGACCGGTATCCACATAAATGCCGAAGACCCGATCCGGCCCGAGGGCGCGCAGGCAGAGCGTGTATGCGACCGTCGAATCCACTCCACCGCTCACAAAGAAAAAAATGCTGCGATCGCCCACGGTCGCGCGGATCTGTTCTTCGATAATCGGTACGCGCTGCGAAACGTTCCAATCCGTCCTCGCGCCGCAAATTCCGAAGACGAAATTCTCCAGGATCTGCTTGCCGGCGTAGGTGTGAACCACTTCGGGATGAAACTGAATGCCGAACAGCCGTCGCGCCGGATCGGACATCGCCGCGATACCCGAAACGCCGCTGGAACCGGTCGTACGGAAACCGGGCGGAACAGAGGAGACCACGTCGAAGTGGCTCATCCAGATCTGAGAGTCAACGACTCCATTCCAAAGCGCGTCATCACAGCTCAGGGAAAGATGAGCCGGGCCGTACTCGCCCCGCGTCCCTTTCTGTACCGTCCCACCAAGATGATGAGCGATCAGTTGATGTCCATAGCAGATCCCCAGAACCGGGATCCCTAAACCTAGGATCTCCGGATCGATGGCCGGACTGCCGGGCTGGTAAACGCTCGCAGGGCCGCCCGAAATAATGATTCCCCTCCGGAACTTCAGTTCCGCGGCTGGGATATCGCTCGGCTGTACATCGGCGTAGACTCCGAGCTCCCGCACGCGCCGCGCGATGAGGTGCGTGTACTGACCGCCAGTGTCGAGCACTGCGATTTGAGGCGCGTTCGCCTCCGGGACTATCTCAGAAGATATGACTGCCGCGAGTTCTGTCTGCAATCCGATCAGTGGGGCGAACTCTACCGAAGGCTCGCCCGTTGTTTCTCAAACCGTGCCTTCGATTGCGCCAGCAGAGTGGCCGCTTTTGGCATGGCCTCAATCGCCTTCTGAATTTCCGGATCTTGCTGCACGTCAAGCTTCTGGTGATCCTCGTAGCTGAAACCGGTGATGTACATCTCCGAACGCAGCTCACCGCGCAGCCAAGTATGATCGCGGGTCCAATCGGCTTCCGTAAACTGAATACCTTCTCTCATGAGCCAATCATGGAAGTTTTCCATGAGGGCCTCATCCGGACCCCAGCCCTTCGGCAGCTTTGTGCTGTGGTCGCCGAAGTAGTAAGCCGAGTACTTGAAGAACGAATTCTTACGGGCTACGCTCAACTCGAAGGCATCCATTTTCGGAGGCTCATACTTCTCGTCCGGCGTAATACCGCCGCCGCCGTACACGACCCGTCCGAGATCGGTCTGCTTTACGTCCATTGGATTTTTCGACTCGGTCCGTTTCCCGTAGTAATAATCCAGAAACGAAATGTTCGAATAGTTCCGCTGAATCAGGCGTCCGCTCGGCGTGTAGTAATGCTGAGTCGTGAGCGCCAGACCGGTATTGTCACTGAGCGGGTACACCGTCTGAACCAGGCCCTTTCCAAATGTTGTGTCGCCCAGGATCCAGGCGCGATCATGATCCTGCAGAGCGCCGGCGACGATTTCCGCCGCAGAAGCGGAATAGCTGTTCACCAGCACCACTATCGGGTAGCTCTCCCCGTATTCGCTGCCCCTCGCCAGGTAGGGCTTCTCGGAATATGCCCGACCCTTATGGGAAACGACTACTTGTCCGCGATCCAGCCAGTGCCCCGCTGTGGCGACGCCTTCCTGCAGCAAACCGCCCGGGTTCTCGCGTAAATCCAGGATGAGGCCCTTGATATTCGGCTCGCCCAGGGCCTTGAGATTGTCCTCAACTTCCTTGCTAGTGGTCTCCGTAAAGGACTGAATGCGCATGTATGCGATGCCCGGTTTCACCCAAATTGCGGTATCAACGCTGTTTCTTGGAATCTCATCACGGATCAGATCGAAGGTGATCGGCTTTGAAGAGCCTTCGCGTGCGACCACCACCTGAACCTTCGTTCCTTTCGGACCCTTCAGGAGGTCGGCCACTTCAGTAGTGTTCAGACTGTCTACGCGCTTGTCGTTTACTTCAACCAGCAGATCGCCAGGGCGAATACCCGCTTTGTACGCCGGCGTGCCACCGAACGGGTGGATAACCATCGGCTTACCGGTGCGCGGTTGCGGTCCGATCAACATGCCGATGCCGTAGTACATACCGTGTTGCTCTTCGCGCAGTCCTGAGAATTCCTTCGGATCGAAGAAATTCGAATGAGGATCGAGCGTGCGGAGCATGCCCGGAATGGCACCCCTGTAGATGGCCTTATCGGCGGAAAGCTTCTCCGCTGAGTTCTGGTCCACAATGTCGTAAACCTTTGTGAAGGCCTCGATACTCGCCTTCAGATCTTCATCGGAAGCGCTATTGGTGACCTGCTGAGGAGCCTGTGCCGCGGCAAGCGCACGAACACCGGGCCCGAAATACCCGCCTATCAAAGCGCAGGAAACTAAAAAGAGGGGAACAAACAGAAAATACCGCCGCCGGAACGACAAATGAACCTCCAGGGGTCTCGTTCTCAGTATAGACGGTTAGCGCGGGTTAAGGATTCGTCTAAACGGCTGCCCTGGCGCGTTTTGCGATAACGCCCTCACTGCGGCTGGGCTTTTTTGGGATTTCGTCCAGCCTTTTCACTTGGTCGCTCACGCACACCAGGAACATTGGCTGACGGGCGTTCTTCAGCAGGTCGATGATCCGATCCTGCTGGTCCTCTAAATAGATCGATTTGCCGTCTGTGAGGAGATGGAGTCTGGATTCGCTAGAGAAAACGTCCGCCAGGCGGCGACCCATTTCCCGCTGAAGGAACCGCAGAACGCGCCGGATCTTCTGTAGTGAAAAGCCTTTACGGCGCAGTTCCGCTATCACCGTAATCTCAATCACTTCCTCGGGAAGATAGATGCGCTTGTGGCCCTCATGCCTCGGCGAGACGACTTTGCGCTCGTCCCACCACTGCAACTGCCGCAGGCTGACTTCGGCGATCTTCGCGACATCCGTACTGGTGTACGTCCGTTGCGGCGAGATCTTTTCCCCGCGTCCGTGCCCTTCGTGGGGCAAATCAGGACGGACTTTTCGTGTTTTGAACATGACGCCCGATTTCCGTTTTGGATTTAGAACGGCTCCCCAGATTTTACTAGAGATACAGATAAAAGCAAGGGCCAAATCCCGGTAGGCGTGTTCTCCGGTTGGTTATCCGCCTCCAACGAACTCTACAATCTCAATCCGGGAGCCCTCCAAAATGACCGTACTTCCCCAATCCCGCTTGCGGACGATGGATTTATTCAGTTCCACAGCGACGCGCTCCGACGGCAAGCTGAAGAAGTGTAGTAAGCTCGCGACAGATTGGTCGGGAGGGACTTCTCTCGATTCTCCATTGATGACGATCTGGATGGTTTCGAGTGGCAAGTCAGATCAGTGTCCCTGCCGTGATTATATGAAGGCCGGAGCAGGTTGAGTTCCGGCTTTGGCCAAAGGTGCGGCTTTATACCGTTGCTACTCTGGTAACGAAACACCATGCCCGCTACTTATGCTGAGACGTGGTTCCCAGTTCTAATTCAGATTCTGATTGCGATCGCCGTGGCTGGAGCGATGATCGGCTTATCCGCATTGCTGGGCCGCAAGGTGAAAGATCCCGTTAAGATGAGCCCCTATGAATCGGGCATGCAGCCGGTCGGAAGCGCGCGCGAACGGTTTTCGGTGAAGTTTTACCTGGTGGGAATGGTGTTCATCCTGTTTGATATTGAAGCGATCTTTCTTTATCCTTGGGCCGTCGTTTACCGGGAATTAAAACTATTTGCCTTCTTCGAAATGCTGCTTTTTATAGTGCTAGTACTGTGCGGGTTTTTCTACATCTGGAAAAAAGGCGTTTTGAACTGGTCGGCAGATGAAAGCCGTGAACGGGCGCCACGGGAGCCGAAGCGTGCTGCCTGAGGCGTTGGCCGGCAACTCGGTGGCAGTGGCAATTAACGACCAGCTGCCTGACGCGATTGTAGACGCGGTAGTTGCGTCCGATGGGCCCCAGATTTACATCGATCCCGAGCAGATTGCGCCGGTGTGCCGTCATCTGAAAAACGCCGGCTTCGTGCGTCTGGCGGGAATAACCGGGGTGGATTGGTGGCCGCGTTCGCCCCGCTTCGAAGTGGTTTACCTGGTGCAATCGCTGCATGACAAGAGTCGCCTGCGTTTGGTGGTCCGGCTAAACGAAGGCGAAGAAATCGATTCCGTAACTCCGGTCTGGCGCGGCGCAAACTGGTACGAACGAGAAACGTTCGATATGTTCGGAATTGTATTCCGCAATCACCCCAACCTGGAGCGCATCATGATGCCCGCCGATTGGAAAGGGTATCCATTGCGGAAGGATTATCCGATTCACGGTCACAAGTACTCTTACAAAGATGAGTAATACCGTCGCTGAAGATCGGCTGGGCATCGGTGGAATGCACTCATGAGAGAAGGTTACGAGCACGTCGCGTCGCTTGACGCGGAGCATGAATTAGCAATCGAAGACCCCTCCGGACTCGAATACAAAGGCTTGCAACCAAGCTCCGGACGCCGCATGACGCTCAACATGGGGCCTCAGCATCCCTCCACGCACGGCGTCCTGCGGGTCGTGCTGGAACTTGACGGAGAAACGATTCTCAGCGCCCGCCCGGAAATCGGGTATCTGCACACAGGTATCGAAAAGCAATGCGAGGTAAAGAAATATCAGCAAGTCGTTCCGCTAACCGATCGTGTCGATTATCTTGCAAATCTGAACAATAATCTTTGCTATGCGCTGGCTGTTGAGAAATTGCTCGGGCTCGAGATTCCCGACATGGCTCAGTGGATGCGTGTCCTGCTATGCGAGCTGACGCGGGTGGCGAGCCATTTGATCTGGCTGGGAACGCACGCGCTCGACATTGGCGCGATGACCGTTTATTTCTACTGTTTTCGAGAACGCGAAGAGATCATGAAGATCTTCGAAATGTTCTCCGGGCAGCGGATGATGACGAGTTACATCCGTCCGGGCGGATTAGCGCTGGAGCCGCCTCGCGGATGGCATAAAGCGGTGACGCGCGTGGTGGAACGCCTGGCGAGAGGCATCGACGAATACCAGAATCTGCTGTCCGCGAACCCGATTTGGGTGAATCGAACGAAGAAGGTGGGCATGCTGCCGGTGGATGTCATGATCGATCTGGGCGTCACCGGCCCTATGCTGCGGGCGGGAGGTGTCAATATCGACGCGCGAAAAGATTCGCCTCACTCGAGTTACGAAAAGTTTGAATTTGATGTGCCCACTCGCACCGCGAACGATGTCTATGCGCGTTTCGAAGTACGCATGGAGGAAATGCGCCAAAGCGTTCGGATCGTGCGGCAGGCATTGGAAGGAATGCCGACCGGGCCGTGGCAAGCGGATGCGCCGCACATCCTGCTGCCCGATCGCGAAAAGATGAAGACCCAGATGGAGGCCCTGATCTATCACTTCAAGATCGTGACCGAAGGCTATCGAGTTCCGGCGGGTTCGGTATATCAGGTAGTGGAATCGCCGCGCGGCGAACTGGGCTATTACGTCGTAAGCGATGGCACGGCGAATCCGCATCGCGTGTTTATGCGGACGCCGAGTTTCGGGAATTTGCAATCTTTGGGCGCGATGCTCGAAGGCGTGCTGATTGCCGATTCGATCGCTGTGATGGGAAGCATGGATTTCGTTCTGGGAGACGTGGATCGCTGATCATATGACCTTCTCGCCAGCACTTGAAGAGAGGTTCGCGAAGCTGTTGAATAGCTATCCGCCGGGGCGCACGCGTTCGGCCGTGGTTCCCATGCTGCTCTATGCGCAAGATGAAATCGGATACGTTTCACAGGAATTGGTTGAAGAAGTGGGCCGCCGTTGCGGCGTGACAGCGCTGCAGGTGGACGCGGTGATCGGGTACTATTCGATGCTTCACCGCGCGCCGCTGGGTAAGTATCATGTTCAGGTCTGCACGAACATTGCGTGCCAGGCCGTCGGCGCCGAAGAGCTGTACGATCATGCCAGCCGGACACTACGACTCGGAAACAAGGATGTAACTGAAGATGGCCTGATCTCGCTGGAGGAAGTGGAGTGTATGGGCGCCTGCGCGTGGGCGCCGGCCATTCAGATCAACTACGATTTTCATCATTTCGTAACGCCAGAGCGATTCGACAGGTTGATGCAGGCGCTGCGCGACGGCAGCTACGGCAAGAAGGCGTCCTAAAGAAAACAGCGATGCGCTACAACGATCCAAGCCCGCTGGAAGTACGAGTTATCTCGCAGCGATTCGATCTCCCGAACTCAGTTGACATCGATACTTACCTGGCGAACGACGGCTATGTCGCGATCCAGAAGGTCCTTGGCCTGACCCCGGAAGCAATCATTGAGGAGCTGAAGACATCCGCCCTGCGAGGGCGCGGCGGAGCGGGGTTTCCGACGGGAATGAAGTGGAGCTTCGTCCCGCGCACTACCGGGAAGCCAACCTACATCATTTGCAACTCCGACGAGAGCGAGCCCGGCACGTGTAAGGATCGGCTCTTGATGGAAAACGATCCGCACCAGCTCATCGAAGGGATGTTGATCGCCGGATGGACCATCAAATCGAATAAAGGCTATATCTTCATTCGCGGCGAGTACCGCTATTTGATTGAGATTGTGGATCGCGCCCTTGCGGAAGCGTATGATCGCGGCTATCTGGGAAAGAACATCCTCGGCTCGGGCTGGGATTTTGATATTTACACCCATACTGGGGCGGGCGCGTATGAGTGCGGCGAAGAATCGGCGTTGCTGGAATCGCTCGAAGGGAAGCGCGGCGTACCTCGGCTGAAACCCCCGTTCCCAGCAGTCGTCGGGGCTTTTCAATCGCCCACCATTTTGAACAATTGCGAGACCTTTTCCGCGGTTCCGGTGATTTTCCGCAATGGTGGAGCCTGGTATGCCGGGCTCGGGACACCCAAGAACGGAGGGACGCGTCTGGTCTGCATCTCAGGCCACGTGAATAAGCCTGGAGTGTATGAGCTGCCGATGGGTTTCCCGATCCCGCGCATCATTAATGAAGTCTGCGGAGGAGTGCGGAACGGTAAAAAGCTGAAAGCTGTTATACCGGGCGGCTCGTCCTCGCCAGTCTTGCGAGCGGATGAGTGCGATATCCCGTATGATTTCGATTCGCTGGCGAAAGCAAAATCTATGGCCGGCTCTGGAGGGCTCGTGGTGCTGGACGAAGATACGGATATCGTCGCCGTTGCGCTCCGGACGATTAAATTCTATGCGCACGAGAGCTGTGGGTGGTGCATTCCTTGCCGAGAGGGTACGACTTGGCTTAAGAAGATCCTCACTCGGTTCCATCAGGGCGGTGGTGTGGCCAGCGATATCGATCTAATTGGCGAGCTGTCCGCGGGCATGCTTGGCCGGACGTTTTGCGCACTCGGCGATGCAGCGGCCATGCCGACCGGCGGATTCATCACCAAGTTCCGGGGCGAATTCGAAGAATATTTGCAGAAGTCGCGACCGACGACCCAGTCGACGGAGCTTACGTCCGTTTAGCGCGTTTTCAGCGGATCTATCTATGGCTGACCCAGTCAACTTCACAATCGACGGCCACCAATTGAAGGCTCCCGCCGGAACTCTGCTTATTAATGCGGCAAAGGAAGCAGGGATCGCGATCCCCTCTTTTTGCTATTACGATGGACTCTCGCTCCAGGCTGCTTGCCGCATGTGCCTGGTGGAAATTGAGAAGACCCCGAAACTGCAAGTCGCCTGCACGATGCCGATTGCGGAAGGCATGGTGGTGCACACGGATTCAGAGCAAGTCCGCAAAGCCCGCAAGGGGATGCTCGAGTTTCTCCTGACTAATCATCCGCTCGATTGCCCAGTGTGTGACAAAGGCGGCGAGTGCGAACTGCAGGACATGGTGTTTCGCTATGGCGCAGGCGAGAGCCGGTATCTCGAGACCAAAGTACATGTTGACGAAAAGCAATGGTCGCCGATTGTTTTCTACGATGCGCCCCGTTGCATTCTTTGCTACCGCTGCGTACGGATTTGTGGAGAAGGTCTGGGTGTCGGGGCGCTGGGCATCGCGAACCGCGGGGCAGCGTCGGAAATCGTTCCGAACCGTGGCGATCATCTCGAATGCGATGAATGCGGCGCCTGCATCGACATCTGTCCGGTTGGCGCGCTAACCTCCGGCACCTATCGCTATAAGACGCGGCCGTGGGAGATGGAGCATGTCGGCACCATTTGCACGCACTGCTCCAACGGCTGCAAGACGACGATGGGTGTCCGCAATGGAGAGATCATCCGCTGCAATAACCGCGACCATTCGGGCGTGAATGGGGAGTTTCTGTGTATTAAGGGTCGCTATGCTTTCGATTTCAATCAGAATCCTGAACGGCTGACCGCGCCGCTGGTTCGAACCAATGGCGAGCTGAGGCCGACTTCATGGGCGATTGCTCTGGCGACGGTCGCCAAGAAGTTCAGCGAGACAAAGGCGCGCAACGGCCGGTTTGGCGTCATTGGATCGAATCACACCACCAACGAAGAGAATTATCTTCTTCAGAAGTTCGCGCGCCAGGCGCTTGGAACCTCAAATATCGATCATCACCGGACGGGCGATGTCACGACACTGCTGGATGCGCTGCATGGTAAAACCGCTGCTCTGGCCACAACGGCCGACCTCTACACAACCAAAGCAGCCTTGGTAATCCACGCGGATCTCGCCCAGGAACAGCCGCTGCTTGCATTCCAACTGCGTGCGAATTACCGTCACCACAAGGCGCAGATCTATGCCATCACGTCCGGGCCAGTTCGTGAAGACAATTACGGAACAGGCGTTCGCGCCGAGTACGGAAATGAGTTCGACGCGCTTAACAGCGTGCGCGATCGCTTGGCTGGCGAAACGGAACTGGTCATTCTGTTCGGCGCAGCAATTAAGGGCGATGAAATCCGGCGGCTTGTCGCGTTCGGCGATTCGCTCGGCATTCCCGTAAAATACGTTTGCCTCCTCGATTACTCCAATTCGCGCGGGGCGTCCGACATGGGCCTTTTGCCCGATCTGCTGCCCGGCTACAGCAGCGTGCGAGAAATCGGTCTCGAGCCCGGGCTGAATTACGATCAGATGCTGAGCGCGGCGCGCCGAACACGATCGGACCGGTCTGCCAGCGATAGCCGACTTGGCCGCCGACGGTGCCGCCGGTCGCGTCATGACAACCCTCGCTCACGCCGGCGACGAGATCCCAGCACTTGTGGCTGGTGCCGCCGCCGCCGTTCACGCCGACGTAGAATCCGCTCCAGTCATAGGCCGCCTGAATCATCGGCGGAGCCTTGGTGTAGGGACGCGCGGCGAGATCGGCCGCCATCGCAGGGGCTGCCGCGCCGAGCGCGACGAGGCTTGCGGTTACCAGCAAAAGTTTCTTCATTCTTGAATTCCAGTTCCGTTCGCGGCCCCGCAGCCGGTGCGCGTCTTAACAGCGTGAGGGAGAATTGCTGTCACTCGACCGCAACACTCACGCGCGAAAGGACCGCAGCCGCATTACTTCAAATTAATGTTGTTTCGCAGGCACTTCCGGAACTTTTGATTTGCAGGGGTTCCGCTCTCGTCTCCGCAGCGATATCGTGTGGCGAAACGTTGTCGGGGGACCGCATGCGCAGAATTTTGATGGGCAAGACTCGCAGCGATCGCGCTCGGCTTTCGATCGGCACGATGCCGGCGCACGCGGTCGGCGACCGTCACGCCTTCTGCCTGCAGGGCGACGAGTTTCCGGGCCTGAGCAACTGCACCTACGACACTTACGCGCAATGCATGGCATCCGCCTCGGGACGGTTCCTGACCTGTGTCGGCCAATCCCTACTTCGTCGGCGAATCCGACGATCCCTACGCCTATCAAAATCGCGGCCGGCCGTTCCCGCCGCAATACGTTCCGGCCCCGCCCGGCTACTATCCGCGCTCCCGCTACTGACATCCGCACGTGCGATCGACACGCGTGAACGTGAGTTGACCCGCGCCGGCTGGAGCTGATGCTGTTCGCTCAACGGAGGTGCGGAGGAAACGATGCGCAAGGCGATTCTCCTGGTGTTGGCGGTGGCAAGCGTCGGCGCAGTCGCGCCCTCGCGCCGCGGCGGGCGGACTTCCCTATTGCATCAAGGGCTGCGATTTCGGCGGCGGTGCCGGCGATTGCAGTTTTTCGACCTATCAACAGTGTCAGGCGACGGCTTCCGGGCGTGACGCCACCTGCGCGGCAAATCCCTATTTCAACGCCAGGGCGGAGATGCAGCCCGATCGCGGCCGCCGCTCCCAGAGGAGGTTCTGATGCGCATTCTTGCTCTCGCGGCGCTCGCCGCCGGATCGCTGTTCACAGCAATGCCTGCGTCGGCGCAGACCTATGCGGGCTCCCCGGTGTGCCTGCACGTCTACGGCCCCGTCACCTACTACGAATGCCACTACTATTCGCTCGCGCAGTGCAATGCGACGGCGTCCGGCCGCGCGGCGCAATGCGTACCGAACCCGTATCTGGCGAACGCCGGAATGGGCGGGCCGCCGGTGCGCTATCGCCGGCATCGCGCTTATTAATGCGCGCGCCTATTCGCAGCTCGACGACCTGGCCGTCTTCGAGCGACACGCGCCGGTCCATCCGGCCGCGCCAGCTCCATGTTGTGGGTCGCGATCAGCATCGCCACGCGCGTCGCCTTCACCAGCTGCATCAGCGCCTGGAACACATGATCGGCGGTGTTCGGATCGAGATTGCCGGTCGGCTCGTCCGCCAGCAGCACCCGCGGCGCATTGGCCACCGCGCGCGCGATCGCGACGCGCTGCTGCTCGCCGCCGGACAGTTCGGCCGGCCGATGCTTGATGCGATCGCCGAGCCCGAGATAGGCCAGGATTTCGGTGGCGCGCTTGACGGTCTCGGCGCGTTTGAGGCCGCGGATCATCTGCGGCAGCATGACGTTTTCGAGCGCGGAGAATTCCGGCAGCAGCCGGTGCGATTGATAGACGAAGCCGATATCGGTGCGGCGGATCTGGGTGCGCTCGATATCCGACAGCCGCGAGGTCGGCGTGCCCGCCGACATAGACCTCGCCCTCGTCGGGCGTCTCGAGCAGGCCCGCGATATGCAGCAGCGTCGATTTGCCGGAGCCCGACGGCGCCACCAGCGCCACCGATTGCCCCGCCCACAGCGCGAGCTTGGCGCCGTCGAGGATCGTCAGCGGCTCCTCGCCCTGCATGTACTGGCGCTTGATCTCGTGGAGATAGACGACCGGTACATCTTCTCCTGCGCCCCTCTGCTCCGTCCCCTGCTCCATCAGCCCCTCACTCGTACCGCAGCGCTTCGACGGGATCGAGGCGGGCGGCACGCCACGACGGATAGAGGGTGGCAAGGAAGGACAGCGTCAGCGCCATGATCACCACCGCGCTGGTCTCGCCGAAATCGATCTTCGGCCGGCAGCTTGGAGAGGAAATAGAGTTCGGGCGAGAACAATTCGGTGTTGGTCAGCCAGGACAGGAATTGCCGGATCGATTCGATGTTGAGGCAGATCGACCATGCCGACGAAGAAGCCGGTCAGCGTGCCGACCACGCCGATCGAGGCGCCCGTGATCAGGAATATCCGCATGATCGAGCCCTGCGAGGCGCCCATGGTGCGCAGGATCGCGATGTCGCTGCCCTTGTCCTTCACCAGCATGATCAGGCCGGAGACGATGTTCAGCGCCGCCACCAGCACGATCATGGTCAGGATCAGGAACATCACGTTGCGCTCGACCTGCAGCGCGTTGAAGAAGGTCGAGTTGCGCTGCCGCCAGTCGACCAGGAACACCGGCCGCCCGGCGGCTTCGGTCACCGCTCTTGCGGTAGGCGTCGATCTTGTCGGGATTGGTGGTGAACACCTCGATCGCGGTGACGTCGTTGTCGCGGTTGAAATAGGCCTGCGCTTCCGCCAGCGGCATGAACACGAAAGTCGAATCATATTCGGACATGCCGATCTCGAACACCGCGGTGACCTTGTAGGGCTTGATGCGCGGCGTGGTGCCCATCGGGGTCACCGCGCCCTTGGGCGCCACCAGCGTGATGCTGTCGCCGGCATGCAGCGACAATTGATCGGCGAGCCGGCGGCCGATCGCGACGCCCTGCCCGTCGTCAAAACCTTCGAGCGTGCCCTGCTTGATGTTCTTGGCGATCGAGGTGAGGTTGTTGAGGTCGTCGGCGCGAATGCCGCGAACGAACACGCCCGCGGCATTGAACGGCGAGGAGCCCAGCGCCTGGCCGTCGACCACGGGCGCGGCGAGCCGGATGCCCTGCACCTGGCTGATGCGGTCGGCGACGTCCTTCCAGTCGGTCAGCGGCGATTCCAGCGGCTGCACCAGCAGATGGCCGTTGAGGCCGAGAATCTTGTCGAGCAGTTCCTTGCGGAAGCCGTTCATCACGGCCATCACGATGATCAGCGTGGCGACGCCGAGCATGATGCCGAGAAAGGAAAAGCCGGCGATGACGGAGATGAACCCTTCCTTGCGGCGCGCCCGCAAATAGCGTCCCGACAGCAGCCACTCGAAGGGCGCGAAAGGTGCAGTCTGGACTGGTTCGTTCATGGTTCAGCCATAGCCCGATCATCCCACGATTATGGTTTTTGCTTTGTCTTCAATGGTTTCATGCAGACAATTGGGCCAATTTCGAGGAGATGCGGGCGAATCCTTGAACGAATTGCAATCATAGTGCGGGAAAACAGCGTCCGCTAATAATCCACCGGTTTTCCCTAGCGCGTGCCGATTCGCGACGATGGAAAGCGCGTCAAATGCCTGCGCGATCGACGTTCAATCGCCTCAGACAGCGCGCCAGCACGTCGGCGGGCGACAGATTCTCGCGCGTGCCGTCGGCGCGGCGCTTGAGCTCGACCTTGCCTTCGGCAAGGCCCTTGGGGCCGACCATGATCTGCCAGGGAATGCCGATCAGGTCGGCGGCGGCGAATTTGGCGCCGGCCCGCTGGTCGGTGTCGTCATAGAGCACGTCGACGCCCTTGGCCGCGAGCTCGCGATAGAGCTTCTCGCAGGCGGCGTCGACCGCGGCATCGCCCTGCTTCAGGTTGAGGATCGCCGACGCCGAACGGCGCCACCGCCTCCGGCCATTTGATGCCGGCATCGTCATGGCAGGCCTCGATGATCGCGCCGACCAGGCGCGAGACGCCGACGCCGTAGGAGCCGCCATGGATCGGCACGCTCGACGCCGTCGGGGCCGGCGACCATGGCCTTCATCGGCGTCGGAATATTTGGTCGCCGAAATAGAAGATCTGGCCGACCTCGATGCCGCGGGTGTTGACCCGCTTGTCGGCCGGCACCTCGCGCTCGAAGCGCGCGGCGTCGTGCACGTCCTCGGTCGCGGCATAGAGCCGAGGTCCATTGCTTGATGATCGGCGTGAGATCGCCGTCATAGTCGACGTCCTCGTCCGGGATCGGCAGGTCGAGCACGTCGCTTGTCGCAGAAGACGCCGGACTCGCCGGTCTCGGCCAGCACGATGAACTCGTGGCTGAGATCGCCGCCGATCGGGCCGGTCTCGGCGCGCATCGGGATCGCCTTCAGGCCCATCCGCGCGAAGGTGCGCAGATAGGCGACGAACATCCGGTTGTAGGCGCGCCGCGCCGCGGCCTCGTCGATGTCGAAGGAATAGGCGTCCTTCATCAGGAATTCGCGGCCGCGCATCACGCCGAAGCGCGGGCGCTGCTCGTCGCGGAACTTCCACTGGATGTGATAGAGATTGAGCGGCAGGTTGCTTGTAGGACTTGACGTAGGCGCGGAAGATCTCGGTGATCATTTCCTCGTTGGTCGGCCCGTACAGCAGCTCGCGCTTGTGGCGGTCGGTGATGCGCAGCATCTCCGGGCCGTAGGCGTCGTAGCGGCCGCTCTCGCGCCAGAGATCGGCCAGCTGCAGGGTCGGCATCAGCAGTTCGAGCGCGCCGGCGCGGTCCTGCTCCTCGCGCACGATCTGCTCGATCTTCTTCAGCACCCGAAAGCCGAGCGGCAGCCAGGCATAGATGCCGGCCGCCTCCTGCCGCATCATGCCGGCGCGCAGCATCAGCCGATGCGAGACGATCTCCGCCTCCTTCGGATTCTCCTTCAGGATGGGCAGAAAGAAGCGCGACAGTCGCATGGGCGACACTCTGGAATTCTGACACGGGGGCCTGCAGTGAAACCGGATCGGCTGCGAAAACACAAGGCCGGGATTGAAGAAAAGCCGCTAAGGGCTCGGAATTCCCTCGCATTTTATTAGAACGCCGGCGTGCCTTGTTCATTGCGTGGCGACATCGAAATCGTCTTCCAGCGTGATCTTCTGGAAATCGGTCACCAGCGCCTCGATCCGCATGTGCCAGCGGCCGGGACAAGGCGAGCGGCACGTCGCCGACATGCCAGTAGCCGTCAGTGCCCAGCACGCCGGCCGCTCGATCGGCTCGATGCCGCGCTCGGGCAGGCTCAGGGTCAGCGTCGCCTCCTTGGCCGCAGCGGGCTGCCGTCGCCGTTCATCAACTGCAGCACAAAGCTGTTCGTCCCCACCCTGCCCGGCGAAACCAGCACCTGGAACATCGCGTTCTCGGTGTGGATGTGGACCGCGAGCGGCGCCATCGGGCACGAAGCGAGCGCGGCGGCGGCGTGAAGCGCCAGCCGGCGACGACGCGCGAGAATGCCCAAGGCCAGCACGCATTCGAGCACGATCGAGCGCGATAGCGGCCGTGTGGCATCTGGCGTCGCGCACCAACGTCGGCGTCAGCCGAAAGCGGTTCAGCGCGGCAAGCGCCGAGCAGGACAGCGACGAAGCCGAGCTTGATCGAAAGAATGATGCCGTATCGGGTCGTCACCAGCGCGCCAAAGCTTTCGAGCTGGATGACCGCCAGCGTCAAGCCCGGTCAGCACCAGGACGCCGACCACCGGCACCGCGACGCGCGAAAAGCGGTGCAGCGACTCGCAGCGGCGCACGCTTCCGCGCCACAGCACAGCGCAACCAGCGGCGCCAGCGCGCCGAGCCAATAGGCCACGCCGACGCCGTGCAGGAACATCGCCGGCCGGGTCAGCCATTGCGGCGGAGCGGTCGCGGCGTGACCGCTCGCCGCCAGCGACAAGGCCCGACGCCGACCATCGCCATCGCCGACAGCAGCGCGCGACGCTGCGCGTCGACGCCGCATCGGCAGGCGATCCAGGCCGATCGCCGCCGATCGCGCGATCAGCAGCGACGGTCCGAGGCTGGTGCGCGAGCGCGATCTGCCACGGCGCCGACGGTCGACGATGCGCGCGACAGCGGCAGCTCCAGCACATCGAGGCCTTGCAGGCCGAGCGAGGCCACCGCGCTGACGAGACCGACGATCAGCGCGCCGTGATCAGCCGCGCAGCCGCCCGCTCCCGCGCGATCCAGTCCGACGAAAAACACCCCGCCGACGCCGGCGAACAGCCCGAGATAGACCCCGATCCGCGCCAGCCAGATCAGGCCGTCGATTCCGCTGTTCGCGCTATCCGGCACCTTGTCTCGGTCGGCGATCGCCGATCGAAAACAGTCAGCGATCCCGCGACCGGATGCCCGTCCGCGGAGATCACGCGATAGCTGACGATCTGCGTGCCCGCGAGGCAAGTCCGGCGGCAGCTTGACGGTGATCGTCTCGTCGTTTCGCGTCGACACCGCGTCGTCGCGCAGCTTGCCTGCGGCATCGATCAGATTGACCGCCCCGGCGTCACCGTCTCGTTGAAGCGCAACTCGACCCTGCTTCGGCGCCGCCGCCAACACGCGCCGTCGCGGGGCTCGGCCGACACCAGCGAGGCGTGCGCGAAGCGAGGCGTCGCGCGCGCAGACCGCAAGCCAGCAGGATGCGGTCAGCGCAGGCGGCGAGAACCTGCATTACGGTTTCGGCGTCAGCTTGACGCCGGGCGCCGGCCATTTGCTCCTCATGCGAATGGGTGGCGCCATCGGCGGGAATTTCGATCCAGCGGCTGACCCCCTGCTCGCATTCCTGCACCACCGGGAAATACAGCGTGGTGTTCGGCTTCAGGCCGTCGGTCAGCAAGGTCTCGATGACGAATTCGTCGTGGATCTTGTCCGGCAGCTTGCCGCCGCTCCAGACCACTTCCTTGACGCCCTCGGAAACCTTGGCGCCGTGGTAATCATATTCGCCGGCATATTTGCCCTTGATGGTCTCGACGTTCCATCCGGGCACCGGCTTGGCCTCGGTCGCGATCACGCCTTCGGGAATTTGCACGCGGATTTTTATGGTCGGCGAGCCCGCGCAGCCATGCGGCACCACGAAGACCGCCTTATAGCTGGCGCCGACGGCGGCCTGCTGCCCTCCAGCAGCACATGCGCGCTCGCAGGCGTGACGGCCAACGCCGCGAGAACAATCGCAAATCCGCTCTTTGCCATTCCGGCCTCCGACTCCGTATCCCCCTGCATATACCAGCCGCGCAGGAGCATATTCCAAACGGCATCGCCTTGACGGACTTGTGATGCCACCTCCACGTCGTCATTCCGCTGCGCGCCTTCTAGCTTCGCCCTGCTGGAACGATTATGAAAGGGGCTCGTTGATTTGCCCTGGTGACAAGGAGGCCGCAGCATGAGGATCGTGACAGCGTTCGCTCTCGGGACAGCCCTGGTGCTGTGCGGCCTCGGGACCTCTGCCAGCCCAGGCGCGGACGAGCAAAGTCGTTCGTGAGCCACGTGAGCGGCTTTACGTCCCTGTGCCCGTGGTCAGGCCTTACTGGGATTCTTATATCGTGCCTCGATATCGCTATCGTCCCGAGGACGACCGGGTCGATCCCTACGGTCCGCCGCCGGTCCCGGTGATACGCTACGGCAATCAGGAGATGACGCTTCCGACCTGGGGCTGGTGACCACGCCGGGAGATACGCGGCACCTGTCGTTGCAATCAAACCGGAGTCCGCACCGGACACCTCAATGTTCGACCCGGTACAGGCGCCATCGCTCCGGCACGCCTTTGAGGCGGTGAACGCCGCGATCGCTGAAGCGGATCTGCGACTGCGCCATCAGATCCCTGACCGCGCTCGAGACCAGCACCTCGCCGGCACGCGCCTTCGCGGCAACGCGCGCGCCGATGTGAAGCGTGAGACCGATCAGCTCCGCCCCGCTGACCCTGTATTCGCCCGCGTGTAACCCCACCCTGATCTCCAGTCCCAGCGTGCGCACGGCCTCGCGGATCGCCGTCGCACAACCGATCCCGGCAACCGGCGCGCGGAACGTCGCCAGCAATCCGTCACCCGTCGTCACGACCTCTTTTCCGCGCGAGACCTTCAGCTCCCTGCGGACGGCGGCGTAATAATGCTCCATCACCTGTTTCCAGCGCGCATCGCCGAGCCGCGCGGCTTTTTCGGTGGACCGGACGATATCGACAAACAGGATCGTGGCGAGCGATTGTTCGAGCTCGGCAGCGCGTTCGGCGATGCGGCGTCGCGCCGCAATGTTTCCGGCCAGCGGCTCATAGCGATGGTTGCGTCGCTTCGCGACTGCGGACTTCGTGTAGTCCTTGGCACGCTGCACCGTGCCGCAACGGACTGTCTTGTCCCTGCGGCGGAAGCGTCCAGTAGACCTTGCGCGCATCTCCGACGCCCTGGACCTCGACGGCGCCCCACTTCAGGAAAACCGTCGAGCCGACCCGTCGAACGCACCATGCCTTCGACGTGTATCCGGAGACGTTCGACTGATGGACACCGATGCGAAGGAATTTTGGCATAACGTGCAGCCTGCCGAAAACCTGCTCGGGATAAAGCGTAATCATCCGTCCCTGCATTGGCAACTGTACTGCCGATGCGTTCGCGTTGGGCCGGAAGAAGACCTCAGCGACGGAAGGCCGCGGGCGGAGCCGTTGTTGTCAGCTCTCTGCTGTGGAGAGCCACCAGCCGTCGCCGGCAAACCAACATTGACGATCAAAACGTGATGCAGGCCGACAGACCGCAGCGACGCGGTTCGCCGCCGCATTCTCACATCTTCATGCCCGGATTCATCTTCTTCATCTCGCCCCCCGGACTGACCTGACGGCCGGGCGCCCCGACGCCCTGCACGTCGAGCGAGACCTCCACCTTGCCGGCCTTCTCGAATTGCAGCGTCACCGGCAGCTTGTCGCCCTGCTTCAGCGGGCTCTTCAGATCCAACATCATCAGATGATAGCCGCCCGGCGCGAGCTTGACGGTCTTGCCGGGATCGATGGTGAGGCCGCCTTCGAGCGGGCGCATCTTCATCACGCCGTTTTCATCGCCATCTCGTGCACCTCGATCTTGCCGGCGACATCGGCGCGTGCCGCCGATCAGCTTGATCCGGCGCAGTGCCCTTGTTCTCGATGGTGAGATAGCCGCCGCCGATCTTGGCGCCGCCCGGCGTGGCGCGGGTCCAGGCCTGCGTGATCACGAGATCGCCGGCCTTGACGTCCTCGGCGCGCGCCGGACGCGGCACATGCAGGCAGGCGACGAAGAGCCGCGGAATGCGAATGATGGTCGTTGCTCTCTTCATGTTGATGCTCCTTTTTGGAGTTGGTTGCCGCCGCCCTAGAACGTGTATTTCCCGGCAACGACGTAGGTCCGGCCGGGGAACGGGTGGAACAGGAAGTATTGCTCGTTGAAGACGTTGTCGATGCCGAAATCGAACGAGAAGTTCTTCGTCGCGTTATAGTGGACCTTCATGTCGACCACGAAGTAATTGTCGAAGGCGCCATAGACGTGGGGATGATGTCGGTGTTGTCGAGCGTCGAATACTGCTTGCCGCTGTAGCGTGCCGCCACCGTGTAGGCCCAGCTGTCGTTCGGCCGATAGGTGACGCCGGCCTTGGCCCGCCAAGTCCGGGACGTTCGGCACGCGCTTGCCGACCACCGTTCGCAGGCCGGTGCGGTTGCCGCCCAACTCGGGTCGGCGAGAATCCGGGAATCGACGTAAGTCACGCTGCCGAACAGCTGCAGGCCCTCGACCAGCACGTTGTTCTTGTCGGCGGACAGTTCGACACCCTGCATCCGGATCGCGTCGACATTGCTCACCGACGTCTGGACGACCTGCGCGTTGGTCGACGCGTTGGTCACCGTGTTGGTTTGCGAGATGATCGCGTCGAAGGCTTTCTCCTGCAAAGAGCGTCAGCCTGACCCGGCCGTCGTCCCAGTGGCGCTCGATGTTGAGCTCTCCAGTGTAGTCCTGCTCCGGCTTCAGCAGTCGGGTTGGACAGGAATGCGACGCCGCCGACGGTGATGTTCTGATAGAGCTCGGTCACTGTCGGATAGCGCTAGGCCTCGCCGAAATTGGCCGTGACGTTCCAGTCCTTGTTGGGGTCCCAGGACAGCGACGCCTTCGGTGAGAAATTGGTGGAGTTGAGCTGGGGCTGCACCGTCGGGAATGACTTCACGATCGTTCCCGATCACACCGAGGCAACGGTCGTGGGTGTTGACGTTGAAGCCGTCGAACGCCCGCCAGCTTTCCAGCCGCCCGCCCAGCGTCAGCTTCAGGTTGGGCTGGATCTTCCAGGCGTCCTGCAGCCACAGCGCGCCGGTGTGGGTTTCGCCGACGCCGTCGGAATAGAGCTGCCCCGTGCCCGTCCCGCTTAACGGCGTCGCATACCAGACCGCCGACTGATAGACCGGATTCTCCAGCCGATAGCGGTCGCCATGGACGCCGAAGCTGATCTCCTGCGGAGCCGTCAAAGCCGAACGGTCGCCAGATGCCCTTGGCGTCGCCGTTCTGCCAGTTGGTGCCGTCCATGCGCGTGATCTTGCCGACTTGGGAATAGCCGAAGCCGGGGTTCGGCAGCACCGTGAAGGGATTGAGCTGGGTGTCCTGCAGATAATTGTAGCTCGACGCCGACAGGTCGAAATCGAACTTGCCCTTGGTATCGCTCTTCAGCGAGACCGCGTTGCTGACATGGGTTTCGTCCCAGATGTATTTGTTGCTGGCAAAGCCGGTCACGCCGCCATAGGTCGGCTGGCCCGTGATCGTCGACGTCAGATAGGTCTGCGGGTCGGAGGTCTGGTGATTGTTCCAGATGCCGAACGAATAGGTCGCCTGCACCAGCGGCGTGATGTCGTAGGCGAGCCGGATATTGCCCGAGGTCTGCTGCGAATGCGCCAGCGTCCCGGTGCCGACGACGTCGGCGATCTGGCCCGGCTTGTTCAGCGCCAGAAACGTTCCCGTGGTGCCGGCCGGGACGCCGCCATTGGTCGTGTAGGTCAGCGGCTGCTGATAGCTGTCGAGATAGTTGGCGGTGACGAGCCAGGACAGCTTGCCGTCGCGGTTGCCCGCGGCCGCGCTGGTCTGGCTGGTGACATAGGTATTCTTGGTGCCGTACTGGCTCCACGGCATCACCGACACCGTCTCCTTCGCCACCGCAAACGGCTTGTCCGGCATTTTCGAGGTGATCAGCAACACGCCGCCGATGGAATTGCCGGGATAGGCCGCTGAGAACGGTCCGTTGAGGAAATCGATCCGCGCGATCGCCTCCGGCGAGATCAGGTTCCATTTCGGCGAACGCATTGGTGTTGTTGTTGCCGATCAGCGCCGAGATCAGGAGATCGTCGTAATAGATCAGCGTGCGCGCGCTGGAATTGAGGCCCCAGCTGCGCGTCGCCAGCACCGCCTGGTTGTCGCCGTCGTTGCGCTTGCGCACGAACAGGCTCGGCATGTATTTGACGGCGTCTTCGGGGTCCTTGAGGTTGATGGTCTCGTCGATCTGTTTCGACGTGATGCTGTAGCTTTCCTGCGGCAGCTGGATAGCGCTGCTTGATCGGCGGCGTGCCGTAGGAGGCATTGACGCCGCCGCCGTCGATATTGGACGACACCACCGGGGCCGGCTGCGACGGTGGTTCGGCGGGCTTTGGCGCACGTCGAACAACGGCAGTCGCGCGTTGTGCCGGCTTCCTCGCGCCGCCTGGTGGCCGTGTTGAGGCGCTTCGACGGTGACCGGGGGCAGCGGCTTATCGCTGCTCTGGGCATTGGCGCCTGTGGACGCCAGCAGCGAGAGCTCGATGGCGATCGCGCTCGCGCCGCAGAGGGCATGGATACGAAACATGGTGCTTTCCTGACACCGGCACTGCCAGCCGGCTCAAACGAGACGTCAACCTGGCGCGGCAGTAGCCGCCGCCGTTCGCGGGTCTTGAGTTGGTCAGGAAATGGAGGGCGGCGCGCGCGCTTGCGCGTGGGAGCCCGGGCGATCAGGCGCGAGGACGTGCGCCGCGTCGCGCCAGACGATGCGAACAATCGGACGGAACGGCGTCGCGACGACCGCGCTTTCGGCGTATCCAGCGAGGCTCCCGCCTGCGCCACGCAACAGACCGACAGGCGCCGTCATGAGTGGCAGGGCTGCCGTTCCGATCGTTTTGTGCGGGCGCTACGGGATCGCTATGGCAGATCGTTGCCGCACCGAGGGGATCGGCAGCCGCGACCGCTGTCAGCCACGTCGCGCCGATCGGTGCCAAAATCTGCACCATCAGAGCGATCAGGACGATCGGCAGAAATTTTTGTAGACCGCCGACGCATCGCGAGCCACTCCGAAGCGACATCCTATTCCCGTGCGGAACAGCCAGTCGAGACCAACAACCCCGCGGCGAAGGCCGTATGTCGTCGAGGCCGAACTATTCTCGCGCGGTGTTGCTCAAACGACCGCATTCGCTCGGAGGTTCAATACGATTACCACGACTTACCATCAACGTTAGGCTCACGGCAACGGGTTCGCGACCAATTTCCAATCATTTCGCAAATGCCCGAAGTTTGAACAATCGTTGCCGAAATTGGTGACAAGCTGCACGAATTAGTCTACGAATGCAGCCTCAGTCCGGTCGCGAGGCCGACTGGTGGTCCAAGTCTCGGGAGGAACCCTGGCGCGCATCAAGCAGCGTCGCCCGCCAATCAAGATCAAATCCAGATAGCGGGAAAAGGGTCGACACAATTTTTGGAGCAGGGCTTAACGGCCCTGCTCTTTTTTTCGCGTGTGCTGCAGTCATGCGAAAACCTCATCGAACGATCAGACTTCGAACTCGCGGCCGAGCGTTGCGAAGATCTGATGCCGCTGGTCTACGCGCGATTGCATCGCGAACATCCGGAAACGTTGGCGATGTTCCGCACGCAGGGCAGCGACCTCGTGAAGGGATCGATGCTGGCGCTGACAATCGAGGCGCTGCTCGATCTTGCCGGCGATCGATCAGGCAAATTCCGCATGATCGAATGCGAGGTGTCCTCGCACGATGCCTACGGCACGCCGCGCGAGCTGTTCTTCGCGTTCTTCGGCGTGATCGCGGCGACGCTGCGAGAACTGCTCGGCGCGGACTGGTCGGCCGAGATCGACGAGGCGTGGGCCGACATGCTCGCGGAAATCAGGCCCATCGTGACAGGTAGCGAACTTTAGAAGCCTTCCCGTTCCAGGAAGTTCGATCCGATGTCGGCCTTGTGCTTGAGCGGGTCGTAGTCGCAGAACACGTTGTCGGCGACCAGCGTGAAGCTCGCGACCACGTTGTATTTGTCGAGCTTCACCGAGTTCAGCCCAACCATGGAGACGTTCTTGGCGCCATTCCATTTAAACGGCGTCGAACTCGGCGCCTTCTCGCAGGCCGCGACCGCTTCGGCGAAGACATAGCTTTCGACGAACGCCTTCAGCGTGCGGACCTGCACGTTCAATCGCCAGTCGATATAGAAGGCCGCGCCAAGTGCTGCGATCAGCAGGACGAACAGCCCGATTGCGATCCTCTGGAATGTCATGCGCCCCCCGCCTCTCTTTTATTTGCGCATGATCTTATCGGAAAACCGGTGCCCACTTTTCCGGATCATGCGCGCGCCGCTAGAACGGCATTCCCATCAGCCTCGACAATCGTTCGATCGAGAGATAGCCGGCCTGATAGGCCCACCAGGCAATGGCGAAAATCACCGCGGAAATCACCGTTGTCCAGATCAACTTGCGGCCCATCTGGGTGGCAATCGGCGCGCCGGGGTCGGTGCCGGGCGGGCCGCCGCCGTCCTCATGCTGGCTGCGCACGCCGAACGGGAGCGTGAGGAACAGCGTGAGCCACCACAGCACGAAGTAGATCGCGAACGCGGTTGAGATTTGATAGGCCATCGCGGGCGCGCCCTAGCTCTGCTCGATCTCGACCAGTGCGCCGGAAAAATCCTTCGGGTGCAGGAACAGCACGGGCTTGCCATGGGCGCCGATCTTGGGCTGGCCGTCACCCAGCACCCGCGCGCCCTCCTTGATCAGGGTGTCGCGCGAGGCGATGATGTCGGCCACTTCGTAGCAGACGTGATGGATGCCGCCGTCGGCATTCCTCTCAAGGAATTTCGCGATCGGCGAAGTCTCGCCGAGCGGCTGGATGAATTCGATCTTGGTGTTGGGCAAGGTCACGAACACGGTGATGACGCCGTGCTCGGGCAGCGGCACGGCGCCGGAGATTTCGGCGCCGAACGCCGCGCCATAGATTTTGGCGGCTTGCTCTGCGTCCTTCACCGCGATCGCGACATGATTGAGCCGGCCCAGCATCGATCTCTCCTGCATTTTTGCGCGTGTCCTTTTCGCAAAACCGGTTCCCACTTTTGCGGGACACGCGCCCTAAACTTCAAGAACATGAACCAGGCAGAGCGGCTTCTTGCCCCACTCCTGATTCAGCGTCGATCGCACCGCGCGGCGCACGGATTCCGCAAGCGCGTCCGCGTCGCGCCGCCTCGCCCGCGGCAGGCCTTCCACGGTGGAGACCACCGCATCGAACACGATCTCGTCGAGCTCCTCGCCGGCCCTATTCTTCTCGGGGATGCCGACGAGATCAACCTCGGGATCGTCGGCGAGTTCGCCCTTTTCGGTCATGGCGATCGCCACGAAGACACAGCCGGCAAAGCCCATGCGCCGCCGCTCGACTACGGCGCGCGACTTGGCGTCCTCCAGGATGGTGCCGTCCTTGTAGAGCCGCCCTGACGGCAGCTGGTCGATGATGCCGGGCTCGCCGGGACCGAGCAGCACGAGATCGCCGTTGCGGCAGCCAATGACTTTCGGCACGCCGGCGGCGCGCGCGAGTTTGGCGTGCTCGGACAGATGCAGCGGCTCGCCATGGACGGGGATGAGCACTTGCGGCCGCGTCCAGGCGATCATGTCGCGCAACTCGTCGCGGCGCGGGTGACCGGAGACGTGCACGAGATGGGTGCGGTCGGTGATCACCTCCACGCCCTGCGAAATCAAGCCGTTGATGATGGCGCCGACTGCCTTCTCGTTGCCGGGAATGGTGCGCGAGGAGAAGATCACGCAGTCGCCCTTGTTCAGGGTCACGGCGGGATGATCGTTGTTGGCGATGCGCGCCAATGCCGCGCGCGGCTCGCCCTGGCTGCCCGTGCACAGCGCCAGCACCTTGTCGGCCGGAAAATGGCCATAGAGATCGGGGCCGCGGAAATTCTGCACGCCGTCGAGATAGCCGGTCTCGCGCGCCACCTGCACCACGCGTTCCATGGCGCGACCGACGAGAACGACTTCGCGGTCGGCGGCTTTCGCGGCATCCGCGACCGCCTTCAGCCGGGCGACATTGGAGGCAAAGGTGGTGACGGCGACGCGGCCTTTTGCGCCCTTCACAAGCTCGGCGATGGTGCGCGCCACCTCGGTCTCCGACGGCGAGCGACCCTCGCGCACCGCATTGGTGGAATCGCCAACCAGCGCCAACAAGCCGGCGTCGCCGAGCTCGCGCAGCCGCCGCTCGTCGGTAGGCACGCCGATGATCGGCGTCGGGTCGATCTTCCAGTCGCCGGTGTGCAGGACCGTGCCGACCTCGGTATGGATCGCCAGTGCATGCGATTCCGGAATCGAATGCGCAACCGGGATGAACTCGACATTGAACGGGCCGATGTCGACGCGGCCACCCGAGGGGATCACCGTGACCGGAATTTTCGGCGCCTCGCGCTCGGCCGCGCATTTGGCCTCGAACAGCGCCGCGCTGAATTTGGTGGCATAGATCGGGCAGCGCAGCTTCGGCCAGAGATCGATGATGGCCCCGAAATGATCCTCATGCGCATGTGTCAGGACGAGGCCGACGAGGTTCTTGCGCTCTTTCTCGAGGAAGGTGATATCCGGCATGATCAGGTCGATGCCGGGCAGATGTTCCTCGTCGCCGAAGGAAACGCCGAGGTCGATCGCAAGCCATGAGCGCTGATGGCGATTGCCAAGGCCGTAGATCGACAGGTTCATGCCGATCTCGCCGACGCCGCCGAGCGGCGCAAAGGTCAGTTCATCAGGACGCACGATCAGCTCGCTCCCGCGGAAGCCGCCGCGCCGAAATAGACGTCGCCGGCGGTGATCGGCACCAGCCTGCCCGCGGCGGTGCGTACGATCATGCAGCCATGCTCGTCAATGGTGTCGAAGGTCCCCTCGATATCAGCCCCGCCGGCCTTGATTGCCACTGCCTGGCCGAGCCCGGCGGCCCGCGCCAGCCAGAGCCGCCTGATCTCGGCAAAGCCGCGCCCATAGTCCCAGATGCCGCGGAATTCGGCCCAGCCGTCCGACAGGGCGGCAAACAGCGTCTCGGCGCCGATGTCCATGCCGAGCGCGCGCAGCGAGGTCGCCGGTGTCGGCGTGCCCTCGGGGGCTGCGACCACATTGGTGCCGATGCCGACCACGACCGCGAGGCTGTCGCCGACGCTTTCGGCCTCCAACAGGATGCCGGAGAGCTTATGGCTATTCGCCAGCACGTCGTTCGGCCATTTCAACGAGAATTGCGCTCCGTTGGCGCTGAGACGCCGCAGCGCGGCATCCAGTGCCAGGCCCGCGGCAAAGCCGAGCGTCGCCGCAACCGATGGCGCGATCTGCATGACTTCCAGAATGCTGCTGGCGAGATTGCCGCGCGGCGCCATCCAGGGCCGATGCCGCCGCCCCCGTCCCGCGGTCTGCTCTGTCGTGACGAACCAGACCGGCCCGCGCTCGCCCGCGCGCGCGCGCGCCATTGCTTCGGTGTTGGTCGAGCCGATCGCATCGAAGGCAAAGAGGCGATAGCCCCGGCGCGCAGCGATCGGTCCGAGTGTGAATGTCATTTTGAATTCTTACGCATGATCTTCTCCGAAAACCGGTGCCCACTTTTCGGGATCATGCGCTTAAAACAGCGATTTCGCCGCGGCCGTCGCCGCGCCGACCAGCAGCCCCGGATAAACACAGAAGAAGACGTTGAAGAGGCCGGTCACCGCCAGCACGACGCGGAGCTCGATCCGCATCGGATCGAGCTGGGGCAGCGGGTCTTCGAAATACATCACCTTGACGATGGACAGATAATAGAACGCGCCCACCACGCTGCACAGCACGCCGATGACGGCGAGCGCGAACAAATTGGCATGGATCGCCGCGAGAAACACGTAGAACTTGCCGAAGAAGCCCGCGAGCGGCGGCACGCCGGCCAGCGAGAACAGGAACATCGCAAAGAAGAAGGCGAGCAGCGGATTGGTGCGCGACAGCCCCGCGAAGTCGCTGATCTGCTCCACCGCCTGGCCGTTGCGCCTCATGGCGATGATGATGGCGAACGAGCCGAGCGTCATCGCCACGTAGATCGCGAGATAGACCAGAACGCCCTGCGCGCCCTCGGCCGTGCCGGCGGCAAGACCGACCAGCGCAAAGCCCATATGGCCGATCGAGGAATAGGCCATCAGCCGTTTGATGTTCCGCTGCCCGATCGCGGCGAACGACCCCAGCGCCATCGAGGCGATGGAGACGAACACCACGATCTGCTGCCATTCATGGGTAATGCCCGGAAACGCCGTCATCGCCACGCGAACGAACACCGCCATCGCGGCGACCTTGGGCGCGGAGGCAAAGAACGCCGTGACCGGCGTCGGCGCGCCCTCATAGACGTCGGGCGTCCACATGTGGAACGGCACGGCCGACACCTTGAAGCAGAGGCCGGCCAGCACGAACACGATGCCGAAGATGATGCCGACGCTGCCCGTCTTGGTGGCCGCGGCGATGCCGGCAAAGCTCACCGTGCCGGTGAAGCCATAGACCAGCGAGGCGCCGTACAGCAGCATGCCCGAGGACAGTGCGCCGAGCACGAAATACTTCAGGCCGGCTTCGGTCGACTTGGCATTATCGCGGTTGCTGGCGGCTACGACGTAAAGCGCGAGCGACATCAACTCGAGCCCGAGATAGAGCGTGATCAGGTCGCCGGCCGAAATCAGCACCATCATGCCGAGCGTGGAGAGCAGCACCAGGATCGCATATTCGAAAATGCGCCGTGACGGATCGGACAGGAACTCGCGCGACAGGATCAGGGTCGCAATTGAGCCAATCAGCGCCAGGATCTTGAGGAAGCGCGCGAAACCGTCGACGATGAAGCTGCCGCCGAACGAGACGAGCTTGCCGGCGGGCAACATCCATTCCAGCACGCCGGTGACGATCATCAGCAGGACGGCCAGCGTGACCACAAGCGGGGTCGTGCCCTGCCCGCGCCAGGCGCCGACCATCAGCAGTACCATGGCGCCGACGGCGAGCACGAGCTCCGGCAAGGCCGGCAGCAACTGGTAACCTGCGGTCTCAAAGCTCATCTGCAACGGCCTTAATGTATCAGCGCGGCGGCCTTCACGGCGCCGATCGCGGTCGAATAATTGTTGACGAGTTGCGCCACCGACGCCGCCGACATGTCGAGCACCGGCTTCGGATAGACGCCGAACAGGATGGTCAGCGCCACCAGCGGGAACAGGGTCAGGCACTCGCGGAAGGTCATGTCCTTGATGGTCATCAGCGACGGCTTGACCAGGGCGCCGAACACGATCTTGCGGTAGAGCCATAGCGCGTAGCACGCCGACAGGATCACGCCGAAGGTCGCGAAGAACGCCACGGGAATCGCGACCTTGAAGGTGCCGAGCAAGGTCAGGAACTCGCCGACGAAGCCCGAGGTGCCGGGCAGCCCGACATTGGCCATGGTGAAGACCATGAACACCACTGCATAGAGCGGCATCCGGTTGACCAAGCCGCCATAGGCCGCGATCTCGCGGGTGTGCATCCGGTCGTAGACGATGCCGACACAGAGGAACAGCGCGCCGGAGACGATGCCGTGCGAGATCATCTGGAACACGCCGCCGGCGACGCCCTGCACGGTGCCGGCGAAGATCCCCATGGTGACGAAGCCCATATGCGCCACCGAGGAATAGGCGATCAGCTTCTTCATGTCCTCCTGCATCAGCGCCACCAGCGAGGTGTAGATGATGGCGACGACCGAGAGCGTGAAGATCAGCGGTGCGAAGTCGTGCGAGGCCAACGGGAACATCGGCAGCGAGAAGCGCAGGAAGCCGTAGCCGCCCATCTTCAGCAGGATCGCGGCCAGGATCACCGAGCCCGCGGTCGGCGCCTCGACATGCGCGTCGGGCAACCAGGTATGCACCGGCCACATCGGCATCTTCACCGCAAACGAGGCGAAGAACGCCAGCCACGCCCAGGTCTGCAGGGATCGCGGCACGGCCGTGTGCATCAAGGTCGGGATGTCTGTGGTGGCGCCGTTCCAGTACAGCGCCATGATGGCGAGCAGCATCAGGACCGAGCCGAGGAACGTGTAGAGGAAGAACTTGAAGGACGCGTAGACCCGGCGCGGACCGCCCCAGACGCCGATGATCAGAAACATCGGGATCAGGCCGCCTTCGAAGAACAGGTAGAACAGCACGAGATCGAGCGCGCAGAAGGTGCCGATCATCAGCGTTTCCAGGATCAGGAACGCCATCATGTATTCGCGCACCCGGACCGTGATCGATTTCCAGCTCGCGATGATGCAGAACGGCATCAGGGCGGTGGTCAGGATCACGAACGGCAGCGAGATGCCGTCGACACCCATGTGATAGTTGATCCCGGTCGCGAGCCACGACGTCTTCTCGACGAACTGGAAGTCGGTCTGCGCGGGATCGAAGCGCCACACCAGGATCAGCGAGAGGCCGAAGGTGACGAGCGTGGTCCACAGCGCGATCCAGCGCGAGTTGCGCCGCGCGGCATCATCGTCGCCGCGGCTGATCCAGACCAGCATCGCGCCGACCAGCGGCAGGAAGGTGACGACGGACAGGATGGGCCAAGTGACCATCTCACTGGCCTCCCAGGAACATGAACCAGGTGATCAGCCCGGCGACGCCGATCAGCATCGCAAAGGCGTAGTGATAGAGATAGCCGGTCTGGATCTTGACGACGTTGCGGGTGACATCGAGCACCCGCGCCGATACGCCGTCGGGACCGAGACCATCGATGACGGCGCCGTCGCCCTTCTTCCAGAGCTGATAACCGATCCATTTGGCCGGCCGCACGAAGATCAGGTCATACAGCTCGTCGAAGTACCATTTGTTGAGCAGGAACTGGTACAGCATCGGCTGCTGGGCCGCGAGGTCCTCGGGCAAATAAGGCCGGCGGATGTAGAAGATGTAGGACACGAACAGGCCGCCTGCCATCATCACGAAGGGCAGCGCCTTGATGTATTCCGGAATCTCTTCCATCTCCTCGATGATGTGCGGATGCATCTTCAGGGAGTCGCGGAAGAACTCCTCGACGCCGTGACCGGCAAACAGCTCCTTGAACGGGAAGCCCGACAGGATCGATCCCGCCGCCAGCACGAACAAGGGAATGAGCATCCAGAATGGGCTCTCATGCGCCGCCTCGTAATGCTCCTGGTCGTGCGGCTCGCCGAAGAAGGTCTTGAAGATCAATCGCCATGAATAGAACGACGTCAGGGCGGCGGCGGCGACCGTCAGGATGAAAGCGTAGGTCGCGAGCGGATTATGCGAGGCATAGGCCGACTCGATGATCGCATCCTTGGAGAAGTTGCCCGCGAACAGCGGGAAGCCGGTCAGCGCCAGGGTGCCGACGCACATGACGGCGAAGGTAAAGGGAATCTTGCGCCACAGGCCGCCCATCATGCGGATGTCCTGCTCGTGATGCATGGCGTAGATCACCGAGCCAGAGCCCAAAAACAGCAACGCCTTGAAGAAGGCGTGGGTGAACAGATGGAACATGCCGACGGAGTAGGCCCCTGCCCCCATCGCCACGAACATGTAACCAAGCTGCGAACAGGTCGAATAGGCGACGATGCGCTTGATGTCGTTCTGCACCAGGCCGATGGTCGCGGCGAAGAAGGCGGTGGTGGCGCCGAAGAACATCACCACGGCCTGCGCGTTCGGCGCGAGCTCGAACAAGGGCGACAGCCGTGCCACCATGAAGACGCCCGCCGTCACCATGGTCGCGGCATGGATCAGCGCCGACACCGGGGTCGGGCCCTCCATCGCGTCCGGCAACCAGGTGTGCAGCAGGAACTGCGCCGATTTGCCCATCGCACCCATGAACAGCAGCAGGCAGATCAGCGTCATCGCATCGGCATGCCAGCCGAGGAAGTCGATGGTTTTGCCGGCGAGCCCCGGAGCACCAGCGAAGATCGTCTCGAAATCGAGCGAGCCGATCATCATGAAGATCGCGAAGATGCCAAGTGAAAAGCCGAAGTCGCCGACACGGTTGACCACGAAGGCCTTGATCGCGGCGGCGTTCGCCGACGGCTTGTAGTACCAGAAGCCGACCAGGAGGTAGCTCATGAGGCCGACGCCCTCCCAGCCGAAGAACAGCTGGACCAGATTGTCTGCATGTCACCAGCATCAGCATCGCGAAGGTGAACAGGCTGAGATAGCTGAAGAAGCGCGGCCGATTCGGATCCTCGTCCATGTAGCCGATGGAATAGAGGTGGACGAGCGCGGAAATGGTGGTCACCACGACCAGCATGACTGCGGTCAGCGTGTCGACGCGGAGCGACCAGGCGACCTGCAGGTCGCCGGAATTGATCCAGGGCAAAAGCGCAATCCGCGCGTCGTGATGCATGAAGCCGACGTCGACGAACGCCATCCATGACAGCGCCATGGAGACGAACAGCAGGCCGGTCGTGATCAGCTCGGCTGCGCGCGAGCCGGCGGCCGCAGGCTCGGCCGGGGCGTGATCGTCGTGGCCGTGGTCGTCCCCATGCGCATCCGGCTCGTGGCTCGTCGCATGGATGACGCCGGCGTCCGCATTGATCGGCGTCGTGCTGTGCCCGTGGCCGTCATCATGATGCTCGACGGTATCGCCGCTCGGACAGCGCGCATGCGCGCCGAACAGCGAGATCAGGGCGGCGATGATGGCCCCGAGCAGCGGCAGGAAGACAATTGCCTGAATCATAACGTTCTTCCTCGTTGCGCATGATCCGTTGCCGAGGGAAAACCGGCTCCCACTTTTCCGGATCATGCGCCCCTAGCCCTTCATCAGATTGACGTCTTCAACCGCGATCGAACCGCGGTTGCGGTAATACACCACCAGGATCGCCAGACCGATCGCAGCTTCCGCGGCGGCGACCGTCAGCACCAGGAGCGCGAACACCTGGCCGACGATGTCGCCGAGGAAGGTCGAGAACGCCACCAGGTTGATGTTGACCGACAGCAGGATCAGCTCGATCGACATCAGGATGACGATGATGTTCTTGCGGTTGAGGAAGATGCCGAGGATCCCGAGCGTGAACAGGATCGCGGCGACCGCGAGGTAATGTCCGAGCCCGATCGTCATTTCACCCACTCCGCCGCGTCGGTCTCCAGCAGCCCCTGCCCCGACGCCACCTTGCGCACGGCCATGGCAATCTCCGGCGTGCGCGCGTTCTGTACGTTGATGTCCTGCCGCTTGACGTAAGCCTTGTGGCGCAAGGTCAGCACGATGGCGCCGATCATCGCCACCAGCAGCACCATGCCCGGCAAGCTGGAAGTAATGGATGTACTTCGTATAGAGCACGAGGCCGAGCGCCTCGGTGTTGCTGACATTGGTCGGGATCGGCGACGGTGATGGTCTTCGCGACGGTCGGGTTGATGACCCAGGCGCCGACGGTGAGCAGCAGCTCGAACAGGAAGATGCCGCCGATCACGATGCCGACCGGCAGATACTGGATGAAGCCCTCGCGCAGCTCGACGAAGTCGACGTCGAGCATCATGATCACGAACAGGAACAGCACCGCGACCGCGCCGACATAGACCACGATCAGCATCATCGCCAGGAACTCGGCGCCCATCAACACGAACAGGCCCGACGCGTTGACGAAGGCCAGGATCAGGAACAGCACGGAATGAACGGGGTTGCGCGAGACAACCACCATCACCGCCGACGCCACGCAGACGCCGGCAAACAGATAGAAGAACAGCGCGGGAAGGATCATGCGCAAATCCTCTCCACGAATGCCGCTGCGTTCCCTCCCCCCTTGCGGGGGAGAGGGCCGAGCGTGCACATGGCGCATGAGTGCATCACAGCTGACAACTTCATCACCTCACCGGTACGGCGCGTCGAGTTCGATGGATTTCGCAATCTCGCGCTCCCAGCGGTCGCCATTGGCGAGCAGTTTGGCCTTGTCATAGTAGAGTTCCTCGCGCGTCTCGGTCGCGAACTCGAAGTTCGGCCCCTCGACGATGGCATCGACCGGGCAGGCCTCCTGGCACAGCCCGCAATAGATGCATTTCACCATGTCGATGTCGTAGCGCACGGTGCGGCGAGTGCCGTCGTTGCGGCGCGGACCGGCCTCGATGGTGATCGCCTGCGCCGGGCAGATCGCCTCGCACAGCTTGCAGGCGATGCAGCGCTCCTCGCCATTGGGATAGCGGCGCAGCGCATGCTCGCCGCGGAAGCGCGGCGAGATCGGCCCCTTCTCGAAGGGATAGTTCAGCGTCGGCTTCGGCTGGAAGAAATAGCGCATGGCGAGGAAGAACGCCGATACGAATTCGGACAGCAGGAGCGAGCGCGCGGTTGCTTTTACGGACATGTGCGACCTCACTTCGGCGCGATACCGGCGAATTGCAGCACGCCGGCGACGATGACCACCATCGCCAGCGACAGCGGCAAGAACACCTTCCAGCCGAGCCGCATCAGTTGATCGTAGCGGTAGCGCGGCACGATCGCCTTCGCCATCGCGAACAGGAAGAACATGAAGAACACTTTCAGCGCGAACCAGATCACGCCGGGAATCCAGTTGAATGGCGGCAGATCGACCGGCGGCAGCCAGCCGCCGAGGAACAGGATCGTCGCCAGCGCGCACATCGTGGTGATCGCGACATATTCGCCGAGCATGAACAGCAGATACGGCGTCGAGCCGTATTCGACCATGAAGCCTGCGACCAGCTCCGACTCGGCTTCGACCAGATCGAACGGCGGCCGGTTGGTCTCCGCCAGCGCCGAGACGTAGAACACCACGAACATCGGGAACAGCGGCCAGACATACCAGTTCAGGATGGTCAGCTGCGGCAGGCCGATCAGGCTGGCAAAACCATGCAGCTTTTGGGCCTCCACCACGCCCGACAGGTTCAGCGTGCCAGCGCAGAGCAGCACCGTGATGATGACGAAGCCGATCGAGACTTCGTAGCTCACCATCTGCGCCGCCGAACGCAGCGCCGCCAGGAACGGATATTTCGAGTTCGACGACCAGCCGGCCATGATGATGCCGTAGATCGACAGCGACGAGATCGCAAAGATGTAAAGCACGCCGACATTGATGTCGGAGATCACCCAGCCGAGATTCATCGGGATCACGGCCCAGGCCGCCAGCGCCAGCACGCACGACACCAGGGGAGCAAGCAGAAACACGCCCTTGTTGGCGCCGGCGGGAATGATCGGCTCCTTCAGCACGAACTTCAGGAGGTCGGCGAAGGACTGGAACAGGCCCCACGGCCCGACCACGTTGGGACCGCGCCTGATCTGCACCGCCGCCCAGATCTTGCGGTCGGCGAGCAGGATGTAGGCGATCGCGATCAAGAGCACGACCAGCAGCAGCACGCTTTCCGCGATCATGATGATCAGCGGCCAGAGGAAGCCGGTCCAGAATGCGCTTGCGAAGAATTCCATCAGGTCACGCTCATTCCGCTGCCGTCAGCATTTGGCCCGGACGCAAGGCGCGAACATTCGGCCATCACGGCGGACGCGCGTGCGATCGGATTGGTCAGATAGAAATCGTCCACCGCCGCCTTGAACGGCGCCTTCTCGACACTGCCGCCCTTGCCGGCCAGCGTCTTGATATCGTCGGCCTTGCCGGCCTCGATCTGGTCGACGCGCATCAAATGCGGCACGGTCTTGAAGATCGCCTGGCGCAGCGCCGCCTGCGAATCCCAGGGCAGCTTCTTGCCCAACGCCTCCGACAGCGCGCGGATGATCGCCCAGTCCTCGCGCGCTTCGCCCGGCGGGAACGACGCGCGGCCCGCGATCTGCACCCTGCCCTCGGTGTTGACGTAGATCGCCGACTTCTCGGTATAGGCCGCGCCCGGCAGGATCACGTCGGCGCGGTGCGCGCCGGCATCGCCATGCGTGCCGATGTAAACCACGAAGGTGCCGTCAGGCACCTTCATCTCGTCGGCGCCGAGCAGGAACAGCACGTCGAGCGTGCCGAACGTCGTCATCTGCGCGGCCTTCAGCCCGCGAGGCAAAGCCGATATCGAGCGCGCCGACGCGCGAGGCCGTGTCGTGCAGCACGGCAAAGCCGTTCCAGCCGTCCTTGATGGCGCCGATATCGGCCGCGAGCTTCGCGGCGAGCGACAGCACGGCCGCACCGTCGTGGCGCGCGCAGCCGCGCCCGCGCCGACCAGCACGATCGGATGGCTGGCATTCTTGAGCACGTCGAGGAATGAGCCCTTGCCGCCGGCGAGTTCGCCGAGCGTATCGGTGCCGGCGCCGAGATAATCGTAGTGATAGGTGAGATCGGCCTTGGCGCCGATCACGCCGATCTTGAGCTGGCCGGTGCGCCAGCGCTTGCGGATGCGCGCGTTGAGAACGGCGGCTTCCTTGCGCGGATTGGCGCCGATGATCAGCAGCGCATCGGCCTGGTCGATGCCGGCAATGGTCGGATTGAAGATGTAGGAGGCGCGGCCGGCGCCTGTCGAAGGCGTCGCCGCCCTGCACCGCCAGATTGCTCGAGCCGCATTTGGCGAGCAGCTCCTTCAGCGCGAACATCTCTTCGACGCCCGAGAGGTCGCCGGCAATGGCGCCGATGCGCTTGCCGTCGATGCGGCCCGATCTTCGCCGCGATCACGCCGAACGCTTCGCTCCACGACGCCGCGCGCAAGCTTGCCGTTCTCGCGAATATAAGGCCGGTCGAGCCGCTGCGTGCGCAGGCCGTCGACGACGTGGCGCGTCTTGTCGGAAATCCACTCCTCGTTCACGGCCTCGTTGATGCGCGGCAGGATCCGCATCACCTCGCGGCCGCGGGTGTCGACGCGGATCGCCGAGCCGACGCCGTCCATCACGTCGACCGACTGGGTCTTGCCGAGCTCCCACGGCCGCGCGGCGAAGGCATAAGGCTTCGAGGTCAGCGCGCCGACCGGGCAGATGTCGACGAGGTTGCCCTGCAGCTCCGAGGTCAGCGCATGCTCCAGATAGGTCGTGATCTCCATGTCCTCGCCGCGGCCGGTCGCGCCCATTTCCGGCGCGCCGCAGACTTCGGCGGAGAAGCGGACGCAGCGCGTGCACTGGATGCAGCGGTTCATCGAGGTCTTGACCAGCGCGCCCAGATATTTGTCCTCGACCGCGCGCTTGTTCTCGGCAAAGCGGCTGGTGTCGACGCCATAGCCCATCGCCTGGTCCTGCAGGTCGCACTCGCCGCCCTGATCGCAGATCGGGCAGTCCAGCGGATGGTTGATCAGCAGGAATTCCATCACGCCTTCGCGCGCCTTCTTCACCATCGGCGAACGCGTCGAGATTTCCGGCGGCTCGCCCTTCGGACCCGGACGGCAATCGCGCACGCCCCAGGCGCAGCTTGCGACCGGCTTCGGGCCGCCCTTCACCTCGACCAGGCACATCCGGCAATTGCCGGCGATCGACAGCCGCTCGTGGTAGCAGAAGCGCGGAATCTCGGCGCCCGCCGCCTCGCACGCCTGCAGCAGCGTGTACTCGGCCGGCACATCGATCTCTTTGCCATCGACGATGATCTTGGTCATTGCCGTTACTCCGCCGCGACCATGTGAGCGGGATCGCGGACGCCTTGATCGTCGAGATCGGCCTTGTGCGAATATTCGTCGATCCGCGCTTCGATCTCGTGACGGAAATGCGCGATCAGGCCCTGGATCGGCCAGGCCGCCGCGTCGCCGAACGCGCAGATGGTGTGGCCTTCGACCTGCTTGGTGACTTCCAGCAGCATGTCGATCTCGCGCTTGTGCGCGCGGCCCTCGGCCATGCGGGTCAGCACCCGCCACATCCAGCCCGTTCCTTCGCGGCACGGCGTGCACTGGCCGCAGCTCTCGTGCTTGTAGAAATAGGAGATGCGCGCGATCGCGCGGATCAGGTCGGTCGACTTGTCCATCACGATCACGGCCGCGGTGCCGAGGCCCGAGCGCAGCTTGCCGAGGCTGTCGAAATCCATCGGCGTGTCGATGATCTGCTCGGCCGGCACCATGCGCACCGACGAGCCGCCGGGAATGACCGCCTTCAGATTGTCCCAGCCGCCGCGGATGCCGCCGCAATGCTTCTCGATCAGCTCGCGGAACGGAATCCCCATGGCCTCTTCGACGTTGCAGGGCCGCTCGACATGGCCGGAGATGCAGAACAGCTTGGTGCCGACATTGTTGGGCCGGCCGATCGCCGGCGAACCAGGCCGCGCCGCGCCGCAGGATGTCGGGCGCGACCGCGATCGATTCGACATTGTTGACGGTGGTCGGGCAGCCGTACAGGCCGACATTGGCCGGGAATGGCGGCTTCAGCCGCGGCTGGCCCTTCTTGCCCTCGAGGCTTTCGAGCAGCGCGGTCTCCTCGCCGCAGATATAGGCGCCGGCGCCGTGGGCGACGTAGAGATCGAACGGCCAGCCGTTGACGTTGTCCTTGCCGATCAGCTTGGCCTCATAGGCCTGATCGATCGCGGCCTGCAGATGCTCGCGCTCGCGGATGAACTCGCCGCGCACATAGATGTAGCAGGCATGCGCGCCCATCGCGAAGCTCGCGAGCAGGCAGCCCTCGACCAGAAGATGCGGATCGTGCCGCATGATCTCGCGGTCCTTGCAGGTGCCGGGCTCGGACTCGTCGGCATTGACGACGAGATAGCTCGGACGGCCGTCCTTGGATTCCTTGGGCATGAACGACCATTTCATGCCGGTCGGGAAGCCCGCGCCGCCGCGGCCGCGCAGGCCCGACGCCTTCATCTCGTTGATGATCCAGTCGCGGCCCTTGTCGATGATCGCCTTGGTGCCGTCCCAGGCGCCGCGCTTGCGCGCGCCCTCGAGGCCCCAATCGTGGAGGCCGTAGAGGTTCTTGAAGATGCGGTCCTTGTCCTCGAGCATGTCTAGGCTGACTTCACTGACTTCAGCGTGGTCGGCCCGGTGATGGGCGCGGAGAACTGGCGGCCGTTCTGCGGACCGGGCTTCGGCGGTTTGCCTGAGGCAAAGCCGTCCAGCACCTTGCCGAAGTTGTCCTTGGTCAGGTCCTCGTAGGTGTCCTTCCAGATCAGGACCATCGGCGCGTTCACGCAGGCGCCGAGGCACTCGACCTCTTCCCAGCTGAAATTGCCGTCCTTGGAGAGGTGGAAGGGATCGTGGTGGATGCGGCGCTGGCAGACCTCGATGATGTCCTCGGCGCCGCGCAGCCGGCACGGCGTGGTGCCGCAGACCTGGACATGCGCCTTCTTGCCGACCGGCGCGAGCTGGAACATCGTGTAGAAGGTCGCGATCTCCAGCATGCGGATGTAGGGCATATCGAGGAGATCGGCGACCGCGCGGATCGCGGCTTCCGCGACCCAGCCCTCGTGCTGCTCCTGCGCGCGCCACAGGATCGCGATCGCGGCCGAGGCCTGCCGGCCCGGCGGATATTTCGCGATCTCGTTCTTGGCCCAGGCGAGATTCTCGTCCGTGAACGCAAAGCTCGCGGGCTGCATCTCCTTCGGGGCAAGGCGGCGGACGGACATCGTCTTCAGTCTCTCATTGCATGCGGCGCGCGGCAGTCGCGTTCAGCGCGTTGATCCGGTCTTGCCAGAACGCGCTTGCGGTGCCGAACACGTTGTAACCGACGTGGGTGGAAACCTTGATGCGGTCGAGGATCGACAGATCGCTCACGGTCTCCATCGTGCCCGAGCGCGGATCGTAGACGATCAGCTTCAGCGGGGTCTTTTCCAGGATGTAGCGCGACACCGTGTGCTCGCGGTCGTTGCCGTGCTCCTCGCACAGGATCACGCTGTCGCCCTGCAAGCAGCCGCGTGCCGCCCTTGATCGCCTCGATCTCGACGCCCTCGACGTCGAGCTTGATCAGGTATTTTCCGCTCGGCAGAAACCTTGCCGTCGTCGATCAGATTGTCGAGCGCGATGACCGGCACTTCCTCGCCGTCGGCCTGATCGCCGGCGATGCTGAAGGCCTCGTGCTTGGTGCCGGACAGCCGCGCGGTGCCGCGCGTCGGCGCCGATCGCGCATTTCATGGTCTCGAAGCGGTTGCCGTTGATCGCGGCATTGTTGGCGAGCTTCGGGAAGTTCTGCCCGACGACGGCTCGATCGCGATCGCCTTGTGCGAGCCGAACGGCGCGCTCGAGACCAGCACCGACCAGTAGCCGTAATTGGCGCCGCAATCGATCAGGGTGTAGTCGACGTCGGCGGAATGGCGGAACAGCAGCTCGAGCTCGTCCTCGTAGTGATAGGAGCGGTTGAGCAGCTTGCTCCAGTAGCCGTCGCCATAGGGAAATTCGAACACGGCATCCGAGTTGAGCTTGATCGCGATGTTGCGCTCCGGCAGCGTCTTGCGCAGCAGGTTGGCGCAGGCGATGTAGCCGCATATGCGAGAAATGCGAGGAGATCTTCGAGCCCGTCGCCAGCGCCAGCGCAGCCGTCCGCTCCCACAGGTTGGCTCCTTCAAGAGCTCCCGAGGCGCGGTCGAACTGGATCGGCGCCGGCGCCATCACCGATCGACCTCCCCGAACACGATGTCGAGCGAGCCGAGGATGGCGGAGACGTCCGCCAGCAGATGGCCGCGGCAGATGAAGTCCATCGCCTGCAGATGCGCAAAGCCCGGCGCGCGGATCTTGCACTTGTAGGGCTTGTTGCTGCCGTCGGCGACCAGATAGACGCCGAACTCGCCCTTGGGCGCCTCGACCGCGGCATAGACCTCGCCGGCCGGCACGTGGAACGCCTTCGGTGTAGAGCTTGAAGTGATGGATCAGCGCTTCCATCGAGCGCTTCATCTCGCCGCGGCGCGGCGGCGAGACCTTGTTGTCCTGCACGACCACCGGCCCCTGCCCGTCCGGCGCGCGCAGCTTCGGCGATGCACTGCTTCATGATGCGCACCGACTGGCGCATCTCTTCCATGCGGATGCAGATAGCGGTCGTAGCAGTCGCCGTTCTTGCCGATCGGAATGTCGAAATCCATCTCGGCGTAGCACTCGTAGGGCTGCGCCTTGCGCAAATCCCAGGCCGCGCCGGAGCCGCGCACCATCACGCCGGAGAAGCCCCACTCCCAGGCCTGCTGCAGCGTCACCACGCCGATGTCGACGTTGCGCTGCTTGAAGATGCGGTTGCCGGTGAGCAGCCGGTCGAGATCGTCGACCACTTTCAGGAACGGATCGCAGAAGGCCTCGATGTCGTCGATCAGCTTCGGCGGCAGGTCCTGATGCACGCCGCCGATCCGGAAATACGCCGCATGCATGCGCGAGCCGGAGGCGCGCTCGTAGAACACCATCAGCTTTTCGCGCTCTTCGAAGCCCCACAGCGGCGGGGTCAGCGCGCCGACGTCCATCGCCTGCGTGGTGACGTTGAGCAGATGCGACAGCAGCCGCCCGATCTCGCAATAGAGCACGCGGATCAGTTGCCCGCGCCGCGGCACCTCGATGCCGAGCAGCTTTTCGGCCGCGAGGCAGAACGCGTGCTCCTGGTTCATCGGCGCGACATAGTCGAGCCGGTCGAAATACGGGATCGCCTGCAGATAGGTCTTCGTGCTCGATCAGCTTTTCGGTGCCGCGATGCAGCAGCCCGATATGCGGATCGACGCGCTCGACCACTTCGCCGTCGAGCTCCAGCACCAGACGCAGCACGCCGTGCGCCGCCGGATGCTGCGGACCGAAGTTGATGGTGAAGTTGCGCAGGTTTTGGCTGCTCGTTCATGGTCAGGCCTTCGGTCCCGCCTTCTCGTCGCCGGGCAGACCGGATAGTCCGCGCCCTCCCACGGCGAGAGGAAATCGAACTTGCGGAATTCCTGGTTGAGCCGGACCGGCTCGTAGAGCACGCGCTTTTCCTGGTCGTCGTAGCGCACCTCGACGAAGCCGGTCAGCGGGAAATCCTTGCGCAGCGGATGGCCCTCGAAGCCGTAGTCGGTCAGGAGCCGGCGCATGTCGGGATGGCCGGTGAAGATCACGCCATAGAGGTCGTAGGCCTCGCGCTCGAACCAGTCGGCGCCGGGAAACACGTCGATGATCGACGGCACCTGCGTGGTCTCGTCGGCCTCGGCGCTTGAGGCGGATGCGCGCGTTCAGCGTCGGCGACAGGAAATGATAGACCACGTCGAAGCGCTTCTCGCGGCCGGGATAGTCGACCGCGGTGATGTCGGTGAAGTTGATGAAGCGGCAGCGCCGGATCGTCGCGCAGGATAGTCTTCACGACCTCGACGATCTTCGTCGGCCGTCGACCATCGACGCGTCAGCTGATCGAAGGCGCAACCGAATGTACCGCGTCGCCGCGCCCGGAAGCGCGCTAACGATCGTCTGCCCCAGAGCGTCGAGCTCTGCCGTCGTCCATCGACTAAAACCTTCAGCGTTCGATCGTGCCGGTGCGCCGGATCTTCTTCTGCAGCAGCAGCACGCCGTAGAGCAGCGCTTCCGCGGTCGGCGGGCAGCCGGGCACGTAGATGTCGATCGGCACGATGCGGTCGCAGCCGCGCACCACCGAATAGGAATAGTGGTAGTAGCCGCCGCCATTGGCGCAGGAGCCCATCGAGATCACGTAGCGCGGCTCCGGCATCTGGTCGTAGACCTTGCGCAGCGCCGGCGCCATCTTGTTGGTCAGCGTGCCCGCGACGATCATCACGTCGGACTGGCGCGGCGAGGCGCGCGGCGCAAAGCCGAAGCGCTCGACGTCGTAGCGCGGCATCGACACCTGCATCATCTCGACCGCGCAGCAGGCGAGACCGAACGTCATCCACATCAGCGAGCCGGTGCGCGCCCAGGTGATGAGGTCGTCGGTCGCGGCGACGAAGAAGCCCTTGTCGGAGAGCTCGTGATTGACCTCGAGGAAATACGGATCGTTGGAGCCGACCGGCCGCCCGGTCGCGGGATCGAGGATGCCCTTGGCGCGCCGGCGCGACCGCCGGTCACCGTGGTGGTGGCGGGGCTCAATCCCATTCGAGCGCGCCTTTCTTCCATTCATAGGCAAAGCCGACGGTCAGCACGGCGAGGAACACCACCATCGACCAGAAGCCGGTCGCGCCGAGCTTGCCGAACGCCACCGCCCACGGGAACAGGAACGCCACTTCGAGGTCGAAGATGATGAAGAGGATCGCGACCAGGTAGAAGCGGACGTCGAACTTCATGCGGGCGTCGTCGAAGGCGTTGAACCCGCATTCATAGGCCGACAGCTTTTCCGGATCGGGCTGCTGGAACGCGACCAGGAACGGCGCGATCAGCAGCACCAGCCCGATCACGCCGGCTACCCCGATAAACACCACAAGGGGAAGATAATTCTGGAGATGCCGGTCATCGGCGCTGCCTTTTCCCGCGGTTTCGGGAGGCCCGCAGATTCGTCGTTTTGGAATTATTCTTGAGGCTTAGCGCAGCGCAACAGGGGGCGCAAGACAAGCTATTTTGACGGTTTTTGGCGGTCCACACGCGCGACGGGAGCGCCCCGACGCGCCGTTCGGGAACGTGCAACGCCGCGTACGAGCAGCTCCATGCCGGAAGCATTGACCGCTCTCGACGCCCCAAGGCCAACTTGGTCTCCACGGAAAACAAACAAGACCGCCGATTTAAGGCTGCAGGAGCGGAGGAACGGCGATGAACATCACCCAGCGGGATCGCGATCTCGGCACCGCCTATGCCCTGAAGCCGCCCGCCACCCGGACCGAGCTCACTGCGGTCGGCCGCGGCACCCCGATGGGCGAGTTGTTGCGGCGCTACTGGCATCCGGTCGGGCTCACCTCGCGACGCCACCGATGTCCCCAGGAAAAGTGCGCGCGCTGGGCGAGGATTTGATCCTGTTCCGCGACCGTCCGGCCGCGCCGGCCTGCTGCACGCCCGCTGCTGCCACCGCGGCACCACCCTCTACTACGGCAAGGTCGAGGAGGACGGCATCCGCTGCTGCTATCATGGCTGGAAGTTCGACACCGAGGGCCATTGCCTCGAGCAGCCCTGCGAGCCCGACGGCGGCCAGTTCAAGGACAAGGTGCGCCAGCCCTGGTATCCCGATCGAGGAGCGCTACGGGCTGATCTTCGCCTATATGGGCCCGGCCGAAAGAAGCCGGTGCTGCCGCGCTACGAATGCCTGGAAAAGATGGACGACGGCGAGTTCGTCGAGGCCGACGACAGCTCGATCGGCGGCGGCGGCCCGGCGATCATCCCCTGCAACTGGCTGCAGCATTTCGAGAACGTGGTCGATCCCTACCACGTGCCGGTGCTGCACGGCTCGTTCAGCGGACCGCAGTTCACCAACATGATGGCCTCGATGCCGGAGGTGACGTTCGAGATGTCGCCGCGCGGCGTCACGGTGCGCTCGACCCGCCGCCAGGACGACGGCAAGATATTTTACCGGGTGACCGAAGCCGCCCTCCCGACGTTGCGTGTCGTGCCCAATCCGCGCGTCGCGCAATTCGCCCGCGTCGAATTGATCGGCTGGACCTTGCCGATCGACGACACCTCTTTCCGCATCTATGTCGCCGGCCGGGTGAAAAACGCCGGCGACATCGGCCGCATGCGCTCGAAATTCAACGGCAAGTTCTGGTGGGACATGACCGAGGAGGAGCACCAGCGCTTCCCGGGCGATTACGAGGCGCAGGTCGGCCAGGGGCCGGTGACGCTGCATTCGGAGGAGCATTTCGGCCAGAGCGACCGCGGCATCCTGATGGTGCGGCGGATGCTGACCGACCAGCTCGAGGCGCTTGGCCGCGGGCCGCGACCCGATCGGCGTGTCCTTTGATCCGAATGCCGCTCCGGTCGAGTTCGAGGCCGGGAATTTCATTCGCGAGGCGTGATAGACGCCCGCCGTTCAAGAGAGGATTTCGGGGGAAAACATGGTCGATCTGGCGCCGCAGGCCGCCGATCAAGCCGAGCGCCGGCCGCGCCGTCGGCGCGCCGCTACTACGTGCTGGCGATCCTGACCGTCGTCTACGCGCTGAACTTCCTCGACCGCACGATCTTCAACGTCCTGATCGAGCCGATCAAAAAGGAGTTTGCGCTCAGCGACACCACCATGGGCCTGCTCGCGGGCTTCGGCTTCGTGCTGTTCTATTCGCTGCTCGGCATTCCCATCGCCCGCCTCGCCGACCGCCTCAACCGCCGCAACATCGTGGCGATCGCCTTTGCGTTCTGGAGCGCGATGACGTTCCTGTGCGGCATGGCCGCCAGCGTGGCGACGCTGGCGCTGGCGCGGATCGGCGTCGGCATCGGCGAATCCGCGGGCACCCCGGCCTCGCAATCGCTGGTCGCCGATCTCTTCGACAAGAACGAGCGGCCGCGCGCGCTCGGCATCTACGCCATCGGCACCTATCTCGGCGTGTTCCTCGGCTATTTCATCGGCGGCTGGGTCAACCAGCACTATGGCTGGCGGATGGCGTTCTTCTCCGCCGGCCTGCCCGGCCTCGCGCTGGCCGCCGTGCTGTGGCTGACGATCGCCGAGCCCAAGCGCGGCGCGATGGCGGAAACGCTTCGTGCCCGAACCGATCGGCCCGACCTCGGTTCCTGGCGACGCAGCCGAGCTTCGTCATCGTGCTGATCGGCTTTTGCCTCACGACCTACACCAATTACGCCACCGCCGCCTGGATCCCGCCGTTCCTCGCGCGCGTGCATCATCTCTGCCGCGCCGAGATCGGCACCTATGCCGGCACCTTCAAGGGCCTGGCCGGCATGGCCGGCACGCTGGTCGGCGGCCTCGTGGTGGCGCGCATCAGCAAGCGCGACGACCGCTGGAAATTATGGGCGCCGGCGATCATGTCGGGCCTCGCCGGCCCGGTGTTCGCGGTCTGCATGCTGACGCATGATTTCACGACCATGGTCGCGGCACTGGCGCTGACCTCGTTCCTGGTCGGCTTCCATCTCGGGCCGATCTTCGCCATCGCCCAGACGGTGGCGCGGCCGAGCATGCGGGCGCTGGCCTCCGCCATCATCCTGTTGACCGCGACCTGCTTCGGCCAGGGCGTCGGGCCGCTCGCCGTCGGCATGATCAACGACGCGCTGAAGGACGACTATGGCACCGACGCCGTGCGCTATTCGCTGCTGTCGGCCGCGGTCACCACCACGCTCGGCGCACTGCTGTTCGTGTGGGCCGCGCGCTTCATCCGCGCCGACATCAAGCGGGCGGTTTAGAGTATTCGGTTCTCAGCAGCCTCACCAAACATAGCGGGAGCCCATCATGACCATCCGCAAGACCGTGACCCTCGTGGAGGAGATCAACAGCGAGTACGGCGCGCCCGCCAGCCCGCCGCTGCGGCGCGTCGCGATCGCCGCAGTGTTCGAGAACCCGCTCGCCGGCAAGGCGGCCGGCGCCGACCTGAAGCCGCTGATCGATTATTCGATGGAGCTCGGCACTTCCCTCACCAAGACCGCACTCGCGACGCTCGGCGCAAGCCCGGCACAGCTGCGCACCTACACCAAGGCCGCCGTTGTCGGCATCGGCGGCGACCTCGAGCATGGCGCCGCGATGATCCATCCGAGACTTGGCATGGCGATGCGCGCAGCGCTCAAACGCGGTCGTGTCATCATTCCCGGCCACGCCAAGGTCGGTCCGCCCGGCACGAGCGTGGATCTGCATCTACGGTCCCCTCGACGATGGCTGGGACCTCGACGCCTTCGATTCGACGCCGGTGCTGATCCATGACGCGCCGCGGCCGCACGAGATCGTGCTCTGGATCGGCTACGCCACGGGTCCGCGCGTCAACGCCCGGTCCAAGGGTCCGGACCAGAAGGAGGTCGACGCGCTCGTCGCGTCGTTCGCCAAAGGCTAGCCGCGACGGACCTGCCCGACACCACACCCCGGTCCGCTGCGGGTCTTTTTTATTGATTTCATTGATGTTTTTCTCCCGGGCGCCTCGCTGCGTCCATCCCGATGGCCGGTCTGAAGATCCCGCCCCGGCAAGCCGCGTGAAACCCGCTTCGGGGGCGACGAAACCATTTCAGGGAACCCACGAAACAGGCCGGAAACACAGGCGGCGTACACCATATGCAAGGAAAGGCGTCTGAAGACGCCGGGAGGCTCAAATGAACCACTCAATTCACTCGGCCGATCGTGCGACCCACCTCAAGATCGTGGTGGTGGCGCTTGTGGCCGGTATCGCGGTGGCGGCATTCGGGATCGCGGCCCGCACCAACGTCGATTACAGCCAGACCGCGCCCAGTCATCAAAGCCGGCAAGCCGGTGGTGGTGACGAGCTTCGGATACATCGCTGGTTCGCTAAGCTCGGTCCAGCGTTCACAGACGAAAAGGCCGCCTTCGGGCGGCCTTTTTTTGTGCGGCGATCGAAAGAGTGGCGCTAACCATGATCCTTAAACATTGGTACGCGTAAGGCCATTGATTCAATGGCGCGAGAGACGGGGCTCGAACCCGCGACCTCCGCCGTGACAGGGCGGCGCTCTAACCAACTGAGCTACTCCCGCGGATGCAGTAACTGACAATCCGCGCAGGAACGAGGGCTTAAAGGCGCGACCTATCCAAGTCAAGGATGTTGCGAATCCCCTTGTCCGACGGGGCTTTTTGCGATGCCGATGCAAATAATAGGCTGTTTACAGGCAAAACAGCGTAGTCAGCCGCCGCCCGAATCGTTTAAGGCCTGATACGTCTGAGGTTTCCTAAGCCATTCAACAACGAGGAGGGCCAAATATGGCGAAGAAAGCAGCGACCCCGACCACCGTCACGCTGAAGCATCTTGCGGCGGCGATCGCCGAAGACCAGGAACTGTCCAAGAAGCAGGCCGAGGCCATCCTGAACGACATGGTCACCGGATCACCAAGCACCTGAAGAAGGGCGAGCGCATCCGCATCGTCGGTCTCGGCATCCTGCAGGTCCGCAAGCGCGCCGCCCGCATGGGCCGCAACCCCGCCACCGGCGAGGCGATCCAGATCAAGGCCAGCAAGAAGGTCGCCTTCCGCGCCGCCAAGGAGTTCAAGGAAGCGATCTGATCGAGGCGCGTCTCGTTTCGAATCTAGCGCCATTCCGGCGCGGTTTACGCGGCCCCCGGAATGACGCTTTTCTGTTGTATAGTTTTCCGTGATCGCCTTCCAGCCGCGGTTTTGACTGTGACCTCCTCTCCCGCGTTCACGCATACCGTAACCGAGCGCTTTCTGCGCTATGTGGTCATCGACACCCAGTCGGACCCGGCTTCGCCGACCTGCCCTTCCACCGAAAAGCAAAAAGAATCTTGGCCGCCTGCTCGCGGGCGAGTTGAAGGAGATCGGCCTTGCCGACGCCCATCTCGACGAACACGGCTATGTCTACGCGACGATCCCGGCCAACACCGACAAGAACGTGCCGGTGATCTGCTTCTGCTCGCACATGGACACCTCGCCCGACTGCACCGGCAAAAACGTCAAGCCGCAGATCGTCAGGAATTATCGCGGCGGCGATATCGCGCTGCCGGCCGATCCAGACCCAGGTGATCCGCGCCGCCGAGCATCCGGCGCTGGCAGACCAGATCGGCAACGACATCATCACGACCGACGGCACCACGCTGCTCGGCGCCGACAACAAGGCGGGCCTCGCCGAGATCATGGATGCGGCGCAGTTCCTGATACAACCCGCAGATCAAGCACGGCACGATCAAGATCCTGTTCACCCCCGACGAAGAGATCGGCCGCGGCGTCGACAAGGCCGACCTGAAGAAGCTCGGCGCCGATTTCGCCTACACGATGGACGGCGAAACCGCGGGCAATATCGAGGACGAGACCTTCTCGGCCGACGGCGCCACCATCACCATCGAGGGCGTCAGCACGCATCCCGGCTTTGCCAAGGGCAAGATGGAGCACGCGATCAAGATCGCCGCCGCCATCGTCGATCGGCTGCCGAAGGACACCTGCTCGCCGGAGACCACCGAGGGCAAGCAGGGCTTTCTGCATCCGATCGGCATCTCCGGCGCGCTGGAGCAAGCGACGCTCGGCTTCATCGTGCGCGATTTCACTGACGCAGGGCCTGAAGGAAAAGGAAGCGCTGCTGGAGGGCATCGTCAAGGACGTGATGAAGGACTACCCGCGCTCGACCTACCGGATGGAGGTCAAGCAGCAATACCGCAACATGAAGCAGGTGATCGACCGCCACCCCGAGATCGTCGACTACGCCATCGAAGCGATCCGCCGCGCCGGGCTCAAGCCGGTGCGAGCCTCGATCCGCGGCGGCACCGACGGCTCGCGGCTGTCATTCATGGGGCTGCCCTGCCCCAACATCTTCGCCGGCGAGCACGCCTTCCACTCGCGGCTGGAATGGGTGAGCCGGCAGGACATGGAAAAGGCGGTGGAGACCATCGTGCATCTCGCGATGATCTGGGAAGAGCGGGCGTAAAGCCTCGATGCCGGCTTACGACGCGCGCGCCGTCACGATCCAGATCGCCCGGCAGCATCACGGCTGGCCCTGCACAAATGGCGCCAGCGCTTCGCGGATCGAGCTTCGCGCGGCCTCGCGCACGTCCGGCGGATCCTGCAATGCGCGACTGGCCGGGCCGATTTCAAGCGCGCCCTGGACGGCTGCGTCGAGGCCGCGCCCGATCGCGACGTCCACCGCGATTGTGCGGCTCATCGCGACACCGGTATATCCAGCTTCGCCCAGATCCGATGCACCCGCTCTTCCGCAGCAAACGAGAACGGTCCGGGATCTTCGGGGCCGACTTGCGGTAGCTTGGGGACGTGTTGGTAGACCGCCTGCAGCGGCGTCATCATCCAGGGATTTTGTTTCGGCTCGCGCCAGCAGACGAACACCACGCGCCCTGTCCGCCGCAGCGCCCTGCGTAGATTGGCAAAGGAGACCGCGGGCTCGGCGAAGAACATCACGCCAAAGCGCGAGACCAGGAGATCAAAGCT